>JAKQIY010000020.1 GCA_029561455.1 bacterium
TCCTGTTTCCGCATCCAATACTTTACCGGAAATTTTCCCGGTCGTTTGTGCATTGAGTAAAGTACTTGCACAAAACAGTAAAAGTACGAATGTGAGGAGAGCGATCGGTTTTTGCTGTGAACTCTTCATAATTACCCTTGATCTCCTTTAACCATTTTTGATGGCGTTTATTTATTTGCAATAATTATTGAAAACCTGTGTATATAAAGTACTTTAAATCTTTTTAAGTAACAAGTATATTAAAATCTGGCAAGTGCATGTTTTGATTTTATGATAAAAGGGGTGTCAACTTTACGCTACAAAGCATTCAGGTATGTGTCGTTTCGTAATTACCTGCGATATAAATTGTTACCGGTAACAATGGATATTAGCTAATATTTTTCAAATAGTCAAGTTATTTTAACAAAAATTTTTCATATTTCAAAGAGCACTACCGTCTCTTGTATCCGTGAGTCAGTTATTTTCGCTTCGAGCCTTTAATTAATGATTTATATTGAGGTTAGATGACTATTGTTAACGTTAGTGTTAACGTTAACAATTTATTTTAACTAAAAAAATATTAATTGTCAAGTGTTTTTAATTAGGTATTTACTTGAACAGAAAATTTTTTCAGGGAATACTTTTCGGCTTGAATGCTGGTTTGATTGATACTTCTTTGTAACAGAATTGTATAAAATGTGTATGAATGATCGAATGCAGGGTTTGGCGCACACTTGGTGAGCATTATGCGGGACAAACTTGCGCTTGCCCCGCCAAACTATTACTTGCCCGCAAAAGCGTTAAATTGTTCCTGTAATTCCTCGTTGCTGCGCGGACCTTCATATATGTACACCAGGAACCGGAACAGCGCGCTTTTGCCCGGCTCCAGGGTGAGGTTATAGGGCGCGGGTTCTTCCTCGCCGCGGCCTTTTTGGAATACCGCCTGGCCTAGCGGGTTGGCAGAGAACAAGCCATACGCCCGCGCGTGCCACCAGGTGGGATAATTCACGCTCTGCGGATGGTTGAATATGGCAATGCCCACGGTTTGATTGTCTTTTTTGCCTTGCAGGGTCACCCATTCGGCGCGGGTTCCCCAAATATCCTTTTCCGTTTCTTTGCCGGTGGAGCTGCGGTACCTGCTGCCCGTATCCTGTTCTTTCAGCCACTCGGCCACGCGGATGGCGAACATGCCCTCTTTGGTATCGGTAAACACCACGGTGGTATCGAGCGCGGTGAGGGTGGCGCTAAAATCAAGGTTATATGCGTTTTTGTGCGCGCTAAAGAGCATGGTGCGGTCTTCCTGCAGCAGCGGCTGGTTGTTGTGATCGTACCAGCGCAGGATCACACTCAGCGTCCCCGTATCGCCGCCCTGCATCTTGACGATCTTTTCGAGGCGGATCTGCGGGGGATAAGTGGTGTTGTTCCAGAAACCGCTACCGTTCACTTCATCGTAGGTGAAGAACAGCCCGGTATGGTGCGGATGATCCATGCTTTCGCCCTCGACCTTGAGCAGGGGAAAGCCGCGCGTCACCACGATGCCGCTGGGCGAGGTGAGCGGGAACAGGATCGGTTTGGTGAGGGTGTCGGAATACATGAACGAGGTGGCGCATTTGCCGTCGATCATCACGTCGATCTGGGTGCTGCCGGACTGCACGAAATCGACTTTGTTCGGGACTGTGGCTTTGGGCGCGCAGCCGCCGAACAGCAGCAGCGCCGCTAACAGGACGAGTAGTGCGAGTTTTTTCATCTTTACTTGCTCCCTATATTATTATATGTAGTTGTGAAAATATTAAAAGTAAGTTGATCGTACAGGCAAAAGATCACCTGCCGTATGCCGGTTGGGCCGGACAGGTATTCCGTCACCGCGCCGAGCATGACCTGCGCGCAGCGTTCCACCGGGTAGCCGAATATGCCGGTACTGATGGCCGGAAAGGCGATGCTGCTCAGTTTATATTCCTCCGCCAGGCGCAGAGAGGCGAGGGTAGCGCTGCGCAGTTTGGCGTCTTCGTTACCGCTGCCCATAACCGGGCCGACGGCGTGGATGACGTATTTGGCCTTGAGCTGACCTGCCGGTGTAATAGCCGCGCTGCCGGTGACGACCCTGCCGTGTTTTGCCACCCACTCGTTGCTGGCTTGCTGTATTTCCGGTCCGCCCCTGCGACTGATAGCCCCGGCCACGCCGCCGCCGTGTTGCAGGTGTTCGTTGGCGGCATTGACGAGGGCGTCCACCGCCAGGGTGGTAATATCGCCTTGTATGAGGGTGATGGAGGGTTTTTGAGCCATATTCTTGAACCGGTTCAAATCGGGTTAAAAATGAATCCGTTACCTGCGGAAACGCCTTAATGTGACCGGTAACGGAGAGTACCCCTGAGAGGATTTGAACCTCCGACCAATGGTTTAGGAAACCACTGCTCTATCCAGCTGAGCTACAGGGGCATGGCTATAATTTAAGGATTTTTGTTTTGAATGCAAAGGGTTTTTGGGGGGATGGTTTCCTTTATTTAATAAACAGCAAGTGGGTGCAGTTTAATATTTTAAAAAATACTTGCATTTTTTATTTTTTTGGCTATATTTATTATGTTCTTTACCCAAGGTAAGGAATATAAAAAGGTTTTGACGCTGAACCCGTATGAATCAGCGGCTTTTTTGAAACCAAAAGCCTGTTTGGATTGGGAATTGCCTTTTAAACTCTGTTGAAAATGAATATTTAACGCTGACAGAATTTACTCTTGTTCTATAAAAACATAGTGAATGATCAGCAGTGAAATTGACCTTGTTGTTAAAATTTGATCCGTTATATAAAAAAGACTTTACTTTTTAATTTTTTTTTATTATTTTTTTATATATAAAAGATGGTTAGTTATTACTATAATTTCATACTGAAATAAAAACATTGCTATTCAATGTTATACGAATGTGACCTGTTGGTTCCAAATGAATCAAACGGGCCACGACAAATCCCCGGTTTTATACCGGGGTTTTTTATTTTCGTACAATGCCGAATTTATCTATGGGACTTGCTTCTTTTAATATAATGGGTTCAAGTAATTTAAAAAAGCTTTGAATATTATATTTTTTTAGACTACCCTTTGGATATTCCTGCCTGTATAAACAATGTGCAATTATATCTGTTGTTTGAATAAAATAGGAATGTTGTGAATTCCTGATAAATGGATCTTCAACAATATTATCTGTAATACATTGTACTATTCCACCAAATTTTGAGGGTATGGGATTGAAAACTCTCATTTTCCGTAATAAATACCTTACCAGATTTTCATCTGTTTGATCAGTTATTACTATACCGCTGGATTTTTCATGTTTTAAATAGTTATCATATCTTTGCAACAATCTGTTCCAGGCTAATTCTGCGTAATTTTTATAACTCCCACTCGGTGTTTTTCCTTTATCAATACATACATTGATAATTTTACTTTTACTGAATATTATCGGAATACATGAAATGTAGTAACGCATTAAATCAATTCGTTTTACTTTAAAAATTTTTTTATATGATTCTATTTTTTGTATTCGGATTAATTCAGACGCATGTATTTCTTCACGTATACCTAATCCATATTGCTTCTTTATTTCCCGCCTTAACTCTTTTAACCTCTGAAAACATAGATTCCAATCTTGTTCGTTTATAATGAGACCGGATAATATAAAATGTTTTGAATTCTCATTACCTTGGATTTCACTTAAAACCCCGGGATCACCACTCTCGTCCACATACATAAAATACATAGTTACACCCCTTAATTTGTTTACTATTCATCGTTATGGGTTTTGTGCATTGTATAACATTATCCTCTTTCAATAATCGCAATTTCTTCTTCCGTTAAATCATATAATTGGTAAACCAGGGCGTCGATCTCTTTTTCCCGGGCATCGGCGTCTTTATTCGCTGCTTTTGTTTGGATGATCTCATCCACCAGGGTTTCGATTTTTTGCACAAGCAGATGATTCTCAGATGTGATGGGAGGCACTAACAACGGCTCCAATGCTTGAACACTGACAATAACATCTCCTGTACCGGTTTTAGGCGCAAGATCGTAAAGCTGTTTATAAGCAACTTTGAAATTCATTACTCCATATAAAAGTAGTGAGTATAAAATATGCATTAAAATTATTTGCGAATCACTCGGTGTCATTTTCAATATTATTATCTTGTCTGTAATTTCATTTGTGCAAAAAATTTATATTGACGGTAAACCTAATTTATCAAAAAATGAGCGATTACGTTCTTTTGCCATATTTAATAATCTATCAAACGATAAAACTTCAATATAAGCATTATATGTTTTATGATAACCAAAATATCCTAGTTTATCTGCAGATACTGTCAGGTCAAGAATTTCACAACGTTCTTTTATTGTATCAGTTATATCAGAAATAATATAACAAAAACCAGGAATATTACTTGAATCAGGTATTTGTCGCCCTAATTCAGTTTTTGCCCCTCCATTTCTAACTCTTTTAAGATATCCTAATGCTTGTTCAATTGGATCTTTATCTTCTCCTTGTTTTGCATCATTACGCATTGGTTTTTTTATTTCAATTACAGTTATTGATGCTAAAGGTAAGGATTGACCTTCATTTACTAATAATGGATTCTCATAAATATTTAAAGCTAATAAATCAGGTTCTTTTTTTTCTTCAGAATTTGTTATAGGCATTGATTTAATACTTTTATCCGAAGCTAAATAATTATGAAAAGCTAATCTTTCATCAACCAACCATAAATTACTATCATCAAACATTAGTTCATTACTATTTTTTTGCATAGGCATAATGAGTTTATGGAGGACTTCTTCATTTAAGTATTTTCCATCTTTCTTTATTTGGATTGATTTTTCTAATAAGTCAAGAATAACTTTTCGATGTGCAACATAGTTTGCTAAATCAGATTTTTTTATATCGCTAACTTTTAATAAGTATTCCTCAATGCGTCTAGAATATTCTTCATCATTCTCAAAACAATGTGGCTTCATTAAATCATGACCTTCTGTAAGAAGTTCATTCTCGAATACCATAAGGTGTGTATGGAGCTTTAGCTCAAGTTCTTTGTCGGTAATATTAGGGTCTACAATCTTTTCATTCTCAGGAATTCGAGATAAAATTGGTCTAAACCTAGGTGCTTTATTAGCTACGAAGTCTGTTAATTTTTTAAGTCCGATTTGTTTGTTTTCAATTAAAAATTTTTCTAAGTATTTAGTAATATGTTTAATAGTTTCATTGCGTATTTCAGAAAAAGAGATTTCTTCATCAACAAATAGATCATCAATTGATTCAGAAATGTTAAAACCAATTCTTTCTGAATTAACACTTTCAGTTAAATATTCCGAAGTTACAAAGCATAAATAACAAAAACTTTCATCTCCATCTTTTAAAACACCAAATAAACCTGGAATTTTACCAACTAAAGATTCTTCTCTGACTACCCTATTAGCGGCACTATAGATTACAGAATGCTTATTTTGGAAAGTAGATCTTAGTTTTATATTCATTAACTCAAAATTTCTGGATTTTATTTTATATGGTATCGACTCGGATGCATTAAACATAAAAGACTCATATTCTTTATTCAATAAAATAGTTTCGTCAACATCCATGACTGTAATGTCTGGGGCTCCTCCACTCCGTAAAAAATACCACAAACAATGCTCTAATAAAGCGTGTGCAATTTTAATGGCTGCTTTTGGTAAATATTTTTCATATTCTTTATTAAAAAATTCTAAATTAACAGTGGTTTCAATTACACTGCTTTTTGAATCAATTAGATTATGATTATGTAGATCGTTTTGAATATTAAAATCAAATGAACGTTTCTGTATATTATAATTTTCCTTGAATATGCTTATAATGTTTACTTTTTTAAAAGCTTTTAACCAAAGTAATCGTCCAACTCCACGTCCACCCAATTTAATTTTATAATCAGAATCAAGGGTTTGAAAAGAGTTAAAATTGTCTTCATTAAATCCAATACCATTATCAACAATTTCAAAACCTACAATTTTTGGTTTTACTGAGTTTTCGGCATTTAATTGAGTAGAGCGTTTAACTTTAATCTTTATATAACCTTCTCCAATATCGATATCGTGTTGTTTTTCAATTCTCTCATCAATTGCGTGGATTGAATTAATTACGGCTTCAAATAAGGGGAATAAAATATTTGTCTTTGGTAAATTTGTATTTCTAAGACGTCCCTTCAAACTAGTGTTTAAACTCATATTTTTCTCCACTTCTATAACTTTCATCCCAATTTTTAATTTATCAATTTTGGAAATAAAATATTATGTAGTTTTTGAGTTTACGCCCAATTCTCAATTTCAAAAATAAGCATTACATAACTAAAAACACCGAAACGCCCTTCATTCAACTGGATACAGATGTTATACCATCAGTCCTAACACAAAGACGAACAGTACTAAACCAGCGATAACAAAGGGGTGAAATGATAAATAAATAGCTAACATTAATAAAACATTAACTAATCCTATTAACATAAATTTAAAAGACAAGGAATGTACAATTTTTATAATTATGATTTGATCGTCTTTTCTTAGTTTGCGCAAAAAAATTTTTGATTTAACTCTTTAAAGTCTGCATTGAAATTGCGATTCTTACTATTTTTTGGGTTTAAATTCTTTAGTACCAATTTTGTGATATATGGACAAAATGATTTGATATTGCTATCAATCAAAAAACGTCCAGAAAGCTTGCTCCCTCGTAGCATAGAATAGAACAAGTAATAAAGAACTTGCAACACTCCATATAGCCCCTTGAAAAGTAGGTTTAAAATATCTACCAGAACTAGCAAAGTGAACCAATACACGGAGATAGTTGATACCATATATTGCCAATATAGCAATTATTGAGCCAGTCGGTGAAAAATGACCCCCGATACCAAGCAATTTGATTTGTGAAATGACACCATCAGGCATGAATAGAACAACTGCTGAAGCAATCCATATGCATAGTATTATTATGTGCTTTTTTCTTCCTTCAATGTGTTGAAGTCTAGTGATATCAACGATTTTTTCAATAAGAAGATGCAAACCATATAACATTCCACCAATAATTAGAATAACGAAAAATGCTAAAAACTTCATAAATACACCCTCATAGTTTTTATGAAAAACGTTCGATTGTTGTAGTACATTCAGCGAAAGCTAATACAAATTGATAAATTTAATTAGATATACTCAACTATCATTGCATTCATAATAGATAGGTATAACATAGTATTAAACGAGTTTGATAACTAAATATTGAAAGCATAAACATGACACATAATAAAAACAATACAATATATTTCAAAACTTTTAAAATTATATATTTGTTATTAAAATACGATGGCTTTGATTTTATGTTATACGACTTGTACAACATAACTGAATTTCATTGCAACATAATGTCAATAGGATTGTAAATACCTTTATCACCTTAGTTTAGCATGTGAGTGTAAATCATGCTAATATTCAAATTTTTGTGTTCCAATAAAAGGAAAAAGTGAGGTAATGTTCGTAATGATTAATAATAACCCTGATTGTGTACTGACAATTACAATCAGTGCCAAATATTAAATAACAAAAAATTTATATATATTTATAGAAAATCTATCCGTCCCAAAAATCCCATATCAACTTTAGATTGATTTGATAATTAATACAATTATACAGAAATATGCAAGAAAAAAATGTGTGAAATGTAAAATTTTTTAAAGAAAATTGAAATTTCCCCCAATAATTTGTCATCTTACCCTTTTTAATAACCCCCAATGCTGTCAATAGCAGTACGGAATACTTTTTCCCAGCGGTACCAAGTTTGGCGGGAGATATGCAAGTTACGGCACACGACCGAGGCTTTGTCCCCTCGTTTCTCATCTCCTGATCAGTAACGAGAGTGGCCAGAAATCTCCGCTTCCTGTCAGGCAGTTATTTTATTTTTTTATCGTCAGGCGCAGATAATTTCAGCTGGTTAGTGGCGCTCACCAACTCATTTTTTACCTTTTTACCCCGCCAACTACTTTAGCAATCAACCTTTTCCGCGGCGTCACGAAAATGGCCGCCGGGCGCGGGCTTTCAGCCATCGGGCAATTCAGAGGCATAGTCATAGTATACGGTATTATATTTTGGATATGGTTTTAACGTTGCCGTTATTTCTCTTTCTTCTTCATTCTTTGAGTGTCTTGCATAACCTTCTTTTCTGCTGTCTCCATTTTGAGCGATTAGATAACAGGCGTAACGGGTAAGTAGTATATCGTCAATTTCATGTAGAGCGCCTTTTCCAGCTTCGATCACCTTCCTGACGTCAGGAAAGTGATTGGAAATTTCCTCGTCAACATTTGCACAGGATTCTTTTGCTTTGGAAATTACTTTTTCAAAGTTTTCCCATTTACTATATCCTAACAACTTTTGTAATTCACGAGCGCTCCAGCATTCAATGCCTTTAAATTCACTCGCTGCGGATTCAAATAAACTAAATAAATTTTTGATTTCTTCTGATTTCATCTTAACCCTTTTGGTTGCTCACTATCGCTTTCAATATACCGTCTGTTTTCCCCTTGTTTTCTCTTCTCCTGCTCCTGAACGAGAGTGGTCGGAAATCTCCGCTTCCGGTCACGCAGTTATTTTATTTTGGTCGTCAGGCGCAGCTAATTTCAGTTGGTTAGTGGCGCTCACCAACTCATTTTTTCCTGTATTTCAATTTTCCTCATAGTAATAGGAATAATCAATTCCTTTCAGATAAATTTCACGGTTCTGTATTTTGTCGGTCAGGGCGTTTTTCAGCAGTATTTTTAGTTCACTGCTGTTTACGGTACTTTTTACCATGGCGTTCAAATAATCTGTTTTACCTATTTTACTCCAGTCCACACATTTTTTCAGGCGTTTTTTCAATATCAAATCCAGCCATATCCGGGCGCTTCTGCCGTTGCCTTCCATGAAAGGGTGGGCAACGTTCATTTCCACATATTTTTCTACAATTTCCTCAAAGGTATTTTCAGGCATTGCTTCTATATGTTTTAACGTGGCGTCCAAATAAAGGGCAGCGGCAAATTGGAAACCGCCTTTGGAAATGTTCTTTTGCCTGATCTGCCCGGCAAAATCATACAAGCCGCCGAACAAAAAAGCGTGAATTTGTTGTAACCCTTTGACTGTACCAACCTCGATTTCATCGATCAAAGTACTTTCAAAAAGTGTGTAGGCTTTTTTCTTGCTTTGGCCGTCGAGGCTGTTGTCACTATATACAAACCAGTCTAAAAATTTCATGGCCCGGTTGTTCGGGAAATGTTTTGCCAAAGCAATAATACCATCACTATCCAGGGTGTCGGTGAGGTATTTTTTGCCGTCAGGCGCAGGTAATTTCAGTTGGTTAGTGGCGCTCACCAACTCATTTTTTTCATTTTTGAGTTTTGTTTTCAGATATTTCCAATAGTTGCGCACTTTGGTATAATCGGCTTCCTGGTTCAAAATACCGACAACATCGACCACGCTAAACCACCACCTGGCGTTTTGCTCGTCCCATACGGCGCGCACTTGTCGGTCGTCAAAAAAGCGGATAGATATTTTTGTGTTATCGCTCATTTACCTGAACCATGATTTATTGGATGATCTGCTTGCCAATTGATTTTTTTAGTGTTTCCTGGTAATTACAAGTAATTTTTGTACCCCTTACTGCCATTACAGTTATTTTGTTTGAAATAAAGACAAGGGGTCATCGTGAATTATAATACCCTGATAATGCAACAATTAAGATTTTTCATTATGTCGTTAATTATATAAAAAAATAGGGGTAAATGCAAGCAGTAAATATGTTTTACAGGCGGTAAAGGATGGGGTCGATTAATAAAACAGTAATTTTATAAGTGGATTTATAATCCATACTTTTTTTTGAGCGCTACTAATCCCCGCACTTTCACCCTCTACAAAAGTAACCAACCATTACCGCGGCATCATGAGAATGGTTGCCGGGTGCGGTCTATCGCCGCGAGACAGGATAGCCCTCCTGGGTGGCAATAACCCCTTTATGCCATTTCACATTTCACATTTCACCTTCGGGCACTCAAGCAGACCAGCTTTTTGTACAGCCGGGAATAGCAGAGGGGTTTTCAAAATCCAGTTGTTAGGAGATTTCCGAAATGCTGTTTGCAGGGCAATTGAATAACCTGCCGCCTGTAAACCGTGGAAAGTGTCATACCTGCGAACTGCCATTTTTTATGATATAAGAATACCTTTAAAAACTCCACACCCCGTTTATTTTGTTATAAGTACCAGTATTCAATATAAGCAAACCATCGGCAATAAACCAATTGATACCGGCATCCTTTATTTGCGAATTAATTTCCTCCCGCTTGTTCATCAACATCCAAATAGATTGTAAATTTTGGCCCGTGAGTATTTGCACGCCTTTTTGTTCGTTTTGCGGATGCGGCCACGTGGTCATAAAAACCAGGTTATTTCCATAATATACACTGTCGGCTATTATTTTATCCGTTTCTATTTTAACCGGAATGCGCTGTATAAATTGGGCAAGCCATTTGTTCTCTTGCGGCGGGCCAATCGCAAAAATCCAGTGATTGGCAAGGTCCCTTTGCAGGGCAAGGCTGTCCGGCATTATTTCCATGTTATGAAAATACGCATCGTTGTTACGCAAAGTATTGAGGACGTTATTCATTTCAGTGGCTAAATTTCGATCCGGTTCGTTTGTCGGCATAATAAACACAATCGGACCACCGTCGGAGAACAGTGTATTGACCGAACCTGAAAACGGCGTTGCATAAAAGTTGGCGTTCAAATCGCTTGCGTCCAGTTCTTTAAAAACTTTAACAATCTCCGGGTAAAAATCCTTAAAGCGCGGATATTTTTTCCTGTTCTGTTCATACAGGGCGATCCGGTCGCTTAATGCTCCCACATAAGCAAAGCCAAGCCGTTTATCACTTTCCAGCGCGGCGCTCATTTCTTCCGGATAATCGCGATAAACCAGCCGCTCGGTGACCACCCTGACCAGGTGCTCTTCGACGCACGAAGACCATGTGCCGTAAGCCTGTTTTCTCATGTTAGCGCTGATCGGAGTATATAGAGATGCATACCTGTCAATCCGTTGCTGGAATCCACCGATGGACAAATCAATAAACGGATGGCTCAATTCATGAAATACCAAATAACTGTAGGCCTTTGCCACGCCGAGCGATGGAAGCCCGCCCTGGAGACGGCTAAAGCCGCATACCGCATAAATATCTTGCAGCCCGTTCGCCAGGTTTACATATATCCCGAATCCATGTCCATCATACAACGGCACCAGAATGATATTATAGCTGTTGCGGATTTCACCGTAAAAGGTTTCCAACACTTTTACATAATCATTATCGCTAATGATACCTGCTTCATTCCGTACAATAGTAGTGTATAGCTCTTTGTGGGCATTGAAAAAACCGGTAAAATCGGACTGAACGGCAAAATCCCGGAGAAACTGGAAAAAAGTCTCTACATTTTTGTTACCGCCGGTTTCCCGGATAAGGTACAGTTCAAGGGGGCATATCAGTTGCAGTTCCGGCGGCGCCGAGGCATGCAGTACGAGTTTGGGCAATGCGTCATGGCTAAAACCAAGTTGACGTAGCGCCGCCAGTTTCTGAACTGCCGGGTGATCGATAAATGGCTGGAAATACGCGAGGACATCCCTGGAATAGGAATAGTCAAGTTTGGTACCAAATTCCTGCCCGGACTTTTCCTCAGCCAGGAGTTGCACAACAGATAGCAATTCAATACGCGGATCGATGACGATATTTAACCGGTCGATCTCCGCCTGTATCCGGCTGTCCAGCGTGGTTTGCCATTGCCTTTCCCAATCGGCCGGCAATTCGAATTGACCTGCTTTATTACAACCGATTAAAATTATGAGACAAATTAACAAAAGGAAGCCGGTTTTTTTCATAATGTCGTCACTCCTGTTTCAAGTTTGAATCCGGTTTTACACAGTCGGAATTTAGTCTTTCAGATCAGCGATTAACCAGTTTTGACACACTATCCGGGTACCTGGAGCCCTGGATGGTGATCTTGTTAATAGCCGATTCGATTTCGGCAAGCTCTGCCGGGGAGAGTTCCAACGACACGGCGCCGAGGTTCTCATCCAAACGTTCCAGCTTTGTGGTGCCGGGAATAGGGACGATCCACGGTTTTTGCGCCAGCAGCCAGGCCAGGGCAATTTGCGCGGGAGTGGCGTTTTTACGCTGGCCAATGCTCGTCAGCAAATCGACCACCACCTGGTTGGCTTGGCGGTTTTCGGGTGTAAACCGTGGCACGGTATTGCGGAAATCGGATTTGTCGAACGTGGTCTTGTCGTCGATCTTGCCGGTTAAAAATCCCCGCCCCAATGGACTGAACGGCACAAAGCCGATGCCCAGTTCTTCGAGCTTGGGCAGAATTGCCGTTTCCACATCGCGCCACCATAGCGAGTATTCGCTTTGCAACGCCGTTACCGGCTGCACGACATGCGCCCGGCTTATGGCATCTACGCCCGCTTCCGAAAGGCCAAAATGCTTGACTTTGCCTTCTTTAATCAGGTCTTTTACCGTTCCGGCCACATCTTCGATGGGCACTGCGGGATCGACCCGGTGCTGATAGAACAGGTCGATTGTGTCGGTGCGCAGGCGTTTGAGCGAGGCTTCCGCCACTGCACGGATGTGTTCGGGGCGGCTATCCAGGCCAATCCACTGCCGCTGGCCGCTGGGATCGATTTTAAAGCCGAATTTGGTGGCGATCACCACCCGGTCGCGCAGCGGCGCCAGCGCTTCGCCAACCAGTTCTTCGTTTATATACGGCCCATATACTTCGGCGGTATCGAAAAACGTTACGCCCCATTCCACGGCCGTGCGGATCAACGAGATCATCTCTTTTTTGTCATGAGCCGGACCATAAGAAAAACTCATGCCCATGCAGCCCAGGCCGAGGGCCGAAACTTCAAGTCCGCTTTTACCCAATAATCGCTTTTTCATAACTTCACCTTTTATATTATACTCATCATTAAAACGAACTAACACTTGCTACAAATATAAGAAAATTTCACAATTAGAACGAATGCAAAAAGTAGATGATATAATGATTGCAGCGCTGAAAAGGGTTTTAGTAACTTTTTTAAATTGTCAGGTGGTTTTTTACTAAAACAACACGACCCGCGCTTTTTGAGACGCGGGTCGCTTCAAGTATAATTTATGTTTAGAATTTTAGGATTACAACGCTTTGGCAATTCTTTCCGCCAAATCGGCGGTGCGGCATGAATAACCCCATTCATTGTCGTACCAGGCAATCACTTTGACGAGATTGCCGCCGCACACCATGTTGGTAGGCAGGTCGACTATGGCGGAATGCTCATCGCCCTTGAAATCCATTGAAACAATCGGATCGCCATAATCGCCGGTGGTTACCGCCAGAATGCCCTTTAATTCATTGTTTGCCGCTTTGGTGAATGCGGCGTTCAGCGCATCTTTGGTGGTGGCTTTTTCAACGGTTATGGAAAAGTCCACTACGGAAACGGTTGGTGTGGGCACGCGCAGGGAAAAGCCGTCGAACTTGCCGGCGAGTTCGGGAATAACCAGACCCAACGCCTTGGTGGCGCCGCTGGTGGTGGGGATCATATTCAACGCCGCCGCGCGAGCGCGCCGCATCTCTTTTTTGTGGCCCTGATCCAAAATCATCTGGTCGTTGGTGTAGGAGTGGATGGTAGTCATGACGCCGGCGACAATGCGGAAATTGTCGTGCACGACCTTGGCAACCGGGGCAAGGCAGTTGGTGGTACAGGATGCGTTGGAAATGATATGATGTTTTTTGGGATCGTATTTGTTGTCATTCACGCCCAGAACCAGGGTAACATCTTCATTTTTGGCCGGAGCGGAGATGATGACCTTTTTCGCGCCGCCTTTAGTAATGTGGACATTAGCGCCGGCTTTAGCTTTGGCCGGGTCGCCAATCGCGTCGGTGAAAATGCCGGTCGATTCGATGACAATATCCACACCGAGGTCTTTCCAGGGTAGAGCGCCCGGGTCTTTTTCCGCAAATACTTTGATCTTTTTGCCGTCTACAACCAGGTCGGCGCCATCGATTTTAATATCCGCATTAAACCTGCCATAATTGGAATCGAATTTAAGCAGCGAGGCGTTGGTTTTTATGTCGAACAGGTCGTTAATCGCCACAACTTGCAAAGTTTTGGGATAGCGTTCCTGAATAGCTTTGAATACCTGCCGGCCGATGCGGCCGAAACCGTTGATACCTATTTTTACAGACATGGTATATCCTCCTTTATATGATATACATTTTAGAGCAACTATAAGAGTTTATGGATTTATATTTAAACAAATAGCTTGCAAGATTTTGAACGATTTACCTGTTGAGAATATTCTCCTTTATCACCTTGATACATTCGCCCGGCTCTTCAAAAATGGGACTGTGCGCCGAGTTGCTGAAAGAATAGAATCCTTTTGCAGGAGCGCTGATTTTGTCAAAATACTGTTTGGATAATTGGTACGAACAAGTATAATCAAAAGTTCCATGTAAAATATACACGGGAATGGCAAAGGTGGTATTCTCCTGCGCCAGATCGTGCTGCATCATTTCGTTCCACATAATGCTGATACCCGAACCGGCTTTGCCTTTCCACAAGTTGATTTTATCGGCCAAGCTGTATTCTTTGAAAAGCAATGAGGGGATAAACAGGCCGGTAACGACATTCTTCATATTGTGCATGGTGCCGATGCCGAGGTCGTGCATCGCCAGGTCTCTTATCCTGGTGTATTCTATGGGAACCGGTTCCGTTATAACAACCGGGTGGCTCTTGAATATTTCATAGTATTTCTGTTTACCGCTATCTTGTGCATACTGTTCCAGAATATAATCGTACGCCAGTTTTTCGGACAGCTTTTGATAGGTGATTTGCGCCACGCCGATATAGGCCGTATACAGTTCCGGGTAGCGGGCAATGACCTTAACGCCGAGGTAGGTGCCGCCGGAATGCGCCATTAAATAAATTTTGTCCTGCGCAAAGCGGCTGCGTAAATAATCAGTCATGGCTTTAGTATCGCTCACCAGGTCGTCGATGGTTACCTTGCGGTCTTTGCCGCCGGCCTTGCAGGACATGCCCGCGCCGCGCTGCTCCCACCACACCACCGTAAAAATGCTGTCAAGTCCGGTTGGGTATTGCTGCGTGAGGAAATAATCCGGCATGCCGCCATGCAGGTAGAGCAATACGGGATTGTTAATATCCCGCCCTTTGATGAAAAATCCCAGCTTGCCGCCGTTTACATCGATATAGCCTTTTTCCGCAATGCTGTTTGCTATGATATTGCCCTGCGCATCGACGAACGGTTGCGGCTTGCCGGGACTGTTGATGATGAGCCATACAAATAACGCGATGAACAGGATTATGATTATGCCCACTAGTACCATGAGCGCCGCTCCGATCTTTTTTGCTATTTTACTTTGCCGCATTGAAAGTAACCTTGAATTTTGATTTTAATATTCATTTTGCATACCGTAAAATCCGGGTTTTGCAGAATAGTAATTGTTGCTTAATTTATATTATTGTTTTATGGGAATTCGGAGATAAATATAGTTGAAAAAAAGGAGAGAGGAAAGAGAAATGAGAGGGGAGTATGAACTAGCATGTATTGAAATAGGAAACAGATATAGCTGTTAATTTCTATTACTGATAGAATGGAATGGAATTAAGAATGAACGGCCGAGACAATCAATAAAAATATCTTGTTGTTTGATACTATATATAAATTAATGATACTACAGCTAATAAATCATCTACCCAATGCTGAATTGCAATTTTGCTAGTTCTTATTTCTTTTGAGTATAATATTTCTGTAGGATAGTTAATATTTGAAATTGCATAAAATGGCAAAACTCGATTATGAAGATTTGTGATATTTTCCCAATTCAAATGAATACTTGTATTCCGTACTATTTGGAGATGTCTTGGTGTGTCACCTAAAACACTGAGTGCATTTAAAACCTGTATTTTAATTATATCTACATCAGTGCCTGGTTCAGATAGGTTTGTTGAGATTTTTGTGATACAATCAACATCTCCCCAAGTTGGTTCTTGGTAACTTGCACTAATCATTCCACTAGGCGTTTTGCGTTTTCCAATTAAATAGAGGATATAATGAATTGCTTCAAATTCATTCTTACCAGAAAAGCTTGGAACGGAAATTATTTGCTGTTTTTTCAAATCTTCGCCACCTAGCAGGTAAGCAAGCCAGAAATTCCGCCAAAATCTATTCCAACTTTGCCAAAGAAAATTGATCACACCAGATGCAAAAATAAAATTTTTTTGAGAATTTTCATTGCAAAGCTTAAAGTAATCAAGACTTTTTTGTGATGTACTATAAATCTTTGAATATTGTTTTGCGATTGAATACATTTAATTAACTTAACTCATCCATTTTATTTTGCAAAGCCGCAACAATCCATTTATGTCTAATAATACGAGATTCTTTATTACCAGTTGCTCTTTTATTTGCTCTTACAAATTGTCTGTATCTACCATTAATATCATCAATATCTACAGCATTAAATAACTCTAAAATATTTTGGGTAGCAATATCTGAATTCAACGCATATTCACCAGTTGGTTCAAGTCCATCAATTTCATTAGGATTTATATTTTGAAGCCCCCATTTATTATAAATAAGCGCAGAAAATAATGAGTAAAATGAATACATTTTTAGAACTCTCGCATCACAGATAGTATTAAGATTTACTTTTATAAAATCTATAGTATCCGATAACTTTTTTAGAAGTTCAGCTTGATTGTCAAATTTTATATTATATTTTTTGTACAAATCATCAATTTTTGATTTAGAACGAGTAATAATACCTGTATCGATAATTTGACATAGTTCTGCTATTAATTCTGTATCCTCCATTCTAGAAAGTTGTCTGGTATTTAAAATATTGTATGCTTCGAATAATGGTGAATACAAATTAATAATTTTTAATATAAACCATTTAAATTCTCCTTGAAAAGTTGCATGCCTTTTTTCTGCTTCATTAAGGGGGAGTGTATATGAGTTTATTCGTCGAAAAATTTCTAATACTTCATCCTCTGTACCGGCAATAACAGTATCTACAGAAATTTCATAAGATAAAAACTCTTTTTTTAATTCATCATCTAAATCACTAAAATTACAGCCAACAAATTTATCACTAACTTTTGTTAATTTTATTCTATCATGAATGAAATCATTTATTGTAGTAAGTCTTTGTTGCCCATCAATTATTTCTCTAATTGATTTCCTTGTTCTTAGATCTACTGTTTGTCTTATTGTTATTTTGGGAAAAGGGAATCCATTTAGAATTGTGTCAATGAAATAAGACCGTGCATTAGGAGGCCATAGCCCTTTTGATCTTTGATATTTAGTATTTATTAAAAGTTGTTTTTCATCCATCCAATTACTTATATCTGAAATAATAATTACATTTCTTGTGACTTGCATAAATAATAACTCCCATTTTTCAATTTAAACTATATAACATTCGGATTCTATGTCGATTTATTTTTTAATCTACTACAAACTATTAATCCCTGTTTTTTAATCTCCTTATTATCTAGAGAATTACCTTCATTTTTGCTATTCAATCTCCTGTTGGCTTTCACACCAAACCACTTTATGGCATTATTGACGTCAACGAGATCAATCCGCTGGTCCTGTGCCTCTCACTTTGCAAGTGTAATAAAGAATGAAATCTACATAAATACACCACTGTTCGCATCTTTGCTCCTTGTTCCAATCTCCTGATTATAACAGGCTTGCAATAAATTCTTTAATTTGTAAAACAGGATTTGGAATTCATAGGCATCCATATTCCTAATTGGTGCTTAAGAGCGAGAAACGCACACAACGAAAATTTATCTTCTTTTAAAGAGACTGCCGAAGCATAAGAATAGTTACTTTTACCATCATTTCTGCTACATTTAGTATCTCAAAATTATTGTCTTTCTTCATACCCTCCACCTTGATAGTTGAAGTGATGTGTTTTTGATATTCTATTAATTTTTATTTCATTGATTTAAAATAATTAGTATGATGGTATTTCTGGAAGTTCACTATAAGTTCTGGCAACAAACAGATCCGGTCGTTGATTGCGCATTATAGCAACCCCTTTCTCAGTGACTTTTGTATTTACCACTAATACATTTTTAAGAGAATTTATTCTTATTAGATATTTTAAACTTTGATCGGAAATCTGATTTCCACGCAAATCGAGTGAACGAAGGAATTTGCAATTAATTAGGTATTTTAACCCTTTATCAGTGATTTGTGAGTATGTCAATTCGAGATTATAAAGACTTGGGATGCTTGCAAGAAACAACATCCCTTTGTCACTAATAGCAGTAGAGTTCAACGAGAGATGATTTAGATCAGGGAAGTTACTTAACAGATTTAGATCATCGTCGACAATTCTGGTATCGTTAAGACTCAACGATGTGAGAAGTTTAAGGCCTATCAAATTATTCAAACCGCGGCCAGTGATCTTATACCCATCTAACCGTAACAAGCGAAGTAATGGAAGACAACCAAGGTACTTCAAACCCTCGTCAGTTATTTGTATAGCCTGCTCAAAGTTAGAATTCATAGGTGTACTAAGAACAAGAGCTTCGAGACTAATAAGTTCCCCAATATATTGAAGTATAGAATCGTTGATAGGGGTATCAAGAAGGTTGAGTCTTTTAAGAGCAGGGAAACGATTAAGATATTGTAATTCCGATTCGGAAATGGTCGAGAGGGGAAAATCTAAGTTCGTGATTTTTAGAAGATCAGTATTAGTAAGCTCATTTATTGTTTTTCCAACACCCCAAGCGATTTGTTCACGAATGCTTTCAGGTAGTGTGTTAATTGGTTCAATATCAAGTAGACGGGTTGTATTCGTTTCCTTGTGATAGAGTTTGATACCTTCTTCAAGAGATCTTATAAGTTTTTCCAATCCTGCTTCTTTAAAAAGATCAACATACTGGAAACCCTTAAGCGGTTGGGGAATTTGGCACGGTTCTAAGCGTACAGGAATTAAATAGATATCATCTTCGAGCTTTTCATGCCAGAGTGATAAAGCAATCCTTATTTCTTTTCGTAGAAAACCACGTTTTGAAACAGAACGCGAGCTAAGAAAGACAAGTACAAAATCAGCATTCTTTAATGCGGTCATGATAGCTCCACTCCATCTCTGTCCCGGAATGAGATTGTGTTTATCCATCCAGGGTGTATAACCTGCAGTCTGAAGACTCGTAAAGGTTCTCTCTACTAAGTTTTCGTCCTCGCGTGCATAACTCAAGAATATGTTAGTTTTATTTTCTATCAATTTTCGTGTGTACATTATATAAAAGAAGTTTGTTCTCTTCAGGCCTAGTTCCCTGAAACTTGCTTCGGTTATAAAACTAAATTACTTCGATAACTCAAAGCTTTATGCGAGGAGATTTATTAACCAACTTTTCTTATTACAATAACATGATAAGTATGTCATATTAGAACTTTACTGTTGTATATCATTAATAAGTCTAAGAATACTTTTACATATTTGATTATGTATGTAAATTATTATTGTCTTTTTAATGATCAGTGTATAATAATAAATAAAAATGTTTAGAAGTAAAAGCTTTCAGTTTAAAAATCCTTAATATATCAAAATAAATATTATAATTAATATAATTTCCAGCAAATATGCAAGAAAAAAATATGATTTTAATGAAAAAGGGAGAGAATTTATTTCTTACAAGGATTATATTAATGGGTATAGATGCTATGCATTTAATATACCCATATTTTCAAAAGTTATTGTTTGCGAAAAGTACATATTTTCGTCCTCATTCGCAAACAAAAACTTTATTATGAGGCAACACGCTACTCTGCCATTTATCTATTTCCCATCATTGAGAGCTTGAATCACGCTATTTATTCGTTGTCGTACTTTATTATAATCGATTTCATACCAGGCTTTTAATATCGGGATATAACGTTTGTCTTTGGTAGCTTTTAATTTATCTAACAACAAGAGGATCATGTTTCTGTCCCTGTCTTTCAAATAGGTCATATCAAAGCTGGAGCGGCCCTCGTTGAGCATAGCGTCAAATTCCTGGATAAACTCATCTGTTCTGGTGTCCATTTCGATTTGCCATCCTTTGGGCGCAAAAACCAAAAGCGGCAGGCGATAATCGTATTCTATGGCCAGGTAATGATTTAGAATTAGCCAGTCTATTTTGGCGGTAATTGTGTCAATGGATTCTTCTTTAAAATAGCCGTAAACAGGACTGTGATCCAATTTAAGCTCTATCACCTTTTTATCTTTAGAGCCCTTTAATATTTTGGCGAGCAGATTTCGTCCCCCGGACATGATGAGGTCATCGGCCCCGCGCAGAATGGCTTTGATTTCCGCCAGGGGCAAGGTTTTAATGCCTTTTGAGTCGAGTTGTACTTCTACTCTTGTTATTCTTTTGCCCATTTTACAACCTCATTCTTTATAACTCCATCTAACCCTATTGCCTGACAAAATCACTGATTATCCGCTTTATTTCATCTTCATGATGCAAAATGAGATGGCCGCCGGTTTCAAACCTAACGAGTTCGCAGCGCGGTATTTTTGCTGCCAGCAGCCCCGCCCCGGCAATGGGCGGAGCAGGATCGTCGATGGCGTGGATGATCAGCGTTGGTATGATGATCTGTTCGAAAGGAATGTCGTCATCTATGGACGGATTGGAAATATAGGTATCGAACAAAATACCTTTGGTCCGTTGCGTAATCGGCAAACCGGATAAAAATACCGTATCCATCACCTGCTTTTTTTCCGCCGGGGCGAGCGTCTTTAAAATGGATTCTGGAATAAACATTTTCATCATACTTGCGCCGAAGAATTTTACGGTGCACCAATACAGGTAATCGGAGCCGAACACCGCCTTCATAAAAACTTGCGGCGGCAGCGCTTTAGTATTGCCGGGAACGGCTGAGGAAACCAGGATCAAGCCGCTGCATTTAGCCGGATAGTCGAGTGCAAAATGGAGCGCAGCCGGGCCGCCGGCCGAATTGCCCATAATAAATACGCTATCAATTTGCAGAAAATTCAACAACTCGTTATACACTTTTGCTTGCAATTTTGCCGATGGTTCGACCGGCATTGCGGATTTGAGGTAGCCGAACCTGGAGATATACAGAAAGCGATACCCTTGCCCCAAATACAGGTCGGCAAGTCCCATGCCCTGGTCGATGCCGCCGATGACGCCATGCGAAATCAATACCGTTGGCCCGGTTCCTGCCAAAACGTATTCCACATCGCCATATTGGGAGGCGTACAGTTGTGATTGTAGATCATGGATTTTTGTGACGCCGGCTTGAAGATCGCTTCTGAATTTAATATAGCTAGCTGTAAAAGCAACAATGAGAATTATAACGACAACGATTACAATGAAAATCCTTGTTTTTATTTTCATATTCACCTGCCTTTAAATTGCCATGCCGGACATTTTAAATTATTCTTCTTTGCAAATAATCAATAAAACTGCGCATACCCGTAACTGAAAAAGTGAATATTTGTAAAAACAAATGAGCCGCCCAAAAGTCCCATACCAATAATGATAACATGTTAATTAAAACAATTTCGCATAAATGTGCAATAAAAAAATATGATTTTAAGGAATGGTAAAAAT
Organism: bacterium; assembly: GCA_029561455.1. GTDB lineage: Bacteria > Zhuqueibacterota > Zhuqueibacteria > Residuimicrobiales > Krinioviventaceae > Fontivivens. Next base: position 21,676 of record JAKQIY010000020.1, read on the forward strand.
GATTAATAATGTCTAGTCCACCTCTCCACAACGTAGTTATAAACATAGAAATGTTCGAATTCGTCATTTGCTTGTTTTATCAGGTTATTCGCACAGGTGTGTACGCCACTTACTTTATATCATACTGAGGAGCATAGCGACGAAGTATCATTTATTGTAAATATTGTAAGGCAAGATTTCTCGCTACGCTCGAAATGACAAGCGGGGTGGATGCTATAAAGTATAGTCCACCTCTCCGCAACGTTATCATATAAATAGAAATGTTCGAATTCGTTGTTTGCTTATTTTTACCAGGTTATTCGCACAGGTGTACGCCACTTACTTTTTGTCATTTCGGGATGTGTAACGTCGAGGAATCATTTTTTGCAAATATTGTAAGGCAAGTTTTCTCGCTGCGCTTGAAATGACAAGTGGGGAGGAGGCTATGTTGAAACAGTTTCAAGCGATATTGACGACACAAGTTTCCTTTCAGATTCAAGTTGGAAATCGATAAAAATGATATACCACTATCATATCTTTTTGCGCTTTAATCAGTCCTTTTCAAACATTGGTGCAATTTCTTCTATAACCATTGGTACTTTGATATGATCTATGCCATCGTCATTATAATCGGATGCTGTAGTTACGATGACCATATTCAGATCTCTTATGACCATAATATACTGTCCGCCGGCGCCAAGCGCTAAAAACATATCGTGTTCGCTCTTGCCCCCATGTACCGGATCATGCCACCAGCATTGGTTGCGTTTTGATCTGTACCACCATTGGTATCCATAGTCAAAAAACGGGCTTTCGGCAATATATGGTTTCGTGGATGCTACGATCCATTCTTTCGGCACGATTTGTTCACCGTTCCAAACCCCGTCGTTTAAAACCAGCAAACCGATTTTAGCCATATCTCGCGGATACAATTCCAGACCGTGGTCACAAATAATTACACCATTTTCTTTTTCCCAGGCAAATTCCGTAATACCGAGTTTGTTAAACAGAACATCTTGGGCAAATTCATCAGCCTGCCGGTTTTCAAGGGTATATATTAACCCGCCGAGAAGATTGCTGCATTTACCGCTGTATCTGAATTTTTCTCCCGGCTTTGTTGCCATCGGACTTGCAAGTATGTTTTGTATAAAATTATCAGGATCGGGTTCTTCATCACCTTCTTCCTCGCTAAATCCCGCCGTCATAGTTAAAATATGGTGCAGGGTGATGTGCTCTTTTTCCGGTGTTTTTAAAGAATCATATTGCGAGAAAAAGTTAAAAACCGATTGATCGATATTAGTTTTATTATTACGGTGCAAAGCGATTCCCAACAGCAAGGATGTAACACTTTTGGTGCAAGAGTTAATGCGGTGCAGTTTGGTTTGGTTATAGCCGTAAAAATACTCTTCAAGTACCAGATTCCCGTCTTTGATGATTAATAGTGATTCCAGCCGCCCAAATTCTTGTTTCAAAATCCTTTCCAGCAGGTTGTAAACTGCCAATGAATCTTGTGCATATTTAAATATAGAATCCGTTAGCAAATAGTCATCAATTTGTTCCGGTTGATTATATCTATAGATAATTTGTCCATTAGCATCGGGAATGCGCGGGTGAAATAAACCAATAATATTTTCGTCGGCGCGAACAAAATTTAACGGCTCTTCAGTATTATCCTGGAGAATGCCTACTAGTATTTCATTTCTAACATCCAGGGTGCATTTTAAAGTGTCCAAATCCGAATCGAGCACAGTAATTCTTTTTGCGATACTATCATATTGTACATTAATAAACTTCCATTCCATTTTTAACACATCATTCCATAAAAACAGAGCTCGGGCTGTAAGAGTTTTGGTACTATCTCTTTTGATGAGCAAAGCAACTTTTTGTACACCCGGGCCAAACTGAGATGTTGTTGCTTCGGTAGATATCCACAAGCCTTCGATAGTAGGTGTAGTGTTTGTACTGACACAACTAGTGAAAGTAACCACCAGTAAAACCGTCGCCAGGAATAGTTTTGTGAAATTCATCAGTAGGTCCTTTTATATAGTGATAATCAATCACTTGATATGCGTCAATTGCATTCGGACGTTCAGGAATGAAAGAGAGTCATTTTGTACTCACAAATACCTGTTCGGTTGATTCGATTGTGGCGCCCAGCGTCTTAAATTCGGCTAGTTTTTTCGCCACAACCGCATCTGTTTTACCGGCTATGGCGTCCGATACTACCGTAACGGCATACTTGCGGTTCAGGGCCGATTGAACGGTTTTATCTACACAGTATTGCGCATCGAGTCCGGTTATATATAAATGACTGATATTATTATCGCGTAGCAGCTTTTCCATAGCCGGATTCGAGAACGCATCCATGAAATGTTTGGTGAAAATGTTATCATTTATAATGGCAACCCGCTCGTCTATCTCGCTGCCGGGCGAACCTTTTTTCACTGTGTCATTTAAGAGAAGATTGAAAACCAGTTTATCGTACTCATGTCTTACATACACAACGAGTATGCCTTTGTTACGGCAAGTGTCGACAAGTATATTAACATTTTCGATCATATTATCGGTCATGGCAATGTTGAGCGGCGCTTTGCCGTCCGCCTGCGTCAGATCCTTTTGAATGTCGATGACCAGCATGGCGCTCTTTTCAGCGCCGCTTTTTTCAATTGGAATGCCTTGTGAAACCTGCGCAAGACGCATAAATTCGACCATAATGTACCCGGCGATGAGTATTACCAGGACTGCAATAAGTATAAGGATTTTTTTCATAAAACTCTCTCAAATTAATTAAACCGGATTAACCTCAACCAAACAAATTATAAAGCGAGCAACACAAGTAACAATCAGAAACTATTTTATTAACGTCATTTTTATTACTGATTTATAATTGCCGGCGGTAAACCTGCATAAATAAATTCCGCTCGATGTTTTGCGCCCGGTTTTGTCCGTACCACTCCATTTAATAGAATGAGTTCCTGCCTGCATTAAATTATTATCTAACAGCGTCGCAACTTCACGGCCCAACAAATCATAGATTTTGATAGTAGTTCGCGACGCTTCAGGCAATTGGTATTGTATAGACGTCGTTGGATTAAAAGGATTGGGATAATTGGGTAAAATTGCAAATTCTTTGGGAAGCGCACCGGTATTGGCAATATTGGAAGCTGAACCCGTGAGCCAATCCTTACATTTTTGAAGAATGGCCAATTGTCCTTGAGTATCGGCAATATCTGTAATATCAAATCCAAGTAAAACCGCTTTATAATCATTCCGCGCAACAACCACTCCGGCTATATTTCCCTGTGCATCTGTTAATATCGGAGTAGCATTTTTCTTTAATTTTAAGAATTCGACTTGTGCGCCTTGCTTAATATTTAGCGTTATTCCTGAGAATATCTCATCCGAACTATCTCCGGTTAATTGAGTAACATTAGTAGACGACTTTATATAACTGGCGCAAAAATATTGAGACAATATACTATTATCAAATCTGGAAAGCTTTTCAATAAAACCTGCGCCGGTGACCAGGATATTTCCACCTTTGTCTAAAAAACGTTTTATTTTATACCGCAATAAATAATCGGGCGTTATTTCCGCTGTGTTGATGCTTTCAGCGGAAGGACGCCAAATGGTAAAGTCTTTTATCCGACAATCATCAAGTTTCATGTAATCGCAGTCTTCGCGATAATAGAAATCCCATAAAACAGTTGGTTGCCCACTTTGCTTACATAGATTTTGAAACACTGTCAAACTGGAATCGAACTGCGAATTGCCCAGAAGCAGAATTTCGTTATCTTTTATCGAAAATGATTTAGTAGTAAAGGCCAGGGACGTTGAATCGATATCAATATATCCTAAATTGTTTTCTACACTAGTACGTATTTTATAATCGGCGGGCTCTGGTAGCGTAGTCCATTCTCCCTGAAAAGTAGTATAAATATTGCCGGAGCCTGTTTGGGTCAAGATTAACGAATCGACAATTGTATTATTTTTAGCATTATAAATAATTATTTTCGATTCTTTAAAACCATTATAGTCGTAGCCTGTAACATCAAGCACGATCTTGCCGCCTGGAACATTATTTTTCGGTTTAACTCCTAATTCGTTAATATATGTTCCTTTTATCGCCACATCCAATAATTCACTAGTTTCAATATTATTGTATGATAGAACAACTTTTAAATGACAAGTGTCTTTTTCTATAAAAACAGAAGGCGTTGCAATGTTTACATTAAACGCCGCTGTTTCATTGGGAAGAATTGAGTCAATTTCATATTCGGAATCAAAAATTTTTGTAGTTCGCCCTTTGACCTGTATTCCGATATTGGTTGCTGCGGCGTTGCCGGTATTCACAATTGTAATATCGCCAAGCGCCTTGCCCGGTTTACAGGTCATTTCATTGGCATTTAATTTTAAAACCGGCGTGAGGTGTGTTGTAAAGTGTGTAATTTGCGAAAAAGTTTGTTCCGCGCCTAAATGGTCGATCACTTTAAAATCCACAGAAACATCAATTTCCGCATCGGGAGCAATCCATGTGGCTGAATAAACATTATCTCCACTTGCGCCATCGTTATGTGCTCCATCGTCGAAAAGCGTCACAGTTCCTAAAAGTTCTCCGGCGGTATTTTTAAATAGAGCCGAAACGCCGGTAATTCCATCACGATCCATTATTTTAGCGGTAAGCGTTATCTCTTCAGCAGGATGAACCAGTTCCGGGGAAATAACTAGATTCGAAATCCTGGTAGCCGCCTGGTTAATAAAAGCCGGAAGCATGGCATATTCGGTCATATTACCGGTTTTATCAACCGCAGTCAGATTGAGATCGACATTATTCGCGAAAAGCGATTCATCCAGTTCGGCTTGAAACCAGCCATCGACATTGGTAGTAGCTAAATCAATCCATGCCCCGGAACCGGAAGCTCTGCATTGCATGCCAACCTGCGCCAGTTCGTCATCGTCGCTAAACTGAACTTTGGCGACAACATTTTCGGGCTGTATATCGGGATTGATGAGTGTATTATTGGTAAGCAATTGAAAATTAGCAATATTGGGCGGCGTAGAGTCCGATTCGGTATTATCGAACTGGGTAGTTAACTGAATATCGCCGGTGGCTTCGCCAAGAGTTATAACATCTTTATAAACAACTATTGCTTTATAGAGACCTTCCGTGCCAAGAGTTAGCCGGGATTTATTTAAAGAACCGGATTTATAAAGTTCGGATTGATAGTAGAGTTGATATGAATTTATAGTGTTAGAGCTGTTTACATAATAATCTCCCGCTTGATAATAGAATTCGTTCAATGGAATTTCCAGGAATTTACCATTTAAAGCAATTTGTTTTTTGGGGAAAGCGGGAGCGATACCCGGGCCAAAGTAATTGTAATTTTCTGCCATGGGCAAATATTTAATAAATCCCTGGTCATTTTCAATATGTACAATAGAAATTGAATTTTCATGAAATGCAATCGCGCCGGAATGCCATACTGTATCATCGGTAGGTGGATTCCCATAAGCAACCATTCCTCCCGGTGTATGGGCTAATTCTAACTTTAACCGATAAAATGTGTTTTCCGGCTGTGGATAATAATAAATCCTGTATGCAATTGCCGGATCATAAGGTACATATAAAGGATAATCGGTATATTCTTCATATACAGAATATTGATCCGGATCGACAATACTATAACGTAAATTAAGCAGGTCAAGGTTATCCGGTAAATAGGCAGGTGGGTTTATATGATAATCAATATATTTCATAGAATTTTCATCTATAATAATAGAAAGATTATCATCAACAGCGTTATTTTCAACAGCGTCATAATAAATTTTATTATCATTCATTGCCATACCCTGACATGAAACGAAAAACTCTTCTGCCTGTTCAACCTTGGAAAAATAGACAATATTTGAACCGATCACTTCATACGAATAAGTAATATTGAAGCCGAGGCCCTCAAAATCAAGTGCAAACATCGACCATGTGTTCATCATGTCAAATTCTTCAATGTTTGGTACATTGTAAAATCCGCATTTATATATTGCTTCTGCTGGAGAAATACTAACATAACCGGTATCCGGTACGGCAATTTTTTTAATAACAAAGGTAAGTTTGTCGGTTGTTTTAAAAGTTGTAAGCAGGTAATATAAACCGGTTGGCAAATTTAGTGATAAATCGGAATCTATAGCATAAAATGATTGAGAAAAATTATCTTCCCGGTTTTTGGGAATTTTTATAATTCTCATTTCCATTGGTAGTTCTGAAAAAGTTACTTTTAATGTTGGTATATGAAGAAGCGAAAACGGCATTGATAAGGTGTCGTTTTCGGATGTGATATCAATCCAGCCCTCAAAGTTGCTTGGAAAAGAGCTAAATTGGGGAACATTATTGGGATTGAAGCTCATCGTAAATAAAACAGAATCCGACGCGCCGGGTTCCAGGGCGAGAGCTGTTTTCTCAAGTGAAACATTAATATTAAGGTCCAGATTGTGTCTCAACGTAATAGAATAATTTTGGGTATTGGGGTTGAAATTTTTAAGTGTAAAATACTTGCCGGTAGTGAAATTGGCATTTGAAAAATCGGTAATGCCTAAACCAAGCTCGCTTGGGGAAAGCGTTGTGTTGGTTTTTTGCGCTTTTGTAAAATCAATAATTCCACATCCCTGTTCATATACATAATTTTCAATTTCCCGGGCAGTTCCACAAATTATGCTTTTTATATCCTGCGGTGACCAGTCGGGATGAGCTTGCACAAGAAGAGCGGCGATACCGGCGATATAGGGCGAAGCCATTGATGTGCCGGACATTATATCTACTTGCCAGTTCAGAACACTCGATTTAATGTTTAATCCAGGCGCCAAGACATCCGGTTTTATGTGTTCATTATTTGCGGTTGGGCCTTTTGAGGAAAAATAAGCAAGTTGCATTGATTCTAACTCGCATGCGCCAACGGTAATCGCGTAATCGGCAGAAGCGGGCGAACCAACGCTTTGATAACCGTTCATTCCATCGTTACCGGCAGCAACAACGCAAATCACACCCATTTTAACAGCATTATTCACCGCCTGGCAAAGCGGATCATCAGGAGAACCGGAGCCGCCCATGCTCATATTGATTACATCAACCGCATCGTCTGTTGCAGGATCGTCATCTGGATCGACGGCAGCTTCTATACCGGCAATTAATGTCGAGTAGCTGCCGCTTCCATTAACATCCAATACTTTAAAAGCCATCAATTTTGCGGCGGGAGCAACTCCATGCCAGTCATCGCCAACGCCGGCAGCAATACCGGCTACATGAGTTCCATGCCCGTGATCGTCGATTGGATCAGTATCCAGATTGATAAAATCATACCCGCCAATCACCTTATAATCTTTACCCATACCCCCGCCAAGAGCGGGGTTAGTATAATCAATACCCGTATCGAGAATGCCAATAATAATGTTGTTACCTGATAAATCTGTGCGTTTGTGCAAATCAGTAAGGTTAGGAGCGCCTGAACCGCTTTGTTCAATCGCTTTCACTTCTTTGTCGTAATACAGGTTTCGGACTTTATCCAGCTTTTGTATTTCATTAAGCATACACCGGGGAACTGTGAGTGCAATTCCATTAAAGCAGCGCTGATATCTGAATTTTATTTTCGGTGTTTGTAGAGTAACATTGGTATACTGCGTTGCCATGTTGTTATAAATATCTTGAATTTGCGCTTCAACGGACGATTGTTCAGCGTTTATCTGCATCATTGAACTGCTCCGGCTGTTTTTTTTTAATGATAAAGCCGCCGGATTTTTCAATTGCACAATTACATCAACAGCAGTGTCCTGGGACAGGTCTATTTCCGTTATAACGCCATTGTTGTTACAACGTACAAGTTGGGATGACTGTAACTTGCGATACTTGTTTGCATCGTCTGTTTTAGATAATAAATCTCCAAAATGATTGTTAGCGGCAGCATGACTAGTTGAGATTATTAACATCAGAGCATATACTGGAAGGAGAAATTTAATTTTGTAATTCATTATCATTCTTTCTGCAAATCATTGCTAATATTTAATTAAAATTATATTAACGAAACCGGAGTTTCCTGTGTATTTTGTTCCTGTGGGGGCAATTAATAACAAAAATTTATAAATGTTTGTTATGCAATAGTCGTTACAAATTTTCTCTTATCGCGCTTGCACAGCAATTGTACAAGCTGCCGACCGGAGAGAGCGGAGGTTACCGTCCCGGCAAAGGGACGGGTCCATTGGCCCACCATGTGGAAATTGGTAAGACCCGGCAGGCTGTGCAACACGGTCTGCTTTTGCATGTTTTCCGGGGTAATGTACCAGCCGTCCGGCGAGCCCTGCCAGTTGCCGGTATAGCGGACATACGTATGCGGGGTTGGCACATCCACAACCTCGACCTGCGCGGCAAAGCCCGGCCAGTGCTTGTCCAGTTCGGCAACGGTAAAATCGGCAATGCGCTGCTTTTCCGCCTCGTAGCGGGGGCGATCCTGCGCCAGTTCCTGCCAGTAAGCGTATTGGGTGGCGTACCATACTTCTACTGCCGATTTGCCCACCGGGGCCATACTCGGATCGAAACCGTGATGCAGGAAACACAGCCACTTGTGCTCCTGTCCCGCTATGGTAATGGGCTTTTGCAGTTCCCAGATCATGCGATGCGGTTCCTGGGACATATCCCGATTAACGCCAATCGCCACATGCACCATAGGCAGAACCGGCAGCCAGGTGTTGTACATATCTCTGATTTCATCATTCATGTAACGGCCGCAGAGAATGTCAAAAATCAGCGTATGGCCGTCGCCCGCCCACACTACAATGTCGGCGCGGTACTCACTGCCGTCCTCCAGGCGCACGCCGACAGCCTGGTCGTTTTCGATGATCACATCTTTAACTTTACTTTTATATTGGATTTCACCGCCGAGTTTTTGCATGTAATCGGCTATACCTTTGCAAACTTGCAGCGAGCCGCCCAGGGGCGCCCCGGCGCCGCGCACTGAAGAATTGATGAATCCGGCCAGTCCGGCCATGGGGAACCGCCGCATCGGCCAGCCCGGCGAATCGATCATAAACCGTACGGCAGTGCGCAAAAAGGGGTTCTGGAATTGTTCTGCGAATTCCTGAATGGTCTTGTTGCCGTACTTGCGGAAAGTGCCTAACAGCGGCAATACGTTCCATAACATTTTAAGGGTATCGAAAAAGTTGGTCATCTCGGATGGTTTTAACGGCATGGCGTTCATCATATCCCGGCCGGCAATCAGGCGGACGAACTCTTTGCTGAGTTTGGCGTCGGCGGGGGACAAGGCCAGCATTTGTTCAAGCAGGCGTTTGGGATCGGTGCAAAAATTCAGGTGTTTGTCGCCGCTCTCGATGCGTACCATTTCATTATGATAGTGAAATGCCCGGTCCTTAACCACGCCCAGTTCCTGCCACATTTTGTGTATCGGCCCGCCTTTGGAGCCGGTGAGCATGTGCATGCTGATATCGAATGTATAACCCTGACGTTTCCAGGCGGTACACAGACCGCCGGGTTTTTTGTGCATTTCCAGGATAGTGGTTTTATAACCATTCATGCGAGCATAAACGCCGGTCGATAAACCGGCAATTCCCGCGCCGACAATAATGATGCTTTTTCCCATGTTTTACTCCTGTAAATGGTTCATAACACAGACCGGAACTGTTATCCGTTTCTCATATATCAAAAAGAAACAATATTTGCGTTTTTACTTTATTTGGTAAAATAGGTATTATTAACAATTTCTGCAATTAAAATACTCTGGTTATATTCCCCGGTAGTTAGTTTATTAAAATTTTGTTAAAGTATCTATCCTGTTTCTCGTTTGACTTTTATTTTTTCAAATCAGGTGTTAACCCATTCTAATTCTCAATGTTGATAACTGATAGCTGATGGCTGATAACTGATAGCTGATTACTACTTTTTCAATCCCAGCGCTTTATCCAGTCCGTCTGCATAGTTCTTGCCAATGGGTAAAATTTTACGGGCGATTTCCAGGGAATTGCCTTCCAGGGAGTGGATTTTTTTAATAGCTACAATATAGGATTTGTGTATACGCACAAAGCGGTCTTTGGGCAGCCGCTCTTCAAGTTCCTTTAACGAGGCCAGTGCGGTGATCTGTTGGGTTTTGGTATAGAATGTTACGTACGCTTTTTGCCCCTCGATATAGATAAGGTCGTCATAGTTGATCAGGTAATACTTGCGATCCGCCCGCACCATCAGGCAGTCGTCATGCAACTGTGGTTGGTGCGGCAATTCAACAGGCGTGGTAACTGATTCATTTACCGGTCGCTTTTTCTCGATCAGTTCCATTACCTTGTTCACCGCCTTGACAAAGCGTTCAAACGGGAACGGTTTAAGCAGGTAATCGGTTACGTTCAGTTCATAGCCTTCCAGGGCGTACTCTTTATATGCAGTAGTCAATATGATATAGGGTTTATGTTCCAGCGATCTGATAAAGTCAATACCACTGATGTCCGGCATTTGAATATCAAGAAATAAAAGATCGATTTCATTATTTTTCAGCAGTTCTATCGCTTTGAGCGGAGAATTGAAATCTCCGGCCAGTTCCAGAAAGGGAATTTTCCCGACATAATCTTTTAAATATTGGCGAGCCAGAAACTCGTCATCGATAATTGCGCAGCGTATTTTCATTTTAATGTCAGAGTTAATTTAACCTTAAATTCATTGGATTCTTCCCGGATATCCAGAGCATATTTTTGCGGGAAAATGATCTCTAACCGTTTTTTAACGTTTTCGATACCGGTGCCGGCGCCGGGTTTGTGACGCCCGGTAACAGGTATAGAGTTGGTTATCGAGAACAAGAGTTCATCCGGCCCGGTAGACAGATTTATTTTAATAAAGGCATCTGGATTTTCTTCGACCTTGCTGTATTTGCAACTGTTCTCAATAAACGGTATAAACAACATGGGAGCTATCAAAATTTCCTGCTCGGCATGACTGTAATCAAAGGTGATATTTTGTTCCAGAGGTGATTTCATTTGCTGAAAGGCAATATAACTTTCAATATATTCAATTTCGGACTTTAAGGTTACTTTTTCGTTGGCACATTCCTCTATGACATAGCGAAGCATCTGCGACAGTTTCAACACACTGGCCGGCGCCTTGGGAGATTTCATATAAGTGAGTGAATAAATATTATTCAGCGCGTTAAAAATGAAATGGGGATTGATTTGCGCTTTTAATAACTTTAGTTCCGTATTCAGTTTTTCGGCTATGATCTGTTGGGTCTGTTCTGCCTGTTGACGTATACGCCCCTGCATCCTGAACAGCGTGCTGACTATATCGATAAACAACAACCAGAAAAAATAACGCATCAGAATCATCATGAGTTGTTGAATATTCAATGGGAACTGGGGCATTAACAGTTTGGAAAAGTATTGATAATCCACCCAGGTTTGGCAAACTGTAACTAGTATTATAAAAGCTGTGCTAACCGCAAAGAAACGGGTATTGTTGGAAAGAGAAAAAAAACGCGGAAACAATACCAGCGAATTAATATAAAAGACCAGTACCTGGAAAAACAACATAAAAATTGCAGAGAAAATGACTATTTTTAGAGGCATAAAAAAGAATGTAAAACCGACATTGATCCCCGATATGATCAGCCAGAATAAAAAATGCAGTGAAATACGTTTTAATATTTTTATATTTAGCATGGTTTTTTTCTTTGATGCACAGCTAATATGAGCACCGATAATGCGATCTTTAAAAAATTGTTATATATGAAAATTTAAACATTTTCTCATGAATCCCAAAGTAAAATAAACCAAGCTGTTATTTCCCTTAATCAACAAACCGAAATTATGAATAATATTCGGATTATTATTGATTCACTATTAGTGATTATTGGTTTAAATAATAACTGCATTGGTTCAAAAAAAGTAATAGCTGTTACAAACATTATCTATTTTTTAACTGCTTGTAAAAGTACAAGCAAATGCTGTTGTTGCGACATTGCCGGTGCTGTTTATTCCTGAATATGAAAACAGGAGATGGTTAAAATTCGACACAACAAGTATTTAAGGAGCATACATCCGGCAATGCGTTTATTATCGACAATTATTTTAAATATTTGCACTGTATACTAATAAACATGTAAAGGAAGGAAAAACCAATGAAACGAATTATGCAATATGTGTTGATTGCTGCATTGATGTTTGTTACTGCTGGTTTTGCATCCGAATTGGATGGCGCCTGGAAAGGAAAAATTGAGGGGCCCGACGGCGCCATGGAGTTGGTATTTACTTTTAAAGTTGATGGCAATACCATGACAGGTACAGTGAGCGGCCCGATGGGCGAAGCCCCAATCAGTAACGGCAAAGTTGAAGGTTCGTCCTTCTCTTTTGATACTGATGGCGGCGGAATGACAATCAGCCATACCGGGACTATTGCAGGAGACAAGCTAACAATCAGCGCCGTGCAATTTGCCATGGAATTTACTTGTGAGCGAGTCGGCAATACCGGCGCCGGTGCGGCAGATATAAATGGCCGCTGGGGCGGCGCAATGGCCGGTCCTGATGGTGGTGGTACAGATATATTTTTCACTTTTAAAGTGGAAAATGGCAGTTTAAGCGGTACTGTTGAAAGCCCGATGGGTGAAATACCCCTGACCAATACAAAAATTTCCGGCAGCGAGTTTTCTTTCGATGCCGATGCCGGTGGTATGACCATTTCGCATAAATGCAAGCTTGTAAATGATACAATTGTCATGAAGTATTCCGGTTTTGGCGATGAAAGTGAATTGATTTTGAAAAGAACTGCAAAATAATAACTAGATAAAGACATAAATCGCATACAAAACAAACCCGGTTTTCCCAGTTATGGTCCTCGTCCGGGAAACCGGGTTTTGTTTTGATGATTTATCAATTCTATGAGAGAAAAAATGAATTTCAAATATATCCTTGTTTTTGCAATGTTGTTGTTGACGTCAGCGCTTATTGCGACTACAGATATTATCAAACCGGTTACTCCCAACGCCTCGGCAGAAGCAACGGCCTTGCTGAAATTCTTTTACGATATCTCCGGCAAGTATACATTGACCGGGCAGCACAATTTTCCCGCTACCAAATCTAAAAACAGCGAGTTTTATGGACGCTATCTGGGTAAAAATCCGGTTATATTCAGTTCGGATTTTGGCTTTGCCGCTGATGGAGATAAAGACTCATACCTGGTACGTCCCGATATTGTAAAGGAAGCGATAAAACAGCACCAGGCCGGGGCGCTGGTCGCTTTATGCTGGCATGCCGTGCCCCCAACTGCTGATGAACCGGTTACCTTTCAGCCTGTGCCGGGCAGCGCATCAACCGGCAGCCTGGCAAGCGTGCAGGGCAGGTTAACAGATGAGCAGTTCAAAGAACTGTTAACCCCCGGTACCGCTATAAATAAACAATGGTGTAAACAAGTAGATACTATTGCGGGGTTTTTAAAGCAACTGGAAAAAGCACATGTACCGGTACTATGGCGTCCGTATCATGAAATGAATGGCGACTGGTTCTGGTGGGGTGGACGCGTTGGTGAACTTGCCACCAAAAAGTTATATATACAATTATACAAACGTCTTGTGGAACATCATAAACTATCCAATTTAATCTGGGTGTGGAGTGTTGACCGTCCCAACAAAGACAAGCCGCAAATGAATTTTGCGAACTTTTTCCCCGGTGAAAAGTATGTGGATGTATTGGCCTTGGATGTTTACGGCAGCGATTTTAACCAGGCTTATTATGACAGTTTGAACAAACTCTCTAACGGTAAACCGATGGTGTTGGGTGAAGTTGGCAATCCGCCCAGCCTGGAAATTTTACAAGCGCAACCGCGCTGGTCTTACTGGGTTATATGGGCAGGTATGGTGCGTAATACAAACAAACAGGAACATATCAAGTTATTGCAAGATCCGCGTATGCTGGTCGTGGAAAAGCAGTCTTATTGGGATGCTGCCGCAGCTTATCACCAGGCGTGTGGTTTTAAGGAGCCGGAGCAATTGTGGATCAAGCCGGCAGTTTTTAAAATGGCCGATTTTTCCGGGCAATGGCTGTTAAATGAAGAAAAAAGTAAATTTGGAACCATGGGCGCCGGTTTTTCACCGTATAAACTGACTATAACCCAAAGTACCGTCGAGTTGACTGCCGAACGCGCCACGATGGTCGAGTACGACGATGATACTATTACTATGGAAACAATAAAGTTTGACGGCTCGGAATCCATATCCAATAGCGGCTTTATGGGCGCGCCGCGTAGTTTGACTGCGCGCTGGTCGGCGCTGGGCGATACCTTGTTCATTAAATCTTCCATGTCTATCGGCCAGGGCGACCGGGCCATGAAAATGGAATCATCCGAAGTTTGGACTATCGGGGGAGACGGCAGAATCCTGTCCATTAAGCAAACCTCGGGCGGCCCTTGGGGAAAACAGGAATCACTATCAAGTTACGAAAAAACCTGTTTAAAATAAAAATTTTAAGGAATAAATCAGTGTTGACAATAGTCTAACAACCAAGAATTAAAACGAAAGGAACTTATCATGAATAAGCAAACTATCCTTGTCATCAGCTTAGCTCTGGTCATTTTGACTGCCGGAATTCTTTTTGCCGGCAAAACCGCAGATTTTACAGCGACGTGGGTTCTCGATGAATCCAAACTCCCGCAAACTGATGGCCCAGGCATGGCAGCTCAGAAACTGGTTATTAAACAGGAAGAAAACGCTTTAAGTGTCGACCGGTTCATGTCCAACCCGATGATGGGTGATTTTACCATGACTGAAAAAATGACGCTTGACGGCATTAAAACCGAAGCCGACACTGATTTTGGCCACAGAACCACAATAGCCACCTGGTCGGAAGATGGTAAAATATTGACAATCAATTCCACTGTTTTGATGAACTGGGATGGCAATGAAATGGAAATGAAAATTAAAGAAGTATGGACGCTGGAAAACGACGGTGCGGTGTTGAAATTAAATTCTACTTTCCCCTCGATGGATGGCGGAGAAATGAATTCAACCGTATTTTATAACAAGAGTAAATAGTTCGATTGCGATTTTGTCAAGACAGGAGTTAGCATTGAAGTTCTTAAAGAAAATTATCATTCCCATTGTCATTCTTTTAGCTATAATAGCTGTAGGATTGTTTTTCCTTAAAAAAGATAAAAAGAATGAAACGACCTATACCTATGCAGAAATAACCCGCGGCGATATTGAAAATACGGTTGATGCTACGGGAACAATCGAGCCGGTAACAACGGTTCAGGTCGGTACCCAGGTTTCGGGAATTATCGATAAAATTTATGTTGATTTTAATGACCGGGTGACCAAAAATCAACTTATGGCTGTTATCGATACCACCATTTTATCAGTACAGGTTCGGGATGCCAAGGCAAATCTTCTCAGCAGCCAGGCGCAGTACGATCAGGCTAAATATAATTTTGAGCGTACCGAGCAGTTGTACAAACAAAATCTGCTTTCCGAACTGGAATATATCCAGGCAAAGAGTTCTTATCAATCGGCGCAGGCTTCGTTAATGTCTTCGAATAACAATCTGAAACGGGCGGAGCAAAACATGCGTTATGCTTTTATCCGTTCACCGATAAACGGTACGGTCATTTACCGGGAGGTCGAGGAAGGTCAAACCGTGGCTTCAAGTTTTCAGACGCCCGAAATGTTCCTGATTGCCGAAGATTTGTCGAAAATGGAAATCCATGCCCTGATCGATGAAAGTGAAATTGGCCTGATTAAAGTTGGACAAAGCGTCGAGTTTGAAGTTCAGGCGCATGATAAAAAGAAATTTACCGGCGTCGTGCGTCAGGTTTGGCTGCAACCGGAAGAGGTGCAGAACGTTGTCAATTATACTGTTGTTGTCGATGCAGAGAACCCGGATGGATTGTTGTTACCGGGAATGACAGCCTCGCTTGTATTTATTGTGGAATTAAAGAAAGACGTTCTGCTGGCGCCGCTTGCTGCCACCCGCTTGCAACCGACCGTTAAAATGATGGAGTCCATGTTCGCCAACATGCAGAAACGTTTTGGCAATATGAAGGATTCGACCGGCGCTCCCGGAGGTCAGGCCAGGGGCACAAACGGCGCTGGCGGCCGGACGATGGGCGGCGGTATGATGGGGAGCGGAATGCCCGGTATGGGCGCCGGAATGGGAATGATGAACGGCAATGGAAATGGTAACAGTAATTTTGCTTTTCTTTGGTATTTTGACAAGGATAAAGAGTTACAATCCATGCCGGTGAAAACCGGTTCCAATGATGGGAAAAATGTTGAAATATCACCTTTAATGCCCGGTATGCAAATTGAACCGGGAATGCAAATCATTTCCGCCATTACCTCTACAGAACCGACTTTTTCATCACAAAATACACGTATGCCTGGCCCGCCCCGTGGCTTTAGACCATTTTAGATACAGGCAGAATAATTCAGGAAAATTAATCTAAAATGCAGGTGTACACTTGAGAGTAGAAAATTAGAATGAAACCAGTCATTGAAATTAAAGAAATAAAAAAGACCTATCATGTTGGCGAAATCCAGGTTCATGCTTTACGCGGAGTGGATTTGACCGTAAATTCCGGTGAGTTTATTGCGATTATGGGCGCATCCGGTTCCGGCAAATCCACCCTGATGAATTTAATCGGCTGCCTGGATGAACCTACTTCGGGGCGCTATTATCTTGACGGCATCGACGTCAGTTCGATGCCCAGAGATGAGTATGCCAATATTCGTAACCAGAAAATCGGCTTTGTCTTCCAGGGCTTTAATCTACTGCCCCGCACTACCGCCCTGGAAAATGTAGAATTACCGCTTTTTTATGACCGGACGCACCGTATTAAAAATCATCAGCAAGCTGCCAGGGATGCCCTGGAAATTGTTGGTTTGGGACATCGTTTGACGAGCGTTCCTAATCAACTGTCCGGTGGGCAGCAGCAGCGCGTGGCTATTGCCCGCGCCCTGGTCAACAAGCCGAGTATTATTTTGGCCGATGAACCCACCGGCAACCTAGATAGTCATACCTCGGTAGAGGTGATGTCGGTGTTTCAGGAATTGAATGACCAGGGTATTACGATTATCCTGGTTACTCATGAGGAAGATATTTCTACGTATGCAAAAAGAATTGTTGAAATGCGGGACGGGCGTATCCGCAAAGACCACCCGGTGGAGCAACGGCTCGATGCCAAAACGGTGCTGGCAACGCTAAAGGAGGACGCTGATGATGAAGCAAATTAAAAATCTGTTAAAAGCTTCTTTTAAAAGCATTATGAAAAACCGTATGCGTAGCCTGCTGACCTCACTTGGCATTATTATTGGCGTCAGCGCGGTTATTGTTATGGTTGGCATCGGCGCCGGTTCGCAAAAAAGAATAGCCGATGAAATCAGTTCTATGGGCAGTAATATGATCATTGTCTTTCCGTCTTTTAGCCAAAGAGGCGGGGTGAGTCGTGGCGCCGGCAGTTTTAACCGCTTTACTATGGATGACGTTAAAGCCATTCGTGAAGAAGCTACCCAAATAAAGTCGGTTTCGGCTGTAGTTATGGCGTCGGGACAGATTATCGGCAACGGTAATAACTGGAGTTGCCAGATCCAGGGCGTCGATCCGGAATACCTCGATATTCGCGGCCTGGAACTGAAATCCGGTGAGTTCTTTACGGAAAAAGATAATCGCACCTGTAAAAAAGTTGTTGTTCTCGGTCAAACAGTTGTGGAAAATATTTTTGGCGATATGGACCCGATTGGACAAAAAATCCGCATCCGTAATACACCCTTTACAGTGATTGGCGTTCTCAGGGAAAAAGGGCAGGATGGACGCGGCCAGGATCAGGATGATATTGCTTATGCTCCATCCCTCACCGTATTATACCGGCTCAAAGGCGACCGGTTTATCAACTCTATCAACGCCAGTTCCACTACCCTGGAGTCGATAGACAAAGCCCAGGAAGAAATTTCTGTTATTCTGCGCCGTGAACATAAAATCGATTACGGCGAGGAAGATGACTTTATGGTCGCTAACCAGACCGAGATTACGGAAATGGCTTCCGAGACCTCCCGCATCATGACCATGCTGCTGGGCGCGGTAGCCGCGGTTTCACTCATCGTCGGCGGCATCGGTATTATGAATATTATGCTGGTATCGGTTACCGAACGCACCCGCGAAATCGGCATTCGCATGTCGGTGGGCGCGCGCAGTCACGATATTCTCACCCAATTTTTGCTCGAATCGGTGGTGTTGTCTTTATCGGGCGGTATTATCGGCATCTTGCTCTCGGTGGTCATTGCTATTATCCTGAATAGCTGGACTTCGATCAATACCCTCATCCAGCCGGTCATTGTGATCATTTCATTTACTTTTTCCGGCGCGGTAGGGATATTTTTCGGTTTTTACCCGGCTGTTAAAGCATCGAAACTCAATCCTATCGAAGCGCTGCGCTATGAATAAAATTTTTTTATTACCGGTTTATATGGATTTTTGAGGAAAATATGAAAAAGATATTAACACTGTTGTTTACATTTGTTATGACTACAATTGGCATGACCGAAACCCTGAGCCTGGAGCAATGTGTGCAACTGGCTATGGCAAATAACCCAGATCTCAAGAAAAGCGAGTTCGCCTTGCGGCAATCGGAAATTTCCACCAACAAAGCGTGGTCATCGCTGTCGCCGGGAGTTTCGGCTAACGCTTCCACGTCCAACAGCGGCCCGGTCGTTTCCGATATGCAGGATGACTGGAACTGGTCGATGGGCGCCAGCGTGAGTCAGCAGTTCTATAACCCCGGCATGTATTCCCGCATCAAGCTGGCCCGCCGCCAGGAACTGTCCTCAAAATATTCGCTCGGTAACCAGGAAGACCAGTTGCGCTATACGGTGGAAAATATCTATTTTCAAATCCTCTCTTCCGATACGCTGATTGGCGTTTACCTGGCTAATATCAAGCTCTCGGATGAACAGATTAGAAAAATGAGCGAAATGGTCAAAGTCGGCTTTAGGCGGGAATCGGACTTGCTCAAATCGCAAGTGCAGCGCGGTTCGTTTGAAACCCAATATGTCCGCGAAATGGAAAGCCTGGCTTCGGCCAAACGGTCTCTGAATATTTTAATGGGACGCGATCCGAATTTTGAGTTTGATGTTACGCCCGTTGCCGTTCACCAGGTAGATGTTCCTGATTTTGAAACTGCCTATACTATGATGCTGGAAAAAAATCCTTCGGTACAACGTATAAAAAACCAGGTCGATGTGCAAAAAGTAGCGCTCAATATTTCCAGGGAAGCATACCTGCCATCGCTGTCCGGTTCGTATTCTTATAATAAGCAGAACGGCATGATGGGCGGGCCGTCCACTTCCAGTGACAACGTCAGCCTGCGGGTGAGCATGGATATATTCGACGGTTTTTCCAAGCATCAGAATATTCAGCAGAGCAAACTGAGCCTGCAGGAGGCGCAACTCGATTATGAAGCCTACCTGCGCGATATGGATGAGGAACTGTCCAACCGCTACAAATCCCTGGAAACGCAAAACAAGTTGATCGCCATCCACGAAACCAGTCTCGCTTCGGCGCGTCAGGATTATAAAGTGGTGTCGCAGCAATATGCGGCGGGACTCTCTTCCATTCTCGATCTGATGGATTCGCAGGTCTCGTTACTGCAATCCGAAACCAACCTGTTGAACGATCTGTATACCCGTAAACAGATCGAAGCGAATATCAGGAGAATTTGCGGGATTTAAGAGTAAATGAGGGGGAGTGAAGATGAGACAACAAAAACCCTTGCCATGGCAGGGGTTTTTGTTTGTATGCCTTGTTTGCCAAATAAATATGTAATTGTTCCACCTTTTCACTTTTTACCTTTTTAATCTAACTATTATAAAGTCATTATAACAAGCTGACAACTGATAGCTGACAACTGACAACTAACCAACTTTTCCTTGACTTTCACCCCCCAATTTTAAATATTACCACTAGCAATATTACACCGGAAAAACGATGAAAGTAAATTCGTTAAAATCTTTCCCCATACGCGGCTGGTATGGTCTGGCGCTGATATTCTGCGGCTGGCTGGGTAACTGGCTGCTGCCGGGTCTGCGCTCGCACCTGTTTTTCTTTCCACTGTGGCTGGGCTTTTGCCTGGCAGTCGATGCCCTGGTGTTCCTGCGCAAGGGCTCGTCGCTGTACAGACGCAGCAGAAAAAAGTATGTGGGACTGTTTCTGGTCTCGGCCCCGGCATGGTGGTTGTTCGAACTCATCAACGCCCGCACCATGAACTGGCTGTACGAGGGTAGAGAGTTTTTTGCGGACTGGCAATACGCCCTGTTTGCCACTCTCAGCTTTTCCACGGTCATTCCCGCGGTGTTCGGCACGGCGGAACTGGCTTCCACTTTTAAATGGCTGCAAAAGCTGCGGCCCGGCCCTCGCGTTACCCCATCGCAACGGGTGTTGACCGGATTTTTCATTTCCGGCTGGGTTATGCTGGCGTTACTATTGTTGTGGCCGCGTTATTTTTTTGTGCTGGTCTGGCTGTCCGTTTGGTTCATTTTAGAACCGGTGAACAATTGGCTGCATCATCGCAGCATACTGTCCTTTACTGCGCAGGACAACTGGCGGCCGGTTTTGTCTTTGTGGACGGGCTGCCTGCTGTGCGGCTGGTTCTGGGAAATGTGGAATTTCTATTCCTGGCCGAAATGGGTGTACCATGTGCCGTTTGTCAGTTTTTGGCGTATATTCGAAATGCCGTTGTTGGGCTACCTGGGATATATACCGTTCTCGCTGGAACTGTTTGCATTTTATCACCTGGTTACGGGATTGCTCAGCCGCTCCGGAAAAGAGGAGTATTTACAATTGTTGTAAATTCATTTCAGTCGATATTTGATGTTATTTAAAAAAGCTGTATATTGATTAACCTAATATTTTCAAGTAATTTTTATATGGAGACCCTGATGTTATTTCTATCCTTGTTCGCCGGGATATTGTTATTGTTTTTAGGGCGCCGGTTCTTTTGGTTGTTTGTGGCGCTGGTGGGTTTTTTAGCGGGATTCAGCGCTGCCGGTAATTTTTTCAATTTTAACAATCCCTTACTGGAATTATTGTTGGGGGTAGGATTCGGTATCGTCGGGGCGCTGCTTGCTCTGTTTCTGCAGCACTTTGCAGTCCTCATATTTGGGTTTGTCGCCGGCTGGTATTGCACCCAATCCCTGCTGCTGATGTTTGGCCTGGGCAATATGCACAACCTGTGGCTGCCGGCGCTGATTGGCGGAATAATCGCCATGATCCTGCTTTCAGTCACATTTGAATATGCCCTGATCATCCTGTCCGCCGTCATTGGCGCGTATGCCATTGTTGATACCGATATTTTCCCGGCGCAATATCAAGTCATCATCTTTGCCGTACTGGTAATAATTGGCGTATTGTTCCAGTTCAAAGATCTAACCCATAAACCCCGCCCGGTTAAAGCCAAACACAGGAAATCCAGCCATTAATTTCCACGGCATACTTTTTGATAATCGGAAGTAACATATTTGTTTGACTTGAAATGTAAATCAGGCTCCTCTTTGCTTGCATCTGATAAATTATTGATAATTATATGTTTAATTATTGTCTCGATAAAAAATATCTATAATAAATCCCGCAACGGGATTAATTCTATTCTTTTCCCGGTTTAATATACCTGTTAGACAGATATTTTTACCGGTCAGGCAATAAATGAATTTAATATTATTTTAACGCATACAGGCTATTATGTTATTTAATTCCAGCACATTCTTTATATTTTTACCTATTGTATTTATTTTGTACTGGTTTGTTACCAACCGGCATTTGCGCATGCAAAATTTTCTGGTACTGGTTGCCAGTTATGTTTTTTATGGCTGGTGGGACTGGCGGTTTTTATCCCTGGTGATATTCAGTTCCCTGGTCGATTACTTTATCGGCAGACGATTACAGCATACGGAACAGACCGCAAAAAGAAAATTTTTGCTGTTGGTGAGCTTGTTAATTAACCTGGGATTATTGGGTACATTCAAATATTTTAACTTTTTTGTCGAATCATGGAACAGCGCCTGGCAAACGTTGGGCGTACACATGAATTTGTCTACCTTGAAAATTATCCTGCCCGTTGGTATTAGTTTTTATACGTTTCAAACCCTCAGTTATACTATTGATGTTTATCGTAAAAGAATGGAGCCGACGCGCGATATTATCGCTTTTTTAGCGTTTGTCAGCTTTTTCCCGCAACTGGTGGCCGGGCCTATAGAACGCGCCTCAAACCTGTTACCGCAGTTTTTTAAGAAACGGCATATCAATAGCCAGGATTTGATCTTTGGCAGCCGTAAAATCCTCTGGGGTTTGTTTAAAAAAGTGGTGGTAGCCGATAACATGTCACCCTATATAGAACAGGTGTTTAACAATCCTGGTCACTACCAGGGCATGACCATCTTTTTTGCGGTAATTTTCTTTGCCATTCAGATTTATTGTGATTTTAGCGGTTACTCCGATATTGCCATCGGCACCGCCCGCTATTTTGGATTCACCCTGATGACCAATTTCCGCATGCCTTATTTTTCCAGGTCGATCAAGGAATTCTGGAGCCGTTGGCACATATCGCTTTCCACCTGGTTCCGTGATTATGTGTATATCCCCTTAGGCGGCAATCGCGGCAGCCTGGCAAAATGGCAGCGCAACCTGTTGATCACTTTTGTTGTTTCCGGCTTTTGGCATGGCGCCAATTGGACCTTCCTGTTATGGGGGTTCATTCATGGCTTTTTCAATTCCCTGGAGGCGCTGGCAACCCGGTTCAATGTCAATATTTTAAAATCTTCCGGGATACTGGCTATTTTCTATACTTTTATTGTTGTCTGTTTCAGTTGGATCTTTTTCCGCGCCGCCAGCATGCATGATGCATTGATCATTATCCAGAGTTCCCTGCAGCCTGTTTTCATGCCGGCATTCATTTTAGGACCCTATCGTTTTCTGGTTACAGTTTTTATTGCCCTGGTAATTTTTAGCATCGAATTTGGTTATCAGTTCAATTCCGTCCGCCAGATATACCATACACAACGCTGGTACCGCTGGGCGTTTGATTATAGCCTGGTGATCATGATCATTTTATTCGGCCAGGCGACCAGTTCGGAATTTATTTATTTTCAGTTTTAAGCAAATAATATTAAATTTTAAACATTCGGCATTTTTTATTATATACAACAAGGAAGGTAAAGCGGGCTGAACCCGTCTTGATACAGGATATGATCAAACGATTGTTAATATACATCGGCTTATTGGCGGCGATCATTTATTTATCCGGCAAAGCGTTAGAGTATGCTGCTTTTGCTGTTGATCCCAATGAACCCAAAGTCCGGCAGATCATGGAAATGCGCGATCAGAATTACGATGTGATGATTATGGGTAATTCCATTGCCATGCAGGGCATCAATCCTCAGGTACTCGATTCCCTGCTTGGTTCAAATAGTTATAATTTTGCAGTCGGCGGGGCTTCGATGGTCGAATGTGAAATGTTTCTGCGGCATTATTTAATTCACAATAGCAAACCCCGCCTGATCATAATTGGCATGTTTGTCAATGATGAAGCGCAGAGCGACCGGTTACGGCCAACAGTTTATCTCAGCCTGGAGCCGGAAATAAAAAAGGCTTATGCGCAATATTTAAAGCAGCACAAGGTGAAAAGAGAGTTATCCCTTGAATTATATAATAGAATAACCCTGTTCCGTTATCGCAATACTCTGGAACATGTTATTAAATATATGGTTGATCGGGGAGAGCGGGATTTTCAAATTCACAAAGGTTTTGTTTATGTTACTCAAGTCGGGGTTATACCGGACTCTCTGCGTCAACATCGGGCTGGTTTGAACCGCCATGCTCTTGTATCATATCATGAATACTGCGCCGCCCAGGGGATACCGGTTTTATATATCGAATTACCCAATTCCGATGTTTATAATGCCTGTACATTAGGCAGGGAACCGGTTTTGGAGGAAATAAATGAGATCATTGACCGACCTGTGATAAGCTTTAATAATTATGATCCCCGACTTTATCCGCCGGAACTGTGGCTGGGATTTAATCATTTTAACCTGCAGGGTGCGAATAAGTTTACTGCCATATTGGCCGCGCAACTGGGCGATGAAATCAGGAGATTGTTGAGTCAGGGAAAGATTAATTAATGCTGGTTTATTTCCAGGTAATAAATTTGTATTACTCTTCCAGTCGGGCTTTAACAGACATTTATCTTGTTGCCGTTACACCTGATTAAAAAAATCCTGAATTAAAAATTTGTAAATTATTATATTATTTATTATTGTTATAGATAATAAAATTCAGGAGTTTATATGAAATTATCAAGCGCTGCATTTACAGAAGGAGGGATGATTCCATCCAAATTTACCTGTGATGGTGTGAACGTCTCTCCGTCGCTGGCTTGGGAGGGCGCTCCTGTCAATACCAAAACCTTGGCATTAATAGTAGACGATCCAGACGCCCCCGCCGGTATCTGGGTACATTGGGTGTTGTTTAATATTCCCCCACAAACACAAAATTTATCCGAGAATGTTCCTCATGATAAAGTGTTAGTAAATGGTGCCAGCCAGGGCATAAATGACTTTCGCAAATTCGGCTATGGCGGTCCTTGTCCGCCTGGCGGTACGCACCGCTATTATTTCAAACTGTATGCGTTGGATACAACCCTGAAACTTGCTCCCGGCAGCAGCAACCGAGACCTGGTGAATGCCATGAGAGGCCACATTCTTGCCGAGGCGCAATTAATGGGCAAGTATAAACGATCAAGATAATTCACCGACTAATAAACCCGGAGCGCTTGAATGATCCATCGTGATTACATAATGCGGCTGATTGAACAAATGATTGCAGTGCTGGCCCGTATCCTGTTCAACAAGGAAATCCGCAATTATGACCAGGCTTTGGTGGAAATTGATAATGCCCTTAAAGCCATGTTCGGCTGGGGAACAGATTTTACTACTACCTTGAGCGCCGGCGATCTGTTAGCCCGCCTGGAAACTGTGGAAGGGCAGTATTGGGAAAAGTGTTTGGTCGCCGCGGAATTGATCAATGAAGAAGCGCAGGTGTTTGCGCTTAAAAACGGGCACTCGCCAATGATCACGGATCTTTATTACAAAGCGTTTATCTTTTATTTTAACGCTGTGCAAAATGCCGGGGATTATCCTGTCGGCCCATACAAGTATAAACTGGAACAGTTAGCCGCCCTATTAGCCCAGGAAGACCTGCCGGAACACAAAAGCCGGTTGTGTGAGTATTATGAATGGTGCGGCAATTATGCCCGTGCCGAGGATATCTTTTTTGAATTACTGGAAACCGACCGCGCCTCTATAATACCGCACCTTAATGCCTTTTATCAGCGCTTACTGACAAAATCCGACGCGCAACTGGTGAAAGGCAATCTACCCCGCCACGAGGTGCAGGATGGAATTCTTGAATTAAAAGCACTAAAACGGAAATAACTGTTATCCCTTTTTTAATTACCCGACAACGCTGTTTTGAATCCATGAATCTATCCGGTTTGTAAATTGTAATTATTATAATTACGGATAATTCCAGGCGATTGTACGGGTGAGTTGCTTTTGTCCAATACAAGGAGGCGTTATGCATCCTCATATCAACTCGACCGAATTTGGTTATATCACCATAAATAATACCACCTATCCATACGATGTGTATATTCTGGCCGACGGCGCTGTGGAAAAGCGTCAGAAAAAATTATCCAAACAGATCTATGGAACGTCGCACACAATTTCACGTGATGAAATTAAGTATATCTACCGTGAAGGCGTTCATGAATTGATCATCGGCAGTGGTCAATATGGCGCAGCCCAACTGGCTGGGGATGCAGCTGCATTTTTACATCAGCATAAATGCACTGTCCGGCTTATGCCGACCCCTGAGGCGATCACTGTCTGGAACCAGACCGAAGGTAAGGTTATCGCACTTTTTCATGTTACTTGTTAACGTATACTAAATTTCAGAAAAATAATCCTGATCTTATATTCAATTGCATCTTCTGCACGACATTATTATAAAGCGCTCTGGAAAGCAGTCTTTACAGACATTGATACGGCTGTATAATGAAATTTTACGTATTTAACTCGTTTAGCGTGGATTTCATTTGTAAAAAACCAGTTAAAAAAGTTGACTAAAAGTGACAATTGCATTAAATTTTGTTATAAGAAATATTTAATCACGTCCTTTTTGACTTGGTTTTTGCATCGACAGGTTAGTCTAAAACAGGATAAACGATGTTGCATAAAGGTTTATTCGTCTGGCAATTAGTTTATATTGTATTTCAATCTATTAACTTGTATGGAATAGATAAGGATATGCCGCAGAAAGAAAGTAAAATACTGTTCGCCGATAAATTAGACGGCAACACACATAAAGGGTGGATTGTGCCCCCGGCAGATTATGTAAAGCATCCTGAATTCGGGATGGTGTATTATATTAAACCGCAAATTCCACCGCTTAAAAGTATGCCGCACGTTGGGAATGGTTCCTGGCGTTGTTACCGCGTTGAACTCGAAGCGTTGCCGGCCGGTCTGGGAATGGGGTTTTTCGGCCTGGATTTTCATGTGCAGGATAACGGCGCCTGTAGTAATATGCACTTTTCCGATGCTGCTGCCGATCATCAGGAAATACTCCAGTCCGCTGTGCGCTGGAATACCGCCAATACAGCGTGGAAGCTGATGCCATTGAGCCAGCGCCGTCCGGTGTTTAAAAAGAACAAATGGATTTCGCTGCGGGTGGATGTGGGAGAGGGGTTAGCTAATGTCTATGTTGATAGTGATACCCTGCCCGTATATACAATTTATGACCTGCCGTTTACCGGCGGCGGCATCCGTTTCTTTAGTTATGGCGGTTCCGCATATATCCGCAACCTGGTGGTTACAGAGCTCGACAACATGGAAGTTACCCCCCTGCTGGCTGATGACTGGCAGCCATACCGGGATGTTGGAGTTTTACGTAACTGGTATGTGTCATCTCTGCTGCCGATTGATTTTGGGTCACAATCCCAAATTCCACAACTGGCGGAAGCTGAAATAGGCTGGTGCGAGGTTAGCGCCGATGACAGGGGCATTGTCAACATATCGGCGCTCTTTCCGGATAATAATGACAAAGCAGTTGTTTATGCCCGCACTACTATACATTCTGCGGACAATGTTACCCGCCGCTGTAAGTACAGTTATACCGACCAGATGTCGATCTGGTGCAACGGTCAATTGGTTGTTACCGCTAAACCGCGCGGCTGGGCCGATCCCGGCAGGGGAGAGGCCGATGGCTGGGGCAGGATTATACCGGATCAATTTGAAACGTCAATAGAGCTATTACCTGGCGATAATGTCTTGTTGCTGCGCCTGCAAGTCAATGAACCACAATTCGGCAGCGGTTTTTGGTTTCGATTACAATAGTAGCTATTAATGGGACAGGTACGCAAATTTTGCGCACCCGCGATTTTTTTGCGTAGTTGTATTCTTTATTTTTAATTCCGCACTTGTATGTAAATTATTGATTAACAATTATTTGAAATGCCTTGAAAATCCTGGCATCAGTTTTGAATTACTGCTGATACCCGGTATACCTGTTTTTCAGCAGGATCGCCCGTCTCGCTCAAAAATTATTGTATACCGGGAATTCTCCCTTTTTCAAATATCATCAAAATCTGTAAATATTGTAAAACCATTCTTTTTAACGCTGGCGGTAAAAGTAACGAGTTGTTGGTTTTTATATGCTTTAATATGCGAAAATATACATATTAATAAAATTTTATTTGCAAATTATTTTAAAATATTATAATTTAAGAAATCCGGGGTGCCAGGATTAACGTATTTCAGGTATAACTTGCCCTCCGGGTAACGTTAACTCTAACGGGGAGGTTGCTATGAGCGCTTTTCGTTATATTTTGTATGCAGCGTTGATCGCCGCTTTTTTGACGATTGCCTGTAAAAAGGACTATGCGACGGATAATCTGCACAGAGGTGCCAATATCCAGTACATACGCTTTACTGAAAACAATTGCCTGGAAACGTATGGCCTTGGCAAAACGTTAACGACCGACTATCGTGTAACGGGGTATGAGCTAAATGATAATGAACTCACTTTACACATCCTTTATAAAGCCAATTGTTGCCCCGAATTTGCCGATCAGGTTACTATTATTGGCAACACGGTGGACATTGCCCTTGATGCTAACGACGCCGGTTGTTACTGTGAGTGCAACTTTATAAATGATTTTACTTTTCTCTATTACGGTAACGGCGCTATGCGGGTTATTTTCCGGCTCAGGGATATTGGCCAATCCGTTTATACGACCCATATCGATACCCTGCTAAACATTCAATAAACAGACAATCAGTGGCTTGTAAACTCTATAACCGGGAGGATTATTATGAGACGATTTTATGTATTATTTGTGGTAGTGATGTGGATTGTATTACTTTCCTGCTTTGACAAACATGGCATGTATGTACCCGATAATGACGATTCGCTGCGATTTCTGTCTTTTACCGATAATCAATGCCAGGGGGAGCTGGCAAGTCTGGCTAAAGCATTGACCGGTCATGTATATATAATGGATCATTGCAAGAATGGCGATACATTAACAATGAGAATTCATTATTCCGCCAACTGTTACCCTGGTTTTGTCAACGATGCTACTGTCGGTACGGATAGTATAGTTATTGCAATTGCAGATACAATCAGAGGCGCCCTGTGTATGTGCGAATATGAAAATGATTATCAATTTTTTTACCCCTATTACGGTAATGTGCGGGTCATCTTTAAATGGTGGGATATACATCACGAGTTTACAGAAACATATATGGATACAACAATCCAGGTCGGTAAAGCAAGGGATAATTGAGTACATTTCCGTTTAGTGAGGGTGTATATGCTGAAACCATTAATAATATTAATTGTCATTTGTTTGACAGTCTCGGTTTATTATTGTAAGGATAACCACGATCCGCTTCAACCCAATACCTTAAATCCTGAACCACGCTATCTGTCATTCGTTGATAATCCATGCCAGGGGCATCCCGGCAGCCTGGACAAAGCCATGAGCGATGATGCACGATTGGTGCAATATTTTCGTAAAGGCGATACTCTCACTTTGCAACTCCATTTTATCGCTAATTGCTGCCCCGCTTTTGTCGACAGCGCAGCGGTGAGCAAGGGTAATATTGTTATCTCGCTTGCCGATTCGCTGGGTAATTGCGACTGTATGTGTGATTACACTGATGATTTTAATTTCCTTTATCCATACGACGACGATGTGCATCTGGTTTTTCAGTGGTGGTATTTACGAGCCGGACAGTTCTCTACGGCGCTGGATACAACGATTGTGATCATTTGATGAGAGCTGTTGAAATAAAAAGTCGGGAGTTGTGGTCTTTTTATTCATTCAGGAGGATGGAATGAAATATTTTTATCTGTTGTTACTGATTGTATGTATTACCTGTTTTATATTCAATTCCTGCAACAAAGATGATGAGCCTACTCAGGCGGGATTATCGACCCTGGATAAACCGGTTTACCTCTCTTTTATCAACCGCAATTGCCAGGGCAATGAGAGGGGACTGGATAAATCGTTGAGCGATGATTTTTATTTGAAAGAATATACCGTTTATAAAGATACCTTAATCCTGCGTTTTCGTTACCCGGCCAATTGTTGCCCGGCTTTTGTCGATAGCGCAGCGGTAGCGGACGGCACGATCATCATTGCTTTAAGCGATACCCTGAACGGCTGCCGGTGTATGTGCGATTATGAAAATGACTTTGTCTTTCTGTATAAACATAAAGGCGATCTGCATGTCATATTCAAATGGTGGCATATAAACTCCGATGAGTTTATTACCCAGGTTGATACTTTTATTCTGATCAATTAATAATATAATAATGTCATCAATACTATTAATTAACAGGTAGTTGAAAATGAAAACTAATTTTATACTTGCCTGTTTGCTTTTATGTACGGTATTTTTGCTGGTCTATTGCCATGAACAATACCAACCGGTGAGCGTCGGGCAATGGGAGCCGCCGCAGCCGGTACGCTATCTCTCTTTTACTCACTATCCCTGGAACACCGAGGTTCCCGCCCTGGGTAAATCATTAGCCCATGGCGTTCAACTGGAAAATTTTCAGCTTGAAAAGGATACCCTTACTTTGCGATTACAATTATATGCGCGGGTTAGCGCCCAATTTATTGATAGTGTGGCAATTAAAGATAATTGTTTAACTCTAATATTAGCTGATACAGTTTTGGGAGCGCGTTATTATAACTACTCTCAAGGTGATTTTAAATTCCTCTACCCTTACGGAAAAAGCGCGGTGCGGGTAATTTTCAAATGGCGGAATTACCCGGACTATACATTTAAAACGCCGCTGGATACGATCATTCAGATATATTAATGGATAAATTATGTATAAATCTTTATTCCTGCTATTTCTCTTCTTATTGGTAGCCTGTTTACCATACCACGCCGCCAACCAGGTAGCGCCCACTATGAGCGATAATTCTGCAGTATCACCCGGCGATGTTCTTCAGGAAATTAACGCGGCACGAACGAATCCCCGGCAATACGCCGTTTATTTGGAACAATTGCGGCCATTATACAAGGGTAAATACCTGACCAAGCCGGGTCAGGTCACTCTGGTAACCAAAGAAGGCGCTCAAGCCCTGGAAGAGGCGATCCGCTTTTTAAAATCCACCACAGCAGTCCCATCACTGACACTTTCAACTGCTATGAGCCGCGCCGCCCTCGATCATGTGCAGGAGCAAGGCTGGAATGGCAAAACCGGACACCAGGGCAAGGGCGGCAGTACCCCGGACAAGCGTTTGGCCCGTTATGGCGCCTGGCAGCACACCATAGGCGAAAATATCTCTTATGGCAGTGAAACTGCCCGCGATATTATCATCGACCTGCTGATCGATGACGGCGTTCCTGACCGGGGGCACCGCGCCAATATTTTTAATGCCGATTACAAAGTAACCGGTATTGCTTATGGCCCGCATAGCCGTTATGGCTCTATTTGTGTAATATTATTTGCCGGCGGTTTTGTGGATAAATGATCCATGAAATACTCACAACCACAATCTAAACATCATTGTAGAATAACCACATTTGAATTCTAAATCACCATTTTTCATTAATGTTACGAAAATACACTTGCTTATCATAATTGTTTTTTTTATTATACATGATATTGTATCTTGTCGTTTTTAATAATTCATTTATAATAATCAACTTATCAGGAGCAGATTATGACTATAAAACGCAATAAAATAACATTCCTGGTTTTACTTGCAGGTTTTATACTCGCACTGCACATATCCCAGGCCGGTTCCGCCGAGACTTTTTGTAATCCCCTGGATTTGAACTACCGGTTTATGAGCGATGCTGCCGATGCCCGCGAAGCGGCCGACCCGGTTATCGTTTTGTTTAAAGACGATTATTACCTGTTTGCTTCCCGTAGCGGCGGTTACTGGTATTCTAACGATATGCGCTCCTGGAATTTCGTGGTTATTCCCACATCTGCGCTGCCCATTATTGAAACTTATGCTCCGGCAGTATTTGTAATCGGCGATACCATGTATTACACCGCCAGCGTAGCCGGGCGATTATATAAATCTGCCGATCCCAAAGGCGGCGTATGGATTAAAGGCGATAAACTGAAAAGTTATGGCGATCCGGCGCTGTTCCTGGACGATGACGGCCGGGTCTTTATGTATCATGGTTTGTCCAATGTAACGCCTACCTGGGTTGTTGAACTGCGGCCGGACAGCCTGTTTGTGGAAAAGGGCGCGCAAGATACTATCGTCACCAACAATGCCGCCACGCATGGCTGGGAAAGACGCGGTGACGATAACTTGCTGGATGAACAACCCTGGATTGAGGGATCGTGGATGAATAAACATAACGGCATCTATTATTTGCAATATGCTGCTCCGGGCACTGAATTCAAAACCTATGCCGATGGTATTTATACCGCTACCGATCCGCTTGGTCCTTATAGCTATGCCAGCTATAGTCCTTTTTCTTTTAAACCCACCGGTTTTATTACCGGTGCAGGACACGGCAGCACCTTCCGGGATAAAGAAGGCCGTTACTGGCGGATCGTTACCTCGGTGATTTCTATTAAACACATGTTTGAACGCCGTCTTAGCCTTTACCCGGTGGGATTCGACACCGACAATGTCATTCATACCAATACCGCCTTTGGCGATTATCCCCAGTTTTATCCGGGTGTGAAGGAAACGCCGGAAACCGATAATTTTGCCGGTTTTATGCTGCTTTCCCGTCTCAAAGAAGCGCAATGTTCTTCGGTATTAAAAGGATACAGCTTGAAGAATGCCGTCGATAATGATATTAAAACATATTGGTGCGCCGAAACCGGTAATGCCGGCGAATGGATGCAGCTTGATCTGGGTAAGGTGTGCCATATTCAGGCGATCCAGGTAAACCTGGGCGAGCATGGCACTACTCCAAAACTAGTGCGGGGACGTACGGTTCAGGTTTATGAACAATACCATGTCGATGTTTCGAACGACGGTGTGGAATGGCAAACCATTATTGATAAAAGCGAAAATTTGCAGGATATTCCGCATTATTACACCGAGATTGACCCGGCGGTCGATGCCCGTTTTGTGCGCATCGTTAATGTATTCACTCCGGGCGAGGGTAAATTTGCAGTTCGTGATCTGCGTGTTTTCGGCAACTCTGCACAAGCGATGTACACTCCCATCACCGATTTCACCGTCGAGCGCAGCGAAGCCGATGGCCGCGACGCCGTTATCCGCTGGAATCCGGTGGAAAACAGCGACGGCTATATTATTCGTTTTGGCACAGCTCCCACTAAATTATATAACAATTATATGGTTTATGACGCCGATAGTGTTGCCATACACAGCCTGAATCATGGCGTTGAATACTTTTTCTCAGTTGAGGCATTTGACAGCGGCACCGATTATTATTATGGTAATTACCCTGATAATGTTCAGGCTCCGTTGCTCAAGCCGGCGTCAAAATTTGAGTTGGAGCAGAATTATCCAAACC
This sequence comes from bacterium, assembly GCA_029561455.1. GTDB lineage: Bacteria > Zhuqueibacterota > Zhuqueibacteria > Residuimicrobiales > Krinioviventaceae > Fontivivens. The sequence continues at coordinate 54,753 of JAKQIY010000020.1, forward strand.
CTTTTAATCCGGTAACGAATATTACCTGGTCGTTACCGGCAGCCGGGGATGTTACTGTGCAGGTTTTTAACTTGCTGGGTGAATTGGTTTATGAAAATACTTTTGCCCGGCAAAGCGCCGGCGTCCATCACCTGGCTTTTGATTGTAGCGGTTTAGCCAGCGGAATATATATTTACCGTGTTAAATCCGGCGCCTTTATGCAGCAAAAGAAAATGATGCTTTTAAAGTAACCATATCATTTTTACGTAATAAAAGATAATTATCAAGTATTAAAAAATGAGGTCGAGTTATGAACAAATTTTTGCAACTAGTTACCCTGTTATGTTTTGTAATGTTTATTACCGTTGCCTTAGCCGGTGAAACCACAAACCGGATCATCGTGAATGCCGATTTGGGCAAGGAACAGATCAGTAAGCATATTTATGGACACTTTGCCGAACATCTTGGTAATTGTATTTATGGCGGTTTCTGGGTAGGAGAGGACTCGCCGATACCTAATACCCGTGGTATTCGCAATGATGTGTTAGAAGCAATGCGCGAGATCAAACCCCCGGTCATCCGCTGGCCAGGCGGCTGTTTTGCCGATACATACCATTGGAAAGATGGTATCGGCCCCCGCGCCAATCGTCCGTCCATCATCAATACCAATTGGGGTGGTGTAACTGAAGATAACAGCTTTGGTACTCACGAATTTCTAGATCTTTGTGAATTGCTGGAATGTGAACCCTATATTTGTGTCAATGTCGGCAGTGGCACAGTTCAGGAAGCTGCCGAATGGGTGGAATATATCAATTCGGATGCTGTAAGTCCGATGACCGAATTACGTAAAAAGAACGGTCGTGAAAAACCTTGGAATGTAAAATACTGGGCGGTAGGTAATGAAAGCTGGGGCTGCGGCGGCAATATGACTCCCGAATATTATGCCGATCAGTTCAAGCGTTACGCCACTTATATGAATGCTGGCAGGTTATACAAGGTTGCCAGTGGCGGCACCGACCCGGATTTTGCCTGGACCCGCACTGTTATGCAAAAAACACAAGCGTATCCCAATTTGATCCAGGGCTACTCCTTTCACTATTATTCTTTTTGTCGTGGTTGGAACGATAAGAGTTCCGCCATTCAGTTTAATGAAAATGACTGGTTCAACACCATGAAGGTAACCTGGGTGGTTGATGAACGGTTGCGGCAGCACAGCAGTATCATGGATGAATTTGATCCGAACAATCGCATCGGTTTGATTGCCGACGAATGGGGCAACTGGTTTTGGGTTGAACCCGGCACCAATCCCGGCTTTTTATACCAGCAAAACACGGTTCGTGATGCGGTAACTGCGGCTCTCTATCTGAATATATTTAACAATCAATGCCGCCGGGTAAAAATGGCCAATATTGCTCAGACCATTAATGTTTTACAAGCCATGCTGTTGACCAAAGACAACCAGATAGTCAAAACCCCCACTTTTTACGTGTTCAAAATGTTTAAAGTACACCAGGACGCCACCATGCTGCCTCTAGATATTCAATGTGAGGATTACAAATTCGAAAAAGAGCAAGTTCCGGCAGTCAGCGCTTCCGCTTCACGCGATGCGCAGGGTAAGGTTCATATCTCCCTGGCAAATATGAATCCCAATAAAAACATTGAATTATCGATAGATGTGCGCGGCGCTGCTAAATTTGCCAAATCTGCCGGAGAAATTATTACCGGCCCGGCTATGAATTCCTATAATGATTTCGGCAAACCGGAGCAGGTTAATATTCAGGCATTCAAGGATTTCAAAATTAAAGATAATTCTCTTGTTATAAATTTACCGTCCAAATCTGTTGTTACCCTGGAATTAAGTAATTAATCAAATTTACGGGGAGTGATTCTGTTACAGGAATTACTCCCTTTTTTTTCCCCGATTAATTTTTATTGTTATTAAACCAATGTTGTAATAAATTATATCTATGAATAGATATATATTACAAATTTTAATAACCGTTTTTTCCCTTATTTCATGCGCACTCAATAAAACAACCCGGGATGGCGGACCGGATGCCCTGACCGAAATGGCCCGATTGGCTGTGGACCTGGATTCGCTTACATTAGCTCAAAATACACAGATCACACAACAATTATCCGCATTATTCAAGCGTTATATTCATAAAAATGACCTGCTGAACCCTGGTTACAGTCTGGAAAGTTTAACTGATCGCCTTGAAAAAACCTGGCCATTAGACAGTATGTTCTTATTTGCTTCGGCATTCCCCTGGCAGGATAGTATAGGGATTGCTTTCCGGGAATTGCGATTTCGTACCCTGGCTGCCGTTCAGGAAAGAATGGAAAAACTCTATCGCAACGATGAAGACTTTACCCGGCTGCAAACCCTTAAGAATGAAATTGATAACGGTGATAAAAAGGCTGTTGACGATTATAATTCGACCCTGGAAAGATTTGAGAAACATGGTGATTTTACTTTTAAAGAAAAAGTATCCTGGTTGTTAATTATCACCCAATACCAGGAACAATGCGGACGCCTGAAAACGGCTTGTTTAAATGAATTGATCGATCTGTTACCGGAGCTTGAATCTGCATCTGTTCGCAAACAATGCTGGCAGGCAATTGCCGGCATGCTGGCAATAACCGATGTACTCCGCTCGGAATATAGTTATGCGCCGTTTCAACGCAGCGCCAGGGGTATTTTTATTGAAAAGGGCGTTCTGGTCAATACTCTGGCGTTTCGTAAAAATGCCGAGACCGATCCGGTAAATATAAAACTGGCCCAACACATTCTGAATAAAGTACAAGATCAAACCAGCGCAAAACCGGATCGCGAATTTTTAGAGCGGGTTAAAGAATCACAGGCTTCCCGCGCTTTAATGCGGCAACAAATCCGTGATTATACGGTCGATTCCGATAGTGCAATTTATGAAACAGATACTTTAAAAGCGGCATACTGGTTTAAACGGGGGTATGAATCTATTGATCCGGATGAGCAAATTGCTTTTTACAGTAAAGCCATTCTTCTGGATGGCAAAATGGCAACGGCTTTAAATAATCGCGGTAATGTGTTGCAAAGCCTGCATAATGACAGTCTTGCAATAATAGACTATACCACTGCTTTAAGTATTGATCCCACTTATGGGCCGGCCTTTCTTAACCGGGGCAATAGTTACCAAAATATAGGTGATTTTACTCGGGCTCTGCGCGATTATGATTCTGCTATCATGTTTTCGCCGGATAATATTAAATGTTATTATTACAGGGCGCATTGTAACCGTAATTTGGGTGAATATGAAGCGGCAATTTCCGATTATAAACGCGTTTCTGAAGCGAGTTCTGATCCTGAAATAATAGCAATGTCTTTTTATTATTGTGGTTATTGTTTTAGCCGTATGCAAAATATTCAGCAAGCACTAGTTGAATATAAAAAAGCGCTGGAATTAAAACCTGCATTATCGATTGTTCATCTGCATTGCGGCGATCTGTATCGGCAGGAAAAGGATTTTAGCAATGCCATTTCTGAATATGACCAGGCGCTTAATGCCGATGCCCAAAATATAAATGCATTATATAACCGGGGTATTTGTTACAAAAATATTTCAAACTGGGATGCTGCCAAAGAGGATTTTCTTGCCATTACCAGAATTGACCCGAATCAGGCTGATGCCTGGTATTACCTGGGGTCAGTTTACTGGGAACAACGACAGTGGAACCAGGTAATCAATGCCTGGGAAAAATGTCTTGCCATCAACCCGGAACATTCTTTAGCCCGTGAATGGCTTCCACAAGCCCGGCAGTATACGCAAAAACGCACCCGTAAAATCACTATTCAAAAAACCATAGAGTAGACAAGTTTTATTACCAAAGGGGCGTTTCCGGTTTTATTTCATAAACGGAATCGATTTCAGTTTTATAAGCTGTACGGTTATAACCGCTGGCTTTAAAGAATATTTCAAAATATTCCGGTACGTGGTGATATTTTTTTATAAACAATTCTTCCAGTTCTGCCAGGCTTTTGGGGTCGGTAAAATATTTAATTATACCGATTGTTCCGGTATCATGAAAACTGGTAAAAATGAAGATTATAGTTTTGTCCGGCCCGGGTATTTTTCTGACGATGCCATAATCCGTATGGTAGTCATTGGGGTTGCTTCTATCTATATATTCTTTAAAATCATTACTGTTTTTATCTTTGATAATTAATTTATTGGGATAAACAGTATATGAAAAATTTGAATTACTGAACATTTTCCCAAAGGCGCCGAGAGTGTGAAATGAGCCGACAAAGATAGAATTGTAATTTTTTATATCTGTGGCTGTAACCGAGGATGTATATTTGGGTATATAATCAATATCCAGTTTATTAAAAACATATAAAAGATCAATAAACGGCCAAATGCTGTTTTTGGGAAAGAGCGGGTATGGCAGTTCCCAACTGTCAATAAGTTCCGGATGATCTTTGCGATAATTATTGAAATCCTCCAATGAATTGATATCGTCCCTGCGCAAAAGTGTACGGTCGGTCGGAGACATGGCATGCTGTACAAAGAAGAAATGATCGCCAAGCACGACCATCTTTTCTTTGGGCGAAGTAAAAAAGTCTGACCAGATAGCCTGTTTGACAAGTGATAGTGATTGTTCTCTGTTTGTATTACTTTTCTTCAGCAACTGGAGCAAAATACCGTTGCTAAGCAAAAGAAGAACCAGTAGAGTGGTAATAATTATTTTGTATTGTTTTATTGTACTGCTGTCACCTTGTGAATTAGCTTGTGAGAAACTAATCTCATAATGGCCGCGGGGGATATGAATTCGTAGTTTTTCCGCTTTCCCTTCTTTGTTGTAATAACTTTCCAGCTTTTTGCGCAAGTTGTAAATATGCACCCGGACAATTGTGTCCTGCGTGGAATTATAATCTGTCCCTTTATTAAAGAATTCCAGGGCGATCGTATATTCTTTCAGAGATCGATTCTCTATCGAAGCATTGACCAGGTAAATCAAGAGTTTCTGGTATACCTGTGAATTGGCAAATTCCTCGCTTTTAATGATTCGATCTAAAATTTCTTTTTTTGTATTGTTATTTATCATATTTTTTCATATACTAGATTTAGGACCATTCCATTGCCTGAGTAAATATGAACCGGGAAACCTCTACACGATTCTTTTATTATTGTTCGTACTTGTTAAAAAACGAGTTGAATTTTAACATGTTAAATTTATTTAGAAAAAAATATCTTAAAAATAATTACTGTTTTCTGTGAGATATATTATATAACATTTTAGCAATTAAACAAGTTTTTTCTGAAAAATTTTAGAGTTCCAGTTTAACATGTGAAAAACGGTTAAATTCACTATTATTCACTTTATTATATCCTCAATAATTAGTATTATATTTTTATTTAATAATAAATTAGTATAAAGCTGTTATCTTTTAATTGATATACCGGTCGTTCAATACTAATTAATTATAGCGATCTGACCCAAACTTAATCCTGTCGACAAGCACAAAGAAAATTTTACGTTAATTTATCTTACGGCAATTCCCTGAACCACTGTTGTTTTTTATTTTATATCAACACATATACTATACAATAGATAAGCAAATAAAAAACCTAATCATAAAACCAACAATCGAGGAAAACCTATGACACACAAAAGATTTTCTGTCATATCTTTTGCTATGTTTATGGTAATGTTTCTGGTCTGTTCTCTATGGGCCGGCACCACAGGTAAAATTGCCGGTACCATCACAGATGCAGAGAATGGCGATCCATTACCGGGAGCAAATATTGTCGTTCGGGGCACTAACCTGGGAAGCGCTGCCGATATAAACGGTAATTTTACTGTATTACATGTCCCGCCAGGTACTTATACAGTTGATGTTACTGTAATCGGTTATTCCAAAATGACTGTTAATGATGTTCGCGTATTGATAGATCAAACCTTCCGGTTGAATGTAGATATGAAAATGGAAGTGCTTGAAGGCGAAGCCGTTACTATTGTAGCGGAGAGAAACGCCCTGCGCGAAGATGTTTCGACCAGTGTGGTTGCGGTTTCTGCGGATGAAGTGCAGGAACTGCCGGTAGCCAGTGTTCAGAGTGTCGTTGGGTTACAGGCTGGTGTGCAGGGTTACCTTGAAATTCGCGGCGGCGGCGCTGATGAAGCATTGTTTTTAATGGACGGTGTTACCTTGCGCGATCCGCGCAACAACCAGCCGGTTTCCGGTTTGGCTCTTAGTGCCATCAAGGAAATCTCTATTGAACGCGGTGGTTTTAATGCAGAATATGGACAAGTGCGTTCCGGTATTATCAATGTAGTTACCCGTGAAGGCAGTAAAGCTTCTTATGCCGGCAATATTGAATTCAAATACAGCCCTCCCGGCAAAAAACATTTTGGCATTTCCCCATTTGACCGTAACTCGATGTGGATGCGCCCATATCTGGATAATGATGTTTGCTGGACCGGTACTAAAAACGGCGCCTGGGATGTTTATACCCAGGCACAGTACCCGTTTTTCCGGGGTTGGAATGCCGTATCCCAGGAACTGATGACGGATAACAATCCCAATAACGATCTTTCCCCAATGGCGGCCCAGCAGGTATACTTGTGGGAAGCGCGCAAACAGCCTGCTTATGACCAGCCGGATTATAATGTGGACGCCGGATTTGGCGGCCCGGTTCCGGTGATTGGTAAATATCTGGGTGATTTGCGCTTTTTCACTTCTTACCGTCGTTACCGGGAAATGCTGGTTGTCCCCCTCACCCGGGAAGACTATGTTGATAATGATTGGACCATGAAAGTCACCTCGGATATAACACCCTCTATGAAACTGATGGTTTCCGGTATGGTTGGCAAGATGTATACCATGCAACAAAATTGGTCAAGTTATTATATACGCGATGGGAATACTATTGCAAGTGTAATAGGCGGCACTGACGGTATTTTATTTGGCACCGGCTTTTTCAGCCTGGCCGATATTGGCCATAAAAACGTTTCCGCCAAATTGACCCATACACTTTCTCCCAAAATGTTTTACGAACTCTCTCTGGAACATTTCCGGCGCGATTATTACTCTCGTCCCCCGGAAGCACGGGATACTGCTACTTTATATGAAGTGGTGCCGGATTATTGGGTTGATGAGGCGCCATTCGGATATTTATACGACAGTAAAAACGGTATTGCCGGTATGCTTTTGGGCGGTACCAGTTGCAAGCGGCGTGATAATACCGTTGTTTCCGCAACTACCTTCAAGGCGGATGTGACTAACCAGGTAAACTATTATAATCTGGTCAAAGCCGGGGCAGAGTTTGTTTATAATGACCTCGATTTTGATTATGGCGAAATGGCAAACTTTGAAAAAAATAATTATCTCCAGCGGGTACAAATGCGGGTCTTTCCGATCCGAGCGGCCATGTATGTGCAGGACAAGCTGGAAACCAAGGGTTTTATCATGAACCTGGGATTGCGTCTGGATTACAGCAACTCTAATACGGAATGGTGGGATGTCGATCCTTATAATCAAAAATTCTTCTCTTCGAAATATAATGAGAATCTTGATTTTACAATGGCTAAATCAACGCCGCAATGGCAACTGAGCCCGCGGCTCGGCATTTCGCATCCGATCACTGAAAATTCCAAATTGTTCTTCAATTATGGTCATTTTAAGCAAATGCCCTCTTATGAAAATTTATTCCGCATTGGCCGCGCCTCGGACCGGAGTATGTCGCTTTTCGGCGATCCGAACCTCACCCTGGCGAAAACTGTCTCTTATGAATTGGGTTACGACCATATTCTGTTCAATGATTTTACATTGCAGATGGCGGCTTTTTACCATGATATTTTCGATCAGCAAAATACTACCCAGTATACCTCGGTAAGCGGAATTGTGTATAATAAAACCACCAGTAACAGTTATGAAGATATCCGCGGTTTTGAATTAACACTCCGTAAAAACCGTGGTTTGTGGTGGAGCTTTTTTGCTAACTATACTTACCAGGTCACCACGTCCGGTCATTTTGACCGCGGCAGAGTGTATGAAGATTATACACAGCAAAAGTTATATGACGAAGCGACGATCAATCTTTACCAGGAGAGACCGATCCCCAGCCCCTATGCCCGGTTAAACCTCACCCTGTATACCCCGGATAAATTCGGCCCGGTCGTTGGCGGTATATATCCCATCGGTGGATATACAGCTAATATATTGTTAAACTGGCAGGCCGGTCCCTGGACTACCCATCCGGCGACTAATCAGTCTTTAAAGGTTAGCAATAATGTGAAAACTGTCGACTTTTTCGATTCAGTTTTACGTTTCGGTAAAACGATTGATTTCGGCAAATTCAGCGTACAGGGATTTGTGGATATAGAAAACCTCTTTAATTACCGCAGAATGTCGTTAAGCAATTTTGGCGCGTATGGCGATGACTATAATGATTATGTTAAAAGTCTGCATCTCCCTGAAAGCGATACTTATGAAAGTATTCCCGGCGACGATAAAATCGGCACCTACCGGGAGGACAATATCAAATATCAACCCATATTCCTTTGGGGTCAGATCGATTATCAGAATGACAAAGGCGATGCGGGCGTAATTTATTATGAAAAAAGCACCAGTAAATACGTGGAATATGTGAATGACCAGTGGGTCGATGTCGGCAAGACAAGATTGAAAAAGATATTGGACGATAAAGCTTATATCGATATGCCGAATATGACTTCCTTTACGTTTTTTAATCCCCGTCAAATATTCTTTGGCATTCGTCTGACATTCGATTTGAAATAGTGCAAAAGGAGTGAGGATAACCTATGAAATATTCAAACATTAAAATAAAAGTATCGTGGCTGCACCTCCTGGCAGTTATTACGATTGTTGGACTGGCGCAATCTTTATATGCCCAGAAATCCGGCGAAATGAAATGGCTGCGGGTTAATTCACTGCATACCTTTTTTTCGGAGCAGGGTTCCGAAACCGAAGGCGGCTATGACGATTTAAGTATCTATTTTTCCTGGCCAGCTGAGTATGGGTTGCGGCAAACAACCATGCGCTCACGCGGTGTTATGATCGGCTGCGAAAAATTTTACGATTCCAAAATGAAGCGGGAATATTCGCCGATGGTGGTTAACATCGGACCTAAACCCACTACATTTCAACAATTTGTTGTCTTTAATCCATTGCCTGGCGATTTTCAGTTAATTGGTAAAACTCGTCATCCGAGCGTTGTAGTCGATGATGAAGTAGCTACTGTTAATGATTTGTATGATGTGTTGGATAAAGAGGATGATACCATTCCCGCCGACCGTATATTAATACTCAAAAATCATACATTGATGGGTGTAACGATCACCAAAAAGGTTTATGCTTTTACCCAGCAAAACCATGATAACTATTATATCTTTGAATACACCTTAAAGAATACCGGTATTGTTAATGCGAATGATTTGGGCAATATTCAAAAACAAACTCTTGAGGGTGTATATTTTTACCTGATGGATCGTTATGCCATGTCCGGCGAATCTGTGCCCGCTAATGGTCAGGGATGGGGTATCTGGAATACCACGTGGGGTTATAATATGGTTTGTGATGTGATCGGCGCCAACCCGGCGGCTGCCGATTTTAAATATCGCGCCAATATAGCCTGGTATGGCCCTCATTCCGAACGCAATGTGTCGGATGACTGGGGTTGCCCCAACCAACTGGATGATGGAGTTATGGCTGCTGCAAAATATATCGGGCATATAACGTTACATGCCGACAAGTCTGCCGCTGACCATAGTGATAATCCTTATCAACCGCGCACTACCTATTATATTGGCGCTGATGCGGTAGCCTCAAAACGCGCCAGCAGTGAATATGACGAAACAGTCATGTCATTGCGTTATGAAGCAATGACCAAAGGCCATGCCGAACAAACCCAGGCGCAACTGGTAGGAACCGGGTATGCCGACCTGTATACCAAAAGCAGCGGCGATATTGGCGGAACCATTGCCACCCAGGGTTTTGGCCCGTATATACTAGCCTGGGGTGATAGTATTCAATTTGTTTTAGCGCAAGGCGTTGCCGGCCTCAGTCGCGAAAAGAACCGTGAGGTTGGCGGTAACTGGTTACAATGGACTAATCATAATGCTAATGCTCCTGTTTTATTTATGCCCAATAATACACAAACTACAGATTTTGACGCTTATAAAAAGGCCTGGGTGCAAACCGGTCGCGATTCGATAATGAAAACATTTGAAAATGCGGCAAGAAATTATAACAGTGGTTATAATATTCCGCAACCACCGCCGCCCCCAAGTGAATTCATTGTTAAATCCGGCGGCGACCGTATTCGTCTTACCTGGGCTAATAACGCTTCAACAACGCCCGGATTTGAAGGATATGTGATCTATCGTTCCGAAGGCAGTGTGATGGATCCCAAAACCGTATATAAAAAGATCTTTGAATGCAGCGCTGCGGATGTTGTGCATACTTTTGACGACACTTCGGCTGTGCGCGGTTTCAATTATTACTACTATATACAATCCAAAGGTAACAGCGCTCTGAATGATGTAAATCCCGGTACTCCACTGGTCAGCAGTATGTTCTGGACTTTGACCAGCAAAGCCGCCTACTTGCGCCGACCTGCTCATGATAAATTAGCCGATATCCGAGTGGTACCCAATCCATACGACCTCCGCGCGCGTGCGGTGCAATTTGGCGATGATTTTCAGTACGACCGGATTGCATTTTACGGTTTACCGCCGGAATGTAATATCAAGATCTTTACGGAACGCGGCGAT
>JAKQIY010000032.1 GCA_029561455.1 bacterium
GGGTGAGCGTTAATCGTTTTGTTCATTGCCACGTCATTTATGACGTGGATTACAAAAACTAAAAAATTGACTTTAGTCAAGTACTTCCTTAGGCTAAAGCCCTGTTTTTGCTTTATTTGTCCCACGACCTGAAGGTCGTGGCAATGACAGGGTTTGACGGGAAAACCGGTCGTCGAGTAGTCCGGGGCTGTATCAAAAACAGTTATTGTAGTAATTTTTTTGGAAATGAGTACCAGGGAAAGTGTGGCACACCTTTCCGCAATCTCTTTAAAAACATGATATTAGTCCAATTCATAGACACTTGATTTTTAGCGGAAAAATGCCCCAGGTGTACTACACTTTCCCATTCTAAGCTTTTGATACATCCCCGGATGTATCGAGACGACATGCCCCGGTCAGCTCGCAATAAAGTGTAGCTCACCTCGCCGCAAATTAAGAACAAGCCGGGACAGGTTCGGAGTCATAGTCTTGTCTTTATAGCAGCCCTGTACCCCAGGTAGACCACACTGAATGCTGCCGGGCCGCAATCCCGACCTGCAGGTTAAACCCCGTCAGGGGTGAAATGTTTATAGTAAAATAAATAAAAAACTCGTAACCCCGTTAGGGGTGGAACCGCGGGTATGATCATCAGTCATCTCGATATGTCCCGAAAGATGAAGCAGGGGGACTACCCGATTACCGAGCCGGCAACTAACCAAGTCTTTTCCCCCGGTTCACGTGTGCTATGTATTGTTTGACAGGTTCTTTTTTTTAAAAATTCCATAAAACGGCACACCCGCCAGAACGGTCACCAGGGCAATTCCGGATTCCAAAGGCCGCTGCAGGAATGCCAGGATCAGAATGATACTGCCGAACAGCAGGTAAATGACCGGCGCTAACGGGTAACCCGGTAGCCGCAGGGTTTTATCGGTTTTTCGCACCCGGAATACACCGGCAACAGTTAAAAGCGGGAAAATGCCCAAAGAAAAACCCATATAAGTTAATATTTGTTCAAAAGTGCCGGAAAGCACCAAGATCATTGCCAGTAACGCCTGCAACAGGATAGCTGTGACCGGCACGCCTGACTTTTCATTGATCCGGCCGGCTGCTTTAAAAAACAAGCCGTCTTTTGCCATGGCATAATATACGCGGGGGCCAAGAATGATAAAAGCGCTCAGTGACGAAAGCAAGGCAATGGCAATAAAGAGTGAGAAAAAATGCTCCATCGCCGGGCCGAACAGTCTTCCCGCCGCCAGCCCGCCTATTGAAATAACGCTACGCATTTCCACAGGCGCAACGGCATATATATATAATACATTCAATAGGCAATATAACAAGGTTACTGCCGCCGTTCCCAGCAGTAATGAACGCGGGATGTTTTTACCAGGATTTTTAATTTCTCCGCCGATATAGGTAGCAGCATTCCAGCCGCTATAAGCGAACATGATCCACATCAACCCTAATCCCATTGCTTTCCAGCCATTAAAATCAAACCTGTACGGAGCCGCAGCTTGAAAATGCTGCCAATTGCCATGACCCAGGCTGAAACCGGCCAGCAGTAATAATACAATGAACGCTATTTTTAATCCGGTAATTGCATTTTGCACACGCGCCCCGGTTTTAAGCCCTTTGATATGAACAATTGTAAAAACGGCGATCAGCAGCAGCGAGGTGAGTTTTTTTACCAGGATCGGATCGGAAATTCCCGGCACGGCCAGCAATTGCGGAAAACAGCGATAAAAATATTCACCAAAGCCGATAGCGGAAGCAGCTATCGGGGCGGAAAAACCGACTAGAAATGAAACCCAGCCGCTTAAAAAGCCAAACAGGGGATGATAAAGCCGGGAGAGAAAAAGATACTCACCCCCGGCATACGGCATAGCCATTCCCAGCGCGCCATAAGATAATGCGCCGCACCAGGCTATCAGTCCGCCGGCCAGCCATAACGCCAGCATCGCCCAGGGATTGATCAGATCCTGCATCAGCAGGCCGGAAATCGTGAATATTCCCGCGCCGATCATATTTGCTATAACAATATTGGTTGCAGATAAAAGGCCCAGAAAAGGATCCTGTGGGTTATGCCGGTCATTCATGATTGCTCCCGATTATTTTTGTTCCGCGGTGTTCTTTTCTGTTTGCGGCGTGGCCCTTTTATAGCTTATTGCAATAGAGCTGCCTTCAGTATTAGCCATTTTTGTTTCCAGTTGCGGATGAGTGGACACGAATTTCCAGTATTCCATAATATCCGTACTATGCGACCGGGGATTGACGTTATGCGCCGTATAACAGCCGCCAGCAACCAGTTTCGGCAGGATCGCTTTTGTATAATTCACATACCAGTCTTTATCCGCATCGTTGAACACAAAATCAAACGGGCCTCCAAGTTTTGGCACTATTTCGTGAGCATCGCCGAGGCGGGCGTCGATATACTGATCGAGTCCGGCCTCTTTAAAGTTCTGCACGGCCTGTTCATGGCGTTCACGGTCAATATCGATGGTGATCAGCTTACCGCCGGTTTTGCTCAATGCCCAGGCAATCCAGATACCCGAATGCCCGGTAGATGTGCCGATTTCCAGAGCGCGGGTATAGTTGTTTGTTATGATCAGATCGTATAAAATCTGCCCGTCCTGCTCCGGTATGTTCATATCATGCCATTGATTTTTATGCGCATCAAGAAAGGCTTTGACCTGAGCATCAGTACCGGTTATCGTTTTTTCCGCAGCGACAGCAATTGCTGCTAATGCAAAAACGGTTAAAATCATAAAATTGCGATACATGTATCGTTTTTTCATCTTAACCTCCTTAAATTAGTAAACAGCCCGGTCAGGCGTATTCTGCTGTATAAGAGGACGCACGAAAACTGTTCAGGTTCCCTTTTTTATGTGAAAAGGAGGTCCGATAAGGCCAATTTCTTGTAAAATATTGTATTATCACCGGCTTACTGCTTTATACTACATTAATTATTTTCCTGGTCGTCTTTTCATTTTTTATTGGACTTGTCCGCATAAAATTGTATATTTCCTTAAAATGGAGGAGTTGTCTATGCGAAATCATATCGTTCTTACCCTGACCGGCCCGGACCGAATAGGTATTGTCGACCAGGTTACCCATATTATCCTCAACCATGAAGGCAATGTCGAAGCCAGTAAAATGGCGCACCTGGGCGGTGAATTTGCCATGCTGATGCTGATAGCTGTTCCGGCAAGCACTTTTGATAAAATGCAAGATCAACTGGCGACCCTGATGCAGCAGGGTTTTCAGATCACCCTGCGAAAAACCGAACGCGATGATGCGCAAAAGTACAACGGCTGGCTGCCTTACCAGGTAAAAATACATGGCGCCGACCACGAAGGGATTATTCATCATATCACCCATAAACTGGCGCAACAAGGGATTAATATAGAGAGTCTGGATACGAACATGATCCCCGCACCAATGAGCGGCACCCCCTTGTTCACCATGTCGGCAATCATTGTCGTTCCACCGCAGTTACCCACACGGCAATGGAAGACCATACTCGACGGGCTGTGTAATGAATTGAATGTGAATAACGAAGTGATTCCCTATACCGGCTAAGGCCCACCGGCTATGGACGTTTTAAATTAAACCTGAATTTCTACATTAAGATTAAAGAGATAGAAATTTTACTTAAAGTAAACGATGGGCAGTGTCCCACTATACATTTTCAGATATTTTTGTAATGATTAATATAATATTATTCATAAAGTTATCGTTGTAGTGGGACACTACCCATCCTACAAGTTCAAGCTTCCCCGGTTATAGATGTTATTACATTGGATCATTGCCGGTATTGCAACAGCCAGGTAACGCCCTGCATGTCATTTTCAAGAACGGCAAATTCTTCTTCCTGCGTTTGCAGATAGCTCTCAAACAAATGCCGTTGCTGCGGATATTTTGCAATCAATTCCGCAACCCGGTTTTTGATTTGTGCATACATCACATCACTCAAATCACCCAGGGCCGTGTCATTGATATAATATTCATCAATGATCCGTACCGGACAGCGGTCAATCTGCTGCAAAATTTCTCCGCGTTTACAATAGCCTTGTTTTTGTATTTGTGAATCTTCTTTTAAATAGCCGTCATCAATAAGCAGATAGCCGTTGTTTTTCAGACATGGAACAACGGAGTTGATAGTCGTTTCCAGATCGCCAAAAACCGGGCCGATCGACCCCAGCAGCGCCAGGTCAAAATTAACCAGAGTACAAACCAGTTCCCGCATATCGCCTGACTGAAAAGTACACAGCTCTTCCACTTTGTGCAGCCGGGCCTGATGTTGCGCTGCGGTAATAAAATCAGGCACGCCGTCGATGCCCAGCACCCGGCAGCCAAATTCTTGCGCCAGAGTGATGGAAACGGCCCCTTTACCGCAGCCCAGGTCCAGGATTTTGCCGGTGTGATCGAGCGGTAACCGATGTTTTCTGATCAGTTTGATAATATCCTGCGGCAGCGAGCCCAGCTCCCACATATCCTGCAACAGGTAGGGAATAAATGGTAATAATTCATCATTCCTGCCGTCCAGCGATTCGAGAATGCTTTTTTCAAGGCTAGATTCCATTGTAACTCCTGTTGATTCATATAAAATACCGGTTTTGTGATCAATAATGTAAGATGATACGTGCATTAACAGCAAGAGGTTCCTTTTTCGTATCACTCTGCCTATTGTTTAATAGAAAATGCCATGTCTATTCTTGTTAAGACAAGGGGCAAAAGCCCCTTGGTCCAGGGTAAGAAACCCTGGCCTATTTCCCGTACCGGGGTATGAGTTCCGGTGTGATCAAAAGACCGGTTTTTCCATCAAACCCCATGATTGCCACGACCTTCAGGTCGTGGGACAAATAAAGCAAAAACAGGGCTTTAGCCTAATTCAATGTTTGACTAAAGTCAATTAAATATAATAATATTAACCACGTCATAAATGACGTGGCAATGAGTATATTTGTTGCGTACTGGCCAGGAAATGTCGTCTCGATACGTCCGCCCCGCTTGGCGGGACGGACTACTCGACGACCGATTTTTCTGAAATATACTACGGTCATCGAGTAGTCCCGTTGCTTCACCTTTCGGGACGTATCGAGATGACCGATGACCGAAAAGCGCCCCTCCGGGTTCCACCCCTAAAGGGGTTACCACTTAATTTATTCATTTTACTATAAACATTTCACCCCTAACGGGGTTTAGCTTGTAAGCAGACCTGCGAACCGGCAGCATTTCAGTGGAGTCCACCTGGGGCACAGGACTGCAATAAAGGCAGGACTAAAACTCCGAACCTATCCGGGCTTGTGCTGGATGTGCGGTGAGGTTGACTAGACTTTATAGCATTGAGTATCTGATCGTGCCGGGGTTATACACCAATGTGTCAGCTTGCTGCGAGGAGGGTCATTGTAAGGAATCTAAATTTATAGCACAACTGCTTTTTGTCGGGTCGCTGAACAGCGCTCAACCGGGTGAAAATTAAACGTGATAATATCCTGCAACAGCGGGCCCGGTCCCCGGGAACCTGCAGCCGGCAGGGACAATTCGGTATAATTCAGTCATCCCTGCCGTCCAGTAAAGCCGGCATACTCTTTTACAGGCTTTTATCCATAGAGAGTATCTATGACCGCTTTACTGCTGCATTTATTCATTCCGGTTCCGTACAGTTATTTTTTTACCTTATTTTTCAAAATTGACTTGACCATTTTACCAAACTGCTTGTCTTTTTGTCGTTTTTGTAAATAGGTCATTTCATTATAGGCGGCCTCTTTTTGCATTTTAAGATAATTCTGATAGCGATCTACGTCGATCGTGCCCTCTTTAACCGCCGCCAGCACCGCGCAGCCGGCCTCTATGGTGTGTGTGCAATCATTGAACCGGCATTGCGAGGTCAGTGCGGTGATTTCAAAAAACGTGTCGTCCAGCCCCGCTTCGACGTCCATCATCCCGAGTTCCCGCATACCCGGCGTGTCGATGATCATGGCGCCGTTTTCCAGGATAATCAACTGGCGGCTGACTGTGGTATGCCGGCCACGGCTGTCTTTATCCCGCACGGTGTTGGTGGCAAATTTTTCTTCATTTAAAAAATTATTCAGCAACGTGGTTTTACCTACCCCGGATGAGCCGAGCAGGCAATAGGTTTTGGCCGGCTGTAATAATTGTTTGACCCGTTCCGGGCCGTCTGCCGAATTGTTGCTGAATGCCAACACCTCGATACCGGGCTGGATTTTCAGGATTTCCGCAGTTTTTTCCGCTACTTCCTCGCTACTAACCAGGTCGCTTTTACTCAACAGGACCACCGGGCAAATGTGCGCTTCATTGACCATGACCAGGTAACGTTCCAGCCGCCGTAAATTGTAATTTAAATCCAGGGACTGAATGATGAACGCAAAATCGATATTCGCGGCGATCAGTTGAAAATCTACCTGTTTACCGGCAGTTTTTCTTTTTAACAACGAGCGCCGCGGCGCCAGATCGTGGATGACCGCAAAAGAATCGTTGTCGAATATCTGCGTATACACCCAATCGCCCACGGTGGGATAATCGAGACTTGAATCTGCCTGGAACAGGAACTTGCCGGTTACCTCGGCAAAAATTTCCCTGCTGCCGTTATGGATAATATAACTGTTTTTGTTTACGGCAATGACCCTGGCCAGTTGCCGGTCGTTTAACAGTGTTTCCTCGATCTGTTCTTGCCATTGGTTATCGAGGCCGATTTTTTCCAATTCAGAAAATGTATGTTCCATTTTTTATCTCTTTCAATTAATGTCAGTAATAAACGATTACAAAAAATACAGGATTGCAATGTAATACAACATTACATTCTACCGGCGTGCCGATGTGACGACGCGCCATACCTGTTTCATTTTACCGGGATAATAAAGTATTTAATTTTATATCAACATATATAAAATCAAATTCTGCCTTGGTGGGATATTTTAACGCAACATGAAGAGGCGCTGAACTTACTCTTTCAGGCTGACCGCAACACTGGTTGTGGTTTTTTCCAGGTTCAGCCGGGGCAGCATGGGATATGGATAATGCCAGGGTTCTTTCAACATAAACCCGCCGTGCAATTTACCGTCGACGATATTGAACGGAATGGTGAAATCGCGTTTTGTTTCCTGGTCAGCGGGGACAATCGGGCCGTCCAGGGTACCGTGAGTAACGATATAATCGGAACGCCAGTTGAGTTTTTTACACAGCCAGCCACGGTTTTTTGTTACCACGCAATTGGTAAATACCGCATCGCCAACATGGCCGGTCACATTGCCATTCTCGTCAACAGTTATGACTATTTCCATATAATCTTCCGGGTAGGGGCTGGGGTATTCGCCTTTTTTAAATGGGGCAAAAATTTCCGCCGTGCCGCTCCACGTACCAATTACCACACTGTCCGGCTGCCATGCAGATACCGATAAAGGCAGGGCTGCCAGTAAAATGACACTCATCATTACGACA
This sequence comes from bacterium, assembly GCA_029561455.1. Taxonomy (GTDB): domain Bacteria; phylum Zhuqueibacterota; class Zhuqueibacteria; order Residuimicrobiales; family Krinioviventaceae; genus Fontivivens. The sequence goes on from JAKQIY010000032.1 coordinate 7,438, forward strand.
ATTTTTATTTTCATATCAACCCTCCTGATTGATTGAATGTTTTTTTATTTAACCTGATACATGCAATCAGGTTCCCATTTTTTCCCGGAAAGGCGCCGGAACGCGGACTGGTTTGCCGGCGTCATTAACAAAGGCAAAGCTCATTTTTGCCTGTGCACATAACCGTCCGGTGGTGAGATTATTCAAATCGTATTCTATGGTAAACCCGGTGCGCGTCCAGTTGACAAGTCTGCCGTTTATTTCAAGCAGATTATCTACCTGCGCCGGAGATTTGTAGTCTATTTCCGAGCGTGTTACATAGGGATAGGTATTCCATTTGTGAAAATCCGCAAATCCCAATCCACGCTGCCGCATATATTCACAGCGGGCATATTCTAGGTAATTAAGATACACGGCATTATTTACATGCCCGAATGAATCCATTTCGTAACTGCGGACAGTCAGCGTTATCGTCAAGGTTTCCGGCATTTTTTGATTTCCGCTCTAGATAATCCTTCGCACTTGAATCGTTTCGGTAATATGCTTCATAATATTGTGAACCTGTCCGGAGACGTCCATATTTACATCCACAATCAGGTAACCGATTTTATCGCGAGTCTGCAAGATCTGGCCTTCCACGTTGATATTGCGGCGCGCAAACACGCTGTTGATTTTTGCCAGCACGCCGGGCACATTTTTGTGGATATGTAAAATACGATGCGTATTTTCGACGCGCGGCAGTTCTATTTCCGGGAAATTAACCGAACCGATCGTTGACCCGGTTTTGATAAAATTTGCCATTTTATCGCTGACATAATTGGCAATGTTTTCCTGGGCTTCCAGGGTGCTGCCGCCGATATGCGGCGTTAAAATAACGTTCGGTAAATGCTGTAACGGCGAGGTAAATTTTTCATCATTCCCGGCCGGTTCGTATGGAAATACATCTACCGCCGCGCCGGCAAGGTGGCCATATTCCAGCATTTTATGCAAGGCGTCCAGGTCTACTACTTTGCCGCGGCTCAGGTTTAACAGGTAACTGTTGCGCTTCATCCGTACCATTTCTTTTTCGCCGATCATGTTACGGGTTTCCGGTGTATCCGGTACATGCAGGGTCACCACATCAGAGCGCTCCAACAGATCATACAGATCTTTGGCGCGGCGGGCATTGCCCAACGGCAGCTTGTCCACAATATCATGAAAAATGACCGACATGCCCAGGTTCTCCAGCATCACCGATACCTGGGTGCCGATATGACCATAACCGACGATGCCGACAGTCTTACCGCGAATTTCATTACATCCTTCGGCTTGTTTTAGCCACAAGCCGTTATGGGCGCCCTCGCTCTTTTCCGATATACGCCGCATCAGCATAATTGTTTCACCAACGACCAATTCAGCTACGCTGCGGGTGTTGCTGTACGGCGCGTTAAATACCGGTATGCCGGCTTGCGAGGCCGCTTCCAGGTCGATCTGGTTGGTGCCGATGCAAAACGCCCCCACAACCCACAGATCATGTAAATTTTCGATCACCCTGGCGGTAATCTTGGTTTTGGAACGAATCCCTAGTACATTTGCCCGGTTCGCTTTTTCGATGAGTTCCTGTTCACTCCAGGCATTTTTAAAATTTTGTACAACATATTGTTCCTCGGTTAATTTACGTATGGCTACCGGGTGCACATTTTCCAGTAAAACGACTTCAGGGATTACTTCTACAGAGGTTTTGGATTTGGTCGCCAGGGCATCCTGCGAATATTCGGCAGTCGAGCTTAGCAGCGGCAAAAGTTGGTCGAACTTGTCGACCGTAAAATCAGCCTGCAGGCGGATCTCTTCGCGATCTACCGTGCCGGAATAATAAACAAACATTTCCGCAATATTATTTTTTTTCACCGCCAGGTCGGAATAGCCGTCGCCGATGATGGCTGTGCCGTCCACCAGCCGCCCCTGACTTTTTAATAATTCCGCCACGTAAACCTTGCCCAAGCTCATAAACAAGGGATTTTCTTCCAGCACGCCGAGAATTTTCCCGGTGTTATCCGTCTTGAGGGTATTGGTAAACACATTTTCACCGGCAATACCCAGTTTTTGTGTAACCGGCAAGACGATTTGCTCGATGCTAGTGCTGAAAACAATTATGTTTTTGCCGCGTTTTTGTAAATCCACAATGGTTTCGTGGATCATGGGATTGATGGTTTTGGTAATCTCGGCGGCGACTCTATTAATATCCTCCATAGTGATTTCCGCCAGGGCAAAACGGCCGCGCATGGCTTCGCTGAGGGGAATTTCACCGTTGGTGGCTTTGATGGTATAGTCGAGCAGCCGCTGTTGTTTGACCTCGCGTTCACCGGCCGGAACGCGTTGCAGGGCGCTTTGCACCAGCAACTCGTTGCCCTCTGCATTGATAATAGTGCTGTCAAAATCGAAAATTATATTGTTAATCATTATCCTCTGCCTGTTCTGCGGATTTATTAGGAAATTGTCCGTTGAGAGCATTACGGATCATTTGTCGGGTTTCTTGTGCAAAATCACCGCTCTCCATCCATTTTAAATACTCGATGTCATTTTCAAATATATATTGTAACGTTTTGCCTTTATGTTTACCAAAACCGATCACCGCTTCGGCGTGCCGCCAGTAAAATTTGCGATCCGGTGTTACCCAGCGGTCATCTTTGATGGTGCAAAATGTGCCCAGCTTTTCCACGCTCTTGGGCAAATCCGAATATTTTTGCAACTGGGCAAAGAACACATCCAGGGTAACGCGCACATCGCCCATAGCATCGTGCGCTTCTTCGTGTTCTCCGTTGCAGTAAAAGCGGTACGCGGCGGACAGGGTGCGCGGTTCCATTTTATGGAAAATCGACTGCGCATCAACAATTTTTATTGTCGTCAGATCAAGCGGCGTACTATTGCGGCTCAACTCTGCCTGCAGGAACGGCACATCAAAGCGAACGATGTTAAAGCCGGACAAGTCGCAGTCCTGCAGGAACGCGATGATTTTTGGCGCAAAGGAACCGAAAGCGGGTTTATCCTTTACCATGGCATCGGTGATATTATGCACCTGCGACGCCTCGCGCGGAATAGGAATGCCGGGATTTACCAGTTCCATCCATTCCTGGCGACTGGTATCCGGGTTTACTTTTAAAAACGCAAACTGTACAATGCGGTCAATATCCTGATCCAGACCGGTCGTTTCCAGGTCGAAAAAAACCAGCGGGCGTTTTAATACCAGTCCGCCGGGCAGCGCGGGGATGGGATCTGCCGGTTCATCAAAAAAGAACGATTCCTGACCGTGATTATTTAATTTCTTTGGCATGGCTACCATTTTAATCAAACAAATTTTAAAACTGTATTTTACACAATTGATTTCTAATCTGCAACAATTATTCGCATTTGGAATAATATAAAGTTGTGAAACAGGAAAATACTTGCTTACCAGAAATCTTTACTCTGTTTTTAACCGGATGATCTGAAAGAACTTTACATCTTACTGAACCTCGTATATACATAGAATAACTTTTTACTTAATGGAACACAAATCTCCTTGAAATTTTACCTTTAAGGTAAAATTACTTGACTTTAATAAAAAAAAATTATATTTTACCCAAGAGGTAAAATTTTGGAGGCCCGGTGCAAATTCGTTTCCGCTCTCGCAAATTGGAAAAGCAATATACGAATTCCAAACAAGCTGAAATTGTATATGGTGAAGCAGTGGCCCGTAAATACATCCAACGTATTCAAATCATGAAAAGAGTAAAAAACCTGGATGAATTATGCACCTTGCCTTCTTTACGCTGCCATCCGCTAAAGGGGAACCGCAAAGGTCAATGGGCAGTTAATTTAACGGCATCTATCAGGCTGATATTTACCCCGGAAGGAGATTTCCTGGAAATTGCCTGTATTGAGGAGGTAAGCAAACATTATGACGATTAATACTAATTACCATTCCGATCTGGCTATCCCGCCGGGTGAATACCTGGAGGAAGTAATTGCCGAATTGGGTTTGTCAAAGGAAGAACTGGCGCAGCGGATGAACCGCCCGGCTGCTAAGTTGAGTGCAATATATAAAGGCGACAAAGCAATAACTCCGGAAACCGCATTGCAATTGGAAAAAGTGACCGGTGTTCCGGCGCATGTATGGATTGGCCTGGAAACTGAATACCGCCTGATTCTGGCCAGAGAAAAAGAAAAAGAACACCACTGCAGGGAAAAAGAGTACATTACAAAATTCTGTTATAACGACCTGGTAAAATATGGATTTGTTGACAAAACCTCCAGGTGTGAAGACAAAATCACCCAATTGTATCAATTCTTTGGAGTTACATCACTAGAAACAATCCGCGATCTAAATCGTTATAAGGTTTGTTTCCGCGCTGCCAAAACCCAACGTTCACCGGAAGCTCTCGTCGCCTGGCTGCGAATGGGCGAACTGCGCGCCCGTGAAATCCATTGCCGGCCATTTGACGCAGGTCTATTAAAGGAAAAGTTGCCGCTCATTCGTAAAATGACAAGTCAACTGCCGGAGGAGTTTATACCAGTATTAAAGTCCACTCTGGTTGATGCCGGGGTTGCTTTTGTGGTCATTCCGCATTTACCCAAAACCTATGCTCATGGCGCCACGTATTGGATTAACAAACAGAAAGCGGCGCTTTTATTATCATTACGAGGCAGTTGGGCGGATATTTTCTGGTTCAGTTTATTTCATGAACTTGGTCATATTCTGTTACACGACAGTCGTTATACATTTATCGAGGGGGAAGAAAATGAATTGCAGGAAGAACAATATGAGCGGGAAGCCGACACTTTTGCCGCCACTACATTAATTCCCCCTCAGAAATTGCAGCATTTTTTAAATAATGAGAAACCGACTAAACAATCAATTACAGACCTGGCAAAGACTATCGGCATACATCCAGGAATTATTGTTGGCCGTTTACAACATGAAAAAATAATTGAAAACACCTGGTTTAATGATCTCAGGAAAAGATACAAGTGGGAAATTAATTAAACTAGCTGATTATATAAAAAAGTAACAAATTGCATAATTTTGTTCAATCTCAAGTGGAGTGCAAATGAATCAAGAACTACACAACCTGTCTGGGGGTAAAAAGACTTTCGGCCAGATCGTCGCCGAGGCATTCAAAGAACTGGGCGAAACCCTGGTGGCTTTTGTTAAAGCGCCGCGCGCTTTGTATGGTATTAATATCCCTTACATCATCGAGGGACTGGTTTACTTTGGTATTCTCACCGTACTGGGCAAATATTGCTCGGAAAACGTCAACCTGAGCGATGTGCACTCCGGCTGGGTATACGGTGGCGTAACCGGCGGCATTACCTTTGCCATGTTGCTGCTCGGCGGCGTAACCGACAAGATCGGCGTGCGTGCGTCGTTGGCCCTGGCTTTTGCGGTTATGGCGCTGGGACGCGCTTTGGTATCGCTGTCCGGCTCCCTGAACCTGGCTGTCGGCATGGGTTCGCCAACCTTTTTCATCATGCTCATCGGCTTGTTCCTGATGGTTTCCGCCTATGGTCTGTACCAACCGGCTGCTTATGCCGGGGTAAAACGCTACACCAATCCGCAGACCGCGGCCATGGGCTATGCCGTGCTCTATGCTCTGATGAACCTGGGCGCGTTTATTTTTGGGCCAATCTCTTCGTTCACCCGGCAAAAGTTCGAGACGGTTTTCCCGCCCAACGGCCTTTCCGCTGTGTTTTGGTTGATGACGCTTTTTACTGTTACCTCTTTGATAATAACCCTGATCATGATCACCCGCAAAGTGGATCGCGACGCTGTGGACCGGGTGGCCCGCGAAAGCAAAGCTATGAAAGTAGAGTCGGGCAAGGAAGAAAAACAACCGTCAGCCGCGCCGCAGCTCAAGATCAACAATACCGCTTTTATGATCTATGCCGGACTGACCATTACCGCAGTGATTGCTTTTATAATGTCACTCTTGAATAAAGACAAGCTGTTCATCTCCCTCGCCGCGGTTTTTATGGGAGCTGCGATAATTGCCACGGGTTGGGAATACCTGCGACATCGACCCGATCACCCGTTCCGGGACAAGCGACTGGTGGCGTTTATTTTTATCCTTATCCCGGTGCAGACCCTGTTTGCGCATAACTGGCTGACGATTCCGTACTATCTTGACCGCATGTTCGCCGGGTCATGGGTAGGCAGGAATTTTGAAATCCTCTCCAATCTCAATCCAATCCTTATCTTTGTTCTGACGCCCATCATTGCGGGACTCACGGCGCGAGCGAATGTATATAAAATGATGATCATCGGCACCTTTGTTATGGCCGCGCCGACATTTTTGCTGGCAGTCGGCCCGGTGGCGATTTTCTTTGTGCTTTACATCATCATCATGTCCATTGGCGAGGCCATGTGGCAGCCGCGCTTTTTGCAGTATATTGCTGAAATTGCCCCGGAAGGAAAAACCGGCGCATACATGGGCATCGGCCAGTTCCCCTGGTTTTTGACCAAGCTGCTCACCTCGCTTTATTCCGGCTGGTTCATTGCCAATTACGTCCCCAAGCCGGATTCCGGCATTGTGCCGCGCTCCGGGCAAATGTGGCTGATCTATTCTTTCATCGCCATTATTTCACCCTTTGCGCTGCTGGCCATGAAAAAATGGATGTTGAAAGGTATGAAAACCAAGGCGTGAAAAATTTTTGTTGGGGCAAACCTGTGTGTTTGCCCTTTATAAGCTAATGATAATTATTCTAATTAAGTTATTTAATCAATATCATCTTTGAGCGCCCATGACCACTCTTGAAGGCCTGCATTACCGCGATAACACGCCTGTCGCCATCGAGATTCACAACGACAAGATCGCGCGCATCATCCGCAAACCGTCACTGGCTGATCCCGCCAATGCCGGTTTATACATTGCCCCCGGCCTGATCGACAACCAGGTAAACGGTTACGCGGGCGTATCTTTCGGCTTTGGCGGCACGAATGACCTGACATTGGACGGTATCCGCCGGGTGACACAGGCGCTATGGCGGGATGGCGTAACTACCTTTTTACCAACGCTGACCAGCAATTCTCAGGATGTGTTGATTAAAAACCTCCGGCTGCTTGCTCAGGCAATGAACGATCCGGATTGCTCCGGCAGCATTGCCGGATTTCACCTCGAAGGGCCGTATATCTCCCCGCAGGAAGGCTATCGCGGCGCGCATCCCGCCAAATGGGTACGCCCGCCGGACTGGGACGAATTTTGCCGCCTGAACGAGGCGGCCGGGAGTCATATCCGGCAAGTCTCGCTGGCCCCGGAACTACCCGGCGCGATGGAGTTTATCCGCAACTGCCGCAAGAACGGTATTATCGTGGCGCTGGGGCATCACAACGCCCCGGCGGAGGTCATTGCGCAGGCCATCGACGAGGGCGCGGTCATTGCCACGCATCTCGGCAATGGTTGCGCCAACCGCATCGACCGGCATGATAATGTCTTTTGGCCGCAACTTGCCGACGACCGCCTGCTCATCACCATTATTTGCGACGGCTTTCACCTGCGCCCCGAAGAAATCCGGGTGTTTTACAAAGTCAAGGGTAAGGAGCGCATTGTTCTCATTTCGGACGTTACCCATTTTGCCGCACTGCCGCCGGGTATTTACCGCGGAGCGGATGGCGAGGAGATCGAACTGACAACCGCCGGCAAACTTCACTATCCCGCATGCCAGGTATTGTATGGTTCAGCGGCGCCATTGCGCAAAGGCGTTGGACATATTATGCAGGTCACCGGCTGTTCCCTGGGCGATGCGATACAAATGGCGAGCGGCAACCCGGCGAAAATTTATGGTCTGCATGACCGCGGCGCACTTGAACCCGGTTGTCGCGCCGATATAATAATGTTTACCATCCAGGATCATCAATTGCACATTAAAAAGACCCTTGTCGCGGGACAAGTTGTTTTTGAACAAAACTAAAACAGAGAAAAACTATGATAGCATTTCAGGTAGAAAAATTAGCCGTACAGATTCACCCGGATGGCGCCGCTTTAGGCAAGGCGGCGGCCCGGTTCGCCGCCGGACGCTTGCAGTCCGCCCTGGAAAAACGCGGCAGCGCCAATCTTATCCTCGCCACCGGCGCATCGCAGTTTGCTTTTCTGGAAGAATTCCGCAAATTAGATATCGACTGGCAAAAGGTCACCGTCTTTCACCTTGATGAGTACCTGGGCTTATCGGACCAACACCCGGCCAGTTTTCGTCGTTATTTACGCGAGCGCATTCTGGAGCTGGTGAAACCCCGTCAAGTCTATTACCTGCAGGGCGACGCAGCCGATCCACAGGCGGAAACAGCCCGTTATGAGCAATTGCTCGCCGCTCATCCCGTCGATGTGGCCTGCATCGGCATCGGCGAAAACGGGCATATTGCCTTTAACGATCCGCCAGTAGCGGATTTCAACGATCCCCGCCTGGTGAAAATCGTCGATCTCGACCCGGCCTGCCGCCGCCAGCAGCTTGGCGAGGGCTGGTTCCCCACGCTGGATGATGTGCCGAAACAGGCGCTGAGTTTGACGATTCCCGCCATTATGCGCTGCCAAACCATCAGCTGCGTGGTGCCGGATGAACGCAAGTCAGAGGCAGTGTACAACACCCTGTACGGCCCGGTGAGTACTGCCTGTCCCGCCTCCATCCTGCGCACTCACCCGGACGCGGTGTTGTTCCTGGACCGGTTTTCGGCGACAAGACTGGAATCCTGATTGCCACTTTGCCCGGACTTTTTTTTAAAACTCCCGAACAAGTTCGTCTTAATTCTAGTAGTGGACAGCATGGACAAAGCGGACGATGTTTTGTTCTCCTCCCATCCAAACTCCAGAGACTGTGTGAAAACGCCTGCAAAAGCCAGGTTGTCAGCGCTTGGAAGTAGCTCGGATTCTCCCGAATCCGGAGTACAGTCCCTTTATGGACTGTGGGTCGCCGCAGGCGGCCTCGAATTGTTTTATCGCTTTAATAAAAACATATAGTTACCTAAGACAAAGTTTATCTGTAATAATCGGTAAGCATTTCTTATTACAGATAATATTTGGACCTGCGGTCCGAAGCATCGCATAAAGGCGATGCACTCCACTTTTTACAGTATTATTTTCGTTTTCACACAGTCTCTCCAGTTTGGATGGGAAATTGTCCTTGAAACTCTGTTGCAAATGATTTGTAAACTTGTTCAGGAGCTGTATTAAAAGAGTTTAAATTAAATGCCTTATTCTGCTAATTTAAAAAAAACTCTCTTCCTTGTCATTCCGAGGAGCGAAGCGACGAGGAATCTTTTGTTGTTAAAACTAGAAAAACAAGATTTCTCGCTCCGCTCGAAATGACAAGGCATGTTCTCCATGAATCAGGAAATCCAGGGCGAGTTGGAAATGTTATTGGAGCGCTATATTTTTATGCATTGCATTAGAATTTGCAACTGGAATATTGAAACGCTAAAATACGTTTCATCTTGACAGGGAATTGAAAGCAAAGGAAAAACCATGAATATAGCCATTATCGGCGCCGGCGGCGCAGTGGGACGGCAAATCGCGCAGATGATCGTCTCCGAACGCATCATCGAGCGCGACCAACGCCTGCTGCTGGTCGGCAACGCTCAAGGTGAAAGCGCCAAAAGCCTGCCTGGTTTTGCGGTGGACTTGCGCGACGCTTATGCTGAAATTTGTCCGCAGATCGACACCGCTTTTACCCCGGAAGAGGTGCGCGGCGACCTGATCGTCATGGCCGCCGGGGATACCATTTCCGCGGGACGCGAGAACATTGCCATCGACCGCGATGCCCTGGCGAAAAAGAACCTACCGGTGTTTGAACGCTATGCCACTGCATTAGCGGGCAGGGGACAAGGGTCGGAAATTGTCATCTGCGTCTCTAATCCTAACGAACTGGCGGTAGCCTGTTTTACCAAATACCTGGGACGGCAGCGGGTTATCGGCATGGGCTCGTTTCTCGATTCGTGGCGCTTTCGCAAGGAAATTGCCCGCGACCTGGGCATTCATCGTCAGAAAATCCATGGTTTTATGTGCGGCGAACACGGCGCCAATATGATCCCGCTGTGGAGCAGCGTGCATGTGTTCGGCTATTCGGAAAAGGAACTGCGCATTGCCCTGGAGCGCATTCGCAAGGGCGTTACCACTCCCACGTTTTCAGAGGAATGCGGCAAGGTACGCCACAAACTAACAACCCTGCTGCGACAGAACAACATCAGCGGCGCGTATTCCTTTATCGCCGGCTACCCGCCGGACATTCGCACCGTGTTCACACCGTTGATCACGCAGTTGAGCGGCGCCAAAACCGTCATCGGCACTGCCAGAGCGACCTTGTCCCTGCTGCAAATGATCGCCCTCGGCAACGATGCGCTGGTAACGGGACAGATCAAAATCGAGGGCGAATTTCACGGCATTCACAGTACCCTGGGCGTGCCATTCGTCATTGGCAACAAGGGCGTGGACCGCATTATCGAAATCCGCATAGCTGATGAAGAAAAGCAGCTATTGGCGCAGGCGGCGGAAAATGTTAACCAAAAGTTAAAGGCGTGGATGTAGGGGGGAAATTAAATAATACTATTTCCGTGTTTATCTCCGTCCATCGAGCGCAGCGGGCGGTGAAAAGGAATTAACCGCAGATGAACGCCGATAAACGCAGATAAATATTAATGAGGCGAATATGACAGAAAATGAATACAATCAATTAACCGAAAGTATTATTAACTGCGCCTATACAGTTTCCAACAAATTAGGCTGCGGTTTTCTGGAAAAAGTTTATGAAAATGCAATGGCTATTGAATTAAGAAAAAGATGTCTTGATGCCAAACAACAGCATCCAATCACTGTAAATTATGACGAACAATGTGTTGGCGAGTATTTTGCCGATCTGATTGTAAATAATGAAATAATTATTGAATTGAAAACAGTGCGGAATATTGAAGACATTCATTTAGCGCAACTGGTAAATTATTTGAAAGCAACCAATAAAAAAGTAGGTTTAATTTTAAATTTCGCTAAACCAAAGGTAGAAATAAAGCGAATGGTTTACAATTTATAATTATTCCATCCGCGTTTATCTGCGTGCATCGAGCGTAGCGGGCGGTGAAAAGGAATTAACCGCAGATGGACGCAGATAAAAGCTTGAGGACTCAATATTACAAATTTTCATCAAGAGTTTAAAAATGAAAACCAAAATCCCACCCATTCATCCCGGAGAAATTCTCAAAGAAGAGTTTCTCGATCCGATGGCGCTTTCGCAATATCGGCTGGCCAAAGATATTAATGTGCCGCCGCGCCGCATCAATGAAATCGTCCACGGCAAACGCGCCATTACTGCCGATACGGCGCTGCGTCTGGGCCGGCTTTTCGGCATGTCCCCGCAATTCTGGATCAATTTGCAAACGCATTATGATTTGGAAATTGCAATGGATAAAATAGGCGAGCAGCTTGAACAGGATGTCAAGGTTTATAAAAATCCGCTTTTAAAGGCTTCCTGACTAGCGCTAATAATCATCTGCGTTTATCTGCGTCCATCGAGCGCAGCGGGCGGTAAAAAACAATTAAATGCAGATAAACGCAGCTTTCAATAAACAACATTAATAAATAAAAAAGTAATTCTCAATTTTATAGGCAATTGCCCTTTTTTACACAACAAAACACTTGAATATTATATATTTTTTTATGATTTTACCTGTTATGAAAAGTAGTGGACAAATAAAAAATCTATTAATCGAGAACAAAGCTCGGCTGCAAAAAAAATATGCTATCCGGCAACTGGGCCTGTTCGGTTCCTGGGTTCGCAATGAACAAACGGCGGAGAGCGACCTGGATTTATTGGTTACGTTTACTAAAAAACCATCCTTGTTTCAATTTATTGAATTGGAAAACGAGTTGTCAGCTTTATTGGGCGTCAAGGTAGACCTGGTAATGGAATCTGCGTTGAAACCCCGGATTGGTGAAAATATCCGAAAGGAAGTAGTCAATTTATGAAAGACCGCGAATATATTGATTACCTTGAAGATATACTCGATTCAGTCTGTAAGATTGAAAGTTTTATTCAACATCTCGAGTTTTAAACATTTGCCGTGGATGAAAAAACTCTATATGCCGTAATCCGGGCATTTGAAATCATTGGCGAGGCAAGTAAAAAAATTCCTGATAATATCCGTCAAGCCTATCCAAACATACCATGGCTCATCATGGCCGGTATGCGTGATAAACTCATTCATGACTATTTCGGGGTCGACATTGAAGTCGTATGGAAAACAGCGACAATTGATGTGAAAAATATTAAACCTGCAATACAAGAAATCATTAAAAATTATCAATAAACGGAGCATTTTGCCGGCGTCAGGAACATGATCGCATAGCCGGATAATATGTTGGTAAACCGGCATCTCAGTATCCAACCATTTTGTTGACGTCAACAAAATGGAAAAAAATAAAGTGGGTCGTTTTAAAGAGTTCTTTTCTAATCTTTAACCAGGCGTATGGAAAAACCTAAACTCGGAGCGCTACCGTTACGGAATATACTTGCCTTGGTAAAAGCCAGTAACCGGTACCAGCCGCCGCCACTTTCAGGCGATGATGACCACAAAACTGCGCTATTGCCTATATTGCGAAATCCGCCGTCTTCCAATCGCCAACCGCCGGGTAATATGGTAAGCCCGCTTTCATTTGTTGCGCCGGTATTGGGTGGATTCCAATAATTAAAGCCGGTCTCCTTCATCAACCCACCTTCATCAGTGCCCCGCCATTCTGTATTATATAGTTCAGCCTGATCCATACCCAAAGTCATTTCCAGTTGCATCCATTCCTCATCTGTTGGCACATGCCAGCCTTCCGGGGCAAGACCATGGCTATCCATCACTGCGTACCAATTGTACAAGATACCATAATCTGCAATATTATTGTTATTATTATCATAATAACACCAGGCTCCAGTATAATAATCATTCAGAGAACTCCATTCGTAATCGTTAGTCACATTAGGAATAGGAGTACCGTCCTGGTAATGGGTTACTTTAAGGTTCTCGGCCATCCACCATTGATTACCTATTCTGATAGTTTTGTAAATATTGCCGTCAAAATCGGTCATCGTCCCAGTATCATAAGGAAGTGTGACCTTTCGGGTCGTTTTATTTACAAGACCGCCGGTATCAATGACTTCCAAAGCAATTGTTATGATTCCTGATGAGAATGGGAACTGGCAAGTAGCATTTTTGATTACTGAATATTCGGTATCCCATACGCCATCATTCTCCCAATCCCAGCGCACATTTAAAGCAGAGGCCGGGTCTTCCTGATCGGAACATCCCGATGCATCAACTGTAAATATAGTTTCGGTGGTGCCGGACGCAGGTTCAACTGAAAATACAGCCTGGGGTGGATTATTATCATTCATATCGTCAGCCGTCACCATTACCCTATAACCATCGCCGCTAACTCCGGGATTGTCGGCAAAAAAATCCCAAACGATATGTTTATTAATGCCGGGCGTTTCTATAATTCCTGTATCGCCACTCAGACTGTAACATGGTAAATACCATGTAATCCCATGATCGTTTGATGCAGTGACAGAGATATAAAGAATATCACCATCGCTATCAAACACATCATAATAAATATCAACCATCAGGCTACCATCAGTACGCTGTATTAAACGAACATTTTCAACAACAGGATCGGCTGCAAAAGCTGCTACCGCCACAAACAAGCATAATATCATTTTATTTATTTTCATGACTGCCTCATTAACATAAATCAATTGATCCTTTATTTATTTTTCTGTTAACGTAAAAGCATCATTTTTTTTACATCATGGTGTTCACCGCTTTCAAAACGGTACAAATATAAACCACTTGTAACAACCAGCCCCTGGTTATCATAGCCGTTCCAGTTTGTATGGTATTTTCCGGCTTGGAATATTCCGGTTTCAAGCTCCCGGATTAATTGTCCAATACTATTATATATTTTGATTGTAACAAAAGCTGTTTCCGGCAACTGCCAGGCTATGGTTGTGCACAGGTTAAAAGGATTGGGATATGCAGGATAAAGTGCATATTGTGTAGGTACAGCATCACTTTCATCAATAAATGTTGCTCCGGTAGTAAACATCCAAATTGAAGAATATGGGCCTGTTCCCGCGTCGCTTACAGCGGCGATTCTCCAGAAATACAGGGTATTGGCTTCTAACGAGGGTAGCTCGTACCATGTACCTGTAACATCGCTTTTTTCAAAGACGATAGAGGAAAAATCAGGCAAAGTTGCAACCTGAATAATATATCTTTGCGCTGCTGTTACAGCATACCATCTTAGTTCTGTATTACGGATTACCCCGTTAGCGTTGTTGGCAGGAGCTGCCAGGAGTGGCGCTTCCGGAAGAATTGCGTTTGTAGTAAAACTCCATATAGATGAAAACGGCCCTGTACCGGCCACATTACTTGCTTTAATACGCCAATAATATATAGTACTTGACGCAAGTCCCGGGAAAGAAAAATAAGTATCGTCAATATCATTGGCAGAGACTGTCGGATCGCCGAAATCAAAACCTGTTGATACCTGTAGATGATATGTTGTCGCATGATCAAGTTTATCCCAGCTAAAAACAACCGGGGTTGGAACACATGTCATTCCATTTGCGGGAGCGCTTTGAACAGGTGTGTTAGGAGGTAATGACGTCAAAAAAACCGATGGAGACATGCTATTTCCGCTACCTCCATATACATTCATGGTAAATAGTACAAGGAAAAGAGCCGGAATATTGAATCCATTTTTCATAAATACCCCTTTATGGTTAAATGATTTTTGAATCCAATGATTTTATTATAATGAATGCAACATTAAAAATGTAATCAGTTTAAATTTTAGTATTAAAATCAATATAAAGTGACTTATCTTACTCTATCCCGGTACATTTTATTAATTTATTGACATCAACATATCAATATTAAAAGATTTTCTATAATAAACAAGTAGTAATTTGCAGGAACAGTTTTTAGTAAAAAATCAGGAAAAGAGTTTATATTGATAATATATTTTAGTACATTCCAGCAAAAAAGTAATCTTTTTTATTTTACCTGGAGTTCCCCATGCGCTCAATCCTCATCCTTTTTTTGATAACCATATTCTCTGTAACAATCTTCGCCGCCCAATCCCCAACCGACACCCTCACATGCGATGTGGTGGTCTATGGCGGCACTTCCAGCGGTATTATCGCCGCCATCCAGGCTAAACACATGGGTAAATCGGTTGTGATCATTGCCCAGGGCAGCCGCATTGGCGGTTTAACCACCGGCGGACTGGGACAAACAGACATCGGCAACAAAGCCGCTATCGGTGGTTTGGCCAGGGATTTTTACCGGCGCATCAGGGTCTATTACGACGACGACGCCAACTGGAAATGGCAGCGCCGCCAGGAATACCGGGATAGCGGCCAAACCCGCACGGCCCAGGACGAAAGCTGCATGTGGACTTTTGAACCTTCCGCCGCCCTGCAGGTGTTTCAGGATATGATAACCGAAAACGATATCCACATAATCTACAATCAACGCCTGAACCGGGAAACCGGCGTGGAAAAGCATAAAAAGCGGATAGTTTCTATAACTATGGAATCCGGTTTGATTCTTTATGGCAAAATGTTCATCGACGCAACATACGAAGGCGACCTGATGGCCGCCGCCGGGGTGTCCTATACTGTTGGCCGCGAGGCCAATTCGCAATACCATGAAACCCTCAACGGCGTTCAGGCGGAAGGCAACGGTATTTCACTTGAAGGGAAAAAACTGCAAAACTTTGCCTATCATGATTTTGTTGAAGGAGTTGATCCCTATATCATTCAAGGCGATCCACAAAGCGGCTTGCTGCCGTTCATCGATCCGCGCGGCCCCGGTAAAGCCGGCCAGGGGGACAAGCGCGTGCAGGCCTACTGCTTCCGTATGTGCCTCACCGATCACCCGGAAAATCGCATCCCGATTGTAAAACCTGCCGTATATAATGAACTGGATTATGAACTGTTATTACGCAATTTTGAAGCCGGTGAAATGGAAACCCCCTGGATCAATTCTTCCATGCCCAACCGTAAAACCGATACCAATAACCGGCTTGGTTTTTCTATCGATTTCATTGGCCAAAACTATGACTATGCCGGGGCGAGTTATACGGAACGGGAGCAGATCGTCATCCGCCATCGTCTTTACCAGCAGGGATTGATGTGGACGCTGGCCAACCATCCCCGCGTGCCGGAGAATGTGCGTAATGAGGTGTCGCGCTGGGGAACCTGCAAGGATGAATTCGTCGGCGCGGACGGCTGGCAGGATCAGCTCTATATCCGCGAAGCCCGCCGCATGACCGGCGCATTGGTTATGACCCAGCATCACTGCGAGGGGGTGCAAGTGGTCGACGACGGCATCGGTCTGGCCGCTTATGGTATGGATTCGCATAATGTGCAGCGTTATGTGGATGAAAACGGTACTGTAAAAAACGAAGGCGATGTGGAGGTCGGGGTTCGTTCGCCATATCCCATCAGTTACCGGGCGATTATTCCTCAAGCCAAAGAATGTACCAACCTGCTGGTTCCCGTATGTCTTAGCGCCACCCACATTGCTTATGGGTCCATTCGCATGGAGCCGGTTTTCATGGTGCTGGGTCAGTCCGCCGCCACCGCAGCGTGCCTGGCAATTGACGATAACGTAACCGTACAAAAACTGGATTATAAAAAATTAAGGCAAAAACTGTTGCTGGATAACCAGTATCTGGTATGGGAAAACAAGTAATTACCAGTGTTGTATCGTAATCGAAAAAAGTTGTTGACAAGTTACGATTATCTGTTGTAAATTCCCAGGTTATAAGACCTGAATTCATTCCGGCATTTTGGAAAAATGATGAAAATATTCCTGCTCTGGATTCAGATTTTGAGCTGATTTAATAAAGTAGTGCCGGTAGAGTAAACGTTGAAATCTCTACAAAGCAATTTACGTTCGCATTTAGAGTAAAAGCATGTGAATATCCTGCGACAAGCACATGACTAATCCATCAACAAACCACAATGGCTTATATGTTGCTTTTGTACATTATAAGTTTTGATTATCAGGTTGTAATTAAACTATATACCTGTCCGCCTAAACTCATCTTGCTGATGCCCCAGGTATACTCTATACGCTGCCGCTGTTTGAGTTATTCCAGGTCATGTTAGTTAACTTGAGGAACGTATGGCCAAACATACTATTACCTTTGTTGGTTTTATAAAGGGGGCTTTTTCCAAAATTAAACAACTGTTTTCTCCGCCGATTTTCCCGGATGATGAGGATAAAACCCGCACCGCGCGGGTACTTTACGCGTTATTACTGAATATGTTGATAATACTTGTTTTGGCGCTTTTTGCGACGTTATTTGTTTTTGTAAAAAAAACCGGCTCCGGTATTCTTGTTTTAATGCTTTTCTGCCTGATACTGATTTGTTTTATTCTGGCCCGGCGCGGTCATATTAAACGTGCCGGCTTTATATATGTGAGTGGTATATGGCTTGTCCTGGCGCTTTTGATCATTTTTACCGGCAGTATTAATACTGTCAATAATGCCTTACTGATCGCGGCCATTGTAATAGCAAGTATACTATTAGGACGACGTTATGCGATTTTTTTCGCGATATTGAGCGCTCTTTTGTGCCTGGGTTTGGCGTTACTTGAAAATATCGGTTATCCCCTAATGCGCTATTTCGTACAGCCTCCCCTGGCCAGTTGGGTTGATTTGGTAATTGCCTTGCTTCTGACAATGACGCCGTTGTTCCTGACCCTCAAAGGCTCGGAACAATCATTAGCGCGGGCCAGGAAAAGTGAAAAGCGTTATGCGACATTATTCAATGAAGCGCCGATGATGTATCTGACGATCCGTAATGAGGGCGGAAGACTGGTTGTCTCGGATTGTAATGCTGCTTTTTACAATAAACTTGGATATACCCAGGAAGAGGTAGTAGGGCAGCCGTTATTCAGGTTTTATGCACCCGAGTCACAGGCGGCGCTGTTGCTGGGTGATGGCTTTAATCGAGCGATCCACGGCGATATTAATACGCCTATTGAGCGAGTTTTGGTTACAAAAGACGGACGTACTATCAATGCTCTGGTCCGGGCAACCCCCGATATAGATGAAACCGGGCAGGTCGTTGGCGTACTGGCAATGGGCCTGGATGTTACCGAGTATAAACGTATTGAAGCCGCTTTACTCGACAGCGAATCCTGCTACCGGGCTTTTTTTGAGCAGGGACCGGACGGCGTGGTCATTTTAGAACCAGGAACCGGGAAGATCATAGAGTTTAACGATCAGGCTTGCCGGCAACTGGGGTATAGCAGGGAGGAATTTGCACTGCTGCTAGTTGCCGATATTGATGTGATGGAAACACCTGAACAAATAAAACAACATATTCATAAAACTATGATCAATGGTCGGGAAGATTTTGAAACCCGGCATCGCACCAAACAGGAAGAGATCAGAAACGTCCATGTGACGGCGCAGGTCATTAATACCAGCCGGCGATCCATTTATCATTGCATCTGGCGGGACATCACCGAACGCAAGCAGGCTGTGGCAGCGTTAATGGAGAGCGAATTAAAATATCGTACCTTGTTCAAATCAATGGGGCAGGGATTCTATTTATCGCAGATACTCTATGACGAAAACGGGCTGCCTTGTGATTACAGGTATATTGATGTAAATACATCCTTTGAAAAGCTCATCGGTTTAAAAAGAGATGAAATAATCGGCAAAACCTATAATGAACTGGTGCCTCCCGACCCGGAGTCCGGCTGGCTGGATTGTTTTAAACGAGTGGCGATTTCCGGTAACCCGGAAAATTTTACCTTTTCCTCACATATCTATAACAGATTTTTTGAAGTATATGCGTTTAAATCCGAACAAGATAAATTTTCAGCTTTGGTAAAAGATATTACCGAAAGTAAACAGGCGGAAGAAAAGATCCGCACGGCGCTGGCTGAAAAGGAGACCTTGTTACGCGAGTTGTATCACCGTACCAAGAATAATATGTCTGTCATTATTTCTTTACTTGCCCTCCAGGCTGATTTTGTTAACGATCCGCGCCTTTCGGAGGCTTTTAAAGATGCGCAAAACAGAATTCGTTCAATGGCGCTGGTCCATCAAAAACTTTATGAAACCAAGGATCTTTCCCGAATAAACCTGAAAGACTATTTTCAAGATCTCCTGAATCTGTTAATAAAAAGTTACAAGGTCTCGCCGGAAAAAGTAACGGTCGTTACTGAAATGGACAATGTCCATGTACTGATTGACACCGCCATTCCGTGCGGGTTGATTTTAAATGAATTGATATGTAATTCGCTCAAACATGCTTTTCCTGGCGGGCGGGAAGGAGAGATCAAAGTGCAACTGTGCAGAACTGAAAATGAACAAATTTTGTTGGAAGTAGCCGATAACGGAATTGGAGCACCGGCAGATTTTGATTTCAGAAGCAAAGGGCGGCTGGGATTACAGAGTGTTTACTCCCTGGGAGAGACCCAGTTACGCGGCAAGATCGAATTTAAAATCAATCCGGGAGTGTCATTTAAGCTATTATTTGTCGATAATTTATACGCACCGAGGGTTTAGTAATGAAAAAGATAAAAATCCTGATCGTCGAAGACGAAACCCTGATTGCCCTGTCATTAAAAAGCCAGTTGCTCAGAGCCGGGTACGAGGTGTGCACTCTGGCCTCAACCGCAAAACAAGCTATCGATATTGTATTGAAAGAGGCCCCCGATTTTGTATTGATTGATATTCGCCTGCCGGGCGATATGGACGGCATTGAAGCCGCCCGGCAGATAGGCGCTTGTTCAACCGCGCAAATCATCTTTGCGTCCGGTTACTCAGATCCGGCGCTGCAGCAGAGCGCGATGTCCGTTCATCCCGCCGCTTATCTGATCAAACCTGTGGATGTTGATGATATTGAAAGTGTTGTTCGTTCAATAAAGCTTAAAGAGGAGGCGGAGTAATTTGAAAAATTTTTCCGGGGTAAATATAAAAAGTTAGGATAATATTAATGATCATATAAAATACGATTAAAATATCGAATGAATCATTCAAAAGCATTTTGAATTTTATTTGATATTTATTATATTTTGATACAACAGCACAGACCAGCTTAACCCCAATAGCCTCAGTTCTGAAAAACATTTTTAATCTCCCCTAAATTTTAAAAAATTTTTGTTCCTTGCATAATATTGTTCATCTTTAATACCACCTGATGATTCAGGGGGATAACATTATTGGAGGAGAAAAATATGAAGAAAGGTATTGCCTGTGGGGTATTACTCGTTTTAATGGTATGTTCGTGCACTGTATTTGCCCAGGAAATGGAGACAATGACCGCACCGGTTCCACCGGTCATTGAACCACACGTGTTACCCGCGCCACCTGTTCTTACAGAATATCTTTGGGATTTAACTCATGGAGTGCACGATTATTATATACCATTACCCACTTCGAGATATAGTAAACTTTTAAAAACATTATATAATTCTGATTTTGCTTATCGTAGCTGTGCCTATTTATTATCAGTAGCAGAAGTCTTATCAAGATATAAAATACTGGTTATTTGTATCGGCACGGCATGGTGCAGCCCTTATTTGGAGGAAGAAATAGTTTTAATAAAAGAGTATGTTCAAAATGGCGGGGGGTTGCTGATTTTAGCCGACAGCCTTAATGCTCCTAATGAAAATATAGCCGGCCTTGCCCAGGAGTTTGGAATTAATATTGCAGTATCCGGAATACCCCAGGCTAGTATCAGCACTTTTCCGGAAAACAATGAACTCTTTTCAGGATTGGAATCAATCAATCTTTTTGGAATTGGCGAACTCACTGTCGGCACAGGTGCAACCATTGTAGCAAGGGATATAGCCAACCGGGGATGTGTTGCAACTGCCGAATATGGCGCCGGCCGGGTCGTTGTTATCGGCGATATGAATCTTTTTGAAAATATACATCTTAATATTTTTGGCAACCAGCATTTTCTGGTAAATGTTTTTGAATGGTTATCAAAAACAAAGGGAAAGAGATTTATCAAAAATTTCAATGATTTCCCATCTTTTCCCTATAATTCAGCACAATACAGGAATAACGGCGCTTTTGTCGGATGCGGGCCAACAACCGGTGCAATGATCTTTGCTTATTTTGATCATAGCTTTGGCAGCCGGTTGTTAACAAATCCCGGTACGGAGATTGATGAAGGCCTGAAAACCGCCTGGGCGTTGCATGGCATAAGATATATGAACACACAAAATGATGGATTTAACACTGCTTTTAATATTAAACCGGGATTGGGAAATTATGCCAGAATACACGGGTACAAATTAAAAACAACCATTCATGTGTCGCCAACTTTTTCACCAACTGATACAACCCACGATTGGAACGACTACGGCCCATACGGTAATGCCTGGACAAATGATGCTTTGTTTTGGGAAAAATTAGAAACGGATAAATGGCGGATAAATATTGATGAATTCTGTGATTTTCTGGCGCCCTGCTTTAGCCGCGGCATCCCCATTTTCCTGGCCATTGATACAAACGCAGATGGCAAGGGAAACCATTGGGTGCCTTTAGTAGGTTATAACAGAAGCACCGGCCAGTATGCCTATTATAATACCTGGGATACTGAACTGCGCTGGGCCGCTATTTACTCGTGTTCAGATCCTGAAGGACATAAACAGAATTCTATTACTGCCGTGCGAACTGTGAAATATGAAGGGGCATTAATTAATTACAAATTTATATCAATCATTGGCGCAATGACTCTGGGCGTTGCCGGTTACTTTTTATTGCGCTGATTTGCCACTTTCACGGCACAGCCCTTTCCCACAGGGGAGGGCTGTGCCAGATGTTTCTATTTCAAATCCAGCGCTACATCCCGCAGCGCCAGGGCGATTTCCGCCAGTTTATTACAGTCCACCAGTTCCGGTAAATCTTTTTTGGTGTGGGTGATTTCTGCGCACAATTGTTTAAACTTTTCCGAGGTGAACGCCACTGCCGGGCGCTGGTTTTGTGCAAAGATCGAATGATCGCCCTGCGGCCAGCATTCCCCTTCAAACAAGCCGGGATAACGGCTGATGATAGTACCCACCTGCGTTGCCATAGCCTCCGGGCATTCGTAAAAAGAAAAAGCGCTGCGTCCGTCGATATATCCTGCGCCGTCAATATTGAGCGCCAGCTTGATATCGCCGAGTTTATTACGGTTTTGCGCCAGGTATTGTAACTGTCCCGGTGTGGCGTAATAATCTTCACCGTTGAATGCTATGATTTCAATTTCTCGCTTGCCGGTATAGTCACGCAGCATACCGGCCAGGGCCATTAATACTGCGACTCCGGCGGCATTATCCAGCGCACCGGGGGTAAAGTTGTGCGTATCGATATGGGCGCAGAAAACCAGGCGGGCTTTGTTTTGCGCGCCTTTGCGGGCCAGTACATTACACCCGGTCGATTGTATACGCCGCGATTTATGGGTAAGGGTAATTTGCCTGTCGCAATATTGCTTTAACCGCTCGCCCTCTTCGGCTACCATATAGACCGATGGAATGTCAAAATCACCATCCATAAATAACGGGAACGGGTACATGGCCCCGGCGGTTTCGGGATTCCGGGTGGTTGCCGCAATGATCGCCAGCGGCTTTTTCTGCTCCAGCAAGGCGATGATCTTTTGATGATGATCGGGATTGTAAAAGGGGAAATTTTTAGGCATAAGCTGTTCCCGCGTCAGTTCGCTGTGCAGCAGGACGATTTTCCCGAACAGATCGGCATTTTCCAGTTCGGTAACGGTTCCCGCCTGAAGTAACTGTCCCGTAACCCGGCAGCCGGGGGAATAAGGACTCGCTTCAGCATGAAAACAGTCATTACCGGCGGTCAATGTAACCTCATCGCCTTCCCAATGCATACAAGTGAATTCGGATTGTACAACCGCAAAGCCGAATTTTTGGACTGTGGCGGTAAAGAAATCCGTTGCTGCCCGGTTACCGGGACTGCCCACCGGACGCCTGCCGATGGTTTCGCTCAGTTCTTTTACATAACCATGAATATCCGCCGCCAGGGCAGAATGGCTTTCGTGATTGATATGATTTTGCATTTCGCTTCTCCTGTTTTTCCTTTTTTTTCTGATTAACAGGAACAAGTTAGGTTATTTAATTATTACAGTATTGTAAAAATTGGACAAAAATTATTTGTCGGCGGGACAGCCATAAATGGCTTTGAACTGCTCCGGGGTGGTCATGGTAAAATCTGTAAATTCTTTAATAAAATGGGACTGGTCAAAATAACCATAGCGGCAGGCCAGGTCCGCCCACATCACATCACTGTACCCCCGGTTAAGATGATTCAGCACCCGGTTAAACCGCAGTAAACGACTGTAAAATTTGGGGGTAACACCAATGTATTTGTGGAACTCGCGTTCCAACAGCTTGGGGTAAATACGAAATTTGTCATACACCGGCTGTAAATTTTCCATTCCCGGTGAATTGTGCATAAAGGACAGGGTGCTTTCCAGCAACCAGGAGCGAGAGCTTGAACGGTTTTCCAGCAACAATAACAATTCCGCTTCCAGAGCTTTAATCCTGGCGGGAGTTCCCGGTATCAGGGCGATTTTTTCTGTCAGTTCTTTCCAGAACCGGCATTGCAGCGCATCCAGATCGATGATGCGGGCGTCATTGATCTCTGCCGGCGGAATATCCATAAAATGATACAGCCCTTGCGGATAAAAGCGGATGGCGAGATAATCGACCGGTCCCCGGCTTTTCATAATATACGGCTCTTTACGCATGCCGCACAAAAAGCTGCTTTTGATGTCGAATTTGTGCTCTTCCCGCGTCGTCCAGACTGTGGCCGAATCAAAACTCAGCAACACTTCAAAACGGGTTTCCGGCGGCAAAATTTCGCAGCGGCAGCCCTCACCCTTGTCGGAGGTCAACGTCCAGAAATACTCGATGTATTGCTGCAAGCGGGGATTTTCAGGAATGTATATAGATGATTGCATAAGATTTGCTATTCAGTGAGTTTTGAACAATAATAATTTTAAAAACAGGGGCTTACTTTAAGCAAAAATACCCACATCCGCAAGACATTTTTTATGAATTGTTACAAAACCTTTCTAGTACAAATCCCGCCGCATGATGACCCGGTTTTTTTCAGGCAAACCCCGTATTATATCAGTTTGCAGCAGCATTGCCTGCAGCGGGGTGTACTCGTGCGGCGACAATACCCGGAACCCCTGTCGCTCATACCAGGGCCCGTTCCAGGGGATATGGCTTAACGTGGTTAAAGTTACTGCTTTATAATGATGTGTACGCGCCCAGTCGCAAACGGTTTCAACCAACCTGGTTCCCAGACCGCGCCGGCCGTGTTCCGGCAGCACATCCAGTTCATCGAGGTGAACAGTGTTGCCAACTGCGCAAGCCAGGGCAAAGCCCACCGGACTATCATTGTCATCCGCCGCTACCCATAACAGTCTCGCGGTCAGGCCTTCGGCAAAGGCGTCCGGCGGGGTAGTTATTGTGGACATGATCTTTTCCAGATCATATTCGGCAAAGCGCACCGCAGCGCGTTTTTCAATTTCAGAAAGACAGGCCAGATCCGATTCAATTGCATGACGAATTGCGTAGGGCATAAATAGTCTTTAATAAAAGGTGTTCATTATGTTTTTATAAAGCTAACGAATTTTCTTTACTGAAACAATATAATCCTCCAGCGATAGACAGGCAGACCTGGATTTTTTTTATAATTGAATTTTTGGCAATTTCTTGCCAAATTAGGCAGTTGGTATAAATCAACTATCATTAAAAATTATACGATAATAACACATGACAATCACCGACACTCATTCTGCATACGAACGCGAGCCGCTCATCCGCCCGTTTGGCTTCAAGGGCGGTTATATGAACGAATGCTGGCAGGTCGTTACCATGCTGGAAAATGAACGCGGACAACATGCTATCGGTCTGGCTACGCAAAACGTGCTGTGGTCCGATGCTGCTGTGTTTATCCGTTACGGCGAGCAGCAAGGCAATACCCTTATGGTAGCGCTGCTCAATTACGCACTCGGCCTGGTGCGGGGACAGGAATTCGCTTCGCCCATGCAACTATTCGAGACCATCTGGCCGCAGGTGTATGAGTATGGCAAAATCCTAACGGGCTTGCCGGATTTGCAGGAAACCTTTGCCCTTAACGCCCTGGTAAGCCTGGATAACGCCGCCTGGCTGTTGTATGCCCAGGTAAATAATATTACGAATTTTGACGACCTGCTGCCGGAGCAATACCGTCCCGCGATGGCATACAAGTATAACAGACTGGCGGCTATTCCCCTCATATCATATAACGCTACAATGGACGACCTCTGCGAACTTTTAAAGCAAGAATATTTCTTTTTCAAGATCAAACTCGGCAGTCCCGGTGCGCCCGAAGAAATGCTGGAATGGGACAAGCAGCGCATTACCCAAATCCATAAACTGCTGGGGGGACTGGAAACGCCATATACCGCTAATGGCGCAATTCCCTATTATTTTGACGCCAATGGCCGTTACCCTGATAAAGAAACGTTTTTACGCTTACTCGATCATCTCGACCAGATCGGCGCGCTGGCACAGACCACCCTTATCGAAGAACCGTTCCCGCCGGACTATGACGCCGATGTTCACAATCTCGGTGTGCGTCTGGCCGCCGATGAAAGCGCCCACACAGACCAACATACTTTGCAGCGTATCCACATGGGTTACAGCGCCATTGCCCTGAAGCCCATCGCCAAAACGCTGAGCATGACCCTGAAAATAGCCGCAGTTGCGCATAAATTCAACATTCCCTGTTTCTGCGCGGACTTGACGGTCAATCCCATTCTGGTGGAATGGAATAAGAATATCGCCGCGCGGCTGGGGCCGTTTCCCGGTCTGCACATCGGCCTGCTGGAAACGAACGGACATCAGAATTACCGCAACTGGGCGGCCATGCGCAGCTACCATCCCGCGCCCAACTCACCCTGGGCTATGGCTGCCAATGGCCTGTTCACCCTGGATGAATCGTTTTATATGGAAAGCGGGGGGATATTTCAATTACCGGGGCATTATAAAGAACTGGTGAATTAACCTTTACCCATTATTGTGGACACACCGAAAAGTTCGTATATTATAACCAAGGAGGTGTGTCATGAGCGAAACTAAAACAAGAAAATTTTATAGTAAAGAATTTAAAGTAAGAACCGTTAAACTCGTTCTTGAAGGACAGCGGCCGTTAACAGCAGTGGCCCGTGATCTTGAGATTGATCCGACAAGTATTCGTAGTTGGAAAAGACAATATCTTAAAGACCAGGAAGATGCATTTCCTGGGAAAGGTTATTTAAAGCCAGCAGATCAGGAAGTCCGGGACCTGAAAAAAAGAATTGTCGACCTTGAAGAGGAGAACGAAATCTTAAAAAAGGCAATGAGCATCTTCTCCAAACAATCGAAATGAAATATGAATTCATATTTCTTCACCGCTCCAGATTTCGATTGCAGAAGATGTGCAAAGCCTTACATATATACCGGAGCGGATATTATTCCTGGCTAAAACGAGGCTCCAGTCAACGTGAACTTGATAACGAAAAATTACTTAAAGAAATAAAACAGGTTCATGAGCAAAGTCGACAAATATATGGTAGTCCGCGGATAACCGCTGAGCTAAAATCAAAGAACATTATTTGCAGTAAAAATCGTGTTGCCCGTGTAATGCGGAAGAATAAAATACGGTCAAAAATTAAAAGAAAACATAAAGTTACAACGACTAATTCAAAACACAGGTTTTATGTGGCTGCAAATTTATTAGATCAAAACTTTCATGCTGAACGACCGAACCAGATTTGGCTTTCAGATATTACTTATCTTAAAGTGCTGAATAAGTGGATGTATCTGGTTGTGATTCTGGATTTGTTTTCCCGGCAAGTGATCAGCTGGGCACTCAGCCATGATTTGTCGTCAGACTTTGTCCTGGCAGCAATCAAAAAAGCGGTTAGACGGCGTAACCCGGAAAAGGGCTTGATTTTTCATTCAGATCGCGGAGTTCAGTATGCCAGTAATGATGTCGCACAATATTTAGAAGAACATGGTATTATTCAAAGCATGAGCAGAAAAGGTGATTGTTATGATAATGCTGTTTCGGAATCATTTTTTAATACTTTTAAGTCTGAGTTTTATGTTTTTGAAAATTTTGTTTCCGTAAATGATGCTTATCTGAAAATCTTTGATTATATTGATATATTCTATAATCATAAACGGATTCATTCAAGTTTAAAATATATGTCACCTGTTAACTTTGAAAAACAATTCTATCAACAATGAACTTTTCTTCGTGTCCATAAATTCTGGTAAAGCTCA
>JAKQIY010000070.1 GCA_029561455.1 bacterium
GTATGCTATGCTTATTGTCATGCATATATGTCATAATAACACCTGACTTTTAAGCCAAAGTGCTCCAAAACAACTATGCACAACAGGTCGGTATATGTCATTGGCGCTCCGTGGCGCGACAATTGGGTAACTAAAGAGGAAAGCTTCGTGGCCGGCGCCACGGCCCGCACCGGCTACCGCCGGGGACTCCCTCATGGTGTCACGGTTTTTGCCAACGCGAGAATAAACTAATAACAATCATATCCCTGCATCGCACCACGAGTGCAAAAACACGTGCCACCCCGACTCGGCGCCAACAACACATACCGCCGAACGTTAGCGTGCATTAATCATAATACTACTAATTTAAAAGATCTCATGAAGAAAATTCTTATTCTTATAACTATTGTAGCATTTAGCTCATGTAAGTCAGGACCAAAAAAGTATGATGATAATAAAGGAAATGACTTGGTTCAAGTAAATGATGAAAATGAATTCAAAAAGTATATTTCTCTAATCCCATTGTTAGAACTGCCTTATGTGACCAGTTGTGAAAATTGCTGTAATCATTCAGAACTAGATGATAATGACCCCTTGATTAGAAAGTTCAAACCTGAAGGATCCTCTATCGTCGGATTAATTCAAAAAAATGATGAAAGAATAGTATTGTTGGTTACGTACCCAGCTGATCAATTGGTTCCTTCTGTAAAAGTATATGATCCTAATGGACGGCTTTCTGATGAAATGAATTTTATGACAAACCTATGTGGTGAAGATTTTGAATTTCTTAATAGGTCCCAGTTTATAATTAGTAAAGATCTAACATTTCAAACTTTTGACACTGCCTATTACTTTAAATTAGATACTGCCTCCTTGGAAATAATTGATACAATAAGTACAGAAATAACAATAAAAGCATTCTGTATTGACGGGTCAGGAAAGCTTATTGAAAAATAACGCACGCTAACAGGTCGGTATATGTCATTGGCGCTCCGTGGCGCGACAATTGGGTAACTAAAGAGGAAGGCTTTGTGGCTGGCGCCACGGCCTGCCCCGGCTACCGCCGGGGACTCCCTCCTGGTGTCACGGTTTTTGCCAACGCGAGAATAAACTAATAACAATCATAACCCTGCAGCGCATCACGAGTGCAAAAACACGCGCCACCGCGACTCGGCGCCAACAACACATACCGCCGAACGTTGGCAGCAAGCTATAAAAGACTAAAGGTCGCAAGAGATATCCGCCAGAAAAGAGATCTTTGAAAAAAATATCACGCAGATTTATTGACAGACAAAAAGGCTTGAGTGCAGAAAAGTTTTCATAGCTGCGATAACTGGAATTATTGTGCTACGGCTCTGTTGATACGTTTTTTAATTTTGGATTTTACGTCTTGACAGAAACGTATCACGCCGACTCTGCAATAATTTACACTAGGTTGATTGGCTTCAGCGCAGGAGCAATAGTATACTGTCGCCTTTAAATTGCGTGTATTTTTGAAAACGGAATTGGCGGATAGATCTACGCAGAGAAAATAGCCAGCTGCCAACATCAAGCAAAAAGCACCGCTTGGTTTGGTTTTCAAAAGAACGTTGACGGTTTGTTTTGAAATTATGAACTTTTTACTTACTTTTATTTTTGAAATAGCGCGGCGACATTTTGCTTGCGTGCGTTAGCGTTCATTGGAACAAATCAAAACGACACAGATAAAAACGATAAATAAAAATGAATATTAACAAATAAAAACAA
>JAKQIY010000062.1 GCA_029561455.1 bacterium
AGTTCCCGACATATCACCCCTACGGGGTTAGATTGTGCTGAGATGGCTCTCTTTCTACAAACATTTCACCGCTTCGCGGTTATTTTAAAGTCAATTAAATGAAATTAACCCCCGGTAGGGGGTGATATGTTTATAGAATAACACATAAATACAAGCTCAAACCCCGTAGGGGTGACATGTTTGAAACCGAGTCCATAAAGTGTCCGGTAGTGAGTTTTTTTGGTGAGATCGGGCAATGCGCGGCAGATATTATCTGATTATCTATTCGTTCTTTTCCGGTAAAAGTTTAAATAAAAATGGGATGTACGATTAATCCATACATCCCGTATAATTCATTTATACTTAAAGTACATGTATAAATACTTGTTAATCATTAATATGTGTTATTGGTTTGATTCCGGAGCTTTATTTCCTTCACCGGTTTCGGCGCAACATTCGGGATGAAAGCGGGATCTCAGCTTATTCTTTAAATCTCTTTCATGAGTGTGCGGCCTGGCATGAGGAAATGATTTAAACAGAATATGCGACAGTACCAGTAATCCCCACGCCTGCCAGAATGTAATGGTAGCAAGACCAAAGATGGTAGGCATGAGCCAGTTCCATAACAGTTTAACGAAAATACCGAACAATAATGCCAACGTCATCGCTATGAGTAAACCGATAAAACCCATTATGATCATTTTTATTATGTATTGCGGTTTATGAAAAGTATGCTTTTCCATTTTATACCTCTGTTTTAAATTGTTATACCAGATTTAATTGTTTACGCAGAAATGACACGGCGTAACGTTTCCGGGCGATAAGGGTGTTGAGCGGCTCGCCGGTTTCCTCGGCCAGTTCGCGGAAAGTTTTGTCGTTAAGAACTTGTTCCACAAAGACGTACTTTTGTTTTTCCGGCAGCAGTTCTATACTTTGTCTTATCCGCTCTGCATATTCTTCCCACTCGTCGTCGTCAAGATCATCAATATCTTCATCCGCAACCAGATCGTACAATTGCAGATCTGCGTCTAAGGCATTGTCAATCGAAACGGTATCCGGCCTTTTGCGCCGATACCAATCGATGATTTTGTTTTTAACAACCGTATACATCCAGCCGGTAATATTATCAATCGAGTCCAAAACATTGACATTGCCGAGCAATTGTAAATAGACGTCCTGCAGCAAGTCTTCGGATTCGTCGACAGAATCGATTTTGGAGCGGATATATGCCGAGAGCTGTCGGTTTTCGGCAATAAATATCTCTTTAAGCTTGTTCGAATGTTCTTTTGTCATTTCACATATAATGACGTAATATGTTGGAAATTATTGTATGTTTTTTTGGGATTTTTAATCTACGGGAAATAATTTTGAAATGCAAACGGACAAGATAATTACGAATGACGAATTATGAATTAGGAATGATGGGGGGATGGCGAAAGGACATGGCTGTTTTGAACGAGGTTTTTAAGGTGCTGTGATATTATAGTCAAGTTCTCTGTTCGGGCAAAGCATTCTTACTCATGCTAGTGAATATTTAGAGTTATTTGAAACGAATACTTCACTCCTACTAATTATCTATCCGAACGGAAAATCCTGTAAACTTTACCGCTGGCTGTTGATAAAAATTTTCAACAAGACAGCCAGTACCAGTCCATGAATTAAAAGCCCAATAACGGTATAGAGCCAGTATAAAGAAATATTGCTGCCGGCGGTGAAGAATGTCCCGGTAACCCAGAATGGCGGCAGTATACCGGCCAGGTATTTCCAGTGCGATGGTACAAAGTAATAGATAAAGGGCGCCAAAAACATAATGCCGGCAAGTTTTCCAAAAGCCATGCCCTCGACCTTGTTTTCCGCAAAAGATGCAATTAATAATGCCGTTATGGGCGTTTCCATAGCGATCATAATAGCGGGGAAAAATGAATAGAGCAGCGGAATATGCGCCAGACTATTGGTGTAAGCGAGCACATAAAAACTTGTTATTGCGGCAGCCATAGAGATGGATAATTTATAGGCTAAATAGCCGGTTTTCCGTACCGGCGTTACGGCAATAAACGTGATAATCTCTTCATCCCGTTCTTCAAGAATGATAAAACCTGTGATCATGCCGAACAGCAAGGGGGGGATAAGGCTAAAAAAGCAGATGATCAGCAGGTAATAATCGGCTAAATTAAAAACCAGCTTATCCAGCAGCAAAGCGGATAAGAGCGGAATCAGGAACCATACCATTATATATAAAACAACAGTCCCGAACAGAACGAGGATCAGGGTGGAATCGCGGGTAATGTTTTTTATATCGGCAAGCGCCAGGGCCATAATTTTTTTCATAGCGCACCTGTGCCGACAAGTACATGGCGATAAAAATAACGATAAGCTAAAAATGCCGCCAGGGAATTCCAAACTAACAGGCAAATGAACGCATAAATAATGTGCAGCAGGCCGGTTGGTTTAACTGCCGCTTCGAGCAAAATTAATGTAGCCCGGGTGGGCAGCACATAGAACAATGGTGTGGAAAAGATGTGCAGGTATTGGGCTAGCGGCAGGCTTGCTACAAGCCCTAGCCCTAACGCTTTGGCAAAATAATCGTTAACATTTTGGGAGCGCGCAGCGATGATCAGTCCGAACAAAGTAAAGAATATCACACTCAACCACAAGCCAAACAATAATACCGGGAAATTTATAATAGAGAGATGTATAGGTGTAACAATAATCAACGCCGAGGCCATAGCCAGAATTGATAATGAAATGACTTTGGCTATAATGTATTCGGATAAACGCAACGGGGTAACGAATAAGCTTTGCAATATATTTTGACCTTTTTCCAGCAGCACAATGGCGCCGATAAAGAAAAAGCCCAGCATGGTAGTATCTATAAACAACAGCAGGAGAGTTATCGTTTCCCGTATACCCTGCTGAAGATTAAAGAGTATGAGCAGGTAAAGTACAGATATAAATAAATAGACATAATAGAATCCATGCCGGAACTGGAAAGTTATATCAATGTGTATGGCGTTTAGCAGTCTCATTGCAGTTTCCTGCCGGTGGTTTTAATAAAAATATCCTCCAGCGTGGCTTCCTGGGTATGGATGGTTTCCACAGGAAATGAACTCAACAGGTTCTGGAAATCCTGATTGGTTGCCAGGGAATCGAGGGAATAGTCCTTGTTTTTAAGACTGCCTTTATCTCGATATTCCACCCTGACCATGCGGGAACCGTGCTGCAGTTTCAGAGCCCGTGGAGAATCGACAAGAGCGATTTTGCCGTCAACAATAAAAGCTACCCTGTCGCAGAGACTATCGGCAACATGCATGTCGTGGGTAGTAATACATACTGTAGTACCTTTAGATTTTTGTTCTAGAATGATGTCTTTGATTTTACGCAGATTAACCGGATCCTGACCTGAGGTCGGTTCATCCAGAAAGAGCAGATCGGGGTTATTCAACAGGGAGCGGCAAAAATTCAGCCGCATTTTCATGCCTTTGGAAAATTCAGCGATACGGGTGTTCTGATCTGTTTCCAGGCCTACCATTGTCAACAAGTCCAATGGATTTGTGGTAGGACCTTTATAGAGTTTGCTAAAGAAGCGCAGGTTTTCCAGGGCGGTAAATTTGCTGTACAGGTTGGGAAATTCAAAAGCCACGCCGATGGATTCATAATAGTCGGCATTGATGCGTCTCAGTTCCCGGTTGAGTACTGTTACCTGGCCCTGGTAATTCTTTAAAATACCGATGAGTATTTTGATGGTAGTACTTTTGCCGGCGCCACTTGGCCCCAAAAAGCCGAATATTTCGCCCTTGGCAATGGTAAAATCGAGTCCCTGTAAGGTTGGTTCGGCATTGCCCGAATAAGTAAAGAGGAGATTTTGCACATTAATCATGAAATTCCAGTCATCCGTGAGTTTATAATTTCATCTTTTGTAACCCTGGTATTTTACAGGATTTGTAATAATAATAAAGTATTTGTGGAAAAGCAAGTTTTAAAAATTCAAGTTTAAAGGTTATTAGCCCTGCCTGATACGAATCCGGGACGAAGAAATGAGAGTTTCCGGACGGTCTCATATCCCCGGCAGAGCCGTAACCCGGATGAAATTGTCCGCTTTATTCCGCTGGTGGTCTCGCCGTTTCACATCAAACGTTAGGCATTTCGATACGTATCGAAAGGTGAAGCAACTGGACTATTCGATTACCGGGTTTTACCTGATTAGTAAAGCTCGCCCTGGGGATGTTTCCCCAGGGCGCAAAATAAAACAGGACATGTTGTCCTGCCGGGCCACAGGCCCGACCTGCACGATTATTAGCAAGGGGCTGTTGCCAGTTTTTATTTGCCGGACAACATGTTCGGCATTAACATGCGGCATGGGGAACATCCCCATGCCGAGCAGTGCTTCGTACCTGGGAGGTGCGTAGCACAGTGTTTAAAGTCACCTGCCCCTTGCGCCGAGTGCGGTTATTTTCTGCGCGAACGCTGGAAATTTTCCACTATTGACTTGATATAAATGATATATTATATTGTTCAGGAAAAAGGCAATAATTGTACTGGTTGACCAACCCGAACTTTACTTACCCGGTCGCCTGCGGTTTATGATTTTTAATAATTCACAGTTTTAAATAGAGCAATGCGCCTCCCGGCGCGGTATTACAGAAAAGGATAACACAATGTACAACAAAGCACTAACACGACGCAGCTTTTTACATGGTGCGGCAGTAGCGGCGCTAACACTTCCGGTTGGAAAAATTTTAGCGCAACAATCGGACGCTCAGGCAGAAAAGAAAACGGTTTTTCGCATCGGCGCCCTGGATGGGGTTCTATCCGGCAAAGAGGGATTGACGTGGGAACAGGATTACCGGCGCGGAGCCGATTTGGGATTTGCCGGCATCGAACTGGGTGTGGGTAAAGATTACGCGCAATCGGAGCTTTGGAATGCAGAAGGCCGCCAGCGGCTGCGCGGTTTTGCGCAAGCCGCCGGCATCGAAACGCCCTCCATCTGCCTGCATTCCTACTGGCATTTCAGTTTTGCGGCAAATGATGAGGCAATCCGCAACCAGGCGGTGCAACTGGCGCGGGAAGGGGCTGTTGCCGCCCGGCAAGTCGGAGCCCGCAATATCCTGATACCGTTCACCAACCCGGATAATGTTCCCGCCGCAACCGCGTGCGAGCGGTGGATCAGCGGCGTAAAGCAGGCGGCGCCGGCGGCTGAACAGGCCGGGGTGGTCTTTTGTCTTGAAAATGTTGAAGTGCCCTTTGCCGACAAGCCGGAAGATATTATTGCTATTGTAGATGCCATTGGCTCACCGGCAGTGCAGGTTTATTATGATCCCGGCAATGCGGTCAGATCGGGCAATGATCCCCTGCATGCTATTCCATTGTTGAACCAACGCATTGCCCAGGTGCATGTCAAAGAGATCAAGGGGAAATACATTGGCGATGGAATTGTCCCCTGGCCACAAATTATCCGGGCGCTGCGCGATATTGATTATAAAGGATGGTTGATGCTGGAAACCGACGCAACCGACGACGCTAAAGCAGCAGCGACAAAAAACCTGGCAACGCTTCATAGTTATATGGTGTAGGGGAGTGTTTAGTTTTTTTCGCAGGGTAAAAAAATAAAGCCACGGTAGCAATGCCGTGGCTTTTTGTATCATGAGGTTGGGAGAGTTCAGAAAAGTTTCTATTGACGGTTTTACCGCATACTTGTTCTTAAGGTAAAGCCCTCCGCCAGTCTTTGTAACTGTTCCGCCTGGGCAGCTAATTGCTGGGCAACACTGGCGGTTTCCTCGGAATTGGCTGAATTTTGCTGGGTTACCGAGTTTAATTGTTCCATGGCGGTGTTCACCTGATTAATACCGGCATTTTGATGTTCAGAACTGGTGGCGATCTGGGACATTAATTCTTCAACTTTAATAACCTGGCTGGTTAATTCAGAAAGAACTTTACTAACCTGCCGGTTCAGGGCAACGCCTTCTTCCGAACTCTTGATAGACTCCTGGATCATGGACGATGTATTTTTGGCGGCTTCGGCGCTGCGAATGGCCAGGTTACGCACTTCTTCGGCAACCACTGCAAATCCTTTGCCTGCTTCACCGGCACGGGCCGCTTCAACTGCTGCATTCAGCGCCAATAAGTTGGTTTGGAAGGCAATATCGTCGATGGTTTTGATGATTTTTGCAGTCGAATCCGATGAACTTTTGATTTTTTCAATGGCAGAGGATAATTGCTGCATGCTATTGGCTGCGGTCAATGAAGCTTCTTTGGTTTTACCTGAAAGGTCTCTGGCTTCGCGGGCGACGGCCGAATTTTGTCCGGTCATAGAGGTTATTTCGTGCAAGCTGCTGGAAATCTCTTCCAGAGTGCTGGCTTGCTCCGAGGCGCCCTGGGCAACCTGTTGACTGCTTTCGGTCATTTGTTGGGCGCCGGTTATGGTTTGGTTAATTGCATTATTAACCTGTTCCAGAATATCGTTTAAATTGTCGAGAGTGGCTTTTAAGGAAGTGGATATTTTCTCAAACAAAAGCTTGGTTTCTTTAGTATATTCGCTGGCTTCACCAACCTGGAGATCAAAATTCAATTCACCGTTAGCCATTTTAGTCAGATAGCCGTTCAACCGGTCGACTTCACGTTCCATATAATGGGTTACTTTGGTCAGGGTAGAGGTATCCTGCACTGCTTCCACGTGGCCAATCTTTTCTCCCTTGCTATTTAGTATATATGAAGTATCCACCCGGAAATTTAGATCAAATTGTTTAAAGAAAGTTACTTTTTCATTATTTCGCAATCTGTGAACGCCGCAATTCTCGGTATTACAGATATTGGCATTCCAGTTACTGCATTGTTTACCTAATACTGTGTCACGTTTGACTTTAAGAAAGTCTTCTACCGGTTTATTAATAAAAGTCCAGTTCATATTCATATCGGTAACCGACAGCGGGAAGGGGATTGCATCCAGCATTGCCACATACCATTGCGCTTTTTCATCAAATTTTGTACGCAGTCCCGTTATTGTTTCGGCAACATCGCCAAATCCGCCATAAAACGAACCATTAAAATTAGCATCTTTATTTTCACCGGTAAGCTGTTTGGCGTATAAATACAATTTATTTAACTGCGCTGCAATAAACAGAATGGCAATAATAGCAGTAACCACCCCGACAATAATACTGGTATATAAAACCCAGGTTGGCGCCGGTATGTCCGGTAAATCCTTGAATTTGTTTAATACTGAAGAAATCATCACCCAATTTAATACAACAGGAAAAGCAAAAAGTAATACGAGAATGATCTCGATTTTGATTTTCACGTGCTTCATAGCGGCTCTCTTTGGTTAATAAGTGTGATCGGTGATTTTTTTGAACAAGGAGAAATTGCAAATATCTTGCCATAAAAATAATTGTAAAAAAGTATTAAAGTGATTGGAAAAAGTTTACATATTTTTGAAATCGAGACTAATAGACTCATTTCGCCGCTTTGAATTTTTTTATTAAAAACTACTTGGGAATATTTTTCCTGGTGTTTTTTTTCAAAACAGAAATTCCTTGCAGTTTCACTATTTAATTATTAAACTACAACATTCAAATACCACCGTGTAAATATTTTATTCCGAACTGAAATCAGTCTTGTTTTTTAATTTACCAAACACTCATATTATATAGATAAAAATTATCCGGAGAAAATTCCGGAAATGACCAATAGCTAAAAAGGAGAAACAAATGGAGCAGGAGAATCGTCGTGATTTTTTGAAACATGGGGCGCAATTGTGCGCTATTTGTGCCTTTAGCAGTTGCATCAAAAATGGAGTGGCGCAGGGCGACCCGGAAAAAACTGATGATAAAACACCGGACCCGACCAAAATGACTTTTTGCGGATACGAATGTACAATCCAGTGTGAGTTGTATAAAGCCACTCTGGAGAATAATGTTGAATTAAAGAAAAAAGTATATACAGATTGGAAAATGAAAGAGCGGCGGGGGTTTGATTTTGATCCGGCGCTGGTTTTTTGTTATGGTTGTAAAGTAACAGATAAACCCTTGAATGCAGTGCTGGAAAAATGTACGGTAAGGAAATGCGCAATGGAGAAAAAGCTTGCGGCCTGTATACAATGCAAGGCTTTAAAGGATTGTGATAAAGAATTATGGACCAACTATCCTGAATTTAAAAAGCAAATGTTAGAGGTGCAGGTAAAATATGTGAGCCTGAGCGGTAAAGCATTATTATAAGTTTTGGCATTTATATAGGAAAGTTACCCGGCGTATCCTGTTACATACGCCGGGTGGGATTTTATCACCAGCAAGGGGAAAATTTTTACAGGTAATCCTTTACGGGCGTTCCTGTCAAAATATAATAAAAAATGAAAACTTGAATTACCATAGATTATTCTTGCATATTTGCGGGAAATTCAATATATATAAAAAACACTTCAATAGAATCATAATTACTCTCCGGCCGGGCCCAGTTTTGTTTTAATCAATCCAGTAAATTATTTTTGTTGGCTATCATTTTTTAGTGAACTGTTATCAGAAAATCCCGAAACGGAGGTTGAATATGAGATTTTACTCTTTATTAATATTTTTATTTCTATTAGCTGTCCGTTTACCGGCCCAAGATACTACCGGTACTGTTGTTATACTTGATCAAAAGGTAGGCCCGGTAGTGGATTGGCAGGAACGCCGCAATTATGGATTGTTTAAGACAATCAAGGATTTTAAATCAGCCACTCTTTATCAGCAAACGAATGGTGAGTATGTTTTTAAAATATTGACACGTAAACGCAATGAACCTTCATCTGCTATGCAATGGTTAACTGTCACTCCAAAAGAAATTGAGAAAATTCGTTATTGCATTGCAACCGGCAATTGTTCTGGTAATAATGGAATTGCAATGCGATATTATGTTGATGTCGGTGTGAGCCAAACTAGTTACAGTTATAATGATTACATAAGTTCAAGACTGAGCAATACCAGTAATAAATATAGCATTAATCCCGGTGGTTTTGTGGAAATCAGGTTTATTGACAATGCCAGTTTCGTTGCCGGAGTTCGTTATGTGAAAACCAGCAGCAGCTCCGATTATTATTTTGTGGAACCAGTTGTTTTCCGCGGCCAGATCACAGTGGATCGCGATTACCTCTCGTTTCCTGTCGGCTACAAGATACATGTCGGCGACGTGATTAAACCATTTGTTTATTTGGGTGTTGAATTTAAGTTACTTGTCCATGAACAAATAGAAAATCAACCATCTGTCGATTACCATCGTCAATGGGAGGATGATAATAATCCCTTGTTTTGTGATGATTGTGGTTATAAGCGCATGATCTCCAAAATGTGTCTGGCCGGTGGGTTCGGCATGGAATTTAATATATGGGGCCGGAATTTTTATGTTCAATGGACAAGTACTTTGGGAGGAAAGGGAACACGGTGTTATCATTATTCGATAAATGAAAACAGGTTGAGTTTAGGGTATGTTTTTTAGGTGCAAGGCACAGGTTAAAACAGTGGATGCGGGAATTAGAGTTTAGTAACAGTAAAATTTCTTTTTATTTAACCTCAATTTAGAAATTCAGGTCGTATTTAAACAGACGATCCTTATTCTAACTTGATTACAGAACTAGTGGCAGTATAAATAGTAATTAATTGCGAACCCGAGTTTGGAACAGAGAAAACCAGGCTCTCATACAGCTTGACAAAGGGAAGATATTTTTATAAGAAAAGTACCTCACGACCGGTCTCAACAACGTTAAAAAATGCAAGTCCGGGGCGCCCGGAAGATTGGTTTAAAAAGTTCTTTTTATTAATACAATATGTTCTCCCTTGGCAAAAAAAAATATTGCAAATGGTTTAAACTTGTAGTATTATCATTAAAATGGAAATTAAATATTACAATCTCCCTGAATGATGCGCAGACCGGTTTGTGACACCCGCGCAATGATTAATACCAGGGTAGTTTTACTAACTGAGAAAAATCCGGAGGTAGCATGAAAAATTTCAGCAGGTGGTTTATACGACCTGACATCAGTGTGATTATCATTTTATGCATGTTTTATTGCACTAAACCGCTGTTGGCGCAAGCGCCGGTACGGATCATTCCCCAGCCATTATCGGTTATACAGGGCCAAGGTAATTTTACAATCACTCCCACTACCCGAATTGTATATGACGCCGCAACCCCGGAAAATCAGCAGGTAATCAGTTATTTTACGGATTATGTGAAAAAAGTATATGGGATCGGGTTAAGCTCGGCAAGCGCCGAAACGACTGAAAATAACACCATAACTCTGGATATGAAAGGAACGGTAAGCGCAACGAATAACGAGGGCTATGAAATGGTGGTGCAACCGAACCGGGTCATAATTCGCGCCAAAACCGGCGCAGGATTGTTTTACGGCATCGAGTCCCTGTTGCAATTATTCCCTGCCGATCCGGCAAGTATTAAAGCCGGGGATAAAATTCTCCTGCCGGTTGTGGAGATCAAAGATGAACCGCGTTTTAGCTGGCGGGGCATGCACCTGGATGTGTGCCGGCACTTTTTCCCGGTCGAGTTTGTTAAACGGTACATCGACTTGCTGGCTTTGCACAAAATGAATGTGTTCCACTGGCATTTGACCGAAGACCAGGGCTGGCGCATTGAAATTAAAAAATATCCCCTGTTGACGCAAGTCGGCGCCTGGCGGGTGGATCGTGAACATCAGCACTGGAATGAAAGAACCGCCCCCGAACCCGGCGAAAAGGCAACTTATGGGGGTTTTTATACTCAGGATCAAGTTAGGGATGTTATCGCTTATGCGCAAAGCCGGTTCATCACCATCGTGCCGGAGATCGAAATGCCCGGTCATGCCATGGCGGCGCTGGCAGCTTATCCGCAATTCTCCTGCACCGGCGGGCCGTTCTATGTTATGCCCGGCGGTTACTGGCCGATCACAGATATTTATTGCGCCGGCAACGACAGTACCTTTGCCTTTTTGGAGGATATTTTAAGCGAGGTTATCGACCTGTTCCCCGGCCCCTATATTCACATCGGCGGCGATGAAGCCAACAAAGCCAACTGGGAAAAGTGCCCCAAATGCCAGGCGCGCATCGCAGCCGAAAACCTGCAAAATGAGAACGAACTGCAAAGTTATTTTATCAAACGTATCGAAAAATTCATCGTTTCGAAAAACAAAAAGCTGATCGGCTGGGACGAAATTCTGGAAGGCGGCCTGGCTCCGGAGGCAACGGTCATGTCCTGGCGCGGGACGGAAGGCGGTATTTTTGCCGCTAACGAAGAACACGATGTGGTGATGTCGCCCACCTCGCATTGTTACTTTGATTATTACCAGGCTTTGGAAGACGAACCGCCGGGCATTGGCGGCTATGTGCCCCTGGAAATGGTGTATGGTTTTGAGCCTATGCCGGAGGGTTTATCCGCCGACAAACAAAAACATATTCTCGGCGCCCAGGGCAATGTATGGACTGAATATATTCCAACTCCCGAACATGCCGAATATATGGCCTTGCCACGGATGTGCGCCATGGCCGAAATCGGGTGGAGCAGCCGGGCAAACCGCAACCTGGATAGTTTTTTGAACCGGCTTGCCGTTCATTACAACCGCCTCGACGCCCTGAATGTCCATTATCGCCAGCCGGATATTAACGGATTTGCCAGGACGAATATATTTATGAAAGATATTAAAGTGGCTATGGATTTTCCACGCCCGGATGCAAAAATATTCTATACCCTGGATGGAACCGAACCCACCCCGCAGTCGTTAGTGTATGCAAAACCGCTGCGGATTTCCGCAAACACACTGTTAAAAGCCAGGGCTTTTGTGGGCGAGCGACCGGTCAGCAGGTTGAAATCCGGCGAATTCAGCAAACAACAACCCCGCGCCGCGACAAGCCTGAAAAAACCGGCGGCGGGACTGGAATATAAACTGGTTGCGGGCGAGTTTTCCAGCGTAAAGCAATTGGCCCAAGCCCAAATTACAGCATCCGGCACACTGGCCGGTTTAATTATGCCTGAGCAACACCCGGAAACCAATTTCGGCGTTATATATGACGGTTACATCAAGATCCCGAAAACCGGCATATACACATTTTACCTGAATTCAGATGACGGCAGTGAATTGTTGGTTGGTGATTCCAGCCTGATTTTAAATGACGGCGCCCATGGCGAGCAGGAATACTATGGCAAAATTGCCCTTAAAAAGGGTTATCACCCGTTACGCGTGTTGTTTTTCCAGGGCGGCGGCGGACTGACTTTAAAGGTAAGTATTGAAGGGCCCGGTCTGGCAAAACAGGCGATACCGGCGTCCCTGCTGTTTAATGGCAAATAGCGCAAGTTTTTCTCTGCTAAGGAATGGATAACGGAAGGAAGAAAATGACCAGGTACCCGTATTTACAACTGCAACAGTTTAAAGGATTGATCTTTGATATGGATGGGGTTTTTGTAGATACCGAACCCCTGCAATTTGAGAATTTTCGTCAGGTATTCGCACCGTTGGGCATTCATTTGCCGGATGATTATATGTATCATTTTGTCGGCGAGCCCACCAGCAAAAATTTGCAGGATATTGCCCGCGATTATGGCGTGGAACTGGATCGGACCGAGTATGTAAAAAATCTGAGTGAAAATTTTCATAAAATTTTTGCGCAGCATGCTCCGGAAGCGCTGCCAGGGATATGGGAGATTGTTTATATTGCCAAAACCCGGAATATGAAAACCGCGCTGTGCACTTCCTCGACGCTGCGGGAGATGACATTTTTGTTTGATAAACTGTTGCAGAAAAACCGCACTTTTAGTCATGTCGATGAGATATTTAACGCTGTGGTCACATCCGAACAATTAATCAATAAAAAACCGCATCCCGAACCCTACCTGACCGCGTGCCGGCGGTTGGGACTTGAACCACAGGAATGCGTGGTGATCGAGGATTCCCTGCCCGGCATTCAGTCCGCCAAAGACGCAGGTTGTTTTTGTGTGGGACTGCGTAAACCATATAATAAACAGCTGCAAACCAGCATTGCGGATGTGGTATGCGACGACCTGGTGCAGCTATTGGATCATATTCAGTTATGAAATAATGAATTCTAATTTATACGAGGTAACCGCAATGATGACAGAGAAAAGCAATGTTTCCGCCCGTAAAACAATACGGGTCGGGTTGATTGGCCACCAGTTTATGGGCATTGCCCATTCCAATGCGTTCCGTAACGCAGCGGCGATGTACCCGGTGCCGTGTAAAGTAGAAATGACCGCCGTGTGCGCCCAGGACACTCCCGAAAACCTGCAAGCCTTTGCGGACAAGTTTGGCTGGCAGAGTATTGAAACAGACTGGCAAAAACTGGTGGCGCGCAAGGATATTGACCTGATCAGCGTAGCGGCGCCGGGATTTTTACACAAGCCTATAGTGCTGGAAGCGCTCAAACACGGCAAGCATGTGCTATGTGAAAAGCCGCTGGCCAATAACCTGGCCGATGCTGCGGAAATGGCCGCGGCAGCGCTCAAGGCGGGTGTTCGTCATTGCTGCGGTTATTCCTACCGTTCCACGCCGGCGCAGGCGCTGGCGCAGCGCTTTGTGCAGGAAGGCAAGATCGGCCGTATTTACCAGGTGCATGCCCGTTATGCGCAGGACTGGATTGTTGATCCCAACTTTGCTATGGTATGGCGGTTCGATAAAGCAAAAGCCGGTTCCGGTTCGCTGGGCGATATTTGCGCGCATTCCATCGACGCGACGCGTTTTATTACCGGACTGGAATTTACCGAGGTGATCGGCAACCTGGTGACACTGATCGGGGAACGCCCGCTGGATGGTAAAAATCCCAACGGCCCCAAAGGCAAAGTAACGGTGGATGATGTGGCCCAGTTCCTGTGCCGTTTTAATAACGGCGCCACCGGCTGTTTTGAGGC
This sequence comes from bacterium, assembly GCA_029561455.1. GTDB lineage: Bacteria > Zhuqueibacterota > Zhuqueibacteria > Residuimicrobiales > Krinioviventaceae > Fontivivens. Next base: position 13,855 of record JAKQIY010000062.1, read on the forward strand.
CACCCGTTTTGCCACCGGCCGCAAGAACCACAACTGCATCGAGATCAATGGCGAAAAAGGCTCGCTGTACTGGGATTTTGAGGAGCAGAATTACCTGTACTATTATGACCGTACCCGTCCCGCACCCGAGCAGGGCTTTAGCAAGATCAACGCCACCCAGGATGCGCACCCGTACGGCGGCGGCCCCTGGCCGGTGGGACACGGCATTGGCTATGGCGATACCTTTATGATCGAGATCGCGAATTTCCTCACCGCCATTGCCAAAGGCGAAGAATTCCACCCGGATTTCAACGACGGCCTGGCAGCGCAAAAGGTGTTGGATGCGGTGGAGCGCTCGGCGAATGAACGGAAATGGGTGAGGGTGTAGGGAGAAATAGTAGTAGAGATTTCTGGACCCCGAGTAGAGCCGCTCCCGCATGGCGGGACGGCTCGTATCGAGGGGTCGGTTCTGCAACACTCGCAGTTTCTTTTACTTTGGCGCACGTCTCGATACGGGCCGGAAGTGTTCCGAGTTTAGTTTATTTGCTTGATTTCTGTTTTTGTCCTTTTCCGTATACTCTTTTCGGCCCTACTCGACGACCGTTCGTTTTTTTAAATGGGCTTCTCGATACGTCCCGAAAGGTGAAGCAACGGGACTACTCGACGACCGGTGCATGTTTTAAAAAATTGGTTCCAGCTAGGTTCGCCTGGATAATCCGCTTCCTCCCCAAGATGATTTGAGATGTTTACCAATAATTTAAATTGTCAAGAGTAATGACACTGGCCAGTTACTCCGGCGTGGACTGCCATTGGAACAGGGTTTCTTCCCTTAGCCAGCGGCGGTTCTTGCGATCCAGGTTATAAATGGCGTCATAGCCCCAGGCTTGTTCAGGGTCGACAAAGAATTGAAAATTGACCTTGTATTTGCCGAGCGTGTCCCGCACGGTGGCGGTGAGAATGGGCACCCCATAGCCGAATTCGTTGATAAACGCATCGCAGGAATCCGGCGGCAGGGACAGCACAAAGCCCTCGCTGCGCTTGTATTCCATCGCCCGTTTGTTGAATTGTTCCACAATCACCAACTGCGAAGAATTATAGTTATACAGTTCTTTTTCAATGATATGACGGTGCAAAAGCATCTTTGAGGTTAAATAAACCGGCTCAATTTCGCCGGTCAGGGGATTGTTGTCATAGCCATCGGCTTTACCGTCATGATCGCTATCGTTATTGAGGGGGTCGGTTTTCAATACATATTCGCTCAGGTCCGTCAGGCCGTCAGCATCCACATCATGGAACAGGTCCGATTTACTGATGTAAAATTCGGTGTCTTCAGGTGTATAAATTGCCCGGCAATAAGATTTGGGATTAAACCAGGGTTTTTCAAACCTGCTAAAGGAGAACATCGCACTGTCCAGAGCAATATCGTAAGAAAAATTATCATTCGCCGGAATGCCGGTATAATAGAGTGACGACCAGTTTTGTTTATCTCTTGACCACGACATCCAGTATTCATCAAAGCCATAATAGTCCGATATTACCGGCGTCCAGTACAGACCATCGGTATCGGAGAGGATGACTTTAACTTCCGGGTTGCTCTGCAGATTGTTGTAAATACTGGTTATCTGCAAAAGCTGGGTATCGTAAATCAGCGCCATGTTGCATCCCTGAAAAACCAGGAACAGAAAGCAGATAGATAGAAAGATCAGATTTTTACCGTTCATGTGCTGCTTGCAGTTTATGATTAAATGGTATGATTTCAGTGATTTTGACGATGATAAATTAAAAATGTTTACATCAATTATAAAAATTATACGGAAACGCCCGGCGATAGTAATAATATCGCCGGGCGTCGGAAAAGTTAATAACTAAAATTCTCGTCGTCGCCGGATGGTGAATTTTTATATTGGGTAATGATAGCGCTGTTTTCTTGCGCCAGCTTTTGCACGGCTTTTTGAATACCACACGCCTGTAACCCATTAACTACGCCAAGCGCCGGGGACTTGATCTGGTATTTATTCAGTTCCTGGGCCATGCTTTCCATTCTGATCAGGGCTTCGGTTTTCATCTCCGGTTCGTCTTCGTTCAGAGTCAAAAAACGGATCACATTATCATAGAGATTGACAACCAGTTCGGCATAGCGAATTTGTTCATATAATTCCAGCAAACGGTATTTTGCTATGGTTTGCACGCTGCCGGACAGGGCTTCCAGTAATATGTAACGCAATTCGTAAACATATTGATAGGTCAGTTCCCAGTTGACGCCTTTGTTAAGAGTATTGTCGTTTTCATCCAGGGTAAAGTGTTGGGTAAATTTATGCAATGGCAACAACGGTTCGGATAATGAATCGCAAGTGATATGATTTATACGGTCGGCAAGTTCGAATCGCCATGCGGATACATTTGCCATTGCTTCTTCAAGAGTCGTGTAATAATCTTTAAGCAGCTTATATTCGCCGGCATATTGGGTTCTGATAAATTCAATGCGCAGGGAATCGAGGTCGGCATTTGGACGCCAGGACTGGCGCGCAAACTGGTAATTGGTAAAGGAATGGACGCCGGGGTTATAAATTCTGGCATTGGCGAACATTAAGCCTTTGCAGCCGGTTTCAAAATAAAAAGGAATGTCCTTATGGATAACTGTAGTGAAAACCAGCGGCAGATCATGGAATTCACGATTATTGTACAATTCCGAAATATAAAATTTGCCTTTATAATGACAACTTTTCTCCATCCACGGCACCATAGAACGTAAAAGAACCTGGTTAACCTCCGTACAGCCTGGATCGATCAGGGCATGATTATAACAACGCTGCACCGGGGTGAGAATAACCCGAATATGATCGTAATCAAAATTCCGTTCCAGTTTGCGGGATGGAGGTTTAATTGTGGAACTGTCAGTAAGGCCCAGGACACGGACTGTGCGGTTTATAGCGCCGCTTTTTTGAGCATTATTTATTTCCTGCTGCATCGAGTTAAGCAGATGTAAGAATTTATTGGTATTGTTGCCAAATTTTTCGCATTCCGGGCAATTACACCAGGTTACCTGCGCCGGTAATTGCAATAAAAAGTCGGCGGAATTACTCCAGGGCCCCCGGCTGAGATTGGTTGTGATAGCAGCAGACAGTTCGTTAATAAATTCCGTATTGGCAACGCATAACCCCGGTCTGGATTGGGCTGTTATGGTTGTTTTCGTCAGGCCGTACCATTCCGGGTGAGCTTCCATGAAACTGAGGGTATTATCGTTATTGACATCTCCGGCAAATTCAGCAGAGGTCTGCCGGGGATCGGCAGGCAGCGATGCTGCGGAGGGGAACTCCCGATGTTGGAAGGGATAAACGCTGTAGGGATTGAGCGCTGAATTCTCCAGACCGAAATCCCCGCAATTATTAATAATACCATATTGTTTTTGCAGGGAAACGGGCAGGTCGGAATTCCAAAGATAATTCAAGCGGTTGCGCACCATCCACCGGCAAAATGCTTCGGGAACCTGGTTATTGACGTTGGCCATATTTTCTATAGTTTCACGGATAAAACCCCGCACCTCCATCGGCGATTCAAAATATTCACTTTTGGGCTCGAGTTCGAGTTCGTTTTTAATGGGGATGATTATTGATGAATCTTCCGGGGTAATCCACCGTACACCCCAGCGATCCAGCAGTTCATATACGGCATAAAGGCTGCCGATTGACGTCCTGCCGCTGAGCACAAAAAAGTCATTGTTTTCTTCAAACGAAAAAGTATCGAGCCTGAAACCCTGCGGCGATTGCGATTTGACTTTTTTCCAGCGTTTACTCAGTTTACTTTCCACAGTATTCAACAAATCATTTACATTACTGAGCGGTCTGCCGATAAAAATGATCGAACCCTGCGCCGGCAGGCGGCTGTCGTCGTGTACCGGTATATCCATTTCCGACAATCCGAAAATTTGCGCCATATAACGACGCAGTTCCATTGCAGCCATGGCATTATGACAAATGGCATCATCCTGCAGGTTGTCGTCGCTCCAGTTAATATCTTTACCGGCGGCAGCCGATTCCACATCTGCATAACTACCCAAATCCAGAACAATGGCGCAGAAAGCTCCCGGCCCGATCAGTTTAACTGGTTGTTCCTTGCTGCCGCATCCAGTTAAAAGCAGGGCGAGTACTAGAAAAGAAGTAATTATATATTGTATTCTCATAGGTCTGTTCCTGTAATAATTTTACCTAAAGCTTATTTTTGTTCCATTCTTTCTATAAAGTCCTGGTTTACCTCCATACCCAGGCTGGCGGCAAGTTGTAAATGTTGTTTTGCCTGCTCATAATTTTTCAGGAAATAGTAATTAACAGCCAGGATATAGTGAGTTTGCGCATTATCCGGGTCGGCCTGCGCAGATCTGTTCAGGTAATCGATAGCCGTTTCATATCGCTGCATATCGCCAAAAACGGTTCCCATACCCAGCAAAGCATGGGGATTTTGTGGCTGATAAGATAATACCTCGCGGAATATTTTTTCGGCTTTTTGATTGAGGTGTTTTTTTGTAAAGATAAAGCCGATATGATTAAGATATTCGGTATTTGTCGAATCCGTTCCGGCGGCGAGCTGGTATTCTTCGAGCGCGGGATCCAAAAGCCCGGCGAATTCCAGGGCTTTGCCATTCAGGTCGTGGATTTTTGCCTGGTATAATTTTTCTTTTTGATTGTTATTTAGAATGGCGCTGGCTTTGACCAGTCTCTGCAGAATATCGCGGGATTCGGGCGCTTTTTGCAGGGCCTGTTCATAAAAGTCAACAGCTTCAGGCCAGAAGTTGAGATTGGCCCTGTAGTCGCCATATAACATTAATACGTTATAATCCTGGGGTGCGTTACGCAAGGCTTTTTGCAACAGAGTGGCGGCGTTTTTAGTTCTGTTGGTTTGTTGATGAACCAGACCAAGCCTGGCCAGTGCTTCCGGGAAATCGGGTTGAAAACGCAGCGCTTCGTTGTATAATTGTTCGGCGACCTGCAGGGAATCCATTTCCATATAGTCATTACCCTGGTTGATACGCGAACGGGCAAAAGAATTATTGGCCAGAACGCGATTTTTTTCCGTAGTAAAGATCAAACCCAGGTTCTCGAATGGTTCCGCCAGGTGCGGCGCCAGATTAACCGCATTTAAAAAGTACTTTTTGGCGTCTTCCTGTTGATTGATAAACAAATAGGATTTACCGAGATTTATATAGAGGTAGGCCATTTCATTATAGACCTGCTGCGGCTCGCTGCACCATTTCAACAAATTACCCATATCGGCTTTTCGGCTGTTGACCGGTGCGGAGATGCCTTTTTCAATGGTTTCGTGGTATAAATCCATAGATTTTTTCAACGCGGCAATTGATTCATCGACCCGGTTGGTTTTTAAAAAGGCGCTGCCCAGGTTATTATAAGCCATAGCCAGGTTTGAGTTCAGGCGCAGAGCCTGGTTAAATTCCTGAATGGCCTGTTCATAATGATCGGTTTTGAGCAGCAGGTTGCCTTTTTGCATAAAGAAAACCGAAACTGAGCTATCCAGTTGGATCGCTTTGTTGATATAGTCATAACTTTTTTGCAGATCTTCCAGACGATCCCAGGTTATGGAAAGATTGAATAATATAATTGGTGAATCGGCTTCGAGCGACAGAGCATAATGAAAGGTTTCCAACGCTTTGTCGTATTCTTTGAGATTGACAAGTATCAGTCCATAGTTGTTCAGCGCGGAAAACATTTGGGGGGCAATTTGTGTTGCTGTTTCGTAAGCCAAACGGGCATCATCCAGTTTACACTTCTGGAAAAAAACATTGCCGAGGTTAAAATAAAGATCGGGGTTGTTGGGCTCGAGCAGCAGCGCTTTTTTATACATTTCAACAGATTCGTCCAGCAAACCTATATCATAATATAGTTTTGCCAGGTTGACAACAAAAGCGGATTCGCGGGGATAGAGTTTGATATACTCAATGTAGAGATTAATTGCGTCGTTATAAAGTTCATTTTCCGTATAAACTTTGGCTTTGATGATAACGGGCTCCGGCCGGGAGGCATCGTAATGCAGGGCGTTATTGGCAGCTTCCAGGGCTTCGTCGTATTGTTTTTGTTTGAAATAAAGCTGGGCCAGGTTGCTATAGGCCATAGCAAAGGAAGGCCGCAAGCGAATAGCCTGTTGATACATCGCCTTGGCCGAATCCATTTCACCCAGGTAATAAAAAGCGCTGCCGAGATTGTTAAATGTTTGCGGATCATAAGGCACAATATCGATAGCTTCGCGCAGGTGTTCAATCGCCTGTGAATATTTGCAACTGTCGATCAGTTCCACAGCTTTTTGATTGTGGTACGAAGCCGTACTTTCAAGAGCAAGGCGGATTTTTTCCTCCCGGCGTTGTTTGCTGCCGGCACAGGAGAACAGTAAGCTGCTGATGAGTAAAATATAAAAAACTGATCGCGCCATAATTTGCTCCGCGAAAATAATGAGAAGGAATTATTTATTTAACATACGAAATTTCAAGCAGGTACGCAAGAAAATGTTATCGGATTTTCGCTTTTATTGATAAACAAAGTTTTTAACGGGGTAGTAAGGTTTAATTAACGCAAATAAGGATGTTTTATTTTAAACCAAAATGTTAAAATTTCTCGGTAACAGTATGGCTTGAGGAAAAAAAGTTGTAATCTAAACCGGATGTTCATGGTTTGAACATCCGGCTGAAAATAGCTGAATAATTTTAAAAAAACGCTTTGGCAAGTTTTAAAACTCCCTGCTTCCAGGGTAAACGATGGGATATGCCGGTAACTTGAACAGCAGGATTATAATTATACAGATACCATTGGTAATTACGTACCAGCGCATCTTTATTGGAAAATTGGGGTGTGAACTTTAACTGCTTTTCCGCTTTTTCCACCGATACAAAAGAATCTTTGGAGGCTGTCTCATAGATCCATTTGTAAAGCGGGGAAAGTTTCAGCATTTCCAGAAAGCGCAGCATATAGATGACCGGGGTATCTGGAAAGGTGATGATTTTTTTATTATGCCCGGCTTGATTCATGACCGCCATATAGTCTTCTTTCATGGTCGTAAATTCTTTGGCGCCGATGTTGAATATATCGTTGACCCGTGTCTGGTCATCGGTAAGGCAAATATAAATAACCCGGCACAGGTCTTCCACATCCAGCAACTGGTAACGGTTTTTGCCGTTGCCGATCATGGGAAAGTTCTTGCCGTCCCTGGCCCATTCGTAAAAAATGGCAAACACTCCCAGTCTTTCCGGGCCGATGAATGATTTGGGGCGGATAATAGGCACACACATGCCTTTTTGCCGGAATTCGAGGCAAACCTCTTCCGCCAGAATTTTGGCTTCGCCATAGGGACCAACACCGATCAGCGGATCGTCTTCATAAAGCGGATGATGATCGGGAATGCCATAAACGGCTGTGGAGGATATATGCACAACCCGTTGTACTTTTTGTTCCCAGGCTTCCTGCATGACAATACGGGTGCCCTGAACATCGGTGGAATAGATCTCTTCCTTGCTATACAAAGGTAAAGCGGCAGCACAGTGAATAACCCAATCCACACCCTGCATAAGCTGCTTGACCGTATGTTGATGCCGGATATCGCCGATCACAGCATTAATTTTATTTTTTTCAGCATAGTCAAATTCAACCAGATCCAGGGAGGTTATATCAGTAATACCCTGTTGCAAAAGATAGCGAATTAAATTGATCCCCAGAAATCCGCTGCCCCCGGTAACCAGCACCTTCATTTTGGCTCCTTGAAATTTTTAATATAATCTGACAGAGTCAGGTTATGATGTTAAATGATCAGAATTGTAGAATAGTGAAAACGGTCAGGGGTAAAACAAAACAAGCAAGGCCGTTTATCAATATATAATTATTACTACCGTAACCAGGTAGAGAAAAACGCAAAACAGAATCGGTTTGTCTTTAATAAGCGTAGTTTCCGGAGTTTCGCCGAGGTTCAGATGGTAAGCCAGGTACAGGTAGCGGAATAACCCGTAAATTACAAAGGGTAGGGTCATGACCAGGTTCCTGGTGCCGAACTTGGCAACCGTGCCGGGATCGAGGGTATACAGGGCATAGGCCATCAGGCAGGCGGCGGTGACGATATTGATCATCATATCGAGGTAATGCAGATCATAATTTAACAACGTCTGACGCACATTACCGGCGTTATCGCCCAGGGCAATGATCTCCGCGCGGCGTTTATTGAGGGCAAAGAACAACGCCAGGAACATGGTACAGATGATAAGCCAGGAAGATACTTGTTCGTTAATAACAAATGCGCCGCCAATAGCCCGGAACATAAAGCCGGAAGCGATAATGATCACATCGAGAATTATTACATGCTTGAAATAAAGCGAATATAACAGGGTGGTAATAAAATAGCAGGCGATAATGACGCCGAAATGCCAGTTCAATGTAAAACTGCTATACAAACTCATGAAGATCAATACAACTGCCAATAATAAAGCGGTTTTAACCGAGATTTTACCTGAGGCAATGGGACGGAATTTTTTGCGGGGGTGCAGCGCGTCTTTATCCCTGTCCATAACATCATTGATCAGGTAAGTGCTGCCGGAGATCATGCAAAAAATAATAAAGGCAAAAACCGAATATTGTAATAAATGCGGAACAAACAAATCTTCGGCAAAAATTGCACCGGCAAAAACCAGAACATTTTTTAACCACTGTTTTGGACGCAGGGCGATTATTATGTTTTTGAGCATAGTTGAAATAAAATTCAGGATCAGTAGTCAATAACCCGGCAGGGAAAAAACCTGCCGGACAGGTTTTATTAATTTTCCCTGTCCGGCATAAAGATAGTTAATTTATTTTAATAATAAAAGTTTTTTTGTATTGCTAAAATCTCCGGTTTTCATGCGATAGAAATAAATACCGGAAGGCACCTGCATTCCCAGATCATTGCGGGAATCCCAGATCAATTTGTGGTAACCTGCCTCGAACTGGTTGTCGGCAAGGGTGCGGACAAGCTGGCCGTTATAGTTAAAGATATACAAAGCCACATTACCGGGCGCCGGTAATTCAAAGCTGATCGTAGTAACCGGGTTGAACGGGTTGGGATAATTTTGGCCGAGGGTGATTTTATCGGGTAATGGCACCTCGGCAACAACCGGACCGTGTTCAGTAACCAGGCCGCGGGCGCTTATATCTTGCAATTTGTAATAATACTTGACGCCGGCTTTGACATCGCTGTCCCTGAAAGAGTAATTACGATCACTGCGGGATTTGATCAATTCGTGGTTTACTTTTTCATAATTGCCGTTTTCCAACTTGCTTTTGAGGATGTTGAAACCAAGATTGGCGCTTTCCGAGCGGGTTTGCCAGATGATTTCCACACCCTCTTTACCGGCTTCTGCGGCAAAGCTGTTCAATTCAATGGCGGTGAGGAATATTGACCAGCGAACACGTTTTTCAAAAGAACCGTCCGAAACAATGACCTGCACAACAATATTGGGTTCGGGGAAAAATTCCTTTTTGAACGGTATCGTCAGCACAGAATCGGAGCCGTTGTATATATCGTTGACCCGCCATTCATAGGTTAACGGATCGTTGTCGGGATCCTGGGTCATTACATAGAATGTTACAGTATAATCATCCTGGCTGACGGGCATGGATAAAGTATCTTGCGGTTCAAAATGAGTAATGACCGGGGAGCGATTATCTACGATTACCGTAAAATTCATCACTGTAGTATCTGCCGCACCATAGGGGTCTTTAACGATGAACTTGACCTGGTGGTTGCCTTTTTGCGAGGCGTCCGGTTGCCAGAAGAAAGTATGTGAGAGTGTTGAATCGAAATCGGCAAAAGCCGGCAAGCCTCTCACTCCATAGGTCAGCGGGTCCTGGTCGGAATCTGTAGCGGAGATGATTTTGGAATAATTACTACCCCAGGTGATGGGCGTATGTTCGGGCAGTGGATTAAAGACCGGGGCCGAATTTATGACTACTGCGGTAAAGAGAATCGGCGAACCGACCGCTTCTACAGGGGATGCCTGTAATTGATGGGTGCCGATCTGGTATTTAACCGTCCATTTTACTGTAGCAATGCCCTGATTGTTAGTTAAAACCGGTTGCGTTTTATCTAAAACACCATCGCCGCGGATGACGGCAAAGTTGATTTTTTCAGCATTAACCGGTTTACCCCAGGCATCCACAACCATTACACCGACATTGACCGGACTGTTGGGGCGTACTATAGAACCATCGCCAATAGTTTTCGACAAAGTTACGGAACGATTCGCTTCCACTATGAAATCAAAAACGACAGAGCCATAGCCGCCGGCAGAAGCGCGGATCTTATGCAGGCCGGTCAGGGCGCCGGAGTGGAATACAGCCGTAGCGCGGCCGTTATTATTGGATGGAATAGAAACCGGCGAGGTGAATTGTCCCTGACCTTCACCCATACCCAGAATTAATTCAAAATCCACGTCGTAATTGACGACCGGGTTGTTGAGAGTATCTATAATAGCGACAGTAAAACTAAAATCCTGGTTGATCAAGCCGAGCAGAGAATCGGCAGATACTTTGGTAATATTGGCAAAACCGGGCGCCATAGCAATGGCGGTGATTTCATAATTACCGGCAACCCCGCTAACTACCGCTTTCAGATGTTGAATGCCGATCACCGGGCCGAGTTTCCAGCGTACCAGGGCTTTGCCTTCCGTATTGGTTTTTACCGGCTGAGTCTCAAGAACTGAACCGCCGCCATCGGTAACGCTAAAAGTGACATTAATATCTTTGACCGGGTGGTTATAGCTGTCCTGCACCAAAACGCCAACCTGTTCCGGCAACTGCTTGCCGGCTACCGCAAACTGTCCGGTTCCTAAAATGCTGACAATTGCCGGAGCGCCGGTAATAAAATTTACCGTATCCCGGCACATCATTTGATTATCGACCATAGCCCAGACGATGACCTGGCCAACATTCAAAGAAGACATGGAACCGGTGGTAACGCCACTCTGGTTGGTGACCTCGGCAGGCTGGGTGGTTACCACATCAATACCGGCGGTTTGTAGTGTAACAACTTTACCGGCAACCGGGTTATTAAAGGCATCGCGCAGGGTTACTGTAATATTCGATTTGCTGGTACCATTAGCCAGAATATTGCTAGTGGCTGTCATAATACAGGCTACCGGATCCGGCGCGCCGGTAACTGCAGTTATGCTGTAATTTACCGGCGAACCTTCCAGTTCGCCTTCCGGCAGACCGTTGTCGGAAGTTGCCCGAACCGTCGCTATCCCCGGAGTGTTTCTCAGTTTCAGACTGACTCGGGCAATGCCGAACTGATCGGAATTAACAGACAGGTTTGTGTAGGTACTGTTAAGCAGGCTGCCGGCGCCCGAAGTGACCTGGAATTCGACGGGATGGCTGGCAACGGGTTGATTAGCTGCATCGAATACTTTGACTTTTAATGAATCGCTCATAACACGCCCGGCAATGCCAGACAATGATTCTTTAGTGATATTGACGATTTTAGTCGCCGTGCTTTTTCTGCCAATTGCCAGGAACTGTACCGGAGAGCCGGTGAGTGATATATTGTTGAATTTGGCAACCGCTTCAAATTGATAATCGACATAATTCGAGCCCAGGGTAGCGGTTGCTGAAGCATAACCGTCTTTATCGGTTCGTTTGGTTACCGTGTTTTCTCCCGAAAAATGAGCGCCCGGAGTATAGCTGATAAATTCAACTTCGTGGCCTTTGATCGGAATGCCTTTATTATCAGTCACCTGTACTTTAAAGGGCAGAGGCAGTGGCATATTAATACGGCCGGTTTGATTGTTGCCGCTGAAATAAACTAGCCTGGCAGGATCGCCGGGGCCGGTTGATGCTAAAAAAACCAGGGGACTGTTAATGAGCGGGCTGCCGTTATTAAAACTGCGCACTTCGACCAGGTTTGTATAAGAAGCTGTGCCCATGGTCAAGTATGCTGAAGCGCGGCCAAGCTCATTGGTGATTTTGGTGATTTCGGCCAGGCCTTCTATTAATCCGCCGCCCTCGGTCACTTTAAAGTTAACATTATGTCCGGCTATGGTATTTAAAAAGGAATCGCGCACAACGACAACAAAAGGCAGGGCTAAAGGTAAGCCCTGGGAACCGGCTTGGTTATTACCGGAAACTATATCGATACGCGCCGGAACCGAGGCTGTACCATTGGCAAAAAATGTGACTGGAGAACCGGATAATCCGGAAGCGCTGGCGATAACAATGTTTTCTCCGGCAGTTTCACCCAGCTTGAGGAATACGGCGGCAATACCGTTGCTGTTTGTCATTACATTAACAGTTGTGGTGTTATTAATTGAACCGCCGCCTTTGGTGACCGTAAAGGTTACCTGGTAGTTGCCAACCGGATTATTATACAAATCCACTACCTGGGCTTTTAATGATACCGGCAAGGTTCTTTTTACAGTACCGGTTTGATTGTTGGTGCCGCTTACTTCTTTTAATTGTGCTGCAGCGCCGCCGGTGGCGGAGGCTTTAAAAACCACCGGTGAGCCGGAGGCTCCGGCTGCAATTGCGTGGAAAACATAATTGGTATCGCCGGCGGCAGTACCCAGGGTAGCAACGGCGCTGGCTTGCCCCTGTGCATCGGTTTGCACATTGATAGAGCTCTGGCCGTTAAAGTTACCATTGCCGGACATGACTTTGAATTGTACAGTTTCATTGACAACCGGGGCGTCGGTGTAATCGAGTATTTTTACCACAAATGGATTAAGCGCGGAATTTATAGCTTTGGTTTGGTAATTACCGGATTGATAAACCAGTTTCTTTTGCGGGGGTTCAGCCGTGGCGGTAAAAACCATTGGACTGTTTTGCAGGGGGGCAGCGTTATAAACCGATGTAACGGTAAGCGATTGGGCGCCGATAGTAGCGCCAAGCAGCCATTCCACCTGAGCCAGGCCCTGCGAATTGGTTAGAACCTGCAATGTGGTTGTGCCCGATTGGTTGATAGAACCACCACCGCTGGTTATGGTGAAGGTTACAGCATGGTTGGTAATAACATTTGCATATTGATCCGTAACTTTGACAACCAGGGCCGCCGGCAGGGGTTGCAGTATGTAGCCGCTTTGGGCGTCGCCGGACTGTTTGGTGATAATTGCCGGGTTGGCTGCGGTTGGAGTTATGGTTATTGTACCGGGCGACCCTTGCAAATGAGCGCCGTTATATTGTACGGAATAGGTTAGAGTATTGGCTGTGCCGGCCGCGGCCCCCATTTTCCATAAGATTTGGGCCGAACCGGTTTGGTCGGAGGTAACTGTTTTTTGGGTATCGGAACTGTTATTAAGCGAACCGCCGCCGGCAGTTATGGTAAAAACCACATCGGCGCCGGGGGCCGGGTCGCCATTTTCATCGAGCACCTGTACAACAATGGGGTTGGCCAGGTTTTGTCCGGCAACACCGGATTGTTGGTTGCCGGATACGGTGATATGATCGGGCACCACCATTTGCGGATTCACTTCGAATAACTGGTTGACAGCTATGCCGGTATAGGGTTTGGGGGTTTCACCCGGCAGTTGAATAACAATATCAACAGAGCTGTTGGTGCCGACGCCAAAATGCTGCACCAGCGATTGCTGGCAGTTATAACCTGCAACCGGATAAACATTGCGGAAACCCAGCAGGTAATCAGACTGGTTGATCTTGCCTGCTTCATAAACCCATATTTTAGCTCCGGTTCCGGCAATTTTACCTTGCTGGTTTTTAATTGCTACTTTGAGATAATTATTGGCATTATCAGTAACGTTTTGGAAAAGATGATTGCGACCGAAATTAAGGGTGGAATAAGTAACACCATTATGCATATTGCCTTTGGCGGCGCCATACAGATCGAGCATACCGTCCATATCATAATCGAGAAAAACCCCACCGCGACCATCAGCATAGATTGCTTCTGCGCCGGTGCCGGTCAGTTCCGCAAATGTGCCATCACCACGGTTGCGGTATATGCGTGAAGAGTGGTCGGAGACAACATCGCGACGGTTGTTCTTCACCAGGTACAGGTCTTCAAATCCGTCGTTATCGATATCACCGGCGACAATTCCATAGGTTTCAAGAGCGATGTTGACCGTGCTGGTAACCCTGGTAAAATTTCCGTTACCCTGGTTGTTCAAGACTTCAACAGCCGGGTTAAGTGTGCTGGATGTACTGGAGATAGCAACGAATATGTCGAGGTCGCCATCATTATCATAATCTATAAAAGAACTGCTGTTCGCTTTTACGCCCGCAGTAGAAAAATGTGCATTACGGGTTGCCCCTTCGTTAGTAAAGGAGCCGCTCTTGTTATTCATCATCAGTCCGCAAGGAGCGTTACGCTGGGCAATATAAATATCCACCCAGCCGTCGCCGTCAACATCGCCGGCGGTGGCGCTGACTACCGCACCGGTGGGCGCGTTGGTCAACCGGGATGGATCGGCAACAAAAGTGCCGGCGCCCTGGTTAACATATAATTCGTGAGCGCCGGTAACGTTGGCAACAAACAGGTCAAGATCGCCGTCATTGTCAATATCAAGAGCCAGGGCATTGGCAGTGTTTCCGGCTGTGGCGCTTATCCCTTTGGCAGATGTCTGGTCAATAAATACATTGCTGCCATTATTGACCATTAATTTGTTTTGGGAATTGGCAGTGGAAATGAAAACATCCTGATCGCCGTCTTTATCGAAATCTGCATAAAGCGAGGCATTGGAATAGTCGGCAATATCCAATCCGGCGGAGGCGGCCTGTTCTGTAAAGCCACCGGCGGTATTATTCACATATAACTGGTTTGCCTGGGTGGAGGTGGTATTGGTAAAATTTACATAAACATCGTCAAATTCATCCGCGTTAATATCGGCAACGGAGATACCCTGGGAACCATAGATACGATTTGCCTCTACAGCCGACCCTTTAGAGGTATTGATGAATTTGTAATTGCTTTCCGGGCCAAGAATTTTTAATTCCGTGAATATGGGGCCAACCATCGCCTGGTAATCATTCGATTTACCGAGATATATCCAGGAAAAGTTCTCCATCTGATCTTTAAAGGTGTCGACAATCGATAATACCTGAGTAGACCCATTATATACCTGAATCCACATATTTTTAGGATTCCAGATAAATTTAAAGGTATACTCTTTGGTTTTATCCCAGGTAACCAGGGCGGTGTTTTTAACCTTCATGTTATCTGTACCGTAGAATGGAGTATATACAGCTTTCCAGGCGGCTTTGCCCCCGGAAATGAGACCGGCATTATCTTCTTCGGATTTGATAAAGATATAGGAACCCGGTGTGGCATTGACCGTTTTATATTGCGCGGCTTCGTCCGACCAGATCGACATTATAGTCCAGTCGTTTTTGACCTGGTTAACAGGATCGAGGTTTTTGACCTTGATCTGCATGGTTCCTTCAAACGGCAGATAATGTTTCAGGTTAATTTTTAACTGGCTGCTGGTATTGGAAACCTGCCAACCTTGTCCCGACAGAAAATTACCGGACGTATTGGTGACGACGCCAATATCTTTGGTGCCGGCGCTTTGTAAATCGTCCTGGTATAAAACCTTGGTGTGGCTGGGCGGCGTTTGCGCCTGTGTAGCGACAGCGGTCATGATAATAACTGTCAGTGCGAGAAACCAAAATTTTTTCAACATGAGTATACCTGCTAACGTTTTAATTATTTGATGTTTATTTAAAAATATACCAATAATTTTTTACTTTTCAAAACAGCCATTTTTAATATTATTTAAGTAATAATAATTTGATTGTATGACGGTAATGGTCGCCGGCCATACAACAGTAATAGAGACCGGATGCCACCGGCATATCGCCGTCGTTGCGGCCGTTCCAGATGAGTTGATGATAACCCGTTTCCTGGTCGCCGGAATAAAGGGTTTTAATCAACTGACCGGAAATATTGAATATATTGATCTCGATATGCTGCCGGTTTTTTAATTCATATTTTAGAGTAGTTACCGGGTTGAACGGATTGGGATAATTCTGCAATAACCGGTTTTCTGCCGGTACTGTAATCCTGACGCGTACCGGGTCAAAGGTGAACGATTCGCCGTCCACAGTGATCTCTTCCAAACGGTAATAATAATCGCGGCAGCCGTTATCGGCGGTGTCGCGGTATTCAAAGTTATTGCTCTTATCGAAACGGATCAGATTATCGTTTCTTCTTGTGTAGGGTCCTTCGCTTCGTGTTGCCTGTTGGACATAAAATCCGGCGGTATTAACCGCATTGCGGGTTTGCCAGGTGATGGTTATTTGATCTTTATCCGCCGTCGCTGCAAAGGATGATAATTCTACTTTGGTTTGTATAATACTTACGTTCCAGGTATGACTGATGGTATCCATTTTATCGGTGATCAAAACGTGAACGGAGAATTGCTGCGGCCAGGTCTTGTTGGGCATGATCGATATATGGTTAGAGTCATCCTGTGATTTGATATAATTATTGTTAACTGTCCAGCGATAAAACAACGGGTCTTTATCGGCATCCGCAACGCTAACTTCAAATACTGCGATCTTGTTAAACTCGGCGGATACGGTGGTCTGTTTTGGGCTGGTGGATACGACACCGGGTTTACGGTTGACATTGATAACATGGATCACCATGGTTTTGGTGGCAACACCGCCGTTTTCATCAGCGGCGCGGAATATCACTGTATGATCGCCCTGGTCGTTATAATTGGGCGTCCAGCTAAATTGGCCGGTTTCAACAGAGTCAAAGAGCGCTGCTGTCGGTTTTTGGATAACGCTCAGCATTACCTGCCCGCCTTCCGGGTCTGTTGCGGATACGGTAAAGACCAGGGTAGTGCTTTCCTCAACCAAGGTATCGGCTACGACATGAATATCCGGCAACAGGTTTTCCCGCAAGGTAGCGGAAAATTGGAAAGATTTTTGTGGTAATACCGGCGAGGTTACCGTTACCGTTTGTAGACCGGCAGCGCCTAACTGCCACAGGCAGTTCGCCAGGCCGCTGCTATCGGTAAGGACCGGCTGAACATTGCTCATTTTACCATTTCCGGAGGTAACTGAAAAAGTAACCGCTACTTCCGGCACGCCATTACCCCAGGTATCGACAATTCTAACCTGTAATGGTTGGGGCAGGAATTCTAACGGATCGCCAGTTTGATTGTTGCCGGCAGTTATCAGCATATTTACTGCATTGTCCGGCACTGCATTAACCCGGAAAATAACCGGTGAGCCTTTCATCCGGTCGTTAGTGGCTGTAAAAATATAGGCGCCAGCCCGGGTTCCCAGCCGGGCGTGAGCCGACGCCATGCCATTAGCGCCGGTGCGGATGGGTTGCAGTTCTTCAATGGCAGCCAGGGGATCACCGGCCGCGAATGTAATGGCTACGCCGGAGATAGGATTCTTGTCCGCATCCAGCGCTTTGACAGTGAGGGGGTAGATAGTTGAACCGACTGTGCCTTCGCTGCCATTGCCAAGCACATGAATTATGGTATCCGGCAGTGAGACGGATACGGAACAGTTAAATTCCACAAACAAAGTTTCATTAATTGCCGCTTTGACCCGAACCATACCGGGCAGGTTACCGGCCGCCAGGCGAACCCTGGCCAGCCCATAACTGTCGCTGTTAACGTGAGAAGAATTGTTTAAACTGGCATCGCCCTGTTCAATTGAAAAAATGACCGGAATGGCGCTGACCGGCGATTGATTGCCGTCAACAACCCTTACTACCAGTGAATCGGGAAAGAGAGCGCCGGGTGAAGTGAATTGTTCATCTCCCTTTACTTTATGTAAACTGGCAATGGCCGGTATACCCGCCTGTGCTTTAAACTGAACTGTGCCGGTAATATTCAGCGCCGATACCTGCACAGTTTGTTCGCCAACGGAAGGGCCAAGAATCCACACCGAGTTGGCCAGGCCGTTATTATCGGTAAACACCGGTTGCGCCGTAGTAATGATCCCGCCGCCGGATGCTACGGTAAAGGTTACAAAATGGTTATAAACCGGGTTACCCTGGGCATCGGTTATTCGTACCGTCAGGGGAGCCGGTAATGATGAATTGATCGCCCCGCTCTGGTTATTACCGGAAACAATGACTATATTTTGCGCCGGCCCGGCTGTAAAATCGACTGTTTTGGTTTGCTGCAGAATTATGTTTTTATTGGCTACCTGAGCCGATACGATCTTTTGTCCGGCTTGTGTCGAGGTTACCCGTGCTGTAGCCAGACCACCGGCATTGGTGACCTGCGCCGGTTGAGTTATTGTGTTGCCGGCGCCGGATACCTGTACGATGACATTTTCACCCGGTACCGGGTTATTGTTTTTATCTTTTAACTGGACGGTGACCACTAATTGTGACAGTCCGTCCGCCGGAACTACCGAATCGGAAATTGTAATAAGTGAAGCCGCCGGGTCAGCCTGACCGTAACTGGCGGAGGCAGTTATCGTGAGTGGGGAATTGGTTAAGCTGGTCAACCCATTATCGGCAGTCACTTGCACTATATCGGTGTTTGTGCCAATATCGGAACCCAGCCGAAATTCGGTTTTGGCAATTCCCTGGGCATCGGTTTTAATTGTCAAAGTATTGACCTGGCTGTTGCCCAATTTGCCGTTTCCTTTAAAAACGGTAAAGGTAATATCGTGGTTTGGAATGTTTGCATTATCGGGACCTCTGGCGGCAACCTGTAATGAGGATGACAAAAATTCTCCGGCCTGCCCGGATTGGTTGTTGCCGGCAATAAGGACAATTTTATCGGCCGCTGATTTTTGGGCGGATACATTAAAGACTATAGGTGAACCTTTGAGGTGTTCGCCGGCATCGCCAAAAGCGCCGGCATTAAAAACATACACGTTTTTACCGACACGGTTGCCCAGGGTGGGGTAAACCGATGCAACTCCCTGGCTGTTGGTTGGCTGCTGAATTTGCAGATTGCCGTCAAAAGTGCCGCCGCCGCTTGCGGAAACGAACAACACGTTAAATCCGCTTACCGGGTAGCCATGTTCATCGGTGACCTTGACCTGCAGCGGTACGGGTAAAACACTGTTAATTACACCGGTAGAACTATCGCCGGAGACATAAACCAACCTGGTGGGGTCGGTTGTTGCCGAGGCGGTAAAAATCGCCGGAGAACCCGATAATTGCACATTGTTCCATGTCGAAGAAACATTTACATAATAAGCGCCGGCGGTCTGCCCCAGTCTGAACGTGGCTTTGGCAAGACCCTGAGCATCGGTCGCAACTGTTACTGTCGGCTGGTCATTAACCGTACCGTTATTGTTGACGACACTAAAAGTGACCGGCTGCCCGCCGACCGGGTTTGTATACTTGTCGGTAATTTTTACTGTCAGCGGTACCGGTAGTACCTGGTACAGGGAACCGCCCTGGTTATCGCCAACGGTTTTTTCCAGCAGGACAGGAACATCGGCAGTTGCTGTGGCAGTAAAATGAACAACATCATTAATTTCTGAACATGTAGCGCTCACTGCCTGGTTTTCATTACCGGCTATTTGCCCCAGGGTTAAAAAGACCTGGGCTTTACCGTTCGTTCCGGTCAAAACTGTACGTTCTGAGGTGCCTTCCAAAAGGCCGCCTCCGGAAAGTACTTTAAATTTAATACTAAAGCCACTGCGGGGAATTCCCAAACTGTCGAGTAGCTGAACAACAAAAGGACTGCCCAGTTGTGTGCCTACTGTGCCGGTTTGATTATTACCGGAGACTAGCAACAGATCCTTGATGGGCGCCTGCGAGGTGGAAGCGTAAAAAACTACCTGGGTGGAGGGATTTGAAAGCAGCGAGGCTTGTAAAGTATGCGCATTAATTCCCTCGGCGCTGCCCGGTGTCCATTGAACCGCTGCCATACCGGCGGTATTGGTTATAACAGTTTTCGATGTGTTGCCGCCGATATTCCCGTTGCCGGTGAGCACCTGGAAGCGGATGGCGGTATTGGGCTGGGGATTATTATATTGATCGTGGACAAACACTTTGATCGAATCAGGCAGGGGAATGCCTGAGGCGGCAAACTGGTTATCGCCGGACTGCTTTTGCAGCAGTGTATCGGAACCAGGAGATACAACAGCTGTAAAAAGCAGTGGGGAATTGGCTAGCGGCGCCTCCTGGTACAACGAGGAAACGCTTAGGGTATTGACAGCCCCTGCTACAGTTCCCGGTTTCCAGGCAACCGAAGCCATGCCGTAAGCGTTGGTATTAGTATTGACCATGGTTGCGCTGCTACCGTTCAAGGTGCCGTTGCCCTGGGTAACGGTAAAGGAGACAGGATGATTTTCTACAACCCGGCTTTGATTATTTGTTATACGGACCCGGATAGAATCGCCGGCCGTTTGCCCTGCCGCACAATAAACAGTAGTATCTGTAATATTTTCAAGGGTTGTGGGCACAGGGAGAGTCGGCGCCGCTTCTAATTGTGTATCTCCTGCCACTCCGGGGTAGCGGACTGTAATTCCATTCAGGAATTTGACTTTAATATCACAAGTTGTATATGGTCCCAAACCAAAATGCAGCGCGGTTTGGTTTTGACATAGATAAGAGTAATTGGATACAGATTCCTGATACCCAAGCAGAAAAGCCGCATCGTCCATGTGACCGGGAGCGTAAACACTCACTTTGCTGCCAAAACCGCCATAATCGCCAGCCGGGCCTATACACAGCACCCGCACATAATGGTTTTCGGAATCAAGATCATTGCGAAATAAAAAATTGTTATCGCCGCGTGAACAGGCCATATACATATCCAGGTCGCCATCATTATCAATATCGCCCATAGCGCCGCCGCGCACGTCGCCGGCGTCAACTTCCAGCGCCGGTTGTCTGTTGTAGGTTAAATTACCCTCGCCGTCATTCAAATATAATTTAGTAACTGTACCCGGATCTTGTTCACTGTTACGCAGCAGGAACATATCCTGGTCGCCGTCATTATCAATATCACCAAATAGCGTGGAATAACCGCTGACACGTATATTGTAACTGTTAGTCTCGTCGGTAAAATAACCGGAGCCATTATTTTTAAAAACCCGCAACATCGGCAAAGCCTGACCAGGCGTAGCATAAGGCATTACAAACAGATCGAGGTCGCCGTCGTTATCTATATCTACAAAAGTAGCGCCATGATGTCGTACACCATCGGTGCAGGCAATACCCCGCTCAGCAGCTCCTTCTGTAAAATTTCCGGTACCGTCATTTATATACAACCAGTTCACTTTGCCGCGCCGGCACATATAAATATCCTGGTCGCCGTCATTATCAATGTCTGCGGCGGTAGCGCCCTGGCGGCCATAGTTTACCGAATCGTTGGTAGGGCCATCGCAGCCGTTATGCACCCGCGTAAAAGTACCGTCACCGTCGTTCAAATACACTTCATTGATTTTATTATACGTATCGGCTGTTGAACCCCAGTTCAGCACAAATAAATCCAACCAGCCGTCATTATTCATATCAACTGCTACCGAACCGCGGCTGTAACTGTTTTCCGAAGATAGACCGCATGTTGTGGTAATTTCAGTAAACATGCCGTTGCCGTTGTTGCGATACATCCGGTTCCGACCTGAGGTGTCGCCAACGTATACCGGCTGATTGGAATAGAATAGATCAAGATCGCCGTCATTGTCCCAGTCGGCATTTACTATTCCGTGAGTATGCCCGGTATCATTGACGCCACGCGCTGCCGAAGCATTGGTAAAGGTATTGTTGCCCTTGTTAATATAGAGTACATCGGCCATTGCCAGGGCTCCGGCATTGGTATAAACAAAATCGTAAAAGCCGTCTTTATTATAATCGCCAAAGCTCACACCATGTCCAAAAGTTTTAATATCGGAAGGATCATCGGTAGCCTTTTCCACAGCCTTAACTCCCTGCACACCGGCTGCGTATGTTATATTGGTAAAGCTAAGGTCATTGTTTTCAACCATTTCATCGGAGGTATAGATTTTCAGATCAAAGTATACCGGGCCGGGTTGCCCAACATATTGATTGTCTGTGCCCAGGAAAATGTAGCGAAACTTTTCGACTTGTCCGATAAAGGGAGATTCCGCTTTTTTAACACCATTGACGAGGCAAAAAATATTGGCTTGCGTCCAGACGATTTTAAATTCATAAGTGCTGCCGAGGTCCCAGGTAGCGCTTTGCATAGCCCTGACTTCTTCCCGTTCATTCGTGGCGCCATCGGAACAGGAATTGAACTTGAAACCGGCCTTACCGGGTCCATCCGAATAACCGGTGCCGGTACGGATATTTACCCAGGCGCCTTGGGGATCGCTATTATTGACTTTGCCATCGTTACGTGAATACAGGTTGATGATATGTTGTTTATCGGCAACATTTTGTGAAACCGGATCGAAATTGGTTACTTTGATAACCATAGTCCCTTCATAGGGAAGCTCTGCCGGTAAAGCAATTTTGAGCTGGCTGGTCTGTCCGGTCGCTTTCCAGCCCTGTCCGCTGATGAACTGTCCGGCCCGGTTGGTAAGAGTGCCGATATTCTGGTCGGAACTGCTTTGCAGGTTGCTGGAATAGAGCAGGTTATCGTGAACGGGGGGGGTAGCTGCCAGGACAAACGATAGCGATACCAGTGTGATTATAAAAACAAAGGCGATGCTTTTTTTGAATACATACATGAATGATTCACCCTTTATTCTTGAACCAGGCTGAAAACAGGTTAATATAATATTTAACAGGTCGGCAAGTGCAAAAACCAGGCCCATAATTAGTAAAAAGAGGCCCGGAAAAATTGTTTAAAAGAAAACCGGGCTGTTTTTTTTGAGAATGTATGTCAATAGATATTTAAAAATTTATGCAATATATATTCATGTTTTTATTGGGGTAATGTCGATTTTGATTTCTGCTGTATTACGGATAAAAACCTGGCGATAAATTACCGAAAGATTAAAAAACGTGATAATTTGACAAGCACACAGGCCGGACTAGTACTAACCGGCCTGGTTGTTCCACTATTTTACAATCTTTTAAAAACTTGTATCAAAACGATATAACTTTTAAGGATTTTTAAACTTGAGGAGAAAACCCTTTTTTTCATTAAATAATAGAAATTTGCGAGAGTTGGTCATCCAATTTCCGCTCCAAACTGGAGTTTGGAGCGGAAATTTTGGATTCCAGGACAGCCTGAGCTCTCCTGGGCGTTCAAGCATAAATGCAATCTTATTGATTACCTGATAATAACCATTTGTTTTGTAATACTTTTGTCATCGGAATTTAGCCGGTAAAAGTAGGTGCCGGTGGGAACCATGTTGCCGGAGAAATCGCGGCCGTCCCATTGTACTTCATGCCAGCCCTGCTCCATGTTGCCGGAAAATACTTGTTTTACCAACTGACCCTGAATATTGAAAATGGAAATTTCAATATCCTTACGCTGGTCGAGGGTAAAGCGGATATGGGTTTGATTCATACCGTTATGAAGGTTGAACGGGTTGGGATAGTTTTGCGCCAGGACAAAAGCCATGGGGGCAATAGCCGGGTTGCCGTCCTCAATGCCGGTTTCGCCGGGCAGCAGTACAAAGTTGGCATCGGTAACGGATAAACCCGTCATAATATATCCGAATTGCATATAGGGATTGGAATGGTAACCTTTTTTGTAGACGCCAATTTGCCAGTAACCCTCCAGAACGTTTTCGAATTTATAATTACCGGCGCCGTCGGTATAGGTGATCAGAAAGCCGGTTTTGTTTTCTTCCAGATCGTTGATCGCAACTACATACACATCGTTGGCGGCAGCGCCGTCTTCGAAGGTAACCTGGCCGCTGATCGTTTTCCCGCCTTCATCGGTCTGGAAAGTAAAATCATAGCCGGTGAGGTGTTGGTTCTGGGTAATAACGATAGAGTTGTAGCCAAATTCCGGGTCGATGAGTGAATACCCGTCGATGGTCGCCGTCAGCATGGTTATTGTACCGGGTTGAACGCCCAGTTTATACGAGCCGTCGGCCGATGATTGTGCATTGTAAAAGTTTAACGTTCCCAGATTCAGATCAAACGCCATGCCGGATATGGAAACCCCTGCCAGAGGTTGACCGTTGACTTGACAAATGCCTTCAATGGTGGTGGTATATTTTTTTACTGTAAAGTTACTTTGTTTGGTTTGACCGGAAGTGAAGAACAGGGTATCTGCAGATGGATCGACGTATTCGTCATTCTCCAGTCCTGCACCAAGCAATGTTGTTGCGCCAACCGTAACTGAATCGGCAATGACTCCCATTTTATAATAACCAGCGCTGTTAGTCGTGGTTATATTATAAAAACCACTTTCCTCGCTGATTGCCGATGCAAACATCATCACGCCTTCAACCGCGGAATTGTTTTCTTTTTTCACATATCCTTCTACAAAGCAGGGATATTTTTGCAGTTGGATATTAACTGTTTTGGTTTCGCCGGCGCCGACCGTTACATTGAGGGTATCGGCAGACTGGTATTCCGGTTGACTTATTGTCCAGGTGCTGACTTTGTAGGAGCCGGCCGGCACGCTTACCCGGTAATCGCCGTTGTTGTCGGAAATGCCACTGGAACTCAAATCGTCATCCGTAACATTATCGCAAAAAACCATAATTTGCGGCACCGGGACGCCGGTTTGTTTATCCGTCACTTTACCGGTAATGTACGGTGGAGTGGATGGGATATTGAATTTCAGGATTGCCGTAGCGGTAGAGCCGTTTTCGTCGGTGGCCAGAAATATGAACTGTCCTTCAGTGGCCACATCGTTTGGGCCCATTTCCATGGTGGTTTTAAATTTGCCATCGACGCCGGTTTCATCACCCATGATGTCGTCATCTGGTGATTCGGGATCGCGAATCCAGCCGATGCCGTCGGTCAGGATAAAGTAATCGAGAACCAGTTCATTGGCATCGACCTGGTTATTACCATTCATGTCGTAAACGATCGCCATCTCGGTATAGTTGCCATTACCGGCCAGGTCGCCGGTGAGAACAATGTCCACCGGCGCACTTGTCACTGTATAGGTGGCTGCGCCATTAATTTTAAAATTGCTTATGGCAAACACCTGCAACGGCAACAGACACAACAACGTGAACAGAAACAGTTTTTTCATTTTTCCTCCCAAAGTGGTTAGTTCATTATTAATGTTATTAATTAATTCTTTGTATTTGTGTTTAAAGATATATTTTTAAACATTATGAATTGTTAAATATTCCTGAAAGGTCTGCTTGGATAATTTAAATAAAAAATGACATCAATGTCAAATTAAAAGCATGTTAATTATTAAATACCAGTAAATCTTTGCAAATCTGCACTGCAAAATCTTATAACTAAATATAAATATTTCTCCAGGAAATAAATTGATGAATATCAACTTTTCTAATAAAGATGTATTGAGCAGTTTATCAAGTGGTGCAGGAATATCACCCCTGAAATGGAATAATAGTAAAAGGAAAATGGTCAGGTAAGCATGTTTTTCCATCAAGCGCCCGTTTTAATAAATTTCTAGTTGTATTTTTAGCAGATTAGGATTATCTTGTTAGCAGCGCCAACCTTTGCCGGACTGGAATGCTTGTCCGGTGAGGGTGACTTGATTTTGTTTTTAATATTTACAATTCCCAAAAGATAGTAAATTGTGTTTATAAAATTTCACCAAGCTACGTAAAAAACAAGTTACAAGACAAGTTGATTAATACCATAAATGGATCTACCAGATTTGAAAAATATACTTTTTGTGTTTACAGGTATGGCCGGTATTTATTAACTTTATAAGCAGTGGCGTTATTTTCTGATTCAGGAATTGTACTATGAACAAGATCATTATCAGCATTGCCCTGTTGTTATGTAGTTTCATCCACGTAAACGCCGTTTCCCCTATGAAAAATTTTATAACCATTTCCGGGGATAGATTGTTTGACGGCAATGAACAATTACGCTTTATATCATTCAATCTTCCGAATCTGCCATGTATTGAAGATAATTTACCTTTTACCGGTGAAAACCCCTGGCGTCTGCCGGACGATTATGAAATCATAGACGCCCTGAAATCGATCCGGCAAATGGGCGGCAAGGTAGCGCGGCTTTACCCTTTAACTGTAAGATGCCCTGATGAAGGCCCTGAACGGCCGGCGCTGGTAACTGCACCCGGTCAGTTTAGTGAAGCCGCATTTAAAGCATTGGACAAAATTTTATTTTATGCCAATGAAACAGGTATTCGCCTGGTCATTCCATTTGTCGATAGTCGCGATAGCTGCGGTGGCTATGGCAGTTATGCAGCTTTCCATAACAAGCCGGCTGCTGATTTTTGGACCGATCCTGAGATTATCAATGATTTCAAAGCCACGATCAGGTATTTGCTCAACCGTAAAAATTTGTATACCGGACAATATTACAGAAACGACCAGGCCATACTGGCCTGGGAAACCGGCTATAAATTGCCGTCTCCTGCGCAATGGAGCAGCGATATTGCCGCTTTTGTCAAATCGCTTGACAATAATCATTTATTGATTGATGGCTCTGATGCGGTTACAGTTCGTGATGAAGCGCTGCTCGATGCCAATATCGATATTGTTACCTGCTGGCCATTTGCTTCTAATGGAATGAATATGGCGGAGCAGATAATGCAAAACCGTGCCCGGTGCTGGGGCAAAAAAGCTTGCATTGTTGGCGGTGTTGTGGTTGCCGACAGCACATCTTTTCGGCAGGTTATGGATACTAGTATTGACCATGGCATTAATGGTGTGTTTGTGGGTAACCTTTACAGCCATAACCGTGACGGCGGATTTTACTGGCATAGTAAAGCCGGTAATAACGACTATACCGCTTTTCACTGGCCGGGTTTTACCAGGACAGACGAATACGATGAAAAGATATTGTTAAAGGAAATTCGCGATAACGCTTTTCATATTAATGATCTGCTAATACCCGAACGGGAAGCGCCGGATGCGCCCGTATTACTGCCGATCAGGGATGTCGCTACAATTTCATGGCAGGGGTCGGCAGGCGCCGATTCATATACAATAGAACGCGCCGAAGGTCTTTTAGACAAGTGGACGATTGTCGCCAAAGATGTGAATGACGCCTGGGTACAAAATTCGCCGCTGTTTTCGGATAAAACCGTCAAAGCCGGGGTGACTTATTATTACCGGGTTATTGCCCATAATGCCGCCGGAGACTCTCCTCCTTCAAACCAGGTCAAAGCCGGGCGCATTAATCATCTGACGCTTGTGGATGAGATGCAGGATGGTCGCTATATTTACGCTACTTATGGATTGATTTCTTTTCCTTCCAGTCATGCGCGGGAATGCAAGGAAGATTTGCACCGGCTGGCGGGCGGCAAAGATGCCAGCATTACTTATCACTTACCCCGCGATATTATATCATTACGGTTGTATGCTTTTTATCCCGATACGGTGACCGATTTGAAATTATACGTGTCGGACAGCGGCGAGGAATATATGCCGCTTACTGTAGATAAGACGGTTTACAAGGTCATGCAGCACGATTGTCATTATTATATTCCTGCCCTTTACGAATCAAACCGTTTACCCAATTATGTGAAATTTTTAAAAATTAACTTTACATCAACAACGGAACTAGCAAGAATGGAAATCAAGTATGGAAATTAAGCAGTACTCTGAGCGGGTTCATAAGGAACTAACCAATAATATTATGGATTATTGGTTAAAAAATACCCGGGATGAAGAAAACGGCGGTTTTTATGGATTGATTAATTTCAAGGGCGTTCCCGATCCTAAAGCGGCTAAAGGTTTGATCCTTAACTCGCGTATTTTATGGACTTTTTCAACCGTTTATTTAAACCTGCCGGAAAAAGCGTACCTGGAAATGGCCGACCGCGCTTTTAACTATCTAGATAAATATTTTTTTGATGACAAGTTTGGCGGTTATTACTGGATGTTGGATTATTCCGGCAAGCCCACAGATATGCAAAAAGAAATTTACGGTCAGGCGTTCTCTATTTACGCCCTGGCGGAATATTACAAGATCAACCGCAAACCGGAAATATTGCAAAAAACCATCAACCTGTTTGAAATTTTGGAATCAAAATGCCACGATCCGCAAGGTACCGGGTATTATGAGGAATTTAACCGGGACTGGACGATAGCGGAAATCTCCAAACTCAATGGCCGCATAACGGATGTGAAAAAGACTATGAATGCACACCTGCATCTGTTAGAGGCTTATACCAATTTTTACCGTATCTGGAAAGATAAAAAATTATTAACCCGGCTCAAAGAACTCATTAATATATTTCTCGATCATATCATCGACCCGGAAACCATGCATTTTATTTTATTCCTGGATAAAAATTGGACCCCGAAAAGCGACAAGATCTCTTTTGGCCATGATATAGAAGGCTCGTGGCTGTTGTGGGAAGCCGCCGAAGTCGCAGAAGATGAGGAACTCTTGCACAAAGTTAAAACCACTGCCCTGAAAATGGCGCAGGTGTGCCTGCAGGAAGGTATGGATACCGATCACGCAGTACTGTATGAAGCGGAACCGGGAAAGATAGTCGATTTTGACAAGCACTGGTGGCCCCAGGCGGAAGCTGCGATCGGTTATTTAAACGCTTATCAGCTTGGTGGCGACAAAAAGTATTATGAAGCTTCCGTCAATTCCTGGCTGTTTATCGAAAATTTCATTGTCGATAAACAAAACCGGGAATGGTATTGGCGGGTAACCCGTGAGGGCAAGCCAACGCCGTTTGACCCAAAAATATCGGCCTGGAAAGCGCCCTATCATAACAGCCGGGCATGTATCGAGATCATTAACCGGTTGAAATCAATCAGCAAATAAGTTGAATTCATAAATATCTGGAGAGTGTTATGCAGCGTGAAGAATTTAACCGGCAGCTCAAAGCTCTGGCTGCCCGGCATAAAAAGTTACTCGAGTTGAAAAATGAAAAATGTGAATACGGTAATGGTGTATATAATCGCTACCTTAACCCGGTTTTAACGGCGGCGCATACCCCGTTACACTGGCGGTATGATCTGAATTATGCAACCAATCCTTTCCTGATGGAGCGGATCGGCGTAAACGCTGTGTTCAATTCCGGCGCCATCGAGATGAACGGCACATTTTACCTGCTGGCGCGGGTTGAAGGTGCGGATCGCAAATCTTTCTTTGCGGTTGCCGAAAGCAAAAACGGCATTGACGGCTTTAAGTTTTGGGATTACCCCGTTACCATGCCGGAAACTGATGACCCCGATGTGAATGTTTATGATATGCGGGTAGTGAAACATGAAGATGGCTGGATTTACGGCATTTTTTGTACGGAACGTAAAGATCCGAATGCGCCGGCGGGAGATTTATCCTCTGCTACCGCTCAGGCCGGTATTGCCCGCACCCGTGACCTGCTTACCTGGGAACGGCTGGATGATTTCAAATCCACTTCCCCGCAGCAACGCAACCTGGTGCTGCACCCGGAATTTTATAAAGGCAAGTATGCTTTTTATACCCGTCCGCAGGATGGCTTTATCACAGCCGGCAGCGGCGGTGGCATCGGATGGGGTTTGTCCGATAATATAGAACATGCCTGCATTGACAAGGAAAATCTGGTCGATGACCGGAAGTATCATACAATAAAGGAATTGAAAAACGGTTTGGGTCCCGCGCCGATTAAAACTCCCAAAGGATGGCTGCAACTGGCGCATGGTGTGCGCAATACCGCCGCCGGTATGCGTTATGTGTTATACCTGTTTGTCACCAGCCTGGAAGAACCTTACAAGACCATCTATGCACCGGGTGGTTATTTAATGGCACCGCGCAAGGAAGAACGGATTGGCGATGTATCCAACGTGCTGTTTACCAACGGCTGGATCGGCAGGGATAACGGCGATGTTTATATCTATTATGCTTCTTCCGATACGCGCATGCATGTTGCCACAACGACAGTGGATCAACTGCTGGATTATGCGATCAATACTCCGCCCGACCCGCTGCGTTCGTATGCCTGCGTGCAACAGCGCAATGAATTGATCCGCAGGAACCTGGAAATAATGAAAACATTAAATTTATAAATATCAATATCAGGCGTCCCCGGTCTGACGGCCGGGGATGAACCTGGAAGTAATTATATGTTCTATCATAAGATCATTCCACATAAATAAGATCTTCAGCACCAGCAATCTCCGGCCAGTTCCCCATGAAATGAGAAGAACAATATATGACGATCCATTATAATTGTAACCCAAAAGAATTAAAATGGTAATAATAAAATATGGAAATCAGGGTAAATAACATTTCTATCATTTGTGTTATATATTAAAGCATTAATTGGTTATAGATTGAGCCGGAAATAAGAGTACAAGATAGATAGAGTAATTTTTTACCTTGAGGTTTTATGCATTTCTATTGTATAAAGATCAAGTCTTTATCAAGGTATATAAAACCAGGTTTTAGGTATACAATTTGCATGGTTTGTTTATAATTTTTATTGCAAATCGTTAAGAAAATGCTAGTTTATATGATATGTAAGCGGAACTGATTAAGCTAATATCTGCAAGTGAACCGGAAATGGCTGTTGGTGTTTTTTTGCATCTATTTTCTACTCAATAAAGATCGGGAAGGTGATATGGAGCAAAATGCGGAGAAAAATGAAAAGCTGGCAAATATAGTTAACCTGGTAAATAATTCCGATATTTCCTCAATTAAAAGCGTTGTTTCGAATATTATTAAAACAATCAGCGATCCTGCCTCCACCGCTAAGGATTTGAAGGATATTATCCAAATCGACCCGCCATTGACTGCCAAAGTATTAAAGCTGGCCAATTCCGCTTATTATACAACCCGAAACAAGATCAGTGAAATTGAACATGCCGTCATCTGGGTCGGGTACGATGCAGTAAAAGAATTGGCGCTGAGTCAAAAAGTGTGCGAAATATTTGATAAAGATGAATCAATAGAAGGATATTCCCGTTATCAGTTATGGAAAAATAGTGTCGCCGTTGCCTTGCTTGGTAAAATGATCTACCGGCGGGAGTTTGGCGACAAGGGCGAGGATATTTACGCCGCCGGTCTGTTGCGGAATATTGGTATTATTGCCGAGGATCAGTTTATGCAGGCCGATTTTGTCCGGGCTTTGAAAAAATCCAGGAGTGAAAAGAAGAATCTGATCCAAGCGGAGAATGAGGTGCTGGGTTATAATCATTCCGAAGTTGGTATGGCGGTAACCGGCGACTGGAAGCTACCGCGGGAGCTGGTGATCAGTATCGGCTTGCATCATAATCCCACATTGGTAGACCAGGCTTATTTAAAGAAAATGGTTTATACGCTTTATATTGCCGATTACCTGTGCCAGGAGAATAACATCGGTTACTGCGATGCGCCCCGGCTGAATGAAGATATCTTTAAAGAATGCCGTAATGCTTTAAAGATCGAAAGTTATGCCTTGCAGTTAATTGTCGATGATATGAAAAAAGAACTACGTAAAATGGAAGCACAGGGAGTCTTTTAATGGCCGATTCGGAATATATTCAGGAACTTGAAAAGAACCTGAAAATACTGGAAACGCGGGTCAAGCACCTGACCAACGATTTGGCGTTAACGCGGCAGGATTACGAAGAATCAATGGCCCGGTATTTTGATATCTATTCCAATATGGAAAAAAAGGTCCAGGAGCGCGCTGATAAACTGCAGGAATTGCAAAGTATATTAAAGATCAAAAATCTGCAACTGGAAATAATTTTTGATTCATCGCCGGCCCTGATATTTTATAAAGATATAAACGAGCGTTATGTCAGGGTCAACAAAAAATTTGCCGAGATGTTTGGCATATCCATCAGCAGCGTCAGCGGGAAAACCCATGCCGAATTGTTTCCCAAAGATACGGATAGTATTTTAGCGAGCGACCGTGAAGTGCTTGGTAAAAAAGAGCCAAATATTAACCAGTCGGCTTTTATACATACGCCCGGTGGCTTGCGACGAATGCTGATCAGCAAAATACCCTACAAAGATATTGACGGGCACATTATCGGCATCATCGGATTGGCTATAGATATGACCGAGGTCTATAACTCTGAACTGGAAAAAAATGAGTTGAAGGAAAAGCTGTCCCGCGCCGAAAAAATGGAGGCCATAGGTCTGTTAGCGGGCGGTGTTGCCCATGATTTGAATAATATTTTAACCGGTATAGTCAGCTACCCTGATTTATTGCTTTTGGAAATTCCGGAAGATAGCCCCCTGCGCCGGCCTATTATCACAATCCAGGAATCCGGATTGCGGGCTGCGGCAATCGTACAGGATTTGTTAACCCTGGCGCGACGTGGTGTGGTTCGTTCCGAAACGACCAATCTTAATATTTTGGTTCAGGATTATTTAAAGTCGCTGGAATATGACAAGCTGCACATGTATCATCCCCAGGTGGATATTGTTACGGAACTGGAACAGCAACTGCTCAACATCCGTTGTTCACCCGTACATATTACCAAAACCATAATGAACCTGGTAGTCAATGCCGCCGAAGCTATTGCCGGCAAGGGCAAAATAATTTTAAGCACCCGGAATTGTTATATTGACAATCCCTTTAAACGCTTTGAAGTGGTTAATGAAGGCGATTACGCAGTACTTGAAGTGACTGATTCAGGCAGCGGAATTGCCGAAGAAGATATGAAACGGATTTTTGAGCCATTTTATACCAAAAAGGTAATGGGCAAAAGCGGCACCGGACTGGGAATGGCGGTGGTTTGGGGGGTTGTAAAAGATCATAAGGGTTTTATCGATATTGAAACCAAAACCGGTCAGGGTACCACTTTTACTCTCTATTTCCCGGTTACCCGGCAAGAAATTATTGCCGATGGAGAAAAATTAGCAATGCAGGAATACATGGGCAAGGGAGAGATGATCCTGGTGGTGGATGATATTGCCGAGCAGCGTGAGATTGCCCAGCGTATGTTGGAAAAGTTGAATTACCGGGTGATGACCGCCGCCAGCGGCGAGGAAGCTGTAGCGATTGTGCGTATGCAAAAAGTCGATCTGGTGGTGCTGGATATGATCATGAGTCCCGGTATGGACGGGTTGGATACATTCCGGCAAATAGTCACTATGTATCCCGGCCAGAAAGCGATCATTACCAGCGGATTTGCCGAGACCGACCGGGTAAAGGAAACGCAAAGACTGGGGGCCGGTATTTATTTAAAAAAACCCTACCTGTTTGAAAATTTTGGCGTAGCGGTCAAGGATGAATTAAAAAAAGTTACATGGTAATTGCGGGGGGTATGAAATGAAAAATCATCATACCGGGAATACTACTGATAATCATCCATTCTCCGGAGGAAGTGAAAATTATTTGAGGGTCATTTTATGAAACGGTTTTCCAAGATACTGCTTTGTTCATTGATTTGTTTAAATGTTGGGGTGAATGCTCTATCCGCTTCTGAAAATTTAAATCAATATGTCAAGCCGCTCATCGGCGCCGGCGGTCACGGGCATACTTTTCCCGGTGCGGCGTTACCTTTCGGTATGGTGCAGCTTTCACCGGATACCGGCACTGAAGGCTGGGACTGGTGTTCAGGCTACCATTATACGGATAGCAGTATCATGGGGTTCAGTCACACTCATCTCAGCGGCACCGGGGTTGGCGATCTGGGCGACATTCTGGTTATGCCAGGTTGCGGCGTTGTGCAATGGACACCCGGCAGCAAGGAAAGCCCGGATGAAGGGTATCGTTCACGGTTCTCGCACAACACTGAAGTAGCCGAGCCTGGCTTTTACAGCGTTATTCTGGAAGATGAAAAGATTAAAGCGGAACTGACTATAACCGAACGGGTCGGTTTCCATAAATATACTTTTTCAGAGGGGCAGGAACCGCATATCCTGTTCGACCTGGTGCATAGTATCAATAACCGGCAGGTGATCTATTCATTTATCCGGGTGGAAAATGACAGTTTGATAACCGGTTACCGCCAGGTTTATGGTTGGGCCAAAAACCGGCATATCTATTTTGCTGCGCAATTTTCCCGGCCGTTTATGTCATGGAGTATGGAAAGGAACGGGCAGGTAGTTGATAATACTCCCGAAGAAGCTGCCGCGGCCCTGAAAGCGATATTTAATTTTGAAAAGGGCGATGACGCTGTGATTCAAATTAAAGTAGCCTTGTCGCCGGTCAGCACCGCCGGGGCGCTGCGAAATTTGCAGGCAGAAATTCCGGGTTGGAATTTTGATAATGTGAAAACCAGGGCCGCTGAAAAATGGCGCGCCGAATTGAGCCGAATTAATGTACAGGCTGATGTTAAAACAAAAGAGATATTTTACACGGCGCTTTATCATTCCTTGCTGTTCCCGTCATTACATGAGGATAGCGACGGCGCCTATCGGGGTCTGGATCAAAATCTGTACCAGGCTAAGGGCTTTGATAATTATACAGTGTTTTCCCTGTGGGATACCTTTCGCGCCCTGCATCCGTTGCTGACGATCATCCGGCCGGAGCTTGTTAACGACCTGGTCGGTTCCATGCTGGCGCATTATGAACAGAATGCTCACCATGTTTTACCGGTTTGGTCGCTGGCGCATAATGAAACCTGGTGTATGATCGGGTATCATGCCGTGCCGGTTATTGCGGATGCTTATCTGAAAGGTATCCGGAATTATGATGTTGATAAAGCCTGGGAAGCGATCCATGCCAGCGCCACGCATAGTTCTTATGCCGGGCTGGGACATTATATGCACTATGGGTATGTGCCTATCGACCTGGAAGGCGAAGCGGCTTCCAAAACCCTGGAATATGCCTATGACGATTGGAGTATTGCGCAGCTGGCGGAGGCGTTGGGTAAAAATGGCGAGGCAGGGAAATTCAGCAAACGGGCCGGCTCTTACAAAAACATTTTCGATGCCAACATTGGATTTATGCGTGGTAAAAAGGCGGATGGAACCTGGAGGGAACCATTTGATCCTTTCTATGCCCATTATGGCAGCGATTTTACCGAGGGCAACTCCTGGCAATATTCCTGGTTTGTGCCCCAGGATATATATGGATTTATCAACCTCCTGGGTGGCGATAAAAAGTTCATGAATAAACTGGATCAACTTTTTACTGTCGAGGCGGTGAAAAATGCCGATGCGCCGGTAGATATATCGGGGCTGATCGGTCAGTATGCGCACGGCAATGAACCGAGTCATCATGTGGCTTACCTGTATAATTATGCCGGCGCGCCCTGGAAAGCGCAGGAACGCCTGCACCAGATCATGACAACTTTGTATGACAATACACCGGAAGGAATTTGCGGCAACGAGGATTGCGGGCAAATGTCCGCCTGGTATGTGTTCAGCGCTATGGGATTGTACCCGGTGAACCCGGCCAGCAGTGTTTATGTGTTTGGTACGCCTGTATTAACGCGGGCGGCCATATATGTGCAGGACGGCAAACAATTTATCATCACAGCACAAAATCTGACGGCGAACAATAAATATATCCAGTCCGTTACCCTGAACGGCAAACCATATACGAATTGCTGGTTGAGCCACCGTACTATTATGGAAGGTGGAGAACTGGTATTTAAAATGGGCGCCAAACCCAATAAAAAGTTTGCCACAAAAACCGGAACGAGACCGCCGGAACGGGCGTTTTAATGCTGTAATGGATGGATTTGCACGAAATAATATTTAAAATTTGATGAAAAGATTATACAGGGATCATAAAATGAAAAAAATTGCGCTCTTGAGTCTGAGCATAGCTGTGCTGGTCTGCTGTTCTCCCAAAGCGACTAAAAAAACCTGCACCGAACGGTTTGAGGGGTTGACGCAACTGGTATTGGCGTCGGAGACCAAAAATGTCAGCTTTACGGAAAGCGTTAAAAAAACCGCGCTGATGGTCATTTCCAGCAATGCCAAAGTGGAAGTGAATTCCAGCGTAACCTACGATTTTTACCTGGATTTTCAGAACGATGCCTATAGTATAGAATATGAGCAAAACAATAAAACCCTGATCGTTAACGCCCCGTCTATACGGGTAAAAAAGCCGGTGATCAACAGTTCCACTGTCAGCTACCCGGAACGGGGACTTTTAGTTAATGAAGACCGCGAAGCCGTGCAGATCCTGGAAAGTTTGACGGATCGTTTTACCGACGAAGGGAAAAACCTGCTCAAACAGCAGTATGTGATAGACAAATGCCGGGAAAAAGCGGCAGAATTTTTTTTAAATATGAGCAAGGAATTGGCGCTACAGGTTAAAACGGTCAAGATCGTTTTCCAGGAAATTACCGATTAAAAAATTGCTTGTATTATCTCCCTATCAAGTTCCGGTTCAAGTTGCATAATGATGGGACAGAATCCCAGCCCGAGTCAATAAAAACAGTAACTTGATGGAGTATACAGTTCACAGATCATAAGAAATATCGGAACATATAAAGGTCGAAATTATAAAGCCCGCAGGTGATGCGGGCTTTATAATTTATCGGAGGTCGGGTATTACAGGAGTAAAGGAAAATGTTTGTCCTGTTTTATGTAAAGGGAACATACAGCAATGTTCCTCGAAAGGAGAGAGTCAGGCAAGTAAAGTACACTTGTAAAAATCCGGGCCTTTTCTTGTGGATAAGGGAACAGGAAGCGCCGTTTTTTTACCGGCGCTCCCTGTTTGGAGGTTGGGAATAGAAAAGGTCAACATTTTTACAACTAGTACAACATTTATTTTGGGTTTGTGAAAGAACAAGTTAAATATAAAGCCTGATGCAACAACCATTATTCCTGAACATTGGTATTATAAGAATCTGCCAGTTTGGTATACAGACCGCTAAAGAATTCGGTCGGATCGACAGTTTCCACAGTGACAGCATTGGTTAAATTTTTATCATTGAGCAGCAAACGGGTTAAATTGGCGTTGACGCGAATAAAACCGACACTGTCTTTATTGGTAACATTGAGTAAAACTCGGTCCAGCTCATTCAGGTTCAATTCCGGGTACGAGGCTTTCAGAACGGCAATCTGGTACAGGGCGCTGTTTCTTACGCCGGCGTTTTCAGAGTTTAAAGCAATTTTGTATGATTTTACTGCCAAAGCCAGTTTATCTTTGGAAAGGGTGTTGGTCTTTGCGAAACCGGCGCCTGTTAACAGGGCAAGAACGGCGATAATAGTTAATGCTTTTTTCATTGTGGTTACTCCTTTATTTAAACTTGTAATGATCATTGTTACCCGCTAATACCAGGTTTGTTTTTCAATTCCGGGGTAATTGGTATTACCTTGCCTATGCTTTAGCAAAGGTTGTGCCAGTTTGCATGAATCGCTTCAAGTATTTGTTAATATTGTATTTGGTTAATGTCAGTAGAAGATGGAATGAAAATGAAAAGGTGCCACAAAACTTCTCACAAATTTCTGTATTAATAATGTAAATTGTTAATAAACAATAATTAATGTTGTTTTACGTTTTGTGGCGCCTGGTAAAAATGTGGCACCCCTTAATCTTTGCTTCTGTGCAGCCGGTTGTTCAGCGCCCGACGGGTGAGGCCCAGCATGTGCGCGGCAATGGTCTGGTTGCCGTCAGCTCTTTTTAACGCTTCGGCAATCAGCGTGTTTTCCGTCTCTTTGAGGGTTGGCAGGGGATAAGGAAAGACCAAGGGATGCAGACCTGTCGGTTCTGCGCTGTTGGCGTCGGCAGACAACCCGGGCAGCGCTTTGGGCGTAATGATCTCGCGGAAAGTTTCGATTGACAGCACTCCGGATTGGTGACGGCTAACGGCGTCAAAGATCATTCCTTCCAGTTCCCTGATGTTGCCGGGGAAATCGTAATTGTTTAGCAGGGTAAACAATTCGCGCGGGGGCGTCGGTCGTTTTTTATTCAGTTCCGCGGCGGCCCGTTCCAGGAAATAGTTGACCAGCAGTGGAATATCTTCTTTACGCTGGCGAAGTGGCGGAATATGCACATTATGAGCTTTGAGGCGATAATATAGATCTTTGCGGAAATGGTCGGTTGCGGACATTTTTTCAATATCTTTGAGAGTGGCAACAACAATACGGGCGTCGGTCAGTTTGGGCACATCCGAGCCGATGGGGTAGTATTGCTTTTCCTGCAACAGGCGCAACAGCTTGACCTGCGATTCCATGCTGAGATCGCCGATTTCATCGAGGAACAGAGTGCCGCGCGATGCCTGTTCGATGAGTCCTTTACGGTCTTTATCGGCGCCGGTGAAAGCGCCTTTTTTGTGGCCGAACAAGGAATCGGAAAACAGGTTGTCATCGAGACCGGCGACATTAACAGCGACAAATTCGCCTTTGCGGCCGCTGAGATCGTGAATGGCGCGGGCGATCAGTTCCTTGCCGGCGCCGGTTTCGCCGGTTATCAATACCGGCAGGGATGTGCCGGCAATTGCCTCAATGTATTGAAAGATCGAGTGCATGGCATTGCTTTTCGTGACCATACGTTTGAACGCTTCCGGGTGTTCCAGCTTGCCGGAGAGCAGGTATTGTTTCAGTTTAATATTTTCGGCAATAACCTGGCGCAATTCCAGGGCGCGTTGAATTGCCGTAACCAACCGGGAATCATCAACCGGTTTGACTATATAATCAAAAGCGCCGGCTTTCATACATTCAACGGCAGTTTCCACTTCGTTAACAGCGGTTATGACAATGACCGGCACTTCGGGAAACTCGCGGACGATGATCGGCAACAGATCCCAGCCAGACATGACCGGCATGGTCATATCCAGCGCAATGGCAGAGACCGGGGTTGCTCTTAATATATCCATCACTTTGGCGCTGTCCTGGCATTGCAGAACATTGTTAATTCCATTCGAGCTCAGGGTAAAACCTGCGCTCAATAAAAAATTCTCTTCATCATCAATAATCATTACCGGTAATTCCGGGTAATCTAAAGAACTCATACGTTTATTTCTCCCTGCTCATCCGGTTTCAATACCGGAATTGTTACTGTTACGGTGGTGCCCCTGCCCGGTTCGGAATCGAAAACCAGGTCGCCGCCATGATCTTTAATAATATTCCAGGCAATGGACAGCCCCAGCCCGGTGCCGCCCATTTCACGTTTAGTTGTAAAAAAAGGATCTATAATATGGTGTAAATTTTCTGCAGGTATGCCGATACCGCTATCTGCAACCCTGAATCCGGCAACCGCTTGATTTTCATCATAAAATGTGGTAATCGTCAGTTGTTTTGGTTCTTTTACAAGCGCCTCGCAGGCATTGGTAATGAGGTTTATTACAGTTTGTTCCAGTTTCTGAAAGTTTCCTTTTATAACCGGCAGGTTTTTATCACAGGTTACGGTAAAAGCGCCGGCGCTTTTTTTGATCAAGTTATTTACGATAACAATGGCAACCTCGATTACTTTATTCAAATCAACGTTTTGATCAAGCGACCCTGTATCCTGGCGGGCGAAATTTTTAAGGTTATCGACGATTTTTTTTATGCGAATAGCGCCCTCGCCGATCCCGCCGATCAGTTCATCGATTTTATCGTGCGCTTTGGAATAAGGCATGCCGGCCAGTCCAAAATCGCCATTATGTATATAGTATTCATCGAGAATGGGCTTGGTGCTGTCCCACACTTTGGCGATCATTTTATTATTCAGCATGATAAAGTTGTTGGGATTGTTGATCTCGTGCGCCACACCGGAGACCAGGATGCCGAGAGTAACCATTTTATCGGCCTGAATAAGCTGCTGCTGCCGCAAATGATCGAGTTCTTCGGCTTTTTTCAGTTCAGTAATATCGTTGATCAATCCGTCATACGAGACGACCTGGCCGTTATCGTCTTTTTGCAGGACGATGGTGCTTTTAACCCAGTGCAGGGTGCCGTCGCGGTGAAGGATGCGGTGGATGAGCGGCTTGGCCGGTTCGCCCTGCAGGGCTTTGGCGGCATGTACGCGCACCGCAGGACGGTCGTCCTCATAGACCATTTCGATCCACAGATCGGGGTTCATGGCAAAATCTTCCTGGGTATAACCGGTGACAGCCAGGCAGCCGATGCCGTGAAAGGTATCGACCGGCAGGCCGTTTTCAACCTTGACGGTATACACATAATCCGTCAGGTGATGTAACAACTGTTTATGGCGGCGTTCGCTTTCTATAACCTCGTCGAGAATATTTTTATGCTCGGAAATATCATAATATTGCTCGATACGACCGCCGGCATATAACCCGGTTTTGATGGGCATGCTGTAATATTCCAGGTACCGTTCAGGCCGGCCGCTTTTAGAAACCCGGCAACATTCAAAATTTTTAGTATCGGCGTCAAAAGCCAGCGATTCCAATACGTATCGCGCATATTCATCGGGATTTTGAAAGACATTTTTTATTTTGGTCATCACCAGGTCGCGGGCGTTCCGGCCGACCACTTCGATTCTTTTTATGCCCAGGTAAGTTTCAAACGCCCTGTTTACCCAAACGTAATTATATTTATAGTCCATAATGGATATACCGACCCTGGTACTTTCCAGCACATCGTTGGTGAGCGAACGGTATTTGAGTTCGCTGGTGAACAGGGTTTTTTCCGCTTTTTTCAGGGCGGTTATATCATTGATCAACCCATTATAGCCATAGTTTTTGCCATTTTCATCCCGCAGTTGAATGATGGTGCTGCGTACCCAGCGGATCGCGCCGTTTTTATGGCGAATACGGTGTTCAAGCGGCGGCACATCTTTACCGGCCAGCGCCAGTTTGGCCTGGCGGGTTACAGCATCGCGGTCGTTTTTATGTACCATGCGATACCAGAGTTCCGGATCTTTAATAAATTCTTTCATTTTATACCCGGTAACAGAGACACAACCCGGACCGTGCAGAGTTTCCAGGGCAACACCGTTTTTAACCCTTACCGTATAGATATAATCGGTCAGATAATCCAGCAACAGGTTGTATTGCTTTTTATCCGGAAATACATATTCAACTGTAGAGTTGTTTTCAGTTTTTTCCTGCAGTTCCCTGACCTGCCGGCGCAACCGGTTCAGTTCGTAAAGCAAGTAGAAACGGTTTTTATATTTATCTTTTATCAATATTGTGTCGTCGCTTGTTGGTTAAATTTTACTCAAATTTAGTAATATAAAAAACCATTTAAAAACAAAATCTGCATTTTTGCAGGGACTGTTTACAATGCCGGCGCCGGAAAAAGACCGGCGCAGGTCGATATATTGATTTTTTTGGTGATTTTTGATTTTGTCGGAAAATGACATCATCCTTTTTCTGCATTCGGTTGAGATATTGAACAGGGGTAAAATAAAATCCCCAAAAAACCTTCAAATCGGGATTAATTACAATTTGTTTAGTAATTTTTTTTGTGTAGATTTAAATATCGGCATCCGGTTCAATAAAAAATTAAGCGCGTAATGTAAAACAGGTACAGTTTCAATACTACCTTAACCAGCATTAATCTAGTCTGAAATATTTTTTTTAACAGGGATCGGATCGATTAAAAAATAATCAAGTTCTTAATCATGCGAGAGATCAATGCAATTGACAAGCAATAGAATTGTTACCCCGTTCATCCCCG
This sequence comes from bacterium, assembly GCA_029561455.1. Taxonomy (GTDB): domain Bacteria; phylum Zhuqueibacterota; class Zhuqueibacteria; order Residuimicrobiales; family Krinioviventaceae; genus Fontivivens. The sequence continues at coordinate 55,195 of JAKQIY010000062.1, forward strand.
GTTTATTATTACTGGTTTTCTTTTTTTCAGGTATGAGCGCCCTGATCTACCAGGTAATGTGGGCCCGCGAGTTCGGCCTGGTATTTGGCGTGCATGTGTTTGCCATCAGCACGGTTTTGACGGCTTTTATGGCCGGCCTGGCCCTGGGTAATTTATATTTCGGCAAACTGGTGGATCGCCTGAAAAAGCCGTTGGTATTGTTTGCGATCCTGCAACTGGGGCTGGCTTTGTTTGCCCTGGCTTTTCCGATGTTGTTCAAAGGACTGGAAGCAGCGTATACTTTTTTCATTAAACTGCTGGCCGCCGGCTATTGGGGAACCCAGTTGATCCGCTTTGCGCTTTCGTTTTTGTTTTTACTCATTCCCACCACGTTGATGGGCGGCACCCTGCCGGTGATAGCCAAATTCTTGGTACAGCGTCTGGAAAACCTGGGCTGGCATGTGGGCAGCTTGTATGCGGTGAATAATTTCGGCGCGGTAGCCGGGTGTTTTCTGGCCGGGTTTATTTTAATGCAAACTATCGGCATGGGCGGCGCCCTGGCTGTCGGCGTTATTATCAATTTGGTGAACGCTGTTATTGTGTTGATCGTTGCGCGGCTGGCGCGGGACGAGCATTTACCGCAGGCCAATACGGTAATCGCCCAATCCGGCATGGAGGCAACAACCGAACGGTACTCTGCGCGGGTCATGAATTTTGTATTATGGGCGTTTGCTATCGAGGGCTTTACCACCCTGTCTTACGAGGTGATCTGGACCCGGATTTTACTGGGTTATTCGCATGATAAAAGCGTCTATTTCTTTACCACGGTCATTATAGGTTTCATTCTGGGCTTGTCGCTGGGCAGTTTGCTGACAGCCTGGTGGATTGATAAAAAAAAGAATTTGTTATGGATTTTGGGAACGGTTGAAGTTCTGATTGGTGTTTTTGCAATACTGTTATTAAAGGCTTTTACCCTGGTTGGCGGGATAGTCATTGAACGGCAGCTTGCTTTTGGTAATAACTGGCTCAGCAACCTGGGCATCGAGTATGGGTTGTTCCTGGCTGTGATGATCGTTCCAACAACCCTGATGGGTATGACCTTTCCGCTGGTTAGTAAAATATATCTGCATAACCTGGAAAAAGTCGGCAGTCGTTTGGGTATTATCGGTTACCTCGATACGGTCGGCTCGATATTCGGTTCATTTGCGGCGGGATTTATACTGTTGCCCTGGCTTGGGGTGGTTAAAGCGGTGATCCTCACCGCCGTGATCAACCTGGTTATCGGTATCGCCCTGGTGGTGATCCACCCGCAAAAATCGCTACGCGCCAGGGGCAGCATGATCCTGGTTATGGGGGGAGTGATTGCGGCAAGTCTGCTGACAATACCGGGCGGGGATTATTTTCGTAACTGGCAGACCCGTAAACCCGGCGACCGGTTGTTGTTCTACAAGGAAGGCGCGGCCGCTACGGTTGCCGTGCCGCAGCACCCGGATGGCGTCAAGGTGTTGGCAATCAACGGTTCGGTTACAGCGTTTGCCGATTATGGCGATACCCGTGTTCATAAAATGCTGGGTTACCTGCCTTATTTCCTCCATCCGCAGCCGAAAAATGCCATTGTTATCGGCCTGGGTATGGGCGTCACCGCCCAATCCCTTGTGCAGGACGATATGGAATCTGTGGATTGTGTGGAAATTGCCGATGAAGTTGTGGAGGCCTGCCGTTCCGCATTTACCCGCGAAAATGGCCATGTGCTTGATAATGAAAAATTAAATTTGTATAGCGAAGACGGGCGCAGTTACCTGTATATGACCCACAAACGGTACGATATAATTACCTCGAATGCGGTACATGCGCGGTTGAGTCCAAATCTCTATAGCAGGGATTTTTACCGGTTATGCAAACAACGCCTTACGGAAAGTGGTATTATGTGCCAGTGGATGTCCACCAACTGGGTGACAGAGCAGGAGTATAAAACCCTGATCAAAGCCTTTATGGACGTATTCCCGCATACCAGCCTGTGGGCTGTGAATGTGGGGCATGTGTTAATGATCGGCGCCCCGCAGCCGCTGCAGTTGGATTTCGACAAGTTGCAGCAACGATTTGATAATGACAAAGCACGAACCGAATTACTGCCGGCCGACCTGTACAATCCCTTTGCATTGCTGGCGCAATATATATGTGATGAACAGTTGCTGCAAAATTATGTTGGCGATGCGCCGCCAAGTACAGACGACAATACCATTGCGGAATTTAGTCATGTTGTGAACAAGGCGCAAAACCCGGCAATCATTGCCTGGATGGTAAATAACAAGCAGCCTTTTAGCGGATATTTTTCAGCAGAAACCGGGCCGGCTGTAATTGCAGATTCCACTGCAAGCGGTATATCAAAATATATGCAGGCAGAAAAGTATTATATGAGCGCAGCGCTGCAAAGTAATTTTTTAAATGATAAAAAAGCGGCAATTTCCGCCCTGCGGCAAGCCATTGCCCTGGAACCGGGCGATTACCGTTATTATGAAGAGTTGGGCAGCATTCTGTATAACGAAGGGGATTTTAAAGGCGCAATCGAGGCATTGTTACAATGTATCCGCATACATCCCCACATGGCTGTAGAGTATGAGCATCTTGGTTATGCCTATATGGACGACGGACAATTCGACAAGGCGGAAGAGGCTTTCCGGCAGTCAAGCGCCTTGGCCCCGGAGAATCCCCTGCCGCGCTACTACCTGGCTTCGATTTACGGCAGTCGCAACGAATATGATAAAGCAAAAATCCAGTTAAAAGAAGCGATTAAAAATTACCCGGATTTTGCAGGATTATATTATAACCTTGGTCTTGTTTATTATATTGAAAAAGAATATAGTTTGGCAGGCGAAATGTTTGGAAAATGCGCCCGCCTGGATGCTAATTATCTCCAGGTGCAAAAAATGCTCAACCAAGTGGACACAATCAGCAAACAGTAAGTTGGTAACCGGAGACATCACGATCAGGATATTATTATGTTTGAAACCGAAAAGATATTTACCCAGACATATATTAAATATCGCAATGAGCACCCTGCCACCCGTGAATTAGCCTGTTATGGGGCTATGTATCCCTCGGTATTGGGAGAAATACAAGAGCATGACCTGTTTGCCGGACGGATCAGTTATCCCTATATCGGTTTTAGTCCGGAACCGGGCGGATTCGGATATTATATTCAAAAAGAAGAATTGTTAAAAGCCGCACAGGAGAACGAACTCGATGCCGAGGAAATGCGCGAAGTTAATAATCTCATTGCTTTTTGGGAAAATGAATGCACTAAAACCAAAGTACGCGCGGCTTATCCACAACAGACAGCCCGGGCTTTGCCAAGCGACAACTGGACGAGTGAATCCGGCGTGGCTTTTCCGTTATATCGCCTGGCCGGGGGATACCTGGATTATCGCAAACTGTTATTCACCGGTATTTCCGGCATAATCTATGAGATCGATAATTACGAGTCGGCAACCGGCGATGTCGATACCCTGTATTTTTATTCCGCCCTGAAAAATGCCTTGCGGGTTTTTTCCGGAATATGCTATCTTTACGCCGGCAAAGCGAATCGCATGGCGTTGTTGTGCAAGGATGAAAAACGGAAAAAAGAATTAACTACCATTACCGATAACCTGGAATTTATTGCTGTTAACCCGCCAAAAACCTTTGCGCAGGCGATCCAGTTATCGTGGTTGTACAGTCTGGTGAGTGGGGTTTTGAATTATGGCCGTATGGATTATTACCTGGGCGATTTTTATGTTCATGACATAGATAAAGGAATAATTACCGAGGAGCAGGCGCTGGCAATGCTTACTTCGTTGTGGCAGTTAATAGCCGATCGTAAAACTGTTTTTAACGGCCGGGTGATCATCGGAGGCAAGGGGCGCAAGAATGAAAAGAACGCCGACCGCTTTGCCCTGCTGGCCTTGCAGGCTACGCAAGACGTTAAAGAGATCGAACCTCAGCTTACCCTGCGTTTTTATAATGGACAGAATCCGTTATTATGGGAAAAAGCAATGACCATTATCGGTCAGGGCCGCACCTACCCGATGTTATACAACGACGATGTGCTCGTACCGGCGGTGGCCAAAGCGTTTGCGATAGATAAAGCTGATGCGGAACATTATATGCCCTTTGGCTGCGGGGAAATTGTTATAAACCATAAAAGTTATGGATCGCCCAATGGCGTAATCAATTTATTAAAGGTGCTGGAAGTAACCCTGCATAACGGTTGTGACCCGGTAACCGGTATGCCGATGGGCATAAAAACCGGCGATATTGCCGGATTTACTGATTTTGAGCAGTTATTTGCCGCTTATCAAATGCAGGTTGAATATTATGTTGAACAACTGGCGATCCAGGAAGAGATTGAATACCGTATCGCAGGGGAAAACGCTGTTTTCCTTTTTCAAAGTATATTATACGATGACTGTATTAAAAGGGGCAAATCCTTGTTTGCCGGCGGGGTGCGTTACCTGGGCGGGACCCTGGAAACTTATGGCAATACCAACGTGGCGGATAGTTTGACGGCGATCAGGCAACTGGTATATGAAAAAAAGGAATGCACGCTGCCGCAGCTGGTCGCTATGCTGGACGCCAATTTTGCCGGGCATGAAAACATTCGTCTCAAGCTGCTTAAAGCGCCCAAGTATGGTAATGACGATGCGGTAGCAGACGATATGCTAGTGAGGGTGCATGAGCATGTGTGCAATTTTACCCGGCAGCAAAAACAAAAAACGGCGCTACATTCATACCTGGTGGTCGTTATCAATAACTGGGCGAATACGATCTTTGGCAGGGTGACCGCCGCTTCTGCCGATGGCCGCCGTTATGGGGAATCCCTAACCAATGGCAATGCCCCGGCCGATGGTTGTGATCTGAACGGCGCAACCGCGCTGCTGAATTCGCTGGTCAAGCCGAGTCCGGCCATTCATGCCGGGGCGGTGCAGAATTTAAAATTCAGCCGTGAGATGTTTACCGATTTTCGTCCGCAACTGGAAGCATTATTAAAAGCCTATTTCCGGCAGGGCGGCGCCCAGGCGATGATCAATGTCGTCAACCCCGGCGATTTGGAAAATGCCATGCGGGAACCGGAGAAATACGGACACTTGTTTGTCCGGGTTGGCGGATTTAGCGCCAGGTTTGTGGAACTCCCCGGTCAGGTGCAACGTGAGATTATCAACAGAACGCTGTATACAAAGGATCGCGTTTGAAAGGGGTCGTTTTTGATATTCAACGTTTTGCGTTGCTGGATGGCCCGGGTATACGCACAACCGTATTCCTGAAAGGGTGCCCGCTGCATTGCGACTGGTGCCATAACCCCGAATCACAACGCCTGTCTCCACAATTAATGTATAACCGGGAAAAATGCCGGTTATGCCTGGAGTGTTTACGGGTGTGTCCCCACGATGTGCACAGGTTTGATTCAGATCGGCATGATATTAACTATGAAAATTGCCGGCAATGCGGGCAGTGCGTGGAGGCATGTGTTTACGGGGCGTTGACGCTATCAGGTCGGGAAATGGATGTTGATGAAATCATGCACATTGTTCACCAGGATCGGGTGTATTATGAGGAATCGGGAGGAGGACTAACTATTTCTGGAGGAGAACCGATGTTGCAGTATGGGTTTACTGCTGAACTGCTGCGCGCCGCACATCACAACCATATTCATACCTGCCTCGATACCAGCGGTTATGCCCCCCAGGAACATTACAGGGAAATAGTGGGAGACATCGACCTGGTTTTATTTGATTACAAGTATTTTGATGCGGACAGTCATTTCAAGATGACTGGTCAGTCCAATTCGCTGCTGTTGCAGAACCTGGAATTTTTATATCATAATGGTCCCGGTATCATTTTGCGTTGCCCGCTGGTTCCCGGTATTAATGACACTGTGGAACATTTGTCAAGTATAGCCGGTCTGGCCGTCCAATATCCGCAATTGCTGGCGGTCGATATACTACCCTATCATGATATGGGCCGGGATAAAGCGAGCCGCGCCGGGAAAGAATATCGTATCCCGGCCGGTGTTGTGCCGGATGGGAATATGAAAAAAAAGTGGCTGGAACAATTATTTTCACTCGGCTGTAATAAAGCGCGGATTGTTTAATAACTACAGCCGCCGCTGCAACCGCAGGAGCGCTGACGGTTCGGGTTGTCGATTAGAAATTTACCTCCGTCGCCGGATGGTTCATAATCAATAACTACGCCGCTTACCTGTTCCAATTCATTGCGCGCTACCAGGACCGCTAAACCGTCAAAATCTTGCTGAATGTCATTTGCGGTTTTGGTATCTTCAAAGGTAAGCATGAATGGAAAGCCGGAACAGCCGCAATCGGCAACTGCCAGGCGGAGAAATGGCGACGGCTCCAGACGCAGTTTTAGTAATTTTAACAGTTCCTGCCGGGCTGACGCTGTGATGTTGATGAATTGGGATGGATTGGCGTTTGCAGACATGAGCGCTCCTTATTATTTATTGAATATTAGCCGATGATGGTAACGGCTGTTATATTTTATTCGAATCTGTTTTAAACTGTTACCCGGTATTGCCGGGCAGTTGAAAAATTACAACAATATAAAGTGGGAATTATTCCTGAACAAGAGTATAATCAATTGTGATATAATTTATGGAAGAGAAATTATCCGAACTGAACGTTAATGAATTGTTGTCGCCGGAGATCCGCGCGGTATTGCAGGATGTTTTAAAGGAGGATTATAACCGGTTTGTGCAATCCGGCGCTGAGCCTTTTACTATCCGCATCAACACCCTTAAAACCGGGGTAACGGAATTTTTGTCTTTGTTGAATGATAAAGGGATCGCCTATGCGCTGCATCCCGACCTGTCCGACGGGGTGATTATAAAGGGAGAACGCAGCGTATTGACCCGTTCCCTGGCTTTTTTCCGCGGTGATTTTGTGGTGCAGGGCTTGTCATCGCAATTGCCGGTGCGAGTTCTCGATCCGCAACCCGACGAAGTGGTGCTGGATATGGCAGCCTCCCCCGGCTCCAAATCCACCCAGATTGCCGCCCTGATGCACAATCGCGGCAAGCTACTGCTATGCGATCCTTCGGTGCACCGGCAGCAATCGCTGCTGGCCAATCTGTTACGCGCCGGGGTGTTGAACGATGTGTGTATGCAAATTCCGGGACAGCGCGCCGGCAAGATGTTTTTCGAGTATTTCGACCGGGCGCTGGTCGATGCGCCCTGTTCGGCTTTTTCCAAAATTCCCGAACAACTCCGCCGCGACGGGTTGTGGAATTCGCTGGTCGTTCCCGACCGGCTGCACAATACCCAGTATCACCTGCTGGTGTCGGCGATCAAGGCAGTAAAACCCGGCGGGGTGATCGTTTATTCCACCTGTACCCTGCCGGTGGAAGAAAATGAGCGGCTCATCGATCGGATTATCTGCGAGTACCCGGTTTCAGTCGATGAGATTACCTGTTTGACCGGCCCTTCGGTATATCCGGGATTTACGGAATTCAAGAGCGGTCGGTTGCATGCGGATTTACGGCATACCCGCCGGATAATGCCATACCCGGAACCTTTTGAGGCATTTTATATTGCCAGGCTACGCAAGACCGGGGCGATGTCGCCTTTTATTCCGGAGCCGCAACCAATGCACAATTTCAGGGATGCCGACGACCCGGAGATCAAACCGGTGTTGGAACTAGTGTGCTCAGTATGGGGAATTGAGCCGTCCTTTTTCAGGCCGTACCGGTTTTTGCCGACCCGGAAAAAGATATGGATGATTGCCGCCGGATGGGAACAGGCGCCGGCGGAGTTTTTCGTCAAGGCGGGTATTCCGCTGGCGGAATGTAAGGGCAGGTTGTGGAAATTGACCACCCCGGCAGTGCAACTGCTGGGCCATGCCGTCACCCGCACAATCATACGCCCCGATGAACGGCAAATGCGGGAATTGTTCGCCACCGGCAGTATTCCCTGGCCGGGCGCGGCAAATGGGTATTATGCCCTGGAATATGCAGGAGAGATGTTGGCAGCGGCATCCATAATGCACGGGATATTAAAAGTATCATTACCCCAGACGTTTGATGTCTAGATTGATGTACTTTGGGTAAGTATCTGAGGTGGATCTAGCCTGTTAGGATGAAAGGGCGCAGCCCTGGGTCGATCTATTCTAAATAATCTAGTCCACGAGTAGGTTCTCCCGCTTTGCGGGATTTATCTTTGCGAACCATATCGAGGGGACGGGGTCTGATACCAATGAATTTTTTCCCGGTTCATCTCGATACGTCCCGAAAGGTAAAGCAACGGGACTACTCGATGACCGGGCCCTTTTTACTCGTTCCAAATCTCCTGATTTGGAACGCACTTGACCGGGAATCTCTGATTCCTAAAGAAAATCATCGGGATTTTTTTGTAATAATCATATGGGCAAATCAGAGATTTGCACCCAATCTCGTTCCAATCGGGAGATTGGAACGAGGATAAAAGGTGAAGCATCAGGCCTGCCCGACGGCCGGGATTGGGTGGCAAATTTTTCGGGGGCCAAGCCCCCGATTCTTGCCCGACCCAGGGCGCAGCCCTGGGTCGATCTAATCTTGTGCAGACGTCTTGATACGGGCCGGAAGGTGAAGCAGCGGGACTGCTCGATGAACGGGAACTCATAACCTGTTTTTTATTACGAGGCCGGAAAACCTACCGTCTGCGCATAGAGAACGCGCTGATCCTGGTTCAGTTTCAATGCCGAGGTCAGGCCTTCTTTATCGCAGTTATGGAACCAGGCCGCCAGTCCCTGTGAAGCGGCGAACAGGTAAACATTGCCGGCGATCATCCCGGCGGCAATGTTGTAATAGGAGCGTTGAATCACCGGATCGCGCAATCCCGGTTCCTGGAACGGCGCCTCTTTGTAACGGGATATGTCGGCGACAAAGATAATATTGACAGGCGCATCGGCGGCAGCGCCCCGCCGCCGGCCGGATAAATAGCGGAAATCACCGGCGACGACCGGTTTTAGCAGGTGTGGAACAGCTTCGTACAAATATATTCCCGCCGGCAGCGCCACATACAGGTCGATTTCCTGCGCATTGCTGGCTGTGGCGGCGGTTCTGCCTGCAATCGAGTTTGGTCCTTTATCCCGATTTACCCCAAACGCCGCCCACAGCAGGTTGGAGAGCATTTGCGGCGGTAACTCCACGGCGCTGATGCTGCGAATGGTTTTACGCTCTTTTAGCGCCGCCAGCACGGACAAGCCGCCTTCGGTCTCCGGTTTGGGCAAGGGGATCGGCTGTAATGGCAGTTCCTGGGCATAGCCGGTCAGGGCTGCTCCCAGCACAGCCGCAGCCGGCAAGGTTTTGACAAAGGTTCGGCGATTCATATTTGTCTCCATAGGCATTTTTAGGGTTAACGTATTATGAGCATAGTGCGGGTTTGGGTGAATTTTTCCCTAGTTAACCGGTAATAATAAATTCCACTGGCTGCGGTCAGCCCGGCATTATCCCTGCCGTCCCACATTATACCATGAACACCGGGCTGCTGCCGGGTATCCAGTAAATTCCTGACTAATTGTCCGGCCTGGTTGTATATTTTAATGGATAGGTTAGCCGGTTTCGGCAATTGATATTTTATGAGTGTCGTAGCATTAAAAGGATTGGGATAATTCTGGAATAATGATATAGTCTGCGGGTTGCTTATATCTGTACCGGGTTTGATCACAGTTGGCAAATAATCGCCGGACAGTGCATCCACAAAGAGGGTCAATCCTTCCGCAGTATCGGAAAAATAATCGATTTGCCATACTGCGGAATCCGGCTGCAATGCATAAAGCCCGCGCGAAAGGGTGGCAATCATCCAGGGATAGTCATTTTCAGCGCGATATTGACTGCCGCCATTTAATTCGGCAACAGTCAGCGCCTGGTCGCTATCGAGCCAGTTAACCGGCAATGGCAGAGTTGAATAAACCTCCCATTCGGGTGGCGAGTCCAGAATTAACATATTATTACTTATGATCAGCATCCGGGTGGAATCGAGACCGGGAGAGTAATATGAATAATCCCAGATCATTGCCTTACCCGGGATGACGAGTTCGCTGACATACGAATCGACAGCGACAAGACAGGCGTCAGCCGCCCAGTTTTGTGCGACGCGGTTTGCGGCTTCTAGATTAAAGCGGGCTGTGGTTTCCGTCGGCAGAAATTGCGGTATATATTCACCGGTTACAGCATTGAGAAAAACGAGCAATTCTGCTTCCGCCGTTTCGGAATAATAGTAAATTCCCCAGACCGGTGTAATATACTGTTGCGTTGATAAAGCAAAATGCCGGGATTGCCTGTCCCGGTTTTGCGGGGCTCCGGTTTTGGTGGTAACTATTTTACCCGGCAGGGTAAACAGGTTAACCCTGGATAGCGGCGGGGTGTTTTGCAGCAACGGTATGTATGGCAGTTCAAAATTGGCTAAAAACGCCTCGCACAGGGCATCGGGATACAAGGCGAAAAATTCATCCCCGCCATGTACAGCCGCGGAATCCATGATCACAGGGCTGTCCAGCCAGTTCGCAGGCAGGGCAGTGGTGTCTGAAGGAGCGTCCTCCGGCACCACATCGAGAGAAAAGATCAGCGAACCCAGGGTAACCCAGGCGCGGTAATTATATGTTTGCCTTGAATGAAAAACATAATACCACATTTGCGATTTACCGGTTCGGGAAATATCCCATGCCATAATGTAGATCAGTTCGGCGTCATCGGCCCAGACGCTGCCGGAATCGGCTATGGCCGGATAATTGAACCGGGCGGTAATAGGAGCAGTTGGCTGCATGGATATATCTATACCGGTTAATTGCATGCCGTCTGTAACAATAATGCTATCCGGTACGCCGTTGTTATCGGGATCATAAAATCCGACCCAGCCATCCGTGGCGGGAAAGATCATGCCATAAAAATCAAAATAGAAATTTTTTATTACCGCCGGCCAATATGTGCCGGGTGTAATATAGTCCAGTGTGTAATCACCGGCGGCAGAGGTAACAACTCCGACGCCGGCCGTATCAAATTCCTCGTTTCCATATATTGGGCCGGTAAAGAGCAAGACCGCGCTGCCAACCACATCCCCGCTCGGCATAGTGGCTGTTCCGGTCATTGTTGCTGTTGGCAGGCTGTTCCCGGTACTGAAAGAGACAACTGCCGGCATGGCTAAAGAATCCCCGTCTATGCTCACTGCATCGGCAATAATGAGCATGTAATCACAGTCCGCTGATAAAAAATAATTATGCAGGAAAACAGTTTGTCTGTCGGCGCTCAGGGAAATATGATCCATCGAGGTGTACAAATCTTCCGGGAATATATTCATGTTGATAAAAGAGTTATCCGGGTATGGAAAGCGAACTGTGGTATCGAGCGGGGCGTTAAATGTGATCTGTAGAGTGAGGGTGGTATCGACTTGAGTAGCGCCGTTAGCCATAACTGTCGATACGACCAGGAATTCGGCCTGGACGCCGGCCGCTGGCAGAAAAACACTCAAGAGAACTAGTCCCCGCCAAAAGAGAGACCGTGCGAATCGTTTATTTATCATATAACCTCCTGACTGTTGCTGCCAGGAATGATTATTATTCGATTTCCCGAATTCACATCCTGAAATACCTGGTTCCTGTAAAACATCTTATTCAATGAACCTGGCAGTTCTTTAATTAATTAATATAAATACTTGCAGAACCTGATTGCAATATATCAGTACGACAAATATAATGAATTTTTTCAAGGAAATATACAATTTTCAGATTATTATGTTGAATAAACTCTACACTCTCTTTTTTTCAGTTGTTTTTATGAAAAATTATGATTAAATAATGAAGGAAAGATTATTCTTTCTTTTACAGGGAAGTTGTAAAATTTTCATTTAAAATTTTACGGGGTTATTATGCAACTGAAAAAGATAAAATTGCTCTATGGACTGATTGTTTTATCAGGCTTTATTGCCTGTTCCGATCCACTAGCTGTTGGGGACAAAAGTGGCCCGATTTCCCGTACTGATTATGCGGTATATACCAGTATGCAAAAAATTTACGATCCCGCCTGGTCGCCGGATGGCGAGCGGATTGCGTTTGTTGCAAATTCGCAGGCAGCAGATATATATAAAAAAAACATATCCGGGGATACTCTGTGCCTTATAAATCGATTTTATAACTCTTTTTATCCAAATGATTTTACAATTTCTCCGGATGGGCAATATTTTATCTATTTTAATTATGATCCCCGCAAAGTTGACCGATTATTTGACCGGTACATCTATTTTGCAGACCGGGATACCAGCTTGTTGTGCAATGATTTCATTCCTGATAATTTTTATAACCCGGTGTGGTCCAGGGACAGCCGGTTTTTCTATTACGTGACCCGTGAAAACCTGACCTATTGCATTAATGGCGTTACACCACAGGGCAGCCGGTTATTTCAAGTTACCCTGGATACTTACTATCATTTTAATGGTTATTCCGTAGCGCCGGATCAGCAAAGCATTGTGTGGGCTGGATGGATTCCCGACCAGGACAACAGTCAATTGTGGCTCTATACCCCAACTGATGGACAGCGTTTACTTTTAGGCATCGATTCTGTCGATTGCAAATCCCCTTCCTTTTCACCTGATGGCCAAAAAATTGCCTATTATGCTTATGATTATAGAAACCATTTGTCCAGTATAAATATTTTATCGTTAACCGATAATTCAACCTATACGTTGGCGGACAGCATTAGTCTGGATAACGACGTTCCCATAACCTGGTCGGATGATGGGCAAATGTTGTATTATTTTGGTTATTTTTATGCTACTTATGAATCAAGTTTAGGTTTATGGTCTATATCATTATCCGATCATACTGCCAGATATTGCACCTATCCTAAAGGAACTGTACTCAACCTGGCAGCGGATGGTTCTTTTTATGTTATAAACGACAATCTTGAAGTTTATAGCTTGTACACTATATCGCTTGCCGATAAAAAGCTGAGCTTGCTGGCCCGGGAAACGGAAAAAATGATAAAAGATCCCGACTGGTCGCCGGATGGCAGCAAGCTGGTCTTTACCCTGGATTATCAATTACACACCATACCTGCTGCCGGGGGCAAGCCCAAGGCTATACAAATTGATCGCCCTTATAATCATAATAACCCGGACTATTCTCCGGACGGTTCTTTAATAGTCTTTGATAATGGAAATAATTTGTACACTGTCCCTGCTGAAGGGGGGATAGCCACTAAAATTAATGTAAATTACTTGAATTATATTAATCATACTCTTTCACAACCAAACTGGTCGCCGGACGGTAAACAAATTGCCTGTTATCTTTTCAGGAACAAAAAAGACAGCTTGATAATAGTTGATTATAACGATAAGAATATAAGCATGAGCAAAGAATGGCCCGGAACCTATTCCAGTATTACCTGGTCCAATACCCATCCGGGGGTTGGTTCATATCTTTTGTATAATGTGTCGGTTAATGGTAGCGGTAATATGATGTCGAATGAAATACAGTTCAGAAATATGGACAATGACCAAAATTATATATTATTTGGCGAAAAGGGTTCATTGGGTCCATTTGATATAGAATTTTATGGCGCCAGCTGGTCGCCGGATTGTAAATCTATTGCCTGGATACAAAAAGGGTTAAATCCGGGGGACAGGTATGGCTTGAATATTACCGGTATTTTTTTGGAAATTGAATGATCTTTGAAAGAATTATTATAAAACCGTATAGAGGTTGATTTATTTAACAGTTACCTGAATTGTGAAATTAATGTATGGGGTTGTTATGCAATTGCGAAAAATTTGCTTCATTACAGGTTGTGTTGCCTTTTGGCTCACGGCGTGCGATAATCCGCTATCTACATCAAATAAAAGCGGAGAGTTGTCGCGCACACAATATGCTGTGTATTCTTGTCCTCATGGAATGCACGATCCTGCGTGGTCGCCGGATGGCGAGCGGATAGCGTTTGTAGCGCAAGTTAATGCAGTCGATCTGTTTAAAGTAAGTTCCGTTGGTGACACTCTAGGTAAGGTCAACCGATTCTATCATTTTATAACCAAGAACCGGAGTTCCATATCGCCGGATGAGAATTATATTATCTATTCCGATTATTATGAAGATATTAACACCCACCGGAAAAATGCCTATCTGTATGCGACCGAGCAGGATACTAATTTTTTGGTTAATGATATTATACCGGCAAGCGCTGCGCTTTATAAATGGTCGGAAGACAGCCGCCTGGTTTATTTTCAATCGTATGAAAATTCCATATTTTTCATCAATGCAATAACACCTGCCGGAGCCCCGGTATTTAAAGTCGCTTTGAATTCAACCAGGGAATTTAGCGATTATTGCGTAGCGCCGGATCAACAAAGTATTGTCTGGTCGTGCAAACCCAATGATAAACAGTTTTGGGAACTTTGGCTCTATACACAGCAAAATGGCGCGCAGCTGCTTCTTGCCGCTGATTCTATTGATTTTATTCATCCTGTTTGGTCGCCGGACGGCAAGAGTATTGCTTTTCATGCTTTTAATTATAAAACCTCAAATCGCAGCCTGGAGGTTTATTCTTTTAATAATAATTCTGTCCGTTCGGTTGTGAATGGCCTGGACTGGTATATCTGGATTGTATGGGCGTCCGACGGGCAGGCCATATATTTCTCCGGTAATTTTCTCAATGACCAGCAAGAGGGGGTTTGGACTGTATCGTTACCTGACAATAATATCACGTTAAAATACCAGGTTGAGCAAAAATATATTTTACAACTGAATGACGACGGGTCAGTATTTACAAGTTCAGGAAATAAAAGTATTTTTTATATTTATGCCTATTCTTTAAATGATAAAAGGGTTACGAGTCTGACGCCGGGCTGTGAAGAAATGATAACCCGACCGGCCTGGTCGCCGGATGGCGCCAACCTGGTTTTCTCCCTGAATTATGAACTGTATCGCATACCCGGCGGCGGGGGAACCCCGGAAAGGCTCAAGCCTTACCGTACAATGCCCCAATACAACCCGGATTATTCCCCGGACGGTTCTTTGCTCGCTTTTGATAATGGAAATTATATCTATGTAACATATCCTGGAAGTATGGATGAGAAACGGATCAGCGAAGCGCCAAGCTTAAGTAATCCGGTCTGGTCGCCGGATGGAAAGCAATTGTTATGTATTTACAAGGAATACGATAACGACAGCCTGATCGTATATGATTACATTAATGAGAAATTACAGCGCAGTAATGCCTGGCCGGGGCAATATACCGATATTTCCTGGTCAAAACCACATTCGCTGTATGGCGAGAATCTATTGGTAAAGAAACTGGTGCGCGGCAGCGCCACCGGGGACGGCTATATTCTGCAAATCCGAAACGTTAAGACCGAACAAGTGTTTACGCTGATCGGTGATAACGGCTCGTTATCAAAAAGTAAATCTATATATATCGGCGCCTGCTGGGCGCCGAATGCGGAATCCATTGCCTGGATACAGCGCGAAGGATTGAGTAATAATTATTCTCTTAACATTGCCCGGATTTTTACGGATATTAAATAAAAATGAATAGGCTTGCTTTTTTCATAAATCTTTATTAAATAATAGCAGTTTTTTTAATATTTTATTTCCGGGTTGTATCGTACTGTTACCATTATATAGTATGGGGTTTTATGCAAAAGAAAAACGTTTTGTGGCTGGTTGGGTTATTAGTTATATTGTGGTTTGTAGCCTGCGAAAGCCCGGTATCAACCGGGAGCAAAAACGACGATTCTTCACATGCGGATTATGCTATTTACAACAGTATTAACAGTATTTCCGATCCCGCCTGGTCCCCGGACGGATTGGAGATTGCTTTTATTCAACAGTTCCCGGTTACGGCGATAAGGAATATTAGTTCTTCAGGGGATACACTTGGAGTAATAAAACTAGATAAAAAAATAGGTTCAGACTATGGTTCAGTTTCACCGGATGGTCATAATATAATATATAGTTATCCTTACCTGGATAACCGAACCAAAAGGTATAATTGTTATTTGTATTCTGTTGCAGACGATTCAACTTTTCTGTATAACGATTTCGTTCCCAATCGTTCCAATCTATTTAAATGGTCTCGTGATGGACAGTATATTTATTACAAAACACCCGGAAGTCATACCTACACAATTAATTGCATGACGCCAGTGGGCATACAGATTTTCAGCGTGCCATTAGATTCCGCCTATGATTGCCAAAATTTTTCCGTGGCGCCTGATAACCAAACTATTGTGTGGTCGTACTATTCACAGTATTACCAGCGTTATCAATTATGGCTGTATACACCCGGCGTAGGACAACAAAAACTAATGGAATCGGATTCAATAGCATTTCTAAATCCCACCTGGTCGCCGGACGGCAGTAAATTCGCTTATATCAGTAAAAACAACAAAACTTATAAATATCAATTAAATATTTATTTTTTATCAAGCCATACAATTAATAAAATTGATGTTGAAATTGATCTTTGGATAATAAATACCTCTATGGTATGGTCAGATAATGCACAGACGATATATTTTACTGGACAAGATTATAGTAATAATGGAAATAAAGAAAGGATATGGGCTGTATCATTGTCAGATAATACTATTTCATCAATTTGTACTGTAAATAATTATCGGATTTTTCAAATTGAGGCAGATGGTACATATTATATAAATTACAATTATGATGAGTATGGACTGGATGCAATTTCCATAATAGACAAAACCATACGTCATCTTGTATCCAATAACCGGCAAGTATTGTATGAACCTGCCTGGTCTCCGGACGGAGAAAGAATAGTATTTTCACAAGCAGGTAAGCTTTGCACAATACCCGCTGCCGGCGGCGTTCCGCAACCGCTTGCCATATCCGGTGTTGACTATCAATTTAACCCGGATTACTCGCCGGATGGCTCTGCGATAGCTTTTGATGATGATAATAATATTTATATTGTCCCGGTCAATGGCGGCCTGGCTCAGGTTATGACCAATAATGAAACTGATGTAAGTATTTTTTTAGCGTACACAAACCCGGTTTGGTCGCCGAACGGTAAACAAATCGCATGCACATTTAATGTACATTACGATTTTGGAGTCAGTGGTCGTATTATTATATACAATTTAATTAATGAAGGGTTACAAATAGACAAATTATGGTGGGGGGACTATTGTACAGATATTTCCTGGTCAAAAAAATTATCCGGCAACATTTCACATCTTTTATATGCTGAGAATGTAGTTCAAACTGGATATAATGAAGGGTCATTATTAAAAGTCCGGGATGTTGAAAACGATAAGCTTTACTGGCTCATTGGCAGCGAGCATTCCGCAAATAAAAATCTTCCAACTTGTTATGGCGCGTGCTGGGCCCCGAACGGGCAATCAATAGCCTGGATTCAGGATGAAAGCAATAATGGCAATTATTATTCTTTGAACGTAGCCCGGTTTTTAATTGATTTATACTAAAATTAAATTATTGATTTCCCCTTGCAGGAAGGAATTCGTCACCCCATGCGTCTATTTTTGGGCGATATCATGCTCATGACAATATCATTCAGGTGGGTTGTTATGCAAAAGAAAAAAGCGTTGTGGCTGGTTGGGTTATCTGTTATGCTGTGGTTTCCAGCCTGCGAAAGCCCGGTTTCAACCTCGGTAAAAAGCGGCGATCTGACGCGTACGGAATATGCGGTCTATACAAGCGAGAATAAAATTTACGATCCCGCCTGGTCGCCGGACGTAGAGTCGATTGCCTGGATACAGCGCGATGGGTTGTATAAGAGCTATTCCTTAAGCATTGCCCTGATTTTTGAAAAGTTGCCATAAAAAAATAAAAATATCTTGTTTGTTTATAAAATTTTTATTAAATAGAGTATTATGATGTAATATTTCTTTCCATTGTAGTTCAGGGCAGTATCTCATTTACTATCACATAATTGTACGGGGTTATTATGCAAATGAAAAGAATGTTGCCGGCAATAGCTTTTGTTGCCATGTTGTGGTTTGCAGCCTGCGAAAGCCCGGTTTCAACCTCGGTAAAAAGCGGCGATCTGGCGCGTACCGAGTATGCTGTTTATACCAGCGCGGATAGAATTTACGATCCCGCCTGGTCGCCGGACGGCTCGCAGATTGCGTTTGTAAAACAGAGCATGGCTATGGATTTATATAAGATGAGTCCCGCCGGCGATACCTTAAATATGGTAAAAAGGTTTTACAAATACAGTCCTGTTGAATATCGTTGCGCTGTTTCACCCGATGGACTTTATATTGTATATCGTTGGTTCCATCCGGAAAACACCCCGAATAGATACACCGTGAGTTTACATAACATACAACAGAATAAAGATCAGTTTTTAAATGTGATAAACCATGAATCTGCATCGCAATTTCAGTGGTCCCGTGACAGCCGGACTATCTTTTATGTGAATACGGATGCTGATAGATATACTATTAATGGTATAACTCTGGAAGGAACACCGGTTTTTACCGCTCCCCTGGATTCAATAGACTATTTGAACAGTTATTCCGTTTCCCCGGTTAACCATAATATAGTGTTCTCTGGTGACCCGCAACGCTCGTATTTATTTCAAATTTGGTTAATCTCTGAAATGAACGGGCAAGAAAAACTGCTGGCCGATGATTCCACGAGTTATTATAATCCCTCATGGTCGCCAGATGGTAATAGTATTGCCTATGTGGCCCGAAATGAGAATTATACAACGAGTCTGAATTTATACTCATTCACTACAAATTCCAGCCGCACGTTGATCGATAGTATGGATATTAGCCGGAATGACCGAATTATATGGTCTGATGATGGACAATCGTTGTATTTTATCGGTTATGATTATGGTTATTATGAGACCACATCAGGTTTATGGCAATTTTCATTAACGGATAATTCTTTCTCATTACTTTGTAATAATATTACGGATCAAATTCTGCAAATAAATTCAGATGGTTCATTTTATATTAATTCAGATGACGATTATCTTTATTGTTTATATTCTTATCTGGTGACCAATAAAACCGTTACGCCTTTAATACCGGAAACCAAAGATGAATTATCATCTCCGGCCTGGTCGCCGGATGGCGCTAACCTGGTTTTTACAAAAGCAAGAAAACTCTATCGTGTAGCTGCAACCGGCAGTAATCCGGTTTGGCTTGGAGTTAGTGGCACTGACCAATATAATCCATGTTTTTCCCCTGATGGTTCATTGATCGCATTTGATAATAATAATCAGGTTTTTGTCATGTCGGTGAATGATGGCCGGGTAACAAGTATAACTCCTCTCAGCAAGTATTATCTTCGTTGTCCTGCCTGGTCGCCGGATGGCAAACAAATTGCCTGCGCCTATAAGGATTATTCGGCAAATGATAGTTTGATGATATATAATTATTCTGAAGAGGGCGCGAAGCGATTAAACGCCTGGCCGGGACGATATACCGATATTGCCTGGTCAAAACCGCACCAAACTTTTGGGTCGTACCTGCTATTTGCAAAGGTGGTTGATCCGAAAGTTAGTTATAGCCGTTATGAGTTGAGCGCTCTCAATCCCGAAACCGGAAAACTTGTCAAATTCCTTGGTTATGGCGGTTCGTTCAAGAAATTTTCACAGGATTACCTGTATGCCTGCTGGGCGCCGGATGCGGAAAGCATCGCCTGGATTGATAGAGGTTACAGTAGCAGCTATGGTTACAGTCTGAATATCGCCCGAATATTTGTGGATTTGCAATAAAAAACATCTGATTGTTTGCATAATACATCTTAGACATATTATAGAGAAAAAATGTTTTTTTTAATTCGTTCAACTTTAATGTTACCTCAAGCACTCACAAACAAATTATTGAGGGGTGGTATGCATTTATATAAAATATTACTACTTTTATTATTAGTTTTTTCCGGGTTCATGGCATGTGAAAAACCGCTTTCGACCGATACTAAAAGCGGTGATATAACGTGCACGGAATATTCTGTATACTCTAGTGCTAAAAAAATTTATGATCTTGCCTGGTCGCCGGACGGTTCACAGATTGTGTTTGTGTGGGAATCAAACGCTATTGATTTTAATAAATTCAGCCCCTCAGGCGACACCTTGGGGTTTATAAACAGGTTGTATTGGGAGGTTGAATCAAGTTCTATTGCCGTTTCCCCAGACGAACAATATATTATTTACCGTAGTTATAATGAATATACGAATCCAGTTCAGGATAACAGATATTTATATTCTATAATGCAGGATACCAGCCGGATCATAAATGATATACTGCCAACTTTTGTCCACGGAATAAAATGGTCATTTGATAGTGATTTAATTTACTTTATTCATCATGAAAACCTTCGTCCAATTATTAAATCAATAACTCCCGACGGGGAGCTGGTTTGGAGCGTAACATTGGATTCTACAAGTGATTGTTTAAGTTATTCCGTATCCCCGGATAAACAAAGTATTGTATGGTCGGGAAAGCAAACCACAATAAAACCCTATCAATTGTGGCTATATACGCCGGGCAATGGGCAGCAACAATTATTTACAGATGATTCCATACATTTTCAATATCCCTCCTGGTCACCGGATTGTAATAATATCGCTTATATAAAATATGATGCTAGAACTCGTAACAGAAATATTTATATTTATTCACTGGAAAATAAAGTATCCCGGCCAGTTGCTCCCGGTATAACTATCAGTAACCCGGTTACCTGGTCGAACGACGGGCAAACGATTTATTTCACAGGTTCACAAAAAGATTTACCGCATACACAGGGTCTATGGAAATATTCTTTAAATGACGATACAACAACTTTACTCTGCTCTAAAAATTATAATATAATACATATCAATAGTGACGGTTCATTTTACACAATGAATTCGAATTTTGTTTTCCGCTTCCTAAACTATTCTGTTGCTGAGAAAAGGGTAACTACTTTTTCACCGGAAATGAAAAAAATAATTTCCAGCCCCACTTGGTCCCCCGATGGCGATAATTTGGTATTTTCTCTGGATAAAAAGCTTTATCGCCTTTCAGGAGCCGGGGGAAATCCTGTATCGTTAGAAATTGGCAATCCTGTCAATCAGAATAATCCTGATTACTCACCGGACGGATTGTTAATAGCATTTGATTATGGAAGTGATATTTATACGGTCTCTCCAGATGGCGGCCAACTCAATATGGTCAGTTCTGCTTATAGTTACGGATCAAATCCACACTGGTCCCGTGATGGTAAATATATTGCTTGTATGAGGGGCAATTCAAATATAGATAGCTTGATAGTATATAAATATTCCGACAATTCACTGACAAGGGTAAAATCCTGGCCGGGCACATGCACTGCCATTAGCTGGTCAAATCCATATCCTAATCTGGGTTCGTATCTTTTACTTGCCACGGCAAAGGATCGTTTTTTTACAGACCAGGAAAATGAATTAAAAGTACTGCATTTTGATAGTAACAAAATATTTTATCTTGTTGGGCCGGGAGGTTCTTTAAATAAAGAAGTAAAAGATAATATCAGCGCCTGCTGGGCGCCTGATGGTGAAACAATTGCCTGGATACAAAGACAAGATTATCCCGATTTAAATTATACATTAAACATTGCCCGAATATTAACTGATTTACAATAAACTGATGGGGTCACTTATGAAAAAAAACCTGTTCCTGATGTTACTGGCTGTTATTACAGTCACCGGATTTGTGTACGCCAATACTACCGCCACTTTACGCGGCGTCGTTACCGATGCCGCCAGCGGAGAAGCCCTGCAGAACGCCAATATAACGCTGGAAGGCACCACCCTGGGCGCCGCTGCTGATGCGGCGGGACAGTTTGTCATTACCGGTATCGAGCCGGGTGTCTATACGCTCCAGGCTACCCGCATTGGCTATGAGCCGTTTGTACTAAAAGAGATCAGAATAGAGTCCGGCGAGGACAAATCACTGGCAATTGCCTTGCAGCCGGGGGTGGTAAAAATGCGTGATGTGCGCGTGGAAGCGGATAAATTCCAGACCCGGTATAATGATATTAACCGCGCCGGCAGCCAGTCCCTGGAGCCGCGCAGTATCAACAAAATTGCCGGCTCGCTGGACGACATTACCCGCGCCGTGCAGCTTTTCGGCAGCGCCGTGCCGGCCGGGGACTATACCAGCTTTTACGCGGTGCGCGGCGGCAGTCCGGACCAGAACATTGTTATGCTGGACGGGCTGATCGTCCCCAATCCCTATCGGCTGCGCATGGTCATGGGCGGCGGCGTGAGCATTTTCAACCAGTTTACCACCCGCGATGTCGAGTTGTATACCGGCAATTTCCCGGTGGAATACGGTAATTTCCTCTCTTCGGTGATGAACGTCAGCAGTCGCGACGGGCGCACAGATAGAATCGGCTATGGCGGCTCGGTGACATTTCTGGACGCCAATGCTTTTGTCGAGGGCCCCCTGCCGGGCAAGCAAGGCTCGTGGATTGTTTCAGCGCGGCGCAGCTACTTTGATCTGCTGGCCAAACGCTTTGATGAGGAACAAACCAGTTACCCGCATACCCTGGATGTAGATGCGAAACTGACCTATAACCTGGGCAACACAATGAAAGTATCTTTTAAAACCCTGTTCAGCCGCGAAGGGACGGACCTCGGCTCGATAGAGGAAGAAGAAATCGGTTTGAATGAAGATTCCAATATCAATCTCTATTCGCTTACACTGGATTATTTCCCCTCGGAAAAAACTTTGGAAAAGATCGATATTGCCTATTATGACGAGGAATTTAATTATAAAATAGTGACGGATGATGATGAAGATTATATGAGTGTGGCCGGAGATTATAAATCCAAAGTTTATACTACGACTTTAAAAGAGGATTTCAGTTATAAAATCACCCCGAACCAATCCATAAACCGGGGGATGCAGTTTATGCTGGATCGGTCATTGCTGGACCTGGGTACGGACGTCAGGGGCGTTGCCTTTGCGCGGCGCGATGTGCCGCCAATGGTATATTACAGCAAAACCAGCGGCCATTTTAACACTTATCTGGATTATGCAAGCAAGCCGTTGTCATTTTTGCAAGTCAAACTGGGTGTGCGCTATGATTATTCCTTCCTCATCAACGAGGGCGACGCCAGTCCCCGCGCCAGTATGATCTGGAATATTACCGATAATTTTACCCTTAGCGGATTTTGGGGGGTGTGTTATCAGTATCCCAATGTGTTCAGCATCTTTAACCGCGATTATCCCCTCGATATCGCCGCCAATACGGAAGATATCCAGGCGGAAAAAGCCACTCATTCGGTGCTGGGCCTTACAAAACTATGGGGAAAAGACTGGCTGAGCCGCGTGGAAGTGTATTATAAAGATATCGACCGCATGTTGCTGCCACAGGATTTTGTAAATTATATTCCCGATAATTCCGGTACCGGGTATGCCGCCGGTGTAGAACTGTTGCTGGAAAAAGGCGAGAACGAGAAAAGCTGTTGGAATGCAATGCTGAGCTATTCATATTCACTTTCTGAATTTAAAGGCAACGAATTATTCCCGGATTGGACGCCGTTCAACTTTGACCGGCGGCATGGCCTGACCGGGTTTGGAAAAGTCAAACTGTTTAAAAATTTCAGCGCCAGCGCCACCTGGCGTTATGCCAGCGGCCTGCCTTATAATACGATCATAGCTTATATGAACGCCGGCGGTGAAGGCAGTAAATTTTTAAAAACTGCCGATAACGACCGCCGCTATCCCTATTACCAGCGGGTTGACATTCGCTTTAATTACGCTCTACAAACCGGCCGTGGCCTGTGGAATTTTTACCTGGATATGACCAACATTCTCAACCGTAAAAATATTTACGACCAGGTGTGGTACATAAAGACTGATTTTTTGGATGAAAATGGCATGTGGCGATATGTAGACAGCTACCAGGAAGTGTTGCTGCAGCGCAATATTTACATGCTGCCGTTTGTACCGTCGCTGGGTGTGAGTTATAATTTTTAGTTCGTTCGTTTGTTGAAATTGCGAGTGTAATAGAACCGACCCCTCGATACGACCCGTCCCGCCATGCGGGACGGCTCTACTCGGGGACCGACTTTATTGAAATATGCACCGGTCGTCGAGTATGCCGGTCGAGCCCTGCGAGACCGGACGTATCGAGACGTGCGCCAAAGTATACAACCCCGGTCGTCGGGTAGTCCCGTTGCTTCACCTTTCGAACTAAATCAAAACGACACTGGTAGGGGCGAAGCATCTGTTCCAGATTTTCTATAAATTGTATTCTATCCTGGCAAAGATGCTTCGCCCGGATAGTTTTGATCGCCCTGGATTTCATAATCCAGGGCGGATAGTAGTTTGGGATTTCCAATCCCATAACGGGATAGAATCCCGTTTTAATATTTGACCCTGGACCAGGAAGTCCAGGGCCAACTAGAAGTAAGATGATTTGCGGGTGTTTGAGAACCGCCCCTTCGATACGAGGCAACTCGTCCGCAATCCCGCCATGC
The DNA here is from genome assembly GCA_029561455.1 of bacterium. Taxonomy (GTDB): domain Bacteria; phylum Zhuqueibacterota; class Zhuqueibacteria; order Residuimicrobiales; family Krinioviventaceae; genus Fontivivens. The sequence continues at coordinate 79,636 of JAKQIY010000062.1, forward strand.
GGGACGGCTCTACTCAGGGACCGGCTTTTCCGTCATACTCTGTCATTGGGGGCTGTATCAAAAGGAACTACATTGGAAAGTGTAGTACACCTGCGAAAAATTTCCCCCAATTATTAATTTCTTGAAAATTGGTATATTGTCTTATTTTTAAAGATTTTGAGAAAAGGTGTGCTACACTTTCCCTGGTACTCATTACCTTGAAAACTAAAACAATATGAGCTTTTGATACAGCCCCAAAAAATAAAGCAAGAACAGGGCTTTAGCCCAAATGAGTTTTTGACTAAAGTCAACTTTGTCTATTTTTAGTAATCCACGTCATAAATGACGTGGCAAAGAGCAAAATAATTCCTCAACGCTGCGCAAGCCGGAATCATAAAAACACACCGGTCATTGAATCGTTCCGTTGCTTCATCTCCTAGCTCGCCCTGGGGATGTTCCCCAGGGCGCACAATAAGGCAGGACATGTTGTCCTGCTGAATGCCAAGCGTTTATAAAATGGTGGGATAGAATCCCACCCAATCCAAATTTTGGGTACAATCCCGGCGCGACCTGCGAACCCCTTAGGGGTGAAATGTTTCTAGCCAAACAACGCGCATATACCCAGCCACGTTAGAGGCGAAACAGTGAAACGGCCCTGCGGCCCGGCAGCCCTTAACGCACCAAAACCAGCTTACAGGTATCAATAACCGAATTGACCTGCAAGCGGCAAATATATTCACCGGTGGGGGCGTCCGAGGCATTCCAGGTTTGGGTATGGTTGCCCGCCGGTAATTCTTTATCTAATAGAGTCGCTACTTCCTTGCCCAACAGGTCATATATTTTCAGCGCAACACGCGCCCGGGCCGGCAGGGTAAAGGTAATGCTGGTTGCGGGATTGAACGGATTGGGGTAATTCCGCAATAAAAATGTTTTTGCCGGAACGGTATTTTGCTGCCGGCGATCTATGCCTGTCCCTTCTCTGGCCGCATCGATAATAGATTGAACAATTGCCGGGTATACCTGGGCGCCGGTGGCGCGGTTGAACAGGCCCAGTGAATTGTTTCCTGTAGCGCCATTATCCCAATAGTACGGCACCAGGCCATGTTGACAAATAGACCTGGTAATGTATTCAATGTAATACCGGCGGTATTCGGCATGTTCGGCATTCAATTCATCGCTGCCGAGCATAGTGCGGGCCATTGCGCCATATTCGCCCAGAATGACGGCATAACCTTTATCCACAAATTTGGTTTTCATTTTATTGAACTGGCCGTCCGCCCAGGCTTCGTTGGCCCAGGTTTCCGTTTTGGATGGGTCGGTGGCGTTTTTACCCCATTGGGTTATATTGGTATTAAAGTTGATAGTAAAATTATAGGGATCATAATAATGTACTTCAACCATCAACCGGTTGCTGATGACGTCCTGCGGGATGGTAAAAAAACTAATCGTATTGTTAATATTCGTATTAAAGCCCTGTACTACCAAATGCCGGTAATAATTGCAACCGCCGGTCGAGCGCACAGTGTTGACAAAAACCTGGTTAAAGCTGTTTTGCACCGTGTAATACTCTTTCTTTGGCGTTCCATAATCGCCATCTACCATAACTTCGTTTGTGCCGGCAAACAGCAGGTGGTCGTCATAATCCCGGAAATGAATGGCGATCTGCCGCCAGATGATTTCGAGGCGATTATTGACATACTCTTGCTGGGCATAGGTAGGCTGCATCCAGCCGCCGTCCCAGTGGATGTTGATAATGGCGTACATATCATTCGTCAGAACATAGTTGACCACATCTTCCACCCGGTTCAGCAATTCCTGGTCAATCGTAAAGGTCGCCATGTCCATATTATTGCTCCAGGCCACCGGTATACGCACCGAATTGAACCCGGCGGCTTTGACCGAGTCGATGAGCTTTTGCGAAACCAGGGGATTGCCCCACGCAGTTTCACCGCCGATCGCTTCCAGGGAATTGCCCAGATTCCAGCCGGGTATCATCTTTTTGGAGAACTCGACCGAGGTTAAATTGCGCATACCGGTTGTGTCGGGGGCAATACTGTCCGCCAAAGCTGCGGAGGATTTATGAAGCAAGGCATGGTGAAGGAGATGATTATTTGCTGCATCACTGTTAATGGTGGCTAAAAGTACAATCATTAAACTGAATATGGGAATAAAAAACATTTTTTTCATTGTGGTTTCCTGGTGAATTTTTATTATGAAGTGTTGTTACTCCAAGTTTGCATTTGTATAAAGAAAACAAGTTTTAAGGAAACATGCAAGGAATATTTGTAAAAAAGTTGTCAGTTGTCAGCAATTAGCCGTTAGAAGTGAAACGTCAAACGTGAGACGTGAAACGACAAAAAACTACAAATGTCAAATTACGAATGGGGAGGTGACAGGCTAATAGTCCGGGAAAATTCAGATTATATTATAAATATTCGCGTGCATTAGCGTTTATTAGTGGTTGATTTTATCTTCACAGGGGTGATCCTTGGAAAGTAAAATCTAATGTGCGGTTACCCCAGTATTACTAAAATTATTTAGTCTTTTTCGATTTTAACTGAATTAAATTTTGTAATTTTTTATCAAGTAAAGTGAAATTTTTTATCTTTGATTCCTTTTGATATGTAACATTTAAAAATCCCCATTCCAGGTCATCAATAAGTACAGGATTGTTATTTAATTTAGCTATTAATTCAAGAGTCATATCCGGTTGACATAGATAGATGTCGCCTAATGTCCAGGTAGGTGTTTCGTCAGCAGAATTTGAAGTTTTAATTAGAATTTCAAGAAACTGTTTTAACAAATCTCTATCATTTTTTTCACAGATTAACTTGGCCATTTCCTGCAAGATTGGAAAATAATAGTTTTCTCCATATTCTTCCAATTTGTTTTTAGTTTTTAGGTAATTTTCAAAGTTCTCTTTGCCATTTATTTCTAAAAATCTATTATTCAATTCAGAATACGTATTTAAAATTTTTATTATTTCATTTCTTCTTTCGTTTGCAAAACAACTTGTTCTTGAAATTAAAAAAAGTAAAGAGAAAAAAAATAATAAAATTATTAATTTTTTATTTTTCATTTGGAAAGCCCACCATTTTTTACTTCCAATAGTTTTAATTCACTTTTTAAACTATATTGATACACTCACTATCTGTTTTCTGTCTGTATAAAATTTCCCCTTATTATATGGCATGGTAATCATTGCCAGGGTGAGCAATAATTGGGTAAATAATAACTTAATTTTTACTTGTCTTATGTGTTATATGTCAAATTTCTACTCTAAATTAGAACGAGTTCCTAAAACCCTGCATAAACCTATAAAAGTAGGGATTGTTTTTTCATAATAAATCGCGGCGCTATCATAAATAGCATTGTTGAAAAATACTTCTGCTTTTATATAATTTTTATCCGATTCTACATTGTAAGTGGATTTTACTTCAGGTAACAATAAAGTCGCTGTTCTGAAATATTGCGCAGATAAAGCGAATTTTTTTATTCTAAAATTGCATACCCCTAAATGATAGTAAACATCAATATCAACGAAATCATTTAACAAACAAATTTCTAATTGTTCAAGCGCTTTTGCATAATTTTCTTGATATTCGTAAACCCAATATGCCCGGTTTTGTTTCCCAATAAGACAATATTTTGAACAGGATAGCAATAATAATAACAACATACCTACTGGTAGAATAACATGGTATTTATTTGTAATTACAAATTTTATCATTAATTTATTCAGCCTACCCCATTTAAAAAGTGTAATATATTATCCAAGAAAATCCCGCTGCACCCATGTAATTAAATCCTTATTGAGTGGCGGTAGAATTAAATAAAAATTGTATAAAAATGCAAGAGATATTTGCATAAAAGTTGTCAGTTGTCAGCAATTAGCCGTTAGAAGTGAAACGTCAAACGTGAGACGTGAAACGACAAAAAACTACAAATGTCAAATTACGAATGGGGAGGTGACAGGCTAATAGTCCGGGGAAATTCAGATTATATTGTAATTATTCGCGTGCATTGGCGTTTATTCGCGGTTCATTCTATGCATCGGGCTCCATATCCTGGCGTGATCAGAGTAGGTCGGGCCTGTGGCCCGGCAGGACATGATGTCCTGTATTATTTTGCGCCCTGGGATGGGATTCCCAGGGCGAGCCACAATAGGGATTAAAGACAGTGATTTTTATACAGGTTTGTTTTATAATTTAATGGATAAATATCCTGTCTTACCACCCGCACCGGACGAATGTCCGGCGCGATCTGCCATAAATGCATCGCATAAAAGCGATACATTCCGGTTTGGGGAATTTGACGAAACGGAGCGCTATCCCTTTATGGATTGCTGTTTACTTTGGCGCTCGTCTCGATACGGGCCGGAAGATGAAGCAACGGCCCTACTCGACGACCGTTCATTATTTAAAAAAGACGATCCCCGAGTAGAGCCGCAAAGCGGCTCATATCGAGCTTGTAAGCGGAGTGCAATCCCTTTATGGATTGCGGCGAGCGAGTAGAACGGGCCTGCGACTCGGCAGGACATGATGTCCTGCATTATTTTACGCCCTGGGATGGATTCCCAGGGCGAGCCAGGATGGTGGGTCAAGACCTACCCTGCCGGTGATTATGTATCACTTGGTCATTTCAGGTGTAATAATACGGTAATTGCCGCTCAGGTGCATCAAACTGAACAGGTACAGCAAACCATCGTAATAAGGATCGAAATAGCTGTCTTCGTATGGTTCCAGTTTGGCGTTCCACACCGCATCGACAAACGCCCAGCTTTTCGCCTGTGTACCCATCAGCGAAGCGGCGGCCGAGGTCGATACCAGTCCCAGCGAATGGCGCAGTTTCTGAAAGCCGCCGGCCGGCAGCACCCAGTCCGGCAGTGTGCCGTCGAGATTGAACTGATCCTCAAAAGTATCGATGCCGCGGCAATACAAAAAGTTTTGGATGCGTCTACCGTAATCCTGCTGCCATTCTTTATCTTTAGCGAACCATGAATAATCCATGGCAATGTTCATGGGGACGCGCCACGAGTCATACCGGAAAGCGCCCCGCTTTGGCCCGTTATTTCTTGGGACTCCGCTGAACTCGGTGGCATCCGCATTCAGGCCGGTTTTGGAGGCGCAAGCTCTGTGCAGAAAAGCCCGGGCTGTATCCGCACACTCTTTGTAGAATTCTTCATGGCCGTCCTTGGCGTATTCGGCCCATATTTCCATAAAAGCGGGCAGATGGTAAGAGGGATCGGTCCAGTCATAGCCCCACTTTTCCGGTACAAAGGTGATCTGCTTGTGTTCAACATTCAGCACATTCTTGATTCCCCCGGTTCCGTCTTTGCTCCACATGGCATCCAGGATTCTGCGGGCTTGTCCGTAATAATCGATGCCGGTGTCGTTGCCCCAACGATTGGCGGCAAACAGCAGGGCGGTGACAAAATAGAGTTCCCCGTCCGAGGCGGAACCTTCGGCGTTGTGCTTGCCGGATTTCGGTTCCAGGCTCCAGGCAAAATAGGCTTCCCGCGGCCCGCTTTGGTGCTGCATATATTTTTTACTCCAGCGCCACAAGCGGTCGAACACGTCCTTTTTGTTCAGTTGTACGGCTACCATCAATCCGTAGGAAAGGCCCTCGGTACGCGCATCCTTGTTTTTAAGATCGCTGACATAGCCCATAGAGTCGCCAACTTCGAAGTAGACCCGATTCGGCCCCTCAAACAGATCGCTATAGGCTTTGGCCAGCTTGGCGTCGATGTCGGCCTGCTTGTACCCGGCTTCCAGGAACACATTGCGGTATTTGCCGGTTTCCCAGGCGCCTTTTTCCCAGGGTGTCATTTTACCGCGGGGATCGGTTATATCCTTTTCACAATCATCAGCGAACGATCCCGCCAATGGCATAAAAATAATTAAAAGTGCGAGCAGATAACTTGTTTTCATAAGGACCCTTTACTTTTTCTTAATATGTTAACCTGGCTGGTTGAATCACAATGCCGAATTTCATGTAACTTTGTCCCCCCATGCCATGAGCCTGATGGTAAACATCATCATAAATTTTTGTGCCACGATAAAGATCAAAATAGAGCCCGGTTCGGTATTGAGAAGAAAACTGGTACGGATAAAATGCCATACCAAACGTGGGGCCGTAGTCCAGGGCTTTAAAATCATAATCGGGTAAATTGCCATTTTCAGCAATTGATTTGGCAATTGTAAATCCCGCAGAAAAGCCCGCTTTTATGATAAAACGTGGTTCCTCTTGGGCATTTTTTAAGAACTGGAAGTTGTATGTAACCGGCAGACGCAGTTGCTGAAAACTGAAATCCCGGTCTCCGGCTACTGCAAAAGAAGGCAACGCATACCCGACAGATTGATTGAAGTTTATATAATCGAGTCCCGTTTCAACCTGGTGGCCTTTAATATTGAGGGTGGAATGAATACCCGCGTTAAAGGTAGTTTTAGTTGCCCCGGTAATGGCATCGACTGCGGCAACATTGTCGAGTTCGAGCATATCTTTATTCTCCACCAGTCCGCCTTTAGCCGCCCCGACCAGCAGGCTGACGGTGTTTTGTGGAACTGCGCCACCTGCGTCATTAACCACAGCTTTTTGCGTACCACAACTGAATAAAAACATAATGCCTGTTAAAACCAAAACCACCTTTAAAGAGTTCTTTTTTGTTACTGCAAGCAGCGTTTTCATTGGTATTACCCCTTCTTGTAAAGTAATAAGTTTTAATTGGCAATTAAAGTAAATTAATTTTGAATAAACATGCAAGGGATTTCTCACTTTGTCAATTTTCAGTTATTAATGGCTAGGTATCGTAAATGAAATGACAAAAGAACGGTATAACGTCGAGTAGTTGTTAATTATCTACCCTCTTTTATTTGTTTTTTATATTTAAATGTATTCCCAATCTCGTATATTAATCGTTTGATCGTTTCAGTAGATTTATCCTGAATTATCTGTATTCAAGTTTTGAAAGAACGAGTTGACTTATAGGTTAGTTTGTAACAGCTCTTTCCTTGATGAAGCAAAGTATTTTGCTATTAATATTGCCGAGATAGGATAGGTTATACCAACTGTTGCGCTTAATACAAAAAATGCTTTATATAATAGCGCTCCAAATACTGTGGGAGCGACTATTCCATGTATGAATAAAGCAATTTTGGTTTTCCGTTCTATCCCTTTGCCCTTTATGCTGAAAGATATAAATAAAGTAGAAAATCCCATTAAAGTATATGCTAATCCGTTAACGGCATATAAAGGCTTGTTTGCTGCCATCTCAAATAACGAGACCATAGCAAATGTATTATTTAAAAAAGATGGCGCAATAATAACTACTTGAATTACATATACAATTGAATTTAATGTTGTATAAATAACTGCAAGCGCCAGGGCGCAGAATGAAAAGATATTCACTTTAGAAATGCTATCATAATGAATTGCAATGGTCATCCCCAAGTATGAATATGCTAATAATAAGGAGGGAGCATACAGGGACAACGAATTAATAAATGGAGAGGTGATAACGCCCGTCATGCCGGCAATGGCCGCAATATCAAATGTTACATAAAAAATGAATGATAAAATTGCAGTTATAAATCCCAATTTCTTTACAATAATCAATGAATTGACGTCATGTTCTGTAATCATATTGTCCTCCCGGCTTTTTAGATTTTATAAAAAGTCTGCCTGTTTTTTTAATGGTAATTAACGGTTTTGGTTTGAAATGCTAAAATAAAGCGGCTAAAGCTCTTTAAGCATCTCAAATTGAAAAATCGCAATAAAACGGATAGAATGACTGCTTTAGTTAAAACTTAAAATCTAACACCGATAAAAACCAGGGGCGGGAAATAGAATAATTTTTTCTTGCCGCTATTTTCATCCTTGAAACTTTGCGGTTTATTGCTGCCGTACAAGCCAAAACCAAATGGCCATTGTGCATTAATATAAAGCGGACATTTGCCTAGGGTAAAATCAAACCCATAGCCGGCTCTGAATTCATTCCAGACATCAAAGCTTTTATAGTGTTTGTTTTCATTCTTTTCATAAAAATTATCATATATAGGCCAGAGCTGATATTCAATATGGAACCTGGACCATAAATACCTTCTGTAGCCGAATATTAATCCTCCTGCGTTAGATTGTCCGCAATCATACTTTTGGTTTAAATATCCGACTCCAAAGATCAATTCATCTTTTGGGGTCAGTATTCTTGAATATTGCAAAGCATAAACATCAACAATAGGGTATTCCGGACAGAAATCAATAGCGTTGTTAAAAGTTATTTCTTTGGTTTCAGGCTGATTGTCCTGTGCAAGCACTAGGGAAGTAAAAAACAGGATGCAGATAGCAATAATACCCGGTTGTTTCATTTGTAGCCTCCTTTAGATAATAAATAATATAATATTAATTGTGTTTATTTATGACCTGTCTTTACATTTATTGAAATGAATGTAAAGTTTGGTCTTTTATCATGCTAATAAAGGCCGGTTGCCGTTTTGGGTTTGCTATGTAAAAGCATAAATATTACAGGAAGACAAAGGACGCATAAGGTAATCCATACAGGTAACATGGTCCAGGCATCTGCAAGATTGGCTTGCAGGGCAAAGGGAGTAAAAGCTATAAGGATGAAACAATAAAAACCACAGGTAATACTCATGATAGTCATAAAAACATAACCCCTGGCTTGTCTTTTTAACAACCAGATCGTAGCCAGGATGACTGGAGTAACAATGATTATTAAATCAAACGTTGCTATCATTGAAATTCCCTGCTGCTTTACCACGCCGGTGAATATATAGTAAACCGACATGCCAATCCACATCAGCGCAAGAATAAGCGTAAAAGCCAACATCAATACGGATATGAAAATTCTGCTTTTCTTACCCGGAATATATTTTTCAAAAGCAGAAAAATCTATTTTAGTTATACCGGATATAAATGAATAAAACGATAATCCAAGAATTGCAACATAGAGCAGAAAGTAGTTATTATAAACAACAGCCAGGGGATAATAAAGATAATCATAGGTTATCAGCGCCTGGATTCCGAGCCAAAAGATCATCCCTCTGTCGGTTCCGCGTTTTATAAAAATTAAAGCAATAATATACAGTGGTATAAAAATGAACAGATTAACAAAATCGTTACCAAGCCAGACTGCCTTCCCCCAGGCGCCATCTTTTATGTACGTTCCCGGAACCAATAACCCTATAATTGACTGTACAAGTATCAGCGGAACACATATCTTTGAAAGGATTAAAGCTGAATTCAAAGATGTTTTCCCAGGTTCAGAGGATTTTGTATCTTTAAACATATTAACACCTTTCAGCATATTTTATAATTGTATAATGTTTTCACCCAAAAAATTTATATTTGATAATACCGGCACAACATTTTACAGTATACACAATACAAATTAATCCCGCCACCCTGATAATATTAGAAATTGATTAAAAATTAATGTAATTAATTTATATAAAATTGTTCAAGAAAAAATTTACAAATTATTACTTTTCAATGACCAACTGTCAATTATCCGGTATGAAATGAAAGCGCGGAGGGGGAAATAAGTAGTTTTCTGCAAACAGTAAATAGTTATGCGTTTTAGAAACGACAGGTTTGGTTAATGGGCCGTCAGAGTTGGGAAAATTGGGGTTCCAGGCCGGGTAGCCTGGAACCGGATAGTCCGTAGTTGGATGTTATTGTTGGATACTAACTGGTCGGTTATACTAAATTCCCAGTCTGAAATCTTTGACGCAGCTATCTACCAGGGAACATTCTGTAAAGATTACCGAATTGCCTTCGCCCAATGGGGACTGCGCGCTTGGGCCTACCCAGATTTCGGCGGGATAGTCATTGCGATACAAGCGCACCAGTTGCCAGGATACATTGTCCAGGGAATAATAATAAGCAATGGTCTTGGTATCCGAAGTGATCTTCATATACACGCCGGTACTGTCTATAACATCGTGGTTATTATCGTCGGAGGTGCCGATGGTGCGGACCGTGACGATACGGGTGCGCGCCCGTTCATCTCTTTCAAAGGCAAATTTTACCCACAGCTTTTCGTTTAAATACACATACAACGCCCCGGCGTCATAAGTTTCTATAAAGGTTGGGGTTACTTTGGCCGTCAGGGTAAACGGCTGCAAATTATTTACCTTTGCCAGCAAAACCGGCGCTGTATTGTTGGAGAGCTTGCCGTCCGGGTCGCAAAAGTTATCGCGTCTGGCATCGCTTCTAAGCGTCAGAGTATCATTGACCACTGTAGCATTTTCTTGAGCATTATTAAGCGATTTGGTAAATTCGACATTCGTGAGTTTGACTGAACAGACTTGTCCGAATTCAACCGGCGCATTTTTACAACTCATTGAAACTGCCAAAATACCGAGCAAGCCAATCCATAGCTTTTTCATCAGGGTTTCTCCTTGTTTTAATTTGAGTATTCGATCTATTTGTACGGGGAAATAAAAATCTTTATTAATATGAAAAATCCTGCCCTATATTTTATATAAAATACTCTTACGGGACAGGGAACAACAAGCCATAAAACAACCGATAAAATTAGAGATTTGGGGGATATTATGCAAGATGTTTTTGACTAATCCTTTATTTTCCGCAATCAACTGGCAGTTGACGGGTATGAAATATTCAAGGCAAACGCGAAACGTCAGACGTGAGATGAAGCAATTACGAATGTCAAATTTCAAATTACGAATGGGTGGGGGTTTTGTGGATTAAGAAAAGCTAGTTTTCAGCTATCGCAGGGAACAGGCAGTTCGGCAGGGTTTACATTCCCCCGGGCTCAAGAAGGTAACGGGTTTATAGGCCGGTCAAGCCGGAAAGAACATGTCCCAGACCTAACAGTCCATTACTTTTTATTAACCCGGTATGTAAGCACTTCCGCTTTTTCTATAGTTATCAGGCCGCCGCAATTTGCGCTTTCAAATATTTTTTCAAGTTGCGGTAAAAAGGCTTCAATTTTTTCAATTTCATCAACTATCTCGATAATAATGGGCAGGTCTTCCGACAGGCGGAGTACTTTACTGGTATGCAGAACTCTGCTTGTGCCGCCAAATCCCATCACCCCTTTAAAGACAGTAGCTCCGGCCAGGCCGGCGTCCCTGGCCTTTAAAACTATATCCTCATAAACCGGTATATGACCAATTTTATCCGAATCTCCCAAAAATATTCGAAGCAGTTTTGCATCGCGTTGAATTTGCATAATAGCCTCCTATAAAATTTTGGATAGATAATAAGCCAGGATGACTGCTGATAAAGTCAAAAATAAATTTAATCCGGCATTCAGGAATGCATAAAAATATTCCGCATCCCGTATAAGGTTTATGGTTTCAAAGGAAAAGGTTGAAAAAGTTGTAAAGCCGCCACAAAAACCAATTGTTAAAAAAATTCTCATTTCTGAAGAAATCAGTTCGCGGGAATCCAGGAAGAAAATGATAAAACCGAGTAAAAAGCTGCCCAAAATGTTAACAGTCAATGTGCCAAGGGGAAAAGTAAAGGGTAATTTCCTTTGCACTGCGCCGGACAGCCAATAACGGAAGATACCACCAAATGCAGCGCCTATACCTACCAGGAAATAATTTTGCATAGTTTTCTCCTACTTTTAATGATATGGTTTTTAGTAGGAGTTATCAGACCCCATAGTTGAGGACAGTTAAAGGCGAACTCCATCGCCAATAAAATTTAAGAAAATCAGGTTATTTAAGCAATTTATATTTTGTTATAATCTCTGCGTTTAAGAGAGTGGAATAGTCAAATGTTTGTTGTTGCATGTGATCGGGATATGAATCCCGGCGCGATCTGCGAACCCCTTTAGGGGTGAAATGTTTCTGGCAAACCAACATGCATATAACAAGTCACGCTAGTGGCGAAACAGTGAGTTGGACCTGCGGCCCGGCACTAGTGCACTCGTCAGGCCAAGTCGTCTCAATGCGGGCCGAAGCAGTCTCTGCTGAAAAATTGTTCTATAACCGGCGCAATCCTTTTTCAAAACCATTTACGACCTTACTCGACGACCGGTTTTTCTAAAACAGTCTGCGGTCGTCGAGTAGTCCGGTCGAGCGCCGCGAGACCGGACGTATCGAGACGTGCGCTCAAGTAAAAGGAATTGCAGGTGTTATAGAACCGACCCCTCGATACGACCCGTCCCGCCATGCGGGACGGCTCTACTCGGGGTCCGGCTGTTTCCCGCACCGGGATATGAATCCCGGCGCGAGCAGATTTGAACCGCAGCTTGTACATTTGTTAATCAGACTTTTAACTTGTCAGGTTCACTCTCCAGTTTTTGAACTCTTTTAATATCTAGTGGACGACTGTCGTTGAACCAATCAAATTTGCGCCAAGCTCAGCATTCCACATATCGTGATTCGTAAACTGTATACAGCGCCGGTTAGCGATAGCTTCTTTAGGATCATTGATCTTTAGGTAAATATTATATTCACCGGGCGGAACCTTACCAAATTTGCCCATATCAATTGTAAAGTTCAAATCACGCCATGCAGCAGTATTGTCCGCCCTGCTGTCCAAATCAGGCCGCCAATCCCTTGCGTCAAGGTTGGTGAGCGCCGTGAATGTGTTGCATCCATCTTTGGCTTTCAGAATTACCGACACATTTTTCTTGTTAACTAGATTACCAAAGCCAACGTTTTGGATCTTACCTTCGTACCTCAGGGTACCCTTTTGTTTTACCCATTCACTTACTTTAGCCTCACGCAGCACCAGGCGGTAGCCCAGCCTGTCACGTATATATTCCATGCCGTTCCTGCCGTTATATACAGGATCAAAGATCGCCGTGCGGGTCACGCCATCGTGCGGTGGCGTAAACGGTTTGGTAACATTTTCTTTAGTATAAACAAAATCACCCCAAAGTTTATAAGTGCGTGGGCTATAACTTGTATTCAAATGAGTTGTTTGCGCATAAGCGGCTTCATAAAGAACGTTCGGAAATCTAGGATAGATATTATCCTCAGAACCTGCCCCGACTGATTCACCGCCATAAAAGTTGTTTTGATTTCTCATCCAGGTTAAAGCAGCGTTTCGGTCAAAATCACCGCCAATTAATCTAAATCCCTCGGAAAGCGAACCATTGTCATCATACGCATCGCTACGTCCACCCGCGGAATAACTATCATTGAACATACCGAAACGCTGCGCCGCTGTGCCGCGCGCCGGGGCCGGCATTAAATTGGTAAAGCTGTAATCGGTACTGTACTCGACGTTATGCCAGGCCATGACTCCGCCCGCATGAACCAAAATGGAACGCGAAGCGGGAACATAACCCAGCAGCGCTTGCAGCAGCCAGTGATAACCCTCTCGTGCACCGGCATAAGATGAGGAGTGCATTTCGCCCCACGGGCCAAAGATCCCGCCTTTAACAGCCATTATGCACTCTTCATATTCGCTGAAAACACTGCCAAGCTGCCAAAGATGATATTGCACCCAGTTTTTGTCCTCATGACCGGGGATGCCGCACAAATCAGATTCAGCTACGACCCCGGTTTCATACCAAACCCGGCCTTTGGGCGCCCCAGGTTCACAATCATGAATGAATTGGTCATAGCCGCCGCGATTATTATAAGTAAAGCCCCGTCCGTCATAATTAAACTTCACAATGGCGACAGCCTGGCTGTCCCTAACTTTTTGCAGCGCCGCCCTTACATAATCCAGCGCAGCTGGTGTTAATGGTTGCGTTTTTCCATAATCCGGCGGGGTAGCGCCTTCCGCGCTCCAGGGCCCCAGGGGTAATCCGTTGAGGGGCGCATTCGATGAAAAATTTTTAAGGTCGAATTCCATATAAACGATGCGCGCGTTAACATAGACCGTAGTACCGGTTATTATGGTTCCCAATTCAGGAAAACCCGGAGCGCCGCTGTCTACCGGAATTACATAACTTTCGGCCCTGTAAAAGCCCCTGTCCGGATTGGGAATATCAACAGGATTCTCCGTATAGTCAAGCGCCTGCAACACCAGCGGGGCTGCTTCTTTATCCGCCGCGCCATTCGATGCGTTGTCCTTTGCGGGAGCGTTCTCTGCGCCGGCGACAAACAACAAGCCTGTCAGCGCCAGGCCAATGATTAACATGATTTTATGCACGATAGATATTTTTTTCATTAACAAATCTCCATCTTTATATAAATGTATAAAACCGCTTCGACGCCAATAACTCGAAGCATTTCTCCTGTAACATTCTCCTCGTTCCTAATCTCCTGAATATGAACGAGAGTGGTCAGGAATCTCCGATTCTTTTCAAGCAGTTATTTTATTTTAAATATGATCATTGCCTTTCAAATCAGAGATTTTGTACAAGCAGGTTCCCAATCGGGAGATTGGGAACCAGAAGCGATTTTTCTTTGCTTCGCTCCTCGGAATGACATGAATGGAATTTTTTACTCAAACTTGTACCTGTTCCATATTTTTTCAGGCTTTTGAGCAGCTACGATGAAACCCAGGTTGCCGCACAGCCTGTATAACGATAATCAGAGTGGCTGGCGCCTGGCTGTCATTTTTGTATAATATCAAGATATTCGAATTTACTAGGCAATTACTTTTATTTTTTATCAAGTCAGTTTAGTGTTATTTTGAATTTTTTACTACATTTCTTATATAGCTACCTGCCGGCCGGCATAATTGATGAATTCCATTTGCTTAAAGTATCGTTCCAATACAGCGGCGCCAGCCAGGTACCGCCTGACATGGAATTGTTGTGAGTAATGTACCAGGCGCCATCGGTATCACGAACGATTGATCCGCCTTGGGCAAATATCCGTTTATTCGCATTGGTAATGTCCCACTGTTGTGGAGAATCGGATGTAAAGATGTGCAGGCATTGATCACCGGACAAGTTGTTATCATTGATTGGCCCGGCCAACAAATACCAGGTATTGCCCCGCGAAAAAACCTGCGGCTGCATAATAAAGGACTGTTCCGGCCAGGGCGATGCGCCCTGGTCATTATCGAGTAAGGCAATAGAACGACCGCTCCAGTGTAACAAGTCTTGTGATGTTGCAAAGACAATTGCATGTTTGCCTGTAATGGCGGCGGGTTCGGCGCCGGCATAATACATGAACCATTGATCTTTTACCTGGTGAATATATGGAGTAAAGGCGAATGGACTGTCCTTTATCACCTGGCCATGCTGCGTCCAGGTCAAACCGTCTTTAGATGTTGCACAATATATGGAATAGGGGCCCTGCTCGCCGCATTTTCCGCCACTCCAGGGCATTTGTGTGCCCGCCGGGCAGTCCTGCCAGCCGCTCCAGGTTTTCCCGGAACCGACATAGTACATATAATATGTTTTATTGTTATAGATAACAAATGGCTGCCAGGTAAAGGTCTCTTGTGTGTTTTCATCGGCATACAAAACGACCCCCCTGAAATCCCATTTTTCAGCGTTCAGACTGGAGGCTTCCGCTAATACAATATATTTTACTTCCTGTGGATTCTTGGCGGCTTTTTCCGGGGCTGCCGCAGCATACAGGCGCCATTTATGATCGTGACCATATACGAGCGAACTGCCGAAAATTTGCCAGTTTTTATTCACTGTATTACTGTTGAATATTAATTTAAACTCACCGACCGATACCAGCGGTGAACGTTCCCGATCCGCTAATTTCACCCAGTTATGCGGCGCCGGGGCCGGTGTATCCGATAAATAGATATAATCTACCCTTAAAAGTGTTTTCCCGGAGCTTATGTCTTCAATACCAAACTGTGCTTCCTGCCCTTTAAATTCAGAGACATCCCAGCCCCGTAACTGCAAATCATAAAAATTATTACCAAACGCTTCACGCACAATGGCCTTGTTAATTAACAAATATATGCGAACCCGCGGGTAGAGTTCTCCTGCCAGGTGAAAATTAAGATAATTACGGTTGATCCGAAACGGCTTGCTGATTATTCCACCATCTCTATTGCTGTTGTGGCGGCCCTGGCTATCGCCGGTCGCGAGCAGATATTTGCCCTGGTAACCCACCGGGCTGTGTTGCCAGGTTTTTATAGTATCCTCGCTAACCGGGCCACCGTTATAAAATGGATTTTGACCAACAAATTGCCATTTGTCCAAATTCCCGGATTCAAAATCATCGATAATAATATCCTGTTTACTACAGGATAAAGCGGTGAGCATTACTGCAAAAAATAAAAATATGCTTCTATTAATCATAATCTCCTCATTGTAATTCACGTGTATTGTTTGAATAGTCGACTTGTTTTATCCGGGTTTACGCCGGTCGGCGCGGAAACCTTTATCCCTGCGCAGGGGAATCATCATGCCCTTGCTGGTTTCCAGCCAATCGAATAGCTTTTGGTTGAGACTTTTAACCAGATCCTGGTATTGTGGTTCATTTATCAGGTTATGCATTTCCTGCGGATCGTTTTCAAGATCATATAGTTCATCGCAATCCCAAATGCCATGATAATGAATATATTTATGTTTATCAGTGCGAACGCCATGCACTGTTGGGGTATGTGGAAAATTCCGTTCCCAGTAATATTCATAAAAAATCTCGCTTCGCCAGGTGGTTGCGACATTCTGTAACAAGGGCATTAATAATTTACCATCCATGTTGGCTGGAGTTTCCAGGCCTGCAAGTTCCAGCAGGGTGGGGGCAATATCAATATTTTGCACCAGACCGCTGACCCGCTGCGGCTTGATAAGCTCCGGGCAGTACGCCAGGAATGGGACCCGCATGGATTCTTCGTACATCGACCGTTTATCGATCAGGCCATGTTCGCCAAACATAAAGCCGTTATCGCCCATGTACATGACCACGGTATTTTCCAATTCATTACAGCTTTGTAAATAATCCAGAATTTTGCCGATGCTTTCGTCAACCGCCAGCAGGGTTTCGCAATACCTTTTGTAAAAAGTATCATAATCCATATCGCCGTGATACATATAATCGACGCCATGCCAGCTATTGCGTTGTTCTTTAACCCAGCGGGGTTTGCCGGCATAGTTTTCGGGAGTATCGGCCATGCTGGCGGGATATTCCGGGATTTCGTTTTCATAAACCCCCAGGTGCCGTTTCGCCGGCTCGAACATGGCATGTACAGCTTTGTGAGAAAGATATAAAAAATAAGGCTTTTGTTGATCGCGCTCTTTTTGCAACCAGTCCAGGGCATAATCAGTTAACATATCGGTAATATAACCGGTCGTTTGCACAGTTTTACCGTCAATGTTAAGGGTTGGATCGTAATAATCACCCTGACCGCGAAAACTGATCCATTTATCAAAGCCTTTACGCGGCGCATCGGAATCGTCGCCCATGTGCCATTTACCGATAAAAGCGGTTTGGTAACCTGCCTGTTGCAGGTATTGGGGAAAGAACACAGTGTTTTCCGGGATCATGGTATTATTATCGACAACTCCATGCTTGTGAGAAAACTGCCCGGTCAATAGAGAAGCACGGCTTGGCGAACACAAAGCCGTAGTAACGAACGCCTTTTCAAACCATGCGCCTTCGCTGGCCATGCGATCCATATTAGGGGTTTTTAAAAAAGCTGGTTTACCAATAAAACTCATAAAATCATAGCGGTGATCATCGGCAAGAATAATGATAATATTCCGGGGTTTAATTCCTTTAATGCGGGCCGGTTGTTTTATAGTTTCCGCTTTGACCTGCGCCAACGGCAGCGCGGCTGCCAACGCGCCCATTGTACCAATAAAATGCCGACGGGATGTTGATTGCTTTTTGCCCATAAGGACCTTAATTTTACCAGGTAATGGAATTATTAACAGGAAAGGGTAATTGTAATTATAAAAATTTTACAACATCAATTCCCCGTTTTTCCTGAAAATTTGGAATTTAATAATTTGTTATTTTAAAATACCGGGATGTTTTTTTACAACATCCCGGTCAAGTTAAAAAGAGTTGGAATTTTACAATTCACTGGTCTTTTGACGCAAATTCATGGGATCATTGAAATTGGGGCGTAATTTTTCCAGTTGCATAAGTGCATCTCTAGCTTGAGATTTATTACTAGTTAAAATATACGCATGACATAAATTATAAAGAACTTCAAAATCATCCGGTTTTTGCTTTATGGCAATTTCCAGGTGTTTAATTGCATCATTATAATTTTTTTGGGGAATACTGAGCAACCCCAACCATTTACGTGTAAAAAAGTTATCTTCAAATTCCAGAGCTTTATGCAAAAGTATATAGGCGCTGTTATACTCCTCCGCCTTGAGCAACTCTACAATTTTTCGCATCATTGAATCATAACCAATTTTATTAATAATACCAATATTTTCCATGATCAATTTTTGCGCTGCCTGCTCTTTGGCTATAGAGTCTGGCGTTGATGATACTGTTTGCTGTTGTAAATGTTGTTTCACCTTTTCATAATTTGTTGACAGTTGTTTATCATCAGGCGTATCTGTTAATGCTTTTTCCAGGAAGGGCAAGGCTTGTTTCAACATTCCTTTGGTTATTAGCAATTGTCCGGTCCATTTATTGGTAAACGCATTGCTGCCATATTTATGAGATTCTAACAATAGCGCCAGGGCATGATCATAATTATTGACCTTGATGAGAATTTTAGCGGCCCGTTCATAAAACATAATTTCCCAGGGAATTGTAAAGATCAGAGCCTGGTATTCTGCATAAGCTTTTTGTAACTGATCATGGATTTCATAATATTCAGCCAGATACAAATGGGCAGACTGAAGACTGAACGATTTATCGACCAGTACCCGGTAAGCCAGGGAATCGACAATTGTTTGCATTTTAAAATGATCGAGCGAATGGTTGGGCGTGTTTTTCGGCTGGAATGGCCAGCCACCCTTGAGATATTGAATTCCCAACCCGGCGCTGACACTGTCCAGTTCGGTATATCCCCATATTTTTTCATAGAAAGATGATGGTTTGATTTTACTGGAATCCCATTGGGCTGCTATCCATTGATTGGTTTTGAGTGTATTAAAAAAACCGTCTGCCAGAATAAAGTTTCCATGTACATTGGGATGCAAATGCTCCACAAACAGGTTGTTGCCCATCAAGCCATTGGGCGAATTGGCGGCAAATAATGTTTGCATCGGCACAACCGGTGCATTGAATTTAGCGGCGGTTTCATTAATGATGGTATTAAACTCCTCCGCAGCCCGAAAACGGAGAGCATCGAGGTCTTTAGCTAACAGATAAGCGATTTTAGCGTCGCCGTAATTTTTTTGCCGTTCCAGTTCCTGCGCAACCTGAAAGGCATGCTGCGCCGTGGGAAATGAATCGATCTTGACGGATTCAAACGGCGCCTGGTCGCGAATGTTGCTGACCAGGTCGCTCAGCATGACCGGAACCCCGGCAGAGGCGGCTTTATGCATTATTCTGGTTAAATTTTCGCGGAACTGGATTTTGCCCTTTTCATAAATGTCGCTTTTATAAGCAATTTTTTGATCGGCGACGATGCGCGCCATTAACGTTGCGGTGGGGTCCTGAACATTTTTATTCACGTTTTTACCGGTTACTTTCCGTATCGATCCGACGATATTGCGTACCAGCACAAAGGTTTTGCAACGCGTTAATTTCATATAAGTACGTATAAAGTCAGGATTTTTACCCAGCGATTCCATGGAAGAAACACCAAGTGCGCCATAATACTCATTATGGCCGGCGTATATAAGAATGGCGTCCGGCTGCATTTTCAGAATTTCATCCATAAAATCGAGCAGGGTGTAGCTGTTAATTGCCGACATGGCCGTGTTGACCACTTCAATGTACTTTTCAGGAAAGGCATCGGCGAGCCGGCGATGCAGTATACGGGAAAACATGATATTATTACCATACGGGAAACCTGCGGTAGTAGAACCGCCCAAAACAAAGATGCGGTAACCGTTGGCCGGTTTTTGTTTTAAAAACAAGTCTTTGGAGGGGGTGGGTATGGTTTGCTGCATAAAGAAATAGCGCCGCGCCACTTCGGGATTACACATCCAGTACCCGGAAATATCATCCGTACCGGATATGAACAAACGGGTGTTACCGCCATAGCTGAAAATTCGTAAACCGGTTTCCAGTAACACAAAAAACAGCACCGGGATGAGGATGACGATCAATGTGAACACTCTTTTTTTACGCGGATTCAGTTCGGGTTGCAGGGATTTTTTGCTGCCTTTCACGTGAGCGCTGCCTTCCTGTTAAAAATTTTTATGTTGATGGTCCATTAATAATAAAACCCCGGAAAGTAATATTCCGGGGTTTTATTATACAAAAATTTCAGAAAAAGTGCAATATTAAAGCATATTATCCAAAGGATAATTACTTGATCAGCATCATCTTCTGGGTTAATACCTGGGAACCGTTGTTCAGTTTGTAGAAGTATACACCACTCGGCAGGTTGCCGGCGTTAAAGTTGACGGTATATTCACCGGCAGCTTTTACTTCGTTGACCAGGTTAGCAACTTCTTTACCCAGCATATCATATACAGTCAGGGTAACATTGCCTCTGGAAGCAACAGAGTAAGCAATGGTGGTGGAGGGGTTGAACGGGTTCGGGTAGTTCTGCGCCAGTTTGTAAGTGGTGGCAACGGCATCGTTTTCTTTTACGCCAACTGGTCCACCTAATACCATGGTACCGAACATAGAGGCGTCTAACCACGAATTGTTGTCAGAGCCCCACCATCTTGCCATACCACTGCGAACCAGAGCCGGATCATCCTGATCGTTGAACTGAATGTCAAAACCGATTACCAAACCTTCTTCCGGGACCCAGCCGAGGTCGGCGTACGGAATTTGCCATTCCATCGTCCAACCCATATCGGTTACGTCACAAGCATAGTTTGCATCTGTCGGAGCATCGGTGTAAACGCGACGCAACTGTTTGTCGTTGGAGTCATAGCCAACGCCATCGTTGGTATAATCGTTTTTGCTGTTGTCGCCGTCAAAATACAATTCAAAGCTGTCTTTTTCCCAATCGCCGCCAACTTCGATTCCGATCATATCGTCGCGTACATTGGCAAAGAAATAGAAGAAATCAGTGTCCCACATAACGCGGAAATCGAAATCCATATCGTTCCAGTCGTCAACTCTTTCGTATACACTCCAGGTTTCATCAGGAACATAGGCATTCGAAGTAACGTAGGTATTGCTGGAATAATCGGGAGCTACTTCCCATGCTGCATCCAATATACCGTCAATTTCCGGAGCGGCCTGAGCTTTTGCAACTACTGTGGCTTCGCCAGTTACAAATCCACTCATAGCGACATTACCAAACAGGCTGGGGTTTTGCCAGGAATTGCCGCTGGTGCTCCACCATTTCCATTCAGCTGTACGGGCAGCATCATCATTGTCGTTCATCTGAATATCAAAACCGAAATCCCAACCGGGAACGCCTTCCATCTGTAAATTAACTAACGGGATGCAGATTTCCAACTGATAGCCAAGATCGGTCATCAAAAATGCCCAGTTGATACCGGTTCTGTCAAAGGGAGCAGACGGCCATTCACCGGTTGTGCCAAAGCCAGTTTCCGGTTTTACACCGTCCGGTACCCAATCGGTATTGAAACGAATCTGGATATCATCGAGGGTGTCATAAGTTTCCATTTTGCTGTTGTCGGCGTCAAAATAAAATTCAGCGCCGTCTTGTTCGTAGGTATTGGTAGCTTCGGGTTGATTGACATCATCATGGGTGGTCAGGAAAATGTACAGATTTGCATCGTCCCACAATAATTTGCAAGAACCCCAAATATCGAACCAATCGTCTACTGTATAACCGGTTACTAATTTGGTCATAGTCAGATTGTGTACGCCGTACCAAACCGGGTCCAATTCGCCGTCAATTACCGGAGCAATGTCGGTTTTCGGGAACCAGTATGTTGAATCGGCATCAAAAGTTGCCGATACGGTGTTGAACAGACCAAAAAATGCAACTGCAAGAATTGTAACAACAAACCCAATTGTAGTCCTCTTCATAATAAATTCTCCTCGTTAAAAAATTGCTTACCAGCTGTAACTTTACTAATAAACATTTGCATCATCCCTTATCCTGGTTTGAAATTTCAAATTTCGGCAAGGGGGTTAATAGTAAAAGTGTATCTTTTGGTGAATAATTTTTTTAAACCAGGCACCTCCTTTTATTTTTGTAGTTCAGAACAATATAATGAATTATATAATAAATGCAATATTTTTCTGCATTGTATTCAAATAAATACAAAACAATTGCCCGTCGCTTTTACAAGAAATTTTCACATTTGTTTTTGCTGCTTGTTTCATTTTTGATTTTCAACCTGACAAGCCGGTGTTATTAATGCCGGAACAATGATGGATTTAAAAACCACTTTACATATTAAAAAAAAAAATATTATGAAGCAATAAAAATTTTACAATTCCATGACAATTTTTTACAATTTATTTTTACTAACGAGATTCAGCTTTCTGCCTTAAAATTTCAAAATTCATCCTTTTTTACGGTTATCGGTAAACCGTCATCGGGTACACAAATTGTAAAATATTTTACTGCCGTACTCGGAAATTGTAACTGTTTTTTACTGCCGCGACTCGCAAATCTGATTGAAACACTTGATTATTAATGATATAATATAACTTGTCCGCAAACGATTTCATAAATATATTCTTTTTTCCAATTCCTGTCAAACCGGAGGTAAATTAATTATGGAATTTATCTAATCTTTCGTTATGTAAATTTTGAGAAAAAATATCGCCCGTGATACAGGAATAGAATATATGGTGATCCATATTAGTTATCATCTTTTGTAATAATTCCATTTTTATCAAGTACATACTCGATATTCCTGTAAATTATTTTTCCGTTTATAAGATGTATAAAAAAAATTAAAATATCAACAAAAAAATTAATTTTCCCAAAATTATTTTCATTCACTATAAATTATTTAAAATTAATAAATTAAACATATTTTCAATATAACTTGTCCAGGTATTCCGGCTGTGTTTGCACAGGATTTTTGCGTTGTGCGGCAATTTCATATAAAACACTGTGCGTTTGCCGGGCTGCGCTTACCAGTTCAACGTATGGATTATTGCATACATCCAGAAAACCGATATTATAATTTTCACCATCGCCTCGCCCTAATGCCGATTGATCATACAGGGTAAACCAGTGGGCGCCAACACACCAGGGGTTGGCCGCGGCATCTTCAATATAATAACGATACGCCTGGCCCCGCGCCGCCTGGTTTTGCACATGACCGATGCCGGTTGCCGGCAGACCGGCATCCAGCGCCCCAAAATGAAATTCACCGATCAACGTCGGCAAACCGAGTTGCCGGTTGATTTCCTGAATTTGCGCAGCGGGAATTTTTTCGTGGTAACAATTCATACTAAAAATATCAAAACACTTCATACCTTTTAATGCCCATACAGGAGGAATAGTGTGATAGCGGGCGCCAAGATTCAAATGGTTCGGATCGACCCGGCGACAGGCATCGGACAGGGTTTGAAAGAATTTGACCACCATGGTCTCGCTGAAACGTGCCAGGTCTTGCAGAGCAGCCGGGGTTAGCTGAAATTGCCAATCGCCTTCGGCAACCTGCGCCAGCGTGGCAGGGATTTGCCATGCTGCGGACAGCGCGGCATCGCTGCCGTAGCGTTTTTGCAACTCTCTGGCCAGTTCCCTGCGGGTTTCACAAAAAGGGGTATTGTAAAGCATACCGGCAGCCGGCAATTCTGTAGAAAAACCCCAGGTCGGTTCGTTCATTAAAAAATAACCGATCATTGCCGGATCGTTCACCGTCTCTTCCAGTTGTTTTGCATAACCATCCGCTTCACCCGCAAAAGCGACGCTGTAGACATCCGGAAAATTGCGGTAGATTTGTTTGGTTTCTTCGAGGCGTAAATTCAAGGGGCGCATATAAGGAATTTGCGCCTGACTGGCAATCTTCCAGTCCGACCAGTTTGCAACAGTATTAAACCCGATTCTTTTCAATTCGGACAAGGCAATGGCCGACCAGTTTTTGTACCAGTTAGCGGCGCCAAAAGCGCGAATAAAGTTACCGGCCAGGTAATTAATGGTGTTACCATTATTGGAATACATGTCTTTAAACGGGCCGTCTTGTTCAGGCAGCCAGGAAAGCGCGGATGTAAGACCTTCGCAATTGGCGGCGGTATCGACGCGCACGCAATTCACTCCTGATGACCAAAAGGCATAGCCATCGGGATCAACCAGCCACCAGCGCTGTCCGTCCCAATGTTTGCCAAAGTAGCCCGAAGAACGGAATTTCTTATGCAGCCATCCGCCCCAGCGGGAAAATTGTTCCGGCCACCGGGCTTGTGACGCTCCGGCAAGCTGCACCTGCAAGCGTTCGGTAACCTGGGCAACAGAGGCGCTTTTACCCGGCCAGTTGTGCAGGGTACTTTGCCCCATCTCGTCCAGTAGTTTGCCTTTGGGTAATAAGGGTTTTGACAACCGGGGTGGTTCTGTTTTTACGGCCAGCAGGTCGGCCAGGCAAAATCGTACCGGTTGACCGCCGTTGCGGAGGATGGTCAGGGATAGCCTGTCCACCTGATGTAAATCAACCCGGTCGTCGCCGCAGAGTGGTTTAAGCCAGGCGCCTTCGCGGGGCAACTGCCATTTGTTTTGATCGACAACCGTGGCGGGAATTCTGGCCCGGGCTGAGCATTGATTGAGTAATTTAAAATTTAAAGTAAATACCCGGCCGTATTCACCCTCCTGTAACGATACTATAAATGCGCACATATATTTACCGTCAAGCAGCATATCAAAGGTCAGGTAGGCGTAATCGGCCAGCGCGCCTTGCGGGAACAGATAAAGCAGACCGTCTCCCGGCGCGGCACCATGATACCAGGCGGCATTTTCCAGGGGCGCTGCTCCTGATTCTTTGCTCAGATTGCCAAGCAGCGACGGCGGCCCTAATTTGAGAGTGGTTGAATTTTTAACGCAATCAGGATTTAATAAAAGGGCCGCAGAAGACCAGGCCCCTATTTTTATAAAAGTGCGCCGGTTACAGGATAGTTTATTGTTCATTATTACCCTCTGTTTACTGGATTTCATCGAGTAAAAGATAATAACTCCGGCCGACTTTTGACCGGTTAGAAAACTTTTCCGGAAAAACCGGATACTAGTTAATGGCTGTTGAGTTGATATATAAATATACTTTTTTTTTAAGAATATTCAAGTAAAATTTTCTGCAAAACCGGGTTAACCAGTTGGATGAAGGAACGAAAATTTTGCTCTTGTTTTCCTGCAAATTATTGTTTATTGTTTATTGTTCACACCCGTTTTTCACCGGGTAATGCTGTTTTGACTCAACCGGAGTGTCGTTGTTATGCATCTCTTTTTAAGAATATTATTCTTAAATTTTTTTAGAAATCCAGGTAATATAATTATCAGAAATAAATAATGTAACCAGGAGCTAGTATGAAAAGAAGAGACTTTATCGCCGCGACTGTGGCTTTGGGCGCCGCACCGGTTCTGGCTGTGCAACAGGAAGCCAATAATAAGGAACAACGCGAATACATTGAATTGATCAAATACCGGCTGCCGGTAGGGGATAAAAAGGGGTTGGTGGCAGATTTTTATAAAAATGCTGCGATTCCGGCAATGAACCGGAACGGTATCGACCGGGTGGGAGTATTCAGTGTTATGTACGGCCCTAACGACCCGTCGTTGTGGGTACTCATCCCGCACAAGAGCTTGGAATCGGTAATAACATTGCAGGACAGGCTGCTGGATGATAAGGACTATGTGCAGGCCGGCGCGGAATTTCTGAATACGCCGCTGTCCGCTCCTGCTTTTATTCGTATGGAAAGCTCGCTGCTGCGCGCCTTTACCGCTTTGCCGCAGGTGGAAGCGCCGGTCAATTTACTGGAGAACAAAGGCCGGATTTATGAACTGCGGATTTATGAAAGCCACAGTCGTAAATATGCGCAAAAGAAAATTGACATGTTCAATGATGGTGAAATTGCGGTGTTTAAAAAGACCGGTTTGCAGCCGGTTTTCTTTGGCGAAACCATAATCGGCCCCATGATGCCTAATCTTACCTATATGCTGGTATTCGACAGTATGACTGGCCGCGATCAGAACTGGGCCGGGTTTGTCAAACACCCGGAGTGGATAGCGATGCGCGATGATCCGCAGTATAAAGATACGGTGAGCAATATTACCGATATAATTTTACGCCCCGAACCGTTTTCACAGTTATAAACGGCGCCTGCCATCGGTACTGAAAGGCATACCTGATAATGTCAACATTTATCAAGCATCGATCACTTTACACGGCTATTGCCTAACCGGATACTTTTGTTATCATAATCCGGTTTTATCAATATGATCTTGCCGGTTTGCATTACTTTTAAACGTATGAATCTGACAGAACAAGGGGTTACAACCCCTTGTTCCGGTAGGGTAGATGAAGGTTCTTTTTAATGTAACAAGGTAAATGGATTTTCATTGTAACAGGGATAACCTGTTATATAGCAGTTTACTGAGACACTTTATTTCTTTGCTAAAAATATCATGTAGCAATTGGATTAAAATAAATGTAAATTTATTCGACTTGCTCAGGTGGTTATTATAATGATGGATTCAACAGAACGGAAAACAGAACCCGATAGTGAAGCGGCGCTGTACCGGGATCGAAACCTGCAAATCATTTTTTTGATTACCCTTATGGCGGTGCTGGGTGTCGCCAGTATTACCCCGGTATTTCCCAAAATCGCCCGGGAATTGCATATATCGGCGCAATCTATCGGTTTACTGGTGACGTCTTTTACCTTACCGGGGATATTTTTAACCCCGGCGCTCGGAGTTCTTTCCGACCGGCTGGGGCGTAAGAAAATACTGATACCCTCGCTGTTTCTGTTTGCCCTGGGAGGCGGCGCCTGTAGTCTGGCGCGCGATTTTGAAATTCTGTTGCTTTTGCGCTTTGTACAGGGAATTGGCGCGGCTGCCATTGGTTCTCTTAACGCCACTTTGATCGGTGATTTGTACTCTGGTAAAAAACGCATGATCGCCATGGGGTATAATGCCAGTGTGTTGAGCATCGGCACGGCAACATATCCTACCATCGGGGGCATGATTGCCCTGTTTGGCTGGCGTTACCCGTTTTTGTTGCCGCTGCTGGCGATTCCGGTCGGTTTGGTGGTTTTGTTCGCCCTTAAAAATCCGGAACCGGAGAATACCGAGGATTTTTTCCCCTACCTGCGCGCTGCCTGGAAAAGTATGAAAAACCTGCGGGTATTGACCTATTTTACTGCCAACCTGTTTACATTTATTATATTATACGGAGCGTTTTTAACTTTTATCCCCATTTTTATTAATGAGCGCTTTGGCGCTTCGCCGGCGTTGATCGGCCTGGTCATGTCCGCCATGTCACTGGTTACTGCCGCGACCTCATCGCAGCTCGGCAGGCTGATAAAAAAATTTTCCGACCGGAAGCTGCTCAAGGTTTCTTTTTTTCTGTATGCCGCCGGATTATTGCTGATTCCCTTTGTACATAACCTGTGGCTGATGGTGTTGCCAATTATCCTGTTCGGTTTGGCGCATGGCGCCAATATTCCCATTATTCAGGCATTGATTGCCGGTGAAGCGCCGATGCAATACCGCGGCACTTTTATGTCCCTTAACGGCATGGTGCTGCGTCTTGGGCAAACCTTGGGGCCGCTGCTGATGGGCGCTGTTTTTGTATTATGGGGGATTACAGGAATTTTTTATGCCGGGGCGATTTTGGCAGCCGGTATTGCTTTGTTCTTGATGCTCATGTTATAAAGTGAAAATCTACTGGAGGTATTTATGAATTTTTCCACATTTTGGCAACAGCCGGTTACCCTTCGTCTGGTGCAAATTATCAGCGTATTGATACTGGCGTCTATGATCGTTATGACGGTTATACAATTAAGCTCTCCATTTCAGCCCGGGAGCGTGAAAACTACCGGAGGAGTGGCTTTAAAAATTCTACCTCTTTTAATCTGGGCCGTAGCCACAATTGGTGTATTCAAGGTGGAAAAATGGGGCTGGGCCATGACCTGCGGTATAGTAACCTTTTCATTTTTAGGTTCGGTAAATTTTCTTCTGTCACAGTATGGGGGGATAGCTCCGGCGCCCATAGTTTCCCTGGTGTGTTCGGCTGGTTTCATTGTTTTACTGCATCGTCGTGATGTTTTACAGGAATTCAAAACACATTTATTTAAAGAAAATGAACACCCCCTTGAATTAACCCCTTTTGCGGTAGTGTGTTTAGCCGGCGGCCTGTTCCTTTTCATGGAGTTTTTTACAGCTTCCCGCATTGGCCCGGGGTCTTTAATTCCCAAATTATTTATAACCGGGCTTGGATGTGTTTTTATTCTACTGGGATACGGGTTGTACCGGGTCAATAAAACCGCATTGCAGTCTGCACTAGCAATATTTATTTTTACTTTTATGTCGGCTATCATAATATTCACACGGGATTTTTTCAGCAAAAGGCATTATTTCCCGATATACAAATCACTTTATTATATCGCTCTGGCTGCCGCTTTGCTTTTTTTCTGGCGGCGGATTTTACGCAATAAACTTGCTGGTGTTAACCATGATGTTGAAGAATAATAATGGCTGACTCTTCTTTTAAAATGTTAATGTAAAATCTATTGACATCCATGCGGTTTTTATTTATTTTGTCTTTTAAAATTAATCTGATATCTGGTCTAACAATAATCGGGAGTTGTTATGAAATTCGGAAAAATGCTGTTAATAACACTGCTGTTATTATTGGGGATTTCCCGAACCTGGGCGCAGGAACCGGCCAAGCCCCTGGTTCAACCGTTGAGCCCGGCGCGCACTCTGACCGTCGGTGGTGAGGGCGCCGATATACATGGTTTTACCGATATGGCAATACAAACCGCCATAGATGCATTACAGCCATGTAATGGCGGCATTGTCAAATTAACCGCCGGGACTTTTACAATCAATGCGCCGGTACAGCTTTTCTCGCATATCACTCTTGACGGCACCGGTGCAGAGACCATTCTGCAAAAAGGCCCTGGCTTTAAAAGCGCTTTTACAAGTGATGCGGATTATGGGGAACTCTTTATTACCGTACAGGATCCGTCCGGCTTTAAACCGGGCATGGGGGTACAAATCTTTGACGACGACCACAACAGCGCCTGGGACGTGACCACCGCCCGCATTACCGCAATAAACGGCAATATTATTTATATTGACAGCTATTTATTGCGTGATTATCGCGCCGACCGCGGCGGTATAATTTCGGCTAACTGCTCGCTCATTGCCGCTGTTGAAGCGGATAATGTAGTGATCACCAACCTGGTTGTGGACGGCAATAAAAAGAATAATGATTATTTAAATGGCTGCCGCGGCGGGGCAATTTATTTACATAAATGCCGTAATTCTCAGGTCGATCATGTAATAGTGCAAAATTTTAATGGCGACGGCATTAGCTGGCAAATCACTGAGGATATTAAGATCAGCAGTTGCGAAATAACCGGCTGCACCAATTCCGGTTTGCATCCCGGCACCGGGTCGTTGCGTTCCCTGATAGAGGGAAACAACTCGCATCATAATGAACAGGAGGGCCTGTTTATTTGCTGGCGCGTGCAGGATGGCGCGGTGAAGAACAACAAGTTCCATCATAATGGCCGGTTTGGAATATGCACCGGTCACAAGGATACCGATATGTTGTTTGCTGAAAATTACATCTATGAAAACGGCAGCGACGGCGTCAATTTCAGGATAGAAAGCGCCGCCAATGCCCCGCATAACAATGTCTTTCGTAATAACATCATTGAAAACAATAATGGTTATGGATTTTCCTTCAACAGTCCTGCCCGGAATGTAACGCTGGAATACAACATCATCCGCGATACCGGTAAAGGAGTGCAAAAAGCAGCGGTTTATATGTATAAAAATGCCCTGCCGGTGATGCTAAAGGAAAACACTCTAACTGGCCACAGTGCAGGTGAAATGATACAGGAAAATGCTGAACAGACTCTGGATAATTAACGGAAAGGGTGACGTGTTCCAGTTCTGTTAAAATTGTATACCGAACCGGCGGCTTTGGAGGGGGCTGCCGGTTTGGCCGAGTGGATAATAGAAAGTAATGTTATTTGTAACCAGAATGATATTCCTCATTTTACTTGACCGGTTTCCTTATGTTTTGACCGAACAGGTATAAATGAATTGGTAATATATATCCGAATGGCGGTTTTACTATTTGTTTCTTGATTTTTTTATAATTATCATTTATATTGCTGTCTATATATGGGGATATATAATACAAAAATACCGGACTGGCCGCAGGATGAACGTCCGCGCGAGCGGATGCTGAACCATGGCCCGGAAGCTCTGTCCGAAGCGGAATTGCTGGCAATTTTACTACGGACCGGCAGCGGCAAAAAAACGTCTGTCGATTTGGCGCGAAACCTGCTAAAATCACACGAAGGGTTACGCGGTCTGGATCAGCAGCCGATAAGTGTTCTTTGTGAAGAAAAAGGAATTGGATTGGCCAAAGCCTGTCAGATTAAAGCGGCTTTGGAAATTGCCAAAAGACTGGTGCAGCAAAAAGTACGGGTAAAGGAGCAGCTCAGCAGTTCGGAAGATGCGTATCATTATGTGCATTTGCGGATGCGCGACCTGACGCATGAAGAATTCCGGGTAGTGTTCCTGACCAATCATAATGATGTTATTGCTGAAAGAATGCTGTTCTCCGGCAGTGTAACTGAAAGTGTTGTCTCGGCTCGTAATATCGTGCAGTTGGCTATCGAATTATCCGCAGTCAAAGTGATTTTATTGCATAACCATCCCAGTGGCAATCCCAACCCGTCCGCCGAGGATAAAATGGTTACACAAAAGATCATCAAGGCTTGTAGTTTTTTTGATGTCATTGTCCTCGATCATATCGTTATCGGTAATGATAGCTATTACAGTTTTGCCGATCACGGATTAATATCATCATCGTAATTTTAATCATAGGAGTCCGAGTGGAATTAGGCAAGGTTGTCGGTACGGTTGTAGCGACCGTTAAAGATAAAAAATTATCCGGCAGCAAACTGTTGGTGGTAAACCTGGTTTCGGCCGATGGCAAACCCACTGCCGGACATGTGGTTGCCATCGATACGGTTGGCGCCGGCGTCGGTGAACTGGTGTTGATCGTGCGCGGCAGTTCCGCCCGCCAGGCGCTGAATATGGAAACAGTGCCGACAGATACTGCAATTATTGCTATTATCGATACCCTTGAATATGAAGGGAAAATTGTCTTTCAGAAATATGCTGCGGATTAATAATTTAAATATATAAAGGTATTTACAGGTGGATGAAAAACAAATAAGCGCCATTGTACAGCGGGTTGTTAACGAGTTACAAAAGACCGGCGCTGTGGCGGCCAGGTCAACCTGCACAACGTGCTCGACCGGGGTATTTGATAAAATTGAAGACGCTATCGATGCGGCGCAAATAGCCCAGTTACAACTGGTGAGCGATACTATTGAAAAACGCAAAGATATTATTGCGGCAATCCGCAAAACCGGCCAGGATTATGCGGAAGAAATTGCCCGCCGTACCGTTGAAGAAACCAAAATGGGCCGGGTTGATCATAAAATCCTTAAATGCCAGTTTGCCTCGCGGCTCACTCCGGGGGTTGAAGACCTGGAAACCACTGCCTGGTCCGGCGATCATGGTTTAACTATTGAAGAACTGGCTCCATTTGGCGTGATTGGCGCCATTATGCCCTCGACGCATCCGGTGCCGACCATGCTGAATAATGCCATCAGTATGATCTCCGCCGGCAATTCGGTGGTTATCAATGCGCACCCGGCAGCCAAAGATGTCTCGGCTTACGCCGTAGGTTTACTGAACAAAGCAATAATCGGGGTTGGCGGCCCGGCCAATCTCATTACGTGCTGCAAGGTTCCTACTATGGAGACCGGGCAGATCTTGTTCACCCATCCTAAAGTGAATATTTTGGTTATTACCGGCGGGCCCGGCGTGGTTAAGGCCGCTATGAAAGCGGGCAAACGGGCGATCTGCGCCGGACCCGGTAATCCCCCGGTGGTTATCGATGAAACCGCCGACCTGACCAATGCTGCCAAGTCGATTGTGGCCGGAGCGACATTTGACAATAACCTGCTGTGTATAGCCGAAAAGACCATAATAGTGGTCGCAAGTGTTGCCGAAGAATTTAAACGGCAGTTAAAATTACATAAATCGTTCGAATTGACCCTGAAACAAATGGATGACCTGGCCAATATCGTGTTCAAGGACGGCGGTCGCGGTAGCGAAGAACCGATTGTCAACCGCGATTATGTCGGCAGGGACGCTCATGTGCTGGCCAAAGCGCTGGGTATTACCATTCCGCCGGATACGGAAATGTTATTCGGCGAAACCCCGGTTGATCATCCGTTTGTGAATGCCGAGCAGATGATGTGTTGTCTGCCCATGCTGCGCAGTCCCAATGTGGATGCAGCGATTATACTGGCGCAAAAAGTGGAACACGGTTTCAGACACACTGCCATCATGCATTCCAAAAATGTCGAAAATATGACCAAAATGGGGCGGATCATGAATTGCACGCTGTTTGTCAAGAATGGGCCCTCCTCGGCAGGGCTCGGCGTGGGCGGTGAAGGTTACCTGACGCACAGCATCGCCAGCCCCACCGGTGAAGGCATCACATCGGCGCGCACCTTTACCCGTCGTCGCCGCTGTTCCATGGTTGATTACCTGCGGATCATCTAGGCGGAGATTATGAAACTGGGTATTATTGTCGGCAAGGTATGGGCCACACAAAAAGATTCGCAATTGACCGGAGTAAAGCTGTATGTTTTGCAGCCCGTCAATGAAAAGCGCGAGAATATGGGCAAACCCATTATAGCTGCGGATGCCGTTGGCGCCGGACAGGGCGATTTGGTATACTGGGTCGGTTCCCGCGAAGCGACCTATGCCATTCCGGGCAAAAAAATCCCCTGCGACGCTTCCATAGTCGGTATTGTCGATAATACCTTTGCTGAGAATCAAACCACCCTGGAGAACAGACTGCAAGACTGGAGAGCCAAAAATATTCATGAAAGCCGGGAGTAGCGCATGGAACTGGCGGTTGTCATTGGCAATATTACTTCTACGGTAAATCACCCGGCCTATAACAGGTGTAAACTTTTACTGATAGAAAACGTGGATATAAATTTATGTAAAACCGGCAATGTTACTGTGGCTGTGGATACTGTAGATGCCGGATGCGGCGATATTGTGCTGGTGGCGCGGGAGGGCAAGACCGCCAGCGATATTTTGGGCATCAAGCAGGCGCCGGTGCGTAGTATGATCATCGGTTATGTTGATAGTCTTGGTATTATGAAACAATCGAAAACGGAAGGATAACAAGGAAATATGGCTTCTTCAATTTTTACTTTGAAAAAAGAAATCGTTGAGATTTGCCGCCGCATTTATGAGCGGGGCTATGTCGCCGCCAATGACGGCAATGTCAGCGCCCGTATGGATAACGGCCATTTTTTAATGACCCCGACCGGCATGAGTAAAGGCTTTTTACTGCCGTCCGACCTGGTGGTGGTGGACGCCGAGGGCAACAAAGTATCGGGCACCCGTAAAGCCTCTTCTGAAGCGAAAATGCACCTGACTATATATAAAACCAGGCCGGATGTTAATGCCGTTGTGCATGCCCACCCGCCAACAGCCACCGGTTTTGCCGTGGCCGGAATACCTTTGACAAAATGTGTGCTGCCGGAAGTGGTCGTTTCAGTGGGCGCTATTCCTATCGCCGAATATGCCACCCCCGGCACCCAGGAACTTGCCGATGTGATGGTGAAATACCTGAAAACCTACGACGCGGTGCTGCTGGAAAATCACGGCGCCATTACCATTGGCGACAGCGTAACTAACGCGCATTACAAAATGGAAACCATCGAGCATTTTGCCAAGATCATGTTTGTCGCTCACCAGCTTGGCAATGTGCAATCCTTAAAGGGTGAAGCGGTATCGCAACTGATCGATCTGCGCAAGAAATTCGGCATCCGCCCGGACGCCCCGGTGTGCGAATCCGATGAATGCCGTATTCCAACTGCCGCCACCAGTCAGAACGAATTGACCGATGTTTCCCCGGAACTGGTGGAGCAGATCACCAGGCAGGTCATAAATAAGTTAAAGTAATTTGTTTTTAAAATGCTCTGTCCATTCCGAAGCGGTGAATGGGCAGAGTATTTTTGAGTTGTGAAGAGTAAAAGTCCCCATCATCCCGGCAGATCAATTGTATATCCATAGTTTTTTCAACTCTAACCATTTATTGCGGCAAGTGAATTTGGACGATTTATTTTAAACGATATGCAGTATGGAATTGAATGCATTAAAACCGCCTTTATCCGATATTGAGTTAACCGAATTAATCCGTTCCCAGCTTTTGGAACAGGTCGATATTGCTCATGATTTACTTTTATCCCCCGGTATGGATTTTAACCTGATCGTGCACGATGTACGCACCAGCTTTAAACAAATCCGCGCCCTGATCCGCCTGTTAAAGTACGAACTGGGTGAAGAAATTTACCGCATCGAGAATAACAGCTTTCGCGATGCCGGACAGGAAATTGCCGATTTACGGGACAGCTTTATTGTGGTGTTCACCCTGAATCAGTTACTGATTACCTGTCCGCAATTAATGAACAATTTTGCCGTTACCGCCATGCTGCAAACTCTATCGGCATGGTACGAAGGCAAAAAAAATACAGCAATAGCCGGACAGGATTTGAAGAATCTTGCCGCCCGGCTGGGGGAGATAAAGATGCGGTTCGCTAATCGGAAATTGTTGCATACCGGCGACGCGGGCATCTTTTCGCGACTGCTGACCTGCTTTGCTGAAGGCGCGGGACAAATGGCGGCGGCAAGCGCCTCTCCAACAGTTACCAACCTGCATGAATGGCGCAAGAGCGTCAAACATCTCTGGTACCAGGCGCGCGTATTTGAACCCTGCCGGCCGGAAGAAATTTTGCCATATAGCGAAAGGTTACATACGTTATCCGATCATCTTGGCAGTGATCATGATCTGGCGGTGCTGAACCAGGTTGTGCAGATGCAATACGCGGAAGAAATTCCTTCCGAACTGAATGAATTACTGGCTTGTATCGATAGTGAGCGCAAACACTGCCAGTCCGGCGCATTTGCATTGGGGTCACAGATCTATAGCGAAGCGCCGCTGGATTTTGCCGCCCGGTTTGCGGGGTATTGGCGGAAGCGGGCGGAGTAATGAATCCGGAGTGCTGTCCCTTTATGGACAGCATTTTAAAACAGGGGATATACAGTTTTTTTTCATTCCCAAACGCAAGATCGAACCGGGTTTCATAACCCGGTTCGCGTTATGATAAGGGATTTCCAATCCCGGTGCGATCACTAAATGGGGGGATAGAATCCCACTACACGCTAAAAGCAAGGTCACGTAATTTTTTAGCTTGCCTTCAATAAATAAAAACAATATCTTTGTTTTAATTATCAATACCAATTTTCATTTATCGGACTACCGGTTATGAAACGATTTCTTTTACAACCATTTGTCGCCGTTTTCCTGCCCTGTTTGCTATTATGCGCCTGCCACCCGGTCGATCCCGTTTTAAAATTGCAAGCCGCTTTTCCTCCTTTTGCAGCGACTCGTAGCTATTCATTGCTGGATTCCCTGGCCGTCGGCGCGGGGTTTGAAATGACCGGAATATATGAACGCCTGGCCGCCGGGGGCAAAGAGTATCCGGTTCTGCGGGTATTTGACAACCGATACGGCGCCGGTTATGCTTTTTTGCAGGAACCTGTACGCGTTCCTTTTGGAACTCTGATCGCTATTTCCGGGTATATTATTCAGGAACCGTTGTCAATAAAACCGCAACAGGTAAAAGTGAATAAAGTGTCCAGCCGAAATGTGCAGGTACTGACCGGGAATGAAGGATATCTTGATGTCAGCCGCAGGGTGTACAAGCGTTATCTGCCGCAGCTGCAGCAGTTCAATATTGAAAACAACATCGCCCTGCGTTTACAGGAAGAACCGGAATGGCGGTTTTTGTATGATGGCAAGAAACACAGTATGATATCATATATG
The DNA here is from genome assembly GCA_029561455.1 of bacterium. Classification (GTDB taxonomy): domain Bacteria; phylum Zhuqueibacterota; class Zhuqueibacteria; order Residuimicrobiales; family Krinioviventaceae; genus Fontivivens. The sequence goes on from JAKQIY010000062.1 coordinate 115,622, forward strand.
GTTCACGATAATGGAATTTATGGGTGCCGGCTGGAACTGGTATTCAGCGCCCGGAACACGCAGGTAACAGCTATAGATTATTACACATTTTTCAAAGGTGAATGATGCGGCTTTTGACGAGAATTATTTTAGTGATACCGGTGTTGTTGGCTGTATCTCCGGTTATTGGCGGACAGGATAACCTGTCGTTTGTGAGTATCAGGGTTGCCCCAATGGAACGGGAACCGCTCAAACGTTTTCCAGGGATGGACATTACCGCTTTTGACGACCGTAACGGTATCATCGAGGGAATAGCCCGGCATGATGAAATTGAACAGTACCGCAGCGCCGGTTACCAGGTTGAAACCCTGATAACCGATATGGATGCTTTTTACCGGCAGTTACGGGATTCCCAATACTTTGCCCGTTTTCACAGCTACCCGCAAATGCTGGCCGAGATGCAGCAGCTTGCCGAAAGCCATCCTGAAATTGTCATGCTGCAGGATATTGGCGATAGCTATGATAAAATCAAAGGCCGCGGCGGCTATGATATTTGGGCGTTAAAAATATCCGACCAGGTGGAAACAGAAGATTCCACCGAGGCGGATGTGTTGTTCGGCGCCAACATCCATGCGCGCGAGATCATTACCCCTGAGATCATCATGACTTTTATACATTACCTGGTGGATAATTACTATGATGATCCTTGGGTACACCATCTTGTTGATAACCGGGAAATTTGGCTTATTCCTTCGATCAATCCGGACGGGCATGAATTTGTGCTGACCGGCAATTATTATGGCGATCTTGTACCGGAAAATCCGCTGATCTGGCGCAAGAACATGAGCGATAATGATGAAGACAGCCTGTTTAATCCCTTGTTCGATGGCGTTGATCTGAACCGAAATTTTGGTTATGAATGGGGTTATGATAATATAGGTTCTTCTGCAGAATATTATGAAGATACCTTTCGCGGCTTTGCCCCGTTTTCCGAACCGGAGACCCAGGTAATCCGTGATTTTGTCAATCAGCATCAGTTTGTCACTTCGCTGATTTATCACAGTTACAGTCGGGTGTGGCTGTATCCTTGGGAGCATGCTGCGCTCGATCCTCCGGAGCCGGATTTGTCCGCTTTTAAAGCCCTGGCCGATAGCTGCGTGGCCTATAACGGTTATGCCCCGGGCAATACCGCTTCCGGTACAATTTACCCGGTTAACGGCGGTGCCGATGACTGGCTGTATGGCGAGAAGCATATTTTTTCTTTTACCCCCGAAGTCGGTTCGCGTGACCAGGGCATGTTCTGGCCGGACACCTCGTTCATCGCCATCCAGATCGCCGAAAATCTCGGTCCCAATCTCTACATGACGTACGCCGCCGGCGAGGAACCCATTATCAAAGACCGGACTTTTAAAGATTATAAACAGCCCGGCGATCAGTACACGATCATTGCCGCTATCAAACCGCCAATCCGCCTGACCGGCCCGGCGCCGCTGGATACCGCTTCGTTCCGGGTCTGCTATCGGTATAATAACAGTACGCATATTGATACGCTGCCTTTGCTCAAAGAGCCGGCGCTCGATCTGTTCACTGCGGATATTCCCGGCGCCGATTCGATCTATGTTATCCATTATTATATTCAGGCGCAAGATTCCCTGGGCAGAAGCGGTTTTTACCCGCGCGGCGCTCCGGCGGCTATGGATACCCTAACCATTGAAATTAGCAATGTCATTCAGGATTATTCCGCTAAAATGGCGCAGGAGTATTCCCTTATACAGAATTATCCCAATCCCTTTAACGCGCAAACGAAAATTACTTTTTCTGTAGCGCAATCAAGTCCGGTTAAAATTGTGATATACAATCACCTTGGCCAGCAGGTGCGGGAGCTTGCCAACGATACTTACCCCGCCGGGACGCACCGGGTGGTTTGGAACGGTACGGATGCGGCAAACCACGCGGTTGCTTCCGGCATTTATTTTTGCGTGCTGCAAAGTGGAGAGCAGCGGCTGGTACAAAAAATGACCTTGCTCCGCTAGGCAGAATATGATGACATTATTTCGCGCCAAAATATTGCTAATTATGCTGCTGCTTTGGGCTTGTTTTCTCCCGGCGCAGGGACAGGATATCTTGCGTCTGGCAGATGTGGCGCTGCTGCCCGGCGCCCGGGCGGTCGATATTCCGCTGCTGCTCAGCAACAAAGCGCCGGTAGCGGGACTGGAATTCTCCCTCTGCGATGACTCTACCCTGGTACACATCGACACGGTGATTTGCACCGGCAGGGCCGCCGGTTTCACAGCCCTGCACTATAATAACAAAGTACTGCTGTTTCACCTCTCCGGCGGCGTTATCGACAGCGGGGCAGGGGCAATTGCCCAAATCAAGGTTAGCCTGGGTTCGGCATTTGTCTGGGACAAGGATTCGCTGCATTTTGCCGAACCGGTCATTCTCGCCAATCAGCAGGGCGTCAAGGTGGAGGAGGTGCGTACCATCGGCGGCGAACTGACGACCACCCAAACCGGTATTGCGGAAGCCGACAGTCGCTTGCCTCACGACTATGCCCTGCAACAGAACTATCCCAATCCCTTTAATCCCGCTACGACCATTCGCTTTAGCGTGGCGGATAAGGGCCTGGTAACCCTGGCGCTCTATAACCTGCGCGGCGAACTGGCCGCGACGATTGTCGCTAAAGAATATGCGCCCGGTTCATATAGTGTGCCATTCAGCGCCGGGTCGTTACCCTCCGGCCTGTATTTTTGCCAAATGACGGCGCGCGGGTACATCGGGATGATCAAGATGGCGGTGGTGAGGTGAGGTTTATTAGGATATAATTCATCTCTCCATTTTTTTACTTATCCGCAGATTAACGCAGATAATGAAATTGGGTAAATAGGTGGTGGGAAGATGGCAAGTCGTAGCCCGGGTGGAAAAACTGTTTGATTTGCAAAAATAAGTTTTACTAGCTTGAACAAATCGTGTTGGGATTTCTTACCCTGGAACAAGGGGCTTTTGCCCCTTGTTTTTAACGAGCCTGGGAAAGTGTAGCCAAAAGTGCTACGCACCTCGGCGCTGTTCGATACCCAAAATAGGCTGAATAACAAAAGTACGCTGTTATATGAAAATAACAAGTTCAAGGTGCGTAGCACATCTCCGCAACAAAGTGTTGTCCACCTCGCCGCAGATTTGAAAAATATCTAGTCCTTTTCGAATTCATAGAATTTTTTTTGTAGCAACCCGTGCCCCAGGTGGACTCCACTGAATTGCCACCGGGCCACAGGCCCGACCTACCACCACTCAACCTGCCTGTTTTTTTTTACGATTTATAGTATTTTCTTGATAATAAAGCAAAACATGCTTATAATAAGACATGGGAAAGACTGCATGTAATAATATATAGTAATACACCGGGCAATTGAAATTAATACAATTACAAAGTACGGATTAATAAACTAATTTGTATTGATATTTTAATATTCATACACATTATCTTATCTATCCAATTGCATATTGTTTCAGAACAACAATTATTAAATTTACACTGTTAAAATAAAATGATCTGGTTTGGCTTTGTTGATTTGTTTGCAAACCTACCATGCAAATTTTGCACAACCCTGAAAATTTTGCATGGTCCATTTTTCATATTTACATTTTTATTTTAAGTAAAGCCATAGAAAACAAATATTTGGAATGGTATATGGTTTATATTTTTATCATGTTATTTCCGGTATGGCTTTTGTATTAGTGTAAACAGATTATGGGATGTTTTAAACACTGTTTAGATAAAGTACTATTTGAATATTTATTAGATACTCAAAACAATAATTAAAGTTATTTAACTAAGGAGGCATTATGGAAAAGAATAGATCGCCAGCATTTTTTATTTCAATACTAATTTACACTCTAACTCATATATTAAATAATTTTTTGGAGAATGAAAATGAAAACCAAGTCAATTATTTTAAACTTTTTCCTATTATTATTTTTATTATCCCAAGCCTTTTGTTTGGAAGAAACCATATATTTTGACCCTACTGGCACCCCAACACATACAGAAGCAGGTAGTGATACAGATCCATTTAGAGATTTTAGAGATGTACTTTGGAAAATGAAAAAAGTTAATTTTAAGCCAGCAAGTCGGTATCAAACTGATTTTACTATAGAACTTCAAAACGATTGGAATGATGTTACTAATCTTACTTATTGGTCCAATAGAGAAGAATTAGATACATTAAGTCTTGAAATGGATGGAGGTAAAATATATCATGGTTTAATTGATGCTTTTTTTTATGGACGGTTTACTTTTGATGGTAATGGTCATAAAGTCAGTACTAATAGTGATGGTTGGGCATATTCATTATTAATAAAAGCTTCTTTAGATATTTGTGATTATCTACATCCTTCTGTATATTTACATGATATTAATATTGAAAGAACTAACACTAAAACAGGTCTAAGTGATGCAGGTCATTGGGGAGGTGGGATTAGGTTTTATGATTGTTATCGCTTTAAAGTAGAAAATTGTAGTATTACAATAAATGGGTTAGGTTTTGGGGCTGCTATTTCAGTGCAGGTAGATGAAACAACCACAAATAATGAATTAAATAGCTCAATTGTTAATTGTACGATAACTATGGATGGTGATCGTTGGCTTCATGCTTTTTATTTTATAAACAGTTCTCGGATCAATGTAATGAATTGTAATACAGAACATCATGAAAAATTAAGTCTTAAACCAGGTGTACCTATTGCCCTTAAAAGTAATAGTAATAATAATAATTTTATTAATTGCTCAATTTCAACTGATGATGTTGCTTCTGAAATACCTGATGAAGGTTTTTGTTCTGGTTGGCATGAAAGTTCTGGTTCTCAATCAAGTCACAATGGCATAAAATCTTGTACATTTTCAGGAATAGCTAAACATCAAGTCCATCTAAATACAACTGGAGACCCATGGACACCCCCTGCTAATGATTTTACAGGTACTTTTTATGAAACATGGGAAATATATGATCCTGTATCTGGTGCCGATCCTGCCATAATTAAAACTACAAATACATACCCAAGTACGACAAATGAATTTGTACAATTGCTAACAATTAATACGTTACCACCAGATTTCACATATTATTTTGATGCTACAAAAAATTTATATAAAATTGAACCAGAAGATCCTGAAAATTACAACAGACCTGCTTCTAATTTAGAGTTTGAAGATGTTCAAGATCTTAGAGGTAATAATATTAATGGTGTTTCAGGAAGTTCATCAGGTACATTTGATTATTGGGTGGTGAAGGATAGTGATGTTGAAGGGACTGAATCTAAAATTTATGATATTATAGGTAATAATGAGAAAATTGAATTTACTCTTAATCACAAACCACATGGTAATTATGACATATTCTTAATATCATCAGTATCTTTTAGTAAAGGATTTGTCTTAGGGAGAATTTCTGAAAAGGATTATGATTGGTTCGGGTGTAACTGTCTTAATGGAAGTATTAGGTCAGGTAATCTTGCAGAGCGGTTTGTATCCAATCTTGAAAATAATGTGCTTTATTATTTTGTTGTATATGCAAAAAGCAAAACAGTAAGCGGTTATACTTTTACTGCAAAACCGACACAAAGTGGAATTACTAATCCACCTTCTATTTTATGTGATGATATAACAACTGCCAGTTCATTGCCATTAGAAAATAGTCCTTTCTATATTAACCATAATATTGAATTAAAAGATGGCGCAACATTAAATGTTGAAGACGGCGTCGAACTTGTTCTTTTACAAGGCGAAGAAGAACCAACTGAATTCAGAATTTCCGGGCAACTGGTTGCGTCGGGTTTAAATATTTCCGGGGATAGTGGTTCCAAATTAACCTTTAACTCTCCTTTTATAGCAGGTTCAACCACTGATTTTAATTTAGGAGACAGCTTGTGTGTTGCATTTAATGACCCACTAACCATGATGAACGGTTCGAACATGGACTTTGGCAGCGGGGCAACTGTAAATTATTGTGACAATGTCGTTTTTAACTCCGGTTCAAACTGTTCCTACGGCACCAATTCCCAGGTTAATTTTGAAGGACAGGCGATATTTGCCGGCGACGGTGAATTTAAGAGTTATTCGGAAATCAATTTTGCCGATAATGTCGCTTATAACCTTGGCGCCAGCTATATGTTCAGAACTGGAACCTATTCAACTTTTGAGAAGAAATGTGCCATTGACAGCGCGGCAACCGTCAATTTCGATCACGCCAACCTGTTTGTCAACGACAGCTTGCTTGTCTACGGCCAGTTATGGGTCGATAATACTGTTTTGGATTTTGGCGATGATTCTACCAAAGCCCAGGGTATTGTATACGAGGGCGCGGGCGCTTCCCTGTCCCGTATTACAGATAGTATTGTACAGGATTGTATAGACGGCATGACCATCATCAATTCCAGTCCCCTCATTAAAACCAGTGAACTATTAAATATGTACAAACGCGGCTTTAACATTATCGGCATCGATGCGGAACCTGAGGTACGGGAATGCTTGATTCATCTGACCGGCACCTACCCGTTACAATTATTAAGCGAGGCAAATCCCACTTTTGTCGATAACAAAATTTATGGCGTCGATAAAACCGCCGCGCGCATCTGGGGCGCTGACGGGATATTTACCCGCAATGAATTCCGCTCAATAGAAGAATCGGGCGTGTTTACCTTCTCCTCTACTGCTGCGCCGCAGTTTTATAGTTTTGCTGATTCCGGCGGTAATATATTCGATATGTCCAATATCGGTTCTCATGCTATATTTGTCGGCGGTGGTAATCCTTTGTTGGGCGATTATCCCAACATTACCGGCAATAACATTATTAAAAATCGCGGCAGTGACTATTATATTTATAATGATACTCCCGGAACTCTGCTCGCCGAATTGAACTGGTGGCCGGGCGGTACCGGCACAGGCTCGTTCTACAATGCCGATGGCGGCAGCGTCGATACTTCACCTAAACTGGATGTTGAACCGCCGGCTGGGCCGCTACTGTTAAAAGCCGCAACCTCGCCATTTAATTCCGGTTTACAAAAATATCAGCAAAAGGATTACGCCGGGGCCATGGAAGAATTGAAACAATCCTTACAGCGGGATAAAACCTCAATCAAAGCCGACCAGGCGGTGTTCCGCATGGGCAAAGCTGCCCGCAAGATCGGCAGACTCGGTGAACTGGAATCGTTCCTTGGTGATTTGAAGAAAGAAAGCGATCCGCAAATTCAATACCATAGCCGCAACTGGTTGTGTTACCTGTATGCCAGTCAAAATAAAATGAAAAAAGCGGAAAAAATGCTCGATGAAGTGCCCAAAGGTTCTTCCCTGGAACGTACCATGTTGTTGGATTTATGCTCTTATTATGCCTCGTGGAAGGATATGAAAAACGCTGAACGTATTGCCGGTATTCTTAAAGAACGGCATAACAATGATGTATTGGATATGGAATTGGAAGCGGCCCTGGAAGGCTGGGTTAATTTCTCCCAGGTAAAAGGAAAAACCAGAGTTAAACACGCTTTCAAACAACCAATCCCTGCTCCGGATGTTACCGAAGAGACAGAATCTGTAGCGTCGGCGGGTACAGTTTTATTACAGTCCGGTACATATCCGAATCCGTTCAATTCATCAACCACTATTAATTTTAAAGTAGAAAAAGACGGCCCGGTTCAAATCGCCATCTATGACCTGCTCGGTCGCCACGTGCAAACCCTGGTGGATGAGCATCGCGTTGCCGGTTCGTACCATACCATCTGGAACGGCTGCGACAACACCGGCCGCAGCGTGGCTTCGGGCGTCTATTTTGTGCGTATGCAAGCCGGCGGTCAAGTGCATTCGTTCAAGATTTCGTATTTGAAATAATTCTGTGCCCAGGGGCGGTTTACGAACTGCCCCTGCCAGTATTCCCTTCTCCGTTCATCTGCGGTTAGTTATTTTTTACAAGAACCCCCGCATATTATCATGTTTTTCATTTATTACGGGACAAGATGTCCCGCCTTATTTAGCGCCCTGGATTATGAAATCCAGGGCGATCAGAAACTCAACCTTGCAAATTTTCATACGTGTTTCATCCGTGTCTATCCGTGGCTAAAATACTTTTTTCAGCGCCCCCTTTACAAATTCCTGTACATCCACCTTGTTATAATAAATTTACTATTGATAAACCTGATCGCTTTTTCCAGTTCATATTGGCAGATCGTTTCATGGCGGTTACAGCGTTTATCCTTTATTCCGGTATACATGCTTTCCAGCAGCGGCAGGGCTTGTTTAGCGCCGATTTGTCCCAGCGCCCAGATGGCGTCGTTTTTATCCTTGTCAGTGAATTTATCTGAAATAACTACCGCCATTAACGACGTTACATGATCCTGCTTAAATTCCCGTTCCGCTTTTGTGCAAATCGTTTTGACCGAGGTAAAGATGAACAAGCAGGCAATGGCGTACAATATTGCCATGGCCAATGCGCCGCCCGGAATAGCATAAAGCAATGCTTTTTTCAGCCAGGCAGTCGGTTTTGAATTTTGAGAAGACATTTTAAACTCCTTTCGGCTTAACTTTTATAGTTATAATAAAGTGTGCACCCGGAAAACAGCAGCAGGATCATAAACAGGTAAAAAGGAAACATGACCAAAACATGCCCGGCGCCAGGCGAAAAATAATTAACCAGGCAGAGGATCGCCATGCCTGGAATGGAAAGCCGCAATGTCAGCAAACTTGCCCGGCCAAGATCGAGCCATTGCTTTTCATCAAACCAGTCCGTTCCTTTGATGCCGCGCTGCATGATCAGCCAGTAAAACAGGATAAAACAATATGGAAAAATGATAAAGGGGCAATAAAAGGGGATGAGGTATTTCAGTATATGAGCCGGAATGTTCATAAACACCAGCAGCAGGGTAAAAACAAATCCCGCCAGGCCGCATATCAAACCGATAAAGTGGGCAAGATTAAAGATCACCTCGTCTTTGACCACGTTAGCGGGTTGGGCCCCTGCGCGCAATTCCCGGAGAAATAAAAGCGTTATCGGGATAAACAGTCCCATGTAAACAACATGCACCGCCAGGGACAAGCACAGAAATGTCCATTCCATAGTGCAATCCAGGCCAGCGGGGTACTGTTTGCCGATGTCGCTGAGCGCCGCCCAGTCCCCGGTTATGCAAATAAATGAGGCAATTCCGGCAAACACGGTGACCAGGTTTCTAATAGTGATCTTTTTATCATAGCGAAATTGCAGCAAAAGCGCAGCGATGGATATAATATGAAAAAGCAGGGAAAAGAAAAAACCGATAAAAACAAAATTGGCCGTTTCTTGTAGTGGTTCGAGCGGTAGGGCGGCGTTTATCCTGGTTATGAGTTTTATATAAAACAGGGCGTTGTACGCTAACAGGCATAAAGTAACAATACCCGTAACCAGCGCAGCAAAGTTGAATAATTTTAACCGGTTGAGCATAGTTGTCTCCTTGATAAAATTCGTAATTCACTCATTCTTCAGTGAGATAAAAAATTTCTTCCACTCTTTTCCCAAAAAACTGCGCCAGTTTTAAAGCCAGCAGGGTAGAGGGAACGAATTTGCCCTTTTCAATCGAGTGGATAGTCAGCCTGGTAACGCCGACAGCGTTTGCCAGGTCTTGCTGCGATATTTCGTTGTGATCGAAACGGCAGCGGCGGAGTGTGTTAGCCAGTTTCAAGAGGCGCCTCCTTTGCATGATGTATGCAAAGCTGTGTTGTTTATTCTATACTGAATGTATATTAAACTATACATAATATATAATATAGTATACAAAAAGTCAAGGATTTTTTTTGTAACTGGTATAGATTTAATTGGTGAAAAAAACGTCCCCTTGATATTTACCGGTAAATTGTTATTAGCTGCCCGGTGTTTGCATTGATCGAAATAAGAAAATGACTATCCTGAAAGCAAATTATCAAACAGTCTTTACAATCCTGCCCGTCCAGCTATTATGGACTTTTTCAGCGATTATCAAGCCCTCGCCGCCACTACCGAGTGTGGCGAGTAATTCTCCCCGGTTATTCCAGACCGCGCTTTGCCCGCCCGAGGCCCGGTTATCCCAGGTTGGGCCGCCGTAATTAGACATCAATACTGCCATGTGGTATTTTTTCGCATAGTCGCTGAGCAGGGTGTGGGCTTGACCAATGCCGGCGGGTGAATAAAAGATCATGGGCAGATAGATGGTACTGTTACGCTTGGCGGCATCGCGCGCATGGCGGGGATTGGTAATATCGGCGCAAATAGCCAGGGTAATTGTTTCATCCTCCAGTTGCAGCATAGGATTGTAAGCAAAGCTGGAAGCATAACAAATTTCCTCGCCGGTGTGCAGGTATTGTTTGGTATAAATACCCATGGACATGTCCGGCATGAATATAAAAGCGCCGATATATAACAATGAATTCATTTGTACTGGTGCGCCGGCGATGATGATCATGTTGTGCATTGCAGCCAGGCCACGCAGCTTGTCCAGGCGGGGATCGTCCGGTGTAAAGGCTAATTGCCGGGCACGTTCCCGTTCATAACCGGTAAGGGATAATTCCGGAAATGCCAGCAGTTGGGCGCCATGTTGTGCGGCAAGAACAGTCAGGCGGCAATGGTCCGCCAGGTTTTTTACAATATCCTGTTGATGCGGTACGGTTTGCGCTGCGGCGACGATCATTTTTCCTTCTGCCTTTTCCAATGAATTGATAATAATGTGTTAGAGTCAATGCTGAACAATACCATGAAAGAGGATCAATAGCAATAACAAGAAAAATGACGCCAGGGAGATGACCAGTTCTTTACGATAGCCTGTCAGACTGGTTTTTTTGTCCCGGAAATACTGGGTTATTGGTTTCCAGTTATACTTTACATGTAAAATACTAAATATCGTGAAAACAAGCGCGGCAAGATTGTGTACACCCATCGCTGTAAAATATAAACTTCCTGTTGCACCCTCCTGGGTATGTAAAATGATCCCGGAAAACGGTAATAATACTCCGGAAAAAATCATAAAGAAAACCGTCAGAACACGTTTGTTTACCTTTTTTTCTTCCATATACCTGATCCTTTCGTTGGCTAGTTTTTGTTAATCAACCTGGGAAAAAACCGTCCGGTTTTACCGGCATAGTCGATGTAATCCTGGCCGAAAATGCCAATCATCAGCTTTTCTTCATAGCCGATAACCCAATGCCATACCGGGTGCAGCGCTATGGCCCAGACAATGTAGACAATACTGTTGAGGTAAATGGCCAGGCCAAAATCGAATACCGATAAAAAAGCGGCATAGAGGGGGTGACGAAAATATTTGAACGCCCCGCCGGTACAGAGCTTGTTGCCACGGTCCAATGCGGGCAGGGACTTGACGCTCCACGCGATGATAACCACCGCCAGCACACAGGAAGCGAGGAATATGCCGAGCCGTAAGGCATGATTGGCAATGAGCGGGGGAGGAGCAAGCAGCTTGTTGAGCCATATAGCAATAAAGAGTAAAATCAGACTGGCTACCACCCCGGTCGGCCCGCTGCCAAACAGTTTGTTAAAAGTTGAGAGGGGTTTTTGCATGGATGCTCGTTCCTGATTGAGAATGCCTGGGTTGTTTGTTTTTGATGCAAATTATTATTTGCTGGTTGTGTACGAATTTACAGGGGGATTGTTACATACAATAATAAGTTGTTCGGGATAATTAACTTTCTACCAGTTTTGTTGTAAGATATATCTCGATTGCGGGGAGTAATAAAGCAAAAAGTTCATTATTTGAAGTGATTAGAATTTTGTTTTACTTTTGAATAAATTTATGACTGATTGTAAGTAGAATACGTGATAAAAACTTTACGCTTACTTTAAAAACATTGGGACTTTCACTTTTGAGTTTATTCGCAATTATTTGTCCAAATTTTAAGTAGCCTGCTTTTTTATAATAATAATCTATAGTTTTGAAAATTACACCATAGCCTGGCTGTAAAGTTAAATAATTTCTAAAAGCTCGCATTTTTATTACATCAGGATGAAATGAGCTACCATAATAAGCAGTAAATATCCAGCAACTACTAGAAGAAGGAATTTCTTTTTTTGCTTCTTGTAACTTACTTTTTGCACGATCAATACACCCTGAATCACTATTATCATAAGAGACGGAGTTTAAGTCAAAAAGAGCTTCATCAATTTTTTTGCCAACTTTTAGTAGGGTATTATTTAAATAATTAATTTCTTTATCTTTGGATTTTTGGTTTTTAGAACTTTTGCTTATCTCCTTTTCTAATTGCAGAATTTGTTTTATGTATTTTAATTCTGTCTCTTCTTTTATTTCTATAATTTTATTTTGGATATCCTGATTGATTTGTTCTTTTATATTATTATTTAGATGACTTTTTGAATTCTCATTTGCTTGATTCATTTTATACCCTATATGTATTGTATAAATAATAATTAATTCATTCTATTTTTTATAAACTTATATGATAGGAATTGATATTTTTTCATTATGATCTTGGGGGGAGCATTTCAACTTCTGACTAATGCTATATTTTTTAATTGCTTATTAATGTAATTTTTCATTCTCAATTCCACTGACCACCAATTACCCATATTTCTTGTTACTCAATCAGTTGGAAGGATTATCCGGGCTTTAATTCCTTGTTGTTCCAATAGATAGAGTAAGCCACTTCCATCAATCAATTCAATCGGTTTATCTTTTGAAAAATCATAAGCATCAGGGCCATAATGACTTGTAGCTACTAAAATACCTTTATTAGCACCTTCATTTATCATTGTACCATAAAGATCTCGCACGGCTGATACTCCAACAACGTTTTTATATCGTTTTGCTTGTATAACGACTTTACCTCCAAGTATTGGGCGGGGATCAAAAGCGACTGCATCTACACCACCATCTTTTGATGAACGTGTTAGCTTTGCCTGAAAACCTATTTGTTCAAAAAGATTGCTTACAAGGTTTTCAAATTCAAAGGGATTTAAATCCATCAAATTGGGGCGATTTTCTAAATCTGACAAGATATCACTTTGTTCGACAAATCGTTTATCCACCATATCAAATTCAACGAAGGGTTTAACTGCAAGCATCTCGTCAGGTCGTGGAGAGATTTGCGCTCCCAAGTTTCGTAAACAAGCTCGTTTATCTATTCGACTGAGGTTAATTTCACTGAATCTTTCTTTAGTCGTTCTGACTGATATTAAGCAAGGACGGATATCTTGTCCTGTAGATGGATCAATTGTTTGAACAAAACCATTAAATGCCACAATTAGTAAGTTGTTATTTTGATCTGCCTCGAATACTTCGTGGATAGTTCGAATGCAGATAGACGCAACGATATCTTGATATTGTTCTTTAATTTCTGTTGCTTTACGCAATTTTTCGTCTAGTGAATCTTTACTTTTGGTATAACGATATTCACTTACTTTAGGCAAAATATCCTTTGTTGGTAGCTCATATTCAATAACAAGTTCTTTTGGTTCAGGTAAATAAGCAATTCGAAATTCTTGTGGAAAACCCTCAGGATATTCTGAACGTTCTAATACCATTGTACAGTATGAACTTACAGCATCCGGGTCACCATTTCGATATGCTTTCTCAAATTCATCAACTTCAGAATTCCGTTGTTGTACTTTGAAATTAAAAGCTTGTTTTTCTTTATCATATGTATCATTAAGTTTTTGAATTTTGATTTTGCGATCTGCTATTATAATATCGTATTTATTCTTGTCTTCATTGAATTTGGTTTTAATTTCTAGGATTGCTCTTTGATAACGTCCTTCTGCGCCGGGAATTAACTTTTCTAAAGCAGTTGGTTTTTTTATTGTAGACAAATAATCTTCGAATTGAGGCGCTTTGGGAGGAATTTTTAAATCGGGTGGAATTTCAAAACTTTTAAAAATTTCTTTTATTCGTAAACTGTCGAATTGTATAGTGTCATCCACATGCAATGTATGTTCTAAAATTCTGCCAAGTTCACTATTCCGTTCTAAGAGTTCTTTGTTTTTTTCTTCCGTCTCCTCTATCCGAGACTCCAAATATCGTTGTTTTGCTTCCTTATCAGCAAGTGTTTTTAATCTTGCTGTTTCCCGCTGTGTTCGTTCATAGTTTCGCTGTATTTCTCGTTTTTGTGCTTCCTGAAGTCTTGCCATCCGTGCATGTTCTCTAGCAATCTGATTAATTAAACTACCGAAAGAACTACGACGTGCCATGCTTTTTTCCTCCCATTTTTGAAATTTTTAATTAATTGTTTTTAATTCATCAAATTTAATTAATATTACAAACTTGATATTTTTTCGATATTATTCTTTAATATTATTTTATAAGTAAATATGTAAAATTTATTTCCCAAAATTTGTTCAGGTTTTATTTTAATATTTATAAAATGTTAAACAGAAACACTTTCCGCCCAAGTCTCATCGTTCCGCTGTTATCATAACTATATAATAATAATTCCTGAAATAATCAATAATTTTTTATTTTTTCTGTAAATATTTTAGAAGTGTTTCAACAAACTATAGCGTTCCAGAACCGGGTATATAAATGCAAAAATAGACTTACGGCACAAGATACCCGCATTATCCCAAACCATGCACAGTAAAGTCCGGAGCGAGCAGAAAACCAAATTTCCTATTCGCGTTCATTGGCGTTCATTAGCGGTTAAAAGCATATAAACTCTTATAAAACCACGAATACACGCGAAAAGTTTTTACTTGTTTTGCCGCACGTTCCAGCGCAAGGGGCAAAAGCCCATTTTTCCAGGCTGACCAGGAATATTCAACACACCTGTCCGCTCTGTCCATCTCGTCCACACCGGTTTTATGCTGTAAGAATATATTACCACCATTGTTCAATGCTCCCCGGCAATTCCTGTCATAAAAATGAATTTCATTCAAATTGTGTTTGACTTTACTGTTACATCTTTTTATATTATTCACTCTGTTAGTTTTGTTAATGTATGTTTGTTACTATATGTGGAGGTAGTTGTGAAAATTATCGTTTGTGTGAAACAGGTTCCGGATACGGAAGCTAATATTAAAATCGGCGCGGATAATAAATCCATTGTGGAAGCCGGCATTAAATTTATCATCAATCCGTTCGATGAATTTGCTATTGAAGAAGCCATAAAAATTAAAGAAGCCGGTAAAGCCGAATCGGTTATTGCCATTGGCTGGGGACCGGAGCGCAGCCAGGAAGTGCTGCGCACCGCCGTAGCCATGGGTGTGGATGATGTGGTGCTGCTGAAAACCGACGCCGTTTCCATCGACAGCTATACTGCCGCGAAAATCCTGGCCGCTAAAATCAAAACCATGAGCTATGACCTGATCCTTACCGGCAAGGAAACCATCGACGACGGCAACATGCAAATCGGCCCGATGCTGGGCGAACTGTTGAACATCCCCTGCGTTACCCTGGTCACCAAACTGGATGTAGACGGCGCAAATCTGTCCGCCAAACGTGAGATCGAGGGCGGTTATGAAGTCGTCGAAACAGCTTGTCCCGCTATCGTCACCTGCCAAAAGGGTCTGAACGAGCCCCGCTATCCCTCAATTCGTGGCGTTATGCTGGCCAAGAAAAAAGTGGTCGCCGTTGAACCGGCTGCTGCTGAAGCCGACCAGATCACCGTTACGACTATGGCCTATCCCGCTGCCCGTTCCGGCGGCAAAGTGGTGGGACAAGGCGCCGAGGCCGTTCCTGCTTTGGTAAAGCTGCTGCACGAAGAAGCGCGGGTACTATAAACAAGCATTTTAAATGAAATAAGCGGAGGTTAATATACATGTCTACCATTCTTGTGATCACAGAAATTCAGAACAATGACTATAAAAAAGCATCCCTGGAAGCGGTATCGCAGGCCGGGAAACTGGCCGGCGCTTTGGGTCAACCGGTAACCGCGCTGATCATTGGCGCCGGGGTGCAAGCCAAATCGGCGCAACTGGGTGAATATGGCGCCACTACCGTACTGACGGCCGATGACGCCAAACTGGCCAATTACAATCCTGATTATTACAAAGCCGTTGTCGTTAAAGCGGTACAGGAAACCGGTGCCGCTACAGTGATTTTCAGCGCCACCACCCAGGGCAATGACCTGGCCCCGCGCGTTGCCGCCACTCTGCAAACCAGCCTGGCGGCCGATTGTATCGCTCTTGACGCAACCGGCGGCAAACTGCTGGCCGAACGCTCACTATTCGCCGGTAAGGTGTTTGCCAAAATTGAACTGGCCGCGCCGGTCAGAATCGTTTCTTTGCGCCCCGGAGTTTTCCCGGTCATTCAACAGTCCGGGAAAACTGCTACGGTCAAGCCATTGTCGTTGCCGGCGCTGGAGAGCAAACTGGTCGTTAAACAAGTCAGCAAGACCGGCGGCGATAAACTCGATGTAACCGATGCGGATATTATCGTTACCGGCGGGCGGGGTATGCGTTCCGCCGATGGTTTTAAACATATCGAAGACCTGGCCGGTAAGTTGGGCGCAGCGGTTGGCGCAACCCGCGCCGTAGTCGATTCCGGCTGGCGGCCGCATAGCGAGCAGGTGGGACAAACCGGCAAAGTGGTATCGCCAAAGCTGTATATTATGTGCGGCGCATCCGGATCCATTCAGCATTGGGCGGGCATGTCCGGTTCCAAATGTATCGTAGCCATCAACAAAGACCCCGAAGCGCCGATCATCAAACGCGCCGATTACAGTATCGTCGGTGATGTTTTCGAGGTTTTACCGGCATTGACCGCAGAAGTGGCAAAGATTAAAAGCTGAATTTTTTTCGAGTAGGGTGGGCTTTAACCCACCGTAAATATAACTTGTTGAATATTAATATATTATAGTTCAGAATAAAATCTGAAAAAATGGTGGGTCAAGACCCACCCTACGAACTGAAAAAATGGTGGGATAGAATCCCGCCTTGTATTTACAATAAATTTGAATGCAATGCATAAAGACATTGCACTCCGGGTAATTAATTAGTTGTGAAGGGAGTACCTGTTGTTAAATCTTGTCGGTCAAATTGTACTGGTGCTGTGCATTCTGGCAGCAACCGGTTTTTTTGCTTTCGAAGTGTGGAAACGGACGCGGCTGGTAAAAACCGGGCGCAGGGATGTTATACGCACTGATAAACCTATGCTGCGGCTTGGCTTTGTCATCTGCCGGGTAATTTCGCAATTATGCTCGATCAAGGATCGCCCGGTTGTCGGCGTTATGCACGCCTTTGTGTTCTGGGGATTTGTATTCTTTGCCGTCGCCACCATCAATCATGTGGCCGGGGCGTTCAGTCAGGGCTTTTCCCTGTGGGGACACGGAACGTTCAACGATCTGTGGTTCCTGGGTGTAGATATCGTCGCCGTGTTCTGTATTATCGGTACGATCTACCTGGCCGTGCGCCGCTTTATTGTCAAACCTGTAGCCATCACCAAACCCATGCCCATTTCCCGCTCGCCGCAAAGCGCAATCGTATTGTCGCTGATCTTTGGCCTGATGGTAACCTATTTGCTGAACCAGGGCGGTGAAATAGTGTTGAAAGGCGAAGCCTTTGCCCGGTGGATGCCGGTATCGCAAGCTGTGGCGCCGCTGCTGGCGGGTTTGTCGACCGGCGCTTTGGAACTGCTCAATTCCGTTATGTGGTGGGCGCATATATTAATGGTGCTGGTGTTCCTGGTATTCATTCCCCATTCCAAACATTTTCACCTGGTAGCGGGACCGGTCAACATGTTCCTGCGCAGCCATGAGCCTATCGGCACTTTGAAAAAGATCGATTTTGAAAAAACCGAAGAGTTTGGCGCGACCACGGTCAACCAGTTCCAGTGGAAAAGCATTATGGATTTCTTTTCCTGCGTGGATTGCGGCCGCTGCCAGGATGTGTGTCCTGCTTTTCAGAGCGATAAAGCCCTGTCCCCCAAAGTGATTATGATGAGCCTGCGTAAGCATATTCTGCACGAAAGTGGCAACCTGCTCAAAGGCGAGGCGCCCTCGGAGCCGATCATGGAAGCCTGGATCAAGGATGATGAGATTTGGGCCTGCACCACCTGCGGCGCCTGTATGGAAGCGTGTCCCGTTTGTAATGAGCATATTCCGACTATCATCGAAATGCGCCGCGCCCGCATGATGATGGAAAATAAATTCCCGCAGGAACTGAATCCGGCCTTCAAGGGACTGGAAACCAATTCCAATCCCTGGAACATGGGCAGCAGCGCCCGCGCGGAATGGGCGCAGGATCTGAACGTCCCGCGCATGGCGGAAAAACAGCAGGCCGAGTATCTGTGGTTCGTGGGTTGCGCCGGCTGTTTTGACGACCGCGGCAAGGATATTTCCCGCGCCTTTGCCAAAATACTCAATGCCGCCGGTGTAGACTATGCCATACTGGGCGAAGAGGAGGGCTGCTGCGGCGACCCGGCCCGGCGCGCCGGCAACGAGTACCTGTTCCAGATGAACGCTGAACAGAATGTTACAACCATGCAGCAATACAAATTCAAAAAAATCGTTACCTGCTGTCCGCATGGCATGCATATATTAAAAAACGAGTACGGCCAATTCGGCGGCAATTACGAGGTTATCCATCATAGCCAGCTAATTGCCGAACTGATTAGCGCCGGCAAGTTAAAAGTTGAGTCTAATGGTACCGGCAAAATTACCTATCATGATTCCTGCTACCTGGGCCGGTATAACCATATTTATAATGAGCCGCGTCAGGCTTTACAGGCAACAAGCAAGGACGGCCTGGTGGAAATGGCGCGCGCGAAAAATAAAAGTTTTTGCTGCGGCGCCGGCGGCGGACGCATGTTCATGGAAGAGACCGCCGGAACCCGCATTAACCACATCCGCGTGCAGGATGCCCTGAATACAGGAGCAGCGACGGTAGGTGTGGCGTGTCCCTTTTGTAAAAGCATGTTCGACGATGGTATAAAAGAAAAAGGTCTCGAAGATAAACTAAAAGTGCTGGATATTGCCCAGATCGTCGCCAATTCCTTGCGTTGATTATAAGCCGTAAAATCCGTATATTAATCCTTGTCCGTGTTAGTTATTTTTTTGGGCTGAAATGCAGCCCAAAGAAATACACGGCAAGGATTTTTTTATTATTATAGCAGCGAAAGATCAAGTATTGTATGACAACAGAAAATACCGCAATTATCCTCATCCATTATAGTGAAATCGGTTTAAAAGGTAAAAACCGCGGCTTTTTTGAAGACCGCCTGAAGCAAAACATCCGCCAGACTTTGGTGGATCTTGGCGAAGTGTATGTAAAAAATGATTACGGGCGTTTTATATTGGAATTTGACAATGCCGCGCACCTGCCTGTTATTGTCGAACGGCTGCAAAAAACCCCCGGCATCGCCTATTTTAATGTCGCCTGGGCCGGCAATACCGATGTTGACATATTGAAAGAGCAGGTACTGGAAAAGATCAGGGACTATACATTTTCAAGTTTTTGCATTAACACCCGGCGGGCGGACAAGCAGTATCCTTTGAATTCCGTGCAGGTGAACCAGATCGTCGGCGGGCATGTTTTTGATGCGCTACACAAAAAAGTGGACTTAACCAATCCCGATCTGACCTGCACAATTGAAATTTTTAACAAAAAGATCTATTATACTTTTGAAAAGATTCAGGGTCTACGCGGCTTGCCGGTAGGCAGTAGCGGCAAGGTGGTTGCCATGTTGTCTTCGGGAATCGATTCTCCCGTAGCCGCCTGGCGCATGATACTGCGCGGCTGCAAGGTTATCTTTGTGCATTTTCACAGTTTTCCATTCACCGAAAAGACTTCATATTACAACGCCCGCATTCTGGCGCAAAAACTTACAGTGTACCAAAACCACAGTCTGGTTTATTTTGTACCGCTGGCAAAAATACAGGAAGCAATCATATTAAAAGTACCCTCCAAACTGCGCATTATCATGTACCGGCGCATGATGTACCGGATTGCCGAACTGATCGCGCGGCGGGAAAGCGCCAAAGCGATTGTAACCGGGGAGAGTCTGGGCCAGGTTGCCAGTCAAACCCTGGAAAACATTACGGCGATAGCCGAGGTCGTGTCCATGCCGGTGTTGCGGCCGCTCATCGGCTTTGACAAGGAAGAGATTATTGCCCAGGCGCAAAAGCTGGGAACATTCCAGACTTCGATAGAACCGTATGATGATTGTTGCAGTTACCTGCTGCCCAAAAGTCCCGAAACCAAAGCCAAAATTGAAGAAGTGCATGAGGCCGAAGCGCGGATCGATAACTGGCAAGAACTGGTTAACGAGGCGCTTAAGGAAGTGGAAATTGAGACGCTGCGTTTTCCGGAACAAGGTTCTGCTGTAGTAATTTGAAATAGCAGGAGGGACTGTCAGACATAAAGAACAGCCTTTTCCCAAATTCATTGAAACAGAGTTTCTGTTGATAATTTTCGGGGCTGTATCAAAAGCTTGAATTTATAAAGGGTCATTTAAAACATAAAGCATACAAAAGATGCATGTCATTTCGAGCGAAGCGAGAAATCTTGTTTTTACAATACGTTAAACAAGAAAGATTCCTCGTCGCTTTGCTCCTCGGAATGACATGAATGGTTTTTTTTCTTAAACTTGCCATCAATTCTACTTTTTTAGGCTTTTGATACAGCCCCGGAGAAAAAGGAGAATATATAACATAAATATTCCATGGTAAATTTTTTATCGTTTTAAATTGACAAACAAGTTTGATTTCCCCATTTTTTTCAAGTGAAAAATACCAATAAATAATACTACCTGATCAAGATATACGCATTTTCTCATAACTGCCGTAATTAATAATAATGACGATTTTCTGTATAATAATTCTTGACAGATAGACATTTTATCCATACTTTTGTCTATATATTGAATACTTTTCGATTAGCAACTGTTATAAATAAATATAGTTTTAATTAAACCGGAGGTGTAAAAATGAAAAAACTTGTTACTATATGTGTACTATATTTTTTAACGGCCGGTTTTGCCTGGTCCCAGGGAGCGGGGAATGCCCTGGAATTTGATGCCTCAGATTATGTGAATTGCGGAAATAACAGCAGCCTAAAACCTTCAGATGTACTAACCATAGAAGCCTGGGTGCGGCCCGATAATGATGTGGTTTTCGGCGGCGGCACTGGTATTGTTTTTTCTGATGGTGATGAAACAACCACTGGAGTTAATCTTACAATCAGTACTGATTACATCCCACGTTGTTATGTCCTAACCGATGCCGGTGTAAAGACAATAAGCGGTCTAGCCGTAACTGTAGATCCGGTAACCTGGGTGCATCTTTGCCTTGTTTTCAATGGTTCTTCTTTAAAATTATATGTTGACGGCACAGAATACTCTACTACTTTTGCGGCCACAGATATTTCTACCAATTCCAATAATTTTATCATTGGTGGTAGGCCATCAGATTCAGACCGTCGGTTTTTGGGTGATATCGACGAAGTCCGTTTCTGGCACGCCGCGCTCAGCCAGGCTACTATCCAGGCATGGATGAATAAACCGGTTACCGCTTTGCATCCCAATTATGCCAGTATGGTTTCTTACTGGAAATTCGATGAAGATATGATTGGTGAAACTGAGGGCACCTGTGATGACAGCAAGGGTACTAATGACGGATCGAATCTGGGCGCTCTGTGGTTCGCGAATAACGATTTAACCCTGCCGGTGAAACTTGCCGGCCTGCAAGCCGTCCCGACGGCCGATAAAAAGTCTATTGAATTATCATGGACGACCCAAAGCGAAGAAAATAATGTGGGCTTTGCCGTTTTACGCCGTAACGCCAACGGGCAGTCCTGGCAAACTATTGCCGATTACCGCACCGCCCCGGAGCTCGCCGGTCAGGGCACAATTACACAGCAAACAACTTACAGGTATGCGGACACGAATGTTGATCTGAATACGCACTACCAGTACTGCGTCGCCGCCATCGATATCTACGGCGACCGCCAGTACAGTCAGGTTATCCATATCTCCCTGGCGGAGGTTTTAATCAGCAATTTTAAATTGCAGGCCGCGTATCCCAATCCGTTCAATCCTTCCACCACTATTGTTTTTGATGTGCTAAAGGAATCGCCGGTAGATATGAAAATTGTTGATGTTACCGGCCGGACTGTGCGGAACCTGTTGACCGGCGAAATTTATTATTCCGGGCAATATGAACTCTCCTGGAACGGCCTGACCGATCATGGCGTTCCGGCGGCGGCCGGCGTTTATTTTGTGGTCATGAACGCCGACAGCTATAGCGGCTCGCTTAAACTTTTACTGTTAAAGTGAGTGTGTTTAAAAAGTAATCTGCCTGTTTATAATCTATTAATGTGACGGAGAGTATAAATGATATGCTCTCCGTTTTTTTTAATACACCCATGGAAAAGAGAGTAGGTGAGGTAATGAATTTCTGGCTCTATTATTTTTAGTGGGTAATTCTCACATTATTTTTAGAACAAAAATACAGTCAAATCGGTTTTTAAAAACCTGGTCAAGGCAACTTTTCGTTTATTCGAATTGATTACATAAAAACTTGTTTTTGAAGAAAAATTTTGACTACCATCCATATAAATAAACTTTTCAAAAATTATTCAAGATAAGGGGTTGTTATTAAGTTAAAAAATAACAACTTTTTATATGTTTTTCTCTGCGATCTTGGCGTCCTCTGCGGTAAAATATAAAGAACGAAACCGCCGAGGACGCAGAGAAAAAGACCATCTTTATTAATTTTTTATAATTACTTTGTTCACAACACACTCTCTTTATTTTTTATACCTGTCAAAAAATTGGTAATCGGTAAAATTTCCCACTGAAAAGCATATAGAACCAAATTTCTTTTAGTTATTTTTAACGTGAGTCTATAAAATTTAATATTTTATTCAATATTTTATCGCCAAAATGTGGTTGTCAGGCAATTTAGTGCTTGCTTTGCAAAGTTTAAAGCAATAAATTAGCAGGTGCTTTTTGCAGGAATCGACATACAGAAACCATCGGCGTTAGCACCATTAGCCGGGTGGACAGACATTGCATTTCGCCGCTTATGTAAAGAAAAAGGCGCCGATATTTTATATACAGAAATGGCAAGCGCCGACGGCATAATCCGGGATCAGCATAAAACTCTGGACTATATAAAATTTTCCGAGCAGGAAAAACCGCTGGGTGTGCAGTTATTTGGCGCTGAAGCGGATGTGCTCGCCAAAGCGGCGGAAATCGTCAGCCGCAGCAATCCCACTTTTATAGATATTAATTTCGGCTGCCCGGCACGCAAGGTTGTCAAGCGCGGCGCCGGTTCCAGTTTGATGAAAGACCTGGCTGGTATTGCTGAAATTGCCCGGGCAGTATCCCGCGCTACCCATTTACCAGTTACTGCCAAAATCCGCAGCGGCTGGGATGAAATTGTCGCTGTAGAAACTGCCAAAGCGCTTCAAGATAACGGCATTGCCATGATCTGCGTCCATCCCCGCACACAAAAAATGCAGTTCAAAGGGCAGGCCGATTGGGAGTTGATCGCGCGGGTCAAACAGCAAGTTACTATTCCGGTTATCGGCAATGGTGATATTAAAACCGCTGCTGACGCCAAACGGATGTACGAGACCACCGGCTGTGATGGTATTATGATCGGCAGAGCGGCGCGCGGCAATCCCTGGATTTTTCAACAAGTGGCCAACCAGGTACATAACAAAGGAGATTCTGTAATCCCAGGGCTTGAGGAACGAATCGAAACTTGTACCAGGCATTTGCAACTGGCGCAAGAAATTTATGGTTCCGAAAGAGCTGCATTAATTATGCGAAAACATATTGCATTATACTTGAAAGGACTACCTAAAGCTACTGAACTGAGAGTTAAAATTTTTACTCTCACCAGCGTTCAGGAAGTGAATGAAACATTGATGCAATACTTATATACTTTTAGTACGAATTAAAAAATCAAGGCAGGAGCATAAAAAACCTGCCTTTTTTTATTTATCGGTAAATTACCGAACAAACAGGAAAGAGAAACTGAATTTTTAATGTTATTATATTTCAAGTATGACATGGATTAAAACCGGGAGTATTTTATGAGCAAACGTAAAGCAATCATCATGGGCGCCGCAGGCAGAGATTTTCATAATTTTAATTGCTATTTCAGGACCAATCAGGATTATGATGTGGTCGCCTTTACTGCTACGCAAATCCCCGATATTGACGACAGAAAATACCCTGCGGAACTGGCCGGTTCTCTTTATCCCCAGGGCATACCCATCTTTGCCGAGGATAATTTACCGGAATTGATTCGCAAGCATAATATTGATGAAGTATTCTTTTCATATAGCGATGTGCCGCATATAGTAGTAATGAATAAAGCTTCACTGGTAACCGCATTGGGTGCAAGTTTTACATTACTGGGCCCCAAATTCAGTATGCTGAAAGCGAAAAAACCGCTAGTGGCAGTATGTGCGGTACGTACCGGGTGCGGAAAAAGTCAAACCACACGACGGGTTGCCGAAGTATTAAAAGCGCAGGGCAAAAAAATTGTGGTTGTGCGTCATCCCATGCCTTATGGCGACCTGGTGGCGCAGCGGGTGCAGCGTTTTGCCACCCTTGCCGATCTGGAAAAGCAGCATTGCACTGTTGAAGAAATGGAAGAGTATGAACCGCATATTGTTAATGGCTCAATTGTTTATGCAGGTGTAGATTATGGCGCTATTCTGGCGGAAGCGGAAAAAGAAGCGGATGTGATCTTGTGGGACGGTGGTAATAATGATGTGCCGTTCTACAAGCCGGATGTCCATATTGTGGTTGCCGATCCGTTACGGCCAGGTCATGAAGTCAGTTATTATCCGGGTGAAACCAACCTGCGTATGGCGCATTATGTTATTATCAATAAAGAAGTGGAAGCCGATTTCGAAGCTATCGAAGCGGTGCGCTCTAATATCCGGTTGGTCAATCCTGCGGCGGTGATAATAGATGCCGCGTCGCCGGTATCGATAGAAAAACCGGAAATCATTCGCGGCAAAAAAGTACTGGTCGTCGAAGACGGCCCGACCTTGACGCATGGAGAAATGACCTTTGGCGCCGGTGTGGTAGCTGCCGAGCGCTGGGGCGCCGAGGAAATTGTCGATCCCCGACCGTTCCTGAAAGGCAAACTGGTCGATACTTTTGTCAAATACCCGGAAATTGGTCAGGTATTGCCGGCAATGGGCTATGGCAAGGAACAACTCAAAGACCTGGAAGCGACAATTAATGCCACAGAATGTGAAGCTGTGATTATAGGAACGCCAATTGACCTGAGACGTATAATTAATATTAAAAAACCGTCGGTGCGGGTCTTTTATGATTTACAGGAAATCGGAAAAATTACTCTGCAGGACGCATTAAAAAATATTTGATTTTGATAGGATTATATAATAGCACTATTTTATGAGTATGTCAGTACAAGGTAAAAAGGTGGTTGTGGCGCTGGGGGGCAATGCCATAACCCGAGAATTTGAGGAAGGCGATATTTACCAGCAGTTTGCCAATACCCGTAAAGCGCTTGCCGGGGTGGTTGAACTGGCGGCGCAGGGCTGTAAAATGGTGATCACTCACGGCAATGGCCCGCAGGTAGGCAATGCGCTCATCCGCGTAGAAGAATCGCGGCATTTAGTGCCGCCGGTGCCCCTGGGTGTCATCGTGGCCGACCTGGAGGGAGGCATGGGTTACATGATCGAGCAGACCATGCAGAATAAACTCATGGCCAGGAAAATAGACCGGCCGGTGGTTACAATTCTGAGCCAGGTCATTGTTGACAAAAACGATCCATCCATTCTCAATCCCACCAAGTTTGTTGGCCCGTTTTACAAGCAGGAAGATATTGCCAGGTTGCAAAAAACCCGTGGTTATAATATTAAAAAGGACGCTAACCGGGGATACCGTCGGGTGGTGCCTTCTCCGCGGCCGCGCCGTTTTGTCAATTCCGGCATTATCGGCCGGCTTGTTGATGAGGGTATAATTGTGCTTGCCGCCGGCGGTGGTGGAATTCCCGTATATATCGAAGAGGATGGCCGTTATGAAGGCGTGGATGGTGTGGTGGATAAGGACCTGGCATCAAGTGTGCTGGCGCAGGAAATTGGCGCTCAGATTTTGTTTATTCTTACGGCTGTAGAAAAAGTGGCGTTAAATTTCGGCGCCCCACAACAGCAATTCCTGGATGTTTTAACGCTCGAACAGGCCAGGAAATATTTGCTTGAAGGGCAGTTCCCGCAAGGCAGTATGGGACCGAAAATTGAAGCGGCAATTGATTTTTTAACCAAGGGCGGCGAGCAGGTAATTATTTGTGCGGTGGAAGGTTTGACTGCCGCCATAACCGGCGCTACCGGCACCCGCATCGTTCCCTGATGAATATTACTAGTAACCAGGATTATGACAATGTCAAAAAAAGCAGCGAAAAAGGAAATCAGAATCCACGAAAGCTGGTGCAAGGGATGTGAAATTTGTGTGCAGTTTTGCCCAAAGGAAGTATTGACCATGAAAGACGGCAAGGCCTGGGTTGCAAACCTGGAAAGCTGCACAGCCTGTGGTCTGTGCGAACTGTATTGCCCGGATTTTGCGATTGAAGTACTGGTATTGGACGAATCGACAAAGGAAAATTAGACAAAATATGAAAAATTCATCAAACACTATTGAGATCATTTCCGGCAATGAAGCATGCGCTATGGCCGCACTGGCGGCAGGAATGCGATTCTATGCCGGTTACCCGATCACGCCTTCTTCGGAAATAGCTGAATACCTCTCCAGCCGGCTGCCACAGTATGGCGGAGTGTTTATTCAAATGGAAGATGAAATCGCCTCTATCGGCGCTATTATCGGCGCTTCGCTGACCGGCGTTAAAGCGATGACCGCTACCAGCGGCCCCGGTTTTTCGCTGATGCAGGAGAACATTGGTTATGCTCTAATGGCGGAAATCCCCTGTGTAATTGTTAATGTTATGCGCGGCGGGCCAAGCACCGGGTTGCCTACTCTGCCGTCACAGGGAGACGTTATGCAGGCGCGCTGGGGCACACATGGCGATCATCAGATCATTGCTTTAACCCCCAACAGTGTGCGCGAATCCTATGATATGACCATTCGCGCATTTAATCTTTCTGAATTATACCGTACTCCGGTCATTTTATTGTTGGATGAGATCATCGGGCATGTTAATGAAAAAATGACAATTCCGGCGGCGGAAGAATATACAATCCACCAGCGACCGCGCCCGGCAAGTACCGAAAACTATCTGCCTTACAAGATAACTCCATCCGGGGTGCCGCCCATGGCGGATTTTGGCACCGGTTTGCGCTATCATGTCACCGGCCTGGCCCATGACGAAACCGGATTCCCGACTAATAATCCCGATAAAATTCAGGAACTGCTGCTGCGTCTGGACAGAAAGATAACGCAAAACAGCGATGATATTATCGAGGTAGAGGAATACCTGCTGGAGGATGCGGAAATTGCTTTTGTTGCTTATGGTTCAGCTGCCCGTTCTTCCCGGCATACGATCAAACTGTTGCGCGATAGCGGCATTAAAGCCGGAATGCTGCGACTGAAAACCCTGTGGCCCTTTGCCGAAAAGCAGATTGCTCATTATTCAGGGCACATCAAAACCTGGTTCGTGCCGGAACTGAATCTGGGTCAGATTGCCCATGAGGTCGAGTGGGCGGTGCGAGGCAGGGTTCCGGTCTTCAAGTTTAATAAAATTAATGGCGAGCCGATCAATCCTAATGAATTGCATCAATTTGTAAAGGAAACACTGCATGTTTGATTATAATTATTACTTACGGACCTCTAAAATGCCCCTCATTTGGTGCGCCGGCTGCGGCGACGGCATAGTATTAAAATCTTTGCTGCGGGCAATCCATAAAAACGGGTTTACCAAAGATAATGTAGTCATGGTTTCCGGTATCGGCTGTTCGAGCCGGTTGACCGGTTATGTAGATTTTAACACCCTGCACACAACTCATGGCCGGGCAATTACCTATGCCACCGGCATCAAAATGGCCCGCCCGGATTTAAAAGTGATCGTTGTTACCGGCGATGGCGACGCTACTTCGATTGGTGGCAACCATTATATTCACGCCGCGCGCCGGAATATAGATTTAACTGTGATCTTGTTCAATAATCAAATCTATGGTATGACCGGCGGTCAGGTATCGCCGACCACGCCGCGGGGTAAAAAGGCGAGTACCGCCCCATTTGGCAGTTTTGAAAATATATTTAATATCAGCGGTTTGGCAATTGCGGCCGGAGCGGCTTTTGTTGCCCGTACTACCGTTGCCAATCCGGTTCAGGTGGAAAATTATATCAATAAAGCCTTGCAAAAGAAAGGGTTTTCGGTAGTTGAAGTTATGACGCCGTGCCCCACAACATTTGGCCGCCGTAATAAAGCCGGCGACGGCGTTGATATGCTGAAATGGCAAAAGGAACACAGTGTAACCATAAAAAATGCCGAGACTATGGACCCGGCCGAATTGAACGACAGCATCATTACCGGAATATTTGTCGATATTGACAAACCGGAATGCCGCGCGGAATATCAAAAGGTAATTGATCAACTAAAAAAGTAAAAAGGAGTCATATCAATATGAGTTTTCGATACGAGGTACGCCTGAGCGGAGAAGGCGGGCAGGGTCTGGTGCTGGCAGGAAAAATCCTGGCCGAGGCGGCAGCAATTTATGACAACTTGAATGCCACCCAAAGCCAGTCGTATGGACCGGAAGCACGCGGCGGAGCCAGCCGTTCCGAAGTGATTATTTCCGATGATGATATTGATTACCCCAAAGCGGTAAACATTGATTTGTTATTGGCTTTGACCCAGGAATCCTTTGACCGGTATAGCACCGATGTAAAACCGGGTGGGATTGTTATTGTCGATGAGGAAGTGGTCAAGCAAGCCGTACCCGGCAATTTTCGCCTGCTTAAAATACCGGTAACCCAACTGGCCCGGGAAAAAGCCGGTCGTGCTCTTGTTGCCAATATTGTGGCATTGGGTATTATTGCCGGCATATCAAAAATTGTCTCGGAAAATGCCCTGAAAATGGCCATTGGCGCTCGTGTACCGCGCGGCACCGAAGAATTAAATAATAAAGCATTTCAAATCGGACTGGACGAAGCGAGACGGCTGATCAAAGATAAAATTATTGAAAAACCAGGCAAATAATCTCAAAAAAAGGAAGTGCAATGGAGAGAACACTGGCGATACTTAAACCAGATTGTTTACAAAAGAAATTGGTGGGCGCTGTTTTGAGCCGAATTGAACAGGCAGGGTTTTCCATTATTGCGGCAAGAATACTTCATTTAACCCCTACCCAGGCTGAGGCTTTTTATAGTGTGCACTTGGGCAAACCTTTTTATCCCGGATTGATTGAATTTATGACGCAAGGCCCATGTATGGTGGCAGTTTTGGAAAAAGATAATGCCATATCCGATTATCGCGCCCTGATGGGAAATACTGATCCGGCTTTGGCCGCGCCGGGGACTATACGCCATGAGTATGCTACAACTATAAGGTATAATATCGTTCATGGCTCCGATTCGCATGAAAATGCCGGGCGGGAGATTGCCTTTTTTTTCAGCGAATCTGAACTTTGCCTTACAAGCCCTGCTGCTGCAAAAAAATGAATTAAATTCAGAAAATGCTATTTTTTGGCTTGACTATTAGACGATTATTTGCTAAATTTTTAATCGTTTTGGAGATTTTAAAATGGTCAAGTTAAATATTGCAAATTACTCTGAAGGATCGCTGGTCGAATCACGAACTGTTATACCGGCTGAGATTAATTTGTCGGAATTTGAAGAATTTGCTGCCCCGATCGAGTTGGTTTTCAATATTAACAAAATTGGCTCTGAAATATATGTCAGGGCTCAAATCTCTGCCATTGCCAAACTGGTTTGCGATCGCTGCCTGGAGGACTATGAGTGGCCCTTACAGGAAGCTATCGACATTGTCTGCACCGCTGACCCTGGTTTGGCAAAGAATGATGAGGATGATGTCTATTTTATTACCGATGCCATGAAAGAGGTGGATATTACTGAATCCATCCGGCAATCATTGATAATAGCGCTTCCGCAAAAAAAAATATGTCAAAATAATTGTAAAGGCTTGTGCCCTCAATGTGGAACTAATTTAAACCTGGCAAGTTGCCAGTGTAAAACCGAAAAAACAGATCCACGCTGGGATGCACTTAATAAAATCAAGTTTAATTAAAGAAAACAGAGGAAAATATGCCACTACCCAAACGTAGACATTCGAAATCAAGAGGAAAAAAACGTTACGCTAACTGGAATACAACAGCTCCGGCCGTTGCTGAATGCGCAAATTGTCATCAGCCAAAACTGTCCCACCGGGCGTGTCCAAATTGCGGTTATTATAAAGGACGTTCAATATTTCTGCCAAGAGAATCCTAGTATTTATTTCCCCGCCGTTTTATAAATACAGGTATTAAATAACCAATATATGTAATTAACGATATTAGCGGAGCTAAAATTGATTAAAATTGCATTAGATGCAATGGGTGGGGATAACGCCCCTGTTGATGTAGTGCATGGCGGTATTGAGGCGGCCCGGTTGGCAAAAGACAAGTATGAAGTGATTCTGGTTGGCGACAAGGAGGCAATTGAAAAAGAAATTGCCAAACATTTTCACACCCAGAATTTACCTATTACTATTGTTCATTCCTCACAGGCTGTTGCTATGGATGAGCATCCTTCCAATGCATTAAAAATGAAGGATTCTTCCATTGCAGTTGCTATAGGATTGTTAAAGGACGGCAAAGCTGATGCGGTGGTCAGCGCCGGTAATACCGGCGCAGTAATGGCTACTGCGTTGTTCGGTTTAAAACGAATCAAAGGAATACGTCGACCGGCTATCGGTTCTATTTTACCGACGGAAAAGGGAACGACCTTGTTGATCGATGCCGGCGCTAATGTTGATTGCCGGCCCATGGACCTGGTGCAGTTTGGCATTATGGGACAAATTTATTATTCCCACGTTTTTGCCGTTCCCAATGCTTCGGTTGGTTTGTTAAGCATCGGCCATGAGGATACCAAAGGCAATGAAACAGTTTTGGCAGCTCATGAATTGTTTAAAAAAGCTCCGGTTAGTTTTATCGGTAATATTGAAGGCGGGGATATATTAAAAGGCAAAGCACATGTGGTAGCATGTGATGGTTTTGTCGGCAACATCGTTCTCAAATTTGCTGAAAGTTTGCATGGTTTGCTCAAGTTCAATTTGCGCCGGTTTATACGTAAATACTTTTTTTCGCAGATCGGCTATGTATTGATGAAAGCAACTTTTGATAATATTAAACGAGTATTCGATTACCAGGAATATGGCGGCGCACCTTTACTTGGCGTTGACGGTTGTTGTATAATAGCTCATGGTAAGTCTACCCCCAAAGCGATTAAAAATGCTATTTTAGCTGCTTATAAAATGGTTGATGAAGATGTTATTGACCATATTAAAGCATCCATGAGTGAATTTACTGAAGAGGGAGCCTGAAATCGTCTGCCGAACTGGATTTTTTAGAGTAGATTGGAGTTTATTTTGATTATACCAAAATCAATGATTGTGGGCACAGGTTCCGCTATACCGGATAAAGTATTAACCAATTCCGATCTGGAGAAAATTGTCGATACCAGTGACGAATGGATTCGCACCCGTTCCGGTATTGAAAAACGACATATAGCTGCCGATGATCAATTTTCCTCCGATTTAGGTGCTGAAGCCGCTAAAAAAGCTATGGTCAGCGCCGGTGTAGCCGCAGAAGAACTTGATTACATTATTGTGGCTACAATTACTCCCGATGTTGGTTTCCCCTCAACCGCTTGTTTTATCCAGGAAAAACTGGCGGCATATAACGCTACGGCTATGGATATTGCCGGCGCGTGCACCGGTTTTATCTATGCGCTGGAACTTGCCGACTCGCTGATCCAGGCACAAAAAGCAAAAACTATTCTGATCATCGGTGTGGAAACACTCTCAAAAGTAACCGATTATACTGATCGTACCACCTGCGTATTGTTTGGCGATGGCGCCGGAGCTGCAATTCTTAAACCGGCTGAAAATGGCCGCGGCGTGTTGGGAACGTATACCAAGAGCAACGGCAGTTTGCATTACCTGCTGCATATGCCGGGATACGGCACCAAAAATCCGCCAACTTTAGCAAGTATTGAGAAACGCTTAAATTATATCAAAATGGCAGGTAAAGAGGTTTTTAAATTTGCCGTTACCGCCATGGGCGATGCGGCAGTAAAAATTCTTGAAAATACCGGTTTGCATAATGACGATATCGACCTGTTAATACCGCATCAGGCTAATTTGCGGATTATTGATGCGACAGCCAAACGCATCAATATCCCGGCTGATAAAGTCTTTGTTAATGTTCAGAATTTTGGCAATACCTCCGCTGCTTCAATTCCGCTTGCCCTTGATGAGGCGATCAGCAGCGGACGTCTGCAGCAAGGTAATACAGTGGTGTTGGTTGCATTTGGCGCCGGCTTTACATGGGGCTCGGCAGCCGTAAAATTATAAAACTTTAGTAAACAGGTAGACCTATGAACACTCGCAGCTTGCTTTGCCCGATCATGATTTCGGTTGTAACATTGATGCTGGCCTGCGCTCCGACCATGGTACAAATGCCCGTACAAAAACCGGCCGAAATCGATGTTAAAGGTATTAAAAATATTGCTATTGTCGATTTTCAAGGTGTTAATAATTCCGGCGATCTTGCCGCCAGTTTGTTAACTACGGAACTGATGAGCAGTAATTTTTTCCAGATTTTTGAGCGCAGCAAGATTGATCTGGTACTGGAAGAACACGCCCTTGCTCAATCCGGCGTTGTTGATGAAAATACCGCGCGCGAGATCGGCCAAATGTTGGGTGTTGATGGCCTGATCTTTGGTGAAGTTGTTTCCTATTCCGTTGATCCCGATGAAAAAGGGGTACAAAAAGTTGAAAAAAAGGTCGGCACCGGACAATACCGCACGGTTACAAAAAATAAGAAAAAAGTACGCGAAGAAATAATGAAAACCACCTATATCGATCAACAATATATGATCCGCAGAGGTACGGTTGCAGTTACTTTTCGCGTTGTGAATATAGAGACCGGCCAACTGCTGGCGTCAAAAGCAAAAAGTAAATCTTATGATAGCGGCAAGGTGGTGGAAGGTAAAGGTACATTAAAATCCCGCGATGCAATTCTGAATGATCTAATGGCAGATATTGTCAAGGAATTTGCCCGGCAAATTGCCCCGTATGTGGTAACAGAAAAACATCCGCTGGAAAGCGGTTCCGGTTCGACCAAGGTTGGCGTTCAGTACGCTAAAAATGGTCTGTGGGATGAAGCGATAAGCGCTTTCCAACGTGCCGTAAGCGAACAGCCGAAAAATTCCAGCACCTGGTATAACCTTGGCATCGCCTGTATGGTTACTGGAGATTACGACGCCGCCGAAGAGAATTTTAACAAAGCGATTGCATTAAAAAATAAAAATCTCTATTTTCAGTCTCTGGCTCATATCCGTGAACTGCGGCTGCAAAGAGAAAAATTAAGGCAACAGGTAGGTAATTAGTGGGTAAACGAGCATTTTTATTTCCCGGTCAGGGTTCCCAGTTTGTGGGCATGGGTAAGGATCTTTATGAACAGTATCCACAAGCCAGGAAATTATATGAACGGGCTAATGATATATTAGGATTTGATATTGCCGGGCTTTGTTTTACAGGCCCGCAGGAAGAACTGAATCAGACTGTAAATACGCAACCGGCAATTTTTATACATAGTTATATTGTGTTTGATCTATTGCGCAGCCGGACTATTAAACCCGATGTTACAGCGGGACATAGCCTGGGCGAGTTTACCGCCCTGACCGCTGCCGGGAGTTTGAACTTTGAGCAAGGACTCACACTGGTAAAACAACGCGGTCAGCTTATGCAGCAAGCCTCGAATGTTCAAAAAGGCACTATGGCAGCAATTATCGGATTAGAGTTTCCGGTTATCGAAGCAATTTGCCGGGAAGCCGGACAGGAAGGAGTGGTCAACATTGCCAACTATAACTCGCCGGAACAGGTAGTCATTTCCGGTGTAGTGAACGCAGTTCAGAAAGCAATGGCTTTGGCTACTGAACGTGGCGCCAAAAGAGCTATCGAACTAAAAGTAACCGGCGCCTTTCATTCAAAACTCATGGAACCTGCTCTGATCGGTTTTACCCGTGAATTGCAAAACACCGGGTTTAAAAAACCGGAAACAGAGTTTTTTACCAATGTCACTGCCGGAAGAGTGAATGAGCCGGAAGAGATTAAAACATTATTAGCCAGGCAGTTATCCAGCCCGGTATTATGGACCCAAACGATTCAGGGAATGGTGAATGACCAGGTAACCCATTTTTATGAGACCGGTCCAGGAAGTGTATTAACAGGCCTGTTGCGTAAAACGGATCGGAATATTGATGTAACAACGATAGGTACGGTACAACAATTAACAAGTGTAGAGGAAGTAAATTGAAATTACTGGAAAATAAAACAGCAATCGTCACCGGCGGCGCAAGGGGAATCGGTGAAGCTATATGTTTAAAACTGGCCTCCGAGGGATGTAATATTGTGGTTTCAGATATCGACCTTGAAGGCGCTCAACAAACCGCAGAGAACTTGCAAAAAGCAGGAGTTGAAGCGATTGCGGTGAAAACCAATGTTGCCAGTTTGGAAGATGCAGAAACACTGATCCAGGCGGCAATGGATAAATTCGGCAAAATTGATATTCTGGTAAACAATGCCGGAATTACCCGTGATAATCTTGTTATGCGTATGAATGAAACGGAATGGGATGCGGTAATTGCAGTTAATTTAAAAGGTACTTTTAATTGTATAAAAGCAGCGAACCGGGTTTTTTTCAAACAAAGATTCGGCAAGATCATTAATATGGCTTCAGTTGTAGGAGTGATGGGAAATTTGGGACAGGCAAATTATTCTGCTTCCAAAGCCGGGGTGATCGGCCTGACAAAGTCTGTGGCTAAGGAATTCGGCAGCCGCAATATTCAGGTCAACGCCATTGCTCCGGGGTATATTGAAACCGAAATGACCAAAAAATTACCGGATTCAGCTAAAGAGGCATTTTTAAATGTGATACCGTTAAAACGTCCCGGAACACCGGAAGATGTGGCACAGGTAACTTTATTCCTGGCCAGCCCGCTTTCCGATTATATTACCGGTCAGGTAATTCAAGTCGATGGCGGTATGTTGATGTAGATAAATCAAAAAAACGAAAAACAAACATATTAACAATTAATTCAGGAGGTAACAATCATGGCTGTAGAAGATAAGGTAAAAGAGATAATTGTAGAGCAACTAGGTGTGGACGCCAGCGAAGTAACACCGGAAGCTTCTTTTATTGACGATTTAGGCGCCGATTCTTTGGATACTGTTGAACTGGTTATGGCTTTTGAAGAAGAATTCGGTTTGGAAATACCGGATGAAGAAGCTGAAAAACTCACTTCGGTTGGCGAAGCTCTTAAATATTTAAAAGAAAAACTAGGTAACGCGGAATAATATACATTATAAATGGCGGGATTCTCTCCCGCCATTTATAAATTTAAATCACATGGTTGTTTTCACCATTTTGGTGTTGCTTTACATTAATTGATACAAACTTGAGGTTAACATGGATTTGAAGAGAGTAGTAGTCACCGGAATGGGACTAGTCAGCCCGCTGGGAGATACCATTGATACATATTGGAATAATTTAATAAATGGCAGGAATGGCATTTCCAATATTACTCTTTTTGACACCAGCGATTATAAAACCAAGATTGCTGCAGAGATAAAAGATTTTAATCCGGAAAATTTTATTGATAAAAAAGAAGCCCGCCGTATGGATCGCTTTACACAATTTGCAATGGTTGCTGCCATTAAAGCGATAGAAGATTCGGCAATTGATCTCGAAGCAACAGACCGGGAAAGATTCGGGGTAATAGTATCGTCCGGTATTGGCGGTATGATCACGTATGAAGAAGAATGTCGCACCATGCTCGAACGTGGTCCTAAATGGATCAGCCCGTTCTTTATTCCCATGTTAATTTCCGATATTGCCCCTGGTCATATATCGATTCGCTTTGGCTTAAAAGGGGTTAATTATGCTACCATTTCGGCCTGTGCTTCATCTTCACATGCTATCGGTGAAGCTTTTAATCATATACGTTATGGCAAGGCAAATGCAGTTCTGGCCGGAGGCAGTGAAGCGCCAATCAACCGTATGGGAATTGCCGGTTTTAATGCCCTTAAAGCCTTATCTACCCGAAATGATGAGCCGGAAAAATCCAGCCGCCCCTTTGAATTGAACCGCGATGGTTTTGTAATGGGTGAAGGCGGCGGAATTCTGCTTTTGGAAGAATTGGAACATGCCAGAGCCAGAAAAGCAAAAATATATGGTGAAATTGTGGGTATTGGATTTACAGCCGATGCCTTCCATATCACCCAGCCTGTCCCCGGTGGCGAAGGCGCTGCCAGATCGATGAAACTTGCCATGCAAGATGCCGGAATCAAGCCGGAACAGGTGGAATATATTAACGCCCATGGCACATCCACACCATATAATGATAAAACTGAAACCGAAGCAATCAAGAGTGTGTTTGGAGAATATGCCCGCAAGCTGGATATCAGTTCAACAAAATCTATGATCGGCCATTTATTAGGCGCTTCGGGTGCGCTGGAAGCCATTGCTACTCTATTATGTATAAAAAATTCTATTATCCACCCGACGACCAATTATGAAACACCCGATCCTGATTGTGATTTAAATTATGTACCGAATAAAGCAAAAAATAGAAATGTAAACTATGCCCTCTCTAATTCGTTTGGATTTGGCGGTCATAATGTGACACTGGCATTTAAAAAATTTACCGCATAAGCTTATGAAATTGCTCAGGCAATTAGTCGATTTTTTTCGGTTCCGAAAATTTAGCAAAAATCCGCAAGACCGGTTGAACGAATTATCAAAACGCTTGCAATATCAATTTATTAACCAGAATTTGTTGTTTCAGGCGTTAAAACACCGTTCTTACCTTACCTGTACGGGTGAAAAACGAATCGAGTCCAATGAAAGATTGGAACTGTTAGGTGATTCCGTACTTGGTATGACGGTCACGGAATTCCTTTATAACCGTTTCCCGGACGAGGAAGAGGGGATACTGACCAATTACAAGTCGTTGCTGGTAAATCGCACGGTGCTTTCACAGGTTGCCAAAGATTTTGGCTTGGGTAAATTTTTGCTGCTCAATGAATCGGAGGAGCGCTCCGGTGGACGCAAACGGGAATCGATATTGTCGGACGGGGTGGAAGCGATCATCGGCGCCATTTACCTTGACGGCGGCCTGGAAAATGCCAGAAATTTTGTTCATCTGCATATCGCCAAAAGACTGGATGAAATTATT
Source organism: bacterium (assembly GCA_029561455.1). Lineage (GTDB taxonomy): Bacteria > Zhuqueibacterota > Zhuqueibacteria > Residuimicrobiales > Krinioviventaceae > Fontivivens. Next base: position 152,948 of record JAKQIY010000062.1, read on the forward strand.
AAAAAAGGGCAATTAAAGAATTACAAGAGTTTATTACAGGAGCACTGCCAAAGTTGCAATTTACGCGGCCCCAAATATATCATTGAAGAAGAAAATGGCCCGGATCATCTCAAGGAATTTACCGTTGCGGTAATTATTGATGGAAAAAGACTCGGTTCCGGACATGGACATTCCAAAAAAGACGCCGAACAAAAAGCGGCCAGGGAATCGTTACAGCAATTAAATGTAATATGAAAATACAGGTGAGCTATGAATTATTTTTTAACTGAAGAACAAGAAGCATTTCGCCAGTTGGCGTATGAATTTGCCCAGGGTAAAATAGCGCCGGTAGCGGCAGAATATGATGTTAAAGCAGAATTCCCCTGGCCTATCGTTAAAGAAATGGCCAGAATGGATTTTTTCCGTCTGTGGATACCGGAAGAGTATGAAGGCCTCGGCGGCGGTATTACGGAAATGTGCTTGGTAACGGAAGAAATGTCCCGCGCTTGCGGTGGTATTGCTTTAGCTTTAGCCGGCACTGCGTTGGGTACTTTTCCCATCCTTATATCGGGCAACGACGAACAAAAGAAAAAGTATTTGCCTGCGCTGGCCAGCGGCGAAGCATTGGCGGCTTTTTGTTTAACCGAGCCTGAAGCCGGTTCCGACGCGGGAGCTATTCAAACCACGGCGAGGCTGGAAGGCGATCATTATATTCTTAACGGCACCAAACACTTTATCACCAATGGCGGAGTGGCAAAATATTATACCGTTATTGCCTCTACCGATCCGAAAAAAGGCAGCCGCGGCGCTTCCGCATTTATTGTTGAAGAAGGCACCGAGGGCTTGACATTTGGCAAAAAAGAGGATAAAATGGGTATCCGTGCTTCCGCTACCTGTGAAGTGGTCTTTCAGGATTGTAAAATACCCAAAGAAAACCTGTTGGCTAAAGAGGGGCATGGATTTATGGTGGCTATGAAAACCCTGGATAAATCCCGGCCGGGCGTAGCTTCCCAGGCGCTTGGCATTGCCCAGGGTGCGTTCGACCATGCAGTTCGGTATGCGCGGGAAAGAAAACAGTTTGGCCAGAGCATTTCTTCTTTCCAGGCGATTCAACATATGCTGGCCGATATGTCCACCCAAATCGAAGCTGCCCGTGCATTGATTTATGCAACTGCTAAAATGATCGACAACAGCAGCACGGATTACGGTAAAGAATCGGCAATATGCAAAGTGTTTGCCGGAGATACGGCCATGAAAGTAACCACCGACGCCATACAAATTTTCGGCGGTTATGGCTATATGAAAGATTACCCGATTGAAAAATATATGCGCGATGCCAAGATTACCCAGATCTATGAAGGTACCAACCAGATCCAGCGGAATGTAATAGCCGCCAAAGTAATTCGTGAATCGGCAATGCACAAATAAATTATCAACCCGGCTGCTGCCGGGTTTTTTATTTTTACAGGAAATAATACGAAAATTTGAAATTCTTCTTGACATTTTTAGTGAATTAGATTAATTTCACCTGTTCTATTACCTGTATCCGTCTAGTAAACATCTGTTCCATATTTTGTAAAATACTGTAATAACATACCGCTCCCTGCATACCGGGACAAAGTATAATATTACTGTACTCATGAAAAGCGATTTATTCACCAGGAAATGATACAGGCACAGCCTAGATCGGTGTGCCTTTTTTTATATCCTTAATGGCTTGTGGTTATAGAGCAAAACGATGGCGACAAAAAAAACCGGCATAGCCCTGGTTGGCAGCACAATTGTTGATGAACTGGCGCCTGTTCTCAGTCCGGGGCAGCTCTCTTATGTTGACGCGCAAAAGTTTGTCGACAAGGAAGAACTGGCCGGTGAAGAGGTGCGCTATAGTGTCGGCGGTATGGCGACAAATGTCGGCGTCGACCTGGCCAAAATTGACGGCGGCTATCCGGTTGCAGTGTTTGGCAAAATCGGCAATGACCATCGTGCAGATATTATCCGCCGTATTTTAACGGATAATCATATACCGGTTGATACATTGCTGGTATCTGCGGAATACGAAACCTCCTGCACCGAGGTATTACATATCAGGATAGATCAGGGCCGGACGGAGCGGATTTACCGGCAGACACTTGGCGCTATGGGCTCCTTTAATGTAGAGGATATCGATTTTAACCGCCTGGCGTATTTTAAAATAGCCATGTTTGGCTATGGTTTGTTACTGCCGCAACTGGACAAGCCGGACGCTGAATTCGGAACCGTCATGGGCCGGGTTCTGGCGCGGGTTCAGAAAAGCGGTGTTTTAACGGCGCTCGATTTCGTATCTCCCGGCCCGGAAAACAGCTTTAAATTTGCGCGCTATCGACGTACGCTAGCGTTTGTAGATATTTGTTGCATTAATGATGACCAGGCCAGCGCGTTAACAAATTATCCTGATCCACGTGAGGCTTGTGTAGCCCTGGTAGAAGAACTGGGCGCAGGCCTTGCGGTAGTCCACTGCGGCGCTCAAGGTCCCAGTTATGCATTTACGAAAAAAAACGGACTGGTAACACAGCCCAATTTTGTAGTTCCGGAAGATGAATATAAAGGCAATGCCGGAGCCGGTGATGCCTTTTCCGCCGGGTTTTTACACGGTATTCACCAGGATTGGGATATTGGCACATGTGTAAAATTTGCCGCTGCGGCCGCGGCCATAAGCCTTGGCGATGTCTCATGCACCGGCGCAATGCAAAAAGAAAAGTATATACTGGATTATATGCACAAATAATATTTTAGAATCTCTTACCGGTATAATAAGCCGTGCAAAGAATGTTTCGGCTAATCCGGTTGCTATGGAATATAGACGTAAACGACAGAGGAAAAAAATGTTAAGAGTATTAAAGTTTGGCGGTTCGTCGCTGGCTACGGCGGAGCGGGTTAACAATGTGGCCAATATTGTTACCGGCGATTATTCCGGTAAAGAGCCCTTGATCCTGGTGCTTTCTGCTGTTGGCGGAATAACCGACCAGTTGATCCTGGCGGCAAGAACGGCTGAAGCCCAGGGCGCCAAGGCTCTGGAAATTGTTTCAGCTATAAAACAGCGTCATAATAATGTGTTTGCCGCACAGCTTGAAGATGCTAAAATAAATACTGAAATTACCGCCACATTTACGGAACTGGAAGATATTATCAAAGGCGTCAGCCTGGTTCGCGAGTGTTCCTTGCGTACCCTGGACCTGGTGGAGAGTTTTGGCGAAAGACTCTGCAACCGGCTCATGTCGGTTTTGCTGGTTCAAAGAGGCTTTAAGGCCGAGTTTGTCGATTCCCGCGAACTGGTGCTTACAGATCGCCGACATGGCGGCGCTCGGGTTGATTTTGAAGAAACTTACAAGCGTATTAAAAAGCGCATCAAGGAAAATAAAATATATGTGGTAACCGGGTTTATCGGCGCAACCCAGGATAATGTTACCACCACCCTGGGCCGTGGCGGCTCGGATTATTCGGCCGCTATTTTCGGCGCGGCTATGGATGTGGACAAGATCGAGATTTGGACCGATGTTGATGGTTTTATGAGCGCCGATCCGCGTATGGTCACAAATGCCTTTGTGCTGCCGCGTGTCAGCTATGAAGAGGCTATGGAATTATCCTATTTCGGCGCGAAGGTCATTCATCCGCAAACGCTGGTTCCGGCTATAAAAAAGAACATCACAATTTTAATCAAAAACAGTTTTTCCCCGGCTAATCCCGGTACAATTATTTCTCCTGAAAAAGGTGATTTTGAGCATCCGGTTAAAGGGATAGCTTCATTTCATGGTATTTCCATGCTCAATATTCAGGGCAGCGGTATGGTTGGGGTGCCGGGCATCGCCGGTCGGCTGTTCAGCGCATTGGCAGCAAAAAGTATTAATGTTATTATGATCACCCAGGCGTCGTCGGAACATAGTATCAGTCTGGCGGTTTTATCCAGCGAAGCGGAAAGCGCCAAAGAAACAATTGAAACGGAATTCTCTACGGAAATATTGGCCGGTATTATCGACCAGGTTGAAACCACTAACAATCTTGCTATCATTGCCGCAGTCGGTGAAAATATGGCCGGCAAACCCGGTATCTCCGGCAAGTTGTTCGGCGCGCTGGGACAAAACTCTATCAATATCAAAGCGATTGCCCAAGGCTCCGGCGAGCGTAATGTATCACTGGTGGTTAACAGCAGCCAGGCCGATAAAGCCGTGAATGTCATGCACAGCGCTTTTTACCTGTCTAACCGGGTCGCCAATCTCTTTATTGTCGGCGTTGGCGGTATTGGCGCAACCCTGTTAAAACAGATTCAGAATAAACAAAAAGAACTCGCCGAACAGAATAATTTGATCATCAATATCTGTGGTATTGCCAACAGCAAGAAAATGATCTTTGCGGAAAAGGGACTGGATTTGACCCGGTGGCGCGACATGTTGACCACAGCTACCGAGACGTTTAAAATTTCCGAACTAATCGCCAAGATCAAGCAATTCGAACTAGCCAATACCATCTTGGTCGATGTGACCGCCAGTGATGAAATTGCCGGTTATTATGAAAAGATCATCTCCGCAGGCATCCATGTGGTTACGCCGAATAAAAAGGCCAATACCATGGGGCAGGATTATTACGACCGTATCAAAAACCTGATCCGCGATCACCGTCTGCATTATCTGTACGAAACTACTGTAGGCGCCGGCTTGCCGCTCATCGGCACCATCATCAACCTGAAGAATAGCGGCGATAATATTTATAAAATTGAAGGCATCCTTTCCGGTACCATGAGTTATCTTTTCAACACCATGAGTCACAACCGGCCGTTCAGTGCTGTGGTCAGGGAAGCGCATCAGAAAGGTTATACGGAACCGGATCCCCGCGATGACCTGTCCGGAATGGACGTTGGCCGCAAATTATTGATATTAGCCCGCGAGATCGGCCTGCGCATGGAACTGGCTGATATTAAGGTGCAGTCGCTCATTCCCGCGGCAATGGAACGCATTCCCCTGGAGGAGTTTTGGCAAAAACTGCCCTCGCTGGATGAGAATTTTGAAAACCAACGGCTCAAGGCTGAAAAACAAGGCCAGGTATTACGTTACATAGCCAAACTGGATGACAAAGGCTGTCGCGTCTCTGTAGAGAATGTGCCACAAGGCACTGCCCTGGCCTTGTCCGGAGCCACTGACAATATTATCCAGATCACCACCGAACGCTATTCGGAAAATCCCCTGATCATTCAGGGGCCGGGCGCGGGCCGTGAAGTGACCGCCGGTGGCGTGTTTGCCGATATAATTACATTATGTTTTCATTTGACTTGATGTTCACAAACAAACACAGGAATAGTATAGTTTATGAAGTTATATAGCACCAAAGATCATGCACATGTTGTAAATTTTCGCGACGCGCTGTTTAAAGGCCAGGCTGCTGACCGCGGCTTGTATATGCCGGCCGTTTTTCCGCGGATTCCATTAAATGAACTGGTTGAATTATCCCATTTGCCATTTGCCGGAATGGCGCGCGCCATTGCCGGTAAATACCTTGGCGACGAGATACCGGCGCAGGGTTTGGATCAGATCATCAACCGGGCGTATTCCTTTGCCCCGGCATTACAGAGCCTGGATGAATATACAGATGTTATGGAGTTGTTTCACGGCCCCACCTTGTCGTTTAAGGATTTCGGCGCGCAGTTCATGGCCCAGGCCATGCGCTATTTTATTCAGGATGAACGCCGGGAGATCACCATTCTGGTCGCCACCTCCGGTGATACCGGCAGCGCGGTTGCCCATGCCTATCATAAAGTGGAGGGCATCCGTATTGTGCTGCTGTACCCCTCTGGCAAGATAAGTCCCCTGCAGGAAAAACAGTTCACCACTCTGGGCGATAATATTATGGCGCTGGAAGTGGCGGGCACTTTTGACGACTGCCAGGCGTTGGTGAAACAAGCCTTTGCAGATACGGATTTGCGGGACAAGCAAAAGCTGACCTCCGCCAATTCTATCAACATCGGCCGCTTGATCCCGCAGTCTTTTTATTATTTCTGGAGCGTGATGCAGGTATACGCCCGCACTCAACAAAAGGTTATTGTCTGTGTGCCCAGCGGCAATTTCGGCAATTTGACGGCGGGACTCTTTGCCGCGCAGATGGGTCTGCCGGTACAGAAATTCATTGCCGCAGTCAACAGCAATCATGTCATTCCCGACTATTTCGATTCCGGTAAATTTACCCCCCGGCCTTCGGTGCTTACGCTGTCCAATGCTATGGATGTGGGCAATCCCAGCAACTGGGAGCGGATCTGCGACCTGTTCCATAATGATGTGCAGGCGATCAAACAACATATATGGACGACCTCGGTTGACGACAGCGCCACGGTTGCTGCCATGCAGCGCGTGTATAAAGATAATAATTATGTTATCGATCCGCACACCGCAGTCGGACTGGAAGCAGTGCGGCGCTATCGCGAAACGGTGGCTGCGGACAAAGCGTTACCGGTGATTAGCCTGTCCACCGCGCACCCCGGCAAATTCATCGATATTGTCAACGATGCCCTGCACATAGAGTATCAATTGCCGGACAAGCTGGAGCAGCTCAAACACCGCCAGAAACAGGCCACTGCCATCTCCGCCGCATTTAAGGATTTCAAGGAATTGTTGTGGGAGTTGTAGACCATTCCATTCAGGGGGAATAATGAAATTCTATCAATTCCTGGCGGATTGCGGTATTCACCTGGTCGATTATTCCGGCAAGATCGATTTGCAAACGGGATTGTCCCGTATGGAGAAACTGCAACACTATTTTGATAAACATGTTGAGCAAGGCTTGTCGTTAAAGATATTGTTTGATGTACGCAAGACGGTGTGGGCCGATGAACAAACGCATACTGAACTTGCCCAAATTGCCCGCTGTAAATTCGCAACGAGCAGACATAATTATCCCGCCTATATTGCTATTGTAAACAATCAATACAATGGCTCTGCTTTTGATAATGAACGCTGGTTTACCGGCAAAGATGAAGCCATGAATTGGTTGTTGAGCCAACCGGACTGACGGTATTTTACATTTGAAAATTCCTTTTTTTGTCATTCCGGGGAGCAAAGCAACGAAGAATCTTTATAATCGGTATATTGTAAAACAAGTTTCTCGCTTTGTTCGAAACAACAAACTTGTGGGGTGCGTTTTCTTCTCCCGGGGCTGTATAAAAAACCCCCTAAATATAAAATAAGTTACAAGTATGAGAAAAAAAGTCATTCTTGTCATTCCGAGGTGCGAAGCGACGAGGAATCTTACGTCTTTAATATATTGTAAAAACAAGATTTCTCGCTTCGCTCGAAATGACATGTTTATATTGAGCGCTTTAAATTTTTAATGACTATATGTAAATTAGGGCTTTTGATATAGCACCAGGAAATTGTCCTTGAAACTCTCAAATACTGTGGTGTTATACTAATATAGCACGAGGCTATTACCCCTTGTGCCGTTATAGATGGAAATAAATTTTTTATTAGCGTTCATTTGCGTGTATTTGCGGTTGTTTCTATTAAACCAATAATGAACGCGAATCCGCGGGAATGATAAATCCACACTTTCCAGGTTGAAGGAAAGATTGTTACCCTATCAAAACTACTAATGTGTTATCCGCAGATTACACAGATTAACGCAGATGAATTTATTATAATTTTAGTTCAGAGTTTCCCCAACTCTGTAAGGTAATAATTAACTAAACCCCTTTAGGGGTGAAATATTTCTAGCAAATCCATATTCTAACAAACAAGCCACGTTAGTGGCGGAACCTGTTTATTTATTATTAGCATTCATTAGCGTCCATTCGCGATTACATTTATTGAATCGCTAATGAACATGAATAAACGTTAATGATAAATCAATGTTACCCTGGTCTTGTATTATTGGCTCTTGTTCCATCAAAACTACACATAAATTGTCCGCATATTAGCCCAACTACACACAGATAGTATTAAATCGCGGCTCATCTTCTTCCAGCCAAACTCCGGCTTGAAAAGGACATTGTCTTTGAAACTCTTATAATTTAAAAGAATATCAACAACTGTGATTATTTAGCAACCCATTATTTTCTTCCGCTTTGTTTCTTTTGCAGTTTTTTTACTCTTTTGCCGATCTCTTTACTGATTTTGTCAAAAGAAGGCGGCGGCCCGGTGCGGATTTGCTTGTTGTCGATAAACAAGGCATCGCTGATACCCCATTCCAAAAAATTAGTGCGGTCGCAGGTATCTATTTTTTGCATCACTACATCATTGCCAAACCCGGTGACGGCTCTTTTCACCCGCTCGTAAACCAGGTTTTGCGCCGGGCACCAGCCATTCATAAACATGGTAACAGATACTTTACCCGGAATGAGCGCCGGTGGCTTTTGTTGGCGAATCCAGCGCGGCGGTTCGGCGTTATCCGTAAAACGTTTCCATAAAAGCTGTTGTAAACCGATATTATCGGCTTTTTTATATCCGTGTTTTTTGAACCATGACGCCTGCATGAATACCGGTATAGCCAGACCCCAGGCCGCCAACCCGCCGGCGCCCCGATTACGTACATCCTCTTCCGCTGCCTGGAGTAATGCTTTCCCCATGCCCTGCTTTTGCATGTTACCCTGGCCCTGTTTGTGGCCGTGCACCCAAATGCAATTGATGAAATACAGATTTTTACCCTCGGCGGGGGAATGCTCGATGGGTACGTACTGGATCATGCCGCCGACCCGGCCGTTATCATGCAAGGCCAGTTTCACGCCCAGCCCTTTATCTTGCATTTTTTCCAGCCAGTGCTCTTTGTGGTCGCCGGCTTCTTGCATTTCATCGGACCATTCCTCCAGGCACATGCAAAATGATTTTTTGTATTGATCCGTTAAATTGATAATATGCATGACAACCTCTACAATAAGATTGTAATGATTGTTTATTTCAAATAATAAGACAACCCAAAATTAATTAATATTTCAGTTTTTTTAACATCAAACCAGGACGTTGTGCTGATCATGGAACTGGGAGGCGCAAACAATTCATTATACACTTTTATTGTATATTGCTGCCAACCGCCGGCAAGGTGTAATCCAAATGATTTATAATAACAGTTTACACCCATCTGCACGCCAGCGTAAATCCGATACTCATCTTCAAGATAGACAGCCATATACCCCGGACTCGAATCATAAAAATCTTCATACCATAAACGCTGGTATGCTATATAAACAGGTATTGCCAGGTTTTGAAAATGAAAATTATACTCACCGCCAATTAAAAGTTTATGAGTATCTTTTTTCAGTTTATTATCTTGATAATAATCCCTGTTTAATGAAATTTTTAATTCTTTTTGATATTTGTAGTTAATTCCCAGTTTGGCATGGTTACCCAGCCGATAAGAGAGACCAATTGCCCCGGCGCCTTTGAACTGTTGTTCACAATCCAATACTTCCGCAAAATTCCACAACCTGTAGGTAATATCTTCCGCATGCATCAGCGTAAATGGTGATTGCAATACGAGGCCTAAGGCAAAGCGGTTCATCTGTTTGATCATGCCCAGCGAGAAGTAATTACCATCATAGATGAATTCCCCTTTACCGGCTTTGTTAGCCACCGGATGGGTTGGACTTGTGATCTCATTATCTTCCCATTTCCAACTACCCAGCCAGTGGGTGTAGCTCAGGCCGATGCTGAGGGTAGGCGTAATTTTCATGCTTACACCGATCGTAGCTGTTCCCACATTGCCGCTGCGGTTGTGGTTCATATCCGGGAAGGAATCGATTTTTGTAATATAACCGGCTTCAAACTCCGGGGCGGGTATTTTGGCCAGCGATACCGCCAGGGCCGCTTCACGGTGCAACAGGGTTAAGGGATAAGAAACTGCCACCATGCCGGGATTGAATTCCGATTTGTCCGATTCGGTTTCAGTGAAATTGTGATAGCGATATTCATGTACATATTTTGTGAATTCTAAATTCATCCCCGCAAACACCTGCGGCGCGCGCTGGAAAGCAAGTCCGGCGGGATTATCCAGCGGCGCGGGTATGGCATCCGGCTCGGCGATAATGACGCCGCCAAAACTACCGCCCAGTCCGCCATTGCGTTCATAGGGATTGATGATGCCCTGGTAAGGTGAAAGCTGGGCAAAGGCCGCTTCGCCGAATATCATAACGAAAAGTCCGATTAGAAGAAACAATTTGTGATTTTTCTGCATTTTAAACCCCTTTCCGACTGACCAATATTTATTGCTAGTTGGATAAATTATCTTCTATTTGATTAAATATGACAAACCGACATTGATCAAAATATTTGTTTTCTTTATGTCAAACCTTGACATTGGATAAGCCGCTCAGCTATATGGTGGTATTTGAGAATTTCTAATCTGTATATCATTTTGGTACTGCTGCCAGATTGCCGCCAGGTGTATGCCAAGTGATTTAAATGACCAATTCAATCCCAATTGTACGCTATTTTGAATTTGATCTTTTTTACCCGCAGTTGTAATTAAATAACCGAGGGCATTTTCGGAATTTTCTTTTAACCATGAGTGCTGCCAGGCCAGGTAAACCGGGATGGCAGTACTATTCCATTTCACGGTATACTCGCCGGCAACAGATAGTTTATGGATATCAATAGAATTTTCTATTTCAGTATCGTAAAAATTTTTTATTACCATTTTTAGTTTGTCCTGGTAACGATAACCGATGCCCAGTTTGGCATAGTCGGACAAACGATATGATACACCAATCGCGGCGGCGCCATTGACCTTTTGTTCCACAGCGATGGAGGTTTTATATTCCCATACTTGCAAAGTAATATCCCGGCCTTTCATCAGGGTAAAAGGTGATTGCACTAGTATGCCAATTGCAAACCTTTGTATTTGTTTATTCATACCGAAATTAAAACTATTACCATTGTACTGGAATTTACCTTTACCATGGTTGTACGAACCTTCAATAACAGGATCGGGCAAGCCATAGTCCTCCCATTCCCAATTACCTAACCAGCGGGTGTAACTCAGGCCGATACTTAGTGAAGGTGTTGTTTTTATACTGTAACCGATAGTTACGTTACCTACATTGCCGCTGCGGTTATGATGTATATCCGGCAGATCATCTTCTTTAATAGTATATCCCGTTTCAATTTCAGGTGCAGGAATATTCCCTGCTGATAAGGCCAGCGTTGTTTCTTTTTTTAGCATGGTAAACGGATATGATACGGCAAGCTGGATTGGCGCGAATTCCGCTTCCCAGGGACGCGATTCGGTGATTGTACTGTGCCAGTACTTGTAATCATATTTTGAAAGACGTGTGGTTGAACCGGCAAATACCTGCGGTGCGCGTTGGAAGGCAATGCCGGCCGGGTTGTCCAGTGGCGAAGGCACGACATCCGGTTCGGCAATGATGACGCCGCCAAAACTGCCGCCCAGTCCACCGTAGCGTTCATAAGGATTGATGATGCCCTGGTAGGGTGAAAGCTGGGCAAAAGTTGAACTGCCGATAAATAAAACCTCAATCAGCACAAACAGGATCAAAACATGTTTTGTTCGCATAGAGTACCCCTCTCTTCAAAATTAATGAATTGAGAAAATGAATATCCTGAATAACCTGGTTATTCAGAAATCGCCCGTGGTGTAAAATATAATATATTTAAATAAAAAAGCAAGTTAAAATTGTATTTAAAACAAAATTTTTACTATTTTAGGGAAAATATTCGGAGAAAGGCGGGTTATACTCAACCGGACAAGGGAATAGCTGCCCTTGTCCGGTTTGGAAATAATATCAATAAAATTTATTTGGCGCTGAATTTCATGATCGTAACTGTGGAATATGTTTTTCCAGGCTCCAATACTGTGGAGGGGAATTCCGGTTGATTCGGAGAATCCGGGTAATGCTGGGTTTCCAGGCACAGGGAGGTGCGTTTTTCATAAACGCGCCCATATTTACCGGTAATCGTACCGTCCAAAAAGTTACCGGAATAAAACTGAATGGCCGGTTCGGTAGTCCAGATTTCCATCATGCGACCGGTCTCCGGTTCGTAAAGGGTTGCCGCCAGGGTGGTGTCGGCCCCGCTCTTGTTCAGCACAAAATTGTGGTCATAACCACCGCCGTACAACATTTGCTGATCCTGACTGTCAATATCTTTACCGATCGCTTTAGCGGTTGTAAAATCGAACGGGGTATCTTTAACGCTTGCCAACTCACCGGTGGGGATCAGCCCGGCATCGACCGGGGTGGTGTTATCGGCATTGATATATAATACGTGGCCGAGGATATCTCCGGAATTTTTGAGATTATAGTAAGCATGGTTGGTTAAATTAACCACAGTCTTTTTATCGCTGGTAGCGGAATATTCAATTTTCAAACTATTGTCGGCAGTTATAGAGTAGGTAACAACCGCAGTCAGGTTGCCGGGATACCCCTCTTCGCCGTCTTTGCTGACATATGTCAATTTCACCGCCGGGCCGGCCGGGGTTTCCACTACCTGGCCTTCCCATACCACTTTATCAAAACCGATATTGCCGCCATGCAGGTGGTTGGCGCCATTATTTGTGGCCAGTGTATATTCAACGCCATCGAGCGAGAATTTGCCTTTGCCAATACGGTTGCCGTAACGACCGACGATTGCGCCAAAGAAAAAGCGCACATCTTCATATTGTTTTAAACTATCGAATCCTGTAATAATATCGTCGAGCTTGCCGTTTTTATCCGGGGTTTTCAACGCTACCAGTGAAGCGCCGTAGGTCATGATCTGCGCTTCCATGCCATTACTATTTACCAATGTGTATAAAGTTACCGGTTTGCCGTCCGCAGTAGTGCCGAATAATTTACTGTTGACGGAGATCAAACCTTTGTTCGCCGGGGCGCAACAGGCGATGAGACAAAAAGCTACAGCCACGATCATAAACAGAAAACGATAATCCATTTTTACCTCCTTGAAAGTTTGAAACATGATTTATTACTTTATAATAATGAATGTGCAGGTGAATAATTAATATACTGACAATTTTTTCATTATTCAATTATTAATTGAATTGTTGCGAAAAAAATTAGCTTGACATACCGGATACATGAATAAAAAAACCGGCGCGGGTTTAGAATCCTTGCCGGTTTAATCATTTTATTTAGGTTTGATTACTGAAACAGGCTGGCCGTGCGTTCTTCCAGGGTCGGGAATGTCGGCAGGGGTTGACTGGGAATTGGCTCGTACCAGAATGCCGCGGCGCACCAGTCATCCTGGCGTTCAAACAGGTGTTCGCCGGGGGCGTCCGGCACTTCCGGGGCCCAGCCGATCTGTTGAATGGTCATGCGGAATTCTTTTTCCCAGTAGATCGGATCCTGAATATGCCAGCGATACATGGAAATAAAACCGTTCTGATCCAGGCTGCACCCGTGATACAGGAATTGCGTTTGCTGAACCCCATAGGACTGGCAGATATAATCTTCGCTGCCGGTGCCGCAAATCGTCGGGAATTCGGTATCGCCATCTTTGTATATCTTGATTTCGCCTTCACCCCACCAGTTGCCGGAGAGGGTGCGAATGCCGATGACCGCGCCGATGAAGCGTCCCTTGCCGGTGCGTTTTGGCAGAATCTCGAAATCCTGATTCATGGTGGTGGGATTTTCGCGACGGAAGGAGACATGCAGGCGGCCAAAATCTACCGGGTGTTTATCGCCGATGGTGTAATCCACCTGGTAGAACAGCGTAATTCCTTCGCTATACTCATTAGTCAGGGTAATTTTCGCTTTGGTAGCAAACGGCATGGGCAGCCAGATATTCAGACCGGCATTAGAGCCGATGGAATGTGCGGCAGATTGGTAAGAAACTACCTTGGCATGTGCCAGGCCCATAAAATCGCCCAACGGGCATTCAATGCTGGGGGTTTCCTGGCCGTCCCAGTAGGCGCGCACTACTATACTGCGCAGTGCGGTGGTTTTGTCTTTAAAATCCCCGGTCATCCAGATGTGACGGATAGTACCTGGCCCGGTGACATCGCACAACACGACCGTTTCGCCGGCTTCAATCATCTTACAGGGAAAGCCTTTACGTCCCACACCCAGGTAGCTGGACGCCTGGCCGCCGCTGCCTTTTTCACCAGTGGAATTTTCAAAACAGATTGAACGCGATTCCAGTCCCGTATCTAGCCGGTACAAACCCGAATTTACCGCGGTTTGATTATCCGTTTGTTGCGAGCACCCGTTAAGCAAAATAAACAACCCAAGCAGGGCCATAATTGACATGTACTTGAATGATGTTTTCATTTTTCCCTCTGAATAATGGTTATAAATTGTGGTTGGTTTTATAATGAGAGTATAAAGAATTGTGATGTGAAAAACAACTATAAATATCAGTGTATCGGGATAGATTGAAGGTTTGATGCACTCCCTGTTTTCTGGCAGAGCCGGTTGGTCAGAGTGCGGAGTCGGAGACCCGGAACCAGGTAAAATAGTTCAGTATTTTCTAACAATACACCGAGCTTCTTAACAAGCGGCCGGAAAGAATCATCGAATTTATCTAAACTAGTAATGTCTATATAAACTTTATCTCGCAGGAAAGGAGGGATTTTAACTGGTTCCAGAAGAAATGTTATACAATACTCGAAAAAGGTTTAAATTAGAAAAGACATTTAGATTTATTAATTTTCTACTTTATCAATATTTTCACAAATAAATGGCTTTGGATTATCAGAAGGAATAAACTGGACGTTGTCCATAACTAGTCTGTTTCCATTTTTTGCCATAATAGCCGGATCATTACTATTGGTTGCGATTGTTACATTATGCAATTCGAGAATGTCAAACAAGTTTACATTAAAAAAAGCCGGTACTTTCTGCCTTCTCCCTTCAAAAGTGAATTCGGTAAAATCGGTATCTTTTCGTTCAGACATGGAAGAGTTTCGAACAATTAATCTTAAACTTCTGGCTGAATCCCCTAGCATATTAAATGCTTTCATAACATCTGTGACCGTCAGGTTTTCAAAGGTGATTTCGGTAGCTGGTTGACCGGTTTGCCAGAGTCCGTTTTTAAAATTATAATTAAAGACTTGGTCAACATGTTCTATCGTGACATCTTGTATCAGCCAGTTGCCATTTACCAGTTGCGGCTCCTCATCCGGGGGCGAAAAATGGGTAAAGGCAGATAAGGTATTATTCCGGTGCTGCGAGAGTTGCTGGTATTCTCCCGGGCCCCGGATGGAGCAATTTTTTACAACCAGATTAAAGCAACCGAAGCGGAATGCATTGCATGATGTATTTACATTGCAGTTTTCAATTAAAAAGTCCTGGTTATCATTGCCGGCAAAGGCATCATCACCAGTACGGATATCACAATCTCTTATTTGGAAATCCTGGCAGAAGCGGGTATGTACCCCATCATGGCCACCACGAATTGATACGTTTTCAATAATACCGTTGGTACATTTTCGACAGTTGATTGCCCAGTTAGCCGAACGCTTAATTGTTATGTCCCTGATGATAATGCTGTCACAATTGGTCAAGCGAATAGCATGCGGTCCCCGAAATCCTTCTTCTCCTTCAGGATTCTGGAGATCGATTCCATCGAAAAGCCCTTCACCAATTATAGTAATGTTTCTCAGGCTGTCCCCCATGATCAGAGCATTGGTCCACTTCCATCCTCCAAAATCTGTTAGGTTATTGCTGCTTTCCAGAATTGCGCCTTTTTCGAATCGAAGGATTACTTTATTTCTGAGATGCAGACCACCTGTTATATATTTCCCTTCGGGAAACAAAACCGTGCCACCACCTGCATTACCAACTGAATCTATAGCTTGCTGTATGCGCTCTGTGATGACAGTATTCGCATCAGGTGACATAAGAATGATTAGAGGGGCTTTGTTGTTTGTACAATGATCAAGTACTATTATAGAGAATAAAATAATGAACAGTACGTCTAATAACTTTTTCATAGTGGAATTCTTATTTTATTTTCAACAATTACTACCAATGATTCATTCAAGTTTTTTGCATAAAATAGGGTTAACCTGCAATCCGAGATTGGCGCGATTCGTGTATGAAGGAATTGCACGAATCGTGTCTGGCCGGGTTGTCAGGTTGAAACGTGTTTCAGTTCGTTCTTATTCGCAAAGGTCAATTATTTCATCCATACAACATTTTGAATTGACTCATGATCCATACCAAGTATGTTTTTATACAACTCTGGTTTTCTTGCCTGCTTGTACCGATTCCCACCAGAATCAATGATTTTACTAGGTATTATTGTACTTATAACATATTCATCATCGAAATTTTTGCATTCAGCTAAAATATCTCCAAATGGATCTATGATCATTGAACATCCGTTTTTAAGTTGATCATCATCCATCCCAATAGGATTGGAGAATACTACATATATACCATTATCGTATGCCCGTGCAGGTAGCCATTTCATTAGCCATGCACGTCCCTTCAATCCATCAAATTCTATTCTTAACGATGTTGGATCATTAACTCTATTTTCCCATAGTTTTTTATCAACAAATCCTGCTCCGGGTCGTGTTGATGGTGTACACATGGTTACATGAGGCATGAATATTACTTCAGCACCTAGTAGAGTTGTTGCTCGTACATTTTCAATTATATTATTGTCATAACAGATTAATATACTACACTTCCACCCCTTGATATCGAATACAACATACTCATTCCCGGGTTTAAGATACCTATTAATAAACGGATGGATTTTTCTATATTTTGCCTTGATTCCATCTTTATCTACACAAATGTAAGCTTTATACAAATCGTCATTGGTTTCCTTTTCAAATAATCCGGCAAGAATAGTGATTTTATTCCGGGTAGCAATTTCTATCAACTTTTGTGTACTTTCACCATTGGGTATAATTTCTGCTATATTGATCATTTGTTCTCTTGATAAGTTTCGTGCAAATGTATAGCCGGTAATTGAACATTCATGAAATGCGATAATGTCGGCACCTTCATCAGCTGCTTTTTTTGACAACCTGTCTATTACCCCTAGATTATATTCTTTATCTGCGCTTTTATTTTCAAATTGTGCTGTTGCTATTCGAAGGTTGTCCATTTGCTTTCCTCTCCAGTGTATTGTAAAATAACTTTGTTAATCGACCTAACATATTATTTTCTTCCGTTTGCGCTTATTAAAACGGTCTATTATAAATAGGGACTTTAATACAGTTCTAACTTGCACCAAGCCAGACGGTTTGGTTCGCATATTGCCAGTCTCCGGCTGGAGAATAAAAGCTTGTTACTCTCCCGGTTTCCAGGCAGAGCCGATTGTTCAGGTTTCCGGGCCGGAGACCCGGAACCATGTAAACAAGCTAATTCTTTGGTATCTCCTGAACTGGTGGCAAAGCAGATGAGTGCTGGTAAATAACCTTCCAATTATTGTCTATTTTCTCAAAAATAAAAGTAACCCCAAACTTGTCGATTTTCAATTGTTTTCCATCCTTAAGAGTCATGTTGAATTTGCCTTGCCAGGAGCAAATAACGATATTACCTGGCAGGAATCTAAACTCTTCTTTAGTGGTTGTAATCTTCATAGAAGAAAATGATTTGAACCACTCAGCATGCCCATATTTAGCCATTTGAAGATTGACCATCGATCCATCAGTTGTGAAGAGGTTGAATTTAAGCGAGTCTGAATACGGTTGAAAAAGAGATTCAACATCCATGCTCTCGAGGCTTTGGAAGATTCTGTTGACAACTTTTGTAATTTCTGTTTTCGCAGTCTCCTGCTCATGAGGAGTCATTTGTGCAGCTACTTGCTGAGTGTTTCCCAAAGCGAAAACCATGGCTAACATAATGATAATTTTCGTTTTCAAAGCAGTCTCCTGTAAATAATGTTTGAAAAGTGAATATTTAGTAGCATATATGATAATAAAAAAGCGATTCCCTTTAACTACTCACATAACATATTATTATCTTCCAATTGTCCGAATCCTTTTTTTTACACATAGAAAACTTTATTGTTTTAGAAGGAAAAGGTGGTTTTTCTTATATAAGAAAATTTTTTTCCATAAACAAAAAACAATTTATCCTTTCTTTTGCAATCGCACATACTATATGCAAATACTGTTATATTTTAAGCGATTAACTATCCAACCAATTCATACAATTTTGGTTATAATTGTTCAAGTCTCACCTCTTTAGAAACCAAACCTGTCAAATCCCACTTAACTCTTTATATCATATAATATACAATAAAATCCCGCCTCACCCATGTCATAAAAATCCATATCGAATGGCGATAAAAGTAATGAACTTTTGCAGAAATATGCAAGAATTATTTTGTGAAAAAAGCTATCAGTTGTCAGCTATCAGCCGTCAGAAGTGAAAAGTCAAACGTGAAAAGAAAGTTGTCGGTTGTGAAATATGAAACGCGAACAGTTGCTTGGGCCAGCGGCCCGAAAACATGTATCAATAATCACGAAACATAGTTTCGTGTCCAGGTTCCGCTCCAAACCGGAGTTTGGAGCGGAGAAAACCTCCGGTTTCCCGGCAGAGCCGAGTTGATTAAGATTCCGGTCAGAGACCCGGAACCAGGTAATAATCGTTCTTTGTAAGTCAAAAGAATTTTTTCGTTATTTTATTTCAATGGCCAGAGCAAAATCACACGGCTTTTCATCAGGGATTTTTATAAGCAATCCATCTGTTTCAAGATGCCATTCTAGTTCGCCAGAATAACCAAGCAGGCTCACAGACCGGATTGCTCTTTCCAACAAACCGGCATTCGTTCCGAGAGATTTAATTTTAACCGATTTTTCCGGCACGGCCAGGGTGATCGCAAACAGCGTTTCGCCTTTGGTTGTGAAACGAATATCTTCAGCGACATTATCCTTGTTTTCATGCTCATTTAAAAAGCCCTCAACCACTTGTGTCGGGCCTTCGCCGTATATTTTCCACGGGCGTGTTTTGTAAATCGCGTCGCCGTTAATGGCGAGCCATTTTCCGATTTCCAGCAAACGCTCCTGCACCGGCTGTGGAATTTCACCCTCAGCCGTCGGCGTGATGTTGAGCATGACGCAGCCGTTTTTCGAAACCACATCTACCAAATAATCAATGAGGCGATCCGTTGATTTATAATCCGGCTCCTTTACATTACACCAGGAATTCCAATCAATGGAATCATCGGTGAGCCATGGGAAATCCCTCTTTTCGCCCATGCGCGCGCGCTCCAAATCGAGGACGCCCGCGCCTTTGGCAAAATCTTCGGACTTGTAGGTGCAAACCACCTGCTTGCCCCACTGCCCGGCGCTATTATAATAATGCTGCAAAAAGGCGATCCGATATTTTTCTTTGATGATGAACAGCTTGCTGTCAAAATAGACAAGATCAGGGTGATATTTATCCACAACCTCGACGGCGCGGTTCAGCCAGCGCTGATTAAATTTATCATCTGGGCGAACAGTGGAATCGTTCCAGGCGGCATCGAATGCGCTGGTTGGCGCCGGCGGGCCATACAAATCTTCGTAAGACGGATTGGACGAGTCGGTATTTTTGTCCAGCGTCGGATACCAGGCATACAGCCATTGGTGATGAAAAGTCGTGACAAACTTTAAGTCCCTTTTGCGAATCGCCTTTTCAAGCTCACCGACGACATCGCGTTGCGGCCCCATATCCATGGCATCCCATGTCGTCAGCTTGCTGTCCCACATGGCGAATCCGTCTGCGTGTTCAGCCACCGGACCGGCAAAACGCGCGCCGGCTTGAACGAATAAATCCGCCCACTTTTCAGCATCGAATTTTTTCGCTGTGAACATGGGGATAAAATCCTTGTAGCCAAATTTATTTAGCGGCCCGTACTGCTCTGTGTGATAGGTGTTGATGTCATTGCCGGGGACGTACATCCAATGCGAGTACCACTCGGTTTTATATGCCGGCACGGAAAAGACGCCCCAATGAAAATAGATACCGAACTTGGCGTCGCGGAACCACTCGGGCGTCTTATATGTTTGCAGGGATTCCCAGGTGGATTCGTATTTTTTGTGGGTTGTGCACGATGTGAACACTGAAATGATGATAATGTTGAATATAATATTCAGAAATATCTTTTTCATTCTATTGTCTCCAAAATTGTATGAAAAAGCTTGGCTCGGGATGTTTTTTTATAGTCCGATATAATTTCCACACATATTAATCAACGTTGCTACATCGCCATGCGCAGCGCCCAACTGGTGAATCCATTACCTTGCTCCAGGTCTCCCGGCCCAAACATCTCGTACCAAGTCTCCCGGCTTGGGACGCAAATTGCCAGCCTCCGGCTGAAAATAGAAAGGTTGATAACTTTCCGGTTTCCCGACGGCGCCGGTTGGGCAGGATCCCGGGCCGGAATCCCGGAAGCAGGTAACAATCCCTTTTACAATAATGATATTTTCAACCTTGTAAAATTTTTCATCAAAGGATCATAATTTTAATCTTGGGCAAACCTGAGAACATGAATAAGATGATATTAAAGCAATAAATATAACACTCTAAATATTTCATATAAAATTTTCATTATTATGATGAAAGTTAACGCGAATGCTGTGCTGCCCACTGATATTTTAAACAAAACTTTATAAATACATTAGAACTTGACTTAACCATAGAACGTTTATAAAATCACCGCACTGAGGCGGGTCAGCACAAGCATAATGTTAACCACTCAGTGGTTTAATAATAATTAAGTTATTTATTGTTCACTTATTTTACATTGATTGATGAAATTTTATACAGCGCTGGAAAGAATCATGTATTCAGCATAACTTTCACTTTCAGGTATAGGAATTCCATCCTCTTTTAATCCTTCAAGATGAAAATTAATAGCTTCATACATCTTTTCTTCAACTTCATCGCGGGTTGCTCCTACGGCTACGCAGCCGGGTAGGTCCGGAGAATAAGATCCAAAACCATCTTTACTTTTTTCAATAACAATTAGAAATTTTCTGATAGCTTTCTTCATTTTAAACCTGCTTGCTTTAGTACACTGTTTAATGTCCCAGGGGGCATATCTCTGCCAAGATTTCCTGATATTGTAACTCTACCTGCTTTAAGGGGATGTTTATATTGTCGATGATCTCCTTTAGTTTTAACAAGGTACCATCCATCTTTCTCTATCATTATTATTACTTCTCGAACCTTCAATTATTTCTTTCCATATTGTACTATTACAACCAATTTATATTATGTGCGAAATAAAATCAATATAAAATTTTTAAATGTTTGATTTGATTAAATATTTTAACTTATATTTCTATTTACCTCACTCCAGCGCTCCCGGCCCTAAGATCTTGTTCCAAGCCTCCGGTTTGGGACGCAAATTGCCAGCCTCCGGCTGAGAGATGGTTAAAAAGAAATTTACATACCTTTTCCACTATTCCGGCAGAGCTGGTTGGTCCTGGTTCCGGGCCGGAGACCCGGAACCAGGTAAAGTGTAGCACACCTTTACGTAAATACTTTAATCACAAACCCATACTACAATTCATGGATAAGAAGCTTTTTGCGAATTGGTTTCATAGGTGTACTACACTTTCCCGATCAATTTTTCAGAATGCAAATCACACTTCCAGTTCCCAACCGGGACGGTATTTCCTGTATACCAGCTTTTGCGCGTCGTCGTCATTGGTGATCTGCATTTTTTCCGTATCCCACAGCAGTTTTTTCCCGGCGCGCAAGGCAATGGTTCCCAGGCACAGGGTTTCGTTGAATTCCCGCGCCACTTCAAAGCGGGCGCCGGCCGGTTCGCCGCCGCGACACGCCTGCACCCATTGGTCGATCTCATCTTTGGGCCGGGGCAATGTTTGCGGGGGACGAGTAAATGCTTTCATCGCCTTTTCCGGGATGATGCGGGGACTGTTACCGGAGAATCCGGCCAGAATTTTGCCCTTGTCGCCGACGAACAACAAGCCTTCTTCCGGCATGGCTCGCTTGTCCGATTCCAGTTCCTTAATTACCGGCGGACGAATACCGCCGTCGTACCAGTGCAGTGTAACCGGGGCCATGTCGCCGCGTTCCGGGAATTCCCAATGCACTGTTGCAGCCTGAGGCAGAGATACTTTGTTCACTTTTTTTACCCAGGCGCTGCCTTCAATGGCCCAGTACACACTGGCGCTGGCTTCTACTGTAACAGGCGCGCCCAGTTTCAAAATCTTCCAGATCTGGTAAAAACTGTAATGACCCATATCGCCCAGCGGTCCTGTGCCGAAATCATACCAGCCGCGGAAGGTGGCATGAGTATAAGCGCGGTGATAGGGCCGGTATTCCGCGGGACCCAGCCACAAGTCCCAGTTCAGACCATCCGGAACCGGCGGGGTATCTTGTGGATATTCATACATGCCCTGCGGCCAAAACGGACGGGTTGTCCAGTTGTGTACCTCGCGTACCTGGCCGATAGCGCCGGCCCAAATCCATTCGCACAGCAGGGGAGTGGTTTGCATCGAGGCGGAGCAGAACATGTGGGTAGCGACGCCGGTTTCAGCGGCGGTTTTAGTCGCTAGTCGCACTTCGGAAATCACGTTGGAGATCGGTTTGTGGGTAATGACATGCAGGCCCTTACGCATGGCGGCTATGGCAATGGTGGCATGCAGGTGTTCCGGGGTTAAAATGACCACGGCATCGAGCCCTTTTTCCTTTTCCAGCATGTCCCGGAAATCTTCATAGGCATTGCAGCCTTTATAATCAGCAACTCCTTGTACATTTTTATAAAAAGTTTCCACCACTTCCTTGCCGACCATACGTCCGGCGCGGCAGCCGGTATTGCTTTCGCCCCAGGCAGGTTCGTTGATGAACATTCTGATCTTGTCGCGGATTTCATTAGGGGACCATTCGACATAATCCTGGCTGTCGCGGTTGACATCGCAAACTGCGGCAATATGGACGTCTTCGTGCCGCAGGAATTCCATCAATACCCGCAGACCCTGGGTGCCGGTACCGATATAGCCGATGTTGACCTTGTCCGATGGCGCGACATGTTTGGCGCCGCCCAGCACATGTGCGGGTACAACCATCATACTCAGCGCCGCGGCGGACGAGGCGCTCATAAACGTGCGCCGGTCGATTGTATTTTCTTTGTCCATATTAAAATTCCTCATGTTCGGGTTGTTAATTTCCGGGTTTGCAACAGGCTATTATACAAGAATTAAATTCGAAAACCAAAATAAAATTTTTTGAACCGGTTCAAAATGACAATTTTTTACTTTGCATTTCCTTTAAAGATGGACAAGATGTCCTGCATTATTTTACGCCCTGGATTATGAAATCCGCCGATGTCGGATCTGCGAACCAGGGCGATCAGTATTCTTTTTACTCATTGCCACGTCATTTATGACGTGGGTAATATTATTATAATTAATTGACTTTAGTCAAAAACAGATTTTGGCTAAAGCCATATTTTTGTTTTATTTGTTCCACGACCTGAAGATCGTGGCAATGGTGGGGTTTTATAGAAAAGACCGGTCGTCGAGTCGGGCCGTAAATGGTTTAGGTAAACGGATTGTCCGGTAATATTACAGATTTTTAATAGCGGCAGATTCGGCCCATATCGAGACGACTTGACCTGGGGAGAGTTTGTAGTTTGTAGGTCGGGCCTTTGGCCCGGCAGGACAAGATGTCCTGCATTATTTTACACCCTGGATTATGAAATCCAGAGTGATCAGCTTATGTGCTACGCACCTCGGCCCAACGCAATTTTATAAATATGCAGGATAATCGGATTATTCCGGTATTTTGAGAGTAATGACTTGCAGGTGCGTAGCACATTTTTACGAGGTATTAATCCACCCGCCATAACCATATATTATTACCAGGGTTGGAACCCTGGATTATTATCCGCACCGGGATTGCACATAGATGGTTGGCATGGCATGATACCTGGGTTCGTTCTTTTCAGTAAACCATTATCGGCCCTACTCGACGACCGTTGCGTCACCCACCCGCTTGTCATTCCGACGAGCGGAGCGAGGATGAATCTATTTGTTCATTGCCACGTCATTTATGACGTGGGTTATATTATTATAATCAATTGACTTTAGTCAAAAACTGATTTAGGCTAAAGCCATGTTTTTGTTTTATTTACTCCACGACCTGAAGGTCGTGGCAATGGTGGGATTTTATGAAAAAAACCGGTTATCTGGTACCAAGTCTCCGGCTTGGTACCCAGCGACCCGGCTCCGCCGTAAAACTGAAAGAGTTGATGAATTTAAAAAGTAGCTTCAACAAATACTTGACCTTTTAAAATTATTGCTCTTGTCGGTTTTTCAGTCAGTGACTGAGTACTTCCGCACCAAGCCGGAGACTTGGTACGAGAGCAATTTTTACTATGGCGCACGTCTCGATACGTCCCGCCATGCGGGACTACTCGACGACCGGGGTACTCTTTAAATTAGGTCCCCGACTGTGTTTCTCTGCGTTCATCTGTGGTTAATTTATATCCAGCCGCGCTCTTTATAAAATTCTATTCCTTTGGCCAGCGCCGCGTCAATCTGCTCTGCCAGGGCGTCATCAAGGTGTTTGATATGAAAGCAGGTTTTACCCTTGAGAGTTTTGAAAAGTTCAGGAGAGAAAAATCTTTTCAGTGATTCATCTATATACAGTGGCAT
The DNA here is from genome assembly GCA_029561455.1 of bacterium. Lineage (GTDB taxonomy): Bacteria > Zhuqueibacterota > Zhuqueibacteria > Residuimicrobiales > Krinioviventaceae > Fontivivens. The sequence goes on from JAKQIY010000062.1 coordinate 177,464, forward strand.
ATAATAGAATCCCACATAACTGCTCTGGATGATAAGTCCGGCAAAATACACCTCGGTTCGCATTTTGCCGGCGAATTCAACATTTTTGAATGACCACAGATCGTACTTGCTTTCCATGTCGATCTTGGGTTGTAACGGATTTTCATATTTTTGCATGATCTGTTTCAACCGGTTGTAAATGGCTACCAGTTCATTTTGTTGCGGCATGACCGAATCTCCAATTATTTCATTTGATTTTGTACCGATTCCAGGTATTCTAATAATCCGAACAAGTTGCCTTCCGTATCTTGAGCATAAGCATGGAATCCCAAACCGGGAATGGGCGTTTTTTGCATAACGATCTTACCGCCGGCCTGAACGATTTTTTGCAACGCCGCGTCAATCGATGAGACGTGAACGGAATTGACCGTGCCCTGGTTGGCAACCACCCGGTGTTTGATAGCGCCGTTTATACCCGTTCCCTTTTCATCCCTGGTACCCACCAGCCAATAATCCATCGGGCCCGCCCATTTTTGAATATCCCAATCAAACACCTGTTTATAGAAAGATACCGCCCTCTCCGGATTTTCAGCGCTGATTTCGAAATGTATGACACGGTTCATGGTTTGCTCCCATATTGTTGATGATGATCAGATTATGTAATATAACTCTGCAAATCCATGTATTCTTCCCGGAAAATACAAGTATGGGATAAATGTCCGGTATTACCCTGCGCACCGGATGAATATCCGGCGCGATCAGATTTTTATAGAATAATTTGTAGGTCGGGCCTGTGGCCCGGCAGGACACTAGATTCTATCCTTTTATTAAAATAAATATTACATTTCATAATTTTCAGCCGGAGGCTGAGTTTATTCACACCAAGCCGGACAGACTGTGTGAAAACCAAAAAGATTGATGTGAAGAGTGGAGTGCATCGCCTTTATGCGATGCGTTGGCCGCAAGCCCAAATAACATCTGAAACAAGAAAGCTTGACGATTATTACAAATAAACTTTATGATATTCAAATAGATGTTTTTATTCAAACAATAAAGCTTTTCGAGGCCACCTGCGGCGGCCACAGTCCATAAAGGGACTGCACTCCGGTTCCGGTAGAATCCGAGCTACTTCCAAACTCTAACAACCTGG
>JAKQIY010000058.1 GCA_029561455.1 bacterium
AAAATCTTTGATTATATTGATATATTCTATAATCATAAACGGATTCATTCAAGTTTAAAATATATGTCACCTGTTAACTTTGAAAAACAATTCTATCAACAATGAACTTTTCTTCGTGTCCATAAATTCTGGTAAAGCTCATTCTTTATAGCAGTCCTGTGCCCCAGGTGGACCACACTGATATTCTGCCGGGCCGCAGGCCCGACCTACAGGCTAAACCCCGTCAGGGGTGAAATGTTTATAGCTAGGAGAATAAAAAAATTCACAACCCCGTTAGGGGTGGAACCTGGTAACGCGATCTACAGTCATCTCGATACGTCCCGAAAGATGAAGCAACGGGACTACTCGATGACCGTAATATATTTTTGAATAACCGGTCGTCGAGTAGGGCAGTAGCTAATTTTGGGAAACGATATCATGTGCTACGCACCTGGAAGTTTATATACATATAAAACCAATGGATTTTCGGTTGGTTTGCATATATAATAACCTGCACGAAACCGAGGTACGTAGCACATAGCGCCCCCCGTTTTGTAAATGGTAACTGTTAGTATAACATGACCTTATTGAAACAGAGTTTCTATTGATAATGGCGCGCCCAAATCGGAGTATGGGCGCGAGGGAGCCCTACTCTCATAACGACAATATTATGTTTTTCCTTTAATCATCCTCTATATACCCCCAAAAAATATTTGAATCGGTTCAAATTTTTATTATATTACAACATAGCACATATTTTATTCACTAACCACGAGGTCGTCATGCAAAAACCCGTAGCGCTGGTTACCGGGGCGGGACGCGGCATCGGCCGCGCCATTGCCGAACAACTGGCCGAATTGAACTATGACCTGGTCATCGATGACATTTTTAAAGAACAAGATATTACCGACACCCTGCAATCCATTAAAGACAAGGGCGCGGATGTACTTTATGTGCAGGCGGATATATCGCAAACCGCAGACCGAAAACGCCTGGTCGACGCCGGCAAAGAGAAATACAATCGCCTGGATGTGCTGGTCAACAACGCCGGCGTGGCCCCCAGGGTGCGTATGGATATTTTAGAGGCCACGGAAGAAAGCTATGACCGGGTAATGAACATCAACCTGCGCGGCCCCTATTTTCTCACCCAACTTGTGGCCAACTGGATGATCGAGCAGCAGCAAAGCGCTCCCGAACGGCAGTTCAAGATCATCAACACCGCCTCCATGTCCTCCTACACCTCTTCTCCGGCGCGGGGCGAGTACTGTCTCTCCAAAGCCGGGGTGAGCATGATGACGCGCCTGTATGCCGACCGCCTGGCGGAATACGGCATTTTAGTATACGAAATCCGGCCCGGCATCATCGCCACGGACATGACCGCGACAGTGCAGGAAAAATACAACAAGCTCATCGCCGGCGGAGTGCTGCCCATCAAACGCTGGGGTCAGCCGCAGGATATTGCCAAAGCCGTGGCCGGTATTGTGCTGGGTTATTTCCCCTACTCAACGGGACAGGTGTTCGAAGTGGACGGCGGATTTCATATTCCCAGGTTGTAAAAAAATTACGGAGCAATCATGCATAAAAACTGTATTACCATAAATAACATTGCCTTTCCCTTGTATGAACTGGACGTCATCATTATCGGCTCCGGCGCAGCGTCGCTGAACTGCGCGGACGCCCTCTATACTATGGGAAAAACCGATATTGCCCTGATCACCGAAAAGATCGGTGGCGGCACGTCCAACAATACCGGCTCGGACAAGCAGACCTATTATAAACTGTCTGTCAGCGGCAAGGAAGCGGATTCGCCCTACGATATGGCTAAATCCCTGTACGACGGCGGCGCCATGCATGGCGATCTGGCGCTGATCGAAGCCAGCCTGTCCGCCCAGGGATTCTTTCACCTGGCGCAGATCGGCGTACCGTTTCCGCATAATGCTTACGGTGGCTATGTTGGCTACAAAACCGATCACGATCCCCGCCAGCGCGCCACCTCCGCCGGGCCATGGACCTCGCACCACATGGTGCAATGCCTGCTTAAAGAGGTGAACGCCAAAGGTATAAAAATTTTTGACGACCACGATGTGATCGCCCTGCTGGCGGATAGCGGCCGTGCGGTGGGACTGATCGCTATGGACAAAACCCGCATCAACGAAAAAGACTTTGGCCTGGTGTTCTTTAAAGCCAACGATGTGGTGTTTGGCGTGGGCGGCCCCGGCGGTCTGTACCAGACCTCGGTTTACCCGGAGGTACATACCGGCGCCATCGGCCTGGCGCTGGAAATCGGCGCAGTGGCCCGCAATCTCACCGAATCACAGTACGGCCTGGCCTCTACCAAATTCCGCTGGAATGTCTCCGGCACTTACCAGCAGGTCATTCCCCGCTATATCAGCACGGATCAAAACAGTAACGATGAAAAAGAATTTTTGAACGACTATTTCCCCACGATGGGAAAACTGGCTACGGATGTTTTCCTCAAAGGCTACCAGTGGCCGTTTGATCCGCGCAAGATCGCCAATTACGGTTCGTCGCTGGTGGATATATTGGTATATATCGAAACCGTGTCGCGCGGCCGGCGGGTGTACATGGATTTCCGCAGCAATCCCCAGGGCGACGCTCGCATCGGCGCATTCCGGTTTACCGACCTGGAACCGGAGGCCTATACCTATTTGGAAAAATCCGGCGCGCTGTTTGGCACACCATTAGATCGACTGGCAAAGATGAATCCTCTGGCGATTGAACTTTATGCCAAACACGGCATCGATCTGCACACCGAACCCCTGGAAGTAGCCGTTTGCGCGCAGCACAACAACGGCGGCCTGGCCGGGGATATCTGGTGGGAATCGAACATCAAACACCTGTTCCCCATCGGCGAGGTGAACGGCAGCCACGGCGTCTACCGTCCCGGCGGCTCGGCGCTCAATTCGGGTCAAGTCGGCTCGCTGCGCGCGGCGCAAAAGATTGCTCACCGCGAGGTACAAGCGCCAGTTTCATTATCCGCTTTCACTCAAACGGCGCAAGCCAAAGGCCGGGAGATGTTACAGTTGCTGAACACGTTTACCGGGTCAATGCAATCGCCAAGCACGATTGCGGACTATCGCCGCGAGTTCCAGCAACGGATGACCCGCTACGGGGCGCACATCCGCGACCGAAGGCAGGTGGAGCAGGCGTTGCATGACGCCCGTACGCAGCAACAACGGTTTGAGCGGCAGCGTACTAGTACGCTAGCCGAGCTGCCTTTCCTGCTGCAAAATCGGCACCTGGTTCTGGCGCACGCCGCATACCTGGAAGCCATCCGCGCCTACCTGGAAAAAGGCGGCGGCAGCCGCGGCTCGTATTTGGTTATGGATGTCCGGGGCGAAGCAGTACTGGCCAGTCTAGGCGATAGCTGGCGCTATAAACCGGAAGACCCGGCGTTACGCGAGCTGGTTCTGGAAACGGTAATGGACGAAAAGGGCGCCTTTCACTCCCACTGGAAGCGCCGCCGGGAACTGCCGCAGGAAGAATCATGGTTTGAAAATGTGTGGGGTAAATATGTTCAAGGCGATATTTTCAATACGAAGAGTGATATTTAAACGCGCTGCAAATGCCTGTAATAATCTTGGTGTGCCAGACAAAATGTTCTGCCTTAATTAACGGGGGCTGTATCAAAAGCCCTCAAAAGTCGACCAGGATACAAATTTGAGTAAGCAAAGCCTTTCATCTCATTCCGAGGAGCAAAGCGACGAGACATCTTTCGTATTTAACATATTGTAAAAACAAGATTTCTCGCTTTGCTCGAAATGACAAGTTTGTTTTAAACGCTTAATTTTTAAATGACTTTTAAAAGTTAGGGCTTTTAATACAGCCCCGAACTTCTGTCTAGAAATTTCTGCCTTTCTTATTATAGCCCCGCTCGCCATAAGGCTGCACCTTTTCCAGCCACAATTCACACAACATATCCAAATCCGCTTCGGGTTTCCAGCCGGGATCGGTTTTCGCTTTTAACGTATCCAGCGTTTCAAACACAAAGCTGTCCTCGCCGTATTCGTTCCAGTCGTTTTGCAGGTCTTTGTTGCGGTGACAACCTCGTTTCAACTGAAAACTATAGCGGTTGTAAATACCAGGCAAATTCTGGCTGCTGCCGATAAATACTTTGCCGTTTTTAATATTCCGGATCTGATAGATACCCATCTCCGGTTCCCGCTCTTTATAGGCTTTTTTTAATTCTTCTTTTCTGCTAAGCATTTTTCCTCTTTTATAATTTTTCCATTCTTTATCCGGTACAGTGGCCGGTTCACGTAAAAGCCGGTATAAACCCTGGTCGCGGCTCATATATCCTTCATCAACCAGCAGGCGGCGAATTGTGCAATGATCATCATAAATTACTGTGATCAGATCGTTCACTTCTTGTTCCGTATAGATCAGGTCCATGTCAAAGCTGGAGGCGATCACTTCCAGCACCATCAACATTTTTTTATGCTGGGTAGGTATCTTTTCCAGGCGGCCATTGCTAAAAAAAGTGTTGAGTATTTTTTGTCTGTACAGGTCAATGCGTTCCTGTTCCAGTTGGCTCGTTTCCGGCTCTATACTAATTAGGGTCCGCAACGGCACATCAAATACCTGTGGATTGACCTGGTAGATAACATAGTATTGCTGTTTTTCGCCCAAAACCAGTCCGGCTTTTTCCAGCTTTTTAAGATGAAACGAAACCGTCGAAGCGGACAGGCCGAAGCGCTGTGCCAGTTCTTCAACATATTGCGGTTTTTCCAGCAACGCATTGACGATCATCAGCCGGGATTGATCGGCCAAAGCTTTGAGGGTATTTATACTGTCGATCATTTTCATAAAGTTAAATCCTGTTATTTAATTCGATATTCATCAAGTTAAATATAATAATTTTTTGATTAATTGTCAATCTATTTTTATAATTATCAAATCAATTTTAGATTTTTTTATTGCCAGGCCAGAAAAAACAAAACGTTGCTGCAAGCAATGTCCAGAGGACGCGCAAGAATTTATATCTGTACACAATAGTGAGGTGATCAACTATTGGTGAGAGTCAAACGCCGGGAAAAATTTTAAAGTAAAAAATGTGTATAAAAATACATGTTATCCACAAGTCGATATAAAATAAACAAATAGAGTTCATCCCCGGTGTTATGCCCCAAGAAAAGGCGCTTTTTAGAGAAATTTATTCGACCGGTCAACTATCATTTTAACCCGCCCTCTCTTTCTGTCCCTCAAATGTCTAAGGAATGACCGCCCAGCCATTAATGGCAAGCACAACTCCGGAATTCGCATCGATAACGACAATCTGGTTGGAAGACGAAAATCCGCTTTCAGATTGAGGATTTTCTACGCGAACTGAACACCTCACTTCCCAAACATAGGAATGCTCAACAAACAAACTTGTCCAGAAAAATTTTACATAACTGTAAGTCATTTCACCTTTTAATTGGTTTCGGGCAATTTCCAGGGCATCCGCTTCAGAAATTGGGAACTGACACTCGCATGGATTCTTTATACAATCAGGCAACCCTTCAATCCCGTTCCTGGGATAATATATTACGCCGGTTGTATCCATAACAATTTCAATCAGACCACCCAGTTCCGGAATGTTTGGAGATTTTATATAATACTGGAGTTTATAATAATAATCCGAAAGGTATGAAGCGCAATTAAAAGGTGAATCGAGGCAAGATTCAAGCGGAGGATAAAGACGACACCAATGCTTATCAATCTTTATGTTATTGTTAAAAAAATCTTCCCCAACCCGTGAAATGATAAATTCTTTGGCAATATTCATGATATAGCTTGGCACCGGAGGATAATAACTATAGTTATAATCGAGTATTTCAGTTTTAATTTTATTTGCAAAGGTTATCTGTTTATAACCTTTAAAAGGAACTGCTATGGTCGTATCGATATTAAATATCAGAATTGAATAACCGGGCGGCAATACCCCGCTGGCTTCCGATACCTTCATCCATTCCGGAAGACCTGTTATTTTAATTTTTACAGGTTTGGATTCATGGTTTTTAATTTCCAGCATTTCCGATACTTTATAATTGGAAAACTCTAATCTTTCTTTATTAATTGAAAATAATCCATCCATATCTTCTTTGGGGGCATCAATAGCCAGGTCACGGTTGCAGGCCGTCAACCAGACCAGCATGGCGGCGAATAGACAGACAAACAACGCTTGTTTCATCGTGTTCCCCTTTCTTGATAAATGATATTACTTTTTTTTGGCGCAGTATTGATAAGAATTTTTAACCTTGAAAAAAATTGCTATACCAGCAGGCCAGGCAGGCGGAATATTATCCCTCCAGCCTTTCATGTTCTGTTTTCAAAATTATGGCGTCCTTTTTCTTTTTAAATCATCTTTTGTTTGTGAGTTTTGCTATCAGGACATGATCACCCAATTGTGAACTGCAATTACTACACCGGAATTCGCATCGATGATCATCTTATTTCCAGAACCACAAAGGCCAGGCGAACCGTTCTCGTCTCCCTCCAAAGTATTTTTTACACTCCACACATAACTTTGCACCTCTTCATCATAGTACCAGGAAAATTGTGTCTCCCAAGGCTTTATGCCTTCTTCCAAACCTGCATTACGGGCAATTTCAAGCGCCTGGGCCTCTGAAATCGGGAACTCACACTCGCATGGATTTGTTATGCAATCTGGTATTTGGTTATCGGTGGAGACAACAGTTCCCAAAGTATCCAAAATAAATTGTATCAACCCATTGTTCTCAGGTATATTCAGAGCTGTAATATTATAGACCATATGATAAAATGGATTTTGCATATACGCAACACAACTTTCCGGCTTTTTAATACAAATCTCGTAGGGAAGGTGAAACCTGGTTTTATGTTTATTCAAGATTGTATAATTATTAAAAAAATCACTTCCTACCCGTGAAATAACAAACTGATTTCCCGCAGTAATTATATGCTGCGGCAAGGTTGGTAAATCAAAAAACCAACAACTAATTCTCGCAGTAGAGTTTTTAATTATAATTTTAAATTCATTTCTTTCATCCATTGGAATTGTTTTGGTTGTATCAGCAGTTATTACCAGTGGTGTTTCTCCATATAAAAGAACACCGCTTTTTGGAGTAACAACAAGCCAGTCCGGTACATTCTCAACATGCCATTGAATGTGTTCTGTGCCATAATAATTCAGAATAATTTCCCCGGTCAAACAATAATTGGAGAATTCCAGAGAAGGATGTAAAATGTAAAAACCCGTCCCCTGATCTACAGGTTGTTCAACAACGGGCTCTACAGACATATCGCGGTTGCAGGTCACCAGGCACAATACTATGGCTGCAAAAACGCATACAAATAAAAGTTGTTTCATTTTTTTACCCCTTTCAAAAAAATGAGTTCCTGCCCGTCCCTTAAAGTTTTCAAGGACGAAAAACAAGCCCTATATCGAATTTTACCAGATTATAGTCCTGGTCGACTATAATCCGGCTTTTTTCCCGAAACAAAAAAACCTGTAATTTACGATTCAGCCCACCATTCGCCGATCTTGATAATATCGCCGGAATTGGCATCAATGATTACCGACTTGCCGGAAGCAGAATATTCGTGCATTGCCGGATTTTTCCTCTCCTCAAGGGTACAGGTTACCGCCCAGACATAACTCTGCACCTCGCCGCTGTACCAGTAAAAACTGGTCGTCCAGGGCTTGATGCCGTCCGCTAAACCTGCATTGCGGGCCAAGGCTATGGCCTGTGCTTCCGAAACCGGGAACTGACACTCGCCCGGATTGCCGAGACAATCCGGTATGCCATTATGTCCATCTTCATCGGCAGGGATCACCGCGCCGGTAGTATCCAGGCAAAACTCGATCATCCCGCCGGGCAGCGGTATATTGGCGACATTAAGGTTATAAACTACCTGGTAAAAGGGATGCTGCATATAGGCGGCGCAATTATCCGGGTGTTGCAGGCAATATTCATTTGGCAGATAAAACCGGCTTTTATGTTTATTGATTGCCAGGTTGGTATTAAAAAACTCTACACCGACCCTGGATACTAAAAACCGGTCGGCAGCGACGATGATCTGGGGCGGCAACGGCGGAACCTGAATAACCTTGCAGCGTACAACCTGCTTTCCCAGCTTTGATGTTACAGAAAATTGTCCGGCGCTATCGGCAGGAATTGTTTTTGTGGTGTCGAGCGATACAGTTAAAAATGTTTTACCGGTAACTACTGTGCCGCTTTTGGCAGAAATTTTTAGCCACGCCGGGAAATCCTCTACCTGCCATTCCAAACTGCCGCTGCCGGTATAATGGAGGATCAGCTTACCGGAATTGAGATAATTGGAAAACTCTAAATAATTGTTCTGGATGTAAAATTCAGGATCATACTCGACGCGGGTGTCAACCGACATGTCGCGGGTACAGGTCGTCAGGCACAGCGCCAGGACTGCACAAATACATGAAATTAACACTTGTTTCATTTGTTACCCCTTTCCAATAAATCCTTTTTTCTTCTTTTATTACGGAACCACTCTACGCTGCGTCTCTTTGGGGCCACCGACGGCGAAACGTCACCTTTAACACATTGATAGCCGCCTTTCCGTACCTGACACAGCGCTCCTTCATGAGCGGATCGGCCGAACCAGGGCCAGGCCCACGAGGATTACAAATCCCGCAATGCAGAGCCAGGCAAAGAGATCACCGATCACCGTGTAGATGGTTTTAACGCCCTGCGTTGGCACGTGCGAGATCATCGCCTGCTTGGTTGTGGAATAATCAGCCGTCGCCTGGGGGCGCCCCTGGTAATCAAAAGCGGCGGAGAGGCCGTGCCCCGCTGCCCGCACAAGCGAAAAGCCGTATTCAATACCGCGGAGTGACGCCATATAGGTATGAAAAGGAACAATGTCACGCCAATCATTGGCAGGAACCAGCATCACATCCGCGCCGGAACGCCCGGCCTGGCGGATATAGACCGGATGATCCATATCGAAACAGATCACTGAAGAAATATCGCTCAAGACGGTCTGATCCAGTGGGATAACGCCGTCGCCGGCGACGACTCTTTCACCCGGTACCGGCCGCCCTTTGAGATAGCGCCATTTCACGTCACCAGCCGGGGTAATCCAGATCGCCTGGTTATCGGCTTTGACGTTAGGAAAGGCTTCAGGCAATGTAACCAAACCCAGCAACAGATACACCTTTTCCTCCTGAGCCAGTGCTCGCGCTTTGTCGATAAAGCTCGCTTCATCTTCCAGAAGCATGATCGCGCCCCCTTCCTGCCAGACGATCACATCGGCCCCGGCTTGCGCTTGCCGTCGACTCTGTTGGAGCAGACCCTCGCCTAATTCCTGCAATTGCTCCCGCGAGGCGCGCAATTCTTCCATTTTCATTTGCACAAATTTAAAGTGATCGACAGTCTGGGTTAGCGATGCCACTTGCAGCGTCTCCGACCGGGGTGGAAAGTACGCCATCCGCCCGCTGCCATATACCAACACCAGGGCCAGGATACCGCCGTAGGTCAACACGCCGCTTCGTACCCGCTGCAACGCAAAATCCTGCTCCCAGGCCCAATTGACGACCGGCGCCAGCCAGGCAATCAGAAAACTGAGGCCCCACATCCCGGTAATGGAGAGCAGTTGGAGAAGCGGGAGAAAGCTGTGCTGCGTATACGCCAGCGAGCCCCAACTCCCGAGGGGATTGGTCACGGTGTTGATGTATTCCAGGCTCACCTGGAGCAGCGGGAACGCCAGCGTGGCAGCCAAGCCAGGCAGACGGTTGACCAGCAACCGATCGGCCAGATAGGGCAGCCAGTAAACCACCGCGATGCCACAGGCTACCGGCAGATAGAGGCCTCCGGGGATTATCCCTTGCCAAAAGAACAGGGATGCCAGTACATTGACGACTAGAACCAGCCCCAGGCCTTTCATGGCCGGGTGGGTGCGGGCAAAGCGGATGAGGAAAACCGGGGCCAGCCAGGTGGCCAGGGGGATCGTCCAGCGACCGTTGGAAAAGAGCAGCAGTCCGGCGCCAATAAACAGCCAGAGATACGACCGGCGGTTTTGTGCGGATCTGGTATCGAGTGATGATGCAACCATTGTGTATACTCCTTCTGAGATATGGTTCACATCTGTACGTCTAACAACAATATTAAATAACTATTTAAACCCGGGCAATAAAGATCAATATCACGACTTAATATCAAAAAAATTTCACAATAATGCAAGAAAAAAACATAAATATTGTCTTGTTCTCTTTTATTGCGACGAGTAAGGTTAAATTTCTTTCTTTACAATAAATAAAATATACGATACCGCCCACAAGGTCTAAAAAACTTGTTTTTTATTATCATATCTCCTGCAAATATTTTCCTGGCAAAAAAACTCTCTGTTCTTAAAAATGCCTTGACTCTGGTAAACTATCTAAAAGATATTATTATTAAATCATAAAGCTATTATGGCCTTGTCAACAGAAATTTTTTAATCGCGCCGGGATTCCCATCCCGGTGCGGGAAATAATCCCGGATTTTTACCATGGAACAAGAGGCTGTTGCCAATTCTATTTGGGGCTGTATCAAAAGGCATTGAGTGGGAAAATGTAGTACACCTACGAAAATTTTCCGCTAAAAACATTGCATTTTAGTATTGTAGAATTACTTTGTTTTTATGGAATTTACGGAAAGGTGTGCTACACTTTCCCGGGTGCTCATTTCCTGGAAAAATAGACCAATAATGGCTTTTGATACAGCCCCATTAACATGCAGCATGGGGAGCACCCCCATGCCGAACTGCGATATATCAAGGGAGGGCCAAGCCCTGCCGGTTTCCCCGCACCGGGGGCGCGTCATTAATGCATGTGATTGGAAATCCCGTACCATTATACGAACCGGGATATGAAATCCGGTTCGATCATTAGCCTGCGTCCCAGCAGAATATCAGTGTGGTCCACATGGGGCACAGGACTGCTATAAAGACAACCCTATGACTCCGAATCTGACCGGATAATTGCTATATTTGCGGTGAGGTGGGCTACACTTTGTTGCGTACTGACCAGGAAATATCGTCTCGATACATCCGGCATTGTTATTTATCCGGGCGAAGCATCTTTGCCAGGATCGGTTAACATGAAAAGTTAGTCCGGAACAGATGCTTCGCCCCTACGAAAAAATTGTTTCTCCGGCGCGATTATAGCCCGGTCATCGAGTAGTCCCGTTGCTTCACCTTTCGGGACGTATCGAGATGAGCGATGATTGTGCTGCCAGGTTCCACCCCTAACGGGGTTGCGAGTTTTTTATTTGTTTGCTATAAACATTCCACCCCTGACGGGGTTTAGCCTGTAGGTTGTGCCTGTGGCCCGGTAGAATAT
>JAKQIY010000057.1 GCA_029561455.1 bacterium
CTGCGATAATCCTTGCCATTGTCGATATAAACATTTTGGGGAATACCATAAATCGGGTTCTGATCACTTTTCGGCAAAATCCCATGCCGCAACGCCAGGGCAATAGTGCGCGAGTTTGGCTGCCGGTTTACATGCCAGCCCCACACGCACCGAGTGCGTAAATCTTCCCACGCCGTCAGCCACGGCCGCATAATTCGCTTTTCGGCTTCATCCCATACCAGTACGTCGGCCTGCATGTGGTCGCCGCACACGTATTCCAGGGGCTGTAAATCGCTATAATCCCGCAAAATACAGGGTGCAGCAGAGTTTTTTAACGCCAAAGCCCCGCCCACCATATACGTGCGCAGCGCTTCATTACGGTCAATTTCGGATGTTAAAATTCGGCACGCCTGGGCGTAACTGCCAATTTTCCAGCCCATATCCACCGCAACCCCGGCCAAATCCTCATAAGCCTTTAATTTGCTGCGCCGACCGGTATACTGCGCCTTTAAATACTTAACCGCTTCCTGGTCGAATACCCGCTTTATCCCGCAATCGCTGCGCCCGCGCCGCTTTACCAGCCCGGCCAGTCCCTGCGCTTTAAATACCTTTTCCCATTTATACAATTTGGAAAGCGAAATCCCCTCGCGCCCAGCCAGCGCCGCCAAATGATCGCAGCGCTTAACGCCCGCGGCCGGTTGTGCCATTTCCATAACCACCTGCGCCCGATGCCAGGCAACTTCCATTTCACTTTCCGAAAGTTCCGTAAGCCCATCCATGCCGAACCCACTGTCCACAGCCTTGCCCTGCGCCAACTCGCTGCGCCAATACCGCACCTGTGCGCTTGCCGGTAGGCTTTCCAGTTCAATCAAAGTTTCAGTTCGACCATTACCCTGCCTGGAACCGTTACAACTATTATATGCCCCTTCTTTAACTCTACGAAAAATGGTTCGTTGTGAACATCCCAATATTTTTACAGCATCGTCAAATTTGATCCACATAGAGGACGTTCCTATTTAAGCGCCTGGGCGCGTAATTTCAATGTCTGTATGTTTTGCTCAATTTTTTTTCGTTCCGCTTCCTGCTTGGCTATCTCGGCGTAAATCGCCTGGTCGCTTTCCAGAACCTGGCACATCGCCGGAGCGCACAAAATCCGCAGCCCCTCATAATCGCCAAACAGCGCGCACGCCGCCGGAACCACCAACGCCGGAATCCGGTTAACGCCGTGACTCTCAGCCGTCCAGCTATCCAACATGCTTTTACTGATTTCCCAATCTAACAACTCCCCAAGCTCACCGGCTATAACATGCCGACTCTTGTTCACGCGCGAACTATACTTAGCAATAGCCCTGCTCAACCAGGCGCGTAATTGCTTATCTGCGTCAAAACTTCCTGGTTTCATATTGTGCCCCTCATCTAATAGTAATGTGAGGAAACTGCTTTGTCGAACCTTCGCCATCGAGGTTGGCGAATTCTTTTTTGTGATTGCCATTGCTTTTTTTCTCCATTTTTCGTATAATAAAACGGTTCAGGACGCCATCCCGATAACGGCGTCCTGAAGTAACAAGGAGAATATGAGTATTACGAATTTGGTAAATTGTTTCCTTTTTCGTACAATGGAATATAGTAAAAAGGTGAAATCATGTCAAGTACTATTTTACGAAAATCCAAAAAATTTTCGTATGGCGTAAGAATTAAAGAAATAAGAGAAGAACATGGGCTAAATAAAACTGCTTTTGCTAATAGATTACACTGGTCACGACCGCAAGTAACCAAATATGAACAAGATCAAGAATCCCCAAACATTGAAAAGCTCATTCAGCTTAATAATGAATTTAATATAAATTTACATTGGCTGCTCACCGGCATTGGCGATAAATATTTCACCGTTCCCGGCCTTTTCATCGTTAAAACCGCCCGACCGCTAATAAGTGATAGCGGCCGCGAATATGCCTGTCCCGCCACGGCCGCCGAGCCGCTCACCGATGACCAGCTTAACCACGCTTACCGCACTATGCAGAACATTTATCTCAAACTACAAGCAGCCAAACACCCCTTTAAACAGCGCATAATCCACCTTTTAGACGCTATTTTAGACCTGTTTGAATAGATTTTGTGAACCTAAAACCCCAGGAGATCAATGAATATGTCGAACCAAACACCGCCGCCAGCCGCATCATCCGCCGATCACCCCGCAGATCAACAGATTACCGGCCAATTTCCAACCGCCGAACAGATCGCACAGGCCCAAACGCGGGAAAAAGCCCGGCAATCCTGGCTTGGCTGCCTGACAGTTATAATTATTTTTGCGGCAATTTTTATCTGGCTCAACTGTTGTTAAATTTTTGGCACTTGGATTTGTTTACAAAAGGGTTCATAAAAGTATTATTTTTATATTCTTAGCAAGTATAAATTTGTGTCACTTGGATTGTCACTCGGATTTTTCACTGTTTTTTTATAAGTACCTGTTTTTACTGCATTGTTTGGCTAAAAAATTTGTTAAATACCGTGCGTATAAACCCTAACTCAACAGTAATATCACATTTTTTTCTTACTTATCATGCGTAAACCCCTTGTTTTTCATGTTAAATATTGTGCACCCCCACACTTAAAAATGCTACCTGCGTCACAATTTTTTACAAAAAAAATAAATATACTTCTTCACTTTATACAAAAGGATGTAGTTATATATAAATCTAAAACGGGATGGTGATGTTAAAACAAGTAACAAAGTATTGGGAAGGGATGACGATGATGCTTCACAATTTCATTCGCAAATTGGGAGCCGTGTGGTTGACTTTACTTTTAACAGCTTTGGCAATGTGCCTGTCCTTATGTCTGACGCTAACCAGTTTGTATATTGCCGGTCACAAGGAAGCCCTTGCATTTGCAGCCTGTATGTCGCTTTTAGTGCCGGCAGTGCTCGTTCCGTTGCTCTCGTTTACTTTTTTCAATTTATTGGTCCGTTTTGAAAATTCCGAGGTTGAAAAAGAAAAACTGATCCATGAATTACAGGAAGCGCTGCAAAAAGTAAAAAAGTTAAAGGGATTACTGCCGATTTGCGCTTCATGCAAAAAGATCCGCGACGACGCCGGCTACTGGCACCAGGTGGAAGATTATGTTCACCAGCACTCCGATGTGGTTTTTAGCCACGGCATTTGTCCGGATTGCGCCAAACAATTGTATCCCGGTTACTTTATGAACAAAGACAACGAGAGGTTGTCTCAGGCCGGGGTAGGCGGTTGAAAACAAGCCGGGGGAGTCTAAAAACCGGTTTTCTTTCTGTATCAATGTACCAGATATAACAGTATTTGGAAATTACTTTACGTCTTTACAAGTTTTTAATTTACTACATTACTCCAATCCCTGGCGGTTAAAAACATTCATACATTGCATTATTCTCAAGTTTTTCATACATTAACCTGATTTCGCGGTTGAGACAGATCATATTGCATGAGCTTTTTGCATAAAAAATCGCACAATGAGGATTTTATGACAATAACCAGGTATCTCAAAAAAATTTTGAAAAGAACAGTTTTTGAAACTAAAGAGATATTGGTTTTTGAATATGACCGGGATAAACAGGGCGATGGAAAAATCGATCCGGAGGTTCGCGAATATAATGAATACTGCGAAATGGATTCACCTTTACGCAAAAGACTGTTACCGTTTCCACTCATCAATCCATTATATTATCGCTTCAAACATCCCGACAGTAAATTAATGTGCCTGTTTAAAGAAGGAGATATAATAGCCTGGGGATGGATTCAAAGCTGTGAATCCCTGCATAAAAAGAATTCCAGCTATTTTGATAAAAACGGCTTATTATTGGGGCCGTACTGGACCAATCCCGCTTACCGGGGACAGGGATTATATGGTCGTTTACTGCAGCATAGTATTGCAGTTATCGACAAAAACCGGCCGATTGTCATCTGCACTCGCACAGAAAACACTGCATCAATTACCGGTATGAAAAAAGCCGGTTTTCGCTTTGCCGGCAGTTATTCGGTATTGACTATATTATTCTTTTTTGTAAAATTCAGCCCGGTAAAAAAAACCGCCATACAACAATAAACCCGAGTCGGCATAATAGTTCATCGGTTTCCTGTACCAGGCAATACCCGGTAACCACTTGACTCTTTACAATCGGCTTAAGTAAAGTTTTTGGATTGTGTAATTCATCAACAAAAAAATCTAAAAATCATCTGGGTTATTTTGCAAAACTGTTTGAAAAAAGAATATACTTTATTATTTTAGACAAATATAAAGTTACAATTTTGTTATAAATTTATGCACACCGGCATCGGAACGTTTATCCGTTTGATAAATATAGAATTATACATGTTATAGAAAATGATTTTAATAATGTATCTTTTCCGGTAATTCTTCAGATCATTATCAAATGAACCCCAACCGCAAACCTGAAAGGGAAAAATGCCAAAACGTACCGACATTAAAAAAGTAATGATCATAGGCTCCGGCCCGATCATCATCGGCCAGGCCTGTGAATTCGATTATTCCGGCACACAGGCCTGCAAAGCGCTGCGTTCGCTGGGCTACCAGATTGTATTGGTTAATTCCAATCCCGCAACCATCATGACCGACCCGGGAATGGCCGATATTACTTATATCGAACCGCTTAATGTGGAACACCTGACTAAAATCATCGCCAAAGAACGACCCGACGCCCTGCTGCCGAACCTGGGCGGACAAACCGGGCTGAATCTTTCTTCGCAACTGGCAGAAGCCGGTGTTTTGGAAAAATACGGAGTCAAGGTAATCGGTGTGAATATCGACGCCATCAAACGCGGGGAGGATCGCACCGCTTTTAAAAACACCATGCAGCAGCTTGGTATTGAAATGCCGCGCAGCCAGGCCGTCAACACGGTAGCCGATGCGGAAAAAGTCGCGGAAGATCTGGGTTACCCCGTGGTTATTCGTCCCGCTTACACCATGGGCGGCACCGGCGGCGGGCTGGTTTACAATGTGGAAGAACTGCAAACCATTGCGGCGCGCGGTCTGGCGGCCAGTATGGTGCATCAAATTTTGATCGAGGAATCCGTCCTCGGCTGGGAAGAACTGGAACTCGAAGTGGTGCGCGACGCCAAGAATCAAATGATCACCGTCTGCTTTATTGAAAATGTGGACGCTATGGGCGTTCATACCGGCGATTCCTACTGCACGGCGCCTATGCTGACCATCGCTCCTGAACTGCAACAGCGATTGCAAAAATATGCGTATGCCATAGTTGAAGCGATAGAAGTGATCGGCGGCACCAATGTGCAATTTGCGCACGATCCAAAAACCGGGCGCGTGGTGGTGATCGAGATCAACCCGCGCACCTCACGCTCATCGGCGCTGGCCTCCAAAGCCACCGGCTTTCCCATTGCCTTTGTCTCCTCTTTGCTAGCAGGTGGCCTGACCCTGGATGAAATCCCCTACTGGCGCGATGGTTCTTTGGAAAAATACACTCCCTCCGGCGATTATGTGGTGGTCAAGTTTGCCCGCTGGGCTTTTGAAAAGTTCGAGGGCGTTAAAGATCAACTGGGCACACAAATGCGCGCGGTTGGCGAAGTGATGAGCATTGGTAAAAATTACAAAGAAGCATTGCAAAAGGCTATCCGTTCCCTGGAATCTGGCCGTTATGGACTGGGCTTTGCCAAAGATTTTAATAAAAAGTCCCTGGAAGAACTGTATAAAATGTTAAATACCGCTTCCAGTGAACGTCAGTTCATCATGTACGAGGCGCTGCGCAAAGGTGCCGATGTGCAAAAGCTGTATGAGATGACCCATATCAAACCCTGGTTCATCGAACAAATGCGCGAACTGGTGCAGCTTGAAAATGAAATACTGACTTTTAAAGGCGGAATGATACCGGACGCCCTGCTGCGCCGCGCCAAACAGGACGGCTTTGCCGACAAGTACCTGGCCAAACTGCTTAACCTGCCGGAAAAAGTAATCCGCGAAAAACGCCTGGCGCTGGGTATTGCGGAAGCCTGGGAGCCCGTGCCGGTCAGCGGCGTCGAGAATGCAGCGTATTACTATTCCACGTATAACGCCCCGGATAAAGTAGCGGTGAGTAATAAGAAAAAGATCATGGTGCTGGGCGGCGGCCCGAACCGCATCGGTCAGGGTATTGAATTTGATTATTGCTGTGTGCATGCCGCGTTTGCCATCCGCGAAGCCGGCTATGAATCCATTATGGTCAACTGCAACCCGGAAACGGTTTCTACCGATTATGACACATCCGATAAACTGTACTTTGAGCCATTGACCGTTGAAGATGTGCTGAGCATCTACCACAAAGAAAAACCTGAAGGCGTTATCGTACAGTTCGGCGGGCAAACGCCGCTGAACATTGCCAATGAACTGGCGGCTGCCGGGGTTAAAGTGCTCGGCACCACGCCCGATACGATCGACCTGGCGGAAGACCGCGACCGGTTCCGTAAGGTTATGGAAAAACTGGGCATTCCGCAGCCGGATTCCGGTATGGCCAGCACCTTTGAACAAGCCGTAGCGATCGCTAAAAAAATCGGCTATCCCCTCATGGTGCGTCCCTCTTTTGTGCTCGGCGGTCGGGCCATGATGATAATTCTCGATGAAAACATGCTGAAACACTATACCGAGCGCGCGGTGGATGTGTCCCCGGAGCGGCCGATCCTCATCGACAAGTTCCTGGAAAACGCCACCGAAGTGGAAGCCGACGCCATTGCCGACGGCGCCGGCGCATTTGTCCCGGCGATTATGGAACATATTGAATATGCCGGCATCCACTCCGGTGATTCCGCCTGTGTTATCCCCCCGGTTGGCATCAAGGAAGAACATTTAAAAACCATTTACAAATATACCAAACAAATCGCCACTAACCTGGGTGTTGTGGGCCTGATGAATATTCAATACGCCATCGCCAATGATGTGGTCTTTATTCTCGAAGCCAATCCACGCGCCTCGCGCACCGTGCCGTTGGTCTCCAAAGTATGCAACATCGGTATGGCGAAAATTGCCACGCAGATCATGCTCGGGAAAAAAATAGCGGATTTTAATTTCCAAAAACGACAGTTCACACATTTCGGCGTCAAGGAAGCGGTTTTCCCATTCAACATGTTCCCGGAAGTTGATCCGGTGCTGGGCCCGGAAATGCGCTCCACCGGTGAAGTGCTGGGTCTGGCGGATTCTTTCGGACTGGCGTTCTTTAAATCGCAGGAAGCGGCCAATACCATGCTGCCGATGGACGGAGCCGTGCTAATCACCATTGCTAACCGCGATAAAGCCGGTATAATCGATGCGGCGCAACGGTTCAACGATCTCGGTTTTCGGATACTCGCCACCGCCGGCACAAAAAAATTCCTGGCGGAGCACGGTATAGAAGCCCAGTTGGTTCTCAAGATCATGGAAGGCCGGCCGCACATTGTCGATGCCATTAAAAACGGGGAAATACAGCTCATCATCAACACCCCGAAAGGCAAACTCAGCGAAATGGATGACTCGTACCTGCGTAAGGCGGCGATCAGTTATAAAATACCCTATATTACCACGACCACCGCGGCCCGCGCCGCCGCCATCGGCATTGCCGCCAGGAAACAAGGCGCAGACGAGGTGAAATCGTTGCAAGAGTATCATAAGGAAATCGCGTAGGGGCAGCCCTCGCGGCTGCCCTCTTGCGGATGCCCACCCTTGCGGTTGCCTTACCTCGCGGAGGCCCTTGTCCGGATGCGGGCAGGGGCGAGCCCTGCCCTTTTAACCTGGTTCCAAGCCTCCCGGCTTGGAACCCCAAAGATAGGGCTCTGCCGTAAAATAAAATATTGCACAGAATTTACATGTAATCCCTTTTCCGAATCACCACTTCTCAGCCGGAGGCTGACCCACATGCGCACCAAGCCGGAGACTTGGCGCGAGGAAATTGGGGTAAACCACATTCTACGCTCTTTACGGTCGTCGAGTAGTCCCGCGGTTTTTGCGGGACGTATCGAGACGACATTTTTGATGGGGTAGGACATTATCTTATAACTTTCCCATTTCAAAACATGCAAATTTTCTGTATATTACCATAAATCAAATCCATTATTAACCAACTAAGAGCAAATGCCCACCACCCACACCTGCATCCTCGGCGATGCCCGCAACATGGACGACGTCGCCGATTCATCCGTGCACCTGGTCGTCACCTCGCCGCCGTACTGGCAGCTCAAAGATTACGGCGCATTAGAGCAGATCGGATTTAACCATTCTTATGAGGATTATATCAACCACCTCAACCTGGTGTGGAGCGAATGTTACCGGGTTCTGCATCCCGGCTGCCGCATGGTCATCAATATCGGCGACCAGTTTGCGCGCGCGGCTTATTACGGCCGCTACAAGGTCATCCCCATCCGCACCGAGATCATTAAATTCTGCGAGAGCATCGGTATGGATTATATGGGCGCCATCATCTGGCAAAAGAAAACTACCATGAACACCAGCGGCGGCGCTACGATAATGGGCTCGTATCCTTACCCCCGTAACGGTATTATAGTGATGGATTATGAATTCATCCTCATCTTTAAGAAACCGGGCGACCCACCCCGGGTCAGCCAGGAAATTAAAGAACAATCCAGGCTCAGCAAGGAACAATGGCAGGAGTATTTTAGCGGCCACTGGAATTTTGGCGGCGCCCGGCAGGACAAACACCTCGCCATGTTTCCGGTGGAACTGCCCAGGAGAGCTATCGAAATGTTTACCTTTAGCGGCGAAACCGTGCTCGATCCTTTCCTCGGCAGCGGCACAACATCCCTGGCCGCCATGATGACCGGGCGCAGTTCGATTGGTTATGAGATCAACAAAGATTTTCTGCCGGTCATTAAAGAAAAACTAAAAATTCAGGAAAATGTGTTGTTTAATGATAATTCGTTTACCATAAAAGAGCAAAAACCACTAATAGTGGATTGGCAGGCGCGGATAAACACACAAAAATATATATTTCATGATCCGCTGATATTGGATAAAAAAACTGAAGCGGCGAAACGTAAATACGGCTCGAAAATCAATCAGCAGGATTCGGAAAATGGGGCGAAACGGGAAACACTATACATAGTAAAAGAAATTATTGCCCCGGATTTAATAAAACTAAATAATGGCGAGATTGTACGCTTGATTGGCATCAAACAGATTATAGAAACTCAGGATCAGGCTATGGAATTTTTGCGTAAAAAGATTCTAAAAAGACAAGTATATCTTAAATATGACAACATAAAACATGAAGAACAAAATTATACTCTTGTATATCTTTACCTGAAAAACAAAACCTTTATTAATGCCCATTTAGTTAAAAATGCCTTATGTCAAGTTGATAAAAATTATAATTATAAATACAAAGAGAAATTTGAATTATTGCAAATGGAGCATTCAAATAATGAAAACACGACTGAAAATTCCTAATAATGAAATTATTGAGTTGTTGGGGATTGCACCAAATGATTTCCCCAAATATACCACTCAAATAATAAATTTGGCAAATCAGAATTCACAGGGAACTCGTCCTGCCGTTGTTGGTCAAATGAGTGAATTGATAAAGGAATTTACTGGTAATTCAATTAAAGAATGGGAAAAGTGGTATTTAAACAAATATCCTGATGCAATTGAAAATGCAACAAATAAAATTGAAAACATGGTTGAAAACTTTCGCCAAGCAATAACTAAGATTGATCAGAATATGATTAGACAATGGGCTAAAGACTTAGTTATTGTTAAAACATTTATAGGTTTAAAGTTTCAAGAAGCAATTTTAAATAAAACAGCACAATTATTCTCAGCTCAATATCGATTAGCGACTCCCGTTGAAGAATCAAAGGGAATTGATGGATTTATTAACGAGATTCCTGTGAGTATTAAACCGGAATCATATAAATCTAAAAAGTCTTTATCGGAAAAAATTCAAGTCAGTATTATATACTATGATAAAGCAAAAGATGGATTAACAATGGATATAGAAGAAATTTATATGTTATTGAAAAATAACAACTAAGAAATATTTTATTCTCTAAACATTATTAATTAAAATGGGATTATTTTTTTAAACAGACATATATCAACATCAAAAGTATAATATATTTTAAGATTAGCATTTCAAATAATGTTTTTTTCTGTTAACACTATTATTTCGATTGTATATTCAGAGGAGATTGTTATTTTATTATCCCAAGAAGCAACTACCAATTTAATAAAAATCAAAAAATTCTCATGCCCCTGAATAAAAAACATTTTCTCATTATCACTGGCATTTACCTTCTGATCCAGTTCGCCTATGTCCTGTTCCTGTCGCTGCCGTTCAGCAGCGATTCGTTACGCTTTTATGAACTGGCCCGGGACTGTCAGCTAAACCACACCTTTTATCCCGGCCCCCATAACCACTATGACGACTTT
This sequence comes from bacterium, assembly GCA_029561455.1. Classification (GTDB taxonomy): domain Bacteria; phylum Zhuqueibacterota; class Zhuqueibacteria; order Residuimicrobiales; family Krinioviventaceae; genus Fontivivens. Next base: position 10,378 of record JAKQIY010000057.1, read on the forward strand.
ATTGATTCGCCGGTATACGTCAATTATGTGTTGCTGCTGTTGAACCTGGTCCCCTCGGCAGCCGCTATCCTTTTTATGAATATTGTCCTCAACCTGTTGCAGCTTTACCTGTTGATGATAACCGCCCGGAAATTATTCAACAATGAAAACTATGCGTTGCTGGCAGGATTGTTATATATTCTCTATTTAACCAACCTGGGAGCGGTGCTGCTCAATGTCTCGGAATTTCTGTTCGGTATCTGTATGCTCGGCAGCTTTTACTGTTACTTGCAAAATCAAAAAAGACATTGGCTGCTGTGCGGTATACTGCTGGGCGTTGGTATTGGCGTGCGGCAGGTAGGTTTTGCTTTACTGTTCAGTTATATAACATTGTTTGCCATCGCGGTTCTGCGGAAACAAGCCCCGTGGCGTAAAATGGCATGTATCACAGGGGGCATGATGCTGGTAATCCTTGCCACCGGCCTGATCATAAAAAGCAATTTCGGAATGTTTATGTTCACCGCCAATTCCGGGCCTCAGAATATCCTCATGGGCGCCAATGATTATGCCACCGGCAGCTATAATACACGGGTCTTTGCACAGGGCAATGCCGGTTATATCGAAAACCTGGCGGCCAAAACCCCGGCCGAAAAACAGGCTTACTGGAAGCAACAGTCGGTTAATTGGATTCAAGCTAATCCCGTTAAATGGTTACTGTTTATCCCCAAAAAACTTTTTTACATGTTTGCCTGGGATGACTGGTCTATTAATACGCTGATGCACACAACGGACTGGAACCTGCATACCATTGCAAAAATGGCCGCAACCGGCAACACCGCTCAAATCATGGCGGAAAAATCCCTGGCTTATAAAGCCGGTTTTTTGATTCTATATCTATATCATCATTTGTTCTATTTTATTGTGCTGGCATTGATGGCCTGGCAATTCTATTATTATCATTTTAATCGAAAAATCTTTATCACAGAATTCCTGGTTATTTACCTGTTTGCCTTTTATGGCATTGCGATTACGGTTATGTCGGTCGGCGCGGCCAGGTACAAATATCCTTATTTCATCATGCTGCTGCCGACGATCATTCCCATGCTGGTAAATATTCATAAAAACAAAATTCGAACAAAGAGGGTATAACCAAGCTGATGCGTTGCTCATTGTCGAGGTCTTTATGTTCATAATTCTCTTATGGGTATATATGGTGAATGCCATCCTGCTGATATTACACGAAATGGATTCGGCATATTGGCAGGAATGGAACCTGTTCAAACTGCCGGGCGGCATTGCTGGATTTCTGGTGCTGCACATTCCCTTATTGTTTGTAATATTGTACGGTCTGCTCCTGGTATACCAACAGCAAACCGGAGGACTGGTCATTTCCCTGCTGGCGGCAACAGGGGGCATTTTTGCGTTTGCGATACACACCTGGTTCCTCAAACAGGGCCATCACGAATTCAACACCTGGTTCTCCAAATGGCTGTTGGGAGCGACACTCCTTTGTTCCCTGTTCCAGGCAGTATTATCTATAACCTTGCTTTTGTAAAAATAATGTGGATATTGCTTAAACTGCTATTTTTACCCCGGCGGGTTTAATTTACACTGTATGGTAACGGTAAAATAAAAAGTAAAAACCGAAAATTTATATTGCATATTTGGTTAAAAAAAACTATAATTCATTTAAGATTTGAATTGTTGACAGAAAGAAAACAAACATATCCCTGGAACCGGCGGGGAACTGGTAATTTTTTGCCGCTAATCAACTATATCAGTGGGTTAACCTGTTTTGTGTTTGTTATGAATACCAAACAGGATTAAACGGGAGGATTTAATTATGAAAAATTTCACATTTTTGATGCTGGTAATCTGTAGTAGCATGATGCTGTTCAGTTATTGCAGCAAAGATAAACAGCCGTTAATACCGGTGACGCCGTATGGAGATGACTATATACCAGGTATGGTTGGTGTGGGTTTAGCGAGTAATATAACACAGGATTTTTTTCTTTCTTTTTTGGATGATATGAATTTACAACCGAGGTGGCTTGAAATTGATAGTACTTTTGTTGTCAGAGTGGAAGCGGATAGTCATGATGTATCCAGAGTAGAAGCACGACTATTGCAATCCCAATTAATAATCAGAGTATTCATTTTTTGGCAATCTGCTGCAAGCAGTCCTGAAAAAGTAGCAATGAATGTGCAATTTAAAGATAATGCCGATAGTTCGCATGTAAAGACAATAATTAATGATATAGGCGGTGTTGAACTTGTCAGGTTTATTTATCGGAATGATAATGCGCTTATAAATGTCCCGGTTGGTACAGAATTATACTGGATAAATAAATTGAAACAATATTCATTTGTGTTGTGGGCAGAACTTATTTATTGTACAAAAGCACAAACTGATTGAAAAAAAGACAAAAAAACCCTATATTTGTTATACTTTAAATGTTTTACTTAACAATCAATAATACCGGTGAAAGTGAATTAAAAAGTACCTTTTACCGGTATTTTATTACAGGAGCGATCATGTCCAAAACAAGGTTGGGGTTTATTCTCATAGTTTCAGTATTGGTACTATCATTAGCGTGCGGCGACGATAAAAATCCCGTCAAACCAACGGAAGAACAAGTTAAATTTTCGTTAACAACCGATGGCAAACCGGCCCTGGTAATGGTTATCGAGAACACCATGGGCAGTTTGGCTGAATTAGGTTTTCAGGTATACCCCTCTGAAATCAAAAAAATCCTTTCCAACATGTTTGCTATTGATACCACCGCCATGACGGGTATGTCGCTGAGCCAGATCGTTGATGCTTTTGGCGAGGACTGGCAGATCAATCAGCTTAAAACCGTGTGCGCGCCGAAATACCAAAAGATCATCACCCTCACGGATCAAACCGCTACCAGTCAAATCCTGGTTGATTCATTAACTGCTCTGAAAAACCAAAACTATAGCATCGATTTATTATTAAATGTCAAGGGCAGCGCATCCGAAATTATTTTTTATAACAATGCCGCGATGACGATTACCGATTTCATTACCAAACTTGACGAAAAGGATATCAGCATCAGGGCGGTTTACCACACCTGTGACTCCGGCAGCGGTATGATCGATGACTGGAAAAAGTACCGGATTATTGCCGTCAATGGCGCCGCGCAAACCAATACCCTGATCATGTTCTCCCCCATTTATTTTATGCAGCGCTGGCTGGCAGGCGAAACATTTGCCGATGCCGTACAAAACGCCTACAATGATGAAATAACCCAACTCGGCGCTTATGCTTCAGTCGCTCCGGTGGTCAGCACTATGATGATTTCCGAAAGCGCTAAAAATGCCAGTAAACAATCGACCGGCGGTCTTGATAAAAACCTGTTATTCATTAATTATCCAGTGTTCGAATAATATGAAAATGGAGAGAGTCATGAACAAGCAAAAAAAGATCATAATACTCCTGATTGCCATTCTGGCAATTCTCTTTATCAGCGGCTGCATTCCCGGCGACGGTAAAAACAATGCTGAACATCCGGCCGGATTTTTCAAGGGCATCTGGCATGGCTGGATCGCACCGTTATCCCTCATCATCGGGATATTCAAGCCCGGCATTCGGATATACGAAACCGCCAATACCGGTTGGTGGTATGACTTTGGTTTTTACATGGCCATCATCAGCGGTTTTGGCGGATTATCGCTCACCCGCCGTAAAAAGCAATGTCGTAAAGAAGAAGAAAATCTTTAAGAGAACAGTTTTACAAATTTACATGATGTTATAAATAATTTTTTAGTTTCAGGTATGGAACAAACTAGATAATTCTTTTGTTGGTAAAGTACATACAAAATATTAAAAAATGATTTCGGTTTAATATCCTTTTAAACCTTTCAAAAGTATTATTAATGGATATTTCTCTTTATAATATACAGTTTTATAGTTGGGCGCTGCTGTTTGCAGGTTTTATAGCCTTTACTTTGGCGCTGTTACTCAAAAAATTTACAACTTTGAGCGCTCGAGTTTTAAGATGGTTGCAGTTATCAGTTGCTTTATGGTCATGGGGTATGACCCTGGAATCGGCGGCCACTACCGTACCATTAAAGACCTTTTGGTCACAGGTTGCTTACCTGGGTTCGACCACCGCACCGGTGCTTTTTTTATTGCTGGCCATTGCCTACAGTCAGTATGACAAAAAAATAAACCAAAGAAATATTATCTTACTTTTTATCCTGCCGATTTTAACAATTGTGATGGCCTTTACCAATAACTGGCATCACCTTGTCTGGACCTCGATAGTTATAAATCCGGAAACTAATATCGCTTTATACAATCATGGCGCATACTTTTGGTTTTTTATTATATATGCCTATTTATGTTTATTATCTAGTATTATTCTGATTATCATTTCCTTTCGCAAGTTTCCGGGATACTATAAAGAACAAACTATTGCATTGATAACAGCCTCACTTTTCCCAATTACAGGTAATATTGTCTATGTTTTTAACATTAATCCGGTACCGGGACTGGAATGGACGCCGATTGCGTTTATGGTTAGCGGCGCAATTCTGGCCTATTCCATATTCAAATTCCACATGTTCGACCTGGTGCCGATTGCCAGGAATAACATAGTCGATTCAATGAACAACGGTATCATCGTATTCGATAACAAAGACCGGATAGTGGATCTGAATCCGGCTATGCGTGGCTTTTTATCACACCAGCAAAATAATTGGATTGGGCAATCCCGTTCGGAATTGCCGGAATCATGGGAAAATGCAATTGCAGGATTACAGGATAAACCGGATGATCATTATGACATCATCGTCCAAAAGGTTGGACAAAATACATATTTCGATGTACAACTGATAACCTTACGCAATCAAAAGCAGCTCGTCGTCGGCAAGTTATTTCTATTCCATGATATTAGTAAGCGAAAAAACCTGGAACTGGAACGGGAAAAGCTCATCACCGAATTACAGGACGCCCTGGCGCAGGTGAAAAACCTCAGCGGCTTACTGCCAATCTGCGCCAATTGTAAAAAAATTCGCGACGACCAGGGTAATTGGCACTCGGTGGAAAGCTATGTAACCAAACATTCCGAAGCAAAATTCAGCCACGGCATCTGCCCGGATTGCCGCGCTAAATTGTACCCGGACTATACGGATAAATAGATTATTTCCCCCTTTTTTTTACTCTATATCATACCGCTTTTGCTTATATCTGAATTACCAAGTTGATTTTATTATTAATAACTGTGTTTATCCAGTTTGACCTTGCCGCGGAATATACGGAATATAATTACGGTATAGAAAAGCACCAGCGGCATGCCGATCAGGGCAATAGTCAGCATAATTTGCAAAGTCTTTTGCGAAGATGCGGCATTATAAATTGTCAGTGAATTGGCCGGATCACCGCTGCTGATTAATAAATTCGGGTACAATCCCAAACCCAACGTCAGCATGAGGGTAAAAATCACCGCGCCGGATGATAAAAAGGCCGCCAGGTCCCTGCCCTTTTTATGCTGCACAAAAATATTTACAATCAACAGTACCGTAAGCAACGGTAAAATAAACAACGCCGGACTGGCTTTGAACGGCTGCACCAGGTGCGGAGTAAATAAAAACGTGTTGATGGTAATAAATACATACGCTGCCGCAAACACGAAATAAACACTGCGAAAGATACGGGTAAGCAATTTCTGCAAAGCATGCTCGGTTTTTACAATACCGTACAAAGCGCCGTGCATCATAAAAAGTGCCAGCACTGTAATACCAATTAAAAGTGAATAAGGATTTAAAATATCCCAAAAAGAGCCGGCATATTCAAAACTACCGTCCAGAGGGATACCGCGCGCTACATTGCCCAAAGCCGTACCAATGAGCAGCGCTGCAACTATACTGCTCACCGTAAAACTGGTATCCCACACCTTACGCCATAAAACGTCATCTTTTTTGCTGCGAAATTCAATAGCCACAGCGCGAAAGATCAGGCTAAAAAGTAATAACATAAAAGCCATATAAAAACCGGAAAAAGCGGTTGCATACACTTCGGGAAATGCGGCAAACAACGCGCCGCCGCCGGTCACCAGCCATACTTCATTTCCATCCCAAATCGGACCGATGGAATTGAGCATGATGCGCCGGTCTTGGTCGGTGCGGGTGAACAAATGCAGGGCGCCAATTCCCAGGTCAAAGCCATCAAGTATGGCGTATCCGGTTAACAGGATGCCAACCAGAAAAAACCAGGTGGTATTTAAATCTAATGCTAAATTCATGCGATTTGTCCCTCCTTTGCTTGGTCATTTTCATCAGGGCCATGTTTGATCTTTTCCACCAACAGGTAAATGAAAAGCGCAAACAACAACAGGTAAATCAAGCCGAAAATTATAATGGAGGTTAATACCTGGCCGCCGCTAACAACCGGTGAAAAGGCTTCGCCGGTTTTCAACAATCCATAGACGATCCAGGGCTGGCGACCGACCTCTGCGGTGAGCCAGCCGGTTTGGTTGGCAATCTGCGGTCCGAGGACGGCAATTACATACACCCATAATAACCAGCGATAATTAAATAATTTCTTCATCCACCATAATAACAAGCCCAGCCAGGAAATAAAAATGAGCGCCATGCCGATGGCGATCATGATATGATAGCCCTGAAAGACGATGTTCACCGGCGGTCGCTCGTCTTCAGGGAAAGCATTCAGGCCGATAAGCGGTTCTTTCGCATCCCAGTGCACCAGAAAACTGAGCAAACCGGGTATTTTTATGCCGACCTGCACTCGTTGCTGCTTGTCATTAACCCAGCCGAACAGGTATAAATCGGCGGCGGCGAGGGAATCATAGTGCGCTTCCATAGCCGCAAGTTTAGCCGGTTGGGTTTTGCTAACGGTTACAGCGCTGGCATGGCCGGTAGCCAGTTGGAGCAGAGAAGCGACTGCTGCTACAACCAGGGCAATTTTCAATCCGGCGCGGGCAAAATCTACATGTTTGTTACGAAGCAGATACCATGCGCAAACGCTGATGACCAGAAACGCGCCCGTTTGCCATGCGCCCATCAGGGTGTGGCTGAGACGATCAAGGGTGGATGGATTGAACACCAATTGCCAAAAATCAACAATTTCAGCACGCGGCCCCATAGCGGTATTAACAATGTGATACCCGGCCGGGGTTTGCTGCCAGGAATTGGCAACAATGATCCACACCGCGCTGAAATGCGCGCCAAAGCACACCATTATAGTCGAAATAAAATGTGTGCGCGGTTTGACCCGGTTCCAGCCAAACAGCAGCACAGCCAGAAAACCGGATTCCAGAAAAAAGGCAAAAATACCTTCGGCCGCCAGGGCGCTGCCAAACACATCGCCAACGAACCGTGAATAGGTCGCCCAGTTGGTGCCGAATTGAAATTCCATAACAATCCCGGAAGCTACACCGAGTGCAAAAACCAGCCCGAAAATTTTAACCCAAAACCGGGTCATGGCATGATAGAGCGGGTTGCGCGTTTTCATATATAGGCCTTCCATGATAACGAGCAGCAATCCCAAACCGATACTGATCGGCGGGAAAATATAATGAAAAGCAATGGTCAGCGCAAACTGCAAGCGGGAAAGGATCAAGGCATCCATTAAACTCTCCTGTTTAGAATTCCCTGGTTAAATTAATTAAAATTTTTACCGGTAATATTATTTCAGAAAATATGAATAATGAATTGATTTTTCAAGATGAATTTTTAAAAAATAAGAGGGGCAACTAAAAATGCTTGATTTTTTGAAAATTAAAAACTAAAATACATCAAGTGGTCTTTTAAAAGTTCATAATTATTTAACAATAATCAAACAGGCATACAGGTTTGCCGGATGCTGTTAATTATACATTAAAAATACAGGTGAATTATGTGTGGACATTTTGCCATTAACTATATGAAATTCAAGAGCCTGATCGACCGGTACGGACTGGAAATTATGCCAATAGAAGAAATTGAAAATATTTTTAATGACGCCCATTATTATCCCTCGCATGGCGATTCTCATACTCTGGTTCCAGTGGTGTTGGAAACACCGCAGGGCCGCGCACTGGATTACTTTCGCTGGGATATTGTTCCGGCGTGGTGGAACAAACCGTTAAAAGAAAAAAAGTTCAGTTCCTTCAACGCACGCTCGGAATCATTGCTGGAAAAAGCTAGCTTTAAAAGCGCCTGGCAAAAGAGAAAACGCTGCATCATTCCTGCTACCTGTTTTTTTGAATGGCCCGATAAAAAACTGGCTTCCAAAGATGCAGAACGAGTCGAATACCGAATTTCCCTGGCGGACCAGCACATTTTTTCTATAGCCGCGATCTGGGATCAATGTATGCTGCCCGGCAACGAGATTCTCAAATCCTGCACAATTATTACCGTCGATGCCAATGAAAAAATGCTGCAAATACCACATACTCGAATGCCGGTAATACTGGCGCCGGATGCGGAAAGCGCCTGGTTATCACCTTCGACACCTGCCGAGGCCGCTGCCGAACTTTTACGTCAATATCCGGCTGAACAGATGATCAGTGCCGCTCATTATTAATGTAGCAAATATTGACAATTCTTTTTATATTATCGGCATAAACCGGTTTCAAGGCTACTCTCTATCGGAGCCACCCGGTTCGGATACCGAAAAAGGTTGAACAAAGAACTTGTACCACAGAAAGGCCGCACTTTTCAGCGCAACTGCAATGAATAACGCCCCCAAAAAACTGACCGTAACGGCAGTTTACCCGGTTTCCACCGATGAGCAGGTGGAACTGTTGCTGTTTTATCCGAAAATCCAGGCAGGCTTTCCCTCCCCGGCGGATGATTACCTGGCTGAAAAGCTGGATTTGAACAAGTATCTGATCAAAAACCGGGCAACCACCTATTGCGTGCGGGTCGAAGGCGATTCCATGACCGGCGCCGGCATCTACTCCGGTGATATTCTGATCGTCGACCGCTCTATCCAGGCCCGTGAAAACCTGATCGTTATTGCCATTCTTAACGGCGAACTGACGGTAAAATGGCTGAAACGCCGCAACGGTAAATTACTGCTCTATCCGGATAATGCCGCCTTTCCTTCCATTGAAATACCGGAGGAAGCGGATTTCCAGATCTGGGGTGTGGTGGTGCATTGTATCCATACCTTTTACAAATAAGATGAATTACCGGTACAATTTTAAACCGGCAGGTTAAAAAAGTAAATAGCCTATGAACAAAATATTTGCCCTGGTCGATTGCGACAACTTTTATGCCTCCTGTGAACGGGCTTTTAATCCCAGTCTCGCGAACCGCCCGGTTATTGTACTATCTAATAACGATGGCTGCGTGATCGCGCGTTCCAATGAAGTCAAGCAAATGAAAGTGCCGCTGGGCGAGCCTTATTTCAAATGCCGTGATCTGGTTGAAAAGCATAATATTGCGGTCTTTTCTTCCAATTATGAACTGTATGGCGATATGTCGCGCCGGGTCATGGAAATACTGGCCGGTTTTGCGCTGGATATTGAAATTTATTCCATCGATGAAGCCTTTCTGGAACTGGACGGCTTTCGTCATCAGAACCTGGATGAATATGCCGCCGAAATTCGCCGCTATGTGTTGCAGGGCACCGGCCTGCCGGTAACAATCGGCATCGGCAGTTCCAAAACCCTCGCCAAAGTAGCCAGTAAATATGCCAAAAAAAACCGCCAGTCCGGAGCTGTGTTTAACATTGTTAACCATCCCGATATCGATCACTTGCTTGAAGGCATCCCGGTTGAAGATATTTGGGGAGTCGGCAGGCAATACGATAAATTTTTACGCCGGCATGGCATCGAGAATGCCCGGCAGCTCAAATATGCGCAGGATAAATGGGTTAAAAAGCACATGACCGTAGTGGGGCTGCGAACGGTTTGGGAATTACGCGGTAAATCATGCCTTGAACTCGACCAGGCGCCGGCGCCGAAAAAAGGGATTTGCACCTCGCGTAGTTTTGGCCGCCCCATTGAAACACTGGCGGAAATGCGGGAAGCAATTGCCGAATATGCCAGCCGCGCCGCAGAAAAATGTCGCCAGCAACACTCCGCCGCCTCAATAATGCAGGTATTTTTAACCACCAATCGCTTTAAAGAAGAACCGCAATACTTTAACTGTATACAAATCGTTTTACCCACACCAACTAATGATACCCTGGAACTGGTCCGGTATGCCTGCCGTGGTATAGAAAAAATTTACCGGCCCAACTATCATTACAAAAAGGCCGGGATATTTTTAACCGATATTGTCGATAGCGATAATATTCAGTTGAATTTATTCGACAATTACCCCTACCGGGAAAAATCGCAAAAACTGATGCGGGTCATGGATCAGCTCAATTCCCGTTACGGGTCTAAAACCGTACAGGTGGCAGCAGCAGGCACCCGCAAAGAATGGGCGATGCAGCGTAATATGAAATCCAATAACTTTACCACCAACTGGAACGAAATCCTCATAGTCAAAGCATAACAAACACGGAGCAATTATGCATAACTACAAGCAAAGAATATTGGTTTTTCTATTAACCTGGTTTTTAATATTTTCTGCATGTGCAGATAAAAACGCAACCACCAAACCGATAACGACCGAAGATGGAGTAAAAAAAATGAAATGGAACGGCTGGAACGATGCTTATCAAATAACCAATGCAACGACTCAAGTTATTGTCGTTCCTGCAATCGGCAGGATCATGTTTTATGGTTTCAAGGACGGCGTTAATATATTGTGGAATGATCCGCAAACTTTTGGTAGAACTTTACCGCAAGATTTGACAAGCGTCAGGTCGTGGACCAATTTTGGCGGTGATAAAGTGTGGCCAACCGGTCAGAATGATTTTCCGAAAATCAATGGTATGGCCTGGCCGCCGGATCCCTATTTTGACGGCGCCCCGCATACTATAAAAGTTTTGGCGGATGGTGTGGAAATAACCAGCCCGGTGAGTGAATTCTGCGGCGCGCAGAGTGTGCGGGAAATACGCCTGGCCGAAGAAGGCAGCCGCCTCACAATACGCCAGATAATTAAAAAAATCAAACAAGCCAAGATTTTATCGGTAGAGCCGATTCGTTACACAATCTGGAATGTTACCCAGGTTAATTCGCCTGACCAGACTTTATTTAATTTAAATGCCAACAGCAAATTTCCCAATGGTTATATTATGATGTCCCAAAACGGGGCTTCCAACTTTAGCGTGGAAGGTCAAACCGGAATATTTATACCCAGCGCCAGTAGCGATCAAAAAGCCGGCGCCGATAGTGATAAATGGCTGGCGGCGATTATCGATGATGTTGTAATCGGTGAGTTTTTTACATACACGCCGGGGGAGACTTTTCCCGATGGGGGGTGCAGCGCCGAAGTTTATACATGTCCGTCCTATACGGAACTGGAACTGCTGAGCGCCACCAAATTATTGAGGATCGGCGAATCTATCGAATTTACTATCGCCTGGGAACTAGATAAATTACCGGCTACCGCCATAACCGCAGCGGAAAAACGGGCTGCTGCCGTTGCCTGGTTAAATAGTAAATAGACCTGAATTTTTACCATGCATACTGAATAAAGCCAGGTCTTGATATACAATCGTAAAACCGGTAGAGAATATTATTATAAGTAAAAATTTAATTTTTAAGAAACACCTTGATAATAAATGAGAAAATGACTATGGATAAAATTCAAGCCAATAAACTAACCCAGTTCGAAGGATGGTTTTCAATTTTTTTCAATATTATCCTGTTTATCCTGAAATACTGGGCCGGTATTGTAACCGGTTCCATCGCCCTGGTTGCAGATGCCTGGCATACCCTTTCCGATTCGGTATCGTCGATATTTGTATTAATAGGCGCCAAAGTATCCATCAAACCGGCGGACAAGGCGCATCCGTTCGGACATGGCCGCGCCGAGTCGATTGCTTCAATTGTCATTGGCGTATTATTATCTATGATCGCTCTGAACTTTCTTCAGGAATCTATTACTAAACTGCGCAATCATGAAATGGTCAATTTTGGTATGATTGCTATTGTGGTAACGATCATTTCCATTGTTGCTAAAGAAGGACTGGCGCAATTTGCCCTGTGGGCCTGGCGAAAGAACAAAGCCACCCTGCTCAAAGCCGACGCCTGGCATCATCGCAGCGATGCCATTTCGTCGGTCATTATTCTGGCCGGTATTTTTTTAGGTAAACACTTTTGGTGGATCGATGGCGTGCTGGGTATTATTGTGGCAATTATGATCTTTTACGCTTCGCTGGAAATTTTCCGCGATGCGGTCAATCCCCTGCTGGGCGAACAACCGGACACCTTGCTTGTAAACCAGGTGAACGAAATTTGCGGCCGGGTCGCTGCCACCAATAATTTCAAGGCGCATCATTTTCATATTCATAAATATGGCGACCATACTGAATTGACCTTTCATATAAAATTACCCGGTTCTCTGCATTTGAAAAAAGCCCATGATATTGCTACGGAAATCGAAAAAGCTATAAAATCAGAATTAAATATCGAAGCGACAATCCACACGGAACCGGATAACAGCAACGTCGTGAATCAGTTAAAAGGATAGTAATGGTTTAAAAATCCTGAACCCCTTCCCGGATAACATTCTGCTCAATCCGGTAAATGGGAAATATATTCAGTATCCAATTAAACATTTTTTATACTGCAAGGCTCACATATATAGAGGTGGAAACATGGCGCAACCGTTCACAGGGAGGTCCTCAAGTCATAAAAATGCTTTGCCGGTCATTTTGATCTTTTTAATGGTACTATCCGGTTTATTGATCGGTATTATTTATGCCAACAAATACCGTACCCGAATCATCGAAAAGGAGGATATGTTAGTAACAGCGCTATTGATGGAGGGTCGGCACAAACAGATTGATACTTTTTTCTCCCTTTACGCCTGGTTTGAAACTTTTATTAAAGTAGAGAACTTTTATTATAATCAACATCAACACTATGCCGAACCGGCTCGATTGGACAGCCAGTTAATATCCGGTATTGATCCCACTACGATACTTAAAAAAATCCGCAACGACTTTTGGAACGACCGGTTATTTCTCGATGATTTTATTCCATACGACACTCTGAAAATACATTTTAAAAAAGCATTTGGGGTTAATTACGTCCATTTCCTATCCGCCCTGGATAGTTCAAAATTTCGTTATAAATTTTCAATCGATGCCAAACACAGGAATTATACGATTAAAGTATTTGAAAAAAGTGATGTGACCCTCGATAATGATGTAAAGGACTATTTTATTTATAAACACAAAGGGCAAAATCCACATATTCGTTTCATAGATAAAGGGAAAAAGATCGACCTGGAGGATTTTATTATTAAATATGCGGAAATACTTGGCAGAAAACTGGACGAAAAAGAATAATCCACTATTATCATGATAGCTAAAAGCCCTCTCAAATTTCAAGATTTCAAAGCCTCCCTGCATATCTGTCGTGCGGAACTACATCATATTAACCCGGTGATGGCATTGATACGCGCCGTAACCGATGATATGGCTGCTCACAACCTCGATCAGTGGAATGATAATTATCCGACCCAACAAATCCTGGAACAGGACATCAGGCAAGGGAATCTATATCTGTTGTTTGATGAAAGCTATTTATGCGGTCAGGTGGTACTCAATGATCGTCAGGATGATGAATATAAGACGATACCCTGGGGGTATCATGCCGATAAAGTAATGGTCGTGCATCGCTTGTGCGTGCATCCGGCACAACGTGGCCGGGGATATGCGCACAAGTTAATGGATTTTGCCGAACATTATGCCAGTGCTAATGGTTACAGTTGTATCCGGCTCGACGCCTATACCGCCAATTCTGCCGCCATTAACCTGTATGAGACAAGGAATTATACCAAAGCCGGCGAGGTACGCTTTCCGGGTCGAAAATTTGTCTTTAACTGTTATGAAAAAATGCTGTAATTTTTTTATTATCCTCAAAAAAACATTAAAAAAATCATTGACAAGTTGCAGTTTTTTCCTATATTAAAGCATGATAAAAGAAAAAATCAAAGAACCCATGAATCTGCATTTTTTTCAACACGTTCCGTTCGAAGGACTGGGCAGTATTGAAGACTGGGCGCAGGATAATAATTTCGACATAACCTGTACCCGTTTTTTTGCTGGCGAACATCCCCCGGCAACCACTAAATATGACTGGTTGTTTGTCATGGGCGGGCCGATGAATATTTACGAGGAAGATAAATACCCCTGGCTAAAGGAAGAAAAAAAGGCGATTAAAACAGCTATCAGCAAAGGGAAAATTGTCGTCGGTATATGCCTGGGTGCGCAGCTCATCGCCGATGCACTGGGCGCAAAAACAGTTGCCAACCAACATAAAGAGATAGGCTGGTTTAAAATACGCAAACATCCGCAGGCGTTTTCATCTCCCCTGGCCGATTTTCTGCCCGAAGAATGCTGGGCATTGCACTGGCATGGCGATACTTTTGCAATTCCCCTAGGCTCTATCCCCCTGGCATCGAGTGAAGCCTGCACTAACCAGGGTTTTATTTATAATGAACGCGTGGTAGGTTTACAATTCCATCTGGAATTTACCCAGGAAGCCGCCAGGCTATTGATTGAGAATGCCGGGCATGAACTGGTTGAAGCCCCTTTTATTCAATCTGCGGACCGTATGCTGAAATGCGATCAGCGGTTCTTTGAAATTAATTACATAATGGATAACCTGCTGCTGGCATTGTTAAATAAAAAATGAATCAGGATTATTAACAATACTATAATCGGGATCTGTACCAATCTCTTTATAAAGCGAGGACGCCATGTTTGTAAAACAATTTAAAACAGGCGGAGATAGAAATTTTGCATACCTTGCCGCAGATGAAACCAGTAAAAATGCGCTGTTAATCGATCCCTCCTACTCCCCGGAAATGCTCGCCGATTTTGCACAACAACATGGTTATAAAATACTCTATATCTTTAATACTCATAAACATTACGATCATACCAACGGTAATCCTGTTATATTCCAGCGCACCGGGATAAAACCGGTAAGCTATGGCGATACCGAACCCCACAGCGAGCAAATCATAAGGGATGGCGTTGAATTTCAACTGGGTGCTTTACAGGTTAAAATTCTACACACCCCTGGTCATACCCCGGATTCTATCTGCATACTTGTTAACGGCGCTGTATTTACAGGCGATACCCTTTTTGTCGGTAAAGTTGGCGGCACAGATTTTGAGCAACAGGCGCGCCAGGAATATGACTCCCTGCACCAAAAACTGCTGACCTTGCCGGATGATACCAGAGTCTACCCCGGACATGATTACGGGGTTATGCCGGAATCGAGCATCGGCTATGAACGGAAAACCAATCCATTTTTATTGCAACCGGATCAGGCATCATTTATCAATTTAAAGAAAAACTGGGCGGCCTATAAAAAAGAACACGGCATCAGCTAAACGGAAATGGTATCCCCCGGTTTAGCAGTTATTGACGGCAGATAAAATAAAGTCACCTGAATCTTAAAACCTCATACTAATTATTTCATCACCAACATCTTTTTAACCGACCTTTGTAGTCCATTCCCTGGTTGGTTAATTTCCAGGCAGTAAAAATAAACCCCGCTGGCAATAGCGCCGGCATTATAAATATAACGATGCGCGCCGGCCGGCATGGCTTTATTCTCGATTAACCTGGCGACCACCTGCCCCTGAATATTATAAAGGGTTAAAGATACTCCGGCAGCTTTGAGAAGGTCCCAGGTAATTGTAGTTTGCGCATTAAAAGGATTGGGATAATTCTGTTTTAAACAGAAAAAATGCGGTAGTTTATCTCTATCAATGTTACTCATACTGTCGCTGTTTTTTCGGCCCGGAGTACCATCCATTATTAGTGAGGCCACCCAACTTGCCGCCAGCGCATTATCCAATGTGATACTTTTTAGCGATAAACTGTAACCATTGCCGTCGGCTTCAGCCGGCCAGGGTGCCTTATTAGCATAGGTTACATTATCAACCGGTTGCAGAATTGGCGAAAACAAACGAACCTGGTCGCTACGACCATAACCAAAGCTGACATTGCCAAAAATATTTTTGATCTGTGGATGGATATCATGGAACAGCACCGTATCCTCGCACACCACAACCAGGCTGTCGGGCAGAATTATCGAGCCCGGAGGGAAAACAAATTCATGATCATCATGATCATCTTTTAAAATCCAGCCGGCAATATCTTGCGCAACAGCCTGGGGGTTATATAGCTCGATCCAGTCGCCGCTATTTCTGTCTGCTGTGGCGTTGTACATAATTTCTGTAATAATAACAGGGCCATAAAGTCTGCTCATATTATCTTCCAAACCCATATTGGCGCCATACATACCTTTGCCGACGCCGGGTGAACCGGGCAGTAGATAATATTTTTCATCAAATACCGGCACGCCGGTAATGCAAAACGGAGCGTTGTTATAATCATCATCATTGGTCATGGAATAGGAAATATCAATCGCATCCGGAGCCGGCGCCAGGGTAGAATTCAAATAATTACGAATATTATCGTCATTATTATAAATAATCATATTGGTTGCCGTTAAATGACCATGATACGACCAGTCGTAGCTGTCGCCATAACGCAGGCCGGTGTTGTTGTTGATGACAACACAATGATCGGCAAATACCAGCGGCCCGTTGCTGATACCGCTATCCGTCCAGCCGCACTCGATACCCTGGTCGCAGTTCTGTATGACAGTATTATATATACGGATCGTATCCTGCCCGGAAGAGGCAACGCCTTCATGCATAAAGCCTTCAATCCAGCAATTTTGCACCCGTAACCGCGAAGCATGATGATCTACTGCATCATCTTTACCGTTAATGAAAAAACAATGGTCTATCACTGAATATTCATTGGAATTCGGATATAAATAATCAATATGAAAACCGTCGCTGTCCTTATCTTCAAAAATACCGTCATCATTGGGGATGTTCATCATGTAACTGTTTGTATAATTAAGCAGTGTATAAAGCAACTCTCCCCCATGAT
The DNA here is from genome assembly GCA_029561455.1 of bacterium. Classification (GTDB taxonomy): domain Bacteria; phylum Zhuqueibacterota; class Zhuqueibacteria; order Residuimicrobiales; family Krinioviventaceae; genus Fontivivens. Next base: position 27,377 of record JAKQIY010000057.1, read on the forward strand.
AAACAAAAGCGGTAACACACTCGTTGGCGGTAATTTTTGCGGTTGAAGCGCCCCAGGCTTTACCGGGAGAATTGAGGATATAACAGTTATTCAGGCGCATTTCCGTATCATTGCGGGCAAACAAAATCGGCTGGTAATTACCATGATTCCAGCCTTTGGTCGAATCGCCGCCGCCATTCACAAAAAAACAATACGCAATATCGACTTCGCTGCCGCTAAAGTCAAAACCACCCCAGGGTTGATTACGCTCTTCCGAGGTGAACAAAACCGGGTCGGTTGCAGTACCGTTGATCTCAATATCGCCGTTCACAGTGATATTGACCTTTTTGCGTATCAAGACATTAACCCCGGCATCGATTGTTAAATGAGTTCCGGAGGGTATGGTCAGATCGGAAGTCAATAAATAATCCGCGCCGGAAGTCCAGTGGATAACACCGGTTGGTAATGTACCTGAAACCTGTTGCAACGGGAAGCCGGTGGTCGCCGTTATATTCTTTTGAGCAGCAGGGATTTCCGGATTGGTAATAGACAAAACCATATTGCCGGCGTTATTGACCGGCAGGACAACCGTTCCGGCTCCTCGCTTGATAGTCATAGATGAGTTGATCCCTACAGGACTGCTCTGAACCTGCGCAACACCTTGCACCAGTGGATCGAAATTCCAGGCGGAATTCCGAACCCTGGCAACAACCGGTAATATACTGCCGGACCGAACTCGTGAGGGTGCGATCAGTTCGGTATTGGTATTTTCCAGTTTTTCAAAAACCGGCGTTAAAGTAGTATTGACTACCAGGTTAAGCGTAATATGCGAGTCTGTGGATAAATGAGAATTTCCCCAGCCGGCAAACCGGTATCCCGGTTTGGGCAGGGCGGTTATTTCAACCGGAATACCCGGAAAATACTTGCCTGTCCATGGTAATTCATCAACTGTAACCGTATTCACCTTAACAATTCCCTGCCCGGACTGCACCGCCAGGGCAAGATCGACCGGTGCGCTTGTATTAAAATACTCCTGCATCTGCTGCCGTACCAAATCCGGGCGAAAACCGATTTTATAACGTAATATATCTACATTTTCCAGCCATTTATCCTCGGTACAATTCCAGCGCTCCAGTTCATAGGGGATATCCGGGGTTATTTCACTTTGCAGCGAATCAAGCAATTGATTGACATTATCCGGCACAAACATGGTATTCAATAAATCGCAAATCCGGGTTATCAGGGTTTGCCGGTATTTTTGATTCTGTATCAATTTTTGAGTGATAATATTCGGCCAGTATTCTCCAGAAGTATTAGTATAAAAGCTAAAACCATTCCAGTCCGACGTGGCATAAGCGCGATCCATGTCCCAAACCGTCCAACGCCATTTTGCGCCCGGTTCATTGGATTTGAACATAGTAGCTCCATAAGTCCAGCTGCGGTATTCGGTTGGATGCGACAGCGCCTGGATTGCAGTAAAATTTTCCAGGTCTATCGCTTGCTCGACCTTGGCAAACTCGGCATCCGTAACAAGATTAGCATTCTCAATATAATCCATAAACTCATTAAAAGCGTCGGCCGTACCATAAATCAGTTCCCAATCGGCCCAGCGATAACGGATCATGTCCATATCGTCATAATTGCAGTAATCATGGATAAAATCTTCATTGATACTTTCACGCATATCATAGATACCCCAGTACTGACCATTAATATAAAGCAAGGCAAGCTGGCTATGCGAGGTCAGGAATCCTAACCGACGCCACATTTCATTGACCAGCGGATCACGTAACAAGGTACCGTTATCGGCCATCAGATCATCATCATAACCGGCGCGCAGCACCAGGTTAGTAAAACTTTGTACCGATGTATGCCGGAAGAGCGGGTATTCGAGTCGTTCCGCGCCAAAACCGTCACGAAAAAACAAACGAAATGATTTTTTAGCCATTTCCCGCCCGGTATTGCCCTGGATCCGAACACCGGCAGAGATATTAAAAGCCTGGCTGCCGTCCTTAAAAAATTCAAAATCTGCCTTTCTTTCCCAGGCTCTGCCCTCTTGCAGATGGTTAGTGTAAATACCGGTTGCGGCATCGAATAAACTGGCCGGGTCGATGATCATAGACAGAACTGGTAAATGATGTTCAGTATTGATAAAATAGGAAGCCGAGGCAATCGGGCTTGGGCCATAGTTTGCTCGATAAGAAAATGCTTTCAAGACACAGGTTTGTGAAATAGTAATGGGAGATGTATATAGAAAAGACTCCATATCAGGTTGAGAACCATCCAGAGTATAATAGATCACTTCATCCGGGTGACTCGCCTGCAGAGAAACTGTTATAGCAGCATTATAAAAACCGGAGGCTTGAGATATAAACGGTGCGCCGGCAAAACTATTGTAGTATTGAGTGTTATGGTGATTCGGAGATGGCTGCGGCATAAACCCGATGGTGTTTGCTCCGTTCGGAGATCTGCCGTAAGAATAATCGGCTGGAATTGCAGGAAAAGTCATACTATCCACAATGGCAATACCATCGGGTGCAACCAGAAACAACTTTTCACCTTCTCCCGATAATTTAAAATTCGCATGCAGAGGACCGTCGCCGGTATCATCATCCGCCCAAATGAGCAGGTAACTACCGGGTTGAATTGTAGTTTGGGATGGATTAGCTGAAGCAATCTCCCACTTGTTCAACCGCGTTGCATCATCGCTTAAATAATATCCATTGAGATTAACTGCCGTAGCAGATGGATTATAAAGTTCGAGCCAATCGTCATACTCATTCTTTTCATCGCCAATTGTTAGAACATTAACCGACATGATCTCGTTGATCCTGATTGTATCAGCAGCGCCGGCCGTGATAACGAATGATAATATAAGACCCAGTAAATAACGCTTTTTCATACCGCCTCTTTGTTTAACCGGTCTTATGAACAAACAATACCGGCCCGTTTTTAGTCAATTGTTGTTGTATGAAAATTATTCCAAAATAATCCATCTTGAATATTTTACATTTTTTTTATGGTATCTGCAATGAAAAAATCACTTTCACCAATAAATTACCCCTCTTGTCAGAAATAACTGGCAAATCGATACAAGGCGCTTTTCGAATAACTTGAATGCTCCAAACTGAAAAAAGTTTCAGGAATAAAAAAACCGGAAATACCAAACCATTTTTAAGGTGATATTTCCGGTTAATCACATTAACTGGAAGCAGCAATATTAAAAAAAGCTGTAGGTTATGCCCGCTGCTAAAGCCTGCTTTAACTGCCGTTTTTTGGAAATATCTTTATCATAAAGCATTTTAACATTAAAATTCAGATTTATATATTTGGTGACCTGGGCAATCAATATTGTATCCCAGTTGACATCAATTTCCTCAAAAGTTTTTAAATTGGAAAACAGTTCCAGTTTTGAGGTTAATTTACTATTAGCGGAAACTTTCAAGTCCAGGTCGGTAACCGATTCCATACCATACTCTTGTTTCGTCTTTTCAATTGCCAGTGTTTTGGGATCATCGGCAAAAGGCATGGGGTATTTATCGGTTAAAGTTTGTTTCATAGCAAAACCGAGCCGGGTAGCGATTTCCGGTTTGGGCTTGTAACCCACGCCGGCACTTTCCCGGAAATAAATGGGGTCGGCAAAATTGGATATTTCCGCTTTTGGTTTGGCGGCATAGTTATATCCGGGCCCAAACTGACTTTCGGCAGTACCGGCAATATATGGATCGATATTAATACCCAGTTTGTAGGTGTAAACAGTTTCCAGCTTGATTTCATCAATCGACTTTTTGCTTTCATCCTTGCCGCTTTTAGACATACCATAATTTAATTTGCCGCTGTTAGCCCAATTGGTTTTTTCCTGATCATTCACAAACTTGTAAGTGGCGTTAAGCTGCCAGGTCATGGTATTTTCACCGCCCTGTACATAGTTATCAAAACTGGTTTGAGTCAGGTTCAGTCCGGCCGACATTGCTTTTTGCCAGCCATACTTGGGAGTCGTTGCTTCGGGTTCGCTTGTTTGGCCCCACACCAACACAACATGACACAAAAAAAATAACCACAATACAATTGATTTTTTACTCATTTTTCCCTCTCCATTGTTTAGTTAGGATTTCATTCTTAAACAAAACAAGGAAAAAATTATTCCCATCCCCGATGCTAAAATTTTCCAGATATAATTTAAATAAATATTAATTATAACAGGGTTCAGAACATATTGCCAAAAGACATATAAACAGCCAGAGGTTCATACTGCGAATGTCCAAAATCGAGCGCACCGACAAAATCTTTATTCCAGCGGACATGAAAGCCGAGCCCCTGGGTAAGATGCAGGTTTTTCATGTTTCCGGGATCACCCCTGAGCCAAACTTTACCGCAATCGATAAATGGATGTATATAGAGTGTAAAATCCTGTTTAAGAATATTAACATGTAATGTTCTGAGCCGCAGTTCAAAATTAGCTACAAACTTGGTCGGACCGATGAACAAAAACCGCGGTACACCCCTCAGGCTATACGAACCGCCCAACCCGGGCCGGCGATGCAGAGAACTGCTAATAATCCCCATTTCATAAAATGGCGGATCACCGGGCATGGTTTCGAATAATAACCGTTGTGCATAGACGATACGGGGGTGTAGCGAAATATAACGACGATCTGTAGTCGTGATGCGGGTATAAGTATAATCACTGCCCAGGAATGGAGCGACAGCTTCAAGTAAAACTTCACTCCAGCAGCCCCGGTTCGGCATGGCTTCTTCATCGCGCCGGTCATAAACAATACCCAGTTGCAGGTAATTGGTAGCCCCGCCCGTTATACCGTGAGGTAAATCCTGACCCAATTTTGTTTTACCGTCATGCTCTTCGATCCTGGTATTGTAAAATCCCAGTCCTGCCAGTCCCTTTAATCCAGCCGGTCCAAGCGCAAACTGAGCTTTGCTGCGCACAGAAAAATAACGGCGTTGCAGGTAATAGTAATTTTCATTAATGAATCCGGGATTATTCTCTTCAATAAAATCTTTTTCAAAAGTATTATTATTTCCTACGCCATAAAAATCATAATAATTATAACGCTGATAATCGAGGCACAGATCAAATCGGGTGTTTTTGCCGAAAATTTCCGGCATGTCGACAAAAAAGAAATTCTCCTGCTGTTGTTTGGTTGTCCAGGTACAGTCCAGAATTAAATTCCACTTGTAGGGTTTTATTACTCCGTTGCCGTATTGGAACAGATACAATGAAAATCCATATTGAAATCCCTGATCATTACCATAAGAAACATTCGGCAGACCGGCGGGCACCAAACCCTGCAAAGAATCCTGGGCGGCGCCGAAACCGTTTATCACCCATGAAAACAAAAACAACAGTATTATTTTTTTCACTTGAACATCCAGCTATTTTCTGACCAGAACAGTTAAGAAAGAATCCATATTTACTTTATAAAGCGCTTTTTTTACCAAACTTTTGCCGGAATACCGGGCTGATGAATAATCTATAGTCAACAGTTTCATATTCCTAAACCCGGAATGTAACAAAATTCGCGCCAGGGAATTAAAGGTAAAGAAAGATAAATGATAACGCGGGTGATTGCCCCCGACCCAGCGATTGCCGTCATTGGCAAGACGGAATTTAATACTGTTCAGGTTGGGAACTTCAATCAATAAATAACCATTTTCTTCGAGCATATTATATAACTTGTACAATACCGATAGAGGATCATAAAAATGTTCCAAAACATGCCACAAAGTAATAATATCGTACCTGACAGCAGGGATTTGCATATTTTCCATATTGCCGGTTTGCACTTTTACTTTGAATTTTTCCCGGGCGTAGCGGGCAGCATCAGACGCGATTTCGATACCTTGAACCGAATAACCGTTTTTTTGCGCCAGGGATAAAAAATAACCTCTTCCGCAGCCAATTTCCAGTAGTCGGCCAACCGGCTTGATTTTTTTTATCAAATCAATCCGCCGGTAATAAATATTCCAGGCAGTTGCAGAGATGCTGGAATCATTATCCGGTAAAGCCGCCATAGCTGCGGCATTACTAAAATATTCCTGGTACGTAGCCTCATCGGCAGTCACTGTGTGCGGATTTTGTAAATAGACAAAACCGCAGTTACGGCATTTTACAATACGGAAATGATCGACTCGATATTTAAGTGAACAGTTGTTACTGCCGCATATTGAGCAAGAACGGATCGATATTTCGGATGCAGGAGCGATCAATAATATATCACCGGGTTTATATAAAAAGTACTGGTTATTTCAAAACATAAATCCATTATTATCAGGGGATAGCTGCTTTCATAATTTTTTCTTCCGTAGCCTCTGAGCGGCTGAACTCGGCTTTCAGTTGACCCTCCGCCAGCACCAGAATCCGATCGGCAATGCCCAGGATTTCCGGCAATTCCGATGAAACCACAATAATTGCCATACCTTCCCGGACCAGTTCATCGATCAAAGCATAAATTTCCTTTTTGGCATTAATATCGATGCCCCGCGTCGGCTCATCTAGCAAGAGAATGGCGGGATTGGTAGCCAGCCATTTTGCTAAAACAACCTTTTGCTGATTGCCGCCGCTTAAATTGGCAACGCGCTGCAGTAAACCGGAAGTTTTGATTTTCAGCTTTTTGATATATTCGGCGGCAAATTTTTCCTGCAAAGAATCATTTATGAAACCCATCTTTAATGTCCGCTTCATACTGGCAATATTAATGTTATCGCGAACATTCATCGTCATGATCAAGCCGCGTAATTTACGATCCTCCGGCACAAAACCGATGCCGGCGTTGATCGCATCCAGTGGACTTTTTATTACCACTTCCCTGCCTTTAATAAACAATTGACCGGAAGCCCCGCGATGCAAGCCGAAAATCGTTTCCAATAGTTCGGTGCGTCCCGCGCCCATCAGACCGAAAATCCCCAGCACTTCGCCATTGTTAACATGAAAACCGACATGATCGACAAGGCAGCGTTTGCTCAGGGTAGGATGCGCCAGAGTACAATCCTCGACCCGCAGCGCTTCTTCCTCGCTCACCCGATGATCATGGGGATAGAGTTCAGTTAACGGCCGTCCGACCATTTTTTGAATGATCTGTTCCTGACTCGCCTGGTCGATAAGAATAGAATCAATTACCCGGCCGTCGCGTAATACGGTTATATAGTCGCTGATCTGAAAGAGTTCATCCATTTTATGGCTGATATAGATGATAGTAACGCCCTGGCCGGTAAGCTGCCGGATCAACCGGAATAAAACCGCCACTTCTTCATCGCTGATTGCCGAGGTGGGTTCATCCATAATAACAATTTTTGATTTTAGAGAAAGCGCTTTAGCAATTTCGATTATTTGCTGTTGCCCTACCCGCAGTGAAGCTACCGGGGTGCGCGGATCGAGATCAAGATTCAGTTCCTGCAAAATTGCAGTGGTTTCCTGGTGCATTTTTGTATAATCAATAAACCGTAACCGGGTTAACGGTTCACGGCCCAGGAAAATATTTTCGGCAATACTCAGGTTTGGCAGCAGGTTCAGTTCCTGGTAGATTATGGCAATGCTGCTGGAACGGGCGTCGCGGGTATTGGAAAACCGGACTTGTTGACCATCCAAAATAATTTGACCGCTGTAATCCTGGTAAACGCCGGAAAAAATTTTCATCAGGGTCGATTTCCCGGCGCCGTTTTCGCCGATCAGGGCATTAACCCGGGCGCGATGCACTTTGAAACTGACATTATCCAGCGCCACAACGCCGGGAAAGGTTTTGCTTACGCCGCGCGCTTCGAGAATGATATTATAAGCCTCATTGTTGCCATTTAACATTGTATGCGCTTGTTTTAGTATGATAAATTATGTTCGTACAACCGTATGATTTTTATAAATTACAAACTCTGATTATAATAAACAAATAATAAATGCCGTTCACTAATACCCTGAAAAACATGAAAATAGTAAAATTTAGTTGTAATTAAAAAGTATTTTACAAAAAATTCCAAAAAGGTATAAAATTTGTAACACATTTTACCATCAGATAATAACTTTCACCATCGACAATGTGAAAAATTAAAAATGGAGAACAAACAATGCAGGTAAATGGCACAGCAGTCGCATCATTACCGTTATTCATTCGCAGTAAATTTGGAGAAGCCGGTTTTAATCGCTGGATTCAGTCACTGCCGGCAGAAGCTGCGAAAATTTACTCTACCAATATTTTCCCCAGCAGTTGGTACCCTTTGGATAAAGTTGTCATTGAGCCAACCCGCAAATTTTGTGAACTGTTTTACGGCGGCAACCTGAAAGGCGCCTGGGAAGGCGGCCGTTTCAGCGCCGATTACGGTCTGAAAGGGGTGTTAAAAATATTTGTCAAAGTAGCATCGGTAAATTTATTGATTAAAAAAGCGGGACTCATTCTACCCACGTATTATAAACCTTCTGAAATCACAGTGATTGAAAACGAAAAAGGCAAGGCTTGCATCCAAATTACCAGCTTTCCGGAGATGGATCAGATTATTGAATTCCGCATTGCCGGCTGGATTGAACGCGCTATCGAGATTGGCGGCGGTAAAAATGTCAAGGTAATAATTTCCAGTTCTCTGGTAAAAGGCGACCCCTATTCAGAAATAAAAATAACCTGGTTATAGAATTTTCACATTTTTATATCGGCTGCAGATACGGCCTCACATAATGCCCAGGTTTTAATTCCGGTATAATGAATATAAAATAAAAAAAAAGGACGGTTCCAGTAAGAGCCGTCCCTTTTTTATTAAAGCATAACTTTTTATTTAAACAGTGAGAAAGAAACCGTCAGACCGGCCATAACGATAGATACCATGCTCATCAGTTTAATGAGAATGTTCAGGCTCGGGCCGGAGGTATCTTTAAATGGATCGCCAACGGTATCGCCGATAACCGCAGCTTTGTGAGCCGGGGAACCTTTACCGCCATAAGCGCCGCCTTCGATGTGCTTTTTAGCATTATCCCAGGCACCGCCGGAATTGGCCATAAACACAGCCAGTACAAATCCTGCGCCAAGGCCGCCAACCAGCAATCCCAATACGCCGGCTACTCCCAGTAAAACACCGGTCAACACCGGGGCAATAATAGCCAGGAAGGACGGGATCATCATTTCCGATTGCGCGCCTTTGGTAGAAATAGCTACACAACTGGCGTAATCCGGTTCGGCTTCGCCGCTCATAATGCCTTTGATTTCGCGGAACTGGCGACGTACTTCATCAACCATTTTCGCGGCGGCGCGACCGACAGCCGTCATGGTCAAACCGCAAAATAAAAAGGCCATCATCGAACCGATGAATACACCCATAAGTACGCGCGGGTTCATCAGGTGAACACTGTAATATTCCATAAAATGTTGCAGGGTGGCTTCGGCAGTATTGACGGTGCCGCCGGCAACTTCCATAGTGGTTTGGCCAATGCGGATCAAACCTATCTTTAATTCCTCAATATAAGAAGCCAGTAAAGCCAGGGCGGTTAACGCTGCAGAACCAATAGCAAAGCCCTTGCCGGTAGCGGCTGTGGTATTGCCAAGAGAATCCAGGGCGTCGGTGCGTTTGCGGACTTCGGGTCCCAAGCCGCTCATTTCCGCATTACCACCGGCATTATCGGCAATTGGACCGTATGCATCGGTGGCCAGGGTAATACCCAGGGTGGAAAGCATACCGACAGCAGCTATACCGATACCGTACAAACCCATGGACAGATTGGTTACATCCCAACTGGCAGCGGTCAGGAATGCCAGCATGGTACCAATAACTATAGTGATAACTGGAATTGCGGTAGAAAGCATACCGGTACCCAAACCGGCAATGACAACAGTGGCCGGACCGGTTTGTGCATTAGCGGCAATATTTTTGGTTGGAGAATAGGCGTCGGAGGTATAATATTCGGTAGTTTTACCGATAATGATACCGGTGATCAAACCGATTACAATAGAAGCCCAGATATTCCACACCAGCGGATTGCCGTAAGCATCCTGCAGGTTCAACAGTTTTAAAACGACCCATGAGAGAACTACAATCAAAGCGGAACTAAGATTTACGCCGACACTAAGAGCGCCAAGCAAGTTTTTCTGCGAAGCATTTTCTTTAGTTCTGACCGCAAAAATACCGATGATCGAAAGTAAAGTACCGATTGCGGCAATCAGCATCGGAGCCAAAACACCACGGAGTTGCATGTCCGGGCCCAAACTTAAAAACGCGGCGGCGCCCAGAGCGGCAGTCGCCAGGATGGAACCGGCGTAGGATTCGTAAAGATCCGCGCCCATACCGGCAACATCGCCAACATTATCGCCAACATTATCGGCAATGGTAGCCGGATTACGCGGATCGTCTTCCGGGATGCCGGCTTCAACCTTGCCAACCAGGTCGGCGCCAACATCGGCAGCTTTGGTAAAAATACCGCCGCCTACGCGGGCAAACAGCGCCTGGGTGGAAGCGCCCATACCAAAAGTCAACATTGTAGTAGTAATAATTACCAGTTTATGACCAGCTTCATCCTGAATAAAATGATTCAGAATGATGAACCACAACGAAATATCCAGCAGGGCAAGACCAACCACAACCAAACCCATTACAGCGCCGCTGCGGAAGGCAACTTTTAAACCGCTGTTGAGTGATTTTTGCGCGGCATTAGCAGTGCGGGCGCTGGCATAAGTTGCCGTTTTCATGCCAAAGAAACCGGCTAAACCGGAAAAGAAACCGCCGGTTAAAAATGCAAACGGCACCCAGCCATTTTGCAGTTTGAAATAGGCCATTACAGAGAAAATTGCAGTAAGAACGATGAATACAATAGTGACAACTTTATATTGTTGTTTTAAATAAGCCATTGCGCCCTTGCGGACATGACTGGCAATTTTTGCCATTCTTTCCGTGCCCTCGCTCTCCTTCAGCATGGTTTTATAAAAATAAAACGCAAAAGCCAAAGCGAGGACAGAAGCTACAGGAACAATCCAAAACAGAAGGTTAGACATCTTCTCTCCTTTTCAAACGTTACAGAATAATTAGTTATTAAATTGCTACCAGTTAATTGTATATTTTAATTAAAAGCCGGTTGTTAATGCCGACCGCCACCAGTCATGGAATTTTTCTTCCATTTCTTTTTCGGTCGGGAATGGATAAAAACAGAAATCTTTATTATCTCCGGCAAAGAATCCGTTTTTTATGGTTCGATATAAAATATCCTGATTTATATAGCGGATTACCGTTTTGGTGTTCTTGTCCGGCGCTTGTTTTAAACTGCTCAAACAATCGCGTAAATGGTTGATCTTGGCATAAGGTAAATTATCGGCTGAAGCGGAAACCGGATCCTGAGCCAATTTATCAAGTATCAATTCCGCAAAAACCAGACGCGGTACGGATACTGATTTCTTTCTGTTTGTCACCAGTCGGCAAAATTCCAGTGGATCAAGATTGCTGACAATTTGCGGCGTCACCGGGCATAATTCCTGGTATAAATGCAGCTCGTGGTTTCCGGGTTGGTTATAATTTTTCTTTTGTAATTGCAAAACCCGGCCATCATCGGTTACCAGGTACAGATCCCGCAAAGCATCAATGGGAATATGTTCCAGCACCCGGTAGATGGATAAATATACAGATCTTTTGGGTTGACCATCGGGATGAGGTATACACCGTTCATCTACCTGGGCAACCGGCAAATCTTTACTTTTAAAATCCCGGCTTACTTCAAAGAACATGGCTTCGCCGCGAGTCCGTTTTTTTGTACCTGTTGCCAGGTAATTGCCAAATTCGGCAGGCGGTAACATCGAAGCGATCAGGGACTCGGGAATGAGTGATAAATACAGGTACGATTTCATGGCTGACTCCTTTAAATTAATTGACAGATAAAGAAGTAACAGTATTTAATTAATGCTCCGGTTCTGAATGAGACATCAATTCATCGAAATCGACCACATCCGCCAGCATTCTCGATTTGCTGAAAAATTAAGTTGATAATATAACGATAACTCAAATAAAAGTCAATATATAACTCTGTTAAATCAATAATGTAACAGTAAAAAATTGTATAAAATTCATAAAATCTGAGGCATTATATTTTTTTTGCCAATCTCACTTATTAGTAACAAAAGTAAATATACTCTTTATTAACATGTCAGGGAAAAAAGTATAAACGGGATGAGAATTTTAAGAAACAAACCGAAACCACAAAATTAACATTTCCCTGGTTCATTTCCTCAGGTTAAATTTTGTAGTGAAAAATACGACAAGTGGTTTACGGTAATAATAAATCAACCCGGTTGAGGTTAAGGCAATGCCAAGCAATGAAGGCAGAAACGCGCTGATCAATGTGACGATCATAAACAGCAAATGAACCAGGATGACAAAAATTAAAGTATATGGGTACCCCCACACTTTAAATGGCCGTTTTTGCAATGGATATTTTTTTCGCAATACCCACACAGATGTAAATGTCAATATGTTAAATACCGAAGATGTAAAAGAAAAATAATCAATAATCGTTTCATAAGTATGTTCGGCAAACCCGGCTCCCAGCAGTAGCACGCTTGCCCAAGCCCCCTGCGCCAGCAGCGCTGCGTTTGGGGTTTTATAATCGGGGTGAATTCCGGAAAGCGTTTTGATAAATAACCCGTCACGCGACATGGCATACCAGGTGCGCGCCTTGCAGAGTATTTGCGTGGAAATGTTGCCAAAAGTATTCAGCATAACCGCCAGGGCAATAAAAATACCGCCGCTTATCCCCAGGGCTGCCTGCATGGCTGCGGTTGCTACCCAGCGCGATTCCTGTATGGCGCGCACCGGCAGTTGATACAAATACGCCGTATTCACCGCCAGGTATAAAAACAGCACCCCGGCAATACCGAACAAGATCGAACGGGCCAGGTTCTTTTGCGGATTGCGGACCTCCTCGGCCACATAAGTAGCGCCCTCCCAGCCGCTGTAGGCAAAAAATCCATATCGCATGGCAGCGCCGAACGCAACAATGGCAGACCAGTTGAACTCTTGCGGCCAAATATCTGTCGTAAAATGCGACCAATTACCGCCACGGGAAAAACATATAAAAATGACTGCCCCAAGGGCAACAACTTTTAACAGGCTGAAAATATTCTGCACAATACCGCTTAGATGCACACCAAAGCAATTGACTAACGTTAACAGCCATATCGCCAGCAAAGCCAGCCCCAGTTCGGCCAGATGCGGAAAAGACCGGCCGGTAATAATAGTATAAAATGAATTGCTATATTCGGCAAAAACCAGAGCGACTGCGGCAATTGCCCCGGTCTCGGAAACAAAAAACATGGCCCAGCCGCGTAAAAACGTCCACACCGGCGGGTATGCCGCTTTAAGGTAGACGTACGGCCCACCGGATTGCGGTAACATGGAAACCAGTTCAGCGTAACAAATGGCGCTCAGCAAGGTGATCAGGCCGCCAAACAACCAAACGCCATAAAACATACTCACCGAACCAACCAGCAGCATTATCGGCGCGGGAGTACGAAAAATGCCTGAACCGATGATCCTGCCAATAACAATGGACAATGTTTCCGTTAAACCCAGCCTACGCTCCAGTTCGCCTGTTCCGGTTGTTATGCTGTTGAGCGGCTCAGTATTCAATGTCACAAGGCGCTCCCTGGGGAAAAATAAAAAAAGACCGGATCAGTTATCAAGAAATACTTTCCTAAAATTTGTAATTCTTTTTAGCCAGGTTATAAGCAAGATCGACGATCACTTCCTCCGCCTCATCCAGGTCGAGAATGTGTTCAGCAACCAGGCCGGCCAGGAACCGGCAATCGATGCGACGCGCCACTTCATGGCGGGCCGGGATGGATGGAAACGCCCGTGTATCATCAATAAAACCGACGGTGTTGTAAAATCCTGCGCTTTCTGTGGTCATTTCCCGGAAGCGCAGCATTCCTTCGCGGCTGTCGTTAAACCACCAGGCAGGTCCCAGCTTCATGGCCGGGTAATGCCCCGCCAGCGGCGCCAGTTCACGTGAATAGGTAGTTTCATCCAGGGTGAATACAATCAGGTTGAGGCGGGGATCGTTACCAAATTTGTTCAACAAGGGTTTCAAATTGCGTACAAAATCGGTGGCAACCGGTATATCACAGCCTTTATCAAGGCCGAATTTATGTAATACCACATCATTATGATTGCGGAAAACTCCGGGATGGATTTGCATGGTCAAACCGTCCTCGATGCTCATCTCCGCCATGACCATCAGGATATGGCCGGTGAACAACGCGGCGTCATCGGCTGTGGCATGACCCTTGATGGCTTTTTCAAACAGTTGTGACGCCTCCCTTTCACTCATTTCTATGGTGAATGGTGAGAACACGCCATGGTCGGTCGAAGTTGCGCCCATTTCCTTAAAAGCCAATCGCCGGTCGCGCAGCGCCTGAATAAATCCATAATAATTAGAGCAATCGATGCCGCTAACATGGGATAGTGTATCAATATTTTGCCGCCAGGTGCGGAAATTGAAATCGGTTACATTATCCGGCCGAAAAGCAGGTACAACTCGTCCTTTCCAGCCGCTCTGACGGATTTTTTTATGGTGCTCCAGGGTGTCGATCGGTGAATCGGTAGTGCTCAACACTTCAATATTAAATCTTTCAAACATGGCGCGGGGCAGGTTTTCCGGTTTTTGCAAAGCGGCGGCAATTTCATCATAAATTTCCCTGGCAGAAGCGCCGGTTAACCGTTTATTAATGCCGAAAACCTGGGATAATTCTCTTTTTAGCCAGAGACCGGTAGGGGTGCCCCGGAACAGATAAAAATTATCGGCTACAATTTGCCATATTTTAAGGCGATCCGACTCAGTACTGCCGCCATCAGCGCGGGGGACGCCGAGCGATTCCATGGGAATACCCTGGGAATAAAGCATCCGGAACAAATAATGATCGGGAATGATCAGTAATTCGGTTGGGTCGGGAAAAGGACGATTTTCCGCAAACAAACGGGGATCAACGTGCCCATGCGGACAGACCAGGGGCAAATGTGCTACCAGGGCAAATAATTTTTTGGCAATTTCACGTTGCCGGGGTTCAGGACTAAATAGAAAATCGTCAGATATATTTATATTCTTTGTATCACTCATAACAACTCCTTATACTCGATATAAAAATAACTGCAGGAAATATTACTTGACCTTGCGCCGGATTTTACCGGTAACCACTTCAACGGAACGCTGCCGGTACAATTCAAGTTGGGAAGCATAAAAGCTAAAACGTAAACCAATTTTTATAAAAATGAACAGCTGTTGTAACAAAATAACCGTCAATAAAATAAATAAAGATGAAGCATTTACAACATCCAGTAAAAAACCAAAGCACAGCACAAGACATAAACCGATGACGGATAATAATAAATACAGGCCAAAAGTTTTAAAAAGATGCCGCACAACAAATTTTACGGCCAGCCAAATGCAGAGCCAGGAAGAATTTTTGTTTTCGAGCACAAGAATGATCTTGGCATAATCGAAAACGATCTTGATAAAGAAGATTATAAAAATTAGCAGCAGATAAGCTAAAATATAAACCGGCCAGGCGTTACCTGCGGTTCCGCCGGCGCTCTGGTCGGCTAAATTCAGTATCAATGGATGTAAAGTCTTATAAAAAACAAAAACCACCAGCAGCATGGTCAACGCCAGGGCAAAAAAATGATGAAAGTAAAAGCCGGATAAAGAAAAGAACCGGCTGACGGAAAAGGTACGCTTTTCATCGGCATATAGACCGATTACGCCGCCATTGAAAAAGGCGCTGATAAACACCATTGCAAGTCCCCAGAAAAATATTACAGTTCCAAAGCCGGTAAATTTACCGGTCAGGAACAATTCAAAATTATCAAATAACAGTGCAAAACCGCTGCTCAAAGCCGGTCGTATGGTCTTTTCCAGGCCCTCGGCTTTAAAATTAAAACTGCTCCACCATTCATAATCGAAATTTTGTTCCATAACATCGCGGACACCACGGTCGGATAGATTGTCCTTGAGAGTGGAATAAACGGGAATGGCAATCAGTATTGCCAAAAGAATATTGACCAGGTAAACAATCAGCGCCATTTTATAATTCGTAATGACGAGGGTAATGCCGTTGCTAATCGCTTTAAAGATGTTCATTTTACCAACTCCTGTTCAAATCCGGTCCAGTATCAGACTGCCAATCCTGTTAACGCCGGGGAAATGCAGACTGACATAGCATTAGGTAAATTTTATCGCAAACCCTTTTCGTTAAAAAGGCGTGAATACTTTTTATCTACAACCATGATGTGGTTTTTCAACCAATCACTTAAGAATTGCAATACATTAAAAGTTAAAGTAAAACTGTCTTTATCAAATTCTTGTTTAAATTTATTCACTTTATTGACAAAATCGGTATGTTCGCGCTTGTGGCTGCCGGCTTCAAGATAACCAAACTTGACAAAATATTTTTCTTCAGTTTGAAAATGTATTCCGGCATATTCTATCATCCCGTTGATAATTTTGCCCATAGCTTCGGAACCTTTACCTTGCATCATCGCTTCATGAAGATCATTCAACATGCCGACCAGCTTCTTGTGTTGCAGATCAATCTCCTGCACATTAACACTCAAATTGTCATTCCAGGTTATGAGAGCCATAATATTTTTCCTCTAAAAAAGTGTTACTATTTATACTCTAACAATGCTGCATACTTTTTTTTGTACTTATCCTCGTGTTCCTGAACAATCAGTTCCCGGATAATTTTATTCAATCGCTCATCTTTATTGGTATTATAAATATTAACCAGTGACTGAATACTGTCCTGGCGCAACAGGTTATAATGGTCTTCCGTATTACATTCCCGGTAACGCTTTATGAGGTGACTGATAATAAGATCATAAAGTTGCTGATTGACAAGCGCAATTTTCCAAACATTCAGCAAGCATTGCCGCGAGGTGATAAACTTTTCATCTTTGGTATGAGAAAGCAATTGTTCCAGAAAGCGTGGTAACCGGTTCTCAACATCGCTTTTAGCCAGGTTGCAGATAACCATAAAAGCAATAGATCGCTTAAAAGAGTTTTTGTCGGTTAACAACAAGAACATATCATCCCAAACCTCATAAATCCAATCGACTGGTTGTTCTGTAATTTTAAGAACGTTCTGCAAAGCGTCCATTCGGATTTTGTCGTCGTTGGATTTCAGGTTTTCGATATGGTTTTTAATTTGTTGATCCATACCTGGCGCTCTTTATATTACAATAATTTGAACATTTTGACGGTAACCTGTTATTGCATAGACTCAGGCAAAGAAGGCGGCCAGTTCAAGTAAATGTTGCAGCCAGAAAAGCCAGGTGGTAGCCCAACGGCGGGCTGCAAATGGCTTGGCCTCGGCATACAGGGTATTATTAGTATAATTCACATCGAGAGCCAGTTTTCGTTCCGGGTCGATTATAACACTGAGAACGGCGGCTTTACCAGAAAAGGTATATTTCTTCCACTTGCCTTCGCCGTCCCATACTTCTTTGCTTGTTTCACCATTGGCAAAATTAATTTGCACATCGACCGGAATTACATAATCACCGGCGCGTTCAACAATCACTTTGGAATTAAAGCGCTGCGGATTCTTTTCTTTCTCTACGGGAGCAATATAATTGCCCTGCTCATCCAAACCATATAATCCGGTTTCCGGTTCGGATGTTATTGACTTGACGGCATAATCGACAACAGCGGTACTATGCAGAGCCTGCTCAAAGAACCGGTTCATGGGTTGTGAGGCAAATTCATTGACCGTATTAATAAAGTCGGCAGTTGTGGGATGTTTAAAGGTAAACCGGTTTGCAAAAGAACTCATGATACGGCTCATCACTTCTTCGCCAAGAATATTTTCCAGGGTAAAAAGCATTAGAGCGCCTTTGTAATATTGCTGGGCACGGTAGCTTTTATTATTTAAAAAAGCCCATGAATCATTGTCCATTACATCCCATTGCGCCCAGGGGCGATAACTTTCCATTGCCCGGAAAGCAGTATTCATTTTAACTTTACGTAAAGTAAAAGGAACACTGAAATTTCCGTGCTCAAGGTATGTTTTACCGGATTGCAGATCGCCATACACCGCATTCATGCAACGAATGGTCGAATAAACAACCAACGCTTCGTCGAGCCAGGCTTCTTCAAACTCATTGTTGGCCACCAGGCCATACCAGAATTGATGACCACATTCGTGAATTGCCGTCCATGCCGGCGCCCGGAGACCGGGAATGCTGTTATAATCGATTTTAACTGTAAACAAGGTGGGGTATTCCATGCTGCCAAGCCGGGAATCTCCAGGGACATCGACAACCGTCAACTGCGGGTATGGATAGGGTGTATACCAGGTTCCGAAATGTTGCAGGGCAGCCTCAGTGCCTTCAAGGTAACCACTGACGTTCTGCTCATTCTCCGGCAGGTAAAGCAGACGAATTTTTACTTCCGGCAAGTTGGCGTGCTTAAAGGTACGCGTTATAACTTTAAAATCGGGACTGGCAGTCCAGGCAAAATCATGCACACAGGATTGCACAAAACGGCGGGTAATCTTGCCATCGCTTATAGTCGAATCCTGTAAAATTCCGGTAGCGCCGATAATATAATTTTCAGGGACTGTTATGCTTACATCGTAATCGCCAAAATCGGCAAAAAATTCGCTGTTGCGGTGGTACTGATGACAGTTCCAGCCATTTTCCTGTAATACCCCGATTTTGGGGAACCACTGGCCGGCAAAGAAAAGATCATCCACAAACCCCGCCCTGATTCCCTTAAATGGCAGTTTGGCGGTAAAATGAATATTAAAAACCAATGCTTCTCCGGGATTAACAGGGGTTGGTAGTTCGACCCGGAATACGGTTTGGTCGTGAGGGTTCTGGTCATCCGGTTGCACATACTTGAACGTTGGTAATATCGAAGTTTTATTGAATTTGTTAACCTGGGTTGCTTCCAGGGCATCAATTTCAAGATACCCCCAGCCATCCTGCGGCCAATCAGGACCGAAAAAGTTTCCCCAGGCCGGTTCGGCACCGGCTTGCTGTAAAAAAGTGCTGCGGTTATTTTTAAATGCATTGAGATAAGCGTGAAAAAATATTTCTTTAACCGCGAGCGGCGAATTATTACGCCACTGGAGTTCCTGCGTCCCGGTAATTGTTTTTGCTGCGACATCCAGTTCCACATTCATCCGGTAACTGGCAATTTTTTCACATGCGGTTTCCTGGGCTAGTGTAACAGTCGTAAAAACAATTAAAATTAACAGAACTCGCTTTATCATCATCCTTCTCCGTTCTGGTTGTGCAATTCTGAATTTTCATTGCTTTTTCCAGCAATACCAATTCGGGCTGGAAAGAATTTATACAGGGATATCCGGTAATAATCTATCGTTTTACTATTTTTGCATCAATACCATATTGGTTGCTGAACGATTGGGCGAACTTTCTGGCAGCTTTCAGGTCGTCATAACTGCCAATCCATACAGCATAATATACTTTTCCATCAACCTTTTTTTCAATAACTTGTACATGTTGATATACTTTAAAAAATTTATCCCTGACCGTTCTGGCATTCTTTAAAACTGAAAAAGCGCCAATCTGAACAGAATAGAGCTCTTTCTCGCCAGCTTCCCCGCCCTGGACCGGAAGTTGTTCCTTGACCGGTTTACGCCATAATTGTGATGTTTCCAAATCGGCTACTGCCAAATCAATATATGGTGAATTACGTACATTTTCGATGAATGCCTGTAAAAAAATCCGGGCGGAATCTTGCTTCCCCTGTGCATATATAGACTGACAAAGTAAATACTGGGTCCGGTCCTTGATCGGAGTATCGGGATAATTGCTTAAAATAGAGGATAGATAAATCCGGGCGTCTTTATAATCACCCATCGAATAATAATACTGGGCAATGCGCAACAAGGCTTCAGCCGCATAAGGATGTTGTTTATACTCTGTCCGCACCTGATTATAATAGATTAGTGCCTTTTGCGCATCTTTTTCAAACAGACCCCGGAAATAAAGCACACTGGGGTCTTTCAGATCAATGGCATCCACTTGTTGTAACTGCGATTCAAGTTCATCCAGGCGATTTTCACGATACAGATTTTCCAGCAGAGCAATATTTTGCTGTTGGGAAAGAGCGACTGAAATAAATAAACTGCCTGCCAACAAGACAAGTTTAACGATACGCAATTTTTACCCTTTTGGTTGAATTCCAGGCTTTGCATTCAGGGCAGTGCCAAAAGTAGGACACACTTTTATATCCGCAACCGGTACAAATATAATCATGATGTTCCTGCATGATCCCTTCCGCCAGTTTTTGCGCCATTTCAACTGCGTCATCCGTCAACCCTAATTTGCTTTTCAATCGGATCAGCATTAATTTCAGCTCCAAACGATCAGGATCGGTGACTAGTGCAGATTGACATATCTCAATCGCTTTCAGGTATTCACCCTTTTTCTCCGATAATTCGGCCAGCCCCAAATGCGCTTCCATCACTTCAGGATTGGACTTGATTAATTCGATATAGAGCTTTTCCAGGTCGCCAAACTGTCCCAGGTCGAACAAAACATCTTTCATACGTTCAAAGGCCAGGGCTGAGTCTTTGGGATTGTTTTGCATCAGTTGCTTTAATGCTGTTAAAGCATCTTTTAAACGGTGCTCGCGTATATAACTATGTGCCAGTTCCAGGTAGGCTCCGGAGCAGGTTTTATCCAGTTTCATCGCTTCCCTGAAACACAGGCGGGCATCATGTTCCTTGTTAATTTTGGTTAACTTTAACCCTTCCTCCAGTTTGAAACAAGCCAGAATGCGCGCTTTATGTTCCTTATCTTGCTTGTTGCTTTTTTTCAGCAAATCATAGGCTTTACGCCAATCTTCCATATCCTCATAAACTAATTGCAGCAATTCTTTGCTTGCTTCGTTCTGACGGTCGATAGAAAGGACTTCTTCAAGGGTGGTTACAGCCTGTAAATAATTTTTATTTTTATGATAATCTTTGGCAAGCGACATTAATATAGATATTCTCCGTGCATTACCAAGTTCATGACGGATTAAAAGGTCACGGTGAATTTTAACCGCTTTATCGGCATAACCCTGTATACGCAAAATATCGCCAATTTTTATATAAGCATCGACCAACTCGGTATTGATACGGACAGTTTTGCGCAAATGATCCAACGCTTTTTCATAATCGCCGTCGATTAAATTATTCAATCCGGCAATGTATTCTATTTGCGCTTCATTTTGATCTACCTGGCGTCGCCTGAAAACCCGGAATATTCCGGCAGTTAACAGAAATATAACAACAATTAAAACAAGTGCAATTATATGGATCTGCTCCATTCAATTACTCCTTTTTGCTTTTATTTTTTTTCCCGGTGGTGTTGGCAGGAGTTGACAACGGCATGATCATATCATCAACTGCTACATTACGCAGGCGATCCAGTTCGCTGCGCAGTTTTTTTAATTCTTTGCGCACTTGCCGGTTCTCGCTTTTTAAACTTAGCATCTGAAAAATTGATACAAACACCCAAAAAAACATACCGGCAGCAAAAGATATGTACATTACAATCCATAATGGCATTTTACCGGCCGTTTCCCATTGCCAAAACCGGACTGATACCATAACGGATGAATTTTGCATAGCGAAAAGTATTATTACAACAATCAGTACCGCTCCGATAATCCATTTGACAATCCACATAATTGCCTCCAAAAAATATATTATCCGAATTTAATATAATGTAAAATATAAAGTTGAAAATTCAAAACTTTTTTGTATAAATAGTTATTATTATTTTCGGAAAATTTCTAAAACAATCCTGTTCGAGATAATATCATGTAAGGTAAATTGAATTCCAAACTCAATATATACAAATATTTATTAAACATGCAATGCCGTTACAATCCTGCCCTCTTAAAAAAAAAAGAGTCGGGGCTTTTCAGACCCGACTCTAATTTGTTCAATTATGATTCATTGTGATTACTGTAACAATCATAATCTGTGCTTATTTTAGAGTTTATTCACCTTCCGGGGTTGCGGTTTTATCAACCTGCGGCTTTTTTTCAGAAGCTGGAGCAGCCGGCGCTTCACTATTACCACGGCTACGCGGCGCTGTAATTCCAAGTTCTTCATCGATATCTTCGGTGATAATTTTCTTACTCAGGTCGATATCCGTTCTTTCCGACAATACAATCTTTTTGTTTTCCTTGTTAAATTCAATAACAATCAAACTGAGTGTATCATCAATCTGGTAACCATCGGCCGGTTTACCAAGGTTTTCCTTGGCTAATTGCGACATGGGCACAAAACCATCCACGCCTTCCGGTAATTCAGCTAACAGACCCTTTTCAATTAAACGAACCACCTTGCCCTGAATTTGCGTGCCGACTTTGTACTTTTCCTCAAAATAATCCCACGGATTATCCTGGGTTTGTTTAAAGCCGAGCGATATTCTGCGATTGCCTTTATCAACATTCAGAACTACGACCTGAATCTCATCACCTTTCTTTACAACTTCTCCAGGGTGACGGATCTTTTTGGTCCATGACAGGTCGGAAATATGGATCAATCCATCGATACCTTCCTCAAGTTCCACAAAGGCGCCAAAATTGGTGAGGTTGCGCACTTTGCCGGTATGACGCGAGCCAACCGGGTACTTTTCGGACAAAGTCTCCCACGGATCGGGTTCGAGTTGTTTTAAACCGAGAGAAATTTTGCGTTCTTCTTTTTGAATGTTCAGCACTTTGGCTTCGATCATTTCACCAACCGCCAGAATTTTGGAGGGGTGTTTGATATGCTGGGTCCAGGACATTTCGGATATATGGATCAATCCTTCCACACCCTTTTCCAGTTCAACAAAAGCGCCATAATCGGAAATACTGACCACTTTACCGCGCACGATGGTACTGACCGGGTATTTTGCTTCCACTTCTTCCCACGGATGCGGCTGTAATTGTTTAAGACCAAGGGAAATACGGTCTTTATCATCATTGAAATCAAGAATTACAACATTAATTTTCTCATCGAGGGCAACCACTTCAGATGGATGCGAAACACGGCCCCACGACAAGTCATTAATGTGCAACAAGCCGTCAACACCGCCAAGATCAATAAATACACCGAAATCGGTGATATTTTTAACAGTGCCTTCCAATATCTGGCCGCGTTCTAACTCGACAAGGATCTTTTCCCGTTGACCCTTCATCTCCTCTTCAACCAGGACACGGTGAGAAACCACAATATTTTTACGAATGTGGTTGACCTTGACAATTTTGAATTCCATGTCTTTATTGATCAGGGCATCAAAATCGCGGATCGGGCGGACATCAATCTGTGAACCGGGCAGGAATGCATCCACACCGCCGAGATCGACAACAATACCGCCTTTGATACGGCGTACGCATTTACCTTTAAGGACTTCGCCTCTTTCAAACGAAACAATGACCTTGTCCCAAATCCGCATGAAATCGGCTTTCCGTTTGGAAAGAATTAAAAATCCGTCCACATCTTCAATTTCATCGATCAAAACTTCAACATTGTCACCGACAACAATATCAGAGGGGTCGTCAAACTCGTCGATAGGAATAGTCCCCTCGGATTTGAAACCGATATCAACAGACACTTCCTTATCATTAACTGCAAGTACTTTACCGACAACGACCTGACCGGGTTTGAAATCCATTAGTGTATCCTCATAAAGTTTGGCCATATCGGCAAACTCTTTATCGGTATACTCTTTTTCCAGCAGGTCCAACTCTGCAAGACTGGTTGGTTTTGCAGGTACTGCTTTCGGTTGAATCTTTTCCGCCTGAACCGGCGCTACAGGGATTTGAACTTCCTGAGTTACGGCCTCGGCCTGTGCTTCTTTGTTTTCACCTGATTCTGGGTTTGCAACCGGCATTCCTTCATCAAGTGGTTTAGGGTTTGTTTGTTGGTCCATGATTAAAAATTACCTCCTTGGTTATTTATTAAAAGCCCCTTGCGGGGAACTTGTAAACTGCGCAACTTGCTCCAATTGCCAAACCGGGGTTGATGCGCTTCCGGTTATACCGACTCTATCATCCGGTTTGAACCATTCCATATTTATTTCATCCGGTGCTTCTATGTGATAGCTGCGCGGATTTGCATTTTTACATATCTCAAACAATACGGCCGTGTTGGAACTGCTCTTTCCACCGACCAGTAACACCACACTTACAGAAGCAGCAAATTTCTGCATCTGTTCGTGTCGTTTATTTATATAGCTGCAAGTTGTATCACTGACAACCGCATCTTTATGTAACGTTAGCAGTGCGTCACTTATTTCAATGAACTTTTCACGCGCCAGGGTAGTTTGTGATACCAGCAATACTTTATCATCCGGCTTGATAGCAGGTAATTCATTTTTATTCGCAACAATCACCGCTTCATTATTACAATACCCGGCAATACCGCTGACCTCCGGATGCCCTTTTTTCCCGGCAATAATGATCTGGTAACCCTGGCGATAATAGTTTGCCACCAGCTTGTGTACTCGTTTCACTTTGCCGCAGGTGGCGTCAACCAGGCGGACGCGGCTATTGACCAGTTTACTCTCCAATTGTGGAGAAATACCGTGCGAACGGATAAAAACCCGCTGCCCGGCAAACTCATCCGCAGTATCGCAATTTTCAATGAACGTTTGTTCAAGAACCATTAACCCTTTACCTTGAAGTCGCTGCATTTCCTGGTCGTTGTGAATCACAGCGCCAAGCGCATGTAAAGTTTCCGGTGTCTTTAAATGATCTTCAACCAATCCAAGAGCGCGGTTGACTCCGGGACAGGGTCCAGCATGGGGATCAATTATGACCTGCATCAGCCGCCAAAATCTCTTGTGCCTTGTGGATCACAAAATCCACCTGTTCATCAACGCTCATTTGCGAATTATCCAGCAAAATGGCATCATTAGCTTGTTTCAGGGGATTGACCTTGCGGCCGGTATCCTGGGAATCGCGCTGCTCCATATCTTTAATAAGCGTTTGCAGATCGACCTCGATCCCTTTGTCCTGCAACTCTTTATGCCGGCGTTTGGCGCGTTCGGCAATGGAAGCCACCATAAATATTTTCAACTCGGCCTGCGGGCACACCACAGTGCCGATATCCCGGCCTTCGGCAACCACACCGCCGCGACGCATCACTTCCTGCTGTTTTTCCACCAATATAGCCCGCACCTGCGGATTAGCAGCCACCGGGCCGATTGAATTGGTAACCTGCGGGGTGCGAATAGCTTCGGTTACATCCGCGCCGTTCAGGAATACCCGCTGCATGGAACCGTTATTCTCAAAATGGATATGCGAGTTACGGGTAACATCAACCAATTTGTCATTATCCAGCAGATCGATATGCTGTTGTAACGCATGCAGGGTAACCGCGCGATACATTGCGCCGGTGTCCAGGTGCAAATAGCCCAACCGCGCCGCAACCATTCGGGCAGTGGTGCTTTTGCCCGAACCTGCCGGCCCGTCAATAGCTATGCAAATTTTTTTAGCTTTCCGATCTGCCATATCCAATTTTTACTTTTTTTTCATCAATCCGGCGGCTTTTTTCAGGTCACGAATTTCCGTGGGAGATAACGGCCGCGCCTGACCGCGTTCCAGATCCTCTAAAACCAGCGGGCCATAGCGCACCCGTTTCAGGGCTTTAACATCATAACCCAGCGCCTCATACATACGGCGCACCTGGTTCTTTCTGCCTTCGTGTATTTTAATTTCCATCCTGTCAAGCGATTCCGCATAATAACGCGCTTTACAAGGAGAAGTAACTTCACCATCCAGTTCAATGCCGTTTTCCAGGAAAGAAAGGTCGTCGGGATTGAAATCCCGGTCCAGCCTTACCCGGTAGATTTTGTTCACCTTGAATGCAGGGTGCATAAGGCGATGCGCCAGTTCACCATCATTGGTAAAAAGCAGCAGTCCTTCACTCTTCAAATCCAGCCGCCCGATGGGAAAGACCCGCTCTCTGGTTTTCAACAGTTCAAACACCGTTTTACGGCCATGCTCATCGCTGGCGGTGGTAACATAACCTTTCGGTTTATTCAACATGATATAAACTTTTTTAACGGTCATAGCGACCGGTTTACCTTCAACCGTAACTTTGTCTTTAGCCTCGTCAACCTGGGCCGAGAGTTCGGTAACCACTTTGCCGTTAATTTTTACCAGACCAGCGGTAATAAATTTTTCCGAAGCGCGGCGTGAAGCAATGCCGCAGCTTGCCAGGTATCGGTTAAGACGCATCATCGGGATTCGCCGGTTGTTGTTCATCATCTAGAGCATTTACATCATCTTGAGCAACGAGTTCGCTAACCGTAGCGGTCAATCCGGTTTCGGGGTTTGCACTGCCGTCTTCGCCCGGCTGCTCTTTTACCGGGGCCAGTGCGGGGGAATCGTCGCCGGTCAGTTCTTCAAATTCAAGTACCGGTAATTCTTCGGCGTTCTCATCCACCACGATCACTTCTTCCGGCAAGTTGTTCAATATCTTGCCGCCTTCGCCTTCGGCCAGCAGTTCCTCGATCTCTTTGGGTCGCGGCAGATCGGCTATATCGTTAAGATTAAAATACTTTAAAAATTCATTGGTTGTTACAAACAATAACGAGCGGCCATGCTCTTTATCGCGGCCGGCCAGGGTGATCAATTGCCGTTCCAGCAGATTTTTGATAACCCCGTCGGAATTAACGCCGCGGATCGCGGAAATTTCCACACGGCTGATAGGCTGCTTGAATGCGATGATTGCCAGGGTTTCAAGGGCAGCCCGCGATAATCGCGTCCGCGCCTTGTTTTCATGCATTTGGCTGATCCATTTGGAAAATTCCGGTTTGGTGGCAAACTGGTAGCCATTGCTCACCTTGTTCAGAAAAAATGCCCGCTCATCGAGATCATCCTCAAGCATTTTTAGAGCATTTTCAATATCGCCTTTTTCTTCATCCTTTAATATTGCCATAATTTGCCGTACGGTCAACGGCGAATCCGAGGCAAATATCAACGATTCCAGGACCAGTTTAAGCTGTTTCGATTCCATCAAGCATTCGTAAAATTATTTCACCAAAAGTTTCGGATTGCAATGCCATGATCACCTGGTTTTTGACCAGTTCAAGGATGGCGATAAATGTTACAATCCATACCAGTTTATCATCAGTCGGTTCGAACAGGGCGGTAAAATTAATTTCGCCATATTCTTTGATCCTACTGATTACAAATTCAATTCGTTCTTCAAGGTTTACATTCAGCATGCGCACCCGGTGCACAACCACCTTTTTGTTCTTTTCGACAATGGTTTTAAAGGCGGTTACCAGGTCGAACAGGGAGACATCGGCGCGTTCATCAACAAGTTCATCGGCAAAGCCGGGACTTTCAATTTTAAAACTGCCGCGGGTATATAAATTCCGGGCAAATTCTTCTTTTTCGCTTAAATTCTCCGCTACATCCTTGAATCGTTTATATTCCAGCAGCCGGTACACCAGTTCCTGACGGGGATCTTCCACAACTTCCTCATCCTCTTCTATGGAAGGTTTGGGAAGTAGCATCTGCGCTTTGATGCGCAGTAATGTGGAAGCTAACAGGATAAAGTCGCTGGCAAATTCTATATCTAATAACTTGATTATATCAAGATATTCTAAAAACTGTTGCGTAATTTTGGATACCGGAATGTCGTAAATATCGACTTCGTTTTTCTTGATCAAAAACAATAACAGGTCCAGGGGACCTTCAAAAGTATCCAACTTTACTTTATACGTCATTCAACTCTTGTCCGTTTAACTGGCGTTCATCAACCTCCGCCATATATCATTACCGTACCTGTATTCGCATTACCGTCATTTGCACTGCATTGCAGACAGCCATGCTGCCCGGTTAGGCAGATTTGAATACCCGATACACTATACAAAATGAAGGCCGTATTAAAACGGCCATAATAACAAAATCCTGTTTTATATGCTGCCGGTTACATCATGAATAAATAAGGTTTCCAGCAATCATCCGGCCGCCCGAAAAAGTGCTGAATGAAAAAAAGATAACTGGGTTTTTTGGGCGTCCGCAGTAACATCATATTGGCTCGTTCCAGGGTTTTGCTGCCTTTTTTATTGTTGCAATTTACACATGCGCACACCAGGTTTTCCCAACTATCGGCGCCGCCTCTGGTGCGGGGCACCACATGGTCGATCGTAAACGGCCCTTTACGGGTGCCGCAATATACACATTGGTAGCCATCGCGTTTGAATATATTATGCCGCGTCAATTCAACACGCTTTTTTGGAACACGAATAAAATTAGTCAACCGGATTACACTTGGAAGCGGCAAAGCCTGGTACCGGGAACGAATCATGTAATGGCGTTTTTCTATAATCTCAACTTTTTCCAGATAAAGCAGTATAATTGCTTTCTTGGCATTGACCACCGTCAGGGGTTCATAGTTCTGATTAAGCAATAATACTTTGGAATCAAGCATTTTATTATTCTTGGTTTAAATGCTTAACAATTTTTTAAATATGAATTTATGACAAAATATGCAAATAGTCAAGGATTTTCCCTAAACCAGCCGCAGGTAAACTTTTTTCCGGCCGGTTTATTCTTTCCAGGTTCCCATCTTGGCATATTTAGCGATGCGGTCGCTGATAAGCTGCCGGACCGGTATTTTCCTCAGGTTTTCAAGTTCTTCACTGATCGCTTTTTTAACAATCGCGGCAGCCTGGTCATGATCGCTATGCGCGCCGCCGATCGGTTCTTCGATGATGCGGTCGATAATCCCCATTTCGATTAAATCTTTGGGAATAACGCGCATTGCCTCGGCGGCCAGGCTGGCGTTACCGGAGTCGTGATATAGAATTGCCGCACAACCTTCCGGGGTGATCACAGAAAACCAGGTATTTTCCAGCATCAGAATGCGGTCGCCAACCCCAATGCCCAAGGCGCCGCCGCTGGCCCCTTCGCCAATAATAACAATAATGACCGGAACCGGCAATTGCGACATTTCCAGCAGATTGCGGGCAATAGCCTCCGCCTGCCCCCGCTCCTCGGCGCCGATGCCGGGATACGCTCCGGGGGTATCGATCAAACAAATCACCGGACGATTAAACTTGGCGCCCAGCTTCATAATCCGCAGCGCTTTGCGATATCCTTCGGGATTGGGCATGCCGAAATTGCGGCGCAGTTTTTCTTTGGTATCGCGGGCTTTTTGATGACCAATCAACACCACCGGCTGTCCATCCAGGTTACCGACGCCGGCAACAATCGCCGGATCGTCGCCAAAGGCCCGGTCGCCATGCAATTCCACAAAATCTGTTAGTATCCGGTTCACATAATCCAGCGTATACGGCCGATCCGGGTGACGGGCAAGCTGCACCCGCTGCCAACGGTTCAGGCGATTGTATATATCGAGGCGCAGCTTTTGCGCTTTGGCTTCGAGGCGTTCTATTTCATGCTGTACTTCAAGGTTTTCGCTGATGGAAAACTCTTTTAATTCAGCGATCTTTTGTTGAATTTCAACGACCGGTCTTTCAAATTCTAATACAAATTTTCCCATTTTGGCTACCACTCAGTTTGCTGTTGTTCAGGTTTTGTTTTTTGTAAAAACAGATTTCATCATAATTTGTATATCCAGCAGCAACGAATAATTTTTCAGGTAATAAATATTATATTTTATACGTTCCGCATCATTGATCTGCCGGTTGCGGTTAAGCTGTTCCAGGCCGGTTATACCGGGCTTTAACGAAAGACTCGCATCCTCATCCCGCTTGGACAGATCGGCGATAATTTCACGGCCAACAAAGCTGATATCGCCCCTGAATACGGCAAATAACCAGGGTATATGCCGCCAGGTAGATTTCAGTTCAGGCGCCGTGAATTCCTGCAATGTAAAATATTTTGTGCCGGCGCCTTTGATTTGCTTGCTTTGCAGCGGATAGCGTTTAACCCATTTCAGCCAGGCATAAATCGGCGCAGCAAACACAAGCAATAATCCGGCGCACACTATATCAAAAGCACGCTTGACGGTGCGATGCAAGGTGGAATGCAGCTTGTATTCAAGGTCGACAAAGGGGATATCCTGAATATAATCAATAGACGCTTTGCCGATGATCACATCGAGATTGCTGGGCACCATTTTAAAGGTAACGCCCGCATCGTTGGACCCGGCTATTACCGCCAGCATTTTGTCATAATCGATTTTATCGGTAGCAAAAATCACTTCCTGGATTTTCTCGCGGCGAATGATCTCGGTTAAATGCTGCATCGTGCCCAGCACCGGCAGGCCGGATATTTCCTCCTGCACCAGTTTGCCGGAATTCAATACCACGCCGACCAGTTTGTACGATTCATGCAAATGTGCGCTAATGCGGTTCACCAGTTCGGCGCTGGTTTTAACGTCGCCTACGATCACGGAACGCTGCTGCCAGATGCCGCTTTTAAACGGCCTGGTAACGAACCGCTTCAAAAGTACGCGCCAGCCGGGTAAAATGATAAAATTGATCAAACCGGCGTAAAGGATAACCGCGCGCGAAAAACCGTACTGTTTAAAGAAAAAGGTCAACGCGCTGTTGATGACCATGCCTAAAGCCACTGCGGCAAAGCTTTTTATTCCGGAAAATTTGTTGCGGCTGTATAATCCATAACCGGCGAGACTCGCCAGCCAGACGATGGAATAGACAGTATTGACCAGCACAAACGGCCGCCACGGAAACGCCGGGTAAAAGCGGATTAAAATTGCCGCCGCCAGAGCCAGCGTCATACAGATCACATCCAGGCCCGGCATGACTAAATGCTTGCCCACACCGGACAAGAATGCCAGCAGCGCCCGCGCCTTGATTGCCAGCACCAGGAACCAGGATGGGAACAGGGCGTTTTTGCCGGAAAAATGCTTGTTAACAAACAACCGCATGGCCTCGTAAAATAACCGACGCTGGGCAAAGGGACTCTTTTTTGAACTCTCGCCCTTGAAATGCACGATCTGGGTGTGCGGCACATAATAGATCTTCCAGCCGCCGTTGCGAATGCGGTAACACCAGTCCAGGTCTTCGCCGTACATGAAAAATGCCTCGTCAAAGCCGCCGACCGTGTCGATAACCGCTTTACGCACCAGCATGAACGAGCCGGAGATCGCCTCCACCTCGGCCACCTGTTCGGGATCGAGATAGGTGAGGTTATAGCGGCCAAATAAACGGCTGTGCGGGAACAGGGTCGCCAGTCCCGCTATTTTGGTGAACGCCACCCACGGCGTGGGAAAGCTGCGGCGGCAGGCGAGCTGCAGGGTGCCGTCCGGATTTAAAATTTTACTGCCGATGGCGCCCGCTTCAGGATGTTTTTCAAAGAACTCTAATAATACCGTAAAAGTATCTTCCTGCACAATCGTATCGGGATTGATGACGCAGATAAACTTGCCGGCGCTGCGCCTGATCGCCTGGTTATTAGCGGTGCCGAAACCCAGGTTTTCGGTATTGGCAATCAGCGTTACCTTCGGGTGATGTTTTTCCAGGTACTCTACCGTGCCGTCGGTAGAGGCGTTATCAACCACAAATATTTCATGGCTTATTCCCAGCAGGGCTTTTTGAATGGAGGTCAGCGCCTGGCCGAGAAAATCGCGCACATTATAACTGACGATAACTATGCTTAGCGTCAAATCCGTTCCTGGTTTTTTATCGACTGTGCTCATGAACTAGAAAAATACAAAATTAATCGCTGATATACAAATATAATTTACCGGAATATGAATTGAATTCAGTTTTTTGCATTAAAAATTATGTATTGCATAAATTCAGGATTATTTCTATAATATAGCATAAACT
Source organism: bacterium (assembly GCA_029561455.1). Lineage (GTDB taxonomy): Bacteria > Zhuqueibacterota > Zhuqueibacteria > Residuimicrobiales > Krinioviventaceae > Fontivivens. Next base: position 59,108 of record JAKQIY010000057.1, read on the forward strand.
TTCACAAACCGAGCAGGGGCTGTAAATGATTGATGCTTTGTTGCAGTATATAAACGCGATTAACAAACGTTACAAGACCGGTATCTCTACGGAACACAGCTACCGAGCCGATTTACAAGGACTTGTCGAAAGTCTCATTCCCGGTGTTCTGGTTACTAATGAACCCACCCGCGTTGCTTGCGGCGCGCCGGATTATATTATTACCCGAAAAAATATACCGGTCGGCTATATCGAAGCCAAAGATATTGGCAAACCGCTGGACAGCAAGGAATTTAAAAACCAGTTTGAGCGGTACATCAATTCCCTGGATAACCTGATCATCACCGATTATCTTGATTTCCGGTTTTATAAAAACGGTCAATTGACAACAGCCATCGCTATTGCCAAAATCAGCAAGGGAAAAATAACAACGCTGGAAGAAAACCTGCCCCGCTTTGTTGATTTGATAAAAAATTTTTGTGAATATAGCGGCCTTACCATCACTTCCGCTGCCAAGCTTTCCAAAATGATGGCCGGGAAAGCAAAATTATTATCCTATATTATTGAGAATGCTCTTAACAGCGATGAAGAACACAGGGAAGACAGCTCTTTAAAGGCGCAGTTAAAGGCATTCAAGGATGTGCTGATCCATGATATAAAACCCAAAGAATTTGCCGATATATACGCGCAAACCGTTGCCTATGGCATGTTTGCCGCCCGCTTGCACGATCCAACCTTGCAGGATTTTTCCCGGCAGGAAGCTGCGGAAATGATCCCGAAATCCAATCCCTTTTTAAGAAAGCTGTTTCAATATATTGCCGGTTATGACCTGGATGATCGTATAAAATGGATCGTTGACGCTTTAGCGGATATTTTCCGGGCGACGAATGTTATGGAACTGCTAAAAGATTTTGGCAAAGCTACGCAGCAACAAGACCCGGTCATTCACTTTTACGAAACGTTTTTGGCGGAATATGACCCTAAACTGAGAAAAAGCCGTGGCGTGTGGTATACTCCCGAACCGGTGGTCAATTTTATTGTGCGGGCGGTGGATGATATTCTGAAAACGGAATTCGACTTACCGCAGGGCCTGGCGGATACATCCAAAACCAGCATCGAAGTAGATACCCAGGTTGCGGACAAACGTTCCCCTTCCGGTTATAAAAAAGAAAAAATAGCGGTGCACAAGGTACAAATACTGGACCCCGCGGCCGGCACCGGCACTTTTTTAGCTGAAGTTATCAAACAAATCTATAAAAAATTCCAGGGACAGGAAGGCATCTGGAGTAAATATGTTGAGGAACATTTAATTCCACGCCTGAACGGTTTTGAAATACTGATGGCCTCTTATGCCATGGCGCACCTTAAACTGGAAATGTTGCTGCAGGAAACCGGCTACAAGCCCGCCAAAGAACAGCGCTTGCGCGTCTATTTAACCAACTCGCTTGAAGAACACCACCCGGATACCGGCACCCTGTTTGCCAGTTGGCTCTCCACCGAAGCCAATGAAGCAAATTATATTAAGCGGGATACACCGGTGATGGTGGTGTTGGGAAATCCACCATATAGTGGACATTCAGCAAATAAAAGTACCTGGTTAGATGACTCCTTATTAAAAGATTATAAGCAAGAGCCAGGAGGTGGTAAATTACAGGAAAAAAACCCAAAATGGTTAAATGATGATTATGTGAAATTTATTCGATACGGACAATATTATATTGAAAAAAATGGTGAAGGAATTGTAGCCTTTATCAATAATCATAGTTTTATTGATAATCCAACTTTTCGTGGTATGAGATGGAATTTATTAAAAACCTTTGACAAAATTTATTGTATTAATTTACATGGTAGTACTAAAAAATTTTCTAAATGTCCTGATGGCTCTAAAGATCAAAATGTATTTGATATACAACAAGGTGTTTCAATAAATTTTTTTGTAAAAGTAAAAGGAAAAAGAAAAAAAGAATTAGGCGAAGTATGGTATTTTGATTGTTGGGGTAATAGAGATACAAAATATCATTTTTTATGGAATAATTGCATAAATTCTATAAATTTCAAAGAATTACATCCATTTAAGCCGCAATACTATTTTACACCTTTTAATTATTTAGCACATGAAGTTTATAATTCAGGTTTTTATATACCTGATCTATTCCAACAAAATTCTGTAGGGTTAGTAACAGCAAGAGACAATTTTTGTATTCAAGATAGCGCTGAAATAGTAAAAGAAGTCATTAATGATTTTGTAAAATTGGATATTGAAACTGCAAGAAATAAATATAAACTTGGGAAAGACGCAAGAGACTGGAAAGTAATTTTGGCTCAAAAAGATTTACTTAATAGTAAATTGGATAATTCAAAAATAACTCCTATAGCATATAGACCATTTGACATAAAATACACATATTATACAGGTAATTCGAAAGGTTTTCATTGTATGCCGAGGGGAAATATAATGCAAAATTTATTTCAAAAGAATAATTTGTGTTTAACATTAAGTAAACAGATAAAAGCTTTTGATAATTACCATCATTGTTTTATTGTCAAAGATATATTTGAGTCATCACTTGTTTCAAACAAAACTAGTGAAATTTGTTATGGTTTTCCTCTCTATATTTATTCTAATCTAACACTTGATAGAGAAATAAATAATAACAATATATACCCCAATCTTAATCAAGAGATAATTAATATAATTGAAAAACAAATTAACCTATACTTTCTAACAAATAGTATAAACAAAGAAAATATCTTTTCTCCAATTGACATTATTGATTATATTTATGCTGTACTAAATTCACCTACCTACAGAGAAACATTCAAAGAATTCCTGAAAAAAGACTTTCCTCGTATCCCCTACCCTAAAGATCAGGAAACCTTTTGGCAATTGGTAAAGTTGGGCGGTGAATTGCGGCAACTGCACCTGCTGGAATCGCCAAAAGTAGAACAGTACATTACCACTTATCCCAAAGACGGGGACAACAATGTAACCCGCCGCATTACCAAAAACGATTTTGAGATCATTGACCATAAAAAAGGGCTAGGCTGCGTGTGGATCAATGACGAGCAATATTTTGAACAAGTCCCGGTGGTTGCCTGGGAATTTTACATCGGCGGCTATCAACCGGCGCAAAAATGGCTCAAAGACCGTTATGGCAGAACCCTGAGCTTTGAGGATATTTTTCATTATCAGAAAATAATCGTCGCCCTGACTGAAACTGACAGGATAATGCAAGAAATTGACAAGGTTGATTTTATGTAAGGATAAACTAGTAGTTGCCGTATTAACAAGTATGGTACAATTTTTGTAATAAATGAAAAATATACCCAAAATTACTTGACATTAATAAAAAAAATTAATTAATTAAACTACCAGGCTAACAACTAAAACACTCCACCGGATTTTCAGACACAGGATTTTGTAAAATATATAGCTTTTTGAGGTTTTGTATGTATCCGTTAAAAGCACAAAAAATAAATGAAGCTATTCTTTTTATAGCGCCCCTAGCTCCAAATATGTATAATATTTTAAAAATATTGTACTTTGCAGATAAAGAACATTTAGCAAAATACGGTAAATTTATTACCAATGACGACCATTTCGCTCTTAAAGAAGGGCCTGTTCCCAGTTTAGCTTATGATCTGATTAAACTTGCCAGGGGTGATGAAAAATCGTTTATTACAGTAAATATCGAAAAAACATTCACTGTCGAAAACAATAATATAATGCCGCTGCGAAAAGCGAATCTGGATTTTTTTAGCGCCACCGAAATAGAATGCTTGCAGCAGGCAATAAAAGTATATGGCAAATTAAATTATAGTGAGTTAAAAAAAATCGGTCATGCCGACCCGGCATATATTAATACTCCTTTGAATAAACAAATAACTCTTGAGGAAATAGTTAAAAGTTTACCGGATTCTGAAGAATTATTAGAATATCTTGAGCAAAAATGAAATTTAAAGAATTTCTAAGCGACCAGGTCAGAAAGAAAATAATATTCAATTCTTTGCAGCCGAAAGTTATACTCCATATTTACTCTTGTTCAATCATACCACCAGGGGATAAGTTTTGTATCATTATTAATAAAGACCCACTGGCAGTATTTTATATAAATTCTAAAATTAATCCCTTTGTATTAAAACGACCTGAATTATCAAGGCTGCAAATTCCTGTATCTCCATCCGGGGATTACAAATTTTTGAAATGGAATTCATTTATCAATTGCGGGAACCTGGATTTCGGTTTAAATATTGATGATATAATCATGCAAATGCTCTCTAAACCGGAATATTATTCAATAAAAGGTGTATTACAAAACCAGGAAATTGACAAGATCATTGCGGTCATTGCGAATTCAAATATTTATTCACCGGTTGAAAAGAATATGATTATCACAAATTTAGGTGATAAGCATCATTTTGGTTCCCAATAACAGCTCGCCCCCCAAAACAAAAAAGCCGGCATGTTGTGCATACCGGCCTGATGCTGTGCATCCCCTAGGGGGATTGAACCCCTGTTGCAGGAATGAAAATCCTGAGTCCTAACCACTAGACGAAGGGGACAATTTAAAGAACAATTGTCTGTGTAACTCAGGGTGAGTGACGGGACTCGAACCCGCGACAACCAGGACCACAACCTGGGGCTCTACCAACTGAGCTACACCCACCATGTACATCATGGGGCAAATCAATAAAGCCGTATAATTTATAGAATTTTCAGGAAAGAGTCAAGCAATTTTTTTCAAATCAGCGTTTCCGATACCAGTTTTTTTAACCTGGCCGGGTAATTTGAGATTATACCGTCCACGCCAAGTTTCATCATGGTCAGAATATCTTCCTGGGTGTTCACTGTCCACACCAGCAGCTTTTTATCGGCGGCATGAGCTTGCTGCACAAAGCTTTCATCAACCAGGGTATATTTGGCGCACAGGTATTGCCACTCCCCTGCCAGTTGTTGTTTGGCTTGTTTTTTATCAAAGATCAGGCCGGTGGCAATATCCGGGTCAATGCGCCGGGCCAGTTCGATAGCCGGCTGCGCAAATGAGGTTATGATGACCGGTTTAAAACTCAATTCGTGGATCAAATCGATAACGCCCGCCACCGTGTCTTGCATATCCGCCGATTTCTTTATTTCGATATTCAGGCCCATCCTGTTTCCGGCCGTTTCCATCACCTGGCGCAGGGTGGGTATGGGTTGATCGGAAAATTGCGGGGCATACCAGCTTCCGGCATCGGCGGCCTGTAATTCCGTCAGGGTATAATCGCGCACCTCCCCTGCCAGGTTGGTAGTGCGGTCGAGGGTGAGATCATGAATAACCACCACCTCGCCGTCAAGCGATACCTGTACATCCAGTTCCACAAAATCGGCGCCGGATTCGGCAGCCAGATGAAATGCGGCTACCGTATTTTCCGGGGCGTTGCCGGAGGCGCCGCGATGCGCCATAACTAGTACATCAGCGTTCATATATTTTTACCAATTTCCTATCAATTATGAAAGCGATCATTATACCTATAAAATAAAACCCAAAATCCATTATATCAAACCGCGAGCCCAGTACCCACACAAACGGCGCCGGCAAGTTCCAGGAGCGTGGAATGCCGCTGGCCTGAAACAATTCCACAGATACGGCTACACAAGCGATAACCAGGCCTTTAAAAACCGGCTGCAAGCGCGGAAAAAAACCGGCCAGTATAAAATACAAACAAGCCACAATACCTATATCCCCTGCCCAGGCGTCACTATAAACATGCAGCGGCCCCCGGTAAAGTTTGGTCAAAACGGCAAGAACCAAAAACCCACAGCCCAGAGCCAGGGCCAGGCGGCGATATGTTACAAGCGACAGCATCAGGGCTGGGACTCGTACTCCAGCGCAGACATATCCACTGCAACCGTAGCAATGTGGTCTTTGCGTCCCCAGATCAACGCTTCGCCATAGTAAACCGGAATATTGTTACGTAAAGCGCCGACGGCAATCAAATTGAGACCGGGAATGCCGTTAATGGTTCCGGCGGCAAAACCGCCATCGATTCGCAGGTTCTGTTCCGAGATCACCGTAAAATAGCTATCCCACAAATAGCGCAGGGTTGCCCAGGTCGGCACGGGTGCATTTTCCAGTTCCCGGTGAAAAATTTTGTGCATTTCGCGCATATACCGAACTGAAGTAGAATCATGTTTGGAAAAATAGGCCATCAGGGAATCTATAGACATACGGCGCAGGGAATCGCTTTGAATGAACTTGTTCAAATCCATAACCGCCACACGCACAAAATCGAAATCCTCAAAATTACTGGTGGTAGTAATGGACAGGTTATCGATCAAACCCTGCAATGGGTTGATGTATAAACCAGACAGGTTATTGGCGGCGCCGATAACCAGCGGACTCCAGGTTAATGGCAGGGTGGCCGGCATACCGGTAGTATCCGTATCCGTTTGCCGCAATACGGTAACTGCCAAAGGCCGGGTTGTATATTTCGCAGTAATCGTATGCCATTGGCCCGCGGACAGCACGCTATCGCTGACAATCTCCTTTTCGCGCAGATTATTGCGCACGCGCAGAAATACATGGTTGCTGCGGTCAATGCCCAGGGTATATCCGCCATAATAATCATGCTTATCGACAATTATCCGCTCGCCTGTCACCGACTCGTAATACAAATAAAAAGTGGTTGTTATCGATAAACCATGAGTACCGTTAAGCACCGGATTGGAATAAACCGATGCATAACTCTCCCGGCTTTCAATAGAGATGGAACGCCGTAAATCCAGGGTAACCCAGATCGTGCTATCATTTAAAACCGCATGGTTATTATAAGGGCTATGGTCAAATATAGTATCGCCGCTGCCTTCATCAAAATTCAGGAGCAGCGCCTGGCCTTCAATCAACCGGTTAGCTTTCAACAATCCGGGGACTGGAGCGGAATCGTCCCGGTAATTGAGTTTGAGATCGATCCACACTTGTCCGGAAGGATCGGTCGGCTTTTGCATACAGCCGGAAAACAGCCCCACAAGCGTCAGGCAGCATAAAGCCAGTTTATGATCTATTTTAAACATGACTACCTCTGTTCACCATAGGATATACTCAAAGGGTCACTTTAAGGCCGGTGAAGAAATGAAATCCGGTCAACGCGACATTTTCGCTGCCGGCATTCAGGGAACCGAAATAAAAACGCATTTCCGCATCGGCGTCGAGCCAGGGGGTAATAGCGCGGGTCAGTCCGCCGCCAATACCGCCAACCGTAGCGCCGCCCATGCTATAAGCATTATCCGAATAGAGCCGGCCGAGCGCCAAACCGCGCAGGGTGGTCATAGAGTTCAGGTTCAACATGCCCATGCCGGTAATCTCAAATTCATTGCCATTGCTGTTCAACCGCTCCGGCACCAGTTCATCCAAACCCATCTGGTTCTTGCCCTGGAGACGGTCGGTGATGCTGATGATATAACTGGTAAATTCCTGCTCAAAAATAGCCATTGCCTGAAAGGACAGGCGGTTTCCGGCTTTGAAAACCCGTTGCTCTTTTTCAGTATCGCTGCCAAAAATTGTATAACTCAGGTCGAACAATAATTTTTTACTGCGCCCGATATAATAATCCACGCCGCCGGAAAAGGTAATTTCGTTGCCGGGATTGTATTTCTCCTCATAGCCGGCATAATGCTGATAACCGCCGCGCAGCAGGTAGCCTAGGCCGAATCCAAAGATAAAATCATTATAATCCTGCACCATGACCACCCCGGCGCTGATATCGAGCCCCTGCCCTAAAATTGGCGAACGGAAATCCAGCGCATGGGTGGCCAGCACACTGGCGACGGTATATTCTTCTGCTGTAAGGGCGCTTTTGCCGCTGGGCAGATTTATGCCGAATGTAGCAAGTACTTTTTCATTTTCAAACAAATATGAACCACTGATACGGGTATCGGAAAAACCCTGCAACGAAACGGTTTGCGAAGTTACATAGTCGCTAAAAGACGGACTGGCGGTAACATTCAATTTTAAATACTCGTTGACCGGATAATAAACCGTCAGGGGTATTGAAAATTGCTGGATCTGATCGTCTTTGGCGCGCCAGTATTGGTAGCCGAGTTGGGGAGCGATGCTGATTGCCTCTGCGCCGTCCCGATAAGGCAGTTGCGCGGATAATTCCGGGAGCCATAATATAACTAGCAGAACAAGTAAGTAAAGTTTTATAGTTAATTTGTTCATATTCCGTTCTATTGTTTAACCGGGATCGGGACGCGAATTTGTATCGGCGAAGCGGCGCCAAAAGAAGTCGTGTTATCTTCAGTAATCGCCTCGCGGGACTGGATGCCGGGGATAAAACCGGCATTGACATTCAGGGCGGTTCGCTCCAGGCGGCTGCCGATACTCAAACCGGCGGGGCTGCGCTGCTGCAATGCGGCCCGCTTTTGGTTAGCAGATGATCTGCCGGCAGCCCGGGCGCTGCCTCCTCCCGACCGACGGCCTTTGGCATTCACCACTGCCAGCGACGGCAGCGGCGGTTTGGCTTTAAATTGCGAATAGGCTTTAACCCGCTCTACACCCTGGCCCGCCGGAATAAAAGCCGGGTCTTTTTTCAGGGCAGCATTATAATTTGCTGCCGCTTGCTCAAATTGCCCCCGGTCTTCCTGGTCAAGCGCTTTGCAATAATACATAAAGGCCAGTAAATTCCTAGTCGGCGGCTTTTCAATTGCCTTGCGCTCATCCGGGGTAAGCTGTATCGTCATATCATCCAGGATTTTAAAAACCAGGTCTTTTTCCAGCTTGAACAGATCGTTCAGTGAACCGGTAATGGTAACCGGGTAGCTGCTGGTCTTGTTTTTCAGATCAGTAAAACCGGCATTGAGGCGGATTTGTTTATCCGATAATTGCACCATACCGCCATGCACGATCCGTGATACACCAAGCAGTTTACCCAGACGGGGCGTGGTGGTTTCATTTACCAGGCCGCTCATCCCCAGCCCCATCTCCTGCATTAACAACTGCAATTTAGCGCGTTCCACCAGCGTCAGTTGCGATACCTGCGAGAGATCGGTGATCAGCATCTCCGTTATACCCTTTTGCAATGGGGTCAGGGCTTCGGCTTTATTCAGATTAAGAAAATACAACACAGCCACGGCATTATCCGGTAACGTTGCTGCTCCCAGCTGATCTTCGCGGGTTAACATATCGCGGAGATTTTTAAGCATTTGCTGCCGCGCCAAAGCAATCAGCCGGTTCTCAATTTCCTGGCGAAACGGGTTAAGAGGACTAAGATTAACGTAATTTTTATACATTTCAATGGCTTTATCATAATCGCCGGCGTCCTCATATATCCGGCCAATATAATACGTTGTAACCGGGTCTTCGGGCACACGCAAACGGGCAATATTTAAAAGCCGCAGCGCCAAATTGGCATTACCTTTGCCATACACGGCAATGCCCAGATCGCGAATAGCCGGAATATTTTTAGGTTGTTCGGCAACCGCTTGTTTTAATTCGCGGATCGCATCAGTATACCGTTCATCTTCAAGCGCCTTGTGACCACGGGAATAATAAGAGGTTGCACACCCCGACAACAAGAGCACAAGCCAAAGAACGGTAAATACACCTATTTTTTTTATGACCATCTGGGTTACCCGGATTTCCCGATACCGTTATTTGGATAATTCTTCCAGTTTTAACCTGGCTTTGGTAAACTCTTTATTTTCTTTCAAAGCACTGGCATACATCTTTTTTGCATTAACCAGATCGCCGGCGTCCTCATATTCAAGACCGCGTGCATAATACATGGCGGCATTAAAAGAAGTGTTTTCAACCTGGCCCAGTTTCTGAGCATCGGCTTTGCTAATTTTTACGTCCAGGTCGGCAATCACTTTGGCAACCAGCTTACTGATTAGTTTATAAAGATCTTTGGGTTTGCCGGTCTCTTCTTCGGCTTTGATGGTTATACCGGTCTCAACCTCGACTATACGTACATCAATGCGGATCTGCCCGTCAAACATATTCATGAACGAACCCAGCAGCAGATTGCGCGCTCCCAACAGGTTGCCTACCTGCTGCGCTGTGCCGGCGTCTACCATACCGGATTGCCCCAGCGATATTTCTTCCACCAGTTTTTGTAACTGGCTGCGTTCTACCACCTGAAATTGTGATATTTTTGAAAATTCAGTGATCAGCATATCGGTCAACCCTTTGCATAAAGGGTCCATCTCGGTTTTTTGCGCCAGACTGTTATTTTCGAAATAGAGAATGGCAATAGTGCGCTTGCCCTCGGTTTGCGCCGCAGCGCCTGACAGCAAGATTGATCCCAGGAACAGAATCGTTACAAAACAGATTATCTTTTTCATAATGACCAACCCTATATTAATAATGCTTTTTTTCAGGTTACTAGTCTATAATTATAACAATTACAATTAACAAAATCAACCACAGAAATGCAAAACTGTAACAAAAATCAAAATTTTACAATTCCTGTTGACATGACAGGGACCGAGTGGGTTTATTAATTAACCGATTCGAACTAACGTAATTATTGAACTTAACAGTAAACGAATTGTTCAATACCGGCAATGGTCTTGCCATGCGTATTTATTATTATTTCAATCTGGTTAGTTATTTCGTCTGATGAGCCGCCTTTCAGCAAAACGTCAGACCAACCAAAACCAAGATACAGGGTAATATGCCCGCCGTTCTCATATATCGTGAAAAAAACTATTGCTGTCGGCAACAATTATTTGTATAATAAGGGAATGAACAGGCGTCGTGGTTTTAATGGGTAAACAGGCAAATACCAATCAAGGTTTGACCAGAGGAGTGGCATGTGAAGAAATATGATCCGTCATGGGGTAAATGGCTATACATTATATTATCCTGGTTTTTACTTTTTTCCGGTTGCAGCAGGGACAATAAAATAGAAACCTGGCCGGCGCCACCGGGATTGGCAACCAGCGATGATTTCACCCTCAAGGTGAACGGCCAGCCTGTTTGGGTGGAAAAACTCCAATCCAATATGGACCTCGACTCTTTGCCGCCCTGGTTTACCAGCGTTCCCTATACCAATGTGGCGCAACAGGTCAATATTGCCAATTTCAATAGCAGCGGACCTTTACAGATTGTCATTACCTGCCGCGATTCGGTAAAATCATTTGCCATTCATCCATACAGTCGAAATATTACCGCTCAGAGCCGGGGCAAACAGCTTTTATTTGAGTTACCGGGACCGGACAAGCTGTATATAGAAATCAACGACTATCCCGCCCTGTGTTTATTCGCAAATCCACCGGAAAATGGTACCCCAAAACCGGGTGAAGCGAATGTGTTATACTATGGGCCGGGTGTACACCAGGCCGGCATTATAACGCTGCAGGAAAATTCCATCCTGTACTTGCATGGCGGCGCGATTGTTTACGGCGCATTACGCTTTGCGGGTAACAATATTCGCATAACCGGGCGCGGTATATTAGACGGCAATTATCAACACCGGCTGGTTCTAATGGAAAATGCCGCTAACGTCCATATCGATGGCGTAATTCTCCGTAACGGTCGCAGTTGGCAAAACACCCTGGTTAATTGTAAAAATGTAAGTTATGAAAATGTCAAAGTCATCAGCTTTGGCAACAGCGGCGACGGTATTAACCCGGTGGGTTCAAGCAATGTTACGATTGATAATTGTTTTCTACGCTGCACCGATGATTGTATTGCCATCAAATCCCCCGGCACAGAACAGGTCGTTGATAGTATTCGGGTAACCAATAATACAATGATCGGCTATGCTTTTAGTGATGGTTTAACCATCGGCTTTGAGACCAATGGGCCAGCAATAAAAAATGTGCTGGTAAACAATTGTGATATTCTTATGTCGCGCGGCGGCAGTATGGTAGACGGACATTCCGCCTTTAGCATCATCTGCGACGGACCTGCGCACATCAGCGATATTTATTTTGAAAATATTCGGGTTGAAGAAACAGTAGAAAAATTATTTGAATTAAACATAACCGACGGCGCCAAATACGAGGTTAACCCGCAAGGGTATATCAATGGCGTTTACCTGAAAAATATAACGTGGAATGCCGCCAGGCCGATCATATTATCCGGTTACGATGCAAACCATCTGGTAGAAAACGTGTTTTTTGAAAATTGTACGATTGCCGGCCGCCCCCTGCAAAGCGTGGATGATCCTGTCTTTCAAATCAATAATTTTGTCAGGAACGTTGTGGTGCAATAAATCAGGCCGGCTATTTGATAAACACCATCTTTTTCACCGCTGTATAACGATTACGGGCGCCGTACGCCTCAAGCCGGTAATAATAAATACCGCTGGCCAGGTTGCAGGACCAGTTAATGGTATGCAGACCCGGGCTTTGCTGCACGGTAACGATCTGATCGACAAGGCGACCGCGGATATCATAGATTTTCAAAGTTACCAGGCTGGTTTCCGTCAGTGTGTATTGTATGCGTGTTACTGCATTAAAGGGATTGGGATAATTTTGCAATAACATAAAAGTATTGCACCTACCCTCCTGTTCATGAACAGCCAGTGACCGAATATTATCAGCTCCCGGCGAACCGCCAAATTCGGAACTGACCTGCCAGTTTAGTGGTTGAGAGTTATCCGCTAGCGGATCGGTGAGTTCAAGGGTGTAACCGGCGCCATCCGCACCGGTTGGCCATGGAGAACCATTTGTAAAGAAGACGGAATCGATCAGCGCCAGGTTTGGATCATACAGGCGCAGTAACTCACCATCGTTGCTGATATTAAAATCCATGTTACCTGCGATGTTAATCATACCCGAATGAACCCGCTTAAAATCCAGGGTATCATGGCATAGTACCAGATAGCCCATAGCGGGGATGAAACTGCCCTTCGGGAAAATAAATTCATGAGCGTCGTTACTATCCCTAAAAATCCACCCCGCTAAGTCGATGGATTCGGCAGAATAATTATAAAACTCTATCCAGTCCTGCGAATCCATCAGTTTGTTCGAGTTGTAATTGATTTCATTGATCACAATGGTTTTGTTTTGCTGTGGCGATGGCGCAAAATGTGCTTTTAGCGTAACATTCTGCGTGGATGGATAAATAATTGTTGGGTCAGCACTGGTTATCCCGCCGCTCCAGCCGGTAAAAATATACCCCGGTTCCGGAATTGCGGTCAAAGTTACCGGTACATCCAGAAAATAGACACCCTCCCAGGGGAAAGTTGTTAATTGATGGGAATTAACCTGAATGCGGCTGGCGGTTGAACCTTTTACAACCAGGTAAAGATAGTATGTTCCCCGCAGTGAAAATTTTTCCTGAATAAACTGCCGCATAGGCCAGCTACGGGTATTGGCAAAATTCCTCATTACATCTATGCTATAGTACCAGACTTGCGCCGATTCCGGCCATCGTTGCCGGTGACGGGATAGTTCCGGTTGGATGAGAGAAATATAATAATCGAGCATATTATTAATTCGATTACTATCGAATGTAGTATTCAGATGATCGGCGAACTGATTGATAAATTCAGCGCGAAAGAGCTCATTCTCCAGCAACTTGCGTAATAATAAAGTTGAATAGGGTGAATTGGGATATGATGGGCCATCCACTGCTGTAGCAAATTCAAGAGTATTATGGGTATAACTGTTCGCATCGTACAAACCAAAACCAAAATCGGTGTCATATATTATCCACCGCCACCTGCCGCCGTCAAGTGACGGCCGCCAGAACTTGATATTATTGGATGGCCAATCGATATTGGCAAAATAGATCTCGGCCAGCATATAATGGATAAAATTTTCCACATCCATTTGTGTATTGATATATTTTAAAGCGGCATTAACACTCATATCGGTTTTGGTAACATAATCAATCATTTGCCGATAATGTTCACTGCTGCCCTGTAATACAACGGGAGCCGGCCCGGAAGGGGTTAATTCGAGAAGATCAATATAATCGGGATCGATATTTTTATGCGCCTGCAAATATCTGTCATTGACTTTTTCGCGTAAATTAAGAATTCCCCAATATTGTCCGTTCAGAAACAACACCGCCGGACGAAAAGCCAGTGTTTCCAGGTCCATTTCTCCGACCAGCAGGGATTGCATAAATCCATCGCGCAGCATAGTGTATTGCCAGTCATTTCCTGAATTACGCATAACAAAAGCTTCGAAACGTGTAATCTCACGATCCGGGAATATTTTATAATCTATATCTCTTTCATCATATTGTTTGCGGGCAAAAAAAGCTAATGACTTTTGCGCATGCATTCTGCTCCAACCGCCAAAAATCTTGATGCCGACATTCAGGGCAAAAGCTGCTGTATCTGCGCCGGGTTCAAAAAACTCAATATGCGCAGGACGTTCCCAATCCATCCAGTAATTGGCGCCATAATGGGGTATTTCCGACTGGGCATGTTTCCCGGTCACATATATACCATAATCCTCATCCCACAAATTATATGGATCGGTAGCGAGCGACACTATCGGCAAAGTGCACTCTTCATTGATAAATAATGTCTGGGTTACCACCGGCCCGGGGTTATAACCGGGTGCACAAGCCCTGGCCCGGATCACAGTCGTCGTGTCAAGCGTCAACGGCGCCTGGTACTGATCGTCGGTAGTATCGGGTTCCGAACCGTCACAGGTAAAATAAATGGTTAAACCCGGACAAGTTTCATCAACAGATAATTGCAGGGTCTGACTTGCATTATAAAAGCCGCCCGGTTGAGAGAACTGAACCGCAGGGCAGCTTTTATTTGTTAATAAATTGGCTGTGTTATTTTTTGACCAGGAAACGGCGCCGGTACCATTAGCCAACCCGGACAATAAGCCACAAACCCAAATTATACATGCAGACAAGTTTATATTAATTTTCATAATATCCTAAAGCAATATAAACCAATAGATGGAATTAAATTATTTAAAATTCACCGGAAAAGCAATAACAATAAAAGGTCTTGTCTTTAATCATGATAAAAAAGGTTGGTTTATCCTGCTAAAGTATAGCAGGTTAGCGTTTTATACCCCCGGCATACTGTTCTGTGTGATTAGAACAGGGATGTCAGGTTTCAACAGAATGAGTTTCAACAGAATGAGAAGCTTCCGGCGCCATATCCAGAATATCGCGTACTTTGAACAGCAGGTCGTTCATTTCATAAGGCTTTTGCAAAAAACCATTAACTCCGCGTTCCAATATCTCTCCGGCCTGACCATCGGGACTGTAACCCGATGATAAAAAGGCTTTGATTTTTGGATTGAGCATTTTCAGTTTGATAAAAGTTTGTAAACCGCCCATTTTGGGCATAACCATATCCAGAATGACCAGGTTAATTTTATCTTTATTCTTTTCAAAGATAGTTACGGCCTCTTCACCATTTTCGGCCAGCAATACCCGATAATTATACGATTCCAAAACATCTTTGACAAACTCGCGAATAGGTTCTTCATCATCGACTACCAGGATCAGTTCATTACCATGAACCGGTTTTTTGTTAACTGTCTTTTGACTTTTCTTGACCTTCTCACCGGCAGGGAAATATATTTTAAAAGTTGTTCCTTTGCCCAGTTCACTGGTAACTTTTTCAAAACCGCCATGATTTTTAACTACTCCATAAACCATTGAAAGCCCAAGCCCTGTACCCTTGCCTTTTTCTTTGGTTGTAAAGAACGGATCGAATATCTTTTCCAGTGTATCCTTATCCATACCAATTCCGGTATCGGCAACAGAAATAGTTACATACGAGCCGGCTTTAGCGCCCATAAAAAAGGATGTATCGTGATCATGAATGAGGGTCAGGTCGGTTTCAACAATCAGCTTACCACCCTGGGTCATGGCATCGCGTGCATTGACGCACAAATTCATCAGCATTTGCTGCATTTGCACTTCATCGGCCTTGACCGAAGGCAGATCTTCAAATAACCGCGTTTCTATCTCGATTGCTTTATCAAAGGTGCTTTTAATTATTTTAACAGTCTCATTAACAATTTCATTAAGATTGACCGGCTTGATATCCTGTTTACCGCCACGGGTAAAAGTAAGGAGTTGAGAAGTCAATTCAGCGCCACGTTGCGCGCTGCGTTCTATTGTTTCCACATATTTAAAGTTGGGATCATCCTGAAGCAGTTTTACCTTCATAAACGAAGCGTATCCCAGAATAGCGGCAAGAATGTTATTAAAATCATGGGCGGCTCCACCGGCCATCAGGCCGATACTTTCCATCTTTTGGGCCTGGGTCAACTGGCGTTCCAGCTTGACTTTTTCGGTAATATCCCGGAATACAATGACGGCGCCGTTAATTTCGCCTTTTTCGTCCCGTATTGGTGATGTACTGCTATCAATAGGCACTTCATTACCAAAACGGGTAACCAGGGTGGAATTGAGTACCAGATTGGGGCTGTCGCCTTTTTTAAATCCGGTTTTAATCGGTTTATTTAACAGCTTTTCATCTTCTTTATTTTTTATATTCAAAACCTGGTCAAGTTGCTTATCGAGAGCTTCATGTTGCTTCCACCCCGTTAAAACCTCGGCGTTAGGGTTGATAAATTTAATATTCCCTTCTGAATCGGTGGCAATTACCGCATCGCCAATACTGTTCAATACAGCAGATAACCATTGTTCACTCTGTTTGAGTTTAATTTCCATATCATGACGATATAATGCCATTTCAATGGTAGTATGCAAACCACGTTCGTCAAAGGGTTTTATTAAATAACCAAATGGTTGAGAAATCTTGGCGCGGGTTAAGGTAGCTTCATCGGAATGAGCAGTGAGATAAATTACCGGAATTTCAAACCGGCTTTTAATTCTTTCTGCGGCAACTACACCATCTATTTCCCCTTTTAACATAATATCCATTAAAACAAGGTCGGGCTGGGTTTCCGGCACTTTATCAATAGCATCCTCTCCGGATGCCGCCGCATAAGCAATACTATATCCAAGACTTTTTAATCGGTCCTGTATTTCCATGGAGACAATAAACTCGTCTTCGACAACCATTATCCTGGTTTTATTGTTCATTAATCGTTCCCATTCACATACATATTATTTCGTTATGTATTGCTTGTTGATAATTGTTAAAAAACAAAACAAATTAACAAATAATACTTAAAATCCAAGTAATCACTCCTTACTGCAAAAAGAAATGAAAGCCAAAATTGTGCCAAAAAGAAATTCAAGTGAAATTTATAAAATGTTTTTAAATAATCTGTTTTTTTTCTGGTTCAGATTTATAAATATAATCTCTTTATTTATAATAAGTAACGCATACATAAAATAGTTTCATAAAAAATATCCTGGTTTACTAAATAAAGAATTTACCTAGTTTAAACTATATTCTTAAACAGGAAATTTCCGTTTCGCTATCAGGTAAGAAAAAATTGTCCCCGACCGAACTTAATTTCCTTTTTTAAAGAGTTGCTCCAATTTCTTTCTGGCTTCATCCTGTTTATTTACATCTTTCCTGACAGGAGCCATGCCGGGTTCAAAATAATCACAAAAATTTGCCGCTTCTTTATCTCGCGTCCAGCCCGCTTCGGACTCCCGGCATTCGTGAGCTGCAAGTGGGTCATAAAATCTGCAATTCAGGCAGCAATGCAAAAAGCTCTTACAGTTCTTGCACGAATCCTGCCGGAATACTCTGCGATCTAGAATTATTTCAGTTCCACACTTGAAACACCTGATTGTTTTACCTTTATCCATCCCTGTATCACTCTGTAATTTTATTAAAATTGCAATTTTTAAAATAATAGAATAAACTAGCTGGTATTTACAACCAATGACCGGAATTTGCAGAATTATCTCATTATCCTTTTATTCAATCCTTAACCCCATACGCAAAACATCCCGGTATTCATCATCAATCAGCACTTCACTGCGCATGATCCCTTCTACTTTAAATCCCAGTTCTTCATTCATGTGAATATTACGAATATTGGTATCCAGGGTATTCAGATATATTTTTTTCAATCCCAGGGTTACAATACCATACTTTAACCATAAAATTGTCGCTTCCTTGGCATAGCCTTGACCCCGGTATTGCGGTTCGCCAATTATTTTTCGCAACTCGGCTTTGAGCTGCCGGGCATCAAAATCAAGAAAAGTAACGGCGCCGATTGTCAAACCATCCGGTAACGTAATCATGCCGGTGATATTTTTATCATCATATAAAATCTGGTCAATACTTAAAGATTGCGCAGTAATTCGCGACAGCAGAAAATGCCGGCCTTCTTCATCAGACAGCCACTTTTCCCATAATTTTTTATCATCGAGCGGGGCCGGTTTACGAATAAACATTCGCTTTCCGCATAAAGGAAATTTTACAATTTCATTCTCTAACCCGGTATAAAGTGTTTCAATTATATTATCGGCTTTAGGAGAACCATCCGGTTTTTTTTGCATG
Source organism: bacterium (assembly GCA_029561455.1). Classification (GTDB taxonomy): domain Bacteria; phylum Zhuqueibacterota; class Zhuqueibacteria; order Residuimicrobiales; family Krinioviventaceae; genus Fontivivens. Next base: position 77,438 of record JAKQIY010000057.1, read on the forward strand.
GCTATATCGAGAAGATTATTGACAAAACGTAAATAATCAACCTGTTTAAATCCATAGCCGGTGGATTCTTTATAAAAACTGCGGGCCAGGGTTTCAATTGCAGATTCAGGGATGTTGGTTTCATCTTCATTCATTGTTTACATACCCTTATTTTACACGGTCCCTGTATGCTAATTTCATTTATGGTAATATTGTGTATATTGAATATTATATAACATTTCTCAAGATTTTTAATTTATTCTGTATTTATCATTATTGTTTAATTGCAAGCTGTGGTTCTCCAGTTGCGCCCTTTTATTCCGAGACCCCGTGCACAATCATCCATTGCCAAGGCTAAAACTAATATACTTGATCTTTTTTTCACTTGCAAGATGTTTCAGTTCAAATGTTGTTTTTATCTTTAATATTTCACTTGTCTCCGGTTCTTTATAAATATCGGCGATGACTTGGTGAATAGGACACTTTTCCTCTTCCAGAGTTTGCAATGAATTGTGGAATAATCCATCATCATCTGTCTTGAAATGAATAATGGCGCTGGTATGCACAATATCCCGGTAATAACCCAGATAGCGGGGCGAGATCAATCGCCGGTTCGGTTTTTTTGAAAACGGATCTGGAAAAGGTATCCAGATCTCATCAACTTCACCTGCGGTAAAGACTGTATTTATCACTTCAATATTCATACGAATAAACCGGACATTGGTTAAACCCAAAGCCAGAGCGCGACGCGCCGCCACCCATAACCGGGCGCCTTTCAGGTCGATGCCGATATAATTTCGTTCCGGGTTACGCTGCGCCAGTTCCAGGGTATATTCGCCTTTGCCGCACCCCAATTCCAGGGTTATGGGGTGCTCATTGGCAAAGCAGTCCTGCTTCCAGACGCCGTGTAACTCTTGCGGATTTTTAACAACATTGGCAAAAGTTGCCAACTGACGAAAACGTTCCTGTTTATTAATACGCATATTACCTATAACCGGCAGTTATTTCGATTTAATGTAATGAATATTATGTGCAGCCAAATCGTCCAGCATCTTGATAAAACATTTTTCATCTTCACCCAGCCGTTCAGGTGGAGAAATACCTTTATTGCGGTAATCGCCATTTAGCACCAGCCTTGCTGCTGCAGTACAGGTGTAACCGGTGGTTCTGGCCATGGAACTGATCCCGGTTTTCTCATCATATCGATCCAGCATATCATATTCAACCAGGCAGTCGCCATGTTTGTCGGTTCCAGTCAGGATTATTTTCATTACCGTAAATTCGTGCTCGGTTTCTGCCAATTTCCATAAAGGAAACAATAATTTGGTTGTAACATCTAATGGCCGGACTGCTGATCCATTGATGTCAATCTTTTCAGTACCAAAGAAACCGGTTTCACGGAATATCCTCATAATTTCAATATGCCCGGGATAGCGCAGAGTTTTTTCTTTCATATTGGGAATATTCATAGTGGTCAACAACGAACGTAAACCGTCGGTATTAAATGCTTCAAGGGTGCCAATGCCGGGAAAATTCAGCAATTCCGGTTCCGAAAGGGCGGGTTTGATAACCAGGGCGCCATTTTCGACTAGACGCGCCGGGCGGGTATATTCTTCCAATACATCAATTGGAGAAAACGGCGCCTTGTATTCAAAAGGCCAGGTGCGGATGAGCGGTAATCCACCGACATAGCATTCAAAACGATTGATCTTGATTTGCTGGTTATAATAGCCTAGAATAATGTTACCCATGCCGGGGGCCACCCCGCAATCGACAATAGCGATTACTCCTTTTTCACAGGCCAGTTTATGCAGCGTAAATGGGTCTTCGTTGAAAAAGGATATATCGACAATATTCTTACCGCATCGTATTACTGTTTCCAGGGTTCTATACCCCATATAACCAGGGACAGCGCCAATCACCAGGTCGCAATCTGCAATCACCTGCTCAATGTGCCGGCTATCGGCCAGATCGGCGTGACGGGTGGTAATACCGTCGTAGCCCTGTAACATCTCCAGGCGCGACAAATCCCTGTCGACTGCCAGCACTGAAAATTGTGTAGCCAGGTCAAGCGCCATTACCCGGCCGACCATGCCGGCTCCCAATATGGTTATTTTCATAGTATTACCTTAATCAAAAACCACAGTTTTATTTTTATATACAAGTACTTTATGTTGTAAATGATACCAGATTGCGCGGGCCAGCACAATTTTTTCCAGATCCCTGCCTTTACGAATAAAATCGGTTATTGAATGCTGATGACTGACGCGAACAATGTCCTGGTCGATAATCGGCCCTCCATCCAGGTCCGAGGTGACATAATGGCTGGTAGCGCCAATAATTTTCACCCCCCGGTCATAAGCGGAATGGTAGGGTTTGGCTCCCGGAAATGCCGGTAAAAATGAATGGTGAATATTGATGATCTTATTGGGATAATGGGCGATAAATTCCGGGGAGAGGATTTGCATATAGCGGGTAAGAACAATAAAATTAATATCATGCGCTTTTAACAGTTCGAGTTGTTTGCGCTCCTGTTCCTGCTTGTTATCGTCATTAATCTCAAAAACGAAATAATTTATACCAAATTTTTTTACAATAGAATCCGCATCCGGGTGATTGCTGATCACCAGTGGAATGGAGATATTCCATTCGCCTTCCCGGTAACGTGACAACACATCATAGAGGCAGTGGGTTAATTTGGAAACAAAGATTGCCACCTGCGGCACAAAATCTGAAAAATGCAGTTCATACTTGCTGTTAAATTTTTGCATCAATTCCGATAAACTGGCGGCAATCTGCTCCCGAGGTATTGCAAAACCCTGCAAGTCCCATTCTACCCGTGAAAGAAAGATATTCTCCTGCATATTAACATGTTGATCCAAACGGATAATATTTCCGGCATTATCGTACAGGAATTTGGTAATAGCGGCGACGATTCCCTTTTGATCGGGACAAGAGATAAGCAATATTGCCGATTGTTTTTGCGGGCCCGGGTTCTCCATCTCTGCTGCTCCATTTTTTTAAATAAATTGCAAAAGTGATATATACAAACTTTTTAGCTTTAAAGCAAGCAGAAACAGGAACAAACAATAAAAAAGGCGTGATTAAATGATAACCACGCCTTACCAGCATTCAACTTTTAGAAAAACACTGTGGAATTATTTATCATCGGCTTTTTTCATTGCCTTGGTCGCCATGGCATAGTAAATAATCAAAGCCAGTCCGCCCATAATGAACATCATGGCAAAAATGAAAACTTCTTCATCATGTCGGGATGAGTCAAAACCGGGAATTAACACCATCAGTTTACCGAGGAATATTGCCAACCCTATGGCAACCAGCACCATTCCCCATTTCATTGCCGACGGTACGTACTTTTCCAGCTTGTCGCTATACAAAAGTTTAACGCTATCACTGTCGATGTTTTTTTCAATCAAGAGTTTGCGGATGTGGTTATCCGACAATACTTTAATAATCCACCCCATTACGATGAATAATGTAATTGGTACCAGGATTCCCATAATAATTCTCCTTTTATTATTGACTTTAAGGTTTCTTTCTATTATAATAAGACAGATAAGCTGCTATAATGTTGCACTTGAACAAAATAAAAAATGCAACCTTTCTTAAAATTATCTGTCTATTTAGTATATGAATGATAACGACTCGCGACAACTTGTAGAAAAGGTTCTGGCCGGCAATTCCCGCGCTTTTCAAACCTTTGTGAACGAATACAAAAACCTGGTTGCCCATATTGTCTACAGAATGGTGAACATATTGGAAGATCGCGAAGATTTGTGTCAGGATATTTTTGTTAAAGCCTATCAAAACCTGTTTCAGTTCAAATTTGAGAGCAAAGTCTCTACCTGGATAGCCAGGATCGCTTATAATACCTGCATTAATTATCTTGAGAAAAAAAAGGTGCCGTTGTATGATGATCTGGCTCCTGAAGATACATCACTGGATAGTCTGGCAGGAATAAATGAATTGCAGGATGATCTTTATGAAGCCGAAAACATCAATAATATTGTCAGGAAAGAAATAGCAGAGATGCCGGTAAAATTTCGTACAATTCTTACCCTCTATCACCTGGATGAGATGACTTATGCAGAAATTGGCAGTATTACCGGCCTGCCGGAAGGCACCGTAAAGAATTATTTGTTCCGGGCCCGGCGCTTTTTAAAAGCCAAACTAACGGCCCGCTATCAACCTGAGGAGTTATATCAATAATGAAATATTCCGATCAAAAAATTCAGGATTTTCTTGATAATAATATGCCGGCAGACCTTTACCGGCAATTCAAAGAAGAGTTACATAGCGATCCGGTATTAAAGTCCAGGGTACAGGTATATAAACAGCTTTATTCAGCTTTGAATGACCGGAAAGGATTTGAACTTGACCCCAAATTTACTTCACGGGTAATGAAAAAAGCCCAAATTGAAGAACTGGGAGCGTTGCATTTCAAATTGTGGCATATATTCATAGCGATGTTTATTTTTATTGCGTGTATCAATTTATCACTTTATTATGTTGATACAAAGACCCTGGTAGAGGATTTGAAATTCTCTACACCGGCGAATGACAACTCGATCCCGGCTCTCATAAAGAACCTCAATTCTTTGCTGGGCAATATTGATTTTAATCTGGCATTACCAATACCAGTTGCAGGAATTATCATTCTGATAATTTTAGGCTTACTTGATCGCTTTATTTTTTATCCACGGTATAAAGCGGCATCTTTTTACCGGTAAGCTGATCAAGTATAGTGAAAAAGTATTTTATTATTATATGTTATTCAAATCATTGAATTCCCCTTGCTCATTATTATAGTAACATAATTCCTGAAACTGGTAAACTTGAATTGTTGCTTTATTACACCTAGCAGGATAATTACTTTTTATAACACCAAATCCAGGCCCAGGTAAATAGCTCTGCCCTGGTTCACAGGAATTGACTCGCCGACAACGCCGCCCCAATCCGGGAACCACAGTTCCTGATCCAGCAAATTATCAGCCTGCACAAACAGGGAACAATCATGGTGGAATTTTAAATCAAAGAATTTGTTTAAATTTAGCCGACTATATAAACTTAACATATTATAGGCTTCCGGTATGGGATTCAACTTTGATTTATATTTATCATCCAGCTTGCCTTGGTAAATATTAAACAAACTTATAGTTATACCATTATCCAACATATAACTTAGGCCGACTTTTCCACCCATATTTGCCAGAGGTGTTACATTCTCAACTTTGTTACCGTCTTTATTGGTCTGGTATAACACAGAACCGGTCAAGAACAGAGCACGGCTAACATAGTATTTGCCTTCAAATTCTACTCCCTGAAATTCTACTTCACCGAGATTACTATATATTCTCGGTGCAAAGGTACCTGCCGGTACTATAATATTAGTTTGTTTGTTGCGGAAATAGTTCACACCAAACTGAGTGTGATCGCCCAGATAGCTAACACCAAAATCAATTGCGCTGACTTTTTCCGGTTTCAAATTCGGGTCCCCTAACAGGCGGGGGTGATTTATACCTATTTCATTAATGCTGGCACCGCGAAATGCCTGGCTGTACAGGGCTTTTACATTGATTCGTGGAACCGGATACCAGATAACGCCACCTCTGGGCACGATATCTAAATCGACATTCTTTACTTTGTTCGCCTGGAATCCGCCAATAACTTTCATACTCTGCATCAACTGGTAATCCATTTGTGAATATAACGCATAACTAGTACGGTTAGCATTGGAAATTACGGTTACAGGATTAGTATTATATAACTCTTCCTTACCCTTGATATAATTTACCAGACCACCAAAAGTTATATTTAACTTTTCCATGGGTCTAAAAAAATTGGTCCATTCAGCGACTATATCGTTTGAATACCTGTTATTATTCGGTGAAGACCCGGAATGAAATGTTGCATAGGAATAAGTTACATTAAAATCCATATTCCATTTGCTGGTAGCCTGAAAACCATAACCCAGATCTGCAAAACCTTTTTGCCAACGATTTTTACCAACATTACCCCTGGAGAAATATGAGGTTTCAAACTGGTTAAAGGAAGACATAAAACGCAATTTTTTATAATCCATGCCAAGATAACCGCTTTGTCCTAAATTGGGAATCGTTGGCTTACTCTCAATAACTGGGGTGTCCACAGCATACACATTTGTATATTTATAAGAGGTTTCCCAGTCTGCCTTTTTAAAGTACCTGCCGGCTGCTACAACACTAAAATCACCGGCGCTGAGTGAGGTTTTTGCCGTGGAGCCATAAGCTCCCGATGTACCCGCTAAACCTGTTAAACTAAGATCGTTTCCATTTGCTTTCTCGGTGATGATATTAATTACCGCGGAAAAGGCATTCGAGCCATACAGTACAGAACCGGGGCCTTTTATGACTTCAATTCTTTCGATAATATTTACCGGAAAAGCTTCGTACATTTCAGTACTAATACCACCCTCTACTATCTCGCGGATTGGACGTCCGTTAATCAGGATTAAATTATGTCCGGCATTGATTTTAATTTGATCGCCGCGGGCCGCGATTGTACTGCGGTCAGTAAAGTAAGCGCTTGAACTGCTCAAACTGGGCACCCGCTCAAGGATGTCTTTGAGTGTTGTTCCGCCAAAACGTTGTAATTCATCTTTGGTAACCACAGTAAGTACGCCGGGAGCATCCGACAGTTTTTCAATCGCTTTTGAAGCTGTTGTCACCTCGACATTTAACAGGTCGTCTAATGTCATATTTAATAATTCCTGGGTATCTTGCGCATAAATCCGCCCCATAAACACAAAAACCAGAATTGAATAACCCGTTAGCAACGATCTTTTAAAATCCATGAATTAACCTCTTATTTTCCTGCTTAAATAAGAAATATTCTAAAAAGAAATTTTTTAAATAATAACTGCAAACATAAAATAATTAATATCAAAATTAACTACTATTCCAAAACAAATTGTATGCCACATTATTGATAATTGTAATTTAAATTTATAAGAATGCACCGGCTTGAAAATCATAGGTTAGTATTAAATTTAACTTGAAGCACAATTATTGATTACTAATTCATATTTAAAAGCATAATTTACCAACGATAATGCCGTATGTGCTCGCCTTTTTCCTGGATTTCGATCATGGAACGAATACCTATTTTTATATGTCGTTCGGTGAATTCCGAAAAAACCTTGCGCGACGATTCCTTGGTCTTTATTCCTCCCTCTTCCAGCGGCATATCCGAAACCAGCAACAAAGCGCCAATCGGCACCTTGCTGACAAAGCCAACCGAGAATAACGCTGCACATTCCATATCGATAGCGATAGCGCGTTCCTGGTATAATTCCTGTTTAAATTCTTCATCAAATTCCCAGAAACGATAATCGGTGGTATGCACCACCCCGGTGCGGTAATCGAGACCGTCATCTACCAGCATTTGGCTGACAAACTTTTGAATTTTAAAGGTCGGCAGCGACGGCACCTGCGGAGGAATAAAATGCTCCGAGACGCCTTCATCGCGAATTGCCGCCATAGGCAGGATAAAATCGCCCACCTGTAATGAGGGATGCAAACCGCCGCACATTCCCAGGAACAGCACCGCCTGGGGATCAATACAACTCAACAATTCTATAATTAGCGCCGCAGTCGGCGCGCCGATCTTGAAATCGACCATACTGACATTAACTTTGTCGCCATGCACAACGGACATAACGGAACCGGATTGTATGGGACTGTTGCACTGGTCTGCAAAAGCGTGCATATATTTATTAAAATTGGTAAGAATGATATATTTATTAAATTCTTCTATAGTACCGCCGGTATATCGCTCCAGCATATCACGGGCAATTTTCTGCTTGTCCGGATTATTGTAAATGAGTTTTTTTTGTAAAATCCTTTTATACTTGGCCATAAAAATATCCTTTGCTTTCTGCACTATAACTATTCGTTAACCGGATTTAATCCTTAAACATTTTCAACAATCAAAACTTCATTATACAACATAACGAATGTCATAGCACTTTTATCTGCACAACAGAAAGCACTCAATTTTCGGTTACACTCTCAATCGTTTCCGAATAGTTTACAGAATAGCTCTTTAATCGGTTCATAAAATCATCAGCCGGTACTATTTCCGGCGGAACAAACGCGCCAGGGCGGGCAATGGCGCCATCTATAAACTGCCGGCAAACAATAGCCGGCGCCAGGGCGGTAGCATAATTTTCTTCACAATGTAACTGCATGGTTTGGCGCAAATGTCGTCCCTGGCTTATACCGGTCACATCTATTTTTATTAATGCATCGGAACCGGAATGTTTACCCATTGATTTCAAGAGATTTAACAGGAAACTGGCGCCGCGTTCCGTTTTTGTCAAACCCCATTTAAGCCCTATTATCATGAGTAAACCCTGCCAGGTGTTTTGCGAACCGGACCAAAAAGATAATTCCTTAATTCCGGTCATTGCGGGGATAATTAGTAAATCACGGGTAATAGATAAACCCATATAAACTTGTTTTTCAAACGGTACGCCTATATATTCCTTGCTGTTTTGCAACCTGGCTTTGACCCATTGCCTGGAATTCCAAACGACCGCTGGAATATCCATCATATATTTCAATTCTTTTAGGGAGGATATGGATATACCCTCCAGTCCTGCGCCAAGCACAAAAATTATTTTGCCGGTTTCCAATACCTCAAAACTCTTTGCCGCATTCACCAGGGCAATTCCGGGAATACCGGGATTGGCGCCCAGCGCCGTTATCAAAGTCGCATTGTTATTAACGGCGCAGTCGTTCAGCTTTAAAAAGCGCTCCGAGTATTCGTAACTGCCGGATACATCCATATAATGAATGCTCGACCGGGCGCAGATTTCCGGCAAATGCAATGGGAAATGGGTGAATGGCCCGCTAAAACAATTAATAACAATATCGATATGGGTCAATGCTGCGGTTATAGATTCCCGGTCGTTAATATCTATGGTTCGCCATGAGCATTGCAGGGTTCCGGCCAGTTCTTCCGCCCGGTAACCCTTACGACCCGCAATAACCGGCAGTATTCTTTCATCCTGCGCTAAAATCCCGGAGACAACCTTTCCAACCGTACCATAGCCACCCACAATAAGAACCGACTTTTTGCTCACAGAAATTGCCTCCATAATATATTTTTAATTTATTAATAAACGACTCACCAGGTATCGCTTATGACCATCGTTGCCGGTGTTGGCAAACATGATCGCCGGCACTCCGCTTACAGGATCATGAATTGCCAGTTTAACATCGTATGAACCGGCGGGTATTTCTTCAGCCAAAGTAACTGACGCATTAACAGTATGAACGCCCGGAAGCCAGCTACGAATATCGATTGATGTTGGCTGTTGAAAAACCACTGCGCCGTCGCTGTCCGTAAGATAGACGACCAGCGGCCAGGCAAAGTAAAAAGGCGCCACGCCTTTGTTTTCCACCTGTATAGTCAGGTTGAGTGTTTGCCCGGCGGTAATATTTGCCGCATGGGTAACCTGGCGCAACACAAAGCGGTAGCCCAGGGTTTTAAGCAGTTTATCCAGGTTTTGGCGGTGCGTAGCATTTTGCGGATCAATAGCGCCGCCGGCCGAGCCGATAAAAGACCAGTGCGTTTGTTTGATGAAATTATAATTTAACTCGAATCGCTCGGTTGTGCCTGCGGTTGCGCCCTCGTCTGAGCCGCAGAATTCTCCGGTGATAATAGCGGTTTTCCATACCCGGTCATTCAAAGCCGGGTCAATATTCGTAAGGCTTTCCAGGTACCAGTCATTTGATTCTTTTTCACCCAGGCAATCATCACGGATGCCGCCGCCATGATCGGTTACATATTTTGTGGCAAAATCGTCGTCAAAAGCTATTACTTTTGGTTTGGTGGGAAAAGCGGTAAAATAATCTTCCAGGATTGCCTGTTTGGTTGCTTCGGTAGCAGCCAACGATTCATTCATCCACACATGCCATTCGCCCCAAAAACCATACGAGCCGATATCAATCCAGGCCACGCGGTTATCCTGATCATAGCGGGCTCCCAATGCCATAATAAAATCATGGTGGGCGGCCAGAAATTTTGCATCATCCCAATCCGGCGCCAATCCGGTTTCACCATCGATTGAGTAGGAACGCATTGCCACTCCCTGGTCAATCAGCCACTGTGGTGTATGCACACGGCCTGACCCGGGGATGGCGGCGGCGATGCGAAAGCCAACCCGCTTGCCGGTTACTGCTATATTACCCCATCCCTGTTCCAGCTTTTGCCAATCGTATTGTCCTTTGGAGGGTTCCAGATCACGCCAGGAATAGGTGGCCTGTTGCAGTTTACATTCATAAACGGGATTTTCATCTCCGACCCATGGCGCAAATCCTTTGAATGGGTTGGGCAGCACATCATCAATTTCGACAAGCTTAACCGCGCCGGGTTCATCTTCCGGTTTGGTCGTTTCTTCCGAGCAGTGATTGGCAGTGATAGCAGATAAAACAATAAAAAGCAATAATGCATTTTTCTTTATTAACATATTTCACTTACCTTTCTCCCCGGAATTATAACAAAAGCAATAAAGACAGGCGTTTCCGGTATCTGTCCAGGTTGCCCGATTATATACCGTTGTTATTTTTTACAGCCAGATAAGCCATTGCGCGCATACGTTTGTTTTTTTCACGATCCATAAAAATGATGAATTCCAGATTTCGCGCCAGTCGGAAACCACTTTCCCGCAGCCAGGTATTGATCTGATTATACCCATGCCTATACATAGTAATATAACTATCCGTCCCGGTATGTTCAGGGCCAACTGTAAACTCGGTCGGTTCGCCAGGCGCCACATCACCGACAATAAAAGCAAATATTCCATCAGGTTGTATTATTCGTTCAACCTCCCGAAATACCGGCTTTAAATCCTGAAAGAAATTAAAAACCCCCACACAAACGGCATGATCGAGGGAATTACCCTCAAAAGGATACGGAAACACAGTCAGGTCATGTTGTAACAGTTTGGTTGTAAATCCTTTACTACGGCATACCTCCAGCATTTCTTGGGATAAATCCAGGCCATAAACCTTCAGGCCATATTTATGAAATAATGAAGAGCCTAACCCGGTGCCGATGCCGATATCGAGAAGCGATTGCCCCGGCTCGATAAATTTGCAGGCCAGGCCGAAAACCACTTCCGGCCCATACCAGGCGGTCGCCTCCGCTTCGCGGTCATAATTTTCTTCCATAAATTTATCGTCTTTATGGCTCATTAATACTCTCCCTTGATGAATTGAAACATAAGATCAAATTTTATCTTTACGTTTCATACGGAAAAAGACAAGTCATGTTCCAGTTCATCCAGGTTCAATTCCTTTCAATACCGCTGGTATCAATTTAACGCAGGTGCACAATCTTGTGGGTTTGTGCTTCATTTCCACATTGCATTTTCAGGAAATAGACCCCCGAAGACAAATCGCTGCCGGGGGTAAAATGTAACTGATGCGCGCCGGTATTATCCCGGTTACGATAAAGAGTTGCAACAAAACGGCCGGTACAATCATATAATTGCAGGGTGACCTGGGCATTGCGCATGATCTCGTACACAATGGTCGTGCCGCTGTTAAAGGGATTGGGATAATTGGGCAGCATTTTAAAATAACGGGGGTGCTGACTATCGTCGCCGGTCCAGGTAGCGGCCGGTTTGATTTTAACGGCGATATCACCTTCAAAATCCTGCAAGGGCACAACCAGGTTATCGCCGGCATGCAGTTTCTGAGAGTGTATCGCCCTACCGGTATAGGTATTCCATTGTTCGGCAATAAAATCACCGTTTTTATGTTGATCCAGAACCAGGCTGGCGCCGGATATGGTGCCATTGGGTGAAGTTCCGGCGTTATAATTCCTGTCCAGGATCCAGGCATAGGTTGTGGTGCCGTTCGAAAAACTATAAGCAAGCGCAGCCGGAACCTGGATGCCGGAGAACTCATAGTATTCGACCAAAAACCAGTCGGTGCCGGCATTATAGACGCGAAGCGTATGTTCCCCGGCCGGAACTGAAACCGTATAGCTTTTCTCTTTTTGGGGGGCTTTATTGAGCAACGGTTTGGTCGCGTCATCAATAAATATTTTTAGCACTCCGGGGTCCCAGGTAGAAACATCGCGTATATAAAGCCCAAAAGTAAAATCCTGGTCAAAACGGACATGAAATTTTGCCTCACGGCCCATATTCGCCTTGTCGGAACCATGCAGGTATTGTGATAATTCCTCAATACCCGGCACAGAGCCATCCTGTCGTACGGTAAATTCTTTTTGCAGAGAAGCCGTCCAGCCCAGGCCGGGATAAGCGCGGGCCCCTGCTGCTGATATGGGACCGCCCTGACAATCATTTTCCACCGGCGCAAAGACGCCGCTGCGCAAATCTTCTCCCTGCCAGTATGCAGCCAAAGCCTGCCAGTGATAATACAGATCATTGGGGTGAATATAATTATCCCACCACCAGGGCATGGCGCCGCCGCCCACCATAGTGGCCGCCCATATCCCGTGATGGATTGAAGTTCCGGTAACATCCCCGCCGCCGGTTTGCCAGTCATCGCCAAACTCGCCGATGATATTCGGTTTATTGTATTGCGCCATTTTAAGATGTCGACTTTGTATGGCCAGAATCACTCCTGAACCATAATAATGATTTTGCGTTACATCCAGTCCCGGTAATGACCAGATGAGACTATCTTCATCGCGGGCGCTGGTGGTAACTAAATGCAGCCAGGGATCAATGCTGTGAATATAATCGGCCATCTCGCCATGCCACTGTGCCACAACCGGGTAATTGGTCGTATAGTTATCAGTAAACTGTACTTCATTCCACAATTCCCAGGCGAGAATAGCGGTACTGTAACCCCAGCGGGCAATGGTATAGCGCATTTTCTTTTTATAGAATTGCCTAGCGCTGTCGTCGCTGAAAAACTGATCGCCGCTGCTTAAAAATCCGCCATTGGCCTGGTTAAACGGATTCTCATCCCAGTTTGGATTTGTAGATTGTGAAAACTGACCGTGATGCTGGGTCACCATCTGTATATATAAACCCAAGTCTTCCGCCAGGTTGACCATATAGTCCCATTTCCAGGCGGCCTGTTGACTGTAACGGCCCAAACCATGATACCAGCCGGTGTAATGATTGGCGTTCCATTCCAGTAACTGGCCATTGCTAAAGTGAGTGCACCAGATGCGCATCCAGTTTTCACCGGCGTCGGCCATGGCGTTCATCCAGGTATTGTAGCGGTAACTGCCTTTATCATCGGCCCAGCCGACATTTTGCCCCATCGGCAGGTAAAAATCGCCATTATCAAAACTCAGGTACTGTTCATTATCGTCAACCCGGATAAACCCTTTTGCCGACGAGTTGACGCTGTTAAAATAAGCGGGAGCCGAACTCACCGTGCCATCTTTATCGGTCAGTTGCAGGTAAAAAGAATAGTGCCCGGTTTCCATCGGGGCGTAGCGAATGCGCCATTCCGGGCTACCATGCGCCGTCAATTTTTCGGCGCCGCTCTGCGGATCGGCAGACAATTTATAGTCCTGAAACCAGAACGCCGGCACAGTATGCTGTACACCGGACGGGCAGGTAAATATGCCGTCAATTGTCACTTCATCCGGGTTATAGGGATTATCGTAAAGAGTTGTTACGGTAAAACGCACCTCAAGTTTTTCATAGCAGCCGGTTTGCGGGGTATAAGAAATATCGGAAAACTCTGCCGCAATTCCCCATTCAACTCCCAATACAAGCAAAAGAAGCATTGCATATATTTTCATAACAATACCCTGGTTTTTAAAATTAAAACAGGCCCGGCCGGTTTGAACGAACCTGTTCATCATTAAATGTTCTCAAGTCATTAAACCTGACGTTTATTGTGCATTTGCTTCTGCATGTTTCAACAATGCATTTTTTACCAGCATTCCAAATTCCGTAGGGGTGCGGCGATCTTTTTGGGTTAAATGGGGTTGATCGACCCATGACCAGGCCGCCCAGCCCAGATTTTTACTGTCAAAATAAGCCAGCAATTTTTCACCCCATTCGAGGTCATCGGCTCCGCCGCCAAACTCACCCAGAAAAACCGGGGCTTTATCGGCCAGGGCGCCGAAATTTTCATCCCACGCCCAGGGCTCGCCTTTAAAGGGATAAGGATGACTGGAATAAACAATGTTTTTATAAGGCAGCGGCTGTTCTTCCCAGCCGCGCAGATCGTAGGCCCAGTCCAGGCCGCTCACAAATATTAATGCTTTAGGATGCACGGACTGGATGGCCTCGATGATCTGCGAAGCGCGATCCCGCCAGGCGGCCCAGGTAGTGTCGTGAACCTCATTATGCAGGTCGTACAACACCGTGGGATTATCTTTATAAGTAACGGCAATGTCTTTCCACATTGCAATTGCCGCTTCATTGGGGATGGGAGTAATTTTGGCCTTATTATCCTGCCATTGCAGATCCAGCATCACATAAGCGCCTTGTCCGGCGATCCAGCCGATCACTTTGTCCATAAACTTGCGATATTTAGCGTCATTGGTATACCAGTCCTGGTTGAATGGCAGGCGGATAAGTTGGGCTTTCCACTCTTTAACAATAAAAGTTACTTCATCCAAACTGATCTTGTTGCCTTTTTTATTGTATTCCAACCCGGAACGGTTTACCCCTCGTAAAACCTGCATAACGCCTTTTTCATCGACTATTTTATTGCCTTCGATATGCAGCCAGGATAACGCCGGCGACGGCACGGAAACGGCTTGTTCTTTAGCACAACTCTGTAAACACGCTATTATCAAAATCACCATTATAAAACCACTAATAACTCTCGACACAGAACCATCCTCCTTTTTCATTCGCAATGAACCGTTTATCTAGAAATTTTCATATAATTTTTCACAGCAATCCATATTTATACAGTTACTTTCGGCGCAAGGTAAATTCGGAAAATTTAAATTCCTTTCCCTTTTCGCCTTGTCTGGTTTTAATGGAAATATAATCAATAAAATCAGTGATCGTAACTTCGCCAAGTAGTTCATTCTCCACCAGTTTTTCTGCCGCAGCAAAAGTATCCTTCCAGTCGCTGACCTTATTTTGGCGTTGCCAGATGGAAAATTCGCCGCCACCCGGATTGTTATAATAGGTCATATAGAGATCATAAACTCCTGCCGGAACAGCGCTCAAATCCAGGCGCACCTCGCCATCCTCATCCTTTCTGCCCTGTTTAATGACGATGCCGGAACCATATTGAAAATCTGCAATGGTATGCGGCGCGAGGGTAAGTTTAAGCAGGTCGGTCGTAAATCCAAAACTATTTGGAACAAAGACCCGGCGTAAATCATCGGTTGGTTCCATAGCTTGCAGTGGCGGCTGATCGGCATAATAAAAAGCCACCGAGGTATAATCAACCGGGAACAGGTTGCCCTCCGGGCCGTGTTCCATTGTTATCAAACAATTTTTTTCAAAAGAGAGCTTATCGGCAAGATAAAAGCGATAACCGCCGGTACGGCTGTCCGGGATCGAATAGTCCAGCGAGCCATGCACCGGTAAACTGGTGCTGCGATCCCAGCGGTTGAGAATGGCATACCAGCCGCCGTTAAAATAGTCTTCGGAACCGGTGCCGTGCAGGCGCATTTCACCATCTAACCAGGTAATATCATCACCTTCAAAAAAACGGGTAACGCCGGGGGTGAGCCCCTGCGCGATGAGTATAGTGCCGGCATAATGGCCTTTGCCGGTAATATCGGCAAAAATCCAGGGTTTGCCTTTTTCAGGATCATTGATACGACGCCATTGAGTATAAAGTTTGCCCTCGCTCTCGGTATCCAGGGGAGCAGTTGTATAATAAATTTTGGCGCTAATTTCCAGGGGCGACTGTTCGATATTTTTACGGTTTATGTAAATAAAAGTGAGTTGAGCATTATGTGCAAAGGGCATAGGCAGATAACAGTAATTGACGTCGTTCTTTTGGCCGGCAAGAATACCCTGCATGGAGGGCTTGCCAAAAGCATAACCAAAAAAATCTGCAACCGGGCAGAGAATAGCCGGAGTCGGTTCACTATCCCATACTGCCTTGAGTAGAATATCGCGATTCAAACCGGAAAAACCTGCCGCAGGAGACAGTTCAATTCCTAAAATCCTGCCGCCGGTGGCAGCGGTAAACAAGTCGCTCGCCCGGCCAGGGGTAAGGGTAATTGTCTTGGTAGTGATTTCAACTTTTTGGTTTTGCGGCAAAGCCAATTTGCCAAAATTGATTTCCTGCATCGACCAGAACCGGCAGGCGTGCGCCAGGGCGTCTTTTTCAGCGGCGCTCCAGTTAACATGGTAACTTGTTATCGTTTCATTATCCGGAAGCAGGCGGTATTGGATCTGATGAAATTTAATGTCGTCGCCGCAATACACAATTTTACAGGATTTTTGGAACGGGATCGGCAGGTAGCAATAGTACCCCCCTACTTCATTCCCAACAACCGGATTCAGGAACGGAAATACCCGTCCGGAAAACAGGTCGCTGAAAGCAATCGAGAGACGGGGTTCTTTTTCGCCGTCAAAAAAGAATTGCAGAATTTTATCGGTCGGTGTGGGCGTCCAGATGCGATGGATAACACCGGGGCCGCGTAATTCAGCCAGCACCCGGTTATTGCCCTCTTTGCGGATATAGGAATACATTCCGGAAAAACCATCGTTATTGCCGCCGGTCGTATCATAACTGGAAACCTGGGCGACAATGGAATGACTCCGATAGTGTGGCAATAAATCAACCCGGTATAATTGTAAAAGTTCGGTTAATAAAGTGTTCTCTTTCTTCACTGTAGCCGGTGTAAGCGATTGAGCAAAAACAAAACCGGTCAAAACCAGCAACAATAAATTGATAAATTTTCTATTCATGGTCATCATACCCGGGGGTTATTTAAAAGGTTAAAACTATCTGCAACACACCGCGAACGCAGGCTAGTCATTATATTTACTTTAGAATATAGTATTCCGGTTAAAGAACAGTTATACTATCAATATACAAGATATTTTATTAAAGAAATATTAAAAAATCCACTGTTAAAAGAGATAAATCTGCAGTAAGAAAAAACAAGCCGGCCAGGAAATTACCCACTAGCCGGCCTGGCGTTTTTCTCTAGTCGTATAAAATCCTACTTGACGAGGATCATCTTTTGTATCTGTTCAAAATCATCTGCGCTTAATTTGACAAAATACACACCGGCGCTCGCCTGCGCGCCCCGGCCATCCAAGCCGTTCCACACTATTGAATAGCTGCCGGCTGCCTGTTTTGCATTGACCAGGGTTGCCAGTTTTTGTCCCAAAATATCATAAACTTCAATTTTTACCTGCGCTTGTTTGGTCAGATCGTAGGTTATAGTTGTCGAGGGATTGAAGGGATTGGGATAATTCTGGAACAGGGCCATTTTTGCCGGAACCTGCGCTTCCTGCTGTTCTTCTACAGCAGTCGGTATACCAATAACAGCCTGGCCCCAGGTAGAAGGCCGTAACCAGTTCTGATCATTGTCAACACCACCGGTGTGCAGGGTCATGGTGCGGACGCTGCTGGTATAGTAAGGATCGTTTTCGCCGTCATTATCATTCACATCAATTTTAAGGGGGAAATACATACCTTCCTCCGGTACAAATTTTGCCAGCAAAGACGGACGGACTGAAGCAAACGGAATTTTAGCTTCAATTGTATAACCGTTAGCAGTTTTAGTAACATTCATATCCAGGCCGTCAAGATCCCAGGCTTCATAGCCATTTTTCTGGAACTGGCTGCCGGGATCGGCGTTAACGGCAAAAGAGAAACGATAATCGGCATGATCATTGGTATACATCGTGCCTAATCCATGCAGCTCATTGAGCGGGATAAGATTATAGAACCCGGTGAAAATATCAACTCCATCACCTTCCCAGGCTACAGAGCCATTATCGGGATCATCATCAATTACATTAAATCCGGCATAAAAATTATCGTTGTCCATAACCAGGTATCCGGTCATATTACAATCTGTCGAAGCTTCATCCCAGGATTCCGCTGCCGGGCCGCCAATACGATCAGGTTTAAACAAGGCTTCCGGGAAAGCAGCAAATTCGCCCAGGTTGCCGTCGGCGATAAAATTAAAGGTTTGGACCAGGGGAACAATAACAGGCATATTCGGTTTGGTAAGAATTGGACCACAATTGCTGGAACCAGGCACTACCGGAGTTTCGATAAGCGAACCGTTACTGAGGCCGCTTGTGGTTACCGCATAATATAAATTCAGCCCCAAATCATTAGTACCATACAACTGATGATTATAGTATTTAACGCCGCGCGGTATAGCAGAATCGAGTTTAACAACCAGGTCGCTATTGACATCGGTAATGGGATAGGCGCTGACATAGATATTATAGGTTTCACTCAAATTTTCCGGGAAATCGGTCCAGGTGATATGGTTCCAGCGCACTTTATTATCAAAAACCGGCTCTGATGAATCGGGAACCACCGCAACATTGGTGGGAGAAGCAAGCTCGGCCGCCGGAGGAGCGATGCCGACCAGGGTGATATTGTCAACCTGTGCATAACCGGCCCAGGTTTCACCATCGAGAAAATAGAATTCAATACCGGTCTTGATGCCGCTGAAAGGGATAAAAGCTGCATTATTGTCGATGACCTCTTTTAAAGGAAAGGTTACGGTATTCCAGTCGCCGGCAACCGCGCCCAGTTCCCCTTCGTTGCCGACCACGTATTTGTAATCGACCCAGGTCCAGTTTACCCGATCCTGCGCCCACACTTTAATAGTGCTGCCTTCAGGAAAATCTCCGGGGATAAAAACATCAAAACTGATTGCTGTGGCGCCTTCTTCGGTTTCAGTCCAGAAAATATCCAGGCCGTCTTTACCGAATGCGCCTTTAACTTCGAGGGAGGCATCTATATCCAGGGTTAAAGCGCCAGCAGAACGCTCGGTTTGATCTTCAAACCAGAATACATCTACCAGGGCGGCGCCCCATTGCTTGGTCCAGCCCATATTACCAAGAGATTCAGTTTCAAAATTGGCAATGACCCAACTGGTATCCGTTTCGCTAGTTTGTGCGGAACCTGCCATTACCGGGCTTTGTATAAATGCTGATGTCAATACTACCGTCAGCAGGATCAGTAATAGGTGTGATAATTGTTTCATACGCTTATCCTTTCGTTTAATGTATGATTAGTGGTGAGTTGTAATAGTAAATTATTTTATTGTTTTTACAGATTCTCTCTCTACAATTACAGTTGGTAAAATGGTTGTCGTATGAATTTCACCGGGTGAATCGATCATTTTCAAAAGTACCCGCACAGCAACCGAACCCAATTCCTCTTTGTATACTTTGACTGTAGTTAACGGCGGTATGGAAAAGCCCGCCTGATCAATATCGTCGAACCCGACAATGCTGATATCGCCTGGTATATCCAGGTTGAGTTCCCGGATCGCTTTATACCCGTAAATGGCATTTATATCATTAGCCGCAAAAATGGCCGTCGGTTTTTCATAAAGTAACAAATGTTTAACAAACTCGTAACCGTTTTCAATTCCGCCGCTTTTTATTAACCGTTCATCAATTGGAATTTTATAGTTTTGCAATGCTTTTATATATCCTTCATAACGCTGACGAAAACTCAATCGTTCCAGGTTGCCGGAAACAAAACCGATTCTTTTATGTCCCCGGTTAATCAGATACCTGGTGATCTGGTAAGCGCCGGATTCATTATCAATCATCACCTGGCTGCACCTTTCATAATTCAATTTCGGATCAACCAACACAGTGCATTGATTTTTTTCGAGGATTTTTCCGATCAACTCTTTATGCAAAATTCCAATTAATATCAAACCGTCAACCTGCTTTTCGCGTACCATTTTTGGCAGGTCGTCTGTGCGGTTATCGGTAACGATATGCAAAACCAGGTTGTAATTATTGAGCGTGGTTTCAGCTTCAATACCTTCCAACACCCGTGAATAAAAAGGATTGCCGGATAAGGGTAAAATATCCCGGTAAAAAATGACCCCGATATTCCCGGTTGTCCGGCTTTTCAATCCTTTTCCATAAGCATTGGGAGTAAAATTATGCTGCCGGGCAATTTCCAAAATCTTTTGCCGGGTGGCATAACTGATATCACTGCGGTTATTCAGGGCTTTGGAAACCGTCGATTTTGACACATGCGCTAATTCGGCAATAACTTTGATATTTATCATAGCAGTATAATCCACACTATTCCGCATTGATACCACAAATAAAATTAACGAAACCGATTTCGTTAATTCAAGGATACAAAATATAGACATAAAAATCAAGATGTATTTTTTGAGTGGGTTTTGTTAAAAGCCAGTCGTTGTGGCAAACACTGTAGTGCCTTATTTTATTGAGCTTTTCAATATCATTAAAAACAGAACCAACGTGGTAACTGTAAAAAATTGTAATCAGAAAGTTTTATTATAGCTTTATTATTGCAGATGGAAATTAAATCAATTAACAGCCCATTTCGAAAAATTACGCAATAATACGAAACTCTGGACATTATAATAATACCTGGAACAACCCCGGGATTAAACAAGAGCCCGCAAATATGAATTCAATTTGCGGGCTCTGCGAGTTATTTATTTTTTACAAAACAGCTTGTGCAAAATACGATCCAGGCCGGCAAACTGACCGGTTGAGGTGACTGTAATAACAAACAAAGCCGCCAATTCGACCAGGTTTTTATTTACAATCATATAATTACCTTCCATAGGAATCGAATAGTAAAAACCCACAAACAATGGATTACAAACATAATACAATAAAATCAATAACATACCTGCTACTGCAGCAATCCGGGTGAAACAGCCCATGATCAAACCGAGACCGATAGCGATCAACCCCCAGATATTCATTTGGTTGACAATGGCCAAAATATCGGGATTATTGGTGATCCACTCAAAGATCGGGGAAAAAATACCTTTGGATTGGCTCAGATAACCGGCTGCCGACCAGCCCGGTTTCATGAATTTGGCAACGCCTTCATATAAAAAATGCCAGCCGATCATTACCCGCATGATGACCAGGGCAATCATCTGCAATCGACCAAATTTATTTTCATTCATATTTTTAATCGTCCTTTCATTATAAAACGCAATAAAACTATCAATTAGCGCAGAATTAGATTTCAAATTCCCGCGGATCAAAATTCAATGTCCGGCGGGCTTCGATCGCATCATTTACTTTTAACACGGTAACTGCCGTTTCATAACCGATTTCCGGGGGACAATTCAGTTTTTCCGTGCCGCGAATTGCATTAAAAAAGTTTTCCAGGTGCGGTTTATGATAAGGATCATTCAAAACCACGGGGATCTTGTGTTCGTCCGGGGAGACGGTTTCGCGCACATCCAGCACCACTTCCGGTTTTTCGCCCGGCATGATCACTTTGGGCGCCGATACATAACCCAAACGTACCCATTCATCCCAGGGTGGCGCCGATGTTTCATGGTACATCAGGCCGCTGTACAGGGCTTCCGATTCTGAAATCACCATCGTTCCCTGGTCGCCCATAAAGTTTTCAAAATAACCCTGACTGCCGTTGGTTGTCTGCGTTTTATAATAAGCTCTGGCAATACCATCCGGTGTTTCATATTCATATATTGCCATGACTGTATCATACCATTCGTGCGTAGCTTTGTCATAATAATCGGTGCCGCCGCTTGCCATTACAGTTTTGGGCCGGGCGTCCAGGAACCAGTTGTAAATATCAATCTGGTGCGAACCCAGGTCGACGATCGGGCCGCCGCCCAGGCCTTTGTACCAGCGCCAGTTACGGAACTGTTCCATAGATTTAAAACCATACTTTTTCAGAATGTCTGCGGGAATGGCATAACGGGCCGGATATCCCAAATCAGGGGCCGCCGAGCGGTTCCACTGGCCGTTTACCGTTACCATACGGCCCATCATTTTAGCTTCTTTGATGATCTTTTCATAAGCATGTTTGTAACGAGGGTGGCTGCGGCGCTGATGGCCGATCTGCAACAATTTACCGGTTTCACGGGCGGCCAGCACCATACTGCGCGCGCCTTCCAGGGTATTGGACATTTCCTTTTCACAATAAACATTAACACCGGCTTTTAAACAATCAATAGTATGACGGGCATGCCAAAAATCCGGGGTGGCAATAATAACGGCATCGAGGCCCTGTTCTTTGGCCAGCATTTCCTGGTAATCCTGGTAACCATTAACTTCAAATTTATATTTTTTGAGCAGGTTAACTGCTTTTTTTAAATTATACTCTGTCCAGATATCACAAACGGCGCGAAAACGGATATTGGGTATTTTCAACATGGCATTCAACAGCACTTCACCCTGGGCGCCGGCGCCCAAGAGAGCGACATTTAATTCTGCTTGTTCGGGAACAACAGCAGGAGTTCCCAGCGCTGCGGCTTTTTGCGCTTTTTGATAGTCGATCTCTTTTTTCAGGGCATAACCGAACAGGCCCAAAACCGGCGCTGTTGCCAATCCCTGCAGAAAATCGCGCCGGTCCAGAGTCTTGCCGGCTGGTTTAGAGCTGCTTTTTTTAGGCTCTTTTTTTTCTTCTGTCATTAGAATTACTCCTTTTGATATATTTTTGTGCCAACTCTGTATTTTCATATCCCGGACAACATTTCCGCCTCCGATAATTTCCGGCATTTTAGAACGTTATTCTATAACGTGTACTTGATTCAGGCTATAAAAATGAAACGAGTCAGACCTTTATTAATTTCCTGCTTCCGGTATATAATAAAACGTTTAAATAAAAATCATTTTATTCAGGCATAAAGTTTATATAAACTGCGGTAAAAATCAAGTACTTTTTTTAGAACCGGCGGAATAAAATGCACATACTGGTTGTGCTTTACAATGTTTTACATAAACCGGGAGTTGCATATATTCTGTTCATTCAAAATACCAGTTCCTAATATACTAGTAGCGAATATCCTGCTTTTTTAAAATAATGCCTCAAAATCTTTCCACAAGGCGTCTCGTTCATTTGGCTGCATTACAATTATCCAGTCGACATTGGTTAGTATCTCTCTGGTTTTATCAAACTGAAACGCCTCCCATGGTACCTGGCCGGGGTGCATGGTGTTCCGCCAATTATATTGCTGCAGCCAGCTGCCATTGGCCAGGGTTTCGATCAATTTTTGCTGCGGCGGATAATCGAGATACAGGCAGCGGGTAATCGGCGCCAAACCGGGAGCGGAAATTTTCAATACGGCGTTACAGGGCATGGAGAAGCTGGCCTTGCCATTTATCACCGGGTGTGTGTCGATAACACTTCCATTCAGTTGTACTTCGATAGACCCCTGCGGCAGCGCCTGCCCGCTAACTGGATGCAGCAGGGTTATTGCTATTTGCGATTCCAACACTGTCGGTTCACTTGCTCCCGGTGGACGGAAATAATAAGGACTGGTGAGGCAAATATCGCGTTCACTATTGTCAGTTGCGTTAAAAACGCCCTGCTCAATTTTTCGACAAATCGCCATGACATCAAGGTTTTCCTGTAAATTCCAGCTTTTGCGGCCATAGGCTTTGATGACATACCAGGCTTGACTGTTTTCCAGTACCGGCAAATCGGTTACATAATGACGCGGTTTTTCAGCGTGCAGATCCCATAATTTGTGAATTTCACCATTGCGGAAAACCACCAGCCAGGTTAAATAATCTTCCGCATCACCGGAAGCGTAAGCATCAATATGCAGGTTATGAGCGGCGCCGTCTGCCGGCAGTTCATCACCGGGCCGGTATTTATTGTCGATATCCGTAAATATAATCGGGCCTGAGGTTACAAACGTACGCCCCTGATGAACCGTCTGGATCAACCTATCCATAGATAAAGTATCGCCAACCTGGTAATAAACCCGCATCGTTCCATAGGGGAATTTGTTATCCGGGCCATAACCGCCATCCAGTTCGGCGAGGGGCGTCATGCGGTAACCCTGGTTTAAAATATGGAACCAGAGATTTTGATAAAAATAATGATCACTATCATAACCCATAACTACCAGGCCTTCCCAGAGTTTTCCTGCCAGCAGGCCAAAAGACAGGTATGAACAAACATTGGTGGTATATTTTTCAATATCGCCGCGTTTTTGCCACCACCAAGAGGTCGGGTGCGGAATACAAGCCACTGCGCTCTCCCCTTTCTGGAAGCGGTTGACCAGTTCCACATCGGGTATAAATGGCATTGGTAATGAAGTAAAATTCCAACTTGTACCAGTTATAGTCTGATAGTAATGATTTTCATAACTGGTATCCATAGCTGCCTCAAAATAATCCCGGCACGATTCCAGGCCAAGCCACCAGGTATGGCCGGTGCGGTATTTGGGCATTTCTGCGCCATAATAAAGCAGAAACCAGTCATCGGAAAAACGGGCATAACCGTCGCGCCAGTCATGATCATTATAACCGGCCCAACCCTGGTTAGTGCAAAGGAAATCTACCCCCTGGGCGCGACATATCCGCCGTACCATGCTCAGCATCTCGTCATCGTGCTTAATATCCGTATACAAATGGGCATGGCCATCGCCGTTCACCCACCCCAGCTGGCGCAATGGCGCCCAGGGTTGCAGGGCAACATGTATATTCAATACCTGATCCTGCCGGATTGTTATGGTATGTGTTTGGGAAACATAATCGATGCCGTGAAAAACCTGCAATTTATATTCACCAGGGAGCACATTCAAACTAAAAGCGCCATCCTCATTAGTGAAATAACCGGGATAGTTGTTATAATAAGAGCCGATAACAGCTCCGGCTCTATCGGTTAACACCACCCGGGCCGACAAAGGTTCGCCATTCTGTTGGTCGGTGATCGCTACGTGCAAACCGGTAATGCCGGGTGAAAAAGTCATTGAAAAATCTGGACTAGCGGGGAACGAAACGCTGGCATGAATTAAAAGAATTGTAATGAAAAGGAACATACAATAGTCATGGGTGCGGTTCATATTTCAGTCCTTTTTAATAATAACTGATAATCCATTTTTGTTTATAACTTTTTCCGGTATGTGATGTAAATGTAAAGGATATTATTAATGAAACCAAATAAAATATCAACTATTGGTACGATTCAATATCAAGGTGAATTGAAACGACTGTATATTATCCCATAAATATCAGCAATTAACAGTTATGAAACAGCGATCAAGTTTATGATCACGATAGAAAAAATTAATATAAAAAAAAATAAAAAACCCTTGACAATTTGAATACTTTTTTGTAAAATTCTTAAACGTTATCGCAAACGATTAAGAATTCAGACTGCCTTACCTTTAGAGTATTATTTTATTGTTATTTATATAGATATTTATTCATCGACAAACTCTACATAATTATCTGGTTAAATTTCACTATATCTTTTTTACTTATTGATATATTATTCAATACGGAGAGGCAATCTCATAGGTATCCTAACTTAATCATGGAGTCGTAACGTGAAGAACTTGAAAAGTATTGGACTCGCATTCATCCTGATGCTGCTCATTTGCAGCGGCACGACCACTACTTTTGCGGCGACAACGGGGAAAATCGCCGGCAAAGTATTGGACAAAGAAACCGGCGATGCTTTACCGGGGGCGAATATAATGCTGGCAGGAACCCGGCTGGGTGCGGCAGCTGATATTAACGGGGATTTCTTTATCATCAATATTCCTCCCGGGAAATATAATGTGGAAGCCAGTATGATCGGCTATGGCAAAGTAATGATCGAAAATGTCCAGGTGCGTACCAATGCCACTACCACGCTCTCCTTTACTCTCAACCAGGTGGTTATTGAAGGGGAAACGATTGTTGTTACGGTCGACGCGATCTCGGTAAAAAAAGATCAAACCAGTTCCATCCGCAATGTTTCTTCCGAACAGATCGAAATGCTGCCGGTAGAAAATTTAAATGCGCTGGTGGGGTTACAAGCCGGTGTAGTTGAAGGCCATTTTCGCGGCGGTCGCAGCAATGAAGTAACCTATATGATCGATGGTCTGCAGGTCAACGATGTTTATAATAATAATAATAAACTTACTGAAGTGGAGACCGAGGTCGTACAGGATGTGGAAGTGATTTTGGGAACATTCAACGCCGAATATGGCCGCGCCATGAGCGGTGTGGTTAATGCCGTAACCAAAGACGGCGGCAACCAGTTTCACGGCAGTTTTTCCACCCAGTTCGGGAATTATTATACAACTCACGATGATATATTCATCGGCCTCAAACCCGGCGAGGTGAATCGTAAAACCAATTACCGGTTCCAACTATCAGGCCCAATCATAAAAAATTATATACACTTTTTAATCAACATTCGTCAACGCGATGAAAAAGATCATTTGAACGGCATTTACCGCTTTAATCCCGCCGATTACAGTGATTTCTCCTCAACCGATCCATCCGCCTGGTATTCGGAACACAGCGGCGATAACTCGTATGTGCCGATGGGATTTTACCGGGGTTACTCGGCTTATAATAAAATTTCCATGGCCCTGTTGAATGGAATAAAATTATCATTTATTTATAACCGCATCAAGTCCGAAAGTGGTAATTATAATCACTATATGAAATATAATCCGTATGGCGTCGCCAAGAGCCACTCCGAAAGCGACAACTTTACTTTACTATTCAATCATACCATTTCCAAAAGCATCTTTCATGAATTCAAGGTCAATTACCTGGATAACGAGGATACCTAT
Source organism: bacterium (assembly GCA_029561455.1). Classification (GTDB taxonomy): domain Bacteria; phylum Zhuqueibacterota; class Zhuqueibacteria; order Residuimicrobiales; family Krinioviventaceae; genus Fontivivens. Next base: position 104,120 of record JAKQIY010000057.1, read on the forward strand.
TACCTTTATGAAGATCCGCTCGATTCACGCTACCTTAGCGAATGGTATGGCTTGTCAACAGGGCCGGGTTTTTCTACCGGTTCGCAAAACAAAACTCACAATACCGTATTGACCAAAAAAATGGATATAAAATACGATATTACCTGGCAAGTGAACAATAACCACAGTTTAAAAACCGGTGCGGTTTATACCCGGCATGACAAGGATACCCGTGAATATCAAATTGTCAACCTCTATCGCAATGAAGCCAAAGACCGCATGACCGACACTCTTTTTACCAATACGGGTGATATTGCAAAAATTATTTACCCGTACTACAACCCGGTCATTCTGGACGATACAACCGCGTATGCTAATGTATACCAAAAAAAGCCGTGGGAATTTTCCTGCTATTTACAGGACAAAATGGAATTCGACGATCTGGTCATCAACCTCGGCGTCAGGTATGATTATTTTGACCCGCAAACAGTCTATCCATCCAACTGGCGTAACCCGGCCAACCAGAGTAAATTTACAAATAATCCCGAACGCATGTCGACCTACCTGGACGCCGATACCAAAGCGCAACTCAGTCCCCGATTCGGCCTGGCCTATACACTCAGCGACCAGGCGAAAATGCATTTTAGTTATGGTCATTTCATCCAGATGCCGGATGCCTATTCCATGTACACCAACCACAATTTCCGCATCGCCAGTGGTAACTACAGCACCACCCTGGGCAATCCGCAGTTGAAACCGGAAAAATCGGTAAAATACGAAGTCGGTTTGTGGCAACAGGTGATGAAAGGTATCGGCGTGAATGTGGCCCTTTATTACAGCGACGTATATAACCTGTTAAGCACTATGGTCATAACCACTTATAATCAAACCAAATATGGCTTGTATACCAACAAGGACTATGGCAACCGCAAGGGCCTTGAAGTTGGACTGGATGCCCAGTTTGGTAAATTTTACAGTAGTGTCAACTATACACTGCAATACACCCGCGGTATTGCCGATAATCCGTTGCAAAACTTTACCCGCGCCGGTTCCAGCATGGACCCCATCACCCGGTTGATTACTATGGAGTGGGATCAACGGCATACCCTGAATGCGACCATAAGCTATGCGTTCACCAATGCCGCCGCTACCCTGACCGGTTATTACAATTCCGGCCAGCCCTATACCTGGACGCCGATCACCGAAAGCCCATTATCGCTGGTTAACCTTTATCCCAACAATGCCTGGAAACCGGCCAACTATACCCTCGATTTTAACGGGCATTACGACTTTCGGTTAATGAACAATCTGAAATTACGCCTGTCGTTGTTGATTTACAACCTGCTGGATACCAAAAATGAAATGAATGTAGACAGCACAACCGGGCGCGCCAATCAGCAAATCATTCGCCAGGCGGATTTGATCAGCCATCGCAGCAATTACAATGAGTATATGGACAGGGTCATAAACCCGGCCAACCTGTCCGCTCCCCGTGAAATAAAACTGGGAATGGGCATAACATTTTAAACAGGCGCTTAATTATCAATAAAAAAGGAATTCGTATGAAGTCATTAAATAAAATTGATCTGTTGCTGGTCGTTTTATGCCTGCTATGGTCCGGTATAGTTTTTGGCCAGTTTGGGAAAAAATACGACGGCCCCGATGATCCGGCAGGCGATGAAGCGGCTTTTCGTAGTGCGTATTTTGCCGGTAATCGCATGTTATTCTTTTTAAACAACAATACCTCAATATGCGATACCGGCAGCGGCGTTTCCATTTGGAACCAATGGCCTAAAGGCTATGAAGGTGTGACCATGGTGCATGGCATTAACGCCGTTATGGCGGCGCGGGTCTATGTGGAAAACGATTCAATTCCGGTTACCGATATAAATGAAATCAGAACCCGAACGGACCTCGATACCTTGTATTTTGCCCAGCAGGGCTTTCGCAACCGCACCGACATGGACCCCACAGGTAGTTTTGAATGGGGAATGAAACCGGTTTTTGGTTATTTTAATGAACTCAGTGAATCTTTTGCATTGAGCGACGACCCAAATTCCTGGCCGCCCTCTGGTTGGCCGGCTAATGGCAACGGCGCCCTGAAATGGCCGGGCGAATGGAACGGCCGATACGGCCGGGGAGTTGTCAAAGCAGACCTGGAAGCGTTCTATGTGATGAATGATGCCCAGGATCAGGAATACCTGAATCCGGAAGCTGCCGCCAAATACTACCCGCGCCCCGGTATTGAGATCGGTTACAAAGATCCGAATGTCTCTATTCAAAAAGGATTGCCCTGGGGCGGTCTGGGTTTGCGTTTGGAAATAAGAGCCTATCAATGGAACAATCCGGAAGCCAGAGATATTACCTTTTTTGAATATACTACCGCCAACATTTCCGACTATGACCTGCCGGAAATGTGTTTTGGTTTTTATTTTCATCCCTTTGTGGGTCAGGATGGCACGGACGATTATCTCTACTTCCAAAAGGGCAAGTTGAATATGGCTTACAATTGGGATAGCGATGGCATCGGCACCGGCGGTATCAAAACCTGTACTTTTGGCATAGCTTACCTGGAAAGCCCCGGCATGGGTTTTGATAATATTGATAACGACCAGGATGGATTGCTTGATGAAAAACGCGATAACCTTGCCGCCACCAAAATTGGTCCTTATGACGGCATCACCAACCTGCAAGCCTTTTTAAGCTATTATAATTATACTGAAGAAATGCTGCATGAACATTGGGACGCTGATGAAGATCAGGACTGGGTAAACGGTACGGATACCAACAACGACGGTATTTACCAGATCACCGAAGACGCCGGCGATGATGTCGGCCTGGATGGTGTTGGCCCCGGTGAATTAAATTATAGCGGACCCGATGAAGGTGAATGTAACGGCAAACCGGATTATAAAGAAGGCGTGGGTTGTGAACCCAATTTTGCCTCTACAGATGTTTCCGAATCGGATATGCTTGGATTAACCTCTTTTCATACCTTTGACCATGACACCAAACCGCGTATTCATGCGGATGATGTACAGTACTGGAAATATTTTTCCGAACCGACATTCGATCCCTTCCAGGACTCGCCCGGTTCCTGGGTTAACCTGTTCGCCACCGGTATATTCCCACTCTATCAGGGGCGCACCGAACGCATTTCTATGGGTTTGATGGCCTCGTATGATCCCCAGGAAGGGCTGAATTCCAGCGAGCACAGCGCGCCATCACTGATTCGGAAAAAAGAAGTCGCGCAGATCATTTACGAACGGGACTATCGCTTTGCGCAGCCGCCCAAAATCCCCACACTTAAAGCAGAAGCCCTGGATGGAAAGGTTATCCTCACCTGGGATAATATTGCCGATACCAAAACCCGCGAACCGTTCCTCGGCAATATCAATGACTTTGAAGGCTATAAACTGTATAAAGCCACCGATAAATTCTTTATCGATGCCGAAGCCATTACCGATGGCTATGGGAATATGATCCATAAAAAGCCGATCTTTCAGTGCGATCTGATCGACCATAAAACCGATTTTACTAATTTTGGTCTGGTTGATGGTGTTGCTTACTACCTCGGCACCGATACCGGTGTCCAGCATTATTTTGTCGATACCAATGTGGAAAATGGCAAGACTTATTACTATGGACTGGTCGCATACGACTATGGAATTGCCGACGTCGGTAGTGGTATTTCACCAACTGAAAACAACCTGGTCATTACCCTCGACGAAGCGGAAGAAGTGATTGGTTATGGACAAAATGTGCAAATTGTAACCCCCCGCTCTACCGCCGCCGGGTATTTGCCGCCGCAAATTAAATTACTGGAAAAAACTTTTACCGATGGCAGCGGTACGGTTGTACCCAAAATACTGGCGCCGGGTAAATTAAAAGGGAACCACATATACAAATTAAAATTTGCAGCGGATTCCTTGCTCGAGGATAAATCGCACCCGAACGGCTACCAGTTTACCACAATCGGTTACCATATTTTTGATGAAACTGAAAATAAGCTGGTCGAGTCCAAAGTCAGAACCAGCGATGACATGACCAATGCGCCCATCCATTCAATCTGGGTTGACAGCCTGTCGGTTTATACTCTCACTCCCGGTGAAACCTTTGCTACCGACCATTTCGACGGTCTCTCCCTGGATATTACCCTGAATACCTACCGGGCAATCAATGCAGTCTTTGATGCCGAACGCACCGGTTGGAAAATAGGCAACCAGGATGGAAAATCTGTAATACAAATATTTCCCGATGATAATAGTATTAATTATTTCCCCTGGGAATATGAAATCATCTTTGGCGATGAAGGTGTATATACTACCAAAACAACCCGTTTTACTAAAGTAAGAGACCAAAACGGCGACAAGATTGGCGCAACCGATATATTTGCCGGCCAGTCATTCAATTTCTATGTAATTAACAAGACTTTTCCCGATAGTGTCGGCAACTATGAAATGCTTGATATGCTGGCAATCGACAGGGATTCCAGCGAAACCTTTGACATTATGAAAGACCAAATCCTGGTGGGATTGCAGGATAACAAGGGAATTTGGTATAGAACTTTGTTTGCTCTTGATTTTAGGGAATCGCAGGAATTGCCGGAGGCTAACGATGTTTACCGCCTGGCATTCAACCGGCCGTTCTTTACCATTGATTCACTGCGGTTTCAGGTTCTTCCGTCCGGGCCAACTAACTCGGCGCTGTTGAAAACAACCATGGATTCTATACAGGTTGTGCCGAATCCCTATGTGGCTACCAACCATATGGAAACCTCCGTGGCCAACCATAACCTGAACCAGCGGCGCAAGCTCATGTTTACGCATCTGCCGGCGCGCTGTGAAATAAAAATATTCACGGTCAGCGGTGTGTTGATTGACGAAATTGATGTGGAAAATCAAAAAGATAACGGTATAGCTTTCTGGGACCTGAATACCAAAGAAAACCTGGAAATTGCCGCCGGTATTTATGTTTATTATGTTAAAGCCAAAGAAACCGGTGATGAAAAAATCGGCAAATTCGGCGTGATTAAATAAGCAAATCAGAGTATCATCTTGTTGAAAGGAAAAATCAATGAGGTTTATTAATTCTTATAAATATATTATGCTGGTTGCCCTGTCGCTGTTTATTGCCGGTTCGGCCTTTGCGGACAAACCGAACAGGGTGGGCACCACTGCCGCCAATTTTCTGGAAATTGGCTATGGCAGCACCGGCAATGCTATGGGTGATGCCGCAGTCTGTTCCGTTACCGACCTTTCGGCAATGTACTGGAATCCCGCCCGCATGGCCTACATGAAACAGAATGAAGCCCAATTCATGTATCAGCCCTGGATTGCCGATATAAATACATCTTTCACCTCAGTAGGTCTTATCATCCCGTCGCTGGGTACTTTTGCTGCCGGATTGTACCAGGTGGATTATGGCGAAATGAAAGTGACCACCTCGCAAATGCAAGACGGCACCGGTGAAAACTATACCGCCCGCGATCTGTGCTTTAACCTGGCTTATGCCCGCAAACTGGCGGAGTGGTTTGCCTTTGGCGCTTCCGGCAAATATATATCCTCTAAAATATGGCACTGCAATGCCTCTGCGTTGGCTTTTGATCTGGGGATGGTGGTGGATACCTACTTTTTCTCTCCCACCGGTAACCGCGAAGACGGGCTCACCATTGGTATGAGCATTGCCAATTACGGCACCAAGATGCGCTATGAAGGTATGGATCTGATGCAATATATTGATATGTACCCGGATGAGAGCGGTAATTACGCCTATTCCGCAGGTAACTATAAAACCGAGGAATGGGAACTGCCGTTGATTTTCCGCATCGGTGCGGCAGTGCACCCGATCGTCAGCGCCGCACACCGGCTAACGCTGGAGATCAATGCCCTGCATCCTAACAATAACAGCGAATCCATCAATCTGGGCGGACAGTATGAAATGAATATCCCGTCGGTAGGAACATTCTATGTGCGCGGTGGTTACAAAGCCCTGTTCATGGAAGATTCCGAGTATGGTCTTTCTTTTGGCTCCGGGCTGAAATATATTATGATGAATAACCTGGGCTTTAGAGTTGATTACGCGTACCGCGATGTCGGTCTGCTTGGTAAAACCCATTGTTATACATTCAGCTTTTTATTCTGACAGACGTAATGATAAAACTGCCTGGCTATAAAAAGTTACAAGAATTTACCCTGCTCCAACCAAACAAAGCCGGTCAAGTTATCTTTGCCCGGCTTTGCTATTGTATTTCCCGACAAATTTGATTATTTTTTTAAGATCGGTCATTTTTCAGGTCAGCAGGATCCATTATAACAAAATTTCAGAGTATAAAATGCAGGCAGATAAAATAATCGCAGCGGCTGAGATAATCCGCAATGCACATCATGCCATTGCTTTTACCGGCGCCGGAATTTCCGTAGAAAGCGGTATTCCCCCGTTTCGGGGACCGAACGGTTTGTGGTCAAAATACAACCCGGAGTTCATCGAATTGGACTATTTTCACCGCGAACCCTATAATTCCTGGAAACTGATTAAACAAATTTTTTATGATTTCATGGGGGATGCACAGCCCAATGCCGCTCATTTTGCTCTGGCTGAACTGGAACAAAATAATCATCTTAAAGCAGTAATCACACAGAACATCGATAATTTACACCAGCAAGCCGGCAGCCGCAATGTACTGGAATTCCATGGCACGACTCGACGCTATGAATGTACCGGCTGCCATAAAAAGTTTGATTATGAACTGATCACACTGGACATCCTCCCTCCTGCCTGTCCGTTTTGTGAGGGGTTAATCAAACCCGATTTTGTCTTTTTCAGTGAAATGATCCCTTACCGGGTCAACATGCTTTCTTTTGCCGAGGCGCAACAAGCGGATGTGATCATGGTAATCGGCACTACCGGCGAGATCATGCCGGCGTGCAGTATCCCGTATCATGGCAAGGAACAAGGCAGCATCATTATCGAGGTTAACGTTGAGGAATCGGCTTACACCAATACCATAACCGATATCTTTTTACAGGGAAAAGCCACATCGATACTTTCTGAACTTGCCGCAAAAATCTGCTAAATCCCAATATCATTTTAAATTGCAACTTTCGCAACAGTTATCTGAAAAAGGCGGGAAAAATTTAATTTATTAAAATTTACGTCGATATATATTTTAGCAAGTATAATATTGTTTTTTTTGTAATTATTAGAGAAAAGATTATTTTGAGGTCATAGAAAGAAAAAATTCTCTTGAACGCTATACAAAATCAGGAGGCAAAATGTCATCCGAATTATCAATAAAAGATAAACTGTTTATAGAACATATATTGAAACATGAATTTACAGAAAACAAACCGGCAAATACCTTTTCACAGGCGTTGTTGCTGCTTGGTTGTGGTATTATCGTTTATTCATTATATTTTATTGGTACACATTACAATGAAAAATCATTTATTGAACCTGCATTATTACTAATAATTATGGGTTTTATCACTGTTGGTATATCATTATTTTTAAAAAGAATATACGAAATGTCCCGTGACCAGCACATGATGTGCTGTATAATTCATAAATTGTCAAAAATGAACCATCTGCTGGAACCGGGCCAGGAAAATCATCCCCATTTGCAATTTTAAAATACTGGTAGGTTTGTTGGTTTTGGTGAATTTAATAGTTATTTTGGGCATTACAAAAAACTTAGGCATTTTCCGGTAATCAATCCCAATTCGGGAAATTGTCGGCATTAGTCTTACCAGAGCAAAATTGATCAAATCTTGCAATTTTAAAATCTTGCAAAAACATTATAAATAAAGTATATTATCGGTAACAAATTCTTTTTCATTCTGATGATATTTCTAAAGCGGAGGCAAAATGAAAAATGTGTATGTCGCCATGATAATATTTGCCTGCTTATCATCCTGCTCCCAACCTCTAAAAACCGATTATCCGGTAACGCCGGTTCCTTTTACTAAAGTACAGTTTACCGATACATTTTGGCTGCCGCGTCTGGAAATAAATCGGGTCGTTACCATTCCTTATGATTTTAAAAAATGTGCAGAAACCGGCCGTATAGACAACTTTGCCAAAGCCGGAGGTTTAATGGCAGGCGCCTTTCGCGGCATCCGTTTTGATGATTCCGATGTGTTTAAAATAATTGAAGGGGCAGCCTATTCTTTCAGCATGCACCCGGATACGGCGCTGGATCAATACCTTGATGATTTAATTGCTAAAATTGCCGCCGCCCAGGAAGATGATGGATACCTGTATACCACCCGTACTATTGATCCGCAACATCCGGCCCGCGATGCCGGTCCGGAACGGTGGTCGCAATTAAAAGACAGTCACGAATTATATAATGTCGGACACATGTATGAAGCGGCGGTAGCTCATTACCAGGCTACAGGTAAACGCACGTTCCTTGATATTGCCCTGAAAAATGCCGATCTGATCGATTCCGAGTTTGGGCCGGGAAAAAGATACGATGTCCCGGGACATGAGGAAATCGAGATCGGGTTGGTCAAGCTGTACCGGATTACAGGAAATGAAAAATATCTAAAACTGGCAAAATTTTTTCTGGACAGGCGTGGTCGTCCGGAAAACCGCCAGGAGTTGTATGGCGACTATGCACAGGATCATATCCCGGTCATCGAGCAGGATCACCCGGTGGGTCATGCTGTGCGGGCCGGCTACCTGTATTCCGGTATGGCGGATGTTGCCGCGCTGACCGGCGACTCGGCCTATGTAAGCGCTCTCAATAAAATCTGGGAAAATGTTGTCTATAAAAAATTGTATCTCACCGGTGGTATCGGCGCCCGGCACAGCGGCGAGGCGTTTGGTGAAGATTATGAATTACCGAACCTGACCGCTTATAACGAAACCTGCGCCGCCATTGCCAACATGCTCTGGAACTATCGGATGTTTTTATTGCATGGCGACTCTAAATATATAGACGTATTGGAACGCACCCTCTATAACGGTTTTTTGTCAGGAATTTCGTTGACCGGCAATGAATTTTTCTATCCCAATCCCCTGGAATCAGAGGGTAAATATCAACGCAGTCCCTGGTTTGACTGTTCCTGTTGCCCGTCCAATGTAGTACGCTTTTTACCATCATTGCCTGGCTATGTATATGCAGTAAAAAAGGATCAGATTTATATAAACCTTTACATCCAAAACCGGGGTGAAATTAAAGTTGGGAAAAATCTCATTACCCTGACGCAGGAAACCCGCTACCCATGGGATGGCGTAATCAGAATTACAATTGACCCGAAAACCAGAGCTACTTTCGGCCTCAGGCTGCGTATTCCGGGCTGGGCGGAAAACCGACCGGTTCCGGGTGATTTGTATTTATACAAGAATAACAATGCGGATAAAGTTATTATAACCATGAATGGCGCTGCCCTGAGCTATACTTCTGAAAATGGTTATGCGATAATCAACAGAACCTGGCAACAGGGCGATTTTGTTGATATCCATTTACCGATGCCGGTTCAACAGGTCTTATGTAATGATAAGGTGGTGGAAAACCATAACAAACTGGCCTTTGAACGCGGTCCGCTGGTGTATTGTGCGGAAGGGATCGATAACAATGGTCATGTGTTAAATATGTTTGTCCCCGGCAATGAAAACGGCGTGACTGAATTCCGCAGCCAGCTTTTAAACGGCGTTACGGTTATCAACCTGTCGGCAGGTACAACAATTAAAAATACCAAACAACCCATTACCCTCATTCCCTATTATGCCTGGGCGCATCGCGGCCAGGGTGAAATGCGGGTATGGTTTCCGGTTTTACAAAAATAGATTTTTCTCAAACAAAACAGCATTAATAACCATCTATTACAATATGCCTGTATTCTTGGAGACCTTAAATGTTCAAAAAAAGCAAAACGAAAAGAATCTGGAAAGATACATATAAAATACATTCCTACGAATCAGATTTTACCGGCCAGGCAACACTAGCCAATTTATGCCAATATATGCAGGAATCGGCCTGGAATCATGCGGAGAATTTACAGGTTGGATTTTCACATTTGCTGAAAAAAGACCTGATCTGGGTACTTTCGAGGCAACTGGTGATGATCTACAAATACCCCCAATGGGGTGATATTATCCAGGTCCATACCTGGCCGACCGGTAAAGACAGGCTGTTTTGTTATCGCGATTTCAAAATTTTTGATGAAAGTAATAATATTATCGGTCTTGCTTCCACCACCTGGTTTGTTATCGACCTTAAAGAGCGCAAACCACAGCGCACCGATTCCTATATCCAGTTGGAAGTAGATGGGTCTGTAGAACGGGTTTTTCCATCATTTCCGGCAAAAATACACCCGGTTAAAGTCCCGGAATTTTCTCACACCCTGCAGGTCAATTATTCCGATCTCGATGTAAACGATCATGTGAACAATGTAAAATATATAGAATATGTACTGGACAGCCTGCCGCTGGAGTTTATTAAATCACACCTGCTAAAGGGGGTGGAAGTAAATTATATTGCCGAGGCGCAATATGGCAATAAAATTCTCATCCATCATGAAACCAAAAACAACGGTTCCCTGGAAATGCTGCACGATCTGTTCCGGGAAGAAGATAACATGGAAATCTGCCGGGCGCGCACAGTTTGGGAAAAAAAAGCATGATCTAATTAACGGAGCTATTCACAACCGGAAACAGTACTCTAAAATAAAGGCAAAAATATGAAAAAATTTCTCGTTATGCTCGTCATCGGCGTGCTCCTCTTGCCCGCCGGTCTGTTGATCGCACAAACCCAGGCTTTTAACGGACTCGATTCCCGACTCGACAATCTGTTTCTGTTAAGCAATGCGCAAACCCGCTCCATAAGTCCGGAAAATTTTACCGGTGAAAAAGGCCAGGGTGCCATGCTGGAAGCGGAAAAAGGCTCGGCAGCCTGGGCAGCCCGCGAACTGGGACAGGGGTGGAAAGTGAATCCTTTTGTTGTCATAAAATCAGGAGAAACCTTCACCCTGGCAGAAATAACCGGTCCGGGCGCTATTCAACAAATCTGGATGACGCCCACGGGTTCATGGCGTTATTCTATCCTGCGCTTTTACTGGGATGATGAAAAAGAGCCATCCGTAGAAGTCCCGGTTGGCGATTTCTTTACTATGGGCTGGCAGCAATACAAACAAATCTCTTCACTGGCAGTATGTGTTAATCCCGGCAGCGCTTTTAACTGCTACTGGACTATGCCGTTCCGCAAAAAATGTAAAATAACCATGACCAATATCGGCGAAGAAGAAATGCGCCTGTATTACCAGATCAACTATACTCTTACCCAAATACCTGATAATGCTGCATATTTCCACGCCCAGTTCCGCCGCACCAATCCGGTTGCGTATAAGGATGTGTATACAATAGTTGATAACATCAAAGGTAAAGGCCAATATGTGGGCACCTACCTGGCCTGGGGCGCTAACAGCAGCGGCTGGTGGGGTGAAGGAGAGATCAAGTTCTATATGGATGGCGACAAACAGTTCCCGACAATCTGCGGCACCGGTACGGAAGACTATTTCTGCGGTTCCTATTGTTTTACCGTCAAGGATGAATCCGGCAAAGAAGTTTACCAGGATTATACCACTCCCTATTCCGGTTTTTATTGTATTGCGCCATTTGAAAAATCAATTTGGGATACTCAGTCCCGCTTTGGTATGTATCGCTGGCATATAACCGACCCGGTGCGGTTTGACAAGGATTTAAAGGTTACCATTCAGGCGCTGGGCTGGCGCAGCGGCGGTCGTTACCTGCCCTTGCAGGACGACATTGCCTCTGTGGCCTACTGGTATCAAACCGAACCACATCATTCCTTCCCGACATTACCGGATAAGGATACGCTGGAGATTAAATAATTTTTCGTAGGGTGGAATTCAATCCCACCATTTTCAACAAATCAAGATCCCACCGGGATTCACATCCCGGTGCGGGTAGTTGCAGAGTGGGATTCTATTCCACTATTTTGTATGAATGTAGTTAATGGGTCCGTAGTTTGTAGGGTGGGATTCTATCCCACCATTTTTTATGAATGCAATAAATGGACCTGTAGAGACAAGGGATGCCTTGTCTATAGAAAATCATGATAATTATAAAGGGGAAATAGATGGCTGTTAAAGATAAGGTAGTGCTGGTTTTAGGCGCAGGGGCAAGCTATAATTATGGTTTTCCTACTGCTAAAGAGCTACGGGAAGAGATTAATAGATTTGATTTTGATAAATTACTCAAAGATCAAAATTATTATCCACAATCTATAAAATTAATTTCTGAAGGTTTGAATCTTATCAGAAATAATTTTTATGAATCAAACATTTTCTCAATTGATGCATGGTTAGCTATTGAAGAAAACATTATCGCACGTGAAGCAGGAAAATATGTTATTACAGCATTACTTACAAAATGTGAAGAAAGATCAATTGTTGAATATGTTAATCCTTTCAATAGGGATAGGATTCCTATATTTAAAGATAGAGATTCTTATACGGTTAATGATTGGTATAGTATTTTATTTAATAATATTGTAAAAACAGCAAAAAAACTTGAGGATTTTGCCGAAGATGCTAAAAATCTTAGTATTATCACTTTTAATTATGATCAATCCTTAGAGGCATATTTTCAAAAATCAATAAAAAAAGCTTATTATGGGAAAAATGATAAGGATTATGTAAAACAACTTAATAATATTCGTATTTTACATGTGTATGGAAAAATTCGTCCTTATCAATCAGATATTTCTTTTTGGGGCTATAATAGTGATCCCAATAATATTTATGAACGATCAAAAGATATAAAAATAATACCGGAAGTTAGAGAAGAGAGTGAAGAACTAAAAGAAATAAAGAGCATAATTAAAGAAGCAGACAAAATTTTCTTTATTGGTTTCTCCTATGATGAAGAAAATTTAAAAAAACTTGGTATACCAGATACATTTCAAATTAAAGAAAAAAAAGTATATGGAACTTCCATTGGACTATATGAAGGAGAAGTTAAAAAAATAAAAACATTGATCAGAGGTACTAGAATTCCATCAAAATATTCTTTAAATTTACAGGCAGAATCGCAGGAAGCCTTTAATTTTTTCCGGGAAAAAGTAATCGAAATCTTTACATAAGCAGCCACAGATGGACACATATCGGCACGATTTTGATCCGTGTACTAAAGTGCTACGCACTTGGCAGGTGCGTAGCACTTTATTTATAATGGGCACATAGAGACAAGGCGCGCCTTGTCTCTACAAAAAACAATCACTTTACCAATATCATCTTTTTCACAGCCACAAAATCACCGGCCTGTAATTTATAATAATAAACACCGCTGGGATAATTACGGGCATCCCATTCAATTTGATAACTTCCGGCATTACGGACACCCGAAACCAGCGTTTCGAGCAACTGGCCGTTAATATTATAAACGCCCAGTTTCACCTGGCAGGTTAGGGCAATATCGAAAGCAATGGTCGTAACCGGGTTGAACGGGTTGGGGTAATTCTGCTGCAAGGCGAACGCTGCCGGAATGCGCTCGCTTTCAACTGCCACAGATATAGCCTCCGACATTTCCCGCGCGCCGTCGGTATCGACCGCTTCCAGTTTGTAATAATAGGTTTTACCGGCTTGAACGTTGCTATCTGTATATTGATAATCATGCGCGGCAGCGGTGGTGCCGTTGCCTCTGATCAATGTATTATTAATGCGTACATAGTTCCCGCCTGATGTTATGCTGCGGTAAACATTAAATCCCAGGTTATTGGTCTCCGTTTCCGTCCGCCAGTGCAGGGCAACGGAACCATTATGATAATCTGCATTAAAAAGTGACAATTCCACCGGTACAACCAGTTCGTGCCAAATAGCAAAATAATCTGATTCTTTATTGCCTGCCTCATAAAATACACCGGCAACATATACGTCACCGGTTGCTGCCGCCGCCAGGGCAAAAACTTCATTATTCACGCCATTGCCCATAGCCGACCAGGTGGAACCATCCCATTTGGCAATATTATTGGCGCCGATGCCGCCGGCTTCGGTAAACAAACCGCCGACGTAGATATTGCCGTTACCGGCCGTCATGGCATTGACCCAGCTATTTACCCCGGCGCCCAGCGCCGACCATACAGAGCCATCCCAAACCGCAACATAACTTGCAGGTATACCGCCGGCATGGTCAAACCCGCCGCCGACATAAACATCGCCATCGAGAATAGCAAGCGCATAAACCGGATGGCTCGTACCCGACCCCAATGCCGACCAACTGGTTCCATTCCATTTGGCAATATTATTTACAGTCACCCCTCCTGCCTGGGTAAAATCGCCTGCAACATAAACATCGGTTCCGGAAGTGGCAATAGTATAAACAATCCCGTTGGTACCTGTACCCAACGCCGACCAGGCGCTGCCGTCCCACATGGCTATATGGCTCGCCCCCGCTCCACCGGCCTGCGTAAATTCACCACCAACATATACATTCGTACCGGATAGACCAATTGTCCACACCTTGCCATTAACGCCAATGCCGAGCGGCGCCCAGGCCGAGCCATCCCATTGGGCAATGTAATCTGCATTCAAAAAACCAATATAATTAAAATCACCGCCGACATAAACATTATCGGCAGAGGCGGCAATGGCATTCACCCAATCATCGGGACTGTCACCCATAGAATTCCATTGCGTTCCATCCCACTCGACAATAAATTGGTTGGCAACTCCTCCGGCGCGGGTAAAATCTCCTCCAACATAAACTTTGCTATTAGCAATGGCCAAAGCTTTGGCTTTACTATCCAATGCCAGCGCTTCATTAGCCGGGGCCACCGGTTCCCAGTGAGCGCCATTCCACTGCGCAATATAATAAGTATCTTTATCCTCTGCCCGGGTTAACCAGCCGCCGGTATAGACTATACCATTAGCTACTGTCATGGAATTAATCACGCTGTTTACACCATCGCCAAGAGCGGACCAGTTTACGCCATCCCATTTGGCGACATGACTGGCGGGCACACCGCCGGCATTGCTAAATACTCCGCCAACATACAAATCTGTACCGGACACAAAAATACTATATACTGAAGCATCAACACCGCCGCCCACAGTAGACCAGCGACTGCCATTCCATTTTGCAAAATATAAAATATCATATCCGCCTGCCGTGGTGAATCCTCCCCCGGCATAGATGTTTGAATCGAAAATCACTATATCATTAACAGTACTATTCATACCCGTACTCAATGTCGACCAGGCAGAGCCATTCCATTTGGCTATATAATTGGCGTTCACGCCTCCTGCCTGGGTAAAATTACCTCCGGCATAAACGTTACTGCCGGAAACGGTGATAGTCCTTACATTGGCATCCATTCCAGTTCCCAAAGAAGACCAATCTGTACCATTCCACATGGCGATATAATTAACCACCTGACCACCGGCCAAACCAAATTCACCACCAACATACAAATTAGTACCCAACGCCGCAAGCGCATAAACCCAACTGCTTAAACCTGAGCCGAGCGCCGACCATGAAGTGCCATTCCATTTGGCAATAAAATTAGCATTCACTCCTCCGGCCTGGGTAAAAGCTCCGCCGGCGTAAACATCTGTTCCCGACACTTCAATGGCATACACAATATCGTTCATGCCTTCACCAAGATTAGACCAGACGCTGCCGTTCCATTTTGCAATACAATTGGCAGGCATGTTACCAATCATAGTGAATTCCCCGCCAACATAAATATTGACGCCGTCCGTTGCTATAGCCCGGAGAACATTGTTAGCGCCATTGTAATAAAAACGATCATCCCAATACTCATCACCGGCAACCTGAGTTTTATCAATCGTATAACCAGGGCCAGCAGATTTTATAAAAACCGGCTGGTTCCTTTCACCAAGAACCATTTGATAACCTTTGGGATCAATACTTCCCCGATAGCCAGTATTCCTGTCAAAAGTGCCATCGGCTTTTAAAACTTGTTCAAGAGCCAGTTGAGCTTGTGCTCCGGCAATATCTTTTGTATAACCGGTCACCGACAGCATGACCAGGACAACAAACGTCACCAAAAATTTTATCAAAGTACTCATAACCGAACTCGCTCCTTGTTGATTAATATCAATATTATAAATATTACTTGTCCTTTGTAACAACGATATAAATGCTTTCAGAATATATTAACAAAATAAAATGCCTTTTAATTTATATTTTCCCTCGCTGGATTACTGATATAATATGAAATAGCTGTCATTTTCGCAAGTGGAATCTTGTTGAATTATCAAGTTCATATTTATGCTTGTAATTCATAAAAAAGTATTGATTTTATTTAAATTAATATATTAAATACCGGCAAATTCTTGTTCCGGCGGAAATAAAGAAATACCTTATAAGGGCTGTCTATAAAGACAAATTCATATTACACAATTAAAGGACTAATCCCTGATCAAATAAATTATTAAATTTAATAAAACAGATTTCCCCCAACTCACAATTTTTCCTATCCCCGGTTCAACACCCGATACATAAACCCACCCTGTAAATCAATCGCTTCATGCGGGCACATTTCATGGCAGCAGTAACAGCGGATACAGCCTTTATCGTCAATAACCGCCACTTTGTTTTGAATGATAATAACATGCATGGGACAAGCATCACGACAGGTGCCGCAGGCGGTGCATTTATCCTCAATGATATGCGGATGCATGGTCAGGCCGCTTTTGATGGCCGGAGCCAGCATAGCCAGCAGGCGCGATGATCCCGATTCCTGTATAATAGTCGAGGGCAGTTTATACCCGGCAATTCGTAAATCCGCTTTATCCAAACCGATCAATTCAACATCCTCAAGGCGGGTCGGGGTCATACCCAGTTTTTCAGCTTCAAGCAAAACCGGGTTATCGCGACGGTTCAGACCCATGATTTCCGAAGCCACTACATCCAAAGCCAAAGGATTAGCCGCCGCCAGCAGCAATCCCACCGCGCGCGGCGTTCCGGCGTTTGGGCCTTCTCCTTCCATACCGATAACAGCATCCATAATAGATAACCGCGGAGAAACATAATTACACAAGTCCAGCAACATGCGGGCGAACAACTCTTTCTTTTGTAATTTGGCATGATAACCCGGTTTGGTCAACCCGGGAATAACGCCAAAACAATTTTTAACGGCGCCCGTCATACTCATAAAGCCATGGGTTTTCAGCTTGCACAGGTTTATCACTCCATCGGCTGCCAGGATCGGATTGATAACTTCAAATCTTTTAATAAACTGGCCTTCGGGATATGAAACTACCTGCCAGCCTTCGTCAAAACTCGCTTCAATTCCTGCCTTACGAACCGCGTCAAGCATTCCGCATTTGTCAAAAACACGCTCAAAGGTGCGTTTACTATGCGGAAAACCGGCGCCGGGACTTTCCGCCAATATAGCCTGCCCCCCTAATTGCCTGACATGCGTCCCAATCGCGCTTAGCAGTTCAGGATGAGTAGTAGCACATTTTTCCGGCGCTGCCGCCATCAACAGGTTTGGTTTAAGGACAATTTTCTCGCCCGGTTTAATATATTGCTCCAAACCACCGGCCAGTTCCAGCAAAGTGTTTACTTGTTGCGACAATTGAGAATAATCCCGGCAACGGACGGCAAAAACCTGGTTTTTTATTTTGCTATCAATTTCCAGCTTTTTCATTGAATCTATCCGCTAATAAATATTACATTTTCAGATATAATAATAAACTGTACTATTCATGTAAACCTTACCCTCAGGATACACCAGAGTAAGATAAAAAATAACTTAATTAATTCTACAGAAAAAACAAAACTGAAAATATTGAATGTTTTGAGATTTTTTAATAATTTAAACTTTATTTACGAGCAATAACTCTGTTATCAATAATCAGCGCTACAGGGGAATAGACAATTAAAAATAACAAGGAGCATTTATGCCATCATCCCGGAAAAACATGTTTTTTATTTTAGCTGGTTTGATTATGATGTCGATTACATCAGTCATAGCCCAGCAGCCGGTATTTATTGAATTGCCGCAGCCTCAAACCGACGGCGGTAAGCCTCTCATGCAAGTCCTCAACAGTCGTCACACTGTGCGTAGTTTCACCGATAGCGTTTTGACGGAGCAACAACTTTCCAACCTATTATGGGCAGCTTTTGGTGTAAATCGCACCGACGGTAATAAACGCACAGCCCCATCCTCAATGAACCAACAGGAAATTGATATCTATGTATTTACCGCACAGGGGGTATTTCTGTACGATGCCCCGCGCCATCGTTTACAGGTCATTCTGGATAAAGACCTCCGCCCTCTTACCGGTGTGCAGGATTTTGTCGCCTGGGCGGCAGTAAACCTGGTTTATATTGCCGATCATACCAAATCAACATCGCAGGATGAGATTGAACGCTCCAAAACATCGCACGTTAATACGGGTTTTATAGCCCAAAATGTCTACCTCTATTGCGCTTCCGAAGGTTTGGGATGCGTAGTGCGAGGTATGGTGAATCGGGATGAATTAAAAAAGCAATTAGAACTTGAACCTACCCAGGAGATTATAGTTGCGCAAACGGTGGGTTATATCAAGGAATAATCAATCAGTCAAGCCTGTATGAATATTGAGCACAAAAAAGCCCCGGTTTGGGGCTTTTTTGTCTGCTTGCAGCGTTACAACCGGGAATCGGGACCGGTTTTGGGTTTGGAACTCATCTGCTTATAATCGGGATGGTGGTGTGTTAAAATAATTTATCAAACAAGATGCAATTTTAGAGTTGCTGGTTGTGTAATTGGCCATTAATATAAACCTGGTTTAATTTTAACCGGCGTACATGGTTAATTATATTTTCCTCTTCTACACCGTTAAAGTCACAATAATCCAGCATTATATCGGAAACCGGCGAACGATCGTAACCATCAAGCCACAGTACATATTTGCTTTTATTGCTGGTAACATGGCTGATATGAATTTTACGAATAACCGGCACATGCGATCCGGCGTCGCCTTCTTCATAATTAAGGTCAACCCTGATCAGGGCTTCGGCAACCTGACCAACAGTTATGTTACGCATAAAAATATTCTCGATAATGCCTCCGCGCAGCGAATTGGTTTTGATTCTAAGCATCCGTTCAAGGTTCGGACTGTCCATAATACAATCCTGTACATAAATATTACGGGCATTACCGGAGATTTCACTACCCAAAACAACACCGCCATGTCCGTCTTTCATCATACAATTGTGAATTACAATATTCTCGCAAGGGATATTCACCCGCCGGCCATCGGAATTACGACCGGACTTGATAGCAATACAATCATCGCCATTGTCAAAATAACTATTTTTAATCACAACATTCCGGCACGATTCCGGGTTACAGCCATCATTATTAGGGCCATGACTGATCAGTTTAACATCGTTGATGATTATATTTTCACCTAGTACGGGATGAATTAACCACATTGGTGAATTTGTTATAGTAACTCCTTCAATTAAAACATTTTTACAATTATAGAATTGTATAAACTGGGGACGCAGATACGAACCTTCACCCATTATGCGCTTTTCTACCGGCACATCTTCACCTGACATGGCAAACAGTTGTTGCCGGGCTTTATCCTGATGGGCTTCCTGCTCATCCCAACCGTACTCGGAATGACCTTTCCAGGGCCACCAATGTTCATTATCGGCCTGACCATCAAGAACACCTTTGCCGGTAACAGCAACATTTTCTTTACCGTAAGCATAAACAAGCGGCGAATAATTCATGCACTCAATACCTTCCCACCTGGTATAAACCGGGGGCAGGTACTTGTGTGGGTCCTGGTCGAAAAGTACCGTGGCATTTTCTGAAATATATAAATTCACATTACTTGATAAATGAATAGCTCCTGTCAAATAGCGTCCGGCAGGTACAACTACCCGTCCCCCGCCGGCTTGGTGACAAGCATCTATCGCCAGCCGGAATGCTTCCGTACAATCAGATATTCCATCTCCAGTTGCGCCAAAAGAGGTAAGAAGAAAATCCTGTTGCGGGAACGTCACCGGCTTGATCTGTTCAAGTAACAGTTCTGCCTGACGCCAATCTGATTTGGGGTTATTACATGATACTAACAAAATAAAAACAACAAGGCCTGCATAATATAAAATCAGCCGGTTCTTTATATTTAAATCCTTATGCATCAAGGTCCTCATATCCATATTAAATTTATCATTGTCATCTGTGCCGTAGCGTTAGTGATCGACATGATCATTGCAGAATAATAAATCCACATTTCTCACAATTTTCAACAACTTCCTGATTCACATCAGGGTATAGAGTTTGAACTTTTTCTGTCAACTTGATCAAACAACTTTAAACACATTAATTTCAGATCATTAACTTTCAGTTCCGTTTAGAGAATAAACAAAAAATACTACATTAAACCAGATTAGTCATTAATAAAAACCAAATTCTTTTATGTTAATAGTTTCCCCTTAGGGGGATAAAGTAACTTTTTGCAATTAATAAAGCTGACCGGTTATCAGGCCGGCCAGCTTCTTTTGTGCTTACCGATAACGGGAGAATCTTTTAATTTCAGAATCAAGTAGCTTTCGGATATTTTTATCCCTCTATACTACTTATCCTATGAAATTGTAAAGGAACGATCATAGTTAATAAAATATCGTTATTTCATCAATAACATTTTTTTGGACATAACCGACTGGTTATCAACCAGCAGTTGATAAAAATACAGACCGGAAGACAATGCTTTACCGGAAAGGTCAGTAGCCGTCCAGCTTACCTCATATTTTCCAGCGGCTTGTTGTTTATTATCCACCAGTTTTGCAACCATCTGGCCGAGTGAATTATAGACAACCAGGGAAATCCGTGCAGTTTTAGCCACATCATAGGTAATACTTGTGGACGGATTGAACGGATTGGGATAATTTTGCGCCAGAGAAAAATCGGTTACCACTACGCCGGGTTTATAAGTAATGCCGGTCAAATAGGTTTCCCATTCCGTTTTCTTGGCCGGGAACCAGTTCAAATCGCCTGCCGGGAATCCGCCGGTAGCACCGGTATAGGCAGCGAGGGTGGTTGCATAACTGCAATCCAGAGTATCGGCAAAATATTGCCAGGGTTTGCGATCAAAATCATGCAAGGCCGGATTAAAAAGAGGAGTGGGGGTATTTTTAGTCTTGTTGCCGCCATTCGGGTCGCGATACCATTCCGCCATATTAACCATGGAGACAGGTCGTTTTGCTACTTCAATACTTTCTTTTATAAAAGCCAGTACTGAATCGGCGCCCAAGCGGCTATTGATATGCCAGGTTAAAGCAGGGCCTTCACCAAGCACACCTTCAGCGGCATGTGCATCGTAAAAAGCCTGAACTTCCGGGGATACGCTGTAATAATTGCCGGAAATCTTCCAATCAGTTGAATCATTGGGTACTGACATGATCCAACTCATTCTGCCAAGTCCGTTACGGGAATCAATTTCACCCTGTTCTTCAAATTCCGATTGACGAACCTTGTCCGTATCGGCGCCGGCAATAAAAGTATCAATAAACAGGTTATTGGTAATAATTCCTTTTTCACCCATCCAGCCCAAAGCAATAGTACCATGGTAACCCAGAGAATTGATAGCAGTATTATGATCGTACAGCAGATAATTAATTCCCGCTACACTGGCGCGATGACGTATAATACGGTCATGAAAGTTGACAAATGTGTTGTTGACGAAAATTGCTGAATCGCAGGAGGTATTGCGATAATCGATCACTTTACCTGCACCAAGGTTGGAAAGCTGCAAATCGCCCATGTTGGCAAAAATACAGTTAGTGATCCTGGTTACCAGAACCGCCTGTTCCAAGCGGATATGTTCGCCGCGTGATTGGGTCAAAATACAACCGTCAATGATCAGTTTAAAGCCGGCAGCGCGGGAACGAATAAACCGGGTTGGATTATTGACATTTTCACCCGGCTGACTTTCGATATAACCGACAAGGATAAGATCTTTTAAATAAACATCTTCACCCATTTCAAAAAATATACTTGGAAAGGTAGTCGTTGTACTATTGGCTATACCATAGATAACCGGTTTTTGTCCATCGCCATCCTGGGCTTTAATTCTGAGTTTATAGCCGGTATTGGTCAGGGTTGCATCAATAAAATATATTCCATTTCTTTCCAGAACATAAACACGTTCCGGGTCTGCAACGGTAATTGCATCATTATCAATAACCTGGTTGATATAGGAAAATGCTGTTCCACTGCTGGCAGGAATTACCAGTTCGCCGGCCATACTAAAACTTGAAGCTAGCAACAAGATGAATAAAACAACACTACCTGTTAATATCCCTTTAAACATACTGACCTCCTTTTTTCAATTCTTTTTGGAATTATTAAGCGCTCCTGAACAGAGCAAAAATCCTGATTTGGTAATTTGTAACTGATGCCACCTCCTTCCCATTCATATTTTGTCAATAACTGAACTCTTGTGTTAATCCTTTTCAATTCCTGTATTAATATTATAATGTTACTCTTAAACCAAGCTCGGCAGAAAGGCCATATTTTTCACTCTCGTTCAACAAATGCCAGCCAACAACCCGATTGCGTATTGAAGTCCCTTCTTCCGTATTGGTCAGGTTGTTTAAATTCAGTAATAATGCTATATTTTTAGTAATATTCTGCTTTAGCGCCAAATCCAGCCGGGTAAATCCATCTACTACATTATCGCTTCTGCTATCGGTTGAAAAACTACTGTTGTATTCACCCTGATAGAACAGGGACAACCTGGCTGAAAAACCGCCGATATCATAACCCAGGGCAACATTACCAAAAAATTCCGGCTGCCCTTCCAATTTTTGCTTCTTGTCCTCAATTCTATGCACTGTAGTCGGGATCGGGAATGGAAAGGTCGGAGAAATTACATTGATCACCGTGTCATTACTTGAAGGAATCCAGGTCTCGGATTCAATAAAAGCCATATTATAACTCAAGACAATATTTTTAAACAGCCCAGGTAAAAACAACAGGTTTGCCTGATGTTCAATCTCTATACCTTTCACGATCGTTGCTTTACTGGAATTAATTGGAAAGGTCAGGTTATAATCAGTAGTAAACGGGCTCTTGAGATTAATACCCAAACTATCCAGGGTTTTTTGTCCTTTTATTGGCAGCCCATTGATGATATGATACATATCATCAATATCTTTATAAAATGCGGACACAGAAAACAGGCCGATTTTATCATTAAATAAAGATGTATTGATCTCAAAATTCCAGGCTTTGGCAGCTTTGAGGTCCGGGTTGCCGACATATAAGCTGTTGCCGGAATAGAAAAAGCTTTGTGCGCGGGTAACCACGCTTGCCAACCTGTAATTGAAATCCGGCCGGGCCAGCGCTTTATAGGCGGCAAACCGTACGTTCATGATGTTTAGTGGCCGGATTGTGAGATGAAAATTGGGCAACCACACAGTTTCATTGTGCGAAGCGGTAGTATCTTTAATCACACCTTTGGGAACAGGAAAACCGGACAGGGTCACCGGTGAAAAACGGGAATCATAATCATTATTCTCATTCTCCATGCGCAGACCGGTGATCAATGTTGCTTTTTGCCCCCAATTCAACGTATTCATTACATAAGCTGAAGATATACGTTCGTTAATGTCATAAAAAAGGGCATCAGGTTCCAGGTTTTTTTCATATTCCGGATTTTTGCCAGTAGCATCGGAATAACCGTAACGATTCAAGCTCCACCATTCACGAACAGCATCACGATTAAAAAGCGGGTACAGATCATACTTGTCATAAACATCCCGGTGTACCGGGTTGGCATCCAGGAAATTGGTCATCAGCACCAGATTACCAACCATTTGCAAATCAGCAAAGCGGGTTCCGGTAAAATCTTTGGGTATAACGGCGCCATTATCATTAACATACTGGGCAAATTTTTCATTATAATATGGGGATAATAATTCACTACGTTCCCGATCCCGCACCCTGTCCCTATACTTGCCGCCGATCTTGAATTCACCGGCAAAGAGTTTACCGAAATTATAGGAACGGGCAATATTGAGATAGGCGGCTTTTTCAGTATCATTATTTTCTTCGCCGCGGAAATAAGCGGTATAAAGATTGGCGCTGGCGAAATTGTTCAAAGCATACTGAATAATATTCTCAGGATCGCCTTTTAAAATATCAGCGGGTACAGCCCGCATACCCGATAAAGGATTACCTAATTTATCGGTGGTGGAAGGTTCAAGGAAATTCATTTCATAATCAAAAGGATAATTCGCCCTGGAATTGCTATAAGACAAACCCCAGGTCGTTTGCAGCCCGAACAGGTAATTTTCACCATTAATGGCGTTGGTCATTGCATTGATCTGCTGTTCACGATCTCTGGCCGTATAATACAACTCTTCACCGGTGGTGGGATAATTTCTCTCAAATTCGATGAAATCCCTTTGGGTTTGGTTATAAACATTATTTATTCGGATCGAGCCGCCATCCGGAGTATTATAATCAAGGAGCACACTGTACCCATTGCGGTCTCTCACCTCATCAGTATAATTGAGTGTAAAATTAGTAATTTCATAATTATAACCACTATCCAGACCGCGTAAATTATAATCCAGGTCAATATTTTCCTTGCTGCGATCGCGTTTTTCAATGTTGCCGCTGACCTGAATGCCAAGTTTATCATTGAAAAAACGTTCTCCATAGCGGACACGAAAATCGTATTGATCATAACTGTCGGCAAGTTTATTATAAGCGCCTTTGCTCTCTATACGGATGAGGCGTTCGTATGGCGCTTTTTTAGTTACCAGGTTAACACTGCCGGCAATTGCATCTGCATCCTTGTCAGGTGTGAGGGCTTTGTAAAGTTCAATACCCGCCAGGGAACCCTGGGAAATCGTACTCAAATCAACACCACGGGCATCGGCGTCTGTTGGCGCCATTCGCACACCATCAATTGTAATTGTGGAATATTGTGAGCTGAGGCCTCTTAAAACAACCCGGTTAGCTTCACCACCGGAGCGCTGCAGGGACACACCAGGTAATCGGCCAATGGCTTCTGCGGCATTGGCGTCAGGTAATTCCTGGATTTTCTCTTCGGAAATAATATTTACGATAGTATTGGAAGTAACTTGCTGATTTATGGCGCGCATTTGCCCTTCAGCCTGTGCAGTCACCATAACAATTTCCCCTTCGATAACCTCATAGAACAATTTGAAATTTTGTTCTATCGCACGGTTAGGTAATACCTTGACCTCTGCGGTATCCGGCTTATAACCAATAAACGATACAATAATCTTATAAGTACCGGCCGGTATACGAGCGATCTGATATTCACCTTCCAGATTAGTTGCTGCGCCGAGAGAAGTACCGGTTATAATAATATTAGCCCCCGGCAGTGTTTCACCAGTTGCAGCTTCCGATACAACTCCCTTTATTTGACCATTTTGTGCAAATAGCAAAGGTGCATTGATACACACCAGGAGGAATAGAATTATAATAAAGGATGGCTTGGACATAACTTTACTCCATATTAATTGGTTAATACAATCGAGGTATGGATAGTACTTTCGCCGATTCCGGCAAGAAATTACTTGTAATTATGTATGTTTATAATTATTGAATCGGTATTAACAAAGAGCAAATTATTCAAGATTGTTTTTAAACTAAATACAGTAAAAACAGCAATAAATTATTTTAAATAATAATTGCATAATTTCTTTAAAAATTATATCTTTAATTATATGTAGCAGTACAAATTATTTATTTTCCAAAGCCTTGACCAGCGTTGATGTCGCGCAACTCATCATAAAAGGAAAGATTAAACTTGTCAAACTAACATTTTTAATACTTAAAAAATAAAATGACAAATATCTCCGGTCTTGTAATGATGAAAATTCTATTATGATAATCACATACCAATTAACAACCTTTATTCGTCTTGTTAAAGTGAATAACTGTGAATAACTGTGATTAACAAATAAACCAACCCTATGGTCATTATAAAATAATTACAAAACCTCTTAAAATAATAATTTTCAATAACATAATTGTTCCTGCAATAACGATCTGATAACTAAACTTGGCTCTTACTAATGAAATGTTCAATCAATAATATCTGTTATACACACCTGAAAACTTGTGAAAAAATGTGAATAACATGTTTTATAACCCGGAAGAAGAAATTTTTCCATTTAATACCTGAAAATAGTTGCTGCCGGAAAGCGTTAACGGGTGTATTCCCATGATGGGATAAAACCTGATTAACAAAATGCGATCACAGAATAACCAAAGATTTCTTATGATCAATGAAGCCCTGCAAAAAAAATTGGTACAAAAAATACTGGATAGCAAGGAATTTACCGGTTCAAAAATTTACCAAAATTATCTCACCTATCTGGTAGAAGCAACCAATCGGGGGGAAAATCCCAAAGAGACAACAATCGCAATTGAAGTATTTGGTAAAGACTCTAATTTCAATCCCGGTGAAGATACAATCGTGCGCTCGCACATGTATTCGCTGCGAAAAAAACTGGATAGTTATTATCTTACCGAAGGTAAAGACGACAAGTACGTATTAAAGATACCCAAAGGTCATTATCAAACCCATTTTGTACCGGCAGGTGGAGATAAAATATTATCACCCTTGTTGTTTTCGCGTTTTGCCAACAGATACAGTTTTCTTTTAATAGCGTTGCTGTTTGCGATTATTATATTTCAGTGGCTGCACATTCACAATAATGAGAACAAACTTAAAAATTACCAGGTTGTTGAAAAAAACGATCCAATCTGGAAAGACTATTTGCAATCCGACCTGCCGGTACTCATTGTTCTTGGCAATCATTTCTTTTTTAATGTTTATAATGACGTATTTAAAGATACTGTCAGCATCCGTAATCCTCGCGTCAATTCGGCGGAAGATTTTATGTCGCTTTACCCCAATTTAACTTTGACACCAGCGCCGGAACCATATTTCCCCTATCATAGCGTCTGGAGTATGGCATCGGTTTTGTCGGTTTTCAATTCTGTGCATAAAACACCTATTTTAAGAAAATCATCCGATATTTTTCCACAAATCCTTAATGAATATAATATCATTTTTCTGGGTAGTATTAAAACCTTGTACAGACTGAAACATACCCTGCACAAGTCACATTTTAGTTATGAAATTTCTCCTCACAAGGTAATATATACTCTTCCTGACAGTAATATAGTAAAGACGTATGAAACATCCCGTCATTCCCAGGGGCCCAATGAAGACCTTGTTCTGGCGCTCAAATTACCGGGCCCCGACAAAAATTCAATAATGATCATTGCTTCTTATCATTCCCTGGGGGCGCCGGAAATAGTGAATTATCTTATCAATCCGGTTACCAGAAAAATCATTGAGGACAAATTTATTGAAAAGTACAAAAGTATGCCGCAATATTTTGAAATTTTGTTCCGGGTTACCGGTATTGATAAAACAGCATACAGTACAGAAATCCTCGTCTATAACAAACTTGCAGCGGATAACGATTAATGTACAATTAAAGTGGCTATCGGTTTCTTTATAACCGACACAAAAAACTGATAATTACTTTTCAATAAAAGTAAAACAGAATAGAAATAAGGGGATTATTTAAATTTTATAGTGGTTTTAGTACCGTTATTACTTTCTCTGGTTAATTCCCCCTTAATTTGCTGGGTCAATACGTTGATAAGTGTTAAACCCAGAGTATCTTTGGGACTCTTATTTTCATCCATGCCCACACCATTATCTTCCACACAAAGCATAAACTCTTTATTTTTCTTTGTAAAAGTTATTATTAACTTGCCGTTCGCTCCAGTGGGAAATGCATGTTTTAAAGAATTAGATACGAGTTCATTTAAAATCAATCCGCAGGGAATTGCTTTATCGACACTTAAATGCACATCATCTATAGAACTGGCAAATTCAATATTTTCACCGGTGTTATAAGAAAAAAACAGTTCCCGTATCACATTATCGGCATATTGCTTGAAATTTACATCAGTGAAATCATTTGTTTTATATAATCGTTCATGGACCAACGCCATGGAACGAATACGGTTTTTAGTACTCTTGATGGTTTGTATCAAAGCTTCATCTTTACTCTTGTTTTCCTGCAGGGAGAGCAAACTTTGCACTATTTGCAAATTGTTCTTGACGCGATGATGGATTTCCTTCATTAATATTTCTTTTTCTTTCAACGAGGCAAGAATTTTTCTTTCCACCTCTTTCCTGTCGGTAATATCGGTTACTATACATAACGCCGCTTTGGTAAGATGCGAATTCGATCTAAGCGGATTGATCCGGGCTTCATACCAGCGCTCCTGCCCCATTATTACAGACATAGACTGGAACAATAACGGTTTTTCGGCGTCAATTGTGGTAAGAATATTTTGCATTTGTAAATCGGCAATCTCTTTTGGAAACAGTTGCCACATAGTTTTGCCGATAAAATCCTCAGGTTTACCATGAAAAGAAAAGGCCGCGTCGGTGTTCATAAATAAAAATACTCCATCCTGATTGACCGTAAAGATCGGTTGACCGGCGCCCTCTACCAGGGCACGATAAGTATTTTCGCTCTCGATCAAAGCATCATTAATACGCTTTTTTTCGGTAATATCGTTTAGAAAATTCAGGGTTGCCGGCCGGCCTTCCCAGGTTATTAATACAGCTTTTATTTCCACCCAGACAATTTCATGCTTTTTATTTAAAATCCGAAAGCTATAATTACTTTCAATTTGCTCTCCAGCCAGTCTTTTCTGGTGCCGTTCTGCTATATGTGGCAGGTCATCAGGATATACAAGTTTATCTATCGGCATATTGAGGAATTCATCATCAAAATAACCGGTAAGCTTTGAAGCAATGGGGTTGAATAGTTTAATAACATTATCCTGTATGACAACTATGGCTTCTATCGCATTGTCAACGACACTCCGGTATTTGGCTTCACTTTGGATCAATGCTTGTTCAGCATTGACAATATCGGTAATATCCCTGGTGATAGAAAGAATACATGGAACATCATGAATCGATATGATAGTGGCGCTCATCAAACCGACTATAATGCGCCCCTCCCTGGTACGGAATTGAGCCTTTAAATTTAAAATTTTACCGTCTTTTTTTAATCCTTCCACCAGCTTTTTTCTGTCGTCGGGATTAACCCAAATATTACATTCCAGGGAGGATTTACCAATGATCATGTCGCGTGTATATCCGGTAATATCAGTAAACCCCTGGTTTATATCGATATACACGCCATCCGACATCCGGTTAATATTAATAGAATCGGCGCTCAGGTGAAAAGACTTGCGGAACCGTTCTTCACTGATACACAATTGCTCATAAATTTCCTGGCTGTTTTTATTGATTTGCTCAAGCTCGATTATTCTTTTGTTGGCAATTTCAAGTTCTTGAAGTAAATCATTTCTGGTCTTGGTTTTATTCATATAATAGTATACATTTGGTACACAAATTATTATTTCTTGTTAGAATATATAACATTAATTATCCATATTTTGTTGCAAAAATTTAAAATATGAACAAAAATTTCTCATTTCACATCCTTTAAATATAAAATATGCAAACTTTATGCCTTAATCATAAAAAATAGCAGTCACAGGGTATTTTTTCAAGATTAACAGTAAGCTCACCTGAAAATTACCAGGAAGACACTCCAACCCACATTATGGTGTTAACACTGTCTCCATCGGCTAAATAAAAAAATATTTTAATTTGTAAATCAATTATAAACAGTCCGCTTTATTCAAAAGTAAGAACCACGAAATTTCCTGCCGGTTATAATTGTTAATGTATCAACTATCAAGGAGGGAAAATGCTCAAACTACCACAATAAAAACAATTAAAGAGTTATAATCAGCATTGTGCTTTAACCTTTTATATTTATAATTTTCTGCACCTTTCTCCCCCCGCTACGGTACAGGCAATACGTGCTTTACTTGATCACCTTTCTGACGCCAATGTTATAATTTACACCAAAAAGAAGACGGAAACTGAGGAAGCAGAAAAAGTAAAAGTAGGTAAAGGATAATATACTTTATTACCAATTACAATGAGTACTAGAATTTTAGGGCGAAAACTATGAAAAGACAACTTGGTTCTCGTTTTGCAGGTTTATTGTTTATAGCAATATTTAATATGGCTTGTACAAACGCACTGGGCGTTACCCTGGTTGATTATGGCGCTTCTGCTGCATCTACCACTTTTGGGTTAACGGGTTGGAATACCGTGATAAAAAGTACTAACATTGGCTATACTTCTCTGGGAAACGGTGGATTACTCTTAACCACCGAAGCTGAAGAATATAACGAATATAGAGGCATCAGCGGTGTCGCCAGGGCGTTTACAGTCGTGGAAAGAATCGTTGTTACCTGGTATAATAATTCGGATGAATCAGTTCGATTTACATCAAGAATTAGTTTTACCGATAACAATGAGCCGGATCCTGAAGCAGTAAATAATAAATGGTATACAATGCGGAGTTACAACGACTACCGGGAGACCTATACGGAAATAAATTCCTACTCAACCGGTAGAACCGTATTTAATATTACCGATTCGGGAGTACATAAAACGAATGCCTCTTATTCGCTCGTTAACATTAACCTGGCAATAGAGTGGGGTTCTACATATCAAAAACAGTTTTTAATTTGCGAAAAGATCGAGTTATTGAGCGACGCCGATATAATTGCCCCGGCCCAGCCGACAGGTCTTGCCGCCAATGTGCTATCAGATTCAAAAATACACCTTGCCTGGAATCAACCGACCGATAATGTCCAAACTGTAGAATATCTTATCTATATGAATGGCGCAATTGAGGGTTATTCCCGTACCAGCGATCACACCTGCGTACTTCTTGAACCGGGTAGCAATTACACTTTTGCGGTATCAGCGCTCGATGCTGCCGGCAATGAAAGCATTCAATCTGCTTCTGTCCAGGCGGCTACCCAGGAGTTTAAAGGCCCTCATAGTGTAATCAACCCGTCAGGATTTGAATACCTCGGTGCCATAGCTTTGCCGGAAGATTTTAGCTGGGGCGGAGAAGCGATTGCCTATAATTGTGATGGAGGACAAACCGGCAGCTTGTTTGTTACCAACGTTAATCAGTATGAAAATGGCCTGGTAGGAGAAGTTATTCTTCCGGAGCCGGTCATTTCAACACAGAAAAATGTAGATGATTTAAATGTAGCGGCAATGCTTCATCAACCTGTAAACATCAGACCGGCAAATATTAATAGCTGGGATTTTGTAGATATATGGAGAACCGGGTTGGAATATATTCCTGAGGAAGGGAGACTGTACAGCTCATGGAGTATACACTATACCGTCACCGAAGGGAAAAATGCCTCGATCAGTTGCTGCAATGCCGCCGACCTATCGGCTGGTACCAAATATGGCGCCTGGTATGTCGGTAATGCCGGCGAGCCGCCGCTCGACGCCATGATGAACGACTGGCTGTTCTCCCTACCCAAATCATGGGCCGACGCGCATTGCTCCGGCAGAAACATCGTTACGGGTCGATGCCGGGACGGCGGCTTAAGTGGACTGGGGCCAACCCTGTACGCTATTGCACCGGTCGGAGCAACTCCGCCGGCAGCGAATAGCGAATTGGCATTTACGACTCTGCTTGAATATGGTCCGGGTACGGCAACAGACAATTATCACTTTCCCAACTCTATCGATGGTTATAAACTGAATGATGACTGGCGGGAAGCAATATGGCTAAATGCAGGAACTCAAACTGCGGTAGCCATTGCCGGGAAAAAGGGCTTGGGACATAACTGGTATGGGTACAATGGCGAATGGATGCAGTTTAATTGGGTCATTGCCGATGTGCCGCATCCCGAAGCCGAGTTTTATACTACAGATCCAAACGGCAAGGGTTGGCGGTCGCATAATTATCAACCCATGATCCTGTTTTTCGATCCCACCGACCTGGCCAAGGTGGGCGACGGCTTGATGAATGCCTGGGAACCACAGCCTTATGCAGCGTTACGAATTCCGAAAAATTTATTTTTTGGTTCTTTTGCAGAGATATTTTCCGCAGCTTTCGATTTTGAAAAAAGCATATTGTATATTGCTGAAATGGTAGCGGAATTAGATGGAAGAATTGTACTGCACGCCTGGAAGGTTAATCCGGTAACGACTTTTATAGGTTCACAAGAACATAATCCGGGCGAATTCACTCTTTATCAGAACTATCCAAATCCGTTCAATTCGGAAACGTTAATCCAATATCGCTTATCATCGCCAAGCCAGATTTCGCTTATTGTTTACAACTCTGCCGGACAGCAAGTCCGAAAACTTTTATCAAGCCGTGAAAATACCGGATTACATCATATTCAATGGGATGGGAAAGACAATGCAGGTAATGATGTGCCTTCAGGCTTGTATTTCTCTAGTTTGCGAACTGATAAATTTGAACAAACTCAAAAAATGCTGTTACTAAAATAAGGAAAAATTTATATTCGGAACTCCAGGAAAAGAAATTTCGTTACGTTGCCCCTGCTATAAAAAAACAAGCCCCTTTACTTGGGGCTTGATCAGTACGCCCGCCGGGATTTGAACCCGGAACCTTTGGCTCCGGAGGCCAATGCTCTATCCAGTTGAGCTACGGGCGCATAACCAGATAATATAACATTTTATCTTTTAATATGCAAGAATTTTAGTCTGATGTATATGAACAAGAGTTCTTTCATCAAAAAAGCAGCTGAATATTTTTATCCTGCTGCTCCTTTTACTTTTCTTTTTTGTAAAAAATTGTATACAAGCGGAACCCGGCAAATTTAATAGCGTTATTATATATATCCACATGAAATTATAATCTTTGCATTACACTATGAATTTTGATTTATTAACAAGAAAAACTGACTTGCTTCTTGAATTGCTTATTAAGTTATATAACAATTTGTCCGATTATCATACCTAGATATAATTGAAATTTTAAATCTCCTGAAAATGTTAGAATAATATTATTTCATTAAATTTCGGATAATTATAATGAAACCAATTACCAGAGAACAAGCCGATCACCTGGTTAAAATTCATACTGTGCAAAATACCGCAGTCAAACAAACCGGTAAAGGTTTGCAAATTCTCATCACCCTCGCAAACAACAATAATATCACTGTTGTCTACAATTCCTCCGACCACAAGGAATTATATTATATTACAGAGGAAGCAAATGCCTGATGTAGAATGACCATGTTACCATAATAAATTATTTTGTTTACCCCCCCGGCTTTCCTTCTCTTTAATCACTAAACTATCAACTTAAAAAAAATACATTAACGTTCAAATATGTTCTAAATTGACAATTGTAATGTAAATACAATAAAAGCGCCTGATATTGATAAAGATTATCAATCAGGCGCTTTTACATTGGTGTTAATCCTGTGATGCTTTCTGAACAGATACTATTTAATCCGCCAGGATTATTGCCACATCCCAGGGTTTCAGCGTTATGCTTGAATTTTTTTCGATCCGGGTCTGCTGCAACAATTCCTTTCCTTCCGTGTATGGGTAAGTAAAAGTATTCTCCCTGTCCGTAAAATTGAAATAATAACGCAGAGTTTTACCCTGAGCATTGACGCCTTTTTTCACAATAATTCCCAGCGGCAAATCCTGATCGGGCCCGGTGAGGTTAGCCGAAGCAAGTATGTCTTTCATTACTGCCCGCTGCAATTCATCGGCAAGCAGTGCGCCCTGGTAATAGACTACACCCTTGCCATAATTATTGCGTGTTATCGCCGGGAATTGGCCCAAAAATGGGTGGTCGTAATAGGCAAGAGGCTGCGCCGTTTCCGCTATCAACAATTCAGCCCATACGGAAACTCTATTCTTGTCGCCAAGCTGCCAGGGATCACCTTGCAACGGCAATGGCTCACGCAGTGTAGAAAACTCCTGGTAAGAAATACCGGCAGCCTTGCGCAAAGGCCCCGGCGCCATTTCCCACCGGACTGTGGAATATTCATTACAGAAACCGCTTTTAAAAGATAACAGCAGCCGTCCGCCTTTATCAACAAAGGCAGTTAATTTATTTAGTACTTCATCTGAGGCAATATACAGCGGTGGTACAAGGATCAGGTCATAATCCGAAAAATTATCGCTTTGTGGATAAACAATATCGGTTTCCACATTCAATTGGTACAAAACGCTATAAAATTGCCGCATAATAGTTTGATAATCCACCTGGCGGTCGAAGGGCATATATTTCAGGCCATGATACGAATCCAGGCTGAATAAAATTGCCACTTTATTGGTCTTTTTCAGGTTCACCAGGTTTGCGCCGATGCGCTGTAATTCAGCGCCGGTACGACTCATTTCCCGGTATATCCGGTTGGGCTGTAAATCGTGGGACAACACCCCTTTCCAATACGTTTCCTGACCATAATGCAGCGAGTGCCAGTGCCAATATAATACACAATTGGCGCCGCTGGCCAGATGCGTATAGACGTTCTGCCTTAACTGACCATCGTAAGGCGGAAACTGGCCATCCGAACTCCAGCCGATGGTTTGGGCATTGGTTTCGGTCACCAGGTAATTATTGCGCTTCAGGGAACGGTTAATATCACCGGACCAGGCAATGTCCTCACCGTTCTGTCCATCCTGCACAGGTGTATAGGGATTGACCGCAACCACATCGAGCGTTTGGGCAATGTCGTACTGGTTAACATCGGTGCGTAAACCGCCGACAAAATTATGGCAAATGAATTGGTCGGGACGCTTGTATTCTCTGACAATACCTGCCTGCCAGGCAAGAAAATCAGTAGTTATTTTATGCTGAAAGCGTTCCCAATCCAGTTTGTAGCCGGGATTGACCATCCCGTCGCGTGGAGCTAGTTCTGCAAAGCTATTTATGGTTTGCCCCCAGTAATTCAATCCCCATATTTGATTGATTTTCTCTACTGTCCCGTATTTTTCTTTCAGGTAATCTAAAAAATTAAGATAATTATCACGGCCATTAAAGCCGGTATGAGTTTCGTTATCTACCTGGTAACCGATAATTGCCGGGTGGTCTTTGTAATGATTAACAATTTGCCGGATAACCCGCTCACAATAGAACCGGAAAGCCGGATTGCTTAGATTCGCTTCCTGGCGCATACCATAAGGCGTCGGTTCTCCATTCACAGATAATTTACGATAGATTTCGGGGTGTTTGTGATACATCCAGGGCGGCACTGAATAGGTAGGGGTACCCAGGATTACCTTTATCCCAGCCTTGTGCAGCCGGTCGATCACCCGATCCATCCAGGCAAACTCGAATTCTCCGTCACGGGGTTCCCAAAGACTCCAGGTTGATTCCCCCAAACGAACCACCGTAATCCCGGCCTTTTGCATTAACTGCACGTCCTGTTCCAGGCGTTCATAAGGCATATACTCATGATAATAAGAGGCGCCATACAGAATAGTATTTAAATTATAATTTTCACCGGCATGGCTGCTCCAAACCCCGATTCCGAGAATCAGTGCAATAATAGCAATACTATGTTTATTTAAAATCATACATTACTCCATGAATTATGTAGTATTTATTTAACCGGTTGCAAAACGACGACATTACCGCCGGCGGGAACCATAACAGTTTTTAAAGTATCATTATTGGTAACTGTTCGGTTTTCTATTCTAACCCTATCCGGATACTCATCCGCATCCGGGGCATCGTTGTAAATGTGCGCATTATATTTACCGGCGCCAAGAAAATCCAGCGGCAGGTTCAGGGTGCGGGCGTTGGCATCGGTCATGGCGCCGATATACCAGGTATCCCCTGCTTTACGTGCAATGACAATGAATTCGCCCACCTGACCGGCCAGTACTTTGGTTTCATCCCAGACGGTTGGTACCGTTTTCAGAAAATCAAGTCCGGCGGGACTGACGCGGTAATTATAGGGTGAGTCGCACAGCACCTGCAGGGGACTTTCGTAAACGATCATCATGGCAAGCTGGCGGCTGCGGGTGCCCATGACAAATGGCCCGGGCTCATCACTGCCAACGATACGGAATTCTTTGATCGATTTATGCCGGAAACCACCGGGAGTAAAATCCATCGGTCCGGCTAACATTCGGGTAAACGGTAATATCAGAGTATGTTCCGGCGTTATCCGGTCGCTCCATTTATTATATTCATTCCCCAGCACACCTTCGCGGGTAAGAAAATTGGGCCAGGTACGCTGCCAGCCGGTGGGTTTATAAGCGCCATGAAAATCTACCGTTAAATGATGTTCCGCCGCTTTTTTTACCAGGCGGTGATAAAAATTGACCATTTCCTGGTCATCACGGTTCATAAAATCTACTTTAACTCCGGCAACACCCCATTTTTCATACAAGGGAAATGCCTGATCCATCTCTTGCTCAGCATGGAACCAGTCCAGCCACACCAGAATTTTAACACCCTTTTGAGCGGCATATCGAACCAGACCGGGTATATCAATCTCATCAGCCGGTTTTAATATACTCACAGCGGGATTACCGGCCAGGCTAAACGGTTTAGCAGGATCAAAAGGCGCTCCGTACCAGTACCAGTCCACCAACTGGTATTCCCAGCCCATCTCTGCGGCAAAATCAATAAAATACTGCATAGATTTCTGGTCGACACCAACAGGTTTACCGAAATCCGGCGCATAACCGCCGCACCACCAACGATCCCAGGCGCACTTGCCGGCTTTAATCCATGAGGTATCTTTGATTTGGCAAGGCTCGTTCAAATTTAACACCAGGTTCGACTCGATCAAGGCGCCGGGTGTTTCGCCTAAGATAATTGTCCGCCAGGGTGAGAACCGCGGAGCGGCGCTCTTCACCAGCACATCGGGCTCATCGAGACGCGGTGCAAGCCGGGTTACCAGGGTATAGGGTTGATTGCCATCCCTGCCAAGATACATGCCGGCCCAGTCCGTGAGGTTGGCTTCGGAAATGGCTGCCCATACATCATCGGCGACCCTAATCAACAACGGGCAACCATAAACTTTTTCCGGCTGAAGCTGGTTAATAGTCATTTTAACAAACTCGGATTCCTGAGCAGAGACAAAGCCGCCATAATCAGCCGCCCATACCGTGTGGTTATCAGCAAAATGGAGCTCGCTGCGTTCATTGCTCAAACTGAAATTTTTGATTCCAGTTTGTTCCGGCAATACATAGCGAAAGGCTATACCGTCATTAAATGCCCGAAAATTCATCTGCAATTGACGTTGGGGTGGTTGGGTTTCCTGAAGCGTGACCACCAATTCATTATAGTGATTGCGTATTCTGCCGGCCTTGCCGAAACGATATTCCCAGGTTTCATCAACAGTTTTGGTATCAGTATCTACAATTTTTAAATCTTTTGCTAATGGCGGCATGTTTTTAAAATCCAGTCCAAAAGGTGAATCTGTTATGACCGGAAGATCTTTAAAAGTAACAGAATAATATAATCGTTGCCCGGCAGGATACGGCTCCAGTTTTTCCTTGACGTCAATAGTTATACAAATTTTCCCGTCAGGGGAAGTCACCTGCTTATTGTTTGGTATGGCCTCACAAAATGCAGCCCCAATAGCAAAAAGAACACCTAATAGTGGAGATATATACCGATTTTTGATCATGGCGAATCCCTCTTTTACAGTTACAGTTAAGATTAAATATGCCGTTTATAGTTGAATTAATTGACAATTTTTCAAAATGAAAATAATAAATATCCGGTTAGAAATAAAGATTTATTTTCAGGCTTTGGGTTCCTTGACTCAAATCAATGCTTGTTTTCAGGAAATGTTATACCTTTTATCAGTGTTAAAAAAGTAAAATAGCTGTTAATTGATAAAGGAGATAATCGTGAGTGAATTGATTAATAATACTGAGGAGAGGAAAAAGCTGCTCAAGCATTTGATCCTCCAGTTACATAAAGGCGAAGCACCCGAACAGGTGCGGAGTCGATTGATTGATGTATTACATAAAATACCCTATAACGATGTGGTACAGGTGGAACAGGAGTTGATCAAAGAAGGCTTGCCGGAAACCGAAATATTGAAATTATGCGATATCCACACCCAGGTGCTGGATGGCCACATCGACCAGGGCGGCGCCAAGCAGATACCGGACGGTCACCCGGTGGATACCTTTAAAAAGGAAAACCGGGAACTGGTTTTTGTCGTGGAAGGATTGCAGGCGCTGTACAACAAAGCCACCACCCTGCAAGCTGCCGACGTACCGGCATATTTGTTAGAGATAAAATCCGCTTTCAATCGCCTGATGGATGTGGACAAACATTACCGCCGCAAGGAATACCTGTTGTTCCCCTACCTGGAACGCTATAATATAACCGGGCCGCCCAAAGTGATGTGGGGTAAACACGATGAAGCGCGAGAATTATTACACGCCGCCCTGGAAGCTGCCGGTGTCGGTGAAAATATTACAGTTGAAGAACTAACAGCCGTTATTGAACTGGTATTTAAACCCGCGTCCCAGGCGGTAGTGGATATGACCATGAAAGAGGAAGAAATTCTCTTACCCATGAGCATGGACACACTCAACGACAGCGACTGGTATGAAATTTACAAACAGACCCCGGAAATCGGTTTTTGCCTGTATGATCCGCAGGTGGAATGGCAACCGGCCGGCGTGAGCGATAAAGCAGAGACTCAAGTTGAAGGCAACAAAATTCAACTGCCCAGCGGCAGCTTTACAGTTGCCGAATTGACCGCAGTGTTAAATTCCCTGCCGGTCGACCTGACCTTTGTGGATAAACACGATAAAGTCGCCTATTTTTCCCAGGGCACCCACCGGATATTCGACCGTAATCGCTCGATCTTGCAGCGCGACGTGAAAATGTGCCACCCCCCTGCCAGTGTGCATATAGTGGAAAAGATATTGCAGGATTTTAAAAGCGGCCGGCAAACCAGCGCCGCGTTCTGGATTCAGATGGGCGGTAAGTTCATTCATATTGAATATTTTGCCGTCCGTGATGACCAGGGCGGCTACCTGGGCACGCTGGAAGTTTCCCAGGACTTGACCGAAAAAAGAAAGCTGGAAGGCGACCGCCGTCTATTAACCTATGATAAGGATTAATATGGATAAAAATATACTTATAACCCCGCAAACCAAAATTGCCGAATTGCTGGCAAGCTACCCGCAGCTTGAAGAGGTGCTGATCGACATGGCGCCGCAATTCCGCAAGCTGCAAAACCCGGTGCTGCGTAAGACCATCGCCCGGATCACCAGTCTGCAACAGGCAGCCATGGTCGGTAAGGTGCCGCTGCAAAAAATGATCAACACCCTGCGCAGCGCCGTGGGCCAGGAAAAACTCGATTCGTCAAGCCCGGAAACCGAACAGACGGGCGGGCAGCCGGCCTGGTTCAATCCCGCCAAAATTGTAAAAAAGCTGGATGCCCGGGCCATGCTGGAACGCGGCGAGCACCCGGTTGGCATTGTGGTACAGGAAGTACAAACCCTGCAGGCCGGTGAAATCTATGAATTGATCGCCCCGTTTGAACCGGCGCCGCTGATCGACAAGGTGAAGGAAAAAGGCTTGGCCGCCTGGGTGAACAAAACCAGTGAGGATGTGTATTATACCTATTTTTGCCGGGAATGATGTTGCTCGTAAGGGCAGCCCTCGCGGCTGCCCTGGATAATTGCAGAAACAACAATATATTCAGGCAGGGGCAAGCCCTGCCCCTCCTGTTGAGAACCTGCCGGGCTTGCCACCAGCCATATACAATAAACAAAAAACCAATTGCATTTTTCGGATTTTCCCTTTATAATAAACTGTTAAAGCCTGTAATACTAACAATCTTGAATAATGTTAATTAAGGAGCAAGTCATGAATCGAAAACCAGTTTTTATATGGATGGTGTCCCTGCTTTTTCTGGTTCTGTGTATCCAAACCGCCCATAGCGATATATACATGAAACAAAAACAACATACCGATGCGATGCAGATAATGGGGCAATCACAACCGGCGGAAGATATAATCTCAGAAACCTGGATGACTGCCAATAAAATGGTAGTGATTAACCCAAAACAAAAAATTATTATCGATATGGTTAAAAAGACTATTACCATGGCTAACCATGAAAGCAAAACCTACAATACCATGCCGCTGGATTTTTCACAGGCCAAAACAGAAAACAACCAGGATATGGCAGCAATGCAACAAATGATGGGACAAATGAAGATGAAAATGACGGTAACGCCCACCAATGAACGGAAAAAAATCAGCCAATGGAACTGCCGCAAGTATAATCAAACCCTGGAAATGGATATGGGTGCGATGAAAACCGCTACCAAAGCGGAGATCTGGGCCAGTCCGGATATTAAAATAGATAAAAATATGTACGCTAAATATACCGCTAGTACTATGGCAATGATGCCCGGTATGAGCCAAAACATGGAAGCCATGATCAAAGAAGCGGAAAAGATCGACGGTGTGCAGGTTTATAGCAGCCAAACAGTGGAGATGATGGGACAAACAATTAAATCAAATACGGAATTGCTGGAATATAAAGAAGGAACGGCGCCAGCGAATGTGTTTGACATTCCTAAAAATTATAAAAAAGCCGAAATGTTCCGCTAGAATATAACTTGTAGAGACAAGGCATGCCTTGTCTCTACCTACTTTACCAAACATACATTAATAAGGGGATTTGCTTACAATAGAATTGTACTTTTTAATCCCTCACCAGGCGAATCGAGAATCCATTTCGCCTGCTACAATCGTAGCGGACCACTTCTGATGAATGAGCGTATGGACTGCGATAAAGGGCGTAATCACCATAGAATAGAGTAGCCGACCAATAAAAGGCGAATTCGCCCATGTTATCGAAAAAACCTGTAATGCTTTCGTGACGTCCGCCAGGCAGCGCGGTAAAACCACTTTCATTGCTAGCTCCGGTGTTGGGACTGTTCCAGTGTTCAGCGCCGCTTTCTTTCATTTTACCGCCAGCCACAGCATCTCCCCCTAAAAAATTAATCAGTATCTGCCATTCCGCATCCGTAGGGACATGCCAGCCGGATGGGGCAATATTACGGCTGTCGTTCACCGCGTACCAGTTGTACAGCGCGCCATAAGTATCTGCATAGCTGCTGTTATTGTTATAATAGCAGTACGCACCGGCAGTCAATGCCAACCATGCAGAATTTTCCGTTACATTGGGAATTGAGGTTCCATCCCGGTAACGTGTGGTTCTCAGGTCTTCCGCCATCCACCATTGGCTGCCTATTTTAACTGTTTTATAGGTATTACCGTCAATATCTGTCATTGTCCCGGTTTTTAAAGTAATGGTCACCTGCCTGGTCGTGGTATCCCTGAGGCCTCCTGAATCCATTACTTCCAGTCTGACAGTTTTTACACCTGTTGAAAAGGCAAATTGATTAGTAGCTGATTTGCTATTCGAGTATTCCGTATCCCACGAGCCGTTATCCTCCCAGTCCCAGCGCACCAACAAAACGGAGGTTGGGTCCTCGAGGTCCGAACAGCCGGAGGCATCAAAGTTGAATACGGTCTGGGTCGTGCCGAAGGTTGGCTCAACAGTAAATGACGCAACCGGGGGCGTATTGCCGGTCGAATTCATTTCGTTAGCGGTAACCCGTACCCGGTAGCTGTTGCCGCTCACCCATGGATTATCCGTAAAAAAATCCCACACAATATGCTTATTTATTCCGGGTACAATACCCTTGCCGACATCGCCGCCGAATCGTGTGCATGGTAATATCCAGGTAGCGCCGTCATCGTTTGACGCTGTTATGCCAACTTCAAGGATATCGCCATCCGCGTCTGTTACATCATAATATATATCTACCAGCAGGCTGCCGTCGGTGCGTTGTTCAAAACGGACATTGTTAACTACCGGCGCGGCGGCATATACTGTAACTGCTGCCAACAATAACAGGATTATTGTCTTTATTTTCATATCTACCTCTGTTTCATCAGCCAAAAGCTTGAGATTATTGAATATCACAGATTATTTTTATAACAGCAATCAGGTTGTAAGCTCTGCCCCATCGTTTATAATATAATAATGGGGGGAAAATCCATCCTGCCATCTAACCTGGTTTATATTACGGTATAGGCAATCCATTTTTTATTCTGTACACAGGGTAATGTTACCCGGCGCGATCTGGTAATTGTTAGTTCCGATAGGGGCGATGCATTCGTTCCAAAAATTCTAAAAATTATCACAATTCCCGGCCAGAATACATCGCCCATTTAGAAAAATATCCGTTTTTCCTGCAAGGGCGTTGTGTTTTTCAGGTTCAATCTCTATACGGGCGAAGCATTCATTGCTGGTTTTGTGCAATTTTTTTCATTCTGTTTGTAAGAATGCTTCGCCCCTACGATTCTACGACCCTGCCAAAGAAAATAAAGAAATTTTCGGGTCAGCCGGGCATTGCACGACTGATAAATAATCAAATGCGCCTATGGCTTAGCCGCTGGCGGCGGATAGTCAATTACCGCTAATCCCGAACGAGACGTACTGAAAATCCGGCGTGCTTACTGCCGTAGCCGTGGCTTACGTCATCGAGATTATAATACAGGAGTCGGACCCACGCGTAATTTGTATTGAACTCCGTAGCCGACCAATAATAAGCGGTGTAAATCATATCGTAGAAAGAGCCATTACTGTAGCTACGGTAGCCGCCCGGCCGCGCCGTAAAACCGCTTTCATTGGTAGCGCCGGTGTTGGGGCTGTTCCAATGTTCAGTACCGGTTTCTTTCATTTTGCCGCAGGCAACAGCATCTCCCCCTAAAAAATTAATCAGGGTCTGCCATTCCGTATCGGTTGGCACATGCCAGCCAGCCGGGGCAATATTACGGCTATCGTTCACCGCATAACAGTTGTACAGCGCGCTATAAGTATCTGCATAACTTCTGTTATTGTCATAATAGCAGTACGCACCGGTGGTTAAATTCACCCACTGGGTGTTATCTGTTACATTCGGTATGGGATCGCCGTTGCGGTAATGCGTCACTTTCAAATCCTGCGCCATCCACCACTGGTTGCCAATTTTAACCGTTTGATAGACATTACCGTCAATATCCGTCATTGTCCCGGTTTTTAAAGTAATAGTTACCTGTCGGGTCGTGGCATCCCTGAGGCCTCCTGAATCCATTACTTCCAGTCTGATAGTCTTTACACCCGTGGAAATGGGAAACTGATTGGTAGCTGTTTTAATTGTCGTATAATCCGTATCCCATGCGCCATTATCTTCCCAGTCCCAGCGCACCTGCAAGGCGGAGGTTGGGTCCTCGAGGTCCGAACAGCCGGTAGCATCAAAGTTGAATACGGTCTGGGTCGTGCCGAAGGTTGGCTCTACTGTAAATGATGCGGTCGGAGGTGTATTACCGGTCGAATTCATTTCGTTGGCGGTAACCCGTACCCGGTAGCTGTTGCCGCTCACCCATGGATTATCCGTAAAAAAATCCCACACAATATGCTTATTTATTCCGGGTACAATACCCTTGCCGACATCGCCGCCGAATCGTGTGCATGGTAAGTTCCAGGAAGCGCCATCATCGTTCGACGCGGTTACGCCAACTTCAAGGATATCGCCATCCGCGTCTGTTACATCATAATATATATCTACCAGTAGGCTGCCGTCGTCGCGCTGTGCAAAACGGACATTGTTAACTACCGGTGCGGCGGCAAATACCGTAACTGCTGCCAATAATAATAGTATGATTGTCTTTATTTTCATATCCACCTCGGTATGCGCAAATACACACTCTTGTTACCGTTCATTGTAATAACAGCATTTTCTGCATAAAGACATGCTCTCCGCTCTCAAAGCGGCATAAATACACGCCGCTGGAGACAACACGGCCATGGTCATCGCAGCCATCCCAGACCGTCGTATAACTTCCCGCCTGCTGCATACCCGCCGCCAGCTTACGGATGGATTGGCCGACACTGTTGTAAATGACTAATGATATTAAAGAGGTTCGCGGTACTTGAAAAGTAATTGCTGTAGTCGCATTAAAAGGATTGGGAAACGCCGGCAACAGCGCATAATGTTCGGGCAAGATTTCAGTTTGCCGTCCGGTAATAGCCGACCCACTGCCGGTTGTAAACATCCAAGTCGGTGAAAATGCGCCCATTCCACCCGCATTTATTGCGCCAATATGCCAGA
The DNA here is from genome assembly GCA_029561455.1 of bacterium. Taxonomy (GTDB): domain Bacteria; phylum Zhuqueibacterota; class Zhuqueibacteria; order Residuimicrobiales; family Krinioviventaceae; genus Fontivivens. The sequence goes on from JAKQIY010000057.1 coordinate 148,177, forward strand.
AATACTGAGTATTTCCGGAAAGGCCGGGAACCTGGCACCAGGTGCCGACCTCATCATTATTTTCATAAACGATTGAAGAAAAATCTGATAAAGTGGAAACCTGAATATAATAACATGTCGCACTTGCCACAACATTCCATTTCAATTCGGTATTGACAGCTACCCCGGTGGCGCCGTTGAGCGGGGATACCAGATTCGGTATACCCGGTGCGTTTGCACCAGTGACAAAGCTCCAGATCGGGGTAAACAAACTCTCCCCGGCGATATTAACCGCATTGACGATCCAGAAATATGTGGTACTGCGTGGCAGGCCATAAACCGAAAAAGTGGTATCAGTCAGTTCTCCCTCCCATACGACCAAGATGTCGAAATCCACAGTTAGCGATACTTGTATACTATATGTCGCAGCGTGTGGTACTTTATGCCAGTAAAGCACAACAGGATTGGTGATCCCTGTGGCGCCATTTGCAGGTAAACATAGTGATGGCATTTCCGGCGGTAAAGAAGTTAAAAATCCGGATGCGGAGTCGCCCGAACCGCTCCCGGCTTGTACTAAACCTGTTGTCGTTATTATAACGACCAGAAGAAATAATACCTTGTTCATGGTCAACTCCACTTTATTAAAATAATTTGCCAATTAATGTTAACAAAAAAAATTTAGAGAGATATTCAATCTGAAAAAAATATAAAGCGAAAAATTTTAATAATGGAAATACTAACCTGGGATCACGTTAGTTTTATAAAGAACATGGAGCCACTGGAGGGCGCAAAAGTATCGGGAAATTCATAACTGCCCTGGGAAAATTATGAATGCAAGGGATTTTTATTACTGTAATATATTATAGAAAGGAGTATTTGTCAATAGATTTCTATATACCAGTCACAAAAGCATAGGCCGCCAGTAAATCAAATCCAGTTTGAACATACTAGGCCGCAATTTGAATAGATTAAAAAATCTAAACTGAATACAGGAAAAGGGACTCTACTTTAGCTTCTGGCGTTAACCAGTATCCGGCATTAATCTCTAATGCAGCGAATTGAAAAACCGGTGCGTTTACTGTTGCTTGACAGGTGCAAAACAGACTGATCAAACATTAGTATGTAACTTCTGGCATCTTCATTATTGTACTCTGTGGCCGCCCAATAACAAGCGTTTTGGCCCAATTCGTCAAAATTACTGGTAAAACCATTACGATAACCACCCGGCCGTCCTGTAAAGCCGCTCTCGTTAGTAGCGCCGGTGTTGGGGCTGTTCCAGTGTTCAGTACCGGTTTCTTTCAACTTACCACCGGCAACACTCTCTCCTCCTAAAAAATCAATCAATATATTCCACTCAATCAGGGTCGGTATATGCCAACCCGTCGGGGCAAGATTCCGGGTTTCGTTTAAAGCATACCAATTATACAAGGCGCCATAATCATCGGCATTATTACTATCATTCTGGTAATAGCAGTAAGCTCCGGCAACTTGTTCCTTCCATTGGTTATTATCGGTAATATTGGGAATAGCCTCACCATTCCGGTAATGCGCCACTCTGAGGTTTTCCGCCATCCACCATTGCTTGCCGATTTTAATAGTTTTATAGGTATTGCCGTCAATGTCGGTAACAGTTCCGGAATCCGGCATTGCGGTAGTAAAACAATAGGTTTCGGACCAGGGACTCGTTCCCGCAGAATTGGCGGCGCTCACCCGCCAGTAATAGGTTGCGCCTTGAGTCAAGCCGGTTAACTGATAAGAAGTATCCTCAAAATCATTCAGGTCAATAAAAATGGTCGTAAAATTAATATTATCAGCGACCTGAAGGTGGTAAGAAAAAGCGCCGGTTGAGTTCCCCCATCTTAAAAGCGGACTGGTAGATATTTCTGTTTCATTATTATAAGGCGAATATAGATAAGGTGGATCAGGAATAATATCCTTTATTAAACGCACGGCATACCCACACTTTTCATTACTATAATAGCGGTTGATATCGGCGTACATATAACTTGTAAATCTGTTCCAGGCTCCTAAACCGGTGTTTTGCGAACCGGTCCAAAAATAAGCCATAGAACCCAGACTGGTGAAGGTCCCATCATGAGCATAACGAATTCCACCAGGTCGAACAGTCAGACCGGATTCATTACTGGCGCCTTCATTAGGACTAGTCCAACGTTCTGTACCAGCTTCCTTCATTTTACCGCCGGCAATCTCCATCCCGCCAAGATAATTAACCAGGATATCCCATTCCTCATCAGCGGGAACATGCCAGCCGGTTGGGCCAAAACCACGGCTGTCGTGGATTGTGAACCAGTTGTAGAGTACCCCATAATCAGCAGCATAAGCAGGATTATTGTCATAATAGCACCAGGCGCCGCTCATCTGGTCCATCCATTGGGCATTATCGGTTATATTGGGAATAGGCTCGCCATTATTGTAATAAAGTACCCGTAAATTCTCCGCCATCCACCACTGATCGCCAATCAGCACAGTTTGATATATATTACCGTCAATATCGGCAACCGTACTTTTACGAAATACCATTATATCATATTCCAATTGATCGGTAATTTCTACATCCTGCCGCTTCCAGGTAACAATGTCGGGCGCGCTGACACGCAACAGATAAATATTTGATGCAGTCTTGTTCATCCTGCCTGGATTACTCAAATTTTTATTTTCAACTGATATTGCAACGCCGGCAGATTGTCCGGCATGCCCATCCAGTAATAGCATTTTGCGGTTAATTCTTTGCTCATTTGTGACCAGGGAATAGATATAAATACCCGCAGCGACGCCCCGGTCATTATCATCAGTCCCATCCCACATCACCAGGTTAAACAATTGGGTTTGAAAACCGTCATATAACGTTTTGATCTTTTGCCCCAAAACATTATATATTTCAACTCGTATATCGGCAGGCTGAGGTAATTCATAACAGATCCGGGTAGCCGGATTAAAAGGATTTGGAAAATTCTGATATAAATATAAAGCGCCGGGATTCTTTATTGAGTTATTATCAATTCCGTTATCATATATAAATATGTCATAATTTCCCTGGGCATCGGTCATACTGCTGATTACCCTGCCTGAATCAGCCTGATCTATCAATTCAACCAGGGCGTTCACTACAGGTAAATACTCACAATCATACACTCTGCCATACAGGATTATTTGCGAAAATGACTTTTGACCGGGAAATAAAAAACAAATAGTAATAATCAATAACCAAATGCGAGATGACATATACCCTCCGTAATTACAGTCAGGGCAATTGATAATTAACTGCCATGTTTATAACATAATTTTACAAAGGCGCATTTCATTTTTAATACCGGGGAAAAACAGAAAAAGGAGGAAAATCGTTATAAACCGAAATCCTCTCCCTGATGATAAATATAAATAAACATGTACCCCTTTTTTACTATTTACTACTCATATCTCAAACCTGCCCCGACCTGATGAACTGGGTCGGCGTCATGCCGGTTTGATTTTTAAAGGCCGTATTAAAGGCGGACTTGGAATTGAAACCGACATCGTATAAAACCTCCAGTACGGTTCTCTTTTCCATTCTGGTGTTTTTTAAATAATGCAGAGATTCTTCGATGCGGTAACTGTTGATAAAATCATAAAAATTTTTTTGCAAAGATTCATTGATGATCTGCGACAAATAGCGGGCCGGAATATCGGTTTGCCGCGCCAGTTCCGGCAATGATATATCCGGGTCCAGGTACGGTTTGGCTTTACGCATATACTGGTTCAGGCGTTCCAGGTACTCGTTGATCTCGGTTCTGGACAAGCGTGATGACTGGTATCTTGGCCTGGCTTCATAGCGATATTGTAAATTGGCCTGCAGCATACTTTTTAATAAAAGTATATTGACGAATATAAAAAGTATTATCCGCGATGCATAAAAACTCTCCATCATAATGCCGAGCGGGAACCACTGGTGTAAAATCAGGATGACATCGAGCAACCACTTGGCAAGAAAACCAAACAATACCACATACAACCAGGAGAGGTTGATTGCACCGGTATTGGAGACATGTTCCTTTAAAAACTTGCGGTATTTCCAAACCATAAGCAATGATATAATTGTATAAGTTAAAATACTTATTACCAGGTATGCGGAATAAAGGTGACTATATAATTGTGGATACAGGCCTTCGCTGGTAATTAAAAGCCGTTTGGCAGCCGCGCTGTGCAGGTGAAAACGGATTGACCAAAAAGTCAGGTCGCAAAACGGGATTAAAAAATGTAATAAATGCACAGGACGGAATCTAAAATCACTTTGGGTAAGCGAACGGGTATATAAATAAAGCAATGGACCCCACATAATAGTAAAAGAACGGCCAAAAATGAAAGCATGGGGAAAATATGTAAAGGTCAGATCATAGAGTTGATAACTTAACATATTTGAAAGACATAATACTTTGGCTATGGCAAACATGGCCAGAAAAATATTGGCCTGGCGGTTATTGTCCTTTCTGAATAACAGAGCTATGGCTAACAAAGTAAATTGCACCATAACAATCATCATAAGTACATTAAAAAACTGACTTTTCATAGAGAATCCCGCATTACAGCTTGAAAAGGTAAAAGTTGTTCAATATAAAAATAACCGCATTATTTGACAAGATTTTTTTAACTACGAAATATAACCGGAAAAAGTTCCAGGTAAAGCATAAAATTATTATACATAAACATTAAAATACAAAAAACTATTGTAAATTAAAAGTCATGCCCTGCCCTGGGAGGATTGCTTAGGGCAAGGCATGTTATTTTGCTCCGGTTTACATCCCCGGGGTTTATCGCAACAACAGCATTTTTCGGGTTTGCTGGAATGAACGGGTAACTAGTTTATAATAATAAACACTGCTGGGCAGGGACTTGCCGTCAAATACCACGGAATACACCCCCTCCTGCTGTTCCCGGTTTACCAGTTGCAATACCTGGCGTCCGGTCAGATCATAAACAGAGAGGTTTACCCATTCCCGGTTAGCCAGACTATAATTGATCACGGTTTCCGGGTTGAACGGATTGGGGTAATTCTGAAGCAATGCAAAACGTAGCGGCTGCTTCCGGTCGGCATCGACCAGCGTTAAATCGCCGGTTGAAAATCGTATCGTCTTGGTTCGGGAATTTACACCCAAATTGTGTAATGATTGGATTTTCATACTGACACTATAGTCTTTATTAGCCGTCATCAAATTTGGATCAATATGAATGGCGACCTGTTGTGAATCCTGAAATGCCAGTGCAAAATTATCAGGATTTAAAGTAATCTGGCCGGCAAACCGGGAAGGAATGGAAATCTGTATTGTGTCGTTCATATCGCCGTTATTATAAATTAAAAAAAAAGCCTCGGTAGCGGTATTCAGCGTTCCCAGATTCACCATATCGGTATTGAGCTCGATGATCGATTTGTAACCATTCAACCTGATAAAATTTGGGATTGTTACAAAAGGTGCAGCAGCGCCATTCGATACGGCAAGCTTTACCGGGAAATCAACCGCCACGGCAGATTCAAAAGTAAATTCAGGATCGGCATCAGTTGCGTCGTTAACACCGTCGCCATTAAAATCCCACGCCCGTGTAATTACCGGGCTACCGGGATGAGTTTGAGTTCTATCGTGAAACCGAACCGTTAATTGAGACAAGCCGGTGGATTGTTCCGCATCAAAGCCAACCCGGATAAATCCTTCCGGCATTTCTTCAGTAACCGATAAAAACTGGTCGGCGGGCACATTGGTCATTATAGTCTGTTGCCCCGACGGCCACAGAATAATTAATGAATCAACTATTGCGGCATCGCCCAGGCCCAAATGAACATGGTAGCCAAAGCTGCGCTGACGGAAGCCATTACTATCGGTAACCTCGCGCATTTGCCACACATCATGACCGGCAATTTTGGCTTTAGCTTTGATCCGTGTGCCGAGGGCACTGCGATTGGATACAGTACCTGTACAGGCTAGATCAAGCCAATGATTGCCGTTGCCTTTGTTAAGGTATAAATGATTTACGGCATTGGTCAGATCATTGGCAACCAGGTCCAGATCGCCATCTTTATCTACATCGCCCCAGATAGCTGTACAGGCGTCAAAAGTTGACGACACCGATACATCGTCGATTATCCTGATAAAGGTTCCATCGCCATTGTTTTGATAGAGAATATTATTACCGGGCAGGGTACATAAATAGATATCCAGATCGCCGTCATTATCAAAATCACCCCATGAACCATTCCAGCAGGGTGTTGGTATATTAACAATATCTCCTTCAGTCACTTTAACAAAAGTTCCATCGCCATTATTATTAAAAAGTACATCGCGCCGGGCATCCGGGTAACCGGTGGCAATGAACAAATCCATATCCATATCATTGTCATAATCAGCCCACTGCCCGCTGATGGAAATACCCTCATAATCCACAACCGGACTGTTGGTAACGGCGGTAAATGAACCGTCATTATTGTTAATGTACAATTTATCTTTCAATCCGAAATCGGGTATAAAGCAATCCAGGTCGCCGTCATTATCAATATCGGTCCAGGAGGTTGAGGTATTGTTCGATAAATCGGCAGCAACGGCATTATTCAGGCTGGTAAATGTACCGTCGCCATTATTGTGATACACGGAATTTTCAATCCCATCTCCTACGCCCATTACCCGCACATTGGAAACAACCAGGTCGAGCCGGCCGTCTTTATCCAGGTCAATCCAGGTAGCGTCAAAAGAGTTATTTGTATCGCTGCCCGGGCCGGCTTCGGTTATTCTGGTGAATGATTTACCGCCAACATTCCTGAAAAACGCATTAATGCCACCCTGTTTGGGCACATACAAGTCGGGATCGCCGTCATTATCGTAATCACCCCAGGCCACGCCTGAACTCAGGCTGGAACTGGCCAGGCCCATTTCATCTATATCAAGGGATTCAAACTCGCCATTGCCTTTATTATGAAAAATATTGTCGGAATTTGATGGGTTGGAACAAAAAATATCCATCCAACCATCACCATCATAATCAACAAATGACAAGCCATAGGTTGCTGCAGCGTTTGCCGCCAGCAAGGCATTGGTCGCTTCACTGAAAATATCCAGACTTTTTCCCTCGATTGTTTCTTTCAGGTCATCTTCAGTGACGGGTTCGGCAAAAACCAAAAATTCATAAAAAGAAAAACCATATTGCGTACCACGCTGAACGCCATACATCCGCACGTACCGGGTATTGACTGCGTCAAAAACTACAATATCGGTACCGCCATTGCCGCCGGATTCGCTATAAATCGTTGTCCAGTCCGCTGCATTATTCGATACCTGAATATCATAAACACGACCAAAAGCCGATTCCCATAACATGGCAACACAACGGATGGTTTGTTCGGTTTCCAGATCAACGACAAACCATTGCGGTTCACCAAAAGCGCTGGACCAGCGTGAATATCGGTCACCATCAACCGCTTTGGCGGCCGGGTAATTAGCGCTTTCCTGTGAAGAGACTTCAGCAGGCTTGTTCAATGCCAGGCTGATCATTTCCTCGGCCGGCAATGTAGTACTTGCAAACAAGATGATAGCTAAACAAAAAACTGCAACTCGCTTGTTCATAGAATTCTCCTTTTGAATACTGTAATACTGAATTACAGAATAATAATACAGTATTTATAAATTAAAATCGTCCTTTTACATGTTAAAGAACTCTTTTTTTAAAATAATTTTCACTCATTTCAGATACAGGAAACCGGAGAGCAAAGCTATTCCCACTAGCGGGTGATAATGATTTAAAACCATACATTGGTTAACCAAAAACAGATGATGATACATTTTATATTGGATTAAATATTTATTTATTTATTTTATAAAAAAAAATGTAAACCGGCCGGATCGTATATCGTCAAATGTTCAGGTTATATCATACCAGTATTTGTATTTACATGGAGGAAATAACATGAAAATTGACATTATCATAATTCTGTTAGCTGCTGCTTTGCAGGTAACACCTCCGGCTGGCACACAACCCGCTCACTGGAATAATTTCCAATACCTGGGCCAAACACCACCCGGCGATACGCCACAGGTTTTTGCCCCCGGTATTATTTCAACGGAAAATCTGGAGCTTTTCAGTCCTGCCATTACAGCGGATGGAACTGAAATATACTGGTCCAGAATTGATTTACCTCCTGAAGAGAACTGGAGTAAAATCATGTATGTAAAATATGAAAACGGGATATGGTCGGAACCCGAAGTTGCCTCGTTTTCCGGTTTTTATCCGGATTACTCGCCGCTATTCTCCCGTGATGGCAATAAATTGTATTTTGCATCGGAGCGGGAATTTATAGTGTGGCAATCCCATAGAAATATATCGGAACGGAAATTTATTGTAAGCCAACTCCATAGAAATATAAATAAATCGAAATGGATAAAGTCTGTTAATTACGCCGTCCATGTAACGTGGCGATGCCAGGATGATTGGTCTGTACCGGCATGTCTGACGCCCCCGCAAAGTTTTCATTCAAGTCCGGTTATAAACGAATGGGTTGATAATGCTAATATCTGCTACCTGTCCCTGATTGGAGAGAATGAATGGGATGGTAGAATTTATGAAACACTTTACCGGGAATACCATGGATTGGGTGATTATATTTTTACGCCTTTCAAGAACTCCCCATCACACAATTACACTCCCTGGATTGCCGGGGATGGCAGTTTTATACTATTCTCATCCACCAGGAATCCCTATAGAGTAGATGATGGTGATCTGTATATCTGTTTCCGGCAAAAGGGAAACAAATGGTCCGACGCCATCTTTTTGGGAGATGCCGTAAATACCTCAGCCTGCGAAAGATCTCCCTCGCTATCTCCGGACGGTAAATACCTGTTCTTTACCCGCACGACCCGGAATGATGACCAAGATATTTTCTGGGTGAATGCGAAAATTATCACTGAACTCAAAAACCAATATGCTCCGGAGTGATCGTGATGCCGGTTTTTTTACAAGCAATAAATGCAGATTCGAGAGGATCAAGGCGTAACCAGGTTCAAATCAGTAATTTTACAATTTTTTATAATTGACATCACCGGCATGCCGGCATCGTAACATCAATTTAATTAAAGAGTTAAAAATAGATGGAAATTTAAATTAAAAGTTCGAAACAAAAATGTTCTTTGATTCATTTGAAAAAATGGTAAATTTAAAATTCTTGAATATCATGCAAGCTTCATCCCTGTTAATTAAATGATTATAATAGTCGTATCAGATTGATCTTTACTTGCAGTTTTTTAGAAAATTTAAGTCAATAAATTATCACTATATACAAAAAAACCGAAAGGAAAACCGTAATGATGAAATTTCGTTCCCTGTTGATTCTGGTATTTACGGCTCTGATCGTCAGCAGCGCTATTTCTGCCGATACGGATATTAAATTAAACTCACTGGGCTTTTTACCACAAGCGTCCAAAAAGGCCACAATAAGCGACCTGTGCACGACTTTTGTTGTGAAAAAAGCCTCCGATAATAAACAAGTATTTTCCGGCCTGGTAACGGGTCCCTTGCATCAGGAAGATATAAACCAGGATGTATGGATTGCTGATTTTTCGAGTGTAACCAAAAAAGGCAAGTATTATATTGAAGTTCCCGGCGTAGGCCGCTCCTATGATTTTGAGATCGGGGAAAAGGTTTATGATTTTGCCTATTATACCGCAATGCGGGCAATGTACCTGTGGCGTTGCGGTACGGCTGTATCAGGCGATCACAATGGGGTGCATTTCGAACACAAGATCTGTCATACCAATGACGGCTGGGAAGATTACATGGGCAACAAAGACGTGCAGCGTGACGGCGTTGGCGGCTGGCACGACGCCGGCGATCATGGCAAGTATGTCGTCAATGCCGGTATTACGGTTGCTTCAATGTTTTACGCCTGGGATCACTATCAAAAAGGAATTAAAAAAATATCTCTGGATATTCCCGACACAGCTCCGGGTTACCCCGATTTTCTTAAAGAGATGAAATGGGAAACGGACTGGCTGCTAAAAATGCAATACCCGGACGGTTCCGGTAAGGTTTCACATAAACTGACACGGTTAAATTTTGAAGGCTTTGTCCTGCCGGAAGAAGATACGGAAAAACGTTATTTTACCGAGTGGAGTTCCTCTGCGACTGCGGATTTCGTTGCCATGATGGCTATGGCTGCGCGCTATTTTGCTCCTTATGATGCCGCTTATGCCAAAACTTGCCTCGATGCAGCGAAAAAAAGTTATAATTTCCTGAAAGAAAATCCCGAACAAAAAATGTTTATGCAGCGCGAATTCCGCACTGGCGGCTATGGCAGCGGCGACGGCGATGACCGGATGTGGGCGGCTGCCGAAATGTGGGAAACCACCGGTGAAAAACAATACCTGGATGACTTTGAAAAACGCGCCGCTGAATACAAACCCTTGGTTACCCGTTGGGAACCAAGCCTTTTGGCGGAAGGAAATATTGATCTGGACTGGGATTGGGGCAATGTTCGCAACCTGGGACAATTCACCTACATTCTTTCCAAAAAACCAGGCAAGAATCCGGAACTGGTTAAAACCATTAAAACCGATGTTATCGCCGCAGCGAATAAAATTGTTGAAACCGCCAACAAGGATGTTTATGCCAGACCCCTGGGCGGCAAGTATTACTGGGGGTGCAACGGTACGGTAGCCCGGCAGGTCATCAATCTGATGGTTGCCAACAAACTGTCACCCAATAAGGATTATGTAAACACATCTCTCGACGCCATCGGTCACTTGTTTGGCCGTAATTACTATGGCCGTTCATACATCACCGGCGTGGGTCATAACCCGGCCATGAATCCGCACGACCGTCGTTCCGGCGGGGACAATATTGTCGATCCCTGGCCCGGCTATGTGGTCGGCGGCGGCCATACGGCAACCGGCTGGAAAGATGAACAGGCCGATTATGCTACCAATGAAATAGCCATTAACTGGCAGGGAGCACTTGTATATGCCCTGGCTGCCTTTGCAAGCGGCAAGTGATATTTTGAAATAAAATTACAGTGTAAATTAAACACATAGAAAGGATTAATATGATACGCCAACATCGACAAGCAATACTGTGTATGGCAATAATTGCTATGCTGTTGTCTGTTACCGCCTTTGCCGTAGAAGGCTACAAAAATTTTGATGTAGCGATTTATGTTCGCGCCCAGGAGACTAAAGAAATGGGCGATATTAACTGGCTGCAACCCAAGTGGGATATTATTTCCTCCCAGTTACATGTCGATAAAATCTATCTGGAAACCCATCGCGACCAATTGCTGGTAGATAAAGAAACGATGCTGAAAGCCAAACAATTTTTCGAAAGCAAGGGCGTCAAAACCGCCGGCGGTATAACCCTGACGATGAATGAGAGAAACCGTTTTCAAACATTTTGCTATACCAATCCGGAACACCGTAAAAAAGTGCAGGAAATTGTCGAATTAACTGCCAGCATATTTGACGAACTCATACTGGATGACTTTTTTTTCACCAATTGCAAATGCGACCTGTGCGTAAAAGCCAAGGGGAAAAAAAGCTGGACGGATTATCGCCTGGAACTGATGCAAAAGGCAGCCGAAGATCTCATTGTAAAACCGGCCAAAAAGGTCAATCCTCAAATCAAAGTGGTTATCAAATACCCGAACTGGTATGAACATTTTCAGGGTTTGGGTTTTAACCTGGAAACCCAGCCGCATACTTTTGACGGCGTTTACACCGGCACAGAGACCCGTGATCCTTCGTCCGACCAACATTTACAGGCCTATGAAAGCTACCTGATCATCCGTTATTTTGATAACCTGCGTCCGGGTCACAATTATGGCGGCTGGGTCGACACCGGCGGTTCGCGGTACCTCGATCGTTATGCCGAACAATTGTGGTTGACTCTGCTGGCCAAAGCCCCGGAAATAACCTTATTCGAATTCCGCGCCGCCACTATGGAAGTTCGTGATACGCAACGCGGCGAATGGCAGGGCCAGGGCACCACGTTTGATTTTGATGCTATGAAAAAGCCCTTCACATTACCGGACGGTACAACCTCGACAAAAACTACGATCGCCGGCGCCGCAGCTTATTCTTTCGAGCAGGTTGATAAAGTATTGGGAGAACTGGGTAAACCGGTTGGCCTGAAAAGCTATAAACCCTATCACTCGGTAGGCGAAGATTTTCTGCAGAATTATTTCGGCATGATCGGCATTCCTATGGACATCGTCCCTGAATTTCCGGTTGCAGAAAAAATGATCCTGCTCACCGAATCGGCCGCTTTCGATCCTGATATTGTCAAAAAAATCAAAGGACAACTGGCCGCCGGTAAAAATGTTACCATCACCTCCGGCCTGTTAAAAGCATTACAGGGAAAAGGTATTGAAGATATTGCCGAAATCCGTTACACCGACCGCAAAGCCCTGGTTAAAGACTTTCGCGCCGGTTGGGGACAATTTGTACAATCCCCGGTGGAAATATTGATCCCGCAGATCATGTATCTGACCAACGATTCATGGGAAGAGGTATCCGGGTTCGACGGCACCAATGGCTGGCCGATGCTGCATTCCGCTGCCTATTCCAATGGTAAATTGTTTGTGCTGACCGTTCCGGAAAGCTTTACCGATCTGTACAACCTGCCGGTTGAAGTATTGTCCCGCTTTAGCGAAACCTTGTTGCAGAATATGTATGTACGCATCAATGCTCCGGGTTATGTTTCGCTGTTTGTTTACGATAATAATACCTTTATTATCGAATCATTCCGGGATACGGCTGTAGATGTCAATATTATTCTCGATTCCGCTATGAAATCCCTGCGCACCCTTGACGACAATCAACCCCTGACCGGCGAAGATGTCAGAGGTTGGTTTGGAGCGCCGGTAACGAAAAAGAGTTACAAAACCACGATCAAACCGCATTCTTTCCGGGTATTCCGGTGTGAATAGCTGTAAAGAACCCTCATAGCTCTTGGGCTATGAGGGTTTTAATTGTTTGAATATTTTTAACAAACCTGATCCATCATTTTAAATCTGTCGATAATTTATTAACAATCAAGCGAGGTATAAATGCTGCGTTTATTAAAAAAGCAGGGTAAAGCAAGCTGTATGATTTTATTTATTGCCATTTTCCTTGTTTCTCTGCACACAGTATATTCCGAAACCGGCGCGGGAACGGATGCTGATGCAAAAATATCAGCGATCATCAGCCAGATGACGCTGGAAGAAAAAATCGTCATGTTGCATGGCAGCAGCCTGTTCAATTCCGCCGGCATAGAACGGTTGGGCATCGAAGAAATGAAATTCACCGACGGCCCATTTGGCATACGAGAAGAATTGGGTCGGAACTCCTGGGCGCCCGTCGGCGCAACGGATGATTCCGCCACCTTTCTCCCGACCGGCCCGGCGCTGGCGGCAACCTGGAACAATACCCTGGCCCTGGAATATGGCAAATGTATCGGCGCGGAAGCGCGCGCCCGCGGCAAAGACGTGTTGCTTGGCCCGGCTCTGAATATCTTTCGCACCCCGTTATGCGGCCGTAATTTCGATTATTTTACCGAAGATCCCTTTCTCAATGCCGGAATAACTGTCGGCTATGTCAAGGGCGTGCAAAGCCAGGATGTAGCCGCGTGCCTGAAACATTATGCTCTGAACAACCAGGAAACCGAGCGCGGCCGCATCGATGTGCAGGTAGATGAACGCGCCCTGCGGGAAATTTATTTGTATGGTTTTGAAGCGGGAATCAAACAAGGCGGAGCGCTGACTGTTATGGGTTCGTATAACAAATTCCGCGGCGCCTGGTTATGCGAAAATGATTATTTGATGAACAAAATGCTGAAAGGTGAATGGGGATTTAAGGGCCTGGTTGTTTCGGACTGGGGCGCGACTCACAGTTCCGTCAATTCAGCGTTGTATGGCCTGGATGTGGAAATGGGCGGACGCGGCAGCGGCCCCGATGCTTATTTTATGGGGTCAGCCCTGCTCAAAGCCGTGCAGGAAGGCCAAGTTGATGAAAAGATCATCGATGAAAAGGTACGGCGCATTCTCCATGTCATGTTCAGCATTAAAAAACAGCAGCCGGATCGGGCTACGGGTGCAATCAACACCCCGGAACACCGGCAGACAGTTTATAATGTGGCTGCAGAAGCCATTGTATTGCTAAAAAACAGCGCCGGCGTCCTTCCTTTGAATGTAGACAAGGTGCACACCCTGGCGGTCTTTGGCGATAACGCTATGGAAAAACACGCCCAGGGCGGTTTTGGCGCCGGTGTTAAAGCCAAATATGAAATAACTCCTTTAGCCGGCCTGCAGAACCGGTTGCAAGACAAGGTAAAGATCAATTATGCCCAGGGTTATAAAAAACAATTCCAACAAACACCCGGCGGGCGGCGCTTCTTTGGCGCTCCGGCTCCCGATAATACCCCGGATACTACGCTCATTCAGGAAGCCGTAAAAATTGCTAAAAGCAGCGATGCGGTGGTTATATTTGCCGGCTCCAACCGCAATTTTGAATCCGAAGCGCGCGACCGGACCGACTTGCAACTGCCTTTCGGCCAGGTAGAACTCATCCAGGCGGTGGCGGCCGTCAATCCCAATACGGTGGTAGTAATGATTACTGGTGCGGCCTTTGATTTGAGTGTGGTGGAAAAATCGGTCTCCGCCCTGCTCTGGTCTTCCTTTAACGGTTCCGAAGCCGGTAATGCCTATGCGGATGTCCTGTTCGGGAAGGTCAATCCTTCCGGTAAATTACCCTACACTATTCCGGTAAAACTGGATGATATTGCCGCTCATGCGCTGGGCACCTTTCCCGGTGAAAACGGCAAGGCTGAATATAAAGAAAGTATTCTGGTTGGCTATCGCTGGTTCGATACCAAAGGCATCGAGCCGCTCTATTGCTTTGGACATGGTTTATCTTACAGCACCTTTGAGATCAATTCGGTAAAAACCGATAAATCCAAATATACCCAGGACGGGACGATTGATGTTAAAGTGACGGTTAAAAATACCGGCCAAACGGCCGGCACGGAAACCATACAACTTTATGTACATGATACAGAGGCCTCGGTAATGCGTCCGCAAAAAGAATTAAAAGGCTATGCCAAGCTCTTTTTGCAACCGGGTAAAAAACAGGATGTACATATTAAAATTCCGGTTAAGGATCTGGCATTCTATTCCGACACCGCCATGCAATGGGTTGTAGAACCGGGACAATTTGAACTGCTGGCCGGCTTTTCCTCACGGGATATACACAAAACTACCCTTATTACCGTAAAATAACAACCGGTAATTGAATTTTTAATAAAACAATATTATATTAAGGTGATGACGGATTTTTATCGACACAAAGATAGAAATCCGTCTTAACCGGATTTTCAATATGAACCAGCCGTATTCGGCTCACACCTGGACAAAAGCGGCGCAACTGGTGATCCGGCAGACTCCCTTTACCCTCGCATTGCTAAGAGAAAGGATAGTTATAATGCTCAAAAAATTTCTGGTTATGATTACTCTGTTAATCGCATTTTTTTCTCTGGCAACGGCACAGGATCATCCCGGCTTTCACGTTAAAGGACGGCACCTGTATGACAAATGCGGCGAAAAAGTGATCCTGCGCGGGGTGAATAAAATGATCATTTGGAAAGATATTGACGGCATTCCCGCTTATGCTGAAATTGCTCAAACCGGCGCCAATGTGGTGCGAATTGTGTGGAACGATTCCGGTCCCGCCCTTGATTTGGATAAAACGATAACCAACTGCATCGCTCAGCAAATGATCCCGATGGTTGAATCGCACGATGCTACCGGCAAGTGGGAATTATTGGATAAAGCGGTGGATTACTGGATCCGGCCGGATATTGTGCCGATTCTGCAAAAACATGAGCAATACTTGCTGCTCAACATTGCCAACGAATGTGGCGACGCCGGGGTAACGACAGAGATGTTCCGGACAAAATACTGTGAGGTGATCCAGAAAATGCGACTAGCCGGTATTCATGTTCCCCTGATTATTGACGCGACAGACTGGGGCAAGAACATCAATATTCTGCAATCCGAAGGCCCGGCCTTGCTGGAAGCAGATCCGGATCACAACCTGATCTTTTCTATTCACTTATGGTGGCCGGTTATGTGGGGGTATTCGGAAAAGAGAATCATTGAGGAACTGGCAGAATCTGTGGCTATGGAACTTCCCCTGATAGTCGGCGAATTTGGCAACCGGTGGGATGAAACCCCCGGCGGTGTTATTCCCTGGCGAGCGATTTTAAAACAATGCCAACTCTATGAAATCGGCTGGCTGGCCTGGTCATGGGGGCCGGGCAATAAACCGCAAACTTTTCTCGATATGACCCGCGATGGCTCCTTTGCCACTCTGCATGACTGGGGTCTGGCAGTTGCAATAACAGATTCCTTTAGTATTAAAAATACCTCAGTCCGCCCGGCTTTTATTCTTAACCTGAATTGCGAGCAGGCGCCGGGAAAAAATAAATAACAACCCAGTTTGCGATTGACAATCACGGCAAAAAATCGTAAAATACTGGTGAAAATTATATTACTCCTGCAAGCAGAGATAACAAAAAAATAATGTGCCAGGGACATATTACTCCCTGGCTTTTACATTTACCGGCAATTAAACGAAGGAAAAAAGTTATGAAAAAAATCGTTGTTCTGGTATTAATGCTGTTATCTGTACAGGTTTATGCGCAAAAATTTAAAGGTCTGGCATTGACTCCGCCGATGGGCTGGAACAGTTGGAACAAATTCGCCTGCGACGTTAATGAAAAAGTGATTAGGGATTGCGCGGATGCCATGGTAAAGAGCGGCTTAAAAGACGCCGGGTATAAATATATTGTAATCGATGATTGCTGGCATGGCGAGCGCGACAGTCTCGGTTTTATTCAGGCCGACCCGCAACGTTTCCCGTCCGGCATGAAAGCGCTGGCCGATTATATCCACTCGCTGGGGTTAAAATTCGGCATCTATTCCGATGCCGGCTGGAAAACCTGCGGCGGTCGTCCCGGCAGCCGGGGCAGAGAATACCAGGACGCTTATATGTACGCCAAATGGGGTATCGATTACCTGAAATATGACTGGTGCAATACCGAAGGTCTTAACGCCGAAGGCGCGTATATGACCATGCGCGACGCCCTGTATGCTGCCGGTCGGCCGATCGTATTCAGCCTTTGCGAATGGGGCAACAACGATCCCTGGAAATGGGGCAAGAACGTTGGGCATTTGTGGCGCACCACCGGCGATATAGCCGTATTGTTTGACGGTGAAGAAAAACACCCCGGTTGGTCGTCATGGGGGGTGTTGCAGATCATCGATATGCGCCAGGATATTCGCCAATACGCCGGGCCGGATCACTGGAATGATCCGGATATGATGGAAGTCGGCAACGGCATGAGCGTTAATGAAGATCGCGCCCATTTTTCAATGTGGTGTATGCAGGCTGCGCCGCTCATGGCCGGGAATGATCTTGCCAATATGAGCAAAGAAACCCTGGAAATTCTTACCAACAAGGAAGCGATTGCTGTAGACCAGGATACGCTGGGTATACAGGGATTTTCTTATGCTATGAACGATAAAGTGGAGATCTGGTTCAAGCCTTTGCAAAATGACGAATGGGCGGTTTGCTTTTTGAACCGTAATGGTGAAGCCAAACCGGTGGAATTTACCTGGAGCGAACACAAAGTGATCGATAGTTTCGCCAACCGCGAAGCGGATTTCACTAAAACTACTTATAAAATTCGCGATCTGTGGGCAAAGAAGGACATTGGCAAAACCGATAAAAAGTTAACCACTACCCTGCCCGGTCATGATGTTCTCATGTTCCGTTTAACACCGGTGAAATAATAATTTAAATGAGAGTCCGTTTGTTTTACATTCCCAGTTTATTTATTTCAACCGGGTTAGTAATGCAAATGGACTCTGCTTTTTCATCCAAACCTGACAATTTTAATATATTTACCTAATCGGCATAAAAATCCATCTCCCCAAAACTATTTTCAAATTCCTGAAATTTTTGTAAAAATCTCTTGCCTTAATGTCTATTCCTTACTACATTGCACGGTATCGGGTTGTATGATTCAATATTCACAACAATTTGAGGAGGGCAATATGAGTACCATGAGTCCAGTTGCTAACCAAAACGTTCAGCAAATGAACAGTGATATGCGCTTTGTCGGTATGTTCTGCATTATTTACGGCGGTTTTTGCTGCCTTTCCATTATCGGCGCTGTTGTTGGGGTTCCGTTGATCTTTTGCGGCTTGCGGTTGCGCGAAGCCGCCGATTCCTTTACCACCTGGATGACCAACAAAGACGAAAACGCCCTGACAACCGGTTTTGAAAAGCAGGGACGATTTTTTTATATTCAGAAAATACTTATCATTGTCAGCCTGGTGTTTATGGTTTTATATTTTGCTTTTCTCATTATCTTTGGCGTTGGCATGATGATGAAAAATTTCAATAACTTTTAATAACCAGGACTATTCATGAAGAGACTCTTTTTCGCAGGTATAATTCCCCTGTTATCCCTGTTACTGGCATGTAACGGAGCAACCGAAAAGCCCCGGGCGAACACCGGGTTGACCGGGCCTTACCTGAGCCAGCAATTGCCGGGTGCAGACCCGGTTATTTTTGCTCCCGGCATTGTTGCAACCGGCCTGGTAACACGGGATATGGCAATAACGCCGGATGGCAAGGAAATTTATTTCAGCCGTACAGCCGGAAGTCACACCTACGCCACAATTATGGTAACAAAACTTGACAACGGCGTCTGGACGCAGCCGGAAGTTGCCCCCTTTGCCGCTAATCCGGCCTGGCTGACCATGGAACCCTGTATATCTTCGGATGGTAACAGTTTTTACTTTTTCTCCAATCGCCCCGATTCCGCAGCCGGAGAGACCAAACCGACAGATGAAGATATATGGGTCATGCGCCGCAGCGGCGAGAACTGGAGCGCTCCGGTTAATATGGGCCCGCCGGTCAACAGCGAATTCCCGGAATATTTTCCTTCGGTAACCACAAGCGGCGCGATCTATTTTACCCGCGAAAGTAAAGATCACCGCGAAAATTATATTTACCGCTGCCGTTTTGAAAATGGCGTGTATAAAGAAGCGGAAAAACTGCCGCCGCAAATTAATTCCACATCGACACAGTTTAATGCTTTTATCGCGCCTGATGAAAGTTATTTAATCGTCAGCGTGTGGGGGCGCAGCGACAGCTATGGCGGCGCCGATTATTATATATGCTTTCACCGGTCGGACGATACCTGGAGCGAGCCCGTCAATTTGGGCGACAGGATCAATAGCAAAAGCAGCCAGGAATATTCACCGTATATTTCCCCGGACGGGCGTTACTTTTTCTTCATGTCGGTCAGCCCGGTTGCACAACTAGCCGCCCCGCTTACCCGCGACCGGCTTTATCAATTACATAATTCTCCGCAAAACGGCAACCCGGTGATGTTTTGGGTGGACGCCGGGTTTATCGAACAACTCAGGACCGCAAACAATGAATAATCCGGTAAACATTCGCCGCGCTGAAAAGGCCGATGCCGAAATCCTGGTTAATTTTAATCTCGCCATGGCCCTGGAAACGGAAAATAAAATACTGCGCCGGGATGAAGCCTGGTCCGGCGTTTTGAATTTATTGCAAACGCCGCAAAACGGTTTTTACCTGGTCGCTGAAAATGACTGGGAAATAACCGGCGCCCTGCTTATTACCTTTGAGTGGAGCGACTGGCGTAACGGCATGTTCTGGTGGCTGCAAAGCGTTTATGTCAAACCTGAATACCGTCAAAAGGGAATCTTCAAATCTTTATATACACATGTAAAAAAATTGGCCGGCGAGCAGAAAGACGTTTGCGGCCTGCGCCTTTACGTACATGCCAATAACATTAGCGCCCAACAAACCTATCGGAAACTGGGAATGCAGAAAACAGCTTATAGCATATTCGAAACTGAATTTGAAATCCGAAATTAAAGTTTAAAGCAATATGGTACTTCAATCTATAACTCACCAGGCCTCCAAAAATTAGCTTGCAAAATTGCTTAAAAAGTGTTAATTTAATTGACGCTTGATAATCAACACAGTGGTTAATTTTTACGAGACAAGATAAATCAACGATGTCAAATCAAGATCCTTCTCTGCAATACCTCTACGAACTTTTTTCCGACCTGCCGAGACAAGGTCCGGGAAACTCCAGATCAACTCAAAATGCCTACTCACTGTTAAAAAAACTGCCCGAAATGCCGATTATTCTGGATATTGGCTGCGGTAGCGGCGCGCAGAGCCTCGATTTAGCGCGAATCTCCGGCGGTCTGGTAGTGGCAGTCGATAATTACCAACCGTTTCTGGACTTTTTGGAAAAAAGAGCGATTGAGCAAAATTTACAAACCCATATCAGCACAAAGCTTGGCGATATGTTTGCGCTCGAATTCAAAGAAAACAGTTTTGATATTATCTGGGCCGAAGGCTCTATTTATATCATAGGTATGGAAAAAGGATTGACGGAATGGAGCCGCTTTTTACGTACCGGCGGTTATATTGTCGTTTCCGATGCGGTTTGGCTTAAACCGAATGCCCCGGAACCATTCAAATCTTTTATTCTATCGGAATGCCCGACAATTACCAACATCACCGGGTGTCTCAGCCGAATTAACCGTAGTGGTTTTGAATGCCAGGATTATTTTACTTTGCCGGAAAATGCCTGGCGTGAAGATTATTATAAACCGGTAAAACCCAGGCTTGAGGAATTCAAAAAAAAGTATAAAAAGAATCGCGAAGCCATGCAAGTTGCTGCAAAAATGGAAACCGAAATAGAATACTATGAAAAGTATTCCGACTATTTTGGTTATGTTTTCTTTATTTTGAAAAAATCCAGTTGATTTATAATTACCTAGTCGGGAGCAAAAATATGAAAAAATTACTTATATTATCCGCTCTTGTCCTGCTGATGAGCAGTTGTCTGTTTGCAGACGTAACGTGGTCTACCTTTCAATCAGAGGATTTTAATATCCAGTTCGATATACCGGACAACTGGACCACTGAATCCAAAGATGATGAAACTGTGCCGACTTTTTTTGCCACCAATCCCAAACAGGATATCGCCCTGGTATTGCTGATATATAAAGACGAATCGATTAGCACCGAGGAATTATTCGACCAGGCGGTGGACAACCTGGACATGGAACTGGAAGGGGAAGCTGAACAAACTGAAATTAACGGCCTGGATGCGTGGCTCGGTATCGGCGCCGGAGTCATCGAAGGTGAAGCCGCAGGTATTGTCATTATGGCTGCAACCTATGATGAAAATAATTATGTAGCCTATATTTTTACCGAAGCGGATGCTTTTGAAAAAAGAGCCGAGATTATGGAACAGATCATCAACAGTTTTGCTCCAATCGAAGAATGATATTTTCTGCCGGTTGCCATAGATTATTGATACCGGCTTTTTTATAAATATTACAAATTTATAGACCCCCGTTTAACATTATTTGTTACGGGGGTATTTTTTTGTGCATGACTCTTGTTCGCCAGCAAGCGCACCGCCTCACGGAAGGCTTTGGGATCGTTGGCGTCAAAGTAATAATAGTTAGTGTCATACTCTTCTGCAAACGGGGTTGAATCGTTCATTAACAAAAAAGCCATTTTTCTTCTCCTTTTTTTCATACCTGAATTAACAAAAGCAATGTTAAGATTATGTAAAGAAAAGGTTAATATTTGTAAAACTTTTCCTTTGACCAGTTGGAAAGTATTTTATGTTCCAATAGCTACAATTGAAACTTGTATTTCAACATGTACGTTAAAAAATATTGATCTGGAATTACTAACATAAACAATTGGTTTATTTACTAAAAATCAATGTTGGGCTAATTAAAGTCAGGTAGAATTGTTTTGAGAGGTTGGATAATAAAATGGAATATTTTTTAACTAAACAGGAGTCAAAAAGTGTTGCAAATCAGGTATGATGAAAACGGAGACCTGCCGCAGGAGCAGGTACTGGCGCTTTACCGGGCTTTGCACTGGTCATCCGCGCAAAAGCCGGTTGAACTGATAAACGCCCTGCGTCATAGCCATACTGTTATTACCGCCTGGGATGGCGATACCCTGGTCGGGCTCGGCAATGCTATTTCGGATGGATACCTGGTGGTCTATTATCCCCACCTGGCTGTACTTCCCGCTTATCAGGGACAAGGAATAGGCCGGGAACTGGTGCGCCGACTGCGCGAAAAGTACAACGGTTTTCATCAACAGGCGTTAATTGCCGATGGCGGCGCAATAGAGTTTTATATAAAATGCGGATTTGTCAAGGCCGGGAAATGCGAGGCTTTATGGGTTTACGACGGCCACGATCATGATTGATATTATTTACAGGGTGATAAAAAAATCGCAAGGGATTCCATAGCATAGCAGAATAGAACATCGATCCGTAACAACCCTCGCGATTTAAAATACATAAAACAGCAAAGGCCAGGAAAGAATTGTCAAGATACCATCATCACATAAGAAACACACCATCAACATAGAATATAAATATACAAGCAAATGACACGTTTACAACTTTCACATCAACAACAATATAGTATACAATTTGGTATCCTTGAATTCCGACCTGACCTTTGCATGCTTACAGCGGTAGTGTCTAAGTTAAATAATATCAAAGAACAACTGTCGCAACATTAACTTATCTTTATCCGTTCATATCACTATAACGCAAGGTCTGTGCCGTATTTATTAAAATTTCCCCAAAAACAGCTTTCAAAGCTGATTGTTATTGTGTCAACCGGGTACTCTATAATAAAAACAACAAGTTACATTTATTAATTTAATAAAAGAAATTATACCGGGATAACATTTTATATAAAAAAGGAAAATTTAGGAGGGTGACAAATTAAAATACCCTAAAAAATGTGGGGCAAGTAACCCAATTTGTATACAAAAGTGATAAAAACCGGGTGATTACACCAGATAATATGGAAGCCAAGTTAAAAAGTTATAATAAGCTTGGTTCCGGTTCGAAAAGCACAATGAAAATGGAACAATAACGGGCAATGTTGCAGTAATACATATCTCTAGCAGGATTCCAGATTTTTATTTACATTGAAATTGGAATAAAAAAACCAAAAACCTCTGTTGTAAAAGTGGAGGTGAGCATGAATCGATATTTTATTATTTTCATCCTTTTACTTTCTTTACTTCATCACCGGGCCCTTACACAACCTTATGGATTGACCTCCCGACAAAACAACTCTTCGCTGCTAATTACAACTTCCGGAGGAAACTATTCAAACATTGAACTCGAACAGATATTTAAAAGCATAGCTCTGGATGACCCGATCCTTGTAACTCATGCCGGAGACCGCAGTGATCGAATTTTTATTGTTGAGAAAAAGGGCCGAATAAAGATTGTGGAACACAATTATACTACGACAACCTTTAAAACATTTCTTGACATCCGCAGCAAGGTCACCTCAAGTGAAAATGAAGCTGGTTTGCTGGGTTTGGTATTTCATCCCAATTACAGTGAAAATGGAAAATTTTATATACATTATAACTACAGCAGTCTTCATTCACGAATATCCGAAATGCAGGTTTCCGGCGATCCGAATGCTGCCAACCCGGCCAGTGAACGTGAATTACTGACCATTCGCCAGCCCTACAATAATCATAACGGCGGGATGATCGCATTTGGGCCGGATAATTACTTGTACATCAGTTTCGGCGACGGCGGCAGCGGCGGCGACCCACATGGAAACGGACAGAATCGCAAGACCTGGCTGGGTAAAATATTGCGCATCGATGTGGATCATCAGGACAGCGGTTTGCAGTATGCCATACCGGCGGATAATCCCCTGGTCGGCAATAACAGCGGTTATAAAGAAGAAATCTGGGCGTGGGGGCTGCGTAATCCATGGCGCTTTAGTTTCGACAGGGTATCCGGTACTTTATGGTGCGCCGACGTGGGTCAGGGACTTTATGAAGAGATTGACATTATTGTCAAAGGGGGCAATTATGGCTGGAATATCATGGAAGGTTTGCATTGCTATAACGCATCTTCATGTAATCAGGCCGGGCTGATTTTACCAATTCAGGAATACAGTCATAGTACCGGTAAATCAATAACCGGCGGCTATGTCTATCATGGTCCCGGTCTTCCGGCGCTAGCCGGTTTGTATCTCTATGGCGATTATGTCACCCGTAAAATCTGGTCGCTCAAATATGTGAATGGTTCCGTTGTTGCAAATGATTTACTGACCGATTGTCCTTCACCAATTTCCAGTTTTGGTGAGGATGAAGCCGGTGAAGTATATGTGGTAGGTTATGATGGAAAAATATATCGGTTCAAAGAAAAAAGCGGCTCTACACCACCCGGCAATGTTCCCGGCACAATTGCTACTTCAGGGTTATACTCGAACATTATCACGAAAACCATTGCCGCGGGCATCATCCCCTATGCAGTGCAATCCCAGCTTTGGTCCGACGGGGCTTATAAACAACGTTTTCTGGCGCTGCCTGGAACCGAACAACTCGAATTCTCCCCAGAAAACAGTTATGGTTATCCGGCTAATTCTGTACTGGTAAAGAATTTTGCATTGGAAATGGAAAAAGGCAATCCTGCCAGCCGAAAACTCATAGAAACCCGTTTTCTGGTTAAAAGACCGACCGGGAATATGTGGGATGGTTTTAGTTATTTGTGGAATGACAGTGAAACAGACGCCACTTTGCTTACCGGCAGCCGGAATAAAACATTTACTATTATCGACGCCGCCGCTCCCGGCGGTAATTTTCAGCAGACATATCATTATCCGTCGCGTGATGAATGCCTGGTTTGTCATGTGCCGGCCTCAGGTTATGTACTCGGTTTTACAACCCGCCAGTTGAACCGCAATTATAATTACAACGGCGTAACCGATAACCAGTTACGTAGTTTAAATCATGTACAGTTATTTACCACGGATATTGGTGAAGATTATTCTGCTTTTACAACCCTCAAAGATCATCTCGATGAATCGGCGGAACTTTCTGCTCGGGCACGTTCATACCTGGATGCCAATTGCGCTTACTGTCACCAGCCAAACAGCAGCGGCCGCACGAATATGGACTTGCGGTTTACCACATCTCTGGCAGATATGAACATCGTGGATGAACTGCCCTCGCTTGGCGATTTGGGTGTAACCTCTCCTATGCGTGTGAAACCGGGCGTACCGACAGAATCGGTGCTGTACCTGCGCATGCTGGATACCGGGGAAAACCGTATGCCGCAAATAGCCACCAGTATTGTGGACGAACAAGGCGCTGCGGTCATTGTCGCATGGATTACCAGTCTGCATTCGGAACCTGTGCCGGTTCGGCTGGGATCATTTACAGCTCGTTATAATGGCGATGCCGTTTTAATTCAATGGGAAACGAGTATGGAAATATCTTGTTACGGTTATGCCCTTGAAAAATTTGACGGCAGGGATTTTCGCAGAATATTCTTTATACCAGGCAAAGAGCAAAATAAAAATAATTCTTATTCGTATCGCGATCTCGAACTGCAACCTGGCGTTATGCAGTACCGCCTTTTACAAATTAACACCGATGGTACTTTTCACTACTCTGCTGAAATTTCGGTCAATATCCAGTCTCCTGCCGAAAACCGGTTGTTGCCAAACTATCCGAATCCGTTCAATTCCGGCACTATCATTCGTTATGAACTTGCCCGGCAAGAAAATGTGACTATTTCCATTTACAATATACTTGGAGTGCGCATAGCCCTGTTATTAAATGAATCCCGTGATACCGGATTCTATAAACAGTACTGGAACGGCGCAGATGATACCGGGCGTGCTATTCCCAGCGGACTATATTTTATCGAAATGCGCGCCGGTGATTATGCAGTTCGAATCAAAACAATGCTGGTAAGATAGTAAATTGGAAAAATTATCCACCAGAAACATTCAACAAACACCGGAGTTTAAAAAATCTCTCTGCAACTAAATAATAAAATCGGAAAAGGGTTGGCTTTTAAATCATTTATATTAACTGCTATTATTTTATTATTAATTAATGCTTGTTTGTATCCACAGGATATTAAGCTGGCGGTTTCCTCATCTATCATTATACCGGGTTATGATGAACCATACACTTCTTCCAATCTCCCTATCGTTTTAATTAACACAAATGGCCAGCCCATTCCCGATGACGAGGTACGCATTATTGCCGACATGGGGATCATTGATAATGGCAAGTATTTACGTAATAATTTAACCGACCCAATGAACGGCTACCTGGGCAAAATTAGAATAGAAATTCGCGGCGAAAGTTCTACCAGTTGGAGTAAAAAGCAATACAATATAGAGACTGTCGACTCGTTTGGCAAAAACCGTAATGTATCACTTTTAGGCATGCCCGTTGAAAACGACTGGATTTTAAATGGGCCCTTTATAGATAAATCATTTATGCGTAATGTAATCACTTTCAAATTAGCCAGAGATATGCGGCGGTATGCCAGTCGTACCCGGTTTTGTGAACTGGTATTAAACGGGGAATACAGGGGGATATATATTCTTATGGAAAAAATTAAACGCGATGCCGACCGGGTTGACATCGCTTCCCTGGGTCAGGATGATAACCAGGGAATCGACGTCACCGGCGGCTACATTCTGAGAATCGATAAAATGGATGCTCACTACCAGCCGGGAGCGCATTACTTTATCTCCAGGTATTTGCAACACCCGCAGTATAAACAAAAAACCTGTTACCAGTTCCGTTATCCTGAATTTGATGTAATAACCAGGCAGCAAAAAGATTATATCATTGATTATATAAATGATTTTGAAGATGTGATGTATGCTAACAACTATGCAGACCCGGATAGCGGATATTCCCGCTTTATAGACGTTTCGTCTTTTATTGACGGTTTTATTCTTTGCGAATTGAGCAAAAATGTCGATTCTTACCGGTTAAGCAGCTATTTCTATAAAGACAAGGGCGGTAAATTAAACATGGGGCCGTTATGGGATTTTAACCTGGCGTATGGACTGGCTAATTATTACGATGCTGATGATACTGACGATTGGATGATAGATACACTGTCCACTCCTCACCTGATGGGTAGATACGATCAGTTAGCGCAATTCTGGTGGCGCAAACTGTTCCATGATAAAGCTTTTGCGGCAGCGCTATATCAGCGTTGGCTGGAATTACGGAGCACTAGTTTACGTGAGGAAAATATTTACAGATTTATAGATGCCAATGCAGATACACTTACTGAAGCCCAGGAACGCAATTTTGCCATCTGGTCCCCTCCCGGCCAGCCTGGGGAAGGTTTTTGGCCGGTACCGCCAGCGATCCGGTCATTAAAAACTTTTCAGGATGAAGTGAATTATATTAAAACCTGGTTGGGATTGCGTATTGCCTGGATGGATGCAAACCTGCCCATCCTGACTGGAATAACCGCAGCAAATCAGTCTGTTCAACCTGTTCAAAACATTGATCTGATACAAAATTACCCCAATCCATTTAATGATCTCACCTGTATACAATTTTATTTATCAGCGCCGGCAGATATTAAACTGGAAATTCTTAACCTGGCCGGACAAACTGTAACAATACTGCTGGCAGGAAGACGCCCGGCCGGAACCGGTGTTGTTCATTGGAACGCTATTACCAATAACGGGGAACCGGTGGGCAGTGGAATGTATATAAGCAGGTTGACGGTTATAATACCGGAACACCCCCCGCAAGTACAAATCCGGAAAATACTGTTGGTAAAGTGAAACGTTCTAGACAGTTTAAAAGTTTTAGACCATTAACCTTCCCGCGATATAAAATCTTTGATCGTTTCCGCTAAACGGTACACACCTTTTTCGATTATCTCCTCTTGCTCATGACAGAAAGAAATACGCATGGTATTTTCACCGGCGGAATTTGCGGAAAACGCCGAACCAATGACATACGCAACATTATGTGCCAGCGCGGTATTGAGCATTTCCAGCGCATTGATCTGCCTGGGCAGGGTCAACCAGATAAAAAAACCGCCTGCCGGTTTGGTCCAGCTAACCCCTTCCGGCATATAACGCTGCAATGCGGCCAGCATAACATCGGCGCGCGACTTGTATATGCGCCGCAGTTGGGTAACATGGCTATCCAGAAAACCGGAATTGCATAATTCCCAGGCCAGTCCCTGCATTAACGGATTGGAACATACATCCAGCATTTGCTTGGCCATATCAAAGCGTTCGATAATATGCGGAGCGGTCAATACCCAGCCTAGCCGAATACCGGGAGAAATGATCTTGGAAAAGGAACTGGTATAAATAACCCGATCCTCTGCATCCTGCGCTTTAAGTGGACGAACAGAATTGAGGTCGCCGTTAAACACCAACTCGCCATACGGATCGTCTTCCAGGATCATAAAATCATATTCCTTGGCAATTTGTAAAACGCTAACCCGCCGCTCCTGGCTCATGGTCAACCCGGTTGGATTCTGGAAATTAGGGATCAGGTAGAGAAATTTAACCCGGTGATTTTCCTGTTTGGCGTTTTGCAGAGTTTGCTTTAATATGGTAATATCAATGCCCTGTTCATCCATCGGTACGCCAATGATTCTGGCCTGACTGTTGCGAAAAGTGCCCAAAGCGCCGACAAATGTGGGTTCCTCAACAAGAATAACATCGCCCGGATCGATAAAGATCATAGTCATTATATCAATAGCCTGCTGCGAACCGCTGGTCATAATGATTTGCGCCGGTTCGGCATGAATAGAGCGATTTTTCATCCTGTGGATAGCTGCGTCTATTCCTTCCCTGGTGCCGCTGGACGGACCGTATTGTAAATATAAATCACCGCGCTGTTGTAATAATTTATTCACAGCTTCGGCAACTTCTTGAGCAGGAAAGGAACCGGGATCGGGCAACCCCCCGGCAAAAGAAATAATATCCGGCTGCATGGAAGTGGCGAACAAACGCCGTATTTCCGAGCCCTGCAGATTAGCCCCAACAAAAGAAAACAAATCAGTATATGCGTTCAACAATTACCTCGTAATAAAACATAACGCCATATTACAGTTTTTCCATAAATCCAGTTAATTCCGGTATACTCTTTCACTTGTAAATAGTTCAGGTTTGCTGCCAGTCCGGCAGATCTTCGTTTTTCCGGTAAACAATTCCCTGAAAAGTAGCCACCAGTTCTCCATGCTCATCACTAATCGTTATGGAATAAGTGCCAAGCTTTGGATGCAGGGACACTTCTCTGGCCTCGGCATAAAGAGTGCCGCCAGGGGCGGCGCGTAAAAAATTTATATTGGCGTTTATACTCAGGGCAATTTTACCGCTGGAATTGGCAGCTGCGGCAAAAGCATAATCAGCCAGGGTAAAAATTGCACCGCCATGGGCAACTCGCGCCGAATTTAGGTGATGATCTTCAATTTTTAGTTTTGCCAGGGCGGTGCCATCACCTACTTCTACCAGTTCAATACCGGTATGTTTGGCGAACAGGTCATGTTCCCGGAAATAATTTGCCACATTATTCATAATATTCTCCCTCTTTCAGGGTCAGGATTTCTTGCGTAAATCCACAACCCGCTTGGCCTTGCCGGTACTGCGTTCAATGGATTTGGGTTCAACCAGTTTAATTTTGGCCGACAGACCAAGAGCGTTTTTGATCTTTTGACGGATTTTTTCCTCGATCTCGCGCATTTGCCGCATTTCATCGGAGAAAAACGCCTCATTAACTTCAACTTTGATTTCCAGTTCATCGAGAGCGCCTTCGCGGGTTATAACAAGCTGGTAATGCGGATCGGTCTCTTCCATTTCCACCAATACCGTTTCGATCTGTGACGGGAATACATTCACACCGCGAATAATCAGCATATCATCGGAACGGCCCTGCGGTTTGCACATTCGCACAAAAGTCCGGCCGCAGGCGCACGGCTCATCCAAAAGGCATGTGATATCGCGGGTGCGGTAACGGATCACCGGGATTGCTTCTTTGGTGAGGGTCGTCAATACCAGTTCACCCATTGTGCCATTCGGCAGGTTTTTGCCGGTTTCCGGGTCGATGATCTCGGCAATAAAATGATCTTCACTGATGTGCATACCTTTTTTAACCTGGCATTCCATCGAAACGCCAGGCCCCATCACCTCGCTTAGACCGTAATTATCGGTAGCGCTTATACCCAGGCGGCTTTCAATTTCCACGCGCATGCTTTCCGTCCAGGGCTCAGCGCCGAACATACCCACGCGCAGATGCAGTTCGTCACGTTTTATGTTAGCTTCCTGCATAGCTTCGGCCAGGTATATGGCATAACTGGGAGTGCATACCAGGCCGGTGGTTTTAAAATCACGCATGATCATTAACTGGCGATCGGTATTACCGGATGAGACCGGTATTACTGTTGCGCCTACTTTTTCAGCGCCATAATGCAAACCGAAACCGCCGGTGAACATACCGTAACCAAAGGAAATCTGGATAATATCATTGCGGGTTACCCCGGCGGCGGTCAACAACCGGGCAATCAATTCGGACCAGTTATCGAGGTCGTTGCGGGTATAACCGACAACGGTTGGTTTGCCGGTCGTGCCCGATGAAGAATGAATACGCACTACTTTTTCCATCGGTACGGCAAACATATTATATGGATAGCTGGCCTGCATCTGGGCTTTGGTGGTGAACGGAACAGTTTGTAAATCTTTCAATGACTTGATGTGTTCCGGCACAACGCCATTTTCATCAAAAACTTTTTTATAAAACGGGACATTATCATAAGCATGGCGCATAATCGTTCGCAACCGCTCCAATTGTAATGACAGCAGTTCATTACGCGGCATGGTCTCGACAGGGGGATTCCAAATCAACACCGGCATTTTCCTCAACTAATTAATGTAGATAGCAGGTTAATTAAAAATAATGAATCATTACCTATAAAGAATACACTTTTTCGCCGCTTAACAACTCAATTCCGCCTTCCAGAAGAATTTTAATTGCCTTTTCGGGATCGGCTACGCGGATGATCATAACAGCTTTATCGCTATGCCGTTCAAAAAAACCATACATATATTCGATACTCATACCGGATTTTGCAAACAAGTCCAGCATTTTATGCAGCCCGCCGGGCCGGTCTTCAATGACACAGGCAATAACACTGTTTTCGCGGATAGTAAAGCCGGCCTGGCGTAAAATTTCTTCAGCTTGTTGTGGTTTATTGACAATCAAACGTAAAATACCGAAATCGGAAGTATCGGCGAGCGATATAGCCCGGATATTTATTTTGGCTTGTGCGAGCACACCAGTTATTTCTTCCAGCCGTCCGGCCCGGTTTTCCATAAAGATGGAAATTTGTTTTACTTGCATGATCTGCCTCGCTTTCAATTTATTTAAACTATTGTTAAATTTCTTTATTTAATAGTCCAGCCGCCAGGGCTGTATCAGATATTACGCATATCGATCACCCGTTTGGCTTTACCTTCACTACGGGTTATGGTTTTGGGTTCGACCAGTTTTACTTTAACTGCAATAGAAAGTACGCTTTCGATCTCTTTTTTAATCCGTTTCTCCAGATTTTCCAGCGTGCGGATTTCATCGGAGAAGAACTTTTCATTAACTTCAACCTGCACCTCAAGTTCATCCAAAGCCCCTTCGCGGGTAACAACCAACTGGTAATGAGGTTCGGTCTCTTCAATTTCCAGCAATACGGATTCAATTTGCGACGGGAACACATTAATGCCGCGTATAATGAGCATGTCGTCGGTTCGGCCTTTGATACGGCTGATGCGCGGCATGGTGCGGCCACAGGCCGGACATTTTTCATACGTGATGCTGACAATATCTTTGGTGGCATAACGCAGGAACGGTGTGGCTTCTTTGGTCAGGGTAGTAATAACCAGCATGCCGTCCTGGCCTTCCGGCACGGCCTTGCCGGTTTTGGGGTCGATCACTTCAGGGTAAAAATGGTCAGCCCACATATGCAGGCCATCCTGGCCTTCACACTCTATAGCTACTCCCGGTCCAATGATCTCCGATAGCCCATAAATATCATACGCCTTGATATTCCAGATCGATTCAATTTGCCGCCGCATACTGTCGCTCCAGGGTTCGGCGCCGAGAATTCCGATGCGCAGGGAGGTTTTTCTTGGATCGATATTCATGGATTCAGCAAACTCAGCCAGGTAAATAGAATAGGATGGCGTACAGGTGAGAATTGTGGTTTTAAAATCTTCCATTAATTGCAATTGTCTTTTTGAACCGCCGGAAGACATGGGCACAACGGCAGCGCCCAACTCCAGGGCGCCATAGTGGACGCCCAGGCCGCCGGTAAACAATCCATAACCATACGCGTTTTGAACAATATCCCGGTAATCGCCGCCGGTACATGCAATACTGCGCGCCATTACCTCGGACCAGATTTTAAGGTCATTTTCCGTATAAGCAACCACCGTAGGCTTGCCGGTAGTGCCCGAAGAACCGTGGATTTCCCTGACCAGCGACATGGGCACGCTGAACATACCAAAGGGATAGTGGGTTCGCAGGGTTTCCTTGTCCGTTAACGGAAAATTTTTTAGTTCATCAAGAGATTTGATGGTCGCTGGTTGTATGCCGAGATTATCAAAAGCCTGACGATAATAGGGAACGTTATTGTACACGTGCTGCGATACCTCACGCAACCGGTTCAATTGCAATTTCTGTAAATCTTCAGGATCAAGATATTCTACCTTGTATTTCATAGCTTGCCTCCCTTGTACAGGATAAATAGGTGAATAACTCTATTTCGCATTGCGGCCATAGTCGAATGCGAGTAAATTGATAGGAATCGTTTTTTGCGGGACACGGGCTGCAATTGCATTTTTCCATAGTTCCGGGCTAAATTCAAGAAAGCGGGACAAGACGCCCAAAAGTGTAATATTAACAGCTTTACCATTCCCGGCTTGTAACGCCAGTTCACTACCGTTCACAGCCACCAGTTGGCGGCAGCGGCTTTGTAACTCTTGAGGAATATTATCGGGATACTGCGCAGAACCGCCGGCTACGGTCATTGGATCAATCCGCAGGGTGTTAACAATGACTGTGCCATCGGTAGATAAATAATCTATCCAGCGCAGGGTTTCCAGCAATTCAAAAGAGAGTAGTATATCTGCTTTACCTTTTTCAATAGTTGGCGAATACACTGTTTTACCAAAACGAACATGACTGGTAACACTGCCGCCGCGCTGCGCCATGCCGTGCACCTCGCTTTGTTTGACATCATAACCGGCTGTCAGGCACACCGAGGCAATAACCTCGCTGGCCAGCAAAATACCCTGCCCCCCGACTCCGGCAATTAATATATTGGTGGTTTCTTTATTAGTCATACTCACTCCATTCCCGCCAGACTGATAGATTCATGAGGGCATACCTGCCGGCACAAGCTGCACCCAAAGCATACTGAAGCGTCGATCCTTATTGTCTCATTCTCGATACTGATAGCCGGGCAACCGATACGCAAACAAATTTTACATACCCTGCATTTTTCCGGATCGATCTGCATGGGCCCTTCGTACTGTTTACGGTCGACAAGCACACATGGACGCCGGGCAATGACAACCGATGGTCCCTCCTGCTCCAGCGCGCGAGTTATGGCAGCTTTGGTTTCTTCAACATCAATCGGGTCGACGATTTGTACGGAACCTACGCCTGCTGCCTGAGCCATAGCCACAAAATCAAATTCATGCGCCTGTTGACCCTGCAGGGTTACGCCGGTGCCGGGATTTTGCTGGTGACCGGTCATAGCCGTTATACGGTTATCCAGAATTATTATAGTTATATTGGCGCGATTGTATACCGCATTGACCAGCGACGGTATACCGGAGTGAATGAATGTCGAATCGCCTAATACGCTGACGACCCGTTTATTTTTTTTGCCTTCAAGAGCCCGCACCATTCCCTGCGCCATACCGATACTGGAACCCATACAGACCACCGTATCCATGGTATTTAATGGCGGCAGGGTGCTCAGGGTATAGCAGCCGATATCGCCGCTGACAACTACGTTCATTTTCTTCAACACCTGAAATACAGCGCGGTGCGGACACCCCGCGCACATAACCGGGGGACGCCCCGGAAGAGTCAACGCTTCCTGTGGGGCTGCCGGGGTAACCTGGCCGGTTAATTTTTCCCGCAACAATTCCGGCGAATACTCGCCCAGTCGCGGTAAAATATCCTTACCTTTAACTATGATCCCTGCCGCCCGTAGTTGTTCTTCGATAAAGGGCTCCAGTTCTTCGACAACCACCAGCACTTTTACTTGTTCAGCAAAATCGATTATTTTTTTAATGGGCAAAGGATTGGTCATGCCTAATTTAAATATAGCGGCATTGGGCATAGCTTCACGTGCATACTGGAAACTTATGCCGCCGGCAATAATACCAATGGAGGTATCGCCCGGTATTACATAATTGCCGGAAAACTGTTCGGAAAATTCGGCCAGTTTTTTATTGCGTTGTTCAACAATGACATGCCGCTTGCGAGCATTTGCCGGGATCATGACATATTTTTGCGGATCTTTGACATAGTCGCGGGGCAGTATACTGATCCGCTCGCCGGTTTCCACCAAACCTTTACCATGGCAAACGCGGGTTGTCATGCGCAACATGACCGGAGTATCATACTGCTCGCTGATCTCCAACGCCAAACGGACAAAATCTTTGGCTTCCTGGCTGTCTGCCGGTTCCAGCATGGGTATTTGCGCAAATTTTGCCAGGTAACGGTTATCTTGTTCATTTTGAGAACTGTGCATGCCGGGATCGTCGGCGGAAACCAGCACAAAACCGGCATTAACGCCGGTATAGGCGGCGGTCATCAGGGCGTCGGCAGCGACATTTACACCCACATGCTTCATGGCCGCCAATGCGCGTTTACCGGCAACCGCGCCGCCAAAAGCGACCTCAAACGCTACTTTTTCATTGACTGACCATTCGGCATAAATATCTTTATACTTGGCTATATTTTCCAATATCTCCGTACTTGGAGTGCCAGGATACGCCGCAGCAATTTCTACCCCGGCTTCCCAGGCGCCGCGGGCTACTGCTTCATCTCCTGAATATAATTGTTTCATTCCATCTCCTGAAAAACTTAAATTATGCCTGGTAAATAAATATAATTCCTGAATTTGTTACTAATAAACGGATAATAATTCCGTTACCTGATTTACCTCCCCCTGAATCATTTATTACGAATTGCCGTCAGTTGATCGCTGACGACCTGCGAATGGAGATTACAGGAGCAGGACGTGCCGATGTGATGGTTGTAAGCTCTTAAAAGCATAGTTTTTATTTATAAAAAACATTGCTCACGCTTCCAAAAAGGATAGTGCAGAAATAAATCAATGATTTCATACCAACTTTAATAAATGTAAGTATTTTTAATGAATAAATAAAAACAAAAAATTCATCATCTGGGTATCCGGAGGAATAATTTCCTCCGGATAACAAGTCTCTCTGATGTGCTCAAATTATTAAAGCGTCTCTTCAATATTCTTTTCTTCTTTATCCCATTGTTTTTCTTTGCCGGAAATTTTAACATCATCGCCGTCTTCATTCCATTTGACCAGACCATAGATAACGCATAATAATGTGCTCAAGATCAACAAGATAAAAACCAGGGATACATTAAAATCGCCCAAACCTAAAATTGTCATTGTTTACTCCTTTTTTATATAAAGCCCGGTTCAGGGAATAATAACAAATTAAATTACTTGATACCGGTAAAACATTTATCAATATGTTCTTTCGGCAGCGGCTTGCCTAAAAACCCGGCAACCAGGGTAACTAAAATAGAAACGGGCAAGGCCACTACCAGGGGATCGACTACCGTCCACATTGTGCCAACTGCCAACGAATCTACACCAAACAAGGCTTTGCACACCAGAAGGGACTGGGATTCCTTGATATGAATAAAGAACAACCAGAATAGACTGACCAGGAAACCGGCCATAAAGCCCCATAATGCCGCATGTTTGTTGATACGTTTTGAATATAACCCGCCGACAAACATGGGTAGAAAAGATGCGGCGCACAAACCGAAAAAGATGGCGGTGCCGCGGGCAATAATGGCCGTGCCGCCTTCAAAGAACAAAGGCAAACCCCAGGCCAGCAACAGGCTAATGAGAATAGTAACTAAAATTCCCATTTTAGTGATAATAATTGTGCTGCCCTTACCGCCCAACCATTTTTCATAAACATCACGCCCGGCGGCTGTGCCCATAGTATGGAACTGCGAACTGAGGGTAGACATGGCTGCGGATAGCAGGGTGACCATAAAAATAATAGTAAACCATTGCGGCATGGCAGTGCTGATATACAAAGGTATAATATTATCAACAACCTTGTTGGCAGCAAGAAAAGAAATATTTTGAAAAGAGGGATGCTCATAAAAATAGACATTGGTAAGCGGGCCTACCACATAAGTAACGCCAATAGTGATAAGAGTAAATATACCGCCAACCAGCACCGCGCGGTTCATCTCCCGGTTTGATTTGACTGTCATAAACCGTACAACCAACTGCGGCTGGGCCAGCACCCCGATACCGACGCCCAGGATAATTGAGGTCACCAGGTTATACCAGTTTTCCGAACCAAGTGCGGGAAAACTAGTCCAGCCGGTATGACCCTTGGCGCCAAAAATTTCTACGGCAAGCGGAGTCATCGCGGTTAGTTTGGTATGCGCCGTCATCACCCCTCCCAGTTTTACGTATGTTAAAATTAGCAAAATCAACATACCGATGAACATCACTGAGCCCTGGAAGGCATCGGTATACATAACCCCTTTCAGCCCACCCATAATAACATAAATGGCAATGATAATTGTAAAAAAGAATAATGCTGTGCTGTAATCAATTGATAGTACCTGGGCAATAAATTGAGCGCCGCCCATTAACACCACTGCGGCATAAAGCGGCATGGCAACCAGGATCATCAAACCGCTAAATCCCTGTAAAAAACGGGACTGGTAGCGCAATCCCAACAATTCGGGAAAAGTGTGCGCATTCAGATTCAAACCCATAGTGCGGGTGCGTTTGCCGAAAAACACAAATGCAATGAATATGCCGACGAGAACATTCATAAAAGCCAGCCATAAAATGCCCATACCGAAAACAGCGGCGGCGCCGCCAAAGCCAACTATTGCCGAGGTGCTGATAAATGTTGCGCCATACGATACCGCCATAACAAACGGATTGGCATTGCGACCGGCGATCAGGTAATCGGAGGCAGTGGTGGTTTTGCGATATGCAATCCAGGCCAGGTAACCGACAATAAACAGGTAAATAATTACAATTACAGACAACAACAGGATGTTCATGGGCTTCTCCTTCCGGGTAAATTTCGTAACCGATTTACTGAATTTATGTCAAGTAATTATTTATCAAGCCGACAAAGCCGGTATTATTCAAGCGTATGCGGGAATAATATAAAATGCCCGTTTATTTTCGACAAACGCCGTAACATTTTTTTC
The DNA here is from genome assembly GCA_029561455.1 of bacterium. Lineage (GTDB taxonomy): Bacteria > Zhuqueibacterota > Zhuqueibacteria > Residuimicrobiales > Krinioviventaceae > Fontivivens. Next base: position 185,619 of record JAKQIY010000057.1, read on the forward strand.
TATACAAATAAATACTGCAAAATCGTTTCCCTGGAACGGTGAGATGTGATGTATTACCTCCATTCATCCCCGCTAAAGCGAATCGGGAATAGAAATGCCGGGAAACAACCTGAGAGGAATATAGTGGTGTACAACAATAAAACATTTAAAATTATTAACCACAAAATAAGCAAAAAAAAATTAAAGTCAAGTATTTTAATAATTATTTTTAATTTTTTTTTATTGATAAAAGGATTGATTCCCCGGCCATATAATAAAAAACCGGCTGATCTGTGCAGGTTTGCTTCGGTCAGCCGGTGTATTCTCACGTGACTATTATAACTTATAGTGTCTCTTCAATGTTTTTTTCTTCTTTATCCCATTGTTTTTCTTTGCCGGATATTTTAGCATCCTCGCCGTCTTCATTCCACCTGACAATGCCGTAAATAACGCATAACAGCGTGCTTAAAATGAGCAGTATGAAAACCAGGGATACATTAAAATCGCCAAGACCCAATATCGTCATTGTATTCTCCTTACTATATTATCAGCTTTTTGCCAGACATAACACATTTTACTTGATACCCTGGAAGCATTTATTGATATGCTCCTCAGGTAGTTGTTTGCCAAAGAAACCGGCAATGATGGTTACCAGTATAGAAACGGGTAATGCGACGATCAACGGGTCGACAAATTCCCATTTGGTTCCGGCAGCAAGAGAATCCACACCGAACAATGCTTTGCAAACCAGCAACGATTGTGATTCTTTGGTGTGTATAAAGAACAAACAGAATAAACTGACTATAACACCGGACAAAAAGCCCCACAGAGCCGCCTGTTTGTTGATCTTTTTCGAATACAAACCGCCGACATACATGGGTAAAAACGACGCCGCACACAAACCGAAAAAGATGGCAGTGCCGCGTGCAATAATGGCCGTACCGCCTTCAAAAAAGAACGGCAGCCCCCAGGCAATAATCAAACTGATAATAATTGTTACCATGATTCCCATTTTGGTAATAAGAACCGGACTGCCTTTACCGCCCAGCCATTTTTCATAAACATCGCGTCCTGCGGCGGTTCCCATGGTATGGAATTGTGAACTGAGCGTTGACATGGCAGCAGACAACAGGGTGATCATAAACAATGCCGTGAACCAATGCGGCATGGCATTGCTGATGTATAAAGGAATAATATTATCCACATTTTTATCGGCTGCCAGTAACGCTATTTTGTTGAAATTGGGATTATTAAAGAAATAAACATTGGTCAATGCGCCAACAATAAAAGCAACACCGGTCATCATTAATATGAACACTCCACCAACCAGTACAGCACGGTTAAGTTCCCGGTTTGCTTTAACGGTCATGAAACGGACCACCAATTGCGGCTGAGCCAGAACGCCGATACCTACGCCAAGAACAACAGAGGACACCAACGTCCACCAATATTCTGAACCAAAAACCGGGAATGACGTCCACCCCGTATGTCCTTTGGCGCCAAATATCTGCACGGCAATATCCGACATGGCGGTCAGTTTGGAATGCGCTGTAACCACGCCACCCAGTTTTGTATAGGTCATAACCAGCAGCACAAACATGCCGATAAACATAACGCTGCCCTGAAAAGCATCGGTATACATAACGCCTTTCAATCCGCCCATGATCACATAAATAGCCATGATTATAGTGAAAAAGAATAACGCCGCGTTATAATCCACACTCAATACCTGGGCTATGAATTGCGCCCCGCCCATAAGCACAACTGCCGCATAGAGCGGCATGGCAACCAGTATCACCAGGCCGCTGAATCCCTGCAAAAAGCGGGACTGGAAACGCAGGCCCAGAAATTCCGGAAAGGTATGGGCATTTAAATTGAGGCCCATTGTCCGGGTTCTTTTGCCAAAGAAAACAAAGGCGACAAAGATACCCATAAAGATATTGAGAAATGTAAGCCATAATATTCCCATACCAAAAACCCCGGCGGCGCCGCCAAAGCCGACAATTGCAGAGGTACTTATAAAAGTGGCGCCATAAGAAATTGCCATAATATAAGGATGGATGTTCCGGCCGGCCAGCATATAATCGGTAGCAGTCGTTGTTCTGCGGTAGGCAATGTACGCCAGATAACCGATGATGAACAGGTAAATCAGGACAATGATTGACAATAATAAAACATTCATACTCACTCCTCCTCAGAGATCATTCATAAATGAATGAATTATACGAACATTAAGGTAAATTAACGGCTGAATTTATACATCAGTTCGCCGCGAATGAACTGGCCGCTGTCGCTCCCGTCGGCATAAAAATCGCCCGGGAAAAAGTGGTCATATAAAATATGCGCGGACAGACTTTTGGACAGGTTGAATTTAACCCACAGTTGCAGTTCATTACCGCGAACTTTTCCAAATTCCGCCATGCCCGTCATTCGATTGTGTATGGCCTGAAGATGTAAAAATGTCGCTGTAACATTAATTTTGGGCGTCGGGCTGCAGTTCCAGGAGATATATGGCTGCATTAGGTTGGTCCAATAGGCCACTCTTCTGGCGCCCTGTATCTCTTCACCGAGATAAGAATAGATATACAGTTCACTCCACTTGGGCCAGCGGCTGAACACCGGGTTCCAGCCTTCATTATTTGCCGTAGTCGGATCATCACCGGACAACAGGGTCAAACCGCCGGACAGGGTGCCTTTAGTTTTTTCACGCACGAGATAAGAAAGATAGGCATAACCGCCATAGGACTGCTGGTCAATATCACCCTGCGAGCCGAATTGATAGGCCCATTCGGTGGTCACTGACAACTTGGCAGTTAACGGGCGGCTGTAACGGGCGCCGATGGTTGAAAAGCTTAATTCATCCTTGGGCGCCAAAGCAGTACCTTTTACCGGTTCCGGATCTTCCATTTTATAGATATAATAGCCTTCAAATTGGCAGCCGGACTCGCCTTTGCGCACCATGTAAAGGCCTATCGCCTGTTCCAGGTTGTCGTTCATAGGCTGATCTTTGGGTTGGGCTTTTAATTTTCCGTCCTGAAGATCGCCGCCGCGCAAAACCGGCAGCCGTTCTTCGATCGCGGTATTGCTGATGCCGAGCAGGTCAATCGTAGTGGTACCTTTTTTCAGCGATACTTTAACAGCGTCTTGATAAATTGAACGAGACCCGTCCCAGGGCGAACCATCCATAATCACAAAGCCCTCTCCATACATCAGGTTCTGCCGACCAACAGTAAAGGTGACCGGGGTAGCTGAACCGACAGTCCATTTCAAATACAGGTTATCAAAAAATATTTCGTCAAAGGTAAAATCTCTATCCGCCGGATCGATGAGGTAAGGACGGAATTCATTGGTAAGCTGAACAAAAGCCATCAGGGATGGGGTAAATGAATATTGCGCCCACACATTGGTGCGTACGCGGATGAAATCGGTCTCATCATCATATTTTACTGTTTCTTTATTTTCCACAATTGTGGTTTCTTTGGCGCGGTAATCGGTAATGTTATTATAATAGGTATTGCGTAAACGCTCGGTAATACCGAATTTAAATTTGCTTCCGGAATCCTGAGCCCACACCCCGGTAGTCAGCATTAACAGGGTAATTAACAATAGTGCACTGACAAACCATGATGATCTTTTCACACTCATTTTTGTTACCTCCATTTTTAACATGATCCATTTATTAGTAGTTAATAATTCCAAGCATTAAAACACAGCACCTAAAATTCCCTTTTTTAAATAGTAAAACTGTTACAGCAAAATAAAAAAAATAAAAAATATATTTTACACCTTACTTGTTAAAGACAGGAATTAACTTTATGGTAAAAGAAAATTCCAAACCAGATATGCATTTAAAATGAGTTTGACAGATAAAAACAAAACACGCCGCCATGACGGAGAAATAACATGATAATCAGGCGGTGAGAGGGTATATTTTTGAAACAAAAATGCTTGGTGAATAGTATTCATTTTTAAAATAAAAGTCAAGAGTTTATTCAATAATTTGCAAAATTTTTAAATTTATTTTTTTATCAAAAGATTTTTTAAAGCTGATTTGCGGAACGGAAGGCTTTTTTATATGGTATTTACAAATAAAACAATTGCTTTATTCAAAAATTGTCGGTAATATTCCTGAAATACTCTGTAAAGACCACAAAGGACTAGTCCTGGAAAAAGGGATGATACATGGATAGCTATATTCTGGCGTTAGATCAGGGCACAACCAGTTCACGGGCGATTGTGTTCGATCATTCCGGCAACATTATCACCGTGGCGCAAAAAGCCTATCAACAGCATTTTCCCAAACCCGGCTGGGTGGAACACGATCCCCTGGAAATTTGGCAGACGCAACTCTATGTCGCTCAACAGGCGTTACAACAAGCGGGGATTACCGGAGCGCAAATCCATGCTCTGGGTATTACCAACCAGCGCGAAACGACCATTGTTTGGGATCGCACTACCGGTAAGCCGGTGCACAATGCCATCGTCTGGCAGGATCGCCGTACTGCGGAATTGTGTAAAAAGCTGGCTGATAACGGGTTTACAGACTTGTTCAAAAAGAAAACCGGTTTGCTGCTGGATGCCTATTTTTCCGGGACGAAAATCAAGTGGATTCTCGACAATGTTACGGGAGCGCGCGTCAAAGCGGAACAGGGCCAACTGGCCTTCGGCACGGTGGATAGCTGGCTGGTGTGGAACCTCACCGGCGGCGCATGCCATGTGACCGATGTCAGTAACGCCAGCCGCACCCTGCTGTTCAATATCCACTCCCTGAACTGGGATGATGAACTACTGGATGTTCTCACCATCCCCCGCTCGCTGTTGCCGGAAGTGCATTCCAGCAGCGAGGTATACGGCAGCACAGCGCCGAGATTGTTTGACTGTGAAATCCCCATTGCCGGTATGGCCGGGGATCAGCAAGCCGCCCTGTTCGGACAAACCTGTTTTGAGCCGGGGATGATGAAAAACACTTACGGCACCGGTTCGTTTATTATGTTGAATACTGGAAGCGCCCCCGTGGAATCGCACAACAACCTGTTGACTACCATTGCCTGGCAGATACAAGGCCAAACCGTCTACGCCCTGGAAGGCAGCGTGTTCATTGCCGGGGCGGTCATCCAGTGGCTGCGCGATGAACTGCATCTTGTCCAATCCTCTGCGGAGATTGAAAAACTGGCGGCCTCTGTGCCGGATAATGGCGGCGTGTACCTGGTGCCGGCGTTTGCGGGACTCGGCGCGCCGTACTGGGATCAGTTTGCGCGGGGAACAATAATCGGTTTAACGCGCGGTTCTTCTGCGGGGCACATTGCCCGCGCCGCCCTGGAAGCGATTGCCTTCCAGGTGAAGGATGTCCTCGACGCCATGCAGTCCGACGCTAGAATTCAATTCCGCGATCTGCGGGTGGACGGCGGCGCATCGGCCAACAACCTGTTGCTGCAATTCCAGGCCGATCTCATCAACATTCCGGTCATCAGGCCGCGCACCCTGGAAACCACCGCACTCGGCGCCGCCTACCTGGCCGGCCTGGCAACCGGTTACTGGCAGGATCAACAGGACATCAAACACCAGTGGCAGATCGACCATGTCTTTCGTCCACAGATGGAGCAGGAACAGGCCCGGCAACTGGTAACGACCTGGCGCAAAGCGGTCAGCCGCGCCAGGCATTGGGTGGAGTGAAAGAGTTGGGATAAAATACACCAAGCAGTTGTTTGTAGTCCCGGCTTTAGCCGGTTTTGGCTGGGAATAGAGGGATAGAATAATTATTAAAAATCGTTTTAGGAAGAAAGATACATTTATTGCTCCACCCAATAATCCGCCAACACTTTGGCTTGTTCAAGTACAGTATCCACTGCTTTTTGTTGTTTATCGGGGGGATAGCCATATTTGTTCAATGTACGCCTGACAATGACCATTAATCTTGCCCGGGCTGATTCTTTCATTGTCCAGTCTATGGTTGCGTTTTTACGGATTTTGTCGGCAATTTCACGGGCAATATTTTTCAGGGTTTCATCGCCCAGTACTTTAACAGCGCTATCGTTTATTTCCAATGCGGTATAAAATGCAAATTCATCTTTACTCAATTTCAGCTTTTCCGCCATGCCGTCCACTTCGCGGAGTTGCCGGGCGATGGCTATTAATTCCTCGATAATTTCCGCAGTCGTCAACAAATTATTTTGATACTTTTTGATTGATGTTTCCAACATTTCCAGCAGTTTTTTGCCTTCGGTGATGTTGAATTTCAACCGTACCTTTATTTCATCATTGAGAATTCTTTTCAAGAGTTCAAGGCCAAGATTCCTGTGTTTCATATCCTTAATATCTTGCAGGAACTCTTCGGAGAGCAGGGAAATATCCGGTTTTTTTATGCCGGCCGCATCGAATATATCGATTACTTCTGTGGATTCGACCGCCTGGTTGACAATCTGCCGGATTGCCGATTCATAATTCTTTTTATCCTTGCCCTCGTCGCCGCCTTCAAATTTTAGCAGCCGCGCCCGTACCGATTGAAAGAAAGCTATTTCATTCGATAACGCCAGCGCCTTTTCATTTGGCACAGCCAGGGCAAAAAGTTTGGAAAGCGCGGTCGCTTCTTTCAGAAAACGATTCCGGCCCTGCTCAAGAGCAAGCACAAATTCCTCGGCCTGTAAAATGATGCCAAGCCGTTCAGAAGTGCTGACCCGGAAAAAGCGCATATAATCAAAACCATGAAACATTTGGCGGACGATTTCAATTTTTTCCAGCAGCATTGCCACGGCTTTTTCCTGGGTTTCCGCAGGATCGCCCTTGCCACCGGAATTGGAATAAAAAGCCAGCGCTTCTTTAAGTGCGTTGCCAATGCCAATATAATCCACCACCAGGCCGCCGGGTTTATCCATAAAGACACGGTTCACCCGCGCAATGGCCTGCATCAGAGTATGCCGTTTCATGAGTTTGTCGATATACAGCGTATGCAGACAAGGCACATCAAAACCGGTCAGCCACATATCCCGTACAATCACCAAGCGCAAGTTATCTTGCGGATCTTTAAAGCGGTCGGAAAGGGTGCGGCGATCTTCTTTATTCGTGCGGTGACAGGCAGGAATGACCAGGCTGTCCGGGTCTTCCGGATCAAATTCCATTTTATCGGATGATGATGAGGTCATTACGACTTTGAGCGCGCCCTTTTTCAAATCCACATCATGCCATTCCGGGCGCAGGGCAATGATTGCTTCATATAGCGCCACGGCAATGCGGCGGCTCATGGTAACGATCATCGCCTTGCCGGCAAACACTTCGGCGCGTTTTTCATAATGCGCAATAATATCCTGCGCCAGGTTTTGCAGGCGTTTGGGATGGCCGACAATTGCCTCCAGTTTGGTCCATTTTGCCTTGACCTTTTTGATTTCCGAAACGCCGTCGTCAACCATTTCCCGGTCAAATTCCTCAACCAGGCGGCGGCCTTCTTCGGTCATATTTACTTTGGCGAGACGGCTTTCGTAATAAATTTTAACCGTAGCGCCGTCTTCCACAGCCTGGGCTATATCGTATATGTCGATGTAATTGCCAAACACAGCCGGAGTGTTGATATCCTCGTTTTCCACCGGCGTGCCGGTAAAGCCGATAAAAGTCGCATTCGGCAGGGCGTCGCGCAGGTATTTGGCAAACCCGTAAGCGAGCCGTTTGCCTGCGGCCTGGCCAGCGCTGTCTTTGGCGTCAATTAATTTAGCCTTAAAACCGTATTGCGTGCGGTGCGCTTCGTCGGCAATGACAATGATATTCCGACGTTCGGATAGCCGGTCATAAACCGCGCGATCCGTGTCCGGGAAGAATTTTTGAATGGTCGTAAACACCACGCCCCCGGACGCCACCTGAAGCAGGGATTTTAAATGCTCGCGCGATTCCGCCTGTACCGGCGGCTGCCCCAGTAATGTTGCCGAAGCGGCAAAAGTATCAAAGAGTTGCTGATCGAGATCGTTGCGGTCGGTTATGACCACAATTGTGGGATTATTCAAAGAATGAATCAGTTTACCCGCATAAAACACCATGGAAATACTTTTGCCCGAACCCTGCGTATGCCAAATCACCCCAGCTTTGCGGCTGCCTTGTTCGGTTATGGCAAGACGAGTGCTTGCCACCGCTTTGTTAACCGCGTGGTACTGGTGGTAGGCGGCCAGTTTTTTTACATTTTCAATTTGCACCAGGCCGGTTACCGGATCGGTCTTTTTGGTTTTTTCAAAAATAATAAAATTGCGGATCAAGTCCAGCAGGGTTGCTTTGTTCAACATGCCGTTGATGAGCACTTTTAACTGGCTAATATCGGGCCGGGACTCTTTATGGCCGTCCATAGTTTTCCAGGCCTGGAAGCGGCTGTAGGCGGATGAGATAGTCCCCGCCCTGGCTTCCAGTCCATCGGATATAACGCAAAAGGCATTGTAGAAAAACAGCGAGGGGATCACTGTTTTGTAGGTTTGTATCTGGTCAAAAGCCTTGCGGATAGTGGCCTGGGCATCGGCGGGATTTTTAAGCTCGATAACCACCAGCGGCAAACCGTTGATGAACAGGATCACATCGGGACGCTTGTTTTGATGCTGTTCGACCACAGTATATTGATTGATGGCAAAGAATAAATTGTTGTCCGGGTTTTGAAAATCCACCAGCCAAACCCGCTCGCCGCGCTCCTGGCCGTCTTGATGCACCGTTACCGGCACGCCTTCGCTGAGCATGGAGTGAAATAGTTCGTTGGCGGTTACAAGCTGGGGAGAGTAAACGGACAGGACTTTTTTCAGGGCTTCCTGACGGGTATGCAGGGATATGGCAGGATTCAGGCGCTCGATGGCTTTTTCAAGAGTATGAACCAGTATCACATCAGTGTAATGCGCGCGTTTGGTTACGTCGCCATAACCGGCAAACAGGTCATTAATGCGCGTAGACGATGCAGATTCATCTTCCGGGGCAAGGGCCGGGCCGGGGATATAAGTAAAACCGGCTGCCTGCAGTTCGTCAAGCGAATAGATTTCGATTTCGGATTCGGTAAAGGCAGTCATTATTATTCCGCCAATATTTCCTTTATGGATTGTTCCATTTTTTCGGGATTTTTGTAATATATCTTTGCTGACGATATTACACGTTTCAGTAAATTTTTATCTTCTTCAGACATGTCAACCACAATGAGCCGGTTTACAATTTCCATTTCATCAAAATCGCGGTATAACTGGCCGATGGCGCTATTTAAAAATGCCGCTGTGCTCATGTCAATATTTTGAAAAGAAAGCTCAACATTTTTGTTTTCCTTGAATGTTTTGGAAATCAATGCAAACACCTTTTGACCATCATTGGCATCCACACAGTATGAATTGCCTACAATATTAAAAACATTTATTATTTTCTTTTCCAAAAAATCCTCTTAAATGATAACCTGGGTAATTGCGTCTGATGCATATAAACTGATATTATGAAATCTGAATTCACGTTATATTTTTACCTGGTGTATTTATGCCAATTCAATTCCATATATCTGCGCATACCATAAGCGGGATTATACATAGGGTACAATTTTATAAAAGCATTTTCCGCTTCGATTAATGAACTATTTGGAATGAAAGATTTTGACGCCAGGTATAATAAACCGATAGACGTTGAGCGGCTTTCACCCTGGTTACAATGCACCAGGCATTTGTTATCCGCTTTTAATGCCGAATCAATAAATTCTAATGCTGCATCTATAATTTTTTCAGAGATAAATTCCGGCTTATCAACATCTATTAAATTCAGGTATAACCTGTTGCTCCGCAATGCTAACAGGTATTCGGGATGATCTTTCGGCGCTCCTCTGCCTGTATAACCAAGCAAATCCCGGTGATAAGGTTCTTTACAGGCATGAACAATAGACCAACCCGGTTGACCTTTAACTTGATTTTCATAATCGTCACTATTGCCGATAAACAGATTTTTATAGATTTCAATCATATTTTCACCCTCACTTCGCCGCTCATTAACTTGGGTAACAGGGTATCCCGCAATTTTTCAAGAGTGCGGATTTGTAAACAATTAGATATTATTTTATCATCAACAGGCTTTACTACTTTCTGGTAAGCATCTACCATTTCACTTGAAGGTACTATAATAGAAAGTTCTTCAAAATCTGTTTTACTAATTGACCCAAAAACAGTGCCAGTTTGATTGAATTGCTCTATCTCATTCATTAATGACTTCATTTTAAAATATGTATATGAATAATAATCTCTATTCCTTTTAAATCGAAATGCAGCTAATCCACGTCCAATACAACATTCTTCATCAGCCATATTTTGAGCACCAACAGGAGCCCTTACACTGATTAATGTATCATATTTTTGAGCGAATCTTTTCGGATCTGTTGTAAATATCCTTCGCCTAGGAAAACGATACTCGAAATCAGCATTGCCTTGATACATAGGGATACCTACACCTATTTCATTATAACTCTCTCCTGGTGGTGAAACGCCCATTATATAATCGAATTCGTCTGGAATTTTCCCTTTTTCCCACCCTTCATCCTCCTCCTCCACAAACCACTGCCGGAACAGCGTTTCGGCCATGGCTTCCAGGGTTTTGTTCTGGCGGTGCAGCAGGTCGATTTTATCGTCAAGGCTGGAAAGTACTGCGGCAATAGCGCGCTGCTCGGGGAGCGGGGGAAGAAATATTTTTTGATTCTCCAACATCTCTTTTGTTAAAGCTCTTCTTGTACATCCTATTTCCGCAATACTATTCAATTCAGCTTTAATAAATTGTAAAAAATAAAAAACATAATTATAATCTACTTTTTCCTGAATAGGTCGTATAATTGAAACATGTTGATTAACCCGTGCCGGAAGTATATCTTTCGGGACTATACAACATCTTGTTACCGATTCGCCGGTAATATTTATTAAAATATCATTTTTTGAAATTTCTACGTTATTCAATTTTTTGGCTTGTTTATCATCTATAAAAGCCAGGCCTTCATATGAAAATTTAAAATCATATACATTTTGACTTCGAATAAATGCTATCCCTTTTGATTTATAAGAATTTTCGCCACCTGTAGGCGTTGCACCACTGCCAATTTTTGAACATATATTCCCCAATTTATATTCTTTCCACTCATTCATCAATTTATCACTTTTTAATAATGTCCTTTTTCGATATCCTTGCTCTATCTGATTAAAATAATTTCATATAATCATCAAACATGAACATTCGATTACGTTGATAACCGGTAGTTTCTGCCAGTATCTTTTTTTCTACAAACGCCTGTACCAGGTCGTTGGCTGCTTTGGGTGAAAGCCCGGTAATGGTTTGCACATCTTTAATTTGAACTATAGGTTTAGAAAATAGAGCATGAAATAGTGTCATTCCCTGTTTAGTCCGGTTGCCAAGAGAAGTTATTTTATCTTTTTCAATAGCTTCTTTCATATCAATAATCTTTTTAAGGGTTGTAACCGCATTCTCGGATGTTTGGATAATACCTGTTAAAAAGTATTTAATCCACTGTCCAATATCATTTTTAGTTCGGACAAATGTGAGATTATCGTAATACAATGATTTGTTTTTTTCAAAATATTCAGATAGATATAAAAGTGGTTTTTCCAGAATTCCTTTACTGACAAAATACAAGGTTATTAACAAGCGGCCGATCCTGCCGTTACCATCAAGAAATGGATGAATTGTTTCAAACTGGTAATGAGCAATGGCAATCCTAATTAAATGCGGCATCTTGATAGTTTCATTATGGAGTAATAATTCCAGATCGGACATTAGTTCAGGTACTTCCGTATGAGCAGGCGGAATAAAAACCGCATCGTTCAGACTCGCTCCTCCGATCCAGTTTTGTGAGGTGCGGAATTCACCGGGATTTTTGTGTTCACCTCGGACATTTGATAACAAGATTTTATGTGTATCCCTTATTAAACGATTTGATAATGGGAGTTTGTCTAATTGATTGATCGCATTATTCATAGCTAGAACATAATTACGAACTTCGTGCCACTCATTTCTTCTTTCCGGATCTATATCTTTTTCATCAATTAACGCTTCCTCAATATTTGTTCTGGTGCCTTCAATGCGACTGGAAATAACAGCCTCTTTAAAAACATGCATAAGTATAAACAAAGCTGTGTTTGGGATAAAACGGGAAAAAGAATTAAGTTCACCCAATTTAAGAGATGCGGTTTCCAGTAATTCATTTATTATTTCGTCTGTCCACACAAAACTATGATTAATCTTTTCCGGAACAAAATATTGATACTGATAACCTCTTTGCCATGTACCGGCTTTAAAATCTATAATATTCATAAAAGCAACTCCAGGTATAACAAGATAATTCTTATTTTACTTTTATTGTAAAAAGTAAAATAAGAATATTTATAATTTACTTTTATATATTTTTATATTAAAATAATTTTATATTTTTCCCTTTTCTTCCAGTCTGGCAAGGTTCTGCCGAATGATTTCATTCAACTGCACTTCTTCCTGCATTTGTCCCTCAAGTTCGGTTTTGAGTTTGTCAAATCGTTCTTTAAAATCAAAATCATCTTCTTCGTCCGACAGGCCCACATAGCGGCCCGGTGTGAGCACATAGTCTTTGGCGCGGATTTCTTCCAGGGAAACAGCTTTGCAAAAACCCGGCACGTCGCTGTAAGCCGTGTCCGCGCCGCTGCGCCAGTTGTGGTAAGTGGCGGCGATTTTGGCAATGTCCTGTTCACTAAAATCTTTGGTGCGGCGGTTCACCAGGTAACCGAGATTGCGGGCGTCAATAAATAACACCTTGTCCAGCCGTCCCGCTTTTTTGCGGGACAGGAACCACAAACAGGCGGGGATTTGCGTGTTCAGAAACAGCTTGGCCGGCAGGTTAACAATGCAGTCCAACAGTCCGTCCTCGATAATGGCTTTACGGGTGTCGCCTTCGCCGTTGGTTTTACTGGTCAGCGAGCCTTTGGCCAGCACAAACCCGGCCATGCCTTTGGGGGACAAGTGGTAAATAAAGTGCTGAATCCACGCATAATTGGCGTTACCGGCCGGGGGTATGCCGTACTTCCAGCGGGCGTCGTCTTTGAGCAGTTCGCCGGACCAGTCCGAATCGTTAAACGGCGGATTGGCAATGACGAAATCGGCTTTTAAATCCTTGTGGGCGTTGTTCAGGAACGAGCCTTCATTGTTCCATTTGATGTTGGAACTGTCGATGCCGCGAATAGCCAGGTTCATTTTACATAACCGCCAGGTAGTTTCGTTGGACTCCTGGCCGTAAATCGAGATCATATCGGCGGGATCGAGGTCGATACCGTTGTTTTTATTCTTTTTATAATGATCCTGGTGCGCCTTGATGAACTTTTCACTCTGTACAAACATGCCCCCGGAGCCACAGCAAGGATCGAACACCCGGCCCTCATAAGGTTCGAGCATTTCCACCAGTACTTTGACCACACTGGGCGGGGTATAAAATTGTCCACCTTTTTTGCCTTCAGCCAGGGCGAATTGACCGAGGAAATATTCATACACCTGACCCAGCAGGTCTTTGATTTTAGCCTCTTTTGTGCCCAGGGCAATGGTGCCGATGAGGTCGATGAGTCCGCCCAAACTGGCCCGATCCAGGTTCTGGCGGGCGTACACTTTAGGGAGCACGCCTTTAAGCGAGGGATTCTGGCGCTCGATGGCTTCCATAGCTTCATCCACATAACCGCCTATATTGACCTTTTTGCCGTTAGCGAGCAGAATTTCGGTTTTTTTGGCATTATCGGCAATGAGCTTCCAGCGTGCTTCCGGCGGCACAAAGAACACTTTTTCAGCAGTGTATTCATTCGGGTCTTCCGGGTCAGCGCCCTGGTATTCCCCTTTGCCTTCAACCAGTTTGGCGTGTAATTCATAAAAAGCATCGGAAATGTATTTGAGGAAAATCAAGCCGAGCACAATGTGTTTGTATTCGGCGGCATCCATATTTTTACGGAGCTTGTCGGCGGCCTGCCACAGCTTTTTTTCCAGGGGTTCGTCGTTGTTTTTATTATTGACTGGTTTAGGTTTCGGCATTGGGTTCCTTGCTTAATCTGTAAAATGGCCTGGGGTGTCCGGTTTAATTCATAATTTTTTTATACCAATAAATAATATAAAATACAGAATACATACCCGCCTTTAAATTGTTTCCCATAAGGTATTTATATACTCAATTTACCGGAAACAAGCAAGAATTATTTTTCTTTTTTTTAACCTGAATTTCTCAATTGAAATTAAAGAAATTGAAATTTTACTATTATTGAATTACTAATATATGCAGGATAAAATATCCTGCCCCATTTTAGGCCCTGGGAAACATTCCCAGGGCCAGCAATGAATATAAAGTGATTAATAGCTTGCAGTAGAACAAGGGGCTGCAGCTCCTTGTTTCAATGAGGGAACAATTTCAAGCCCCACCAGGTTTACCGATCACCGGTTAACAACCTTTCCACCAGCTTTACTGCGCCGACGCCATCGGATGCATAGCCGCTGGCGCCAATATCCTGCGCAAATTCTTCGGTTACCGCCGCGCCGCCGATGATGACAGGCGTGGCTGCGCCTTTATCGCGGAACAGTTTGATCACCCGGCCCATTTCCTGCATGGTGGTGGTCATCAGCGCGGAAAGTCCCACCACATCCGCTTTTAATTCCACAGCCTTGTTATAGATCGTCTCCGCCGGGACGTCGATACCCAAATCCACCACGTTATACCCGGCGTTGCCCAGCAGCAGCCGGACAATGTTCTTGCCGATGCTGTGCAGGTCGCCCTTGACCGTGCACAATATCACCGTACCGCGCGATTTGGCGTCGCTGCTTTTAAAACGGGACTGCAACAGCTTGAACGCCGCCTGAAAAGTCTCGGCGGAGAGCATCATTTGCGGCAGGTACAGTTCCTTGCGCTCGTAACGCCGCCCCACCTCGTTAATCGCGGTGATCAGGGCGTTGTCGTTGATCTGCTCGGCGGTAAAGCCGCCCTGCAGGGCCTGGTTGATCAGCTTTTCGATGCCCTCCTTGCTGCCGGTCAGCACCGCCTGGTAGACGTGATCGAGGTCGCTCTTGACCACGCCGGTTTCGGTTTTAACGGCGATTCCTTCGCCAAAATCAATTTTAACATAGTCCCGCGAATCCTTGTCGCGCTGGGTAAACACCGAAGCTGCCTTGACCGTCTCCATCATGCGCACGTCGCCGGGATTCATGATCGCCGCATCGAGTCCCGCCGCCATGGCCATGCTCAAAAACGTGGCGTTCAGCAGACTGCGGCCCGGCAGCCCGTAGCTGATGTTGGAAACGCCCAGCACGGTGGGCAGGCCGAATTCCTGTTTCACGCGGCGAATGGCTTCCAGCGTTTCCAAAGCGCCGGACTGCTGGGTGGAAACCGTCATGGTCAGGCAGTCGATAATGAGATTCTCGCGCGGCACGCCGTACTGCTCCGCTTTTTTCAGCAGGTTCTCGATGATGCGCAGGCGGTCGGCGGCGTTATCGGGTATGCCGGATTCGTCAATGGCCAGGCAGATCAAACCCGCGCCATAACGGGCGGCCAGGGGCATTAAATCCTGCATGTTTTTGGCTTCGCCGGTGACGGAGTTGATGAGTACCTTACCGGCGGCTTCGCGCAGCGCGGTCTCGATGGCGGGGGTTTCTTTGGAATCGATGCACAGCGGCGCGCGCAGGGTGGTATCCAGGTTCTGCACAATTTCCAGCATGGTCTGCGCCTCGTCGATGCCGGGCATGCTGATGTTCAGGTCGATGATGCCCGCCCCGGCCTCGATCTGCGCCTGTACCTCGCGGGCCAATACCAGGTAATGCTTGTCCTTGATATCTGCCGCCAGCTTTTTACGATTGGTGGTGTTGATGCGCTCGCCGATAACAGCGAAAGGATATTCTGCGCCGAGCCGTACCGCGCTAAAACGGCTAGATAAGACCAGTCCGCCGGGAACGGTGCGGGTTACCGGCTGTTTACCGGCCAGTCTTTGCGCGATCAAACGGGTGTATTCCGGGTTGCTGCCGCAGCACGTGCCGATAACATTGGCGCCCAGTTCCGCGTATTGCACGGCATAGTCGGCCATCTCCTGCGGGCCGACGTTATAGCTCACTCCTCCGCCCTTTAATCGGGGTATACCGGCGTTAGGCTCGACAAATACGGGCAGGTCTGTAGACGCAGCCAGTTCTCTGACGATTTCCAGCATGGGCTGCGGGCCCAGCGAACAGTTGACTCCGACAGCGTCCGCGCCGAGCGACGCCAGCACCGCGGCGGCCGCGGCCGGATCGGTGCCGGTAAAGGTTTTTTTTTCCTCGGCAAAGGTCATGGCAAACATGATGGGTAGATCGGAATTATCCCGCGCCGCCAGCAGCGCCGCGCGCGCCTCTTTCAAGTCGGCAAAGGTCTCCATAATGAGTATATCCACGCCGCCTTCCAGCAGCGCCTGGACTTGCTCTTTGAACACGGCGTAAATTTCCGTAAAACTCATTTTGCCGAGCGGCTGTACCAGTTGTCCCGTTGGGCCGATAGACCCGGCGACGATGGTATTGGCTTGGCGGGCGCGATTGGCAATGGCGCAGGCGGCCAGGTTAATGGCGCGCGTCTGCTCGCCGAGGCCGGACTCGTTCAGCTTGGCGCGGGTGGCGCCAAAAGTATTAGTTAGGATTATATCCGCGCCGGCGGCAATATATTGCTCGTGCACGCTCTGCACCAAATCCGGGTGAGTAATGCAGGCATAATCGGGACACGCCCCGGCCGGCAAATGCGGCTGTAACAAGACGCCCATCGAGCCGTCCAGGATCAATATGTGATTTTGTAAACGCTTGCGAAATTCTTGTCGTTGCATATCTGCCTTTGCCGGTTACGCCCCTCATTCTATGAACAAGGGAATGGTTCATTGTTGATAAATTTTTCCGGGGAATTTTCTCCCGAGATTTATAAAGTAATATAATAATAATTAGGGATTTATTCAAGGTGGAAGGAAATTGATATACAAAAAAAGAGATAGATATTAAATAGTTCTTGCTTGTTTCTGCGAAATTTGTTATATATTATCGATCAGAAAACAAATGACGCGATGATTCCAGGGCGGATACAATGTTTGGGGGTTTGATAAATCAAAAAGCACCTAATTTTTGAATATTTGTAGAAGAATTCAATGTTTCAAAGATTCAAATTTTCTTTCAAATTTATTTTATATTTAACATATTTAAGAAAAGATGGTGAAAAATGAATAATAACGAACAAACTAAGGATATAAATATACAATTAGTCGAAAAACATGATTCAACACAACAGAAATTTGAATTCTTTTTTCTTAGTATTATTTTAGGCTCACTTGCATTGAGTATTCAAACTTGGAATTTAACCGAAGAAAATAATTCTTTATACTTAATTATCTTAACCTGGATTTCATTAGGTATAAGTTTAATTACTGCATTATTTAGAATCGAAAAAATATTACAAATAAGACAAATTGATGTTTTAAATTTAAAAGAACAAATTAATTTAAATGAAATAGAAAAAATGATAATTGAGAAACTAAATAATAACACAATCAAATCACAGGATTTAGAAATAAAAGCAAAAGGTTTATTTGATAAACATAAAAAACAATCAGATGAAGCAAATAAATTTAGAAATAATTATAAAGAAATTTACAGTTTTCACTTTCTAATAGCTTATAAAATTCAAAAATGGACATTTTTATTTTCAATTTTAACTTTTGGTCTTTTCAAAACTACTAATATTTTGAATTTATCATTCTGTTCTGAAATTCTCATTATTTTTTCAGTTATTTTGATTGTAATCTTCTTAGTTTTATTATATGAACACATATTAAATAGAGCCATTAAAAAGAAAATTTAAAATATGTATCAAAGAGAGATTAAAAAGAATAGATCTAAAAAAAGATTTTATTACCAAAAGGGATTTGTAAAATGAATATAGAAGATGCAATCAACCATATAATTGTGTGTTTAAGAAGTGAAAATTCGAAAAAATATCAACAATATGGTTATGAATTATATATACCAAAAATAATAGGTGATTATCTTGGTGAAAACTCTTGGGATCACCAAAGATCTCGAGTAAGGGAATTATCACCAGATTTTTATGCGGCTGCATGGGAACTATGCAGAAGAGGCATAATTCGACCTGGAATTAAAGAATTTGATGCTCAGGCAACAGATGATGGAAGTTCTGGAAATGGTTATTCAATAACGCCTTTCGGGAAAAAATGGTTAGAAGAAACAAATCAAGATACATTTGTACCAACAGAACCAGATCGCTTTGCAAAAATGTTAGAACCATATAAAGATCGTTTTGGCCCTGGATTTTATGAACGTGCCCAAGAAGCAATCCGTTGTTATGGTGCTCATGCATATCTTGCTTGTTGTGCAATGTGTGGTGCGGCGACAGAATCAATTTTATTAGCAACAGCAATTGCAAAAACAGGCGATGAAAAACAAGTATTAAAAATATATTCAAGTTCTCTAGGCCGTAGTCGCGTTGAAAATATGATAATTGGACAAGTGAAATCTTATCTAAAAGAGAAATTCAATGCACTTAACGAACTTCTGAAATATTGGAGAGATGAAGCAGCTCATGGGAAACCTACAAACATATCAGATAATGAAGCTTACACGTCAATTGCTTTGTTACTTAGATTCGCAATGTCGGTAAATGATAATTGGGATGAATTAACAATAGGAAAAATATAATGTATTTTTCAAAAGATCAAATAAGATATGCAGAAAACATCTTAAACAAAAGAATAGAGACAAAACAGGACTTTTTTAATAAAGAATTTAAATTAGAAAAAGCAAATGCTCTGACATATGTAGCAGGAAGTAAAAATGAAATTGATTATAAAATTATTGAATTTAAAAATATGATTAAGTATTTAGTGGATTATAAATATATTCGTACAATAGAACATGAAGAAAAACCCGTAGAAAATTTACTCTATCAAGCCCAAAATGGAACTTTTAAACCACATGATACGCTTGGCAATTTCCTGAATAAAGGAGAAGATAAGTATAAAATAATAATTCTTGATCCAATAGGATTGAAAAAAGCTCTAAAAAGAAATTTTATTTCAGAAAGCGAATATCTTGATTTACGAAATAAAAAAGTATCTTTCTGGTTAACCATTGTGGCAATTTTTGTATCGATTCTATCATTAATTTTTCAATTGCAATTCAACATGAGAACATTAAACAGAATTCAAAAAGTTCAAATACAATTACCACTTGAAATCAAAGATACGTTAAAAGTTATAACAATTAATCCTTTGCCCTTAAACAAAAACGACAGTACAATATTTATCTTACATGATTCACTGTTACCTAATTTAAAACCTAAATAACCAATTGTTCCAGCCTAATATTCTATAAACTCAAGTGCAATATTTACATAACAATAAGGTGAAAAAATTACCATAATTCAATAACACAATAGATTATTGAATCCCTGATATTGATTAACACAAAACTTTGGACACTTCCTGCACCGGCAAATACAACATTATCCCCAATCTGAAAAATCAATAGTAACTAAAATTGGGTGGCTCTTACCTCATCCATTACAAACAGGATTGCCATTTATCAACCCTGCTTAACCCGGTAATGGCGTTACCTGACAACAACTTCCCGGCACATTAATTGCGATTTAAAAAAACCGGGTTGCCGATAACGGCGCCTGTAAAGTATTAAAAGGATAGATTAACTGATGATGTTCCCGGCATGATTTGCCTCCTGCCAGATGCCGGTTTTTATGCGTCAAATTTTTAATGTCATATTATCAAGGAGTTATAATGAAAAAATCTTATGTTCTACATATCATGATAGCGCTAATTATCGCCTGTGGTTGGTTTTCCTGCACCAAAAAAATGGTTACTGAACCACCGCTGGCCATGACTGTAAAAACCAATATCCCCTTGTCAAACAACGCGGGCGACCCAACGGTATACGATTCTGTACAATCCCTGACCTTAGAATTCAGCGCGCCGGTTATAGCAAATACTCTGGCCGGCAATATCAAGCTCTTTAAAGTAACTGTTGACGGAGAACTGGAAGAACCTGCCGAGTTAGTAACCAACGCGCAGACTCCCGCGCTCGTGCAAGTCTTAAAAAAGGACGGAACCCAATTTAGCGAAGGCGATGAGTATAAAATAGCTATAAATCGCAATGTCAAATCGACAACCGGAACCTCCATGGAAAATGATTTTACCGGCTATTTCGCAATCAATTATACATTTACACTGGGCAGCGCCGGCATTGCGGCGCTTGACCAGCAACGTTCGCTAATCATCTGCATCAGCGATATACATCTGGGCGTTAGCGATGTATTCGCCGAGATTAAGACCAATCGCGATGCGCTGGCATTGTTCCTCAACCAAATCAGAACTGCGCCGAACGTCAGGGAACTCGTTATCGCCGGCGATCTGATCGATGAATGGTTTATCCCCGCAACTGAGGACGCCCTTTGCGGTTATGCGACGCAGCGGGAATTTGTGCAGGCAATCGCCGCGAACAATAAATCTGTAATCGACGCTTTCAACAATATCATTCAGGACGGCAAGATTAAAGTTACTTATGTCCCCGGCAATCATGATCTGTTGATTACAGCAGAAGATATTGCCGGTATTTTTCCCGGCATAAACCAGGCGCGGGATGCCATGCAGGGCCTGGGCGCGTATTCGCCCGACACGCCGGCCGGGATTGTTTTTGAACACGGGCACCGCTATAATTTTTTCTGCGCCCCCGATCCGATTTCGAACCAAGCCATTGCCCCCGGCTCCATTCTGCCGCCGGGATACTTTTTCACCAGGATTGCGGTACAATCTGTTATGGAAGGGCATCCGCAAGCCGGCGGCGTAATGCCAACGGTTACCGCGAATAGCTTGGGCGAAAGTCAAACCCTCGCCTTTTACTACTGGAGTATCTGGAAACAACTAATAACCGATTATCCGGTCAGCGCAAGTTTTGATGAAAAAATAATTAAAGCCAATATCGGCGGATTCACCGGGCCGTATTCGATAAACGATCTGCTGCCTTTTCAATTGACTCCGGGCGGGTTTATCGATGTTAAATTATACAAAGGAATTCAGGATTCATGGGAGGAACAGCAAACGCTTAATAACGTTGCCGTTAAAATTCCTGCTGAAGAAGCGCTTACCCGGGCAGCCCTGGCCGCAGAGACGGACAACCAGGCGGTAGTCCAATACTTTACAAATCCCACCGACAAGCGACTTGTTGTGTTCGGACATTCACATGAAGCCAGAATTATTCCTTCTGTAAACAATAAAGGTGAGAAAGCAATTTATGCGAATTCCGGAACCTGGATCGATAAAAACAAATTGCCGACCAGGACTTTTGTCGTAATTACACCGCAGAAAAGTAATGATTCAGCCCCTGTATTTGTTAATCTTTATCACTATTCCCAAAACGGGGATATAACGAAAATGGACGTTCAGGCGTTGACCGGTTTGAATCAATAATGTACTGCAATTTTAATGAGCCACTGATTGACACGGATAAAACACGGATGAAAGTTTTATCCGTGTTCAATCCGTGTACATCCGTGGCCAAATAAATTTTCAACTATTCCTCCCTGAAAATCACCAAAATCATCTTGCTTGTTTCTATTAAAATTGTTAAATATTACATGTAATATAAACTGATACCTGGTGTTCCATTGTTATCATTATTAATAATAAGGAATTACCCTATGAATAGCTCAGAAATCCTTGAAATTTTAAGACAATATAAAAATAAAAATTCTGAAAAATATGGCATTAAAAATCTTGGTTTATTTGGCTCTTTTGCAAAAAACACATCAAAAGATGATAGTGATGTGGATATTGTCATTGAAACCCGTGAACCCGATATTTTTCAATTGGTGCATATAAAAGAAGAATTGGAACTACTCCTTAATAGATCGGTGGATTTGGTACGTTACAGGAAAACAATGAATCCCTATTTAAAAAAACATATTGAAAAGGATGCTCAATATGTATGATAAAGAGTTGGTTCGGGATATTTTAGCGCAAATATTAGAGGCGACTCAAAAAATAAGTCAACGCTTTCAACCAATAAAAAAGGTCAGTGATTTTACTGATTCGCCTGCAGGAATGGAAAAATTGGATTCAATTTGTATGTTATTAATCGCAATTGGAGAAAGTTTAAAAAATATTGATAAAATCACAAACAACTCCCTTCTAATACAGTATCCGGGAATTGATTGGAAAGGCGTCAAGGGGCTACGTGATATAATTACACATCAATATTTTGATATAGATGCAGAGGAAATTTTTAGGGTTTGTGAGAAATACATACCACCCCTTTCAAAAACAATTGAAAAAATTATTTCAGACTTGAGTCAATAATATAATATTGCTCTTTCTATTAACGAAATTTTCAAGATATCATAAATTAAGGATTCTATAATCATGCCTTCCTCCCCTTTGTATCCACTTTACACGCAGGGACAACTTCATCCCCAGTCGGAATCCATACTCCGGCAGATCGAACAGAGCCATACCGCGCCGATGGCCTCGCTCACACCACAACAGGCGCGGGACAGCTTTGCCGATCCCGCCTGGCTGGGTACGCCGGTTGCCGAGGTCGATATGCAAGAAAGGATAATCCCCGGTCCCGCCGGCGACCTGCCGGTGCGTATCTACACCCCGCCGGGCAGGCAGCCGTTTCCGGTGTTGGTGTATTTTCACGGCGGCGGTTTTGTCACCGGCACACTGCAAAATTATCATGCCTTTTGCACCTTCCTGGCAAGCGGCGCATCCTGCATTGTCGTATCGGTCGGTTACCGCCTGGCGCCGGAACACAAGCATCCCGCCGCAGTTGAGGATGCCCTGGTTGCGTTGCAATGGGCAGCTGCCAATGCGCATACCTTTCAGGGCGATCCCTTTCGGCTGGCGGTAGCGGGCGACAGCGCCGGCGCCAACCTGGCGGCGGTGTGCGCCATAACTGCCCGTGACCAGGGCTTTCCGGCGCTAACATTCCAGGCGCTGATCTGTCCCTGGCTGGATTCAACAGAATTCAATAGCAAATCATATCATTATTTCGGCAACGGCTTGTGGTTGTCCACCGCCAGCATGATCTGGTACCGCGATCACTATTTGCAAAGCCCGGAACAAGCGTTCAGCCGGCAGGTTTCGCCGCTCCTGGTTGAAGATTTAAGCGATTTGCCGCCGGCGTTGGTCATTACCGCCGAGTTTGATGTGCTGCGCGATGAAGGAGAAACTTTTGCCGACCGCTTACAACTTGCCGGGACGCCGGTACAATGCATCCGCTATGACGGTATGCTGCACGATTTCGTGACGTTGCCCGGAGCATTCCCCCGCGCTTATGACGCTATAGCGGAAATATGCGCTTCTCTGAAAAGGGCATTGCAGGTATAACACACTATTAGAGCGCGCCGGGATTCATATCCCGGTGCGGGAAATAAAACAGGTTTTTCAACCTTTTTCCCGATAAAAGTATTTTAACCGGGGTAAAAGTAATGTGCCACTGAATGACGCAGATAAAACAAGGTAGGAGACTCTTGTCCATGTTCAATCCGTGTGAATCCCCGGCTCTAAATCACAAACCCCGATTCAGCAAAATTACAAAAACTTGTTGCTAATTGCGAAAAAAATTGTTATATATAAGCAATCGGATCAGCTTCGATACAAAGAATCCGGAACGGGCGACCTGTTTCCAGGTGTTAATATATACAGGGCATGTGTATATGTTGACTATTTATGCAATAACAAACTTTATAAAGGGGTACCACCATGTACATACACAGTTCGTTCATGTTCATGTTTATAACGGCTTTATTCTGTCAATTTGCTAACGCCCAACAATGGCAGCTTACCAATCCCACCGATGGCGCGCCGGGATTTACACCCGGTTATGGCGAAAACATACATGTAGGCGGCGAAAACGATCCCGGCTTACGGCTCACCCGCACTGCCACAGCGGTAAGGCCGACGGTGGTAATATCAGATACAAATTATACAGCACAAAGAGAAAAGGATTTTCCATTAATTGCACAAGCAAACAATGGGGAGGCTATTGCTTTTTGGATCAACAGAGATAATCGTATTAATCCCCAATGGAGAGCGCGTAAAATCAATATCAGTGGTTCACCTCAGGGAGAAGAATTTATATTACCGGAAATACCCGCCGACCAATCAAGGTGGATTGATACACATTGGGACATTGCCAGCAATGGTGAGCAAATTGTTTTTGTTTGGCAATATCTTGGAGATATCTTTTATCAACTCTATAATTTCAACGGTATTCCACTAACTACAGTAAAACAAGCCAACCAGGATACTACAATAATGGTACCGGGGCATGGTAACTGGAACCCTTCAACAAATTACCCATCTGTGTCTATATTAAATGATAACACCTTTGTTATTGCCTGGCAGGACGCACGTCAGGCTGAATTGATCCCTACTGATTATGGTGGAGAACTTACCAGAGATATTGGTGAAATTTATGCCCGGCGTTTTAGCGGCTCAGGAGACCCAATAGGTGATAATTTCCTGGTAAACCAGGATTCGTTTCCCTGGGTACAAACTTTACCGACCATTTGTTTGAATGATTCCGGAACTATTTTTTGTTGCTGGATTGAACGAGATACTACTGCTACTCCATATTATCCTGATATAGTAAGAGGGCGTTTTGTTGGTAAAAATTTTTCCCGTGATTTTGAGGCTAGTGGCTACGACCATTACTATACAAAACCTGTAGTTGCTTCATCATCTACCGGATTTGCTGCGCTATGGCAACAGGATAACAATTTATATGTACAAGCAATGAATCACATGGGAGAACCTTTGTGGTCTCCAGTTAAAGTTCATAATTCCAGAGTAGCAAACTATACATTAAAGACCCTTGATAATCAACAGTATGCCATTTTCTGGAATAAAGACAATTCTTATATAATTCAGGCATGCCTTTTAAATCCAGGTGATGGCAGCTTGGGCGATATACAAACTTTTAATAATGGGGAATCCTTTATTACTAAAATGGCGGCCGGTAATAAAGGAACAACCCTAGTTTTTTTAAACGACAATAGTAAATTAGTAAATTCTGTAACATTAAATAATAATTTAGAACCCCAACAGACGATTGAGCGACTGAATACGGATTGTGGCGGCGCGGAACATAAAGAACCGGATTGTGTACAGTTAACAAATGGTAATTATATAGCAGTATGGCTTGATACCCGCAACAGTGTTCTCTCGATTTACGGCCAAATTTTTGATCAGAATGGAGATAAAATTGGAAGTAATTTTGCAATTTATACACCGGCAGAACATTATGGCGACCAAATCGTTACTATTGTCGCTCACCCACAGGATGGCGCCATTGTCGCTTATAAAAGTCAAGCTGTATATAAGGGAGATAATGGAGCCTGGCTGCAGCGGATAACATCTGATGGCGAGCTTGAAGGTCCAAGTACCAATATCGTTATTACCAATGAGATTGTTAATGATGTTAAAATCGCTTTTCTGCCTGATGATCTAAATACATTATTAGCTACCTGGGTCCAAAATAAAATTCTGTATGGAAAGTTATTCGATAGTGATCTCAATTCGCTGAGCGAAAGACATATATTAAATTCCCCATCGAAAGATTATAATCTTTACGCTGACAATAAAAATCGTTTTTGGATTTTGGGAAAAGATGAAAATAATTATAATATATATCTAAGCGGCTTTAATAACAATTTAGATCAATTTTGGGGACCGGAACAACTTAATGATTCAACAATAGAATCGACTCCATCTTTCAGCCCACAGCTTGCCATTCTGCCAAATGGAAGAATGCTAACTATATGGGCATATACTGAGGGTTACTCGACCCGAATTGATGATGTTATTGGGCAATTAGTTAATGACAATGGTTTGAAAATCGGAAATAATTTTAGAGTTAGCAGTTGGTTAATAAAAAATAAAAAAAGATATGATATTAATGGGTATCATTGCCTGGCTAATGATTCATTATTTGTAATCAGTTGGAATACAAGCGCATATTTAGCTAAAGAAGAAATTGGACTGGTCTGGCTCAATCAAAATGGTAAACTGGAAAAACCAGCTATTAACATTACAAATATTAATTTTTTAAATCATCATTTTCTATTTCCGCTTTTTAATAACAGTTTGTTATTCCTTCACGAAACAAAAGAGTCTCCAAATCCAATAGATATTGCGGTAGATATCTTTGAACCTTCGTTTATGAACACCAGTGGTTGGTATAACTCTCCAATTTTTCATAATACTGATTCACTCATTTGGAAAAAACTTACCTGGATAGCTAACTCATCAGAAAATGCAAAAGAAAAAGTTTTCTTTAGGTGCAAAGATTATATTATTAATGATCAAAATGAAGAAATCCCCTGGCAACAAATCGTAAACGGCCAAACCGAAAATTTACCCGCCGGAAAGCGGGCACAATGGCGGGTGGAACTCACCGGCACGGAAAGTGTTTCGCCAATTGTTTATGATTTGATCGGCGAGTATGAAAGGAAAACCGGCATCGAAAAAACTACCGATGCCGTACCCTATTCTTACAGGCTGGATCCGGTCTATCCGAATCCAGCCAACAGCCGGGTGACGATTGCCTATGAACTGGCGGCCCCGGCGAAAACGACCATTGCTATTTATAACATTCTCGGCCAGCGTATCAATCAATGGCAACTGACACAGCAACCGGCGGGACGCCATACATGGCATTGGAACGGCGAGACTGGTCTGGGCGCCAGGGCAGCCAGCGGTCTCTATTTCATTACCCTGGAAGCGAATTCCTTTCGCGCCACCCGGAAAGTTGTGCTGATGCAGTAAGTATTGTGAATTTGGTAAAAATATGCCGGATCATAAGGCAGACAAAAGGATAATAAAGGGGTACACTATGAATGTACATCGGTTTTGTTTGTTCATTTTAAGTTTCCTGTTTGCATTACAGAATTGTAACGCGCAAACATGGCAGCTTTCTAATCCCACCGACGGCGCGCCGGGATTCATGCCGGGGTATGGGGAAAATATCTATGTCAGCGGCGAAAACGATCCCGGCCTGCGGCTTACCCGCACCGCCACAGCGGTAAGGCCGACGGTGGTGCTTTCCGATACGACTTATCCGGGACAAAGTAAAAAAAATTCTCCTGTTATTGTAAAAGCAAATGATGGAAGCTCGCTTGTAATATGGTATAACACAAAATACAATAATAATCTTCATTGGTGGGCGCAAAAGATTGATGCCAATGGTAAGCCGCAAGGTGACAATATACTTTTACCTGATATTATGGCGCAACATTCATGGCGCGAAGATAAAACATGGTCGGTTGCAAGCAATGGTGAACAAATTGTATTTGTCTGGGAAAGTGGTGAAGATATTGTTTATCAACTTTATAATTGTAATGGTTTTCCATTAACCGCAATGAAACAAGCCAACCAGGATACAATTCTGAATGTCCCTGGTTATGGTGACTGGGAACCAGGTGCTTTTAACCCAACAGTTAATATGCTCAACAATGGCAGTTTTATTATAGCCTGGCAGGATGAAAGAAACGCTGAATTAATATTCGATTATGATTATAGGTACATGGGGCGTGATACTGGTGAAATTTATGCTCGTTGTTTTGATGCTACCGGAGAGCCGCAAGATAACAACTTTCTGCTAAACCAGGATTCGTTCCCCTGGGTGCAATCCTTTCCGGCAATCTGTATGAATGACTCTGGGACAATCTTTTGCTGCTGGATAGAAAACGATACGACTAGGAAAAAAATAACACCGGATCTAGTGCGCGGACGTATCATAGGCAAGAATTTTTCCAAGGATTTTGTGGCAAATGGTTTTAATCATTCCTATTCCCATCCTGTTGTTGCTTCATCGTCGACCGGTTTTGCAGCGCTCTGGCAAGAGGATGATGAATCTTTATTTGTACAGGCAATTGATAATAACGGACAAAACGTGGGGATTCCGAAAAAAGTATTCAATACCGAGGTTTTAAATTACAACATAAGAACATTGGAAAATCATCAATATGTAATTATATGGAACAAAAAAGATTCTCCGATAATACAGGGATGTATATTTAATCCGGCCGATGGAACGTTAAGAAACATACAAAACTTTATAGTTGAAGAATCTATCGTAACAGAAATGATGATGGATAATAAAGGTACTGCTATTGCCTATTTAAGCGAAAACAATTCATCAGTGAATGCTGTATTATTGAATGATAATATGGAACCACAACATCTTGTTAAACGGCTTAATTCGGATAAAGGAGGCGCCGAACATAAAAAACCGGTTGGAGTAAAGTTAACAAACGGCAAATACCTAACTGCATGGCTCGATGCCCGGAGCGGGGTAACTCAGATTTTTGGTCAATTTTTTGATGCAGCCGGTGAAATGACAGGTGGCAATTTTCCTATTGCGACACTTGATGATTTTTATTGGGATGATGAACAATCATTTACTCTCGTGGCGCATCCACAAGAAGGTGCCATAATCATGTATAAAGGTCGAACGAACAATGGTGCATCACACTCTGCATTAATGCAATATATTTCCTCTGAGGGAGAACTTCAACCAGCCATACAAATTAATGAAACAAAAAATGATTATAGTAGATTTTTAAAAATAAACATAATGCCGACATATCCATTTACAATCCTGGCTTCCTGGAGTCAAAATGGTATGTTGTATGGGAAACTATATAATAGTGATCTGAATGAATTAAGTAATGCACAAGCATTAAAAGATATCTCTTATTATTATTATTACAATACTTTTACTGATCCGGATAATCGCTTCTGGCTTATAGGAATTGATTACATTACTTATGACGAGTCTCTGTATGGTTTCGATAGTAATTTACATCAAATTTTCGGACCAACGCAGTTTATTGATTCTACCAATACAAATAGTTCTTATGGTATTCCGCAATTGGTCATTCTTACAAACGGTAAAATGCTTGCAGTCTGGTTACAACGAAGCAGTTGGAAATCTTCAGAGGTTATCTGTGGGCAACTATTTGATAACAAAGGTATTAAAATAGGCAATAATTTTAATATAAGCAACAGGTTAGTAAAGAATGCTATTAATAAATCTATAATTGGTTATAATTGCACTGCTACTGATTCATTATTTGTTATCAGTTGGAGCGCAGGCGTACATTCTACAGTTGCTGATGAAATCGGTATTGTCTGGCTTGATCAAAATGGTAAAATGGTCAATTCCGCCACCTGTCAAACAAATATTAACTTTTTTACAAATCACTTATTTTTTCCTTTGAATAATAACCGATTGTTGTTTATTCATGAAGCAATAAAGGCTCCAAACCCCATAGATATTGCTGTTGATATTTTTGAATCTTCCATCATGAATACCAACGGTTGGTACAACTCGCCGGTTTTTTTAAATGAAGATACACTGACCTGGAAAAAGCTCTCCTGGTTGGATGATGCGCCCGAAAATACATCAGTAAAGGTATTTTTTCGCTGCAAGGATAATTTATGGAATGAGGATGATAAATATATCCCCTGGCAGCAAATTGAAAACGGCCAAACCGAAAACTTACCGGCCGGAAAGCGGGCGCAATGGCGGGTGGAACTCACCGGCACGGAAAGTGTTTCGCCAATTGTTTATGATTTGATCGGCGAGTATGAAAGAAAAACCGGCATAGCACAAGCAACCGACAACATACCCTATAAGTATAAACTGGACCCGGCATATCCGAATCCCGCCAACAGCCAGATAACTATTGCTTATGAACTGGCGGCCCCGGCGAAAGCGACCATTACCATATACAACATTCTCGGCCAGCGCATCAATCAATGGCAATTGGCGCAGCAACCGGCGGGACGCCATACATGGCATTGGAACGGCGAGACTGGTCTGGGCGCCAGGGCAGCCAGCGGTCTCTATTTCATTACCCTGGAAGCGAATTCCTTCCGCGCCACCAGGAAAGTTGTGCTGATGCAGTAAGTATTGTGAATTTGGTAAAAATATGCCGGATCATAAGGCAGACAAAAGGATAATAAAGGGGTACACTATGAATGTACATCGTTTCTGTTTGTTCATTTTAAGTTTCCTGTTTGCATTGCAGAATAGTAATGCGCAAACATGGCAGCTTGCGAATCCCACCGACGGCGCGCCGGGATTCATGCCGGGGTATGGGGAAAATATCTATGTCGGCGGCGAAAACGATCCTGGCCTGCGGCTTACCCGCACCGCCACAGCAGTCCGCCCGACGGTGGTGCTTTCCGATACGACTTATCCCGGACGCAGCACAAAAGAATCACCATTAATTGCCAGGTCCAATGACGGCAGCGCTCTGGTTTTCTGGTACGATAAAGATAATGATATCAATGCCCAAAATAAAGCGCGTAAGGTCGATGCCAATGGTGTGCCGCAAGGCAATGAAATTATTTTATCACTTACACCTTCAGATAATATACTTTGGTATGCACCTGCCTGGACGCTAGCTAGTAATGGTGAACAAATAGTATTGACTTGGGAATATTTGGGTGATATTTTTTATCAACTCTATAATTTTGACGGCATACCACTTACTATAGTAAAACAAGCTAACCAGGATACTATTGTTATAGATCCGGTTTTTGGCGAATGGAATCCAAGTGCTTTTACGCCCTCAGCCGATATGCGGAATGACGGCAGTTTCATTATTGCCTGGCAAGATAATCGAAAAGCCGAAACGAGGGTCTATGATGATGTTATCACATCAGGCGGCGATACCGGTGAAATTTATGCACGCAGTTTTAATTCACTAGGGGAGCCAACAGGTGATAATTTTAAAATTAATCAGGATTTAATGCCGGCTGTGGAAACAAAACCTTCTATTTGTATAAATGATTCAGGTACTATCTTTTGTTATTGGCAGGAAAGGGATACAACTTTTACTGATAATTTTTATAATATGATAGGTGGACGTATTATTGGCAAAGATTTTTCTTATAATCTAAAAGAAAATAGTAAAGATCATTACAATGAAACACCTATAGTTACTGCCTCGGATAGTGGATTTGCTGTGATCTGGCGACAGGAAGGTGATTTATATATCAAGACATTCAATCAAAAAGGTGAAGTTAAGGGTAAAAGACTTAAAGTAACCGACAATAAAATTTCAAATTATTTAGTAAGAACAATGGAGAATCAACTCTACTCGATTATCTGGAATATATATGATTCTGCGATTATACAGGGTTGTGTATTTAATCCTTTTAATGGGAATTTAGGAGATGTACAAAACATACTTTCAGGGTTATCAATTATTACAGATATATATGTTGATAAAAAAGGAACCGGTGTATCATATATAAACGATAGCAGTACTTCCGTAAATACCATAACTTTTAATGAAAACCTCGAACTACAATATCATACTGAAAGATTGAATACAGATACCGGCGGCGCGGAACATAAAAAGCCTTTGGGTGAACAGCTTCCAAACGGCAATTACATAACTCTCTGGCTCGATACCAGAAGTGGGATAACGCAAATTTATGGACAGATTTTCAATTCTGATGCTGAAAAAATTGGCGAAAATTTCCTGATTGACATTCCCTTTGAATACAAGTATTATGATGATCAATCATTTTCTCTTATTGTGCTACCCATAAATGGGCCATTATTAGCCTATAGTCGCAACGAAATCACCAATGATTATAATACAAAATACTTGGCTTTTTTGCAACGCCTCACTGCCGATGGTGAACTACTGGGATCACCGGTTCAAATAAATGACATAACAAACTTTTCAACCGAATCACTAAAAATTACCCTAATGCCCACAAATCCATATTTTGTTTTAGCTACATGGATTCAAAATAAAAAACTATTTGCAAAACTATTTGATAATAACTTGAATAGTTTGGTAAATACCCAACAAATTGATATTCCCCATTATACTTACAACCTTGGTGCTGACTCGCAAAATCGCTTTTGGCTTTTAGGAATTGATAATACTACTTATAACCTGTATTTGGGTGGTTATAATACAAATTTACAACAATTAACCGGAACTATACAACTCAATGATACATCGATGGTTGTTTATCCATATTATAACCCCCAACTCAACATCCTTCCAAACGGTAAAATGTTGGCTGTCTGGGCGCAAAAATCGGAATGGGAAAACAGAATTAAAGATTTGTATGCTCAACTACTGGATGACCAGGGCAAAAAGATCGGCAACAATTTCCGGGTGAGTAGTTGCATGAGTGATAAAGAATCATCCAATTTAGTCGACGAGTTTTACTGCACTACCATCGACTCATTATTTGTTATAACCTGGAACAATTGGGCAGACAGAACCAGAGATGAATCACATATTGTAAAAATTGATCAATTTGGTAAACTAGCAGAATCACCAACCACAATAACAAATAATGAACGAATTAATTATCAAAAAATCTTTGTTCAGGAAAGAGATCGTTATTTATCTCTGCAACAAATTCCCGGCAATCCAAATGAGACTGATATTTCAATCAATATCCATGAGTTAACTGATTTGAACACAAGCGGATTTTACAACTCGCCGGTTTTTTTAAATGAAGACACACTAATCTGGAAAAAACTCTCCTGGTTGAACGACGTACCCGACAATACATCAGTAAAGGTATTTTTTCGCTGCAAGGATAATTTATGGAATGAGGATGATAAATATATCCCCTGGCAGCAAATTGAAAACGGCCAAACCGAAAACTTACCGGCCGGAAAGCGGGCGCAGTGGCGGGTGGAACTTACCGGCACGGAAAGTGTTTCGCCAATTGTTTATGATTTAATCGGCGAGTATGAAAGGAAGACCGGTATCGAAAAAACTACCGATGCTGTACCCTATTCTTACAGACTGGACCCGGTTTATCCCAATCCCGCCAACAACCGGGTTACAATTTCTTACGAACTGGCGGCCCCGGCTAAAGCGACCATTGCAATTTATAACATTCTCGGCCAGCGCATCAATCAATGGCAACTTGCGCAGGAACCGGCGGGACGCCATACCTGGCATTGGAATGGCGAGACTATGTTCGGCGCAAGGGTTGCCAGCGGCATCTATTTCATTACCCTGGAGGCGAACTCTTTTCGCGCCACCCGGAAAGTTGTGCTGATGCAGTAAAACAAAACAGGATCAAAGCTGTATTTTAATTCATTGCCGCGACATTTATGTCGTGGTTTACAGTAACAACTAAAATTGACTTGGTCAAATTGAACTTTTAGGCTAAAGCTTTGATTTTTATTTGGGTTTTCCACGATCTAAAGATCGTGGCAATGTAGCAGCCTATTATAAATGAATTAATAAAAATATAACAATTCATTGCCACGACATTCATGTCGTGGATTTTTGACACAACACAATTTGACTTTAGTCAAATTCCTTATTAAGCCAAAGCCTTGAATTTTCTTTTGGTTTTCCACGATCTAAAGATCGTGGCAATGAAACGATTTGAAAAATGGAATAAATTCAAATAATACAATTAATTGCCACGACATTCATGTCGTGGTCGAAGATAACTAAATCAATTGACTTTAGACAAATCAGGGAGGGAAAAATGCCTTATGTTCGTATTTGGGTTCACTTGATCTGGTCAACAAAAAACCGGGATAAAGTAATAACTGAAAAAATACAGCCACTTTTAATTAATCATTTAATAGAAAACGCCAAACAAAAAGAAATTTATCTTGATATGGTAAATTGTATGGCAGATCACTGTCATCTGCTTCTTTCATTAAGCACTACTCAAAATATTGGTAAAATTGTTCAATTATTAAAAGGAGAATCCTCACACTGGATCAATAAAAACAATTTTTTTCATGGTCATTTTGAATGGCAGGAAGAGTACTTTGCAATTTCAGTAAGTGAATCTCAGGTAAACCAAGTCCGGCAGTATATAAACAAACAGAAGGATCATCACCATAAAAGGACCTTTACTGAGGAATACAGTTTATTAATAAAAAATGTGGGCTTTGAAATTTGAGGCTAAAGCCTGGTCTTTTCTTGGTTTTCCACGATCTAAAGATCGTGGCAATGAAACGACTAATTAAAATGGAATAAATTCAAACAATACAATTCATTGCCACGACATTTATGTCGTGGTTTAAAATAACAACAAAAACTGACTTTTAAATTATTCTAACAAGGAGTATGGATTATGGGCGTAACCATTCATTTTCAGGGTATTCTACAGGACAAGCGCCAAATCAATTCATTCATTGAGGAATTAACAGATATTGCCCAAACAATGAACTGGGAATGGCAGATTTTGGATGAAGACTGGACAAAACCTAGCACGGCAAAATTAACCGGGAACAAGGATAACCGGGAAATAACAGGGCATCTTGCTCTAAAAGGAATCACAATACACTTGCATCCGGATTGTGAAACGCTCGATCTGTTTTTTGATGCCGAGGGACATTTAACCTCGCCGCTTGCCATGGCTCTTTATCATGCAGAGGGAAACGATTATAAATACTATAATTCCGTTAAAACCCAGTTCGCCCCGCCTGATATTCATATTACTATTATCAAACTGTTAAAATACCTGCAAAAAAAGTACATTCCCAATCTGGAGGTGGAAGATGAAGGCGGCTACTGGGACAGTGAAGATAAAAACGAACTGGAAAAAAGATTAGCTTTTATTAACGATAAAATTAAAGAACTCGGTGATATGTTTGCTGAAATACCGGTGATAGAAACACAACAATACTCTGCTGAACAATTGGCAGCAATTATTGAAGAACGGTTAAAAAATTTACCGGGAACCGGTACGGAAAAGCAATGAATCTAATAATGGAAGAATGGTAATTTTTCTCATTTGCCATACATGATAATATTTCATATATTAAAATCCATCTAATAAACATTCAATTGCATTATGATCTTGTGGGAGGCAAATATGTCGCCATTAAAACGCCGCGAGTTTTTGTTCGGACTGGCAGGGGTATCCATACTTGCTCATTTTAGTTGTTCCTCCAAAAAATCACCGCAAACAAAAGAACCTGAACAAAACCAGGAGTCATTAGCCATGCTGACCAGACCGCATCACTTGCTGGATATTATCTCCGATTACGGGCAGGGCGTTACCTACCAGCCGCACCCGTACGGCCATTCGCTGCATATTGTCGCGCCCCAATTACTGGCGGATCTGAATACCAAAATCAAGCTGGTCATTGCTGCCGATGCCGTGTGCGCGGGCTGCAAAAACCTGCTGCCGGACGGCAAATGCACGGATGTATTGGGTCAGCTTACCCCCTCTCCCGCCAAGCAAGCCTATAACGATGTCCTTGACGCCCGCGTGCTGGATTGCTTTGCGCTTAAACCGGATACGGAAATGACCTTCCGTGATTATCTGGTAATCGTCAATGCGCATGTGCCGGGTATAGAAGAAATCTGCACCCATCCCAAAGAAAATAGACAGGAACGCTTGCAGGGACTGGTTGCCGGCCTGGTTAAACTGGGTGTGCGGGAAAAGGCATAAGCCCGGTTGCAGCCAGATCACGCCGATTTTTAATGTGTTACTATTACATGGCGTGGTTAAACAATCATCCTGTCTGGAATTATAATTCGATTGCAACGCACAGACTAACTCTTACTTGTGCGCACGTCTCGATACGGGCTGGTATTGCACCAGGCAGGATTTCTCTGCTGGATAGCAGTTATTGTTCCTTTCCTTAAATTTGCTTCGGCCCTACTCGACGACCGAATTTTTATCTGCGTTAATCAGTGTAATCTACGGATGAAACAGAAACATTAGGGAACTTTTACACCTGCTGTTCGTAAACTCCCTGGTCAGAAAATTTCATTATTACTACATTCTGCGATAGCAGCTCAAGTAACATACCGGAAACAGAATATCTACAGAAAGAAATCCTTCTATGAATCGTGGTATAATATATGCCCTTAGCGCTTATATCTTTTGGGGCTTGCATCCCGTATACTGGAAAATGCTGCATCGCGTGCCGTCTTATGAAATCATATCCCATCGGATGTTCTGGTCATTTGTTTTCTTTATTATAATTATCACCTGGCGTAAAGACTGGTCCAGCCTGTTCGCCAAAATTAAATCCTGTCATAACCGTTCAATCCTGTTCGTCCCGGCATTATTGATTGGCGCTAACTGGGCTATGTATATCTGGGCGGTAAATGCGGGTTATATCGTTGAAACGAGCCTGGGTTATTTCATCTCGCCGCTGGTCAATGTATTTTGCGGGGTATTTTTTCTGCATGAAAAATTGCGTCCTGTACAATGGCTGGCGGTCTGCATTGCCGGGATGGGTGTACTTGCCATGACCTTGCTGTACGGCGTGTTTCCATGGATTTCGCTGTTCCTGGCATTTACCTGGGGAATCTATTGCCTGCTGCGTAAAAAGTCCCCGCTTGATGCTGTGGAAGGATTGACACTGGAAACAACCATCTTATCGGTGCCGGCCCTGGCTTTTCTGCTATACCGGTACACCATTATCTCAAGCCCCCTTCCGGCGCTACTGCCGGACACTTTATTACTCATCGGCACAGGCATTATCAGCGGCTTGCCGTTGATCATATTTATTATCGGCGCGCGGCTGGTAAAATTATCCGTAATCGGCGTCATACAATATATCTATCCCATTCTGTTAATGCTCACCGGAGTTTTTATTTACCACGAGCCCTTAAACACGGCTAAAATGACCGGTTTTATTATAATATGGATTGCCCTGATCATCTATACCGTTGAAAGTACACTCTATTACAGGAACAGGAAAAATGGCGCCGTTGTAGTTTCATAATCCGTTATTGTCAGTATAATCCGGTTTAGTATTCCGGTTGTTCAATACCGAATTGTACGAGTTGATTTATATAATGAATTCATTGGTAAAAATCTTGTTGCTTCTTTATCGAAAAAAATGTAAATATGATTTCATTACCATTAGTTCTTTAATCCGGTAATAACAGCGCTACATGGCGCAAACACAAGCAGGGAGTTCCTATGAAACGTTACATATTGATAAATTTCCATTCCCCTTTTTCAATAATCTTACTTTTTTGCATGCTCATAATCGGCAGTCTTTTAACTGCCGGAGCTTTTGCAAATGACTTTACCCGAGGCATTGGGGTATATCCTGGTGATAGCAAAGAAGATTTTTCCCCCGTCATGCAAATCGACAAATCGACTTACCGCAACCTGGCATTACACAGGGCGGTATACCAGTCCGGTAGTTATGACTATAACCTGACCGGGCAATTGATCACCGATGGTATAATAGACACCAAACTGCCGGGGTGGATAACAGTCAGCGCCGGTAAGGTTGGCGCTATCGTAAAAACCGACCGTGAATGCCTGTTGGATCGGCACTCCATGACCCAGATCAATATCGACAGTTCGGCCGCCTGGGTTCAAATTGAAATGCAGGGCGGTGGTGCAATTCCCCAGGTGGATAGCATTGCCCTGGTCGGTAGTCTGAATATAGACCCCCAGGGGGAAAAAGGCTGGAACTATATCCTGTCCGGTTCAAAAGACGGTATAACCTGGCAACAACTGGCGGTGTTTAACGGCGAAGGCCTGCCCGGCGATACCCTCACCGGCTTTTTCCGCAGGTTTATGCCGCCTAACTATCGCACTTTTAACCAGTCATTCAAACTAAACGCCCCGGCAACGCTTTCTTTCTGGAAACTGGCAGCACAAGCTCCGGCAGTTAGTCGCTGGACTATAGCCGAGTTTGGTTTTTTCAACAACCACCGGCGTGTCAATGTCGGCGGGCCGTATGAATTTACCAGCGCCTGGATGAGCTCCGGCGTGAAAAAAGACGACTGGGTATATATCGACCTCGGCGCGCCCTGTACATTTGACCGTATAACACTTGAGTGGATTCGCCGCGCTCCCGCTGGAGTTATCCAGGTTTCCGATGACGCCAAAACCTGGAAAGATATTAAATCCTTGCCGTTGGGTGCAGTGCAGAGCGATGATCTGAAATTTGAACAAGCTGTACAAGGCCGCTATGTGCGCCTGTTTATCCCTAAAAACGACAGCGGTGACAAATACCTGCTCAGTGAAATGCAGGTATTCGGCAAAGGCGGCCCGGTAGTCAAACCACAACCGTCGCAGCAAGTGGGCAAGGATGGAAAGCTATACCTGGCCGGCGGCGCCTGGAAATTACAACGCAGTTCGCTGGTAACCGACAATGGCGAATCCCTTTCCAAGACCGGGTACAAAGATACGGACTGGCTGGTTGCTACAGTGCCCGCCACCGTGCTGATGAGCTACGTCAACGCCGGCGCGGTTCCCGATCCTAATTACGGCGATAACCAGGTGATGATCTCGGATTCCTATTTTTACTCGGATTTCTGGTATCGCAACGAGTTTACCGCTCCCTCTTCATACAAAGGGCAGCGTATGTTTTTAAATTTTGACGGCATCAACTGGAAAGCAACGGTCTTTTTAAACGGCAAAAAGCTGGGCCGCATCGAAGGCGCTTTTACACGCGGACAGTTTGACGTAACCGATCTCCTGATGCCGGGACAAAAGAATGCCCTGGCGGTTTGTATTGAAAAAAACGCCACTCCAGGCTATGTTACAGAACAGACTGCCATGAGTTCGAGCAGTAACGGCGGTCAATTGGGCGCCGATAATCCCACCTATCATGCTTCGGTTGGCTGGGACTGGATACCGACTATACGCGGCCGCAATATCGGCATCTGGAATGATGTGTACCTGGCGGTCAGCGGCCCGGTCACCATCGAAGACCCATTTGTTACCACCGACCTGGCGCTGCCGGATACCCTGCAGGCGGATGTGCATCTTGAAGTCACCCTGCGCAATCACACAACCGACCCGGTCAGCGGTAAACTGTGCGGCTTGTTCGGCGAGGTTGTGTTTGAACAACCGGTAACTCTGAATGCCTTGGAATCTAAAACAATCAAACTGAATCCTGCTACGCACCCGCAATTGACTTTAAAAAGTCCCAAATTATGGTGGCCGGCCGGGTACGGCAAGCAAAACCTCTACCCCGTCAAACTGGAATTTGTTACCGGTGATAATAAAATATCGCACAGTACAGCATTCCAAACCGGTGTGCGCGAAATGACCTATTCGGAAGAAAAAGGCACGCTGCGCATCTGGATCAACGGGCGGCGCTTTATCGGCCGCGGCGGCAACTGGGGTTTCCCGGAATCCAACCTCAGCTATCGTGACCGCGAATACGACATAGCTGTCCGTTATCATGGCGACATGTTCTTTACCATGATCCGCAACTGGGTGGGACAAACCGGCGACGACGAGTTCTATGAAGCCTGCGACCGCTGGGGTGTAATGGTGTGGCAGGACTTTTGGCTGGCCAATCCTGTGGACGGCCCGGATCCCGACGATCCCGCTATGTTCCTGCGCAACGCCGATGATTTTGTGAATCGCCTCCGCAACCATCCCTCTATCGGCTTGTACTGCGGGCGCAACGAAGGCAATCCCCCGGATGATATCGATAAGGGCTTGCGCGAAATTATAGCAGCCGGGCATCCCGGCCTGCATTACATTTCCAACTCGGCGTTTGGCGTCGTTAGCGGCGGCGGACCGTACCGGGCGCAGCCGATTAAATCCTATTTTTCAGGCCGGGGTTTACCCAAGCTCCACAGCGAGATGGGTATGCCCAATATCGTCACCCTGGAGAGTGTACGGGAAATAATGCCGGACACCTGCCTGTGGCCGCAGGGTCGTATGTGGGGCATTCACGATTTTACCCTGGAAGGCGCGCAGGGCGGCAGCAGTTTTAACAAGATGCTGGAAGAAAGTTTCGGTCCTACCGATAACCTGCAGGACTGGCTAACCCTGGCGCAGTGGATTAATTACCAGGGCTATCGCGCCATGTTTGAAGCGCAGGGCAAATTCCGCATGGGACTGCTATTGTGGATGAGCCATTCCGCCTGGCCGTCGTTTGTATGGCAGACCTATGATTATTATTTCGAGCCCACCGCCGCCTATTTCGCCTGTAAAAAGGCTTGCGAGCCGCTGCATATTCAATGGAATGCCCTGACGGACAGCATCGAGGTAGTGAATTATAACAGCAGAGACCACGCCAATCTCACCGCTGCAATCGAACTGCTGAACCTGGACGGCAGCGTGCAGTGGCAGAAACAAGTCACTGTGAACAGCAAAGAAGACAGTCGCGTGGTCTGTGCGGGACTCGTATACCCGGCGAGCTTGTCCAGCGTGTACTTTATCCGCTTGAAACTGCTGTCGGCTGATAACAAGTTAATATCGCAAAACTTTTATTGGAGCGCTTTGCAGGGCAATGATGTTAAAGCCATCCGCGCCCTGCCCAAAGTGAGCCTGGACTCCCAGGTCAAGATCGAGAAAAAAGACCGGCGCTGGGTTCTCACCGCCGATATAAAGAATAACACCTCCACCCCGGCGCTGATGGTACGCGCTAAAGTGGTTGGCGCCAAGAGCGGCGACCGCATTCTGCCGGTCATGTACAGCGACAATTACATTTCACTCATGCCCGGCGAACAGCGTACTATTACCATTGAACTGGAAAACGCCGATAGCCGCGGCGAAAAACCGCAACTGGTGTTGGAAGGGATAAATATTAAATAGGCTCCATTTAAATACAACAATATAAACCATCACAACCACGCGCCCGACAAGTCATTGCCGGGCGTTTCTTCCTCGTTACCAATCTCCCGATTGGTAATGCTAATGGAACCAAAACTCTGTTTTGGGTTAATACTTACTGTTGTGAATATGTACTTTATTGTACAAACCAGAAAAATAACTGACTTTACGTTCTGCAAAAAACACGAAATGTTCTATGCCAGGCACGTTGATCCGGTTTTTCTTTAGAACAAGGGGTTGCAACCCCTTGTTCTAATACTGCGAGTTGTGTAGGTCGGGCCTGCGGCCCGGCAATAAACGTACAAACATCATGACCCCGGCAGAACCGGGTAGCATTGGTTCCAGGCCAGGAGAGACTGTGTGAAAACGAAAATAATACTGTAAAAAGTGGAGTGCATCGCCTTTATGCGATGCTTCGGACCGCAGGTCCTAATATTATCTGTAATAAGAAATGCTTACCGATTATTACAGATAAACTTTGTCTTAGGTAACTATATGTTTTTATTGAAGCGATAAAACAATTCGAGGCCGCTTGCGGCGGCCCACAGTCCATAAAGGGACTGTACTCCGGATTCGGGAGAATCCGAGCTACTTCCAAGCACTGACAACCTGGCTTTTGCAGGCGTTTTCACACAGTCTCGGGAGATTGGGAACCAGAAGCAAAAATTACCAGGGTTGTGAAAAAATAATTCGGTTATTCCATAACAAGAAGCCGGATCAGTCTTGATTTTAACAGAGACGAATCCGGTTTTTTATTGATTTAAACATGGGGTCAGGTATGAAATTAAGCAGAGAAACAGAGCAGTATTTCATTAGCGAGATTGAGAGCGGCGAAGCAATGCCGGAAGAGTATGCGGCGGTGCGCATCAATCCCGAAAGTGGGGCGCGGGAGTTGTGGTTTCCCAAGACGATGTACCGGGACTGGCAGGAATGCCGGCAACGTGTGGAACGCCGCAGCCGGGAAAAACAGCACGACGGCGCGGCCAGGATTGTCAAGACCTTCCAGGTATTG
Source organism: bacterium (assembly GCA_029561455.1). Taxonomy (GTDB): domain Bacteria; phylum Zhuqueibacterota; class Zhuqueibacteria; order Residuimicrobiales; family Krinioviventaceae; genus Fontivivens. The sequence goes on from JAKQIY010000057.1 coordinate 227,193, forward strand.
TCCAAATCCGTTGCCATAGCCGATGAGGACTGGGAGACGATGAAAAAGTTTATGGTCAGTCCGGAGCAGTTCGAAAAGGAGGATTTCCGGGTTTATGACGCCTGGTTGTGTCACAATTTTGTGGACCGGGACCAGGAGCGGTTCAGCATGGGGGTATTGCAATCCTTTCAAAAGACCATAGTCGGCAAGGCGCTGCTCACCGGGCATAACTGGGAGGGCGCTGGCGACGGCCGTTATTTCAAGGCCAGGCTGGAACAGGTATCCGTCGATGCAGCGGTCAGTCTGGCCGGGCCGCATCCCGGCAGGGAATTGCGGGCGCAACTGGAACTGATCGAAAAACGCGACGGCGGCTTGTACTGGCTGGTGGCTTCATATTACATGCTGGCCGATGATGTCGCGCGCATCCGCCGCATCGATTCCGGGATTATTTCAGATATGAGCATCGGTTTCCGCGCGCCCAAGCTGGAGGCGGTGAAAGCGGAAGATAACGAGCGGGTGTTGTGGTGGGAATACCGGAATACTGAAAACCGCGAGGCGGAAGCGCTGGAGGGCTCGCATGTATTCCTGGGTTCGCAGTACGGGGCGCGCACCCGTAAGGAGGCGGCGCTTTTATCTGCCGACAGGGACGAGAGCGAGCAAATCCCGGCTGACCCGGAGAAGGCGCAGCATGAAACTGCGGAACTGGCGAACCGCTACCGGCAGGCGCTGGTGGCAGAGGCCGTCAAGTATGGCTGCCTGGCGGGAATCATTGCGGCGGAGGCCCGGACTGTGCAGGAACAACGGGTGCGATTCGGGCAGTTAACCGTGCAGGAATTGAGCGAACGAATCAACGAATATAAAGCGATTTATAAACAGAGACATCCCAAACCGGAATTATTGTCCGATAACCTGGAAGAAAAAACCCGGACAATACCGGTTCCTGTTCCGCGCAGCGGGCGATATTACCGGGCGCCGGTTTTGGGATAAACAACTGAAAACCGAATAACCAACGGAGGAAAAAAATGAGACCAATTGGAGGCGGCGATGTCGGGCATTTTCTGGATATAGCCTGTACGCCGGATGAAGCATTAAAGACAGCCATCACCGCGCTGCTGGCAGAAGGCGCCGGGGTGGAAGGTCGGTTGGTAAAACTGACCTGGGCCGGTAATTATGAGGTGACCAACCCGGCAGCTACCGATATTCCCGATGGACAGATCATCACCTGTGAAAAAGACAGTTATAACGGTTATATCCTGGGAGTGCGGCTGTTCCATTACAAAGATCAGAACGACAAGCACCATACACCCGTGGCGATCAAAACCTTAAAATATAGCGGGCCGCTGAGTTTGCACAATTCTGTGGTAACTACCGGTACTGCCTGGGAAGCAGTCGCCAATGGCACAACCGGCGGCTGGGGCGCAGTGATTGCCAAGAATACCAGCGCCGGCACAGTTGACGTGTTATGTTAGGCGAATAACCTGATTAATAAAGGGAGATATCATTATGGCTTTAAAACTGGAAATCGGTATGTACGATGAAGCCGCGCGCAGGGGGAAATCCTTTGGCGAGTGGCTGGAAACATACCGTGTGGAAAAGGGCGAAAAACCGAGCGAGTATTTCGGTTTGACCAATTACGAGCGGGAATTGAAGCGGCTGGCATATATGCGCAAAGGCGAGGAACCGCCATTGACCGCATTCGAAATGGAACTGGAAGCGAACGACATCAAGGCATTCGGCTTGTTTACGGACCGGGTGGAAAAGTTTTTCCAAACTGCAGATACCAGCGTGTTGTTCCCGGAATTCATTGCCAACCGGGTGTATGCCGGGGCTTTGCAGGCTTCTATTGTGCCGGAATTCGTAGCGGTCACATCGGTTATCACCGGCCTGGATTTTCGCAAGCTGTACCTGGAAGATACCCAGGCGAGTCGTGAACTGAAAAGAGCGGCGCGCGGCACTGAATTCCCGGAAACGCAGATCAAAGCCGGCAAGCAGAATATTGCCCTTGCCAAATATGGCCGGGCTATTTTGTTCGATTATGAAGTGGTCTACTCGACGCCGATCAACATTTATGCGGTAGCGTTACAGCGCATCGGCAAACAGATCGGGCTGGATGAATCGGACGCCCTGATCTACGCATTGTTAAACGGGGACGGCAACGCCAACGGCCTGGAAGCGGAGCAAACCAAACAAACGGCTACCAGCGGCGCTATTGTGAAAAAGGACATTATCACTTTTGCAGCCGCACTGCCGCAGCCATACTCGCTGAACAAGTTTGTGGGCGTTAAAAGTAAAATGGTCGATTATTGGGATGCGCTTTCCAATATGCAGAACCCGGTGGCGCAGTGGGGGCAAACCGGTATGACGCTGCCGCGCGGATTTGAATGGGATCGCAGCATTGCGCCGTCCGATAAACTGATAGGGGTGGACGCTTCGCAGGCAATCGGCTATGTAACCAACGATGCGATGAATCTGACCGAGACGGAACGGATCATCGCCAAACAGCAGGTGCGGACCGTTATCTCCAAACGCAGCGGCTTTGATATTATCGATCCTGATGCGATTGGTTGTCTTGAAATCGATCACGCCTGATCTGTAAACCAATAATGTTATATCGCACTGATATCGGGAGGCGGATGAGATCATTCGTCCGCTTCCCCGGTAATACCAGACAATGAATAAGCAAAAATAAAATAATGGGGAGATGCACATGGCCTATATAACTGGCGATCAGGTGCGGGCGCGACTGCGCACGGTAAGCGAAACGGAACTACCGGATACGATTTTAGCCGGAACGCCGTATATCCCGGCCGGCGACGCCTGGCTGGATGTGATCCTGGAACGCTCGGAACGGACCTATACTGAATTGAGTGAACAGGAACAAACCCTAGCTCAAGCGGCAGAAATTGCGTTTGTCGCCCATAAAGTGATCGGCTCCGCGCCGGTGCGGGGCAGCAAAAGCGGGCCGGTGGAGATAAAACCGGTGGCGCCGGTAGATATATCCAGGATATGCCATGAACTGCAAGAGGAATGGGAGCATTACCTGGCTCTGATCGGCTGCTCCACGGCAGAGGATTGGCAAGTCGGGCATTGCGGTGAGGGGTATTATGACTGACCGGGAACTGTTTTGCCGCGACCTGTTGCAACATGGGGCGCGAATTACGATTGTCCGCCAAAGCGGGGGAACTGTGTGTCCCTGCACTGCCAAAACCGGGCAATATTCCCCGGCCTGGCACAGGGAGCATCCCGCAGAGCCGGATTGCGGGGGACTGGAGCGGCTGAATACCGAGGCTGTTACAATTCCGGCGCGGGCGTTTGTGTTCAACTATACGTTGATGAAGAATTTTTGCCGCCACAAGATCATCGGCCAGGTGAGCCGCAAGGATATGATGCTTATCGGCACCGCCGCAGAGGCGGATGGCCTATTTATCGACCTGGGGGATATGGACGAAAAACGGGATGTGGTCATTTATAATAACGAACGGTTCAAAGTCAAGCAGTATGATGCGTTGAACACCGATGCACCGGTGGCCCAGTTTGTAATTCTGCGGCAAATTGATGTTGAGGAATGATACTAGTGTGAACGGAGAGTAAAACCATGCGTAATAATTATAAATTGGCGGATTGCCAGGCCTGCCTGCTGGCGTTGTTTCAGCAGTTGTCCGCGGATACACCACCGTTTACGGACTGGCAGGTGGTTGCCGGGTACCCGGCGGCAACGATCCGGGATAATATGAGTTCGCCGGTTATTTATATCGGTTTGCCGGAAGCGGTAGGCGAGCGGTTTTACCAGGGCAGTAAAAGCGGCCTGGTTTGTGAAATGACCATCGGTGTATGGAGCGACATGACCTGCGGCGGCGCGGAGGAACATGCTATTGCCGCCGGTATGACGCTGCATATATTAAAGGACAGCCGCGCCGTGCACAGCAAAATCTTTACCGTTGAATTTGGCGGAGAGGTTTTTCCCGGACAAACGCTGGTTACTCAGGGCATACGCATCGATAGCGTGACCGGCCCGCATCAGCTTGAAATTCCTGCTGAAGATGAGTTGCACAGCAAAATAAGAATTCGACTCTGTATTTAAGGGAGATAAAATGATCCGGAGGAAGATATGTCGATAACGGAGCAATTGCCGGCGCCGAATCCCGGCGAGCAAGTGAATGGGCGGTATACTTTGATTCGCTGCCACAGTTTATATGCCCCTGCTGCCGCGCCTGTTTCGCCCCTGAATGTGCCGGGCGTGGCGCGGATCGAAGTGGGACCTTATACCCCGGCGCTGACCCGGCGGGTATTTCCGGGCAGTCAGGGCGCAGAGCCGGTGACTGTCGGCCAATATTATTCTTATAGCGGGACGCTTTATTTGCAAGCCGGGTACGCGGGAGCATTTATCTGCGGATTATACAACCTGGCCTGGCCGCCGCAAACCGATAACGCTATCGCGCCGTTGTGTTTTCCTGATGAACCGGTTGCAATACTGGAGGCGGTGTGCCGCCGCGCCGATATGCAAGGGCATATTTACAGCAAGATATACCCGGATATTATTCTGAAAAATTGTATTTTCGGCTCTATGCCGGAAGATGAAACCGTGGCAATCCCATTTTATTCGCGTTGCGCGCCTTTTTTGATTAGCGCCGGGATGGAGATGGTTCTGGATCGGTTCATAGCGGATGGGGAAACGACCGAGTACGAGTTGTCCGCAGCGCCGTTGGCTATGCCTGAAGCTGGGGCCTGGACCGGATGGGATTATGATAACCTGGTGTATGTAAAAATCAGGACTGAGGGGAGCGGCAGCGGTGTACGGATTTTGCAGGGAATCGAGGTGATAGACGACCGGTTGGTCTTTGATGAGCCGCCGCCGGCAAATGCGGAGGTGAGTGTTTTGTATGTGCGGGCGACAGGTGAGCCGGAATAGCTATTTGCGAAACAGAGTTTCGCATCCAACTTCCGCTCCAAACCGGAAAGACTGTGTGAAAAGGTTTTAAAAAGTCATTTTGCTAGTACCTGGTAGTTGCTCGGGATCAAACGGAACCGGAGTACAGTCCCTTTATGGACTGTGGGCCGCCGCAGGCGGCCTCGAAACGATTATTGTTTGAATAAAAATATATAGTTACCTAACATTAATTATATCTGTAATAATCAGTAAGGTTTTCAAAATTCAGATAATATTTGGACCTTCGGCCCAACGCATCGC
>JAKQIY010000078.1 GCA_029561455.1 bacterium
TGTTCCAAGTAGGTTACCATCCACGTACAGGCTGTATTTGTTGTTGGTGTAGATTAGTTCAAAATCGAATAGTTGCCCGCCGCTGACCTGATAAATCGCGCTGTCGTGCGGGACATTTGCACCGTCTATATTTTCATATAGGCATAGCTCGAATCGGTTTGGAGTCGTTGTAAGCGGTCGCCATGCCAAGATAAAGCTATTTTTATCCTTTACCACGTCGGCAAAACGGTAAACCCCGGCTAGCTTGTTCCAGTCCTGGTTATCAACTCCCAAGGAATTATACCAGCAACTTGCATGGAACCGTGCCGAACCCGAAACGCTTTTCGCGTTTGTCGGTATTGGTAGGGGGGAAGGGGTGAAGTCGTGCCGGCCTTGGGTTACTTCGTATTTGCGTAGCCGTGGTTCAATGTCATCCGGAGTACAGGAAAACGATAGGTAAGCGATTGCCACCGCCCAAATGAGCGCAAGAATTAGCCACCAATGTTTTTTAACCGTTTTCATCAATATACCATTTTGAGGGTATTGTAATTAATATGGGGTTAGATTATTTTTGTTCTATGCAAAGCAATTAAGCAGAGCAATAAAAAACAATAGCCATGTCAAATTTTCAATTGCCAGTTTGGACAGCTCGCCATCAAAATTGTTATGATTCTAATGGAGTTAATTACAGGGGTTTAACCCTTGAGGAAGCTTGGCAAATGTGTCAAAGCAAAAATCTTTACCCAAATACACGCGGATGGATAATTAGCCCCGAAGGCAAAAACATTACTTTGGGGGATGGGCGCACACCTGAAATTGAGGCCGAATTGCAGCGGCTTAAAATGTCTGCACTACTACCTTTCCAGCCCGCACTTTAGCGGGCTTTTTTATTTCCCCTTCTTTTTGGCCTTTTCTTTGGGTCGTTCCAGAATGTATTTTGCATCCTTCGCCACCCATCTCCCGGCCTTAACCCGGTTGAAGATCCGCTGTTCTTTGTCGATCTCCACTTGAAATTGCACATCTGAAAGTAGCTTGATATTCTTTTTGT
>JAKQIY010000076.1 GCA_029561455.1 bacterium
ATTGTCTTTGGTCTGCATATCCCATACCTCGGTGCCATCCGCCAGTGACGGCGCATCATGTTCAATCTCTCGCACCAGTTGACCGCGAATATTAAAGATGCGTATTGTACATTTCTCCGGTAAATGGATAAAATGTAATTCACGCGGCCCGCGGCCATTTGCATAGGGATTTTTCTGTTCCCAGGAATTGGCAATGATGTAAGGATTCGGTACAACTTTGATCTGATCCAGTTCCTGTTTGGCTTTGGCATTATCCATACCTTCGGCATAAGTAGTAAACTCGAACACATCGGAGGACAGGAACGGAATGGTTAATTTTAAAGTCGCAATATCTCCGGTTGCCGGGTTCACATGCAGTGAATCATCGGTCGCGGAATCAAGTTCAAACATCCAGGTCGCTGCCAGGGTATCATCCAAAAAGATGATCCGGTCGCTCAATGTCCCATCGGTAAAGGCGGTGAACAGCCCTTCCAGGGCGCCGTCGGCTTTGTCTTGTGACCAGAATGCAGTTTTCAGCTTTTTCTCGGGCGTTTGTGATATATCGAATACCCGATAGTTCACCGGCTGCGCCTTGTAGGTTTTGGCTTTAGCTTTGTAGAGTATCGAAGTATCCAGACCAACTTCACCAAACTCAATGCGATAACTTCCGGCTACCGGGTAGCCCGATACGGAACTGTAACGGAACGGCCGCAAAGCCATACCATATATTCCTTCCCGGTTCCAGGTGGAGGTTGTTGTATTCAACGTTGTGCCGGTTGGGTTGGAAAGTTGTAAATGGAAACCGTCAACAATCGGTATTACATCGCCGGAATTAACAGCCGTACTCGCTTTGATCAATGTATCCACAGCGGCGGAATTGGTTACATCCAGTAAATTGAAATTGCTGGTTACCAGGTCAATCGTCGTCGACGTCGGATTAATAAAAGCATCCTGGAAAGTGATACGATATGTATGATTGTCTTTTAAAAGACCCGGATTAAGGATTTCATAACCGACCAATCCTGACGACAAGCCGCTGATATGACGAATTGAATCAATATTCGCCGGAGTATAACCAGCTGCCGGCGCTTCGGGCCGGGCTATGCCAACGTTACGACCCTTTTCTAACGAACCATCCTTGTTAATCGACAGGTATTTGGAACATTCACTCGGAGCAACACCCAGGGCAGCGCCGCCGTGATCAAAAGCAGTTACAGCATAATAATAGGTAAAACCATTTTTAGCTGTAGAATCGACAAATGAATGTACGATCCCGGTATCATCGCCAAGATAGTATTCAATTCCCTGAATATGAACCGGAGAATAACCAACAATACCATTCGCCAGGTCAAATTGAGCCAGCGGTTTACGGAAAGTATTATATCCCAAACCATCGGTAATTGCAGTCATATCATTCCAACCCGGATCAGTAGAGCGGTAAATACGATAACCCTCAAAATCCAAACCGGTAATAGGATCCAGAAAACCTTCAGCGACATCATCCCATAAAAGTGTTACCTGATTATCGCCGGGAACCAAAGTTAATGTCGGAATCAACGGCGCTTTGGCAAAGTTATAATTTTCTTCATACGTCTTTTTAGCATAATCGCTGGTAATGAACAGCGCTTCCATACTTTCAGCAAAAATAATACCCAGTGAAAAACGCTCGATACTACTTACCAGGAGTGGGAAATAACCGGAACCCAGCATCAGGTCGGTATCGGAAAACTGACCATAGTCATTAAGGAATCCGGGCAGGAATCCTTCCCATAAACCTTCATCATCACTTATTTTAGGATTATTCCAGATAAAGATATTGAATGCCGTCAAACCGATCATATCGGATTCTTCAATATCGGTTTTATCGATATGCGGTTCGCCGGGAAGATTGGTATCAACCAGGCCGTATTTGTTAACCTTGCCATTACCGTTGCCATTCACAACCGGTAATGTTCCAACAGGTTGCCAGCCGGAGGTCGCTTTACCGTCATTTTCGCCAAAATCACCGGTATTGGCAACACCATCGAGCCCGACATCGTCCGTTAATATGTCCCAGCTATTATCATTATCAATACCGTCGTCACGTCGTTCATCGATAAGAATATTATCGCTGCCTTCGCCGGTATAATAATCAATATATTTTCGGCCAACAAACAGGTAATTTTCAACAGTATTTGGCGGTTCGCCATATACATAACCATTACTCTCATCGATAATACCATTCAGATTGTCATCAATAAGGTTTGCATCTACTTCTTCAAAGGTTGTACCGGCATCCCAATGATAACTGTTACCAAGATAGGTTATCGTTACACCTTCAGCCGGCATAGTTGTGGCTGTGCGTTGAAAAGTAGTATAATTTATAATGACTATTGGGTCACCTACATTGATTACCCGTGGTGCGAACAATTCTTCTGTGATTAATTTACCGGTACCGTTCAGGGCATCGTCATCATCGTCAATACCATCAAAGGGGTTACCGGGGCTTTCGTAATAAGCGAAACCCTGGCAACCGACCGGGGTCCAGCCGGTATCGCCGATATTATCCTCATCAAAATGCCAGCCAATTCTTCTTGGCAAGTCGAACTGCGCAGCATCGTCGCCGCCGTCGCCATTACCCTTGACACTACGACCAAACACCGGCCCGGACATGATACCAAAGTCCATTTTAGAGTGATCATAAGTGCCAATGTTTTTTATATCCACAAGTTGAAAGAGTACATCTTCGACCAGCACATTTGACCACTGAAAACCACGCACCGTACCGCGTAAACCCAAGCCGCGCCGCTGGGTATCATTGCTGTCCGGGAAAAATGAAAACTCGTCGTTCTGGTAATCATCAAATAAATAATAGCTTTCCTGATCGGCATTGAGAATATTTTTACCAAAATAGCCATTCCATGAATTCGGCCAGCCTGGATCTAACAAGTCTTCGTATTTATCCGGCCAGGTATTCGGCCAGGTATCTTCCTGGTGACTCATAGCAATACGTTGCTTCTCGGGATTGGCAAATCCCGGCAATGGGGCATTACATTGCCAACTGCCGTCTTCGCGTGAATCGGCAGAGGCTGCATCGGCGTCATTACCGGTTACAATACCGTTTGCTTCCGAAGAGATGTGACGGATAATACCGTCAGTATCTTTAACTTCGGACAACATAAAATACGGGATCAGGTTAATATAATTGTGCCCCGAGTTGATCGGCCATTCGCCTATATCATCCGGGTTTATACTTGTCCTGTGTCCAACATAACCTTCATTATAAAAAGTAGTACGAATTTGATTACCGGAGTGGAAATTCCTGTAACTATAGAGTTCATCTCCATGAAGCTCATCAACCTTGGACTGAGCAAAGACCTCCGACATCAATAAAAAACAGAGTGCGAAAAAAAGAATCAATATTCTTTTCATAAATTGTATCTCCTTACTTTAAAAACCGAGGCTCAGGCCAAGCTGAACTTGACGTGGGGCAATGTACCATTCCGGTCTTTTATAAAGATCCTCGACAGTTCCAATTCGTAGTGAATTATAGATAACATCTTCCGGACGCGGATTAGTAGTATATTCCGGTGAACCTGTATCGGAAAATACGGCAGTAGCCATACGGTTATCGAATACATTGTAAACATAAGCAAACAACATCATGTTCATCCCGGCAAAGGGGAATGACTTGGTAACATAGACATCGGCGCTATAAATATTGGGGTTCCGTGAGCTGTTTTCCGGTAAAGCCGATACACCCGCCCCGCCAACATACGAACCTTTGGCAAAACTTGGAGTGTATGGTAAACCGGTATTAAACTTGCCGACAAAAGAAATCGTCCATGATTTGGGGCGATACATGAGTTGCATGTTGAATGTATGATGCTGATCCCAATTCAGGGGAATGAGGCTGCGCAGGGGTTCTTCATCTGCAAGTTCTGCATAAAACGCATCATCCGGATTAGAATAGGTGCCTTCAGCGATCTGGAATGTATAGTCGATCATTGCCGAAAACAGGTTAGTAAAGCGTTGTTCGCCGCGCAAAGTAACACCGCGAACATTGGCATAATCCTTATTCTCATAAGTAGAATAGGATACTACATCACGATAGGTACTTACAATTGGACTATTGCCCACCCAGTCGCGAATATCACGATAGAACACTGTAACATCAATGCCGAGACCGGGAGCTAATTCCTGCTGCAATCCAATTTCATACTGGGTGGTTCGTTGCGGATTCAAATTAGCATTACCGAACAGGGAATTACCGCCGCCGGTATTCAACTTAAAGCCCGGAGATGCAAAAAGATACTGGAAATCCGGGATTTGGAAGAAATGGCCATAGGAGAAATGAATTACACCCTTGTCGGTAATGGGGTATGCAATGCCGACACGCGGGCTGATCTGCGTTTTAGCATCGGCGTCTTTCCACATAAAGGCTTTGCGCTGTTCAGGTGTGTACTCTACCAGATCCGCTGTTGCGGCATCAGGATTTACATACTTGTTTTCCGGGCGCATCGGGGTATAAATGCTTGGATCGGTTGGGTCAACCGGCACATAGTAATTGGAATTAAAGTAATCAAACCGTACACCAATATTCATGATAAAATTTTGCAATTCGATTTTATCTTGTATATAAGCGCTGAACTCAATCGGTTTGCGCGGTTCGTCATACACGTTTCTGTATATGCTTTCAACAGGCGGAATAACCGGTTGAAATGGCACGATGGCAGTGCCATTCTCATCGAGCTTGGCCCGCAAAGAATAGCCATCAAGATCAAGTTCATGTAAACGTAGCTCAAAGCCGCCTTTTAATTGATGGGTATTGCTTACCTGACTTGTCATATCCAACTTACCGATCCAGTATGAAGAGTTGCGATAATTGCGGCCAAGATCATTACCGGCTCGGTTATAGCTATATCCAATTGGAGTTGTTGAAGAATCCGGCGACACATAACCTAAAGGCTGGCTCGGATTCGGTATCCACCGGTATTGTATGCCATATTGTTTCAGACTATCAAGCAGGGCCGGTTCGTCGGCTGGATTGAACGTTCTGGCTGGATTAATGCCGTCGCTGGGCAGATATACCAGCCAGTCCGGCGTATAATTCGGATTTTCGTACAAATAACTTTCGTTCTTTGTCGTCATCCGGTTAATTTTTAATTCATAAAATGTATTATTCGAAAGTATATGGTTCAAGGTCAACAGTTGGGTTGTTGTGCTGCCCCAATTAGGGCTGAGGCCACCTGGCACAAACTTGTTAGTGCGGCTAAAGTATCGATCATTATAATATTCAGAAGAGTTAATACTATAGCGCATTTTGATGCTGGGAGAAACACTCCAGGTCAATTTTGCCAAACCGGTCCAGCGATCACCTTTCTGCATTGGCACCAGGGAACTGTCACCCGGTACACCACTAGGTAAAAACCATTCGCGACCGTATAAAAAGCCCTCTTGTTGATAATAACGTCCGTTAACAAAAAATGACAATTTATCGCCGGTAAACGGCACCGGGCCGCTTAAACTACCCTCGATATTATAAGTGGGATTAAATTTGGTCAACGGGTCTTCGGCTTTACTGGTAATCGTAGTTTTATTTGTAACTGGGTCTGTAATTGCGGTAACAGACTTTAAAACTTCATATTCGGAATCTGCGCTTAAATAATCTCCCACGTAACCTTTAAGCTCGCCATGATATGCCATACCACCGTCTTTGGTAATAATATTGATAATGCCCGACATCGACTGGCCATACTCGGCATTAAAGGTTCCCGATATAACCTGCAGTTCCTGTACCGCAGTGTTTTCGACAGCCGCAGTCGAATTATTGTTAAAAGCATCCGTAGTTGCTACCCCATCAACCCAGTAAGCCACTTCACTGGAACGACCGCCACGGATATGAATTCCGGAGGCGTCAACAACGCCGGCAGTGAGGGAAACCAGATAATTGGTACTTTGCGCCGGAAGTAAGGCAATTTCTTCTGAAGATACTGTGGAAAGGGACCCGGTCATATCCATCTGTACAATTGGCCGTTCGGCGATAATAGTTACTTCTCCACCTTCAAGAACGGTCATGCTTAACTTGATATTCTGCGTTGTAGTAAGATCGATATTAACTTTTAACCCTTCGATACGCTGATTTGTATATCCAATCATTTTCACAACCAGGTTATAAATTCCCGGCGGTAAGTTGATGATTTGATAAAAACCATCAATGTCGGATGCGGCGCCCATTTGGGTACCTTCGACAATGATGTTAGCTCCTGGGAGGGGTTCATTGTTTTCCACATCCACAATCCTGCCGGCAATTTTTCCGGTTGTGCCCGCAAAAAGCACACTTGTGCTAAAAATACATAGCAGGATGAACAGGTGTAGCAATCGTCGCTTCATAACATGCTCTCCAATTTAAAGAATAGTGAATTAAGGTTTATGTATTTATTTATTTTATTTTATCCTCAATTTATTTATTGCCTGGTTTTTCACTTTTATATTAATCAACACAGAACTTTTAATTCAACAGACTAGTCACTTTTTCACCTTTAACGGTAAATAATCTACTTTGTTATTGTCGGTAAACATTGGCCAGCGGGGAACAGTGACCGGATAAGGCTGATCTGGTTGGGTTACAAATAATTGGGTTTTGTTTATTTCAAAACGTGAATAAAGTTCGGTATTTACCTGAATTTTGGGATGGTATTGATGTAAAAGCTCTTCCAGATATTCATTGTACATTGTTGTAAGTTTGCTTTGTCGCGATAAATCGGTGGTATCGGTAAGCGCTTTTCCAAAGTTATTTAACAACTGGTTGCGTTCAAAAGCGGCTATTAAAGCATCCGACCACATTTTTGTGTCTCGCTGCACATTACTGTCTTTATCCAGACCCAATTTATAGGCTTCTTTATTTAAATACGTATCGCGAACCAGTGCAGCTATTCCCCTTCTGAATTCCAGGTAAAACTGCCCACGGTCAAGCGCGGTTTTACGGTAAACCAAAGGATGGGACATAAGGGCTTGACGGAAATTACCTACAGTCCATGTGGTTCCATCTACATTGAAAAAAGGCTGCTGCAGTAGTGTTTCATCATCCGGTAAATCGAAAGCGGAAAGTGTGCTGTCTTCGTTTTGAAACAAGCGGCGTATTATATCCTTATTGCTTAAATCCCGGGCGCTGTTGAGATCATAAAACAGATCGGCTAATTTTTTAAACATATCCCGGTCAAAATCAATAGATTTACCCTTCATGACCTCACGGGTATAAGCATCCCAGTTACGCACTGCATGATTCATAGTGAGCTTTTCCACTATCTTTTGCTGCCACACCTGCTGTTCTTCACCGCCGAAATCGACAATATCTTTCCAGTTGACCACTTTGATCATCATCCAGTGTTCATCATCCACTTTTAATGGACCGACAATACTGTTCTCATGGAGTGGTTCGGAAAAAAGAGCTTCATGAATATTAATATGATCGGGGTCCCGCCATTTGGCTGTCCAGGTCGGATGCTCCCGCCCCTCAAGATATTCTGAAAAAATTTGCGGCGCCGATTGCGGGGTAGATTTGATCTGTTGCGCGATAGCTTTAGCAATAGAATCATTATATATATTAAAGAATTCCAGATCATATTCACGCTTTGATAACCTCATGGCTTTGCTAATTTCAGCGCTATCCAGTTTAACTATATTTAAAGCTTTTTTGTTAAACAACTGCTCGCGCATGGATTGCTCTTTTCTGCCCAGGATGTAACTCTGAAATCCTTCGTTGCGGGTTAATTCGCTTTGAGCGCCAAATTCTGCAACGAGTATTTTTTCCAGAATCATATTATTCAGAAAAACCTTTTCCAAATTCCGGTCAGTTGATGGCAGATTGGGATGAATAGTAAACAGAGCCCGGTATCTGAACTCATCTTCGGTAACGTAATGACCGTCTACTTTAAAAATTATATCTTGAGGCAGGTCCTTCCTGGCACATGTCAGAAAAACAACCAATATTGATAATAAGAGTAAAAATCGTTTCATAAACTTTAAATTATTATTTCTCGCTGGTTAAAATTAATCGCCATTTAAAAAACACAATATAGATAGCACAATTAAACATTTAAATTCCTCAATTTTTAACCGAAAAGAAACAGTAATTTTTGAGGTACGGGAACTTGACCGAGTGAACAAACATGCCATAAACATTATAAATATTAAGGGTATGCAGCATTAGGCTGCACACACAAGAACTCTGTATAAATGAAATTTTATAATTACATAACATAATAATCCATTTAATATAAAAACTTGAAAGAAAAAAAAAAGCCATGTTTTACAATAATATAACCATATTGCGCAATTACACTCACCGCGGTTGGTGCAGTTTCCTGAATTCGCGCAGTCCTATTCCTTTCTCTTTTTTAAAATAACGTGATATATGCTCAACATCGGTAAAGTCAAAAAAAGCTGTGATCTGGGAAACAGGTAAATCCGTTTCGATAAGTAATTTTGATATCCATTCCACCCGCACATGCCGTATTTCATCGACAATGGAGCGGTGAATGGTTTTCTGAAATCGTTGTTCCAGAGTTCTTCTGCTGACATGAGTATTTTTAACCACATCGCCGACCAAAATTTTATTTCGGGCATTATCCCTGATAAAACGTATGGCCGATACCACTTCAGAATCATTCACAGCCAGGATATCCGACGATTGCCGTTGTACAACATGAGTCGGTGAAACGAGAATAGGGCGTCCATGCACACTTTTTTTATTGATCATTTGATCGAGTAATTTTGCGGCCTGGTAACCGGCATATTCCACATTCAGGGCTATACTGGATAACGGGGGATCGCCAATCTCACAAACCATCGGATCGTTATCGACACCGACAACGGCTACTTCTTCAGGTACTTTAAAACCGATACGTTTGCACACTTCAAGGACGTGCTGACCCCTGTCATCATTACAGGCCAATATCCCTACCGGCTTGGGAAGCGTTTTGAGCCATTCGCTGACATGCTGTTGCTCATTCTCCCAATCATACATGTGCACATCCCGGGGCGAATTGTATGTAAAAGTTTTAAAACCGGCTTTGCTGTTGTAACGACAAAAATTAATTTTCCGCCGGTTTGACCATTCATATTGATCGAACCCGCAAAAGGCAAGATTCTTTATGCCTTTTTCAATAAAATGTTCGCTGGCCATTTTTGCAATTGCCGGAGAATCTGTCTTGATAACAGGTAAATTTTTGGGGCAGGTAAAATCGTGTTGAACAAGTATAGTGGGAATTTTGAGATCAATCAATTCATTGCGTATATTACAATCGCGCATTATAATTCCATCGGGTTTCCAGTTGGTCAAAAGGGGTATGGAAGATTTTAAACCCATCTGTTCTTTATAAAAAGACCAGGGCCCGTGGAGACGCGAATAGCGGGCGATACCAATAATTAATTGCCGGCCAAACTCCCGGGAAGTCTCGACAAGAAGGATAATCCTCTTTATATTATAAATATTCCTTTTAGAACGGGGCATGAACTATACCGGATTTATCGGTCTCGATTTTAACAAGTTAAATGGTTACCAAGCGACACAAAACATCATCCTGGATGAATTGTTTTTTAAACGTTTAAATTTAATCACCTACTATTGACTTTATTGTCTGCAGGTATGTTCCTTTTAATTGTTTATTTATTATGAAAAGTTAGTAACAAATCAGGAAACATACCTCATGAAACACAACTTTTAGCCTTTCTTTATTGAGTATCAGGAATTGGGTTATTACTCGAATAGTAATTTTTATACTTTTGCCCATTTGTTTTATTAAATTGATATTAAACAATAATTCTTTA
Source organism: bacterium (assembly GCA_029561455.1). Classification (GTDB taxonomy): domain Bacteria; phylum Zhuqueibacterota; class Zhuqueibacteria; order Residuimicrobiales; family Krinioviventaceae; genus Fontivivens. The sequence goes on from JAKQIY010000076.1 coordinate 9,790, forward strand.
TACATGATAAAAATCAACATTTTCTTTAGTAAGAATATCAAAGGGAACCATGATTTTATTGTTGGCTTTTTGATTTAGAGCTATAAAATTGAATAAAGAGACAATGCTTAAATAACCCTGTAATTCAGAACGTTGACTGATTAAAAAATCTATGATCCCATCCTTTAAAAAACTTAAATTTTCTTCGATAAGATCATAACCGATCAGAAAAACTTTATGGTCGGGAGATATGTTTTTAATATGTTCAGCAACCTGATAAATGGTTGAAATTGGTACAAAAATTCCCTGCAAATCCCGGCAATTATCCACAATCTGGTTGGTCATATTATAAAATGCCCGCTTGTCGGATATACGATCGGCAATATAAACCTCTATTTTGTTACCGGAATGTTCCTGCATATAATGCAGAAAACCGCTTACCCGGTCATTAATATGATTATCCTTGGGAATTACATTAAAGGCGGCAACAGTACCGGATTCTTTTATCAGCATGTTCATTAACTTGGCTGCCAGGATACCACTATTGTAAGACTCTTCGCCGATATAAGATATACATTTGGAATTGGGTATATAGGAATCCAGAAATACATAAGGCAATTCCGGGGGGATTTTTTTTATCAATTCTTCTGTGACATGTGAGAGTACAGGGGAAATCACAAGACCATCCAGTTTGTTAGTTGAAAAAACCATAGTATTAAAGGCTTTTTCAAAAGAGGATTCGGAATATTTATCATAAAACGAAAAAATGGTTTTTACTTTATAAACAGTCAATTCCTCCTTAGCTTTATTAATTCCCCGCAATGGAAGTTCCCAATATTTGCCATCCTGTGAGAATTTGGGAATCAGGACCCCGAAATGATATTCCCGTGTTTTGGAAAGTGACAGACTCTGCGCCAATATATTGGGTTTATAGTCAAGCTCCTTAACAATGTTCCGGATTTTAGTTTCAGTTTCCTTGGAGACACGGCCGCGGTTATGTATAACTCTATCAACCGTCCCGATTGAAACATTGGCTAGCTGGGCAATTTTTTGCAATGTAACCATAATTTGCTTTGTTATTCCGCCTTTGGTGACAGAAGATAATTCGAAATATCATATTGGCTATAATAATTCACTTAAACCGGACTGATAAAGCCAAATAGTCTCTCGTTTTTCTTCTCTCCCGTCCAGCCGACAATACCTGGTTAAACCTGTTTTTATATGTAATTGCCAAACGGATTATATTACAAAAATTTAATTCACTGATCCAACGCCTGCAAAAAGGGTAGAAACACTAAAATACTACAAACCAATAAATCAAATATATATAAAAGCGTAACCGGACACATTAGAGTAAAATAACTTAAACATTGAAAGACAAAATGTCAAGTGGAAAAAACATTATTATGGTTTTTCTTTGCTGATATTTTACTGCAAAATATTTCCATAACCTAACTCGGGCTTGTTGGTAATAAATGGAAAAGTGGGTACTGCAATCGGGAATGGCACCTTTTCCTTATATACAAACATATTGACCCTGGTAAGTGGGATTTTTTCCAGTTCCGTTTGATCTAAACGAACCGACTTGCTGTATTTTTGTTGTAATCCGGCAATATAATCTTCAAAATATTTATTCATTGCTAATGTTCTGCCGACAGAATCGGTTTTGACTTCAGCACGGGCTTTATCAAGCAGTTTATTGCGGAAATCCATGGCAACAAAGCTATCCTGCCACATTTCTTCAGTTTTCAACACTTGCGGATCTTTGTCCAATCTTTTTTTATAGGCTTCTTTGGTTAAATAATGATCGCGCACCATATCAATAACTGCATTACGGAATTGTTTGGCAAATCCGTCCCCGCTCAGGTCCATTTTACGGTAAACCAGTGGGTGCAGCATTAATTCGCGCCGGAAATCGCGAACCGTCCAAACCTTGCCATCGATTGTAAAGAATGGTTTGTCTAGTAATTCTTCTTTATTATCCAGGTTATCAAGGTCTAAATCCTTTTCTTCAACTGTTAAAAAATCTTTGGCAATTTCCTTTTTTTCTTCCGGTTCCTTGGCCCGTAAAATTGTCAGGAACATTTCACCAAGCTGGTTAAACGTATCTTTGTTGAATTCAATCGTTTTTCCCTTCATCACCGCAGAGACATAGTTTCCCCACTCGGCTTGGGCTTTGTTCATATGAAGTTTTTCTTCCACATCTAACCAGCGTTGAACGGATTCTTGTCCAAATTGCGGCACTGTTTTCCAGTCCACTATTTTCATTAACAGCCAGTTGTCATCCTCGATCTTTATAGGCCCGATTATGGTATCCTGGCTGAGGGGTTTTGAAAATAATGCTTCGTGCAGAGGAATGGGATCGGGATCTTTCCATTTCACTTCATGTTCCGGAATTTTTTCACCCGCAGCAAGCTCTGTAAAAAAATCGTGCAGGGACTCGGAGTTGGAGGAAAATTCATCCCGGATCTTTTCGGCCAATTCATCCCGGTGGATGGAATAGAACTGCACACGGTATTCACGGGTAGAAAGTAGATAGCGGTTTTTGATCTCGTTTGTATCAGGATCTGTTTTATCAAAAGCCTGGGTATAAAACAATCGTTCACGCATGGTTTGCTCTTTAATACCCTGAATATGCAAACGAAAAGTTTCCCGTTTTAATATCTCAGTATCTTTTCCGGCTTCCAACGCAAACATTTTTTCAATAAGCAGGTTATTTAACAGCGTTTTTTTATAATCCAGGTCGTTTTGCGCAGGCAAATCAGGTCGGACGGTCAATTCGATGCGGGCGCGGAAATCCTGTACCGTTATTGTCCGATCCCCTATTTTGGCGACCATTGGTTCATCGGTCTTTTGTTTTGCACAAGATAAAACCAGCAATAAACCTATTATACCCCAAATACATACGCCTGATTTTAAACTGTTAACTCTCATTATATTCCTCTTGCTATGTTAAACCTTTTCTTCCATTTCTGTAAAAATTAATTAAGACAAAAAAATAAACAGCATGATGTATTTTACTTTTCTTTTCATTGTCCTATAATTTTACAAATAATCAATCCCGTTAACCGATTAAGACAATTAATAGTAACTTGGTTGAAAACAAATTAGTTTTTTAAATATACTATAAATTTATTACAAGTAAAAGTACAAGATGTAAAAAAATGTGATGCGAACTAGAGGCAGGTGACGATATTTTACCGGACTGAACAATTGTTCAGATATGTGGTTAATTTGAATATTTATGGAATTTTATAACAAATCTTCTTTTAAGCAAAGTTCCTATGAAAACCCAGATTTGATTTGTTTGTTAAACGGATTTTTTGTATTATGAAAAAAGTATGGCAGTAAATTAAAAATTCCGGGAGGTATATATGAAACTGCAAAGAGGCATGTTATTTATATCTATACTGATTTTTACATTATCATGCACAAAAATTGAACCGGGGTTTGAATTTCAAAAAGCTGGCAGTTCAAAAAAAAGCACATCACTACAAAATGCCGAGATTGAAAAAATGCGCCGGGAAGTTGCAAGCCGGCTCGATTCTCTGCGCATCAGGGAAAAGATGCTTTTGCAAAAGGAAACCTCCCTCGATTCCCTGCAATACACGTTGAAACTGCGGGAAATAATGCTCAAAGAAAAAGAGGATACAGTCAAAATAATGCGGTTGATTTCCTTTTTCATTTTATTTATCGGCATTGTTTTAACTGCTGTTGGCACATATTTATTGCTTCAGATCAGAAAAAAAACACTACCCGGCAGCGCTCCGACTCACAAAGAACTCTTTCCCATTCAGCTAAATAAAACGGCGGCAGAAAACGGTAAAGAGCCGGTAACGATTTTAGCACCGGTAAGAGCAGAACCGGAAAAAACTGTGCAAATGAATATGAAACCGGGTAACGCTAAAGCGCGTTCCTCAAAAAAGCAGACTGTTGATAGCAAAGAACAAACTGGTGAGATATTAAAACCACAACCAAACAAAGCCGGCCGTCAACAAAACGCGGTTAAACCAGTTACAACAAAAACATCTCCGGGGGCTAAAAAAGCGGCTGCACCTAAAAAACAAACCCGCAAACCTGCCGTTGCTGCTAATAAAATTAAAAAAACCGGGATAAAGCGATCCCCGGCAGGTAATAAAAAGCAGCAACAAACCACCAATGAAAAAGAGCAGTCATGATTTTTTAATAAATAGATATTGTAGAACGCAAAGGAGGCTTTATAATATACACCAGGTGAAGATATGTAACCTTAATTAATACAGAATGCAAAGTCGAAACAAAAAAGAGCCGGCATCCTTACAGATACCGGCTCTTTATTTTAAGGGGAGGTATTATTTACTTTAATAATACCATTTTTTTAACACTTGTAAAATCTCCGGCGACAAACCGGTAGTAATACACACCTGAAACCACGCGTAAACCACTGGCATTTGCGCCATCCCAGATTACGGTATGATAACCGGCTTCCATCTTATTATCGACCAACTGGCGGACCAGTTGTCCCATAATATTGTATACTTCGAGTTTGACATCCGCATTCTTGGGCAGTTCAAAACGAATTGTGGTGACCGGATTAAACGGGTTCGGATAATTTTGCGACAGATCAAATTTGGACGGAATTGGCGCTTGTGCCGAAATCGGCCCATGATGAGTACGAACACCGCTAATATTGACATCCTCCAACCGGTAATAATAGGTATGCCCGGCTTTCAGATCAAGATCGGTTATTGTATATTTTCCATCAGCAGCCGGCGGGATCAGCTTTTCATTCATTTTCACATAGGTGCCGTATTCAGTCAAACAGCGTAATAAATTGAACCCGACATTACCGACTTCATTTGAGGTCTGCCATTCAATAACAATACCTTTATAGGGAACAACATTTGCGACAAAGCTATTCAGTTCCACAGAGGTGGGGTCAACAAGCCAGCTCCTTTCAGTATAGGTAACCAAATCACTTATCTTTACCGTCACGGTGTAGGGTTCATTCTGTGAATAGGAAGCCGGTTGCAGCGTAAAGGTATGACCATCCGAAACCTGGGTAGCACCCACAAACCACTGTACTGTAAGCGCATCACCATCCTGGTCGTTGGTTACAACGCCAAACTGAATGGGTTGATTATCGGCGGCGTTGATCTTGATATGATAGGTTTGCGGCCAATAATTAGTAATTTCCGGCGTTCTGTTATAGTTTCGGATAACAACTTCAACAGAATCTTTTACCTTACCTGCCGGGTCATGATTGTCGGTAGCAATAAATAACGGGTAAAATGTTTTACTTAAATCCGGACTATTAACCACATTAAGACCGGGCGTCCAGCGGAACGAATAATTTTGATCACTGTCAGCCTCAAAAGTAGCGCCGGCCGGCAGGTTACGTGCTGTATAATATATACGTTCGCCGTCGGCATCCGTAGCCCGGATCGGAATATTAATGCTGGCGGTTTCAAAAACCTCAATTTTATTGGACAGGCTGGAGAATTCCGGGTAATGCTGATCGTCGCCGGTGGCTTCAAAACTGATTGGTCCACCAATCAGGTAAGAACTGGTTACCTGTAATTTATTGACTACGGCATAAGGACGCGGTCCTAATACCCAGTAAGCTTTCGCTAAACCCTTTTCATCGGATTGCACCGATTGCGGGCCGTTAATATAACCGTCACCCTGGGTTACAGTAAAGGTAACAACACCACCCGGCGCCGGGTTGCCATGACGATCCGAAACTTTGACAAACAGCGGATCAAATAACTGTTTGGACATTTCCATACGCTGCTTATCACCAGAGTATTTATCCATACGGTAAGGAGAATCGGCTAATCCGGTAACAGAAATTTCATAAGAACTGGGGTTCAGGTTCAGAGCCGAGGCTCTGATCTTGTTAAGACCACTGACAATACCTAACGTATAGAAAACATATACCTGTCCCTGCTGGTCTGTGGCTTTGGTTAGAACTTTGACACCGCCTTCCAGAGTACCTGCACCGTTAACACTTTCATCATTAATTACCGTAAAGGTAACATTGACGCCGGAAACCGGGTTATCATATTCATCGGTGGTCTTTACAATAAACGGCTGACCCAGCGCTTGTCCGACAACTCCGCTGGCAGGGCCACTGACATAGGAAAGGAACCTGGCGGTTGTGGCGCCCAATGTCCAGGCGTAAAAAGTTGTCGAGCCTTTTTCAGGATAGTTTTTAAGCGTAGCATTATAAAGATTGATACCGACTTTGGTGCCAACCTGGGCATTAGCACGGGCAATACCATACCAATCGGTAACATGTGGATTGCTGCTGGTTATTGCTCCATTATTGGCGCCCAAGGCTTTAAATTCAACATCCTGGTTCCACACCGGCCAACCACGTTCATCTTCAACAATAACAACCAACGCCTGTGGCAGAGCCTGGCCGGGGCCGGCGCTCAGGCTGTCGCCACTAACGATACGGGGCTTTTGTAAATCAATCGGCTGATTACCTTCAACGCTGAATTTTACTGAAGTAGCTGTCAAACCTTGACCATTAACTTCAATCAGGTTAATACCGGCTATAGTTCCCAAACGGTAATAACGGGAAGCGACACCATTGGCATCGGAATTGATCGTACTATTATCTACTATCCGTCCACCGGTTTGGTCCTCAGTCACGTTAAAATTGACCGGGAAGTTGGGAATAGGATTATCAAAATTATCGACAACAATAACCTGTAACGGATTTTGCAAAACCGTACCGATATTACGTTCCTGACCATCGCCGCTATTGGTATGTTTAACCACGCGCTGGGCTTCGGCAGCCTGGAAAGTAACCTGGGCTTTGTTTACCAAATCAACTTCATTATTAATATCCCGTGCGGATATTTGCTTAACACCTGAATTGCGTGAAGAAATATAACCGCTTACCTGGCCATTCTGATTGGTTGAGGTGGTCGGTTGGGTGATATTATTACCGGTTCCGGTAGCGCTGATTGTAACACCTTTCTTTTGCACAGGGTTACCAAACCGGTCGCGCAGGGTTACCGTAATCGTAGCTTTGATAGTACCATCTGAAACTTTTATAGAAGCAGGGGCAACCGCAATTGTCGATTTGTTTGCATTGGTAGAATCGGACTGAGCAATGGCGTTGAAAGTCATTGGTGAACCGGCCAATTCGGTTGCGGCAAACGCGGTAACCTGTACCTGGTAATTTCCCACCAGGTAACCGGCGCGCCATTGTATTCTGGCAATGCCGTCGGCGCCTGTATTAACTGTGGTATCTATTGCAGTACCTGTTCCCAGAGCGCCCAGTTCTTCACCTTCCAGTGTATCTTTGGGCATAATTCTAAAGGTAATCGGCTGTCCGGTTACATTGTTATTGTTTACATCTTTGGCCGCTACCTGCAAGGCGCGTCCCCAGAACTGACCGACTATCCCTTCATCCTGATTATCGCCATCAATTTTAACAATACTTGTAGCATTTGAAGATAAACCGGAAACCTGGAACAAGCCTGGAGAACCGGCCAAAGGTGTGCCGTTATTATCGGCGGAGTATTGTACTTTATTGATTTTTACACCTGCATTCAGGCCAAGGTTCAATTGCACAAAAGCAATACCGTTAGAATCGGTTTCCTTTACTTTAAGAGTATCGACTACGCCATCCAGAGTTCCGCCATTGGCAGCTTTACGGCTGGTTACTCTAAAGGTTACCTTGTGCCGGGCTATAGGTGTGCCAAAGCGATCTGTTACTTTAACACGCAGGTATTCCGGCAGAGTGCTGCCGATTACCGAACTTAATACCTTGGTGGTATCATCCGTAATCTTGATAAGTTTACTGGCAGCGCCGGCCTGGGCTGAGACAATAAAGCCATCATAGGGAGAATTGATCAAATGTACACCGCCGCGTTTGGAAATTACGGTCAGTTTATTATTCATGGAACCGGGAGTAGGTCCAAGCCCCCAATGGATCTGGGCATAACCATCGGCATCAGTAGTAATGGTTTTGGATAACACACCTACTTCATCAATATAACCCTGATTGCCATTCAATTCTTCAATTTCAAACAATACATTTTGCCCCGAAACCGGGTTACCGTATTGGTCGACGATCTTGACCTTGATAGGCGTAGCCAGAAACTCGCCAACAACACCATAAGTATCAAAAGTAGAATCAGGCACTACCCGGTAAGCAACATCGGAAACACCGGTTGCTTTAAAGGTAACTTTGGGGTTTACAGAAACGCTTGAAGTCGCATCGACTTCATTGTTTTCATAACCCATGGCAGAACCCAGGGTCCACTCGACTTCGGCAGTGCCGTCGTTGGCGGTTTGAATTGTAGCCTGAGTATTGCCGTTAACCAGACCGCCGCCTTTTTTAACTGTGAATGTTACCGGGTAACCGGGAACCGGGTTTTGATAACGGTCAACAATCATAACTTGCAGTTTATTTGCAAGTGGTTTGCCAACTGTACCGGTAACGGTTTCATTGGAGACACGGATCATTTCATTAGCAGCATCCACACCGGCATAGGCTGTAAAGTATAATGGACTATTCGTAAGGGCAATGCCGCCTGTGGTTGAAGCCCTGGCGGTCATCTGCACTTGTCCCGGAATGCTCGGCATGATCCAGATAATATTCGCTATGCCGTTTACATTTGTCGTGGCTTGTTTGCTTAAATCCGGGGTTCCGGTTTGTCCCTGTAGTGTACCACCATTATTAACAATATCAAAAGTAACGGTATGACCGGAAATTGCATTACCATACAAGTCAGTGATTTTAACTTCTATTGCTTTAGCCAGGCTGTTGCCAACAATTCCGCTCTGATTATCAGAAGCTGCATTGTTTTTAACAAGTATTGCGGCAGCAGCCGGAGTTCCGGTCGCTTTGAAAGTGATTGGCGAATTACGCAAAGTTTGCGAAGGATAATCGACCCTGAATGCAGAAGCCTGAACCACATGCACGCTATCACCGGCCACTGAACCTAATGTAAGTGTAGCTGAAGCTCGACCATCTGCGCCTGTACTTACAGTTGTTTCGGTGCTGCCAAAGAAAGACCCGCCGCCGCTTTTAACAGTAAACTTGACGGGATGACCCACAATAGGATCATTGCCGAACGGACCGTTAACCTGTACTGTAAAGGCTTGGTTCAATGTTGTATTTACTACTGCACTCTGGTATTGCCAGGCAGTGCCAACTTTGACGCCATTGCCGGATACATAAACAAGTTCGCTGGCAATAGCTTCTGTTGCGGTAGAATAGAAAATAACCGCAGGTATTGCCGCATAATTACTTAATTTCACCTGTACCTGGTGAACCTGGCCTACCTGGTTGCCGATAGTCAGAGAATCTGTGGCAAAACCCAGGCTGTTGGTTTTGGATACCCGCACTGTTGTTCCAGCCTGGCCCAAATAAGCTCCGGAACCCTGAATAATACGGAATTCCACGTCTTTATTCGGAACTGCATTGCCTACCTGATCCATAACTTTAACAATGAATGGTTCCTGCAAAGTGAGGCCAAGCGGCCCGGTTTGGTTATTGCCGGAGACAATAGTTAATGTGTTCGGTGCACCAATTTGGCCGGTGGCTTCAAATAGTATCGGCGTACCGGTTAAACCGGAAGCGCGCGCTTCCACTTTATTAGCGCCAGGCACATTACCCAATACCCATTCCACCCGCGCATAACCGTTAGCATCGGAAGGAATTGAAATTTCCGTCAGGTGTTCGTCACCAAGCTGGGAACTGAGATTTCCGTCGCCCTGGGTTACAACAAAATTGACCGGGAAACCTTCAAAAGCTGTATTGTCGGCGGTTTTAACTTGCACCGTTAAAAACTCTGTTAATGCCACACCAGCATCACCTGTAATTGTTCCGGTTGGAGAAACCTTGACAATTTGTGTAGGCGGATCGCCGGGCTTTACATAAAAACTTACCGGTGAACCGGTCAAGCCGGTCGCAGAAGCCTGGATAGTATATACAGTATTCTGCGCCGACAGGGTTAGAAAAGTTTCAGCCGCTCCACTGGCATTGGTGGTTGATTGGGCTACGGACAAAGTTCCTGTACCCGCTGTAATAGCCCAGTTAACGACTAGGCCGGGCACAAGATTGCCATACTGATCTTTTACCAACGCCCGCAGTGGGGTGGTCATCTGTTTAATCGGTTCACCCAACAGGGTATCGGGCTGCGCCGGATCGCGTTGTATGCTGACAGCAGCGCCGGGAGTCGGATCGAGTGTGAAAATAACCGGCGAACCGGTTAACGGATCAATGCCATTTTCCTGGAAAGCAGTAGCATGGATAACTACATTATTATTAGCGTCAGTTTTAAAAGTGACAAAAGTATAAGCTATACCGGAAGCATCGGTAACATTAGGCAGAATTGGGCCGGTACCGCCGGTTCCTGAAGGTGTATAAGAGGGCTTTTTAACTGTATCGGCAAATAAGGTTTTATCAAACTTGACGCCGGCTTCACGGGTATAAACATAAACCTTGTGGAAACCTTTGGTCATGGTAACATTCGCGATCTTTTCCCATTTCCAGGTAGTCCATTCCGAGGTCCATTTTTTTGCAACTGCGGTTTGTTGGTCAAACTGATAAAACATACTGTTGCTGAGGCCGCCGTTGGGTGGACAAATAACCCGCAGCCAGAAATCAAAATTACCGGCTTCGGGGAAATAGACTGTAATTTCCGAACCGCCATAACTGCCGATAGGGGCATCGGCGGGTGGCGCCGTAGTTCCCCACGGAGTGATCACATAAAGACCGTTGGAAGCGGTAGCATCGCTTTGGGAGACCGCCGGTGAAATAACCGCGCCGTCTTCAACCTCTTCCCAAATCAAACCGCCGTAATCATAATTATTTATGCTCAGATCGGCCTGGCCGCTGATTAAATCGAAATTGACTACTGTACCTGAGGCCGGAACGCCAAGCGCGTCGGTTACCTGAACGGCAATGGAATCGGGCAGAGTGGTGTTAATGGGGCCGGATTGGTTATCGCCAAAATACTTGTTGAGCACTTCGGCAGCAGAGCCGTCGGAATAGATGATAAAATCTTCAATATTATTGTTAAACGACCCATGTTGGAAGACGCCGGCATACCAGTCTGCCGGTTCGGATTCATTGATCGTCAATGAACCGTCGAGGAGATCGTTAATATAGACATCAACTGTGGTCGCGGCAGCGCCCTCTTCAGACGTGATCATAACTTTGATCACATCGCCGGGGACAGGATTGCTTTGGTTCGGGCTGGTATCGCGGGAAATTCGTCCGCCGGGACCAACCTGACCATTAGCCATATCCCATAATTCCAGGCTGGCATTTCTGCGCAAAATAAAATAGCCATTGGCGCTGGTACCAGGTGAATCAAGCAACAAGGCAATGCCGACTGCCAGGGCGCCTGAAGCATCGCAATAGACATCGTCCAGGCGAACAGCTATACCGGCAGGACTAACGGCGCGATTACCTTTATATACTGCCAGGTTATTATCCCAATCCGTAGATGTACCGTCTATGATACCAAAAGAACCTTCCCTGATCTCATGCCGGACAGTTACCGCCCAGCTTGTGCCAATAGTAGTACGTTCAAAATTATCGGTTACGGTTATTACACCGGGTAACGGCCCTTCACCTTCATCTGTTGTTGCATGTGGTGAATTGGAAAGCGCAGATATATTGGTTCCATCGGAAGACTTTAAGGCAAAATAATATGTCGTATTCGCCGTTAAACCGGTTACATTAAAAGTTTCGGCGCTGCCTGAAATTTGCGGAACCGGTTCGCCGTTCACCAAAGTTGCGGCGGTAAACTCGGTATCGTTGGTAATTGCGCTGGTAGAATACCGAATATCATAAGATGAAGCAGTACCAACAGTACCATCGTTACCAGGAGCTGTCCAGTCCAGTGTTATCGCTGTGGAACTAAGGGCGGTCGCAGTCATATCGTTAACGGCGCTGGGAGCGGTTACATCTGCCGCCGCCTTGGCAACGGTAAAGCTCTCCACATCATTAAGAATACTGGAAGTGCCGACCAGCACAATACCACCATACCAGTTGGTAAAAGTATAAACGGCGGCATTATCTGTCAATGTGCCAACTACGACATCGTTGACAAAAACCTGAAATGTATGCGCAGTATTATTGTATTTTACTTTAAAAATTGATCCCGGAGCGGGTGCGGTTGGATTGGTGACGACAACCTCTTTAAACGTGCGGGTGCCGTCTAACGCGCCATCGAGCAGGTACCATAACCTGATCTTGTTCGGCAGGCGGTACTGAACTAGGTAGCCATCAGCAGTAGAATAAGTAGTTGCATTAACGATGGCTATACCACCTTGTTGCACACCATCGGCATTGCAGCCGTCACTGTCGGCAGCCCAGGTAATAGAGAACTCGTCCGGGTTGGCGACTGCTGCTGAGGCATTATAGACGCCTAATACCCATGCCGGATCGGTATCGCTGAAATTATGAAAATTACTGTTGCTTACAATACCCAGATTTGCATGAGTCGACCAGTTGCCACCAAGGGTTGACCGCTCAAAGGTATCGGTACTGGATTGCGCAAATCCTGATACACTCATAGCGAATATCAGGAAAAAAACGCTGCACAGAGTTACAAAAATGTTCCTCTTTTTCATGGTTTTAAAACCTCCAGATCAATTTATATTGATTTTTTTGTTTCAAAACAAAACACTTGTACGATAAATAATCAATCTGATACATATTTGCAATCGATGTCTTGTTCATAAGTCTTTTATTTTCAATATCTTTTATAAAATTATGCTATAAAAATGCAAACTCAATGCCAATAACTTGTGCTTCAACCGGAAGAACAGTTTTTTCAAAGGAGTTACCTGTATTTAGTAAATAGTCAACTTGTTGTTTTTACGCCGGTCGACAATTTTAATGCAAACGTCCCAAATGAATGGTCTCTTCATACAAGTCCATTATGCGGGCATAATGTTCATCAGGCGAAAATAACAATTCCGCTTTGCGGCGGCCATGTTTTCCCATACTGATCGTAGTCAACGGTTGTTCGCTTAATAGTTTTACTTTTTTTACAAAATCATCGGTATCCCCGGCTGTAAACACATACCCATCCACCCTCTCTTCAATCAACTCCGGAATTCCACCAATCCGCGCGCCCAGGATCGCATTACCTAGCGAAAGCGATTCGTATATTGCCAGCGGCGAATTATCATGACATAATGAAGGCATGACCGTAAAAGCAGCATGCGAAATAATATTGCGTAATTCATCACCGGATTTATAGCCAAGCATCTCAACGTTGTCAAGTTTATAGAGGCTGATCCGGTTACGAATTTCTTCATCCAACGGACCGGTGCCGATGAGAACTAATTTAATGCTCTTTATATACCGCATTGCATCCACCAGAAACAAAACCCCTTTTTCAACCGACATTCGGCCTGCATAGACAAAATAATCGGATTTTCCATAATGGGGTTCAAAAGACTGCACATCCAGTGTATAGGGCAGGGTTCTGATGGGTTTGTTTTCATATCCATACTCCGCCATTTTCTTTGCCAAAAAGGCGCTGGGAGCATGAAACACGTCCACCTGGTTTTTATATGATTTTAAAAGCTGATGATAAGTCGCCTCCATAGCTACCAACATACTGGCGCCATAGCTGTTGCGAAAACATTTTTTTACAGCGGCTTTCCAGAAATACCGGCCACGGCATGCCTCACACACCTTGTTATTACCATCCAGAAAAACAATGTTGGGACATACCAGTTTGAAATCATGGCAAGTTAAAATGACCGGGATATTATAATCATGAAGGGTTTTTAAAATAGCCGGGGAAATATGATGATATACACTGTGCACATGAGCAATATCCGGCCGGGTTTCTTCAATTAGCATGGCCAGCTTACGCTGCGCTTCGCGGTTGTAAATTACCCGCGCCGCCCTTTTCATGGTCGTCAGGGGATTTTTACTCTCCCGCAATTGTTCGGGATTAAAATAAGAGACAAAATAATCGGAATATGGCGAAGGGAAATTTTTAGGGTGTTGCATGGAAAAGGGTATAACATGATCGCCTTTTTTATTCAAGAGCTCGCTTAAATTAAAGACATAACGTTCGGCGCCGCCTTCGATATAGTAAAATTTGTGAATCATTAACACGTTCATTAACGCTGCACTCTCCAAATTAAGTTATCAGTAAAGGTCAATATATACTAAAGGTTTCTGGTTAGCTGTTTTTCATAACCCACTTTTCATAAATATCTTCAAAACGTTTGACCTGCAATTCAAGAGAGAATTCATTTTCAACGCGCCGGCGGCCATTTTCACCCAATTCCCGGGCGCGGGCCGGGTTGGTCAGCAGGGCAAGCAATGCTTCAGCCAGCAGCGCGGGATTTTCCACCGGAACCAGGATGCCGGTCTGTTCCGGATTCACCGCTTCTTTGGTGCCGTCGACCGGGGTAGCTACTACCGGTAAGCCGCACGCCATAGCTTCAAGAACCACATTCGGCAAGCCCTCGAATAATGACGGCAGGGTAAAAATGTCAAAAGTATTGAGCAGATCGGGAATATCATCACGGTAGCCAAGGAAATGCACCATATTTGCCAGGCCCATTTCATTGACCTGCTTTTCCAGAATGTCCCGATCCGGGCCGCCGCCTACCAGCACGAACCTGGTTTGTGGCGCTTTTTCCTGAATGATCCGGGCGGCCTGGAACAAAAAAGTATGCCCCTTTTGCGGCTGCAACCGCGCTACCATACCGATGACCGGGGCTTCGGCGGGAATTCCAAGCTGGGCTTTTAATTGTATATTCCTGTCCGTCCTGAATCGTTGCAGATCAACGCCATAAGGAATAACGGTTATTTGCCGCTCGGCTACGCCCCGTTCCTCGTGTAGCCATTTTGCCGTCGCCTGCGAAACGGATATCACCTGGTCGGCCAGTTTAATAGCTGCCCGGTAGGGATACAACCGTCGAGGTAACAGCCATAAGGGCGAAGATATTGTTTCCCACGAAAATACGGCTTTAGCGCCCGCCCATTTACCCACCAGGGCAGCCATAAAATCGGCATAAAACAGGGTCGACATGATTACATCGATCTTTTCCCGGCGGATCAATTCTCTTAACCGCCATATCAGGGAAATGTCAAACTGGTTGCGGCGTTTCAGGGTAACGTAACGCAACCCAAGCCGTTCCAACTGCTCCGGGAAATAATCACCCATGCCAAAATTACATACCAGGGTATTGAACCGGCTTGAATCCATCCGGTGAACCAGTTCCCATAATTTTTTTTCCGCTCCCGCCCAGCCCAGACCTTCTGTCAATTGTAAAACATTAATTTTGCGATTTTTCATTACGACCTGTCGTTATCAGTCATCCGTAGAGTTTTTTAAAGTATACTCGCTATCATTCTGTGCTGCGTAAAGGATTAACTTGCACCCTTTGAAATTCCATTCATTAAGCCTGTTTCTTTGGCTATCGAGTAATTCTTGCAGTTCCAGCATGTCTTGTGAAGGCCACTGGTGACCAAAAGCCACCCACAATCTGCCCGGTACTGCGGCAATGCGGGCAAAAAGAGGTTCATTAAATTCGGGATGCAGGTTGTGTTCTTCACCCCAAATAATATGTAGCCGCTCAGCATTGGACCGGATTGGATAATCGTCCTGGTAACCGGGTTGATGCCCGGTAAAATAAAAATAAAAAGGCAAAATTGCGCCCCAATGTAAATAAACAGTATCCTGATCCTGAGCATTATCTTTGAGCGCAGACATCATTAGATCAACCCGGCGCCCGCCGGAGTATTTGCCTTTACCCACCTTATCAAAATTAATATAAATGCTGGTCAGAAGCAACGCTGCAGTGATGCCGAGCGTGATATACGATACAAGACGATTTTTTTTGACGATAAAATCATAACCAAGTTTGCCGCCCAAAACGGTCATGATCATCCAGGCCGGCAATAAAAACAGCGATAACCGTCCTGCTGCAAAAGGATACTTGCCGGCCAGCGAAGCCAGCAGTAAAAACACCAGCGGCAGGATCAGCAGCAGAATGTTGGTAAAGCGGCGTTTTTTGATCTCGGAGAAAAGCCATACCAGGATCAACAGGTTAGCCACAGCGCCGACGAGCAGCGAATCGAAAAAGAAATAGGCCGGCAGCAATAATACATGTTTCACGGTATGCGCCAGGTAAAGCAAAACATAGGATAGATCCGTCACTTTTTCCCAATGAAATATCTGCACCAGCCATTCGCGAATGAAAACCGGATTTTCAACTGCATTGGCAATACTAACCAGGTATAAGCCCAAAAATGACAGGGCAAAGACAAAACCGGAAATGAAAAATCGAACCCAAAAGCTGCGGTATTTATTTTTAACAATCCAAACCTGGCGGATCAGCAATGTTATGTAAACGGCGGCAATTACATATATCGAAGCAAAGGCCAGCCAGATACTCAGCGCCGCGACACCGGTTAAAAGTAGCCAGTTAGTAATACTGTCTTTGTCAATCAGTCGTTTTCCACAATACAATAATAATGCGGCGCATAATACATCGGCGGAATAATGCTTTAATGATTTGGCATAAATCAACAGTTTGTCGGAGATCATTCCCATCAGCAAGGCGGCCGCCACAGCCAATCCGGTAGTCATAAAACGGCGAAACAACCAGATTGCCGCAACAATTGCTGACACGGCAAATAAAGCCGGGAAGAAGCGCAACGCCAGGGCATTAACGCCCAAGACCAAAACGGCAGCCCGGCAAAGTAAACCAAATAATGGCGGAAACTGGATCGGCCAGTTATCGTAATACTCGCGTACCGCTTTGGCCGGCCAGGGATGGTTTGTTAAACTCCAGTCGCTGCTGATAAGCGCCCGTGCCGGATGCAGTTCATCGCTGCCGAGCACCAGGCTACCGATCCCATAAAAATGCAGATAAACCAGCGCTGCACCGGCGGCAATCAATAATATTATTTTTAACGTTCTGTTCATCATTTCTTGTCCATACATTTATCAATCGGATTGTCTACATACACAACCGGGATCGTTCCGAAAAAGCGGCGCCTCAGCCCCGCCCATGCTTGTGTAATGCCGCAAGGCACTGTTCTTCCAGTTGCGCCGCTTTATGATTCCAGGTATGGTTCGCCATTATCACCTGCCGGGCGCGCTCTCCTATTCTTTTACGGTATGCCGGTTCAGATAATAGACTCCTGACCTTCGCTACAAGGTCACCGGGGCTATTCGGATCAAAGAAAAGGCCGCTCTCCCCTGCGGTGATAAGTTCGGCTATCTGACCAATCCGGGTTGTAACAATAGCCTTGCCCTGCACCATGTATTCAAATATTTTTACCGGCGAATAATAAAACAACCCTGAAGTGGCATAAGGCGCCAGGGCAATATCAAACAGGTTGACATAAAGAGGGGTTTTGCTGTGTTCAATATAGCCGGTAAAGATCACGCGTTTTTTCCACTCACACCCGCTGCATTGCCTGATAAAATCATCAGTCATTGGGCCGCCACCGCCGACTATCAAAAAATATAAATCGGGGTCGTCGGTCAATAGACGGTTAACCAGTTCGAACAACAAGCCCGTATTGTGCCAATAATGCAGCGAGCCCATAAAACCACATACAACGGCGCTTTTGTTTATGCCAAGCTGTTCCTTTAAAACATGGGGATCAGGTAACTGCTGCACGGGGTCGGCGCCATTGGTAATGACAGTTATTTTATCAGCCGCAATCGGATATAGATCAAGGTAATAATCTTTAGCAACTTTCGATTGCACAAACACGCTATCGGCCAGCCGGAAACAAAATCTTTCTACAAATAATAACCAGCTTTTCCAGATATTACCGTCTTTATTACTGTAATGCAGCCATTCCCAAGAATTGGCGCCATCGGCTTCAATGAGCAGCGGTAGCCCAAGTATTCTCGCCAATAGCGACGCTGAATAACGGAAAGCATCGATACGGACAATGACCAGGTCGGCGCGGCAGGATTTTAGAAAACGGTATTCACGGATCAATTCAAAGATATTTTTTACAATTTCTTTGAGTGTAAAAAATAAACGACGCAAGAGCGGATGTTGTAAAAAATTCCGGTTTTTACCGGAACCGGCAATACCGGTTTTGTTGGGCTTGTCCGCATAGCGCCAGTAAAAACAGATTTTATAACCCAGTAATTCCAGGTGTGACAGCAGTTGTTCGGCTTTGATGGTAGAACCGATCGACATACCGTACAAATCCTGCATATAATTAAAATAAGCGATCTTGACTGTTTTATTCATGTTGATTAACCGGCTTTTCTCTCACTCCGTTAACCCCGGTTGTTTGTGCAAGCGCCAAATTTCAAAATGGTCATCGGTATAAACAATTTCTCTTGTTAATTCACCTACCAGACCGCTTATTGTCTGCCAATGCGGGACCTGTTTTTTATCAAATATGAGCATATTCACATGATACTTTTGAATAACCGACAACCGTTCTTCAACCATGGTGCTGTCGCTGAAAAACCGGTTTACGGCATCGCGCCGTTCAAACTGATCATCAATGAACGCCAGCGCATTATTGGAAGCGACCACCTTGCCACCCATTGCCGGAATAAACCAGCTTGTATATATATCCGATAGAATAACATCATCCGGGTGAATATAACGGGTGAATATCGTATATTGAGACCAGATATTGGGTTGTCCCGGAATAGCGTTACGCAAACCGACCTTGAGAGTATCGCGGAAGGATAAAACAACCAGGGCGATTATGACCACACTAATAAATATATAACGGTTGCCTGTGCGTGAAATCTTGGAAAAATTAACCAGTTCTTCCAGTCTGGCGGCCCGCTCTGCAATAACTAGATGCAGAACAAGAATGATAAATGACAATGTTCGGCCATAAGCGGTACGGTCGGACACATAACCGTATATGTAAATGACCAGTAAACCTATACATAAAAGAAACAAGGGGTCCAATCGGTTTTTTTTCCAGCGCCAAACAAGCAACGGCGTCCCTAAAATCAGCACCGGCCAGGCCCGTGCAAAAAGATGTAAATACATATTTCCTATGCCGTGTTGATAGGCCGCAGTGCCATGAAGAATAAATTTTAAAAAAGGATAATATGGCCATAGCAACGTCATACTACCGCCAATTAAGCAGACCAGGGCCATAACAATATAATCCCGGCGGCTTTTACCGGGCAGTCCTATAAAAAAAGCGCCGAGTCCCAAACTTAGAAAAATAAAAGTATAGGGATGAGACAACAAAACTATCGGTATGATCAATAAAATCGCCAGGTACCAGGCAGGCTTTTGCCGGCGAATAGCAACAATAAGCGCAGAAAAAGCCAGTAAAGTGAGGGCTGTGCAAAATGTTGATGGATAAGGCAGCACATAATTCAAAACCCGCAGATGAAAGAAACTGCTAAAGCTCCAAGGAATACTGCCCCACAATAAAAGGATAAAAAGCAAAACATAAAAATCAGTATGAGTTACAGGAATGAAAAGCTTTATATAAAGTCGCAAAGTGAAAAGTAACAAAGTCAGGTTGAGCATGCCAAAAATTGCCAGGGCTGTTACAGGGCCCAAATGCAAGAGGCGGGCAAATAAAGCTACGGTCAGTAAATATGGCGAAAAAAATGCATGCGGCACATCCAGCGCTAAAATCGGATGGCTGGGGGAAACAGGATTTTCGGTCAGTTCCCGGACTATGGCGGCATGTTCCCAGAAATCTCCCACCCACAAGCCGTTCAATGTACAGGAACCCATTAATAATAAAGTACATACAGCAAGAATAACATAGCGTTTGTCTAAAACCCAATCAGGAAATGATTTTGTAAATTTCAATTCTGGTTCCTTTATATAATCGGATACAAAATCCTGTCGTATAATTTCATCCGTTAAATGGGTATAATATTTAGAGATATAAATGTACTCTTTTTTTTTTCAAGATGCAAAAAAAAACAAGTTAAAAACAAAAAAACCCCGTAATAATACTATTACGGGGTTTTATAAAGATAAAAGGAAAAGATCAATACACTCTGACGTTGGTAGGCGCAGCCGGGGGTACAGTATCTGGTGAAAATTCATCGCCGCCCATATAGCGGAAGCGCATAGCATCGGCAATAACATAACCATCGGCGTTATTGGTAATTTTGATAAATCCCTCTTTACCGGCCGGCAAATTAATAAAACCTAACCTATTCCATTGGCCGATGTTTTCCTGTTGATTATAGGAGCCGCGTATACGAACATCGGTTCCAACGCCAATTTCAAAAGGTACATTGGTTGCTTCGGCATAATTGGAAGCCCTGTCGCCATGCCAGCCATGCCATTCGCTGACTTCGTACCAGCCGGGCAGGCCGATAGTGGGCTTGTAAAGTGCACTATTTTCACCGGAACCGGCCGTGCTGTAATGATAACCCCAACTATCATCATAATAATAATCACCAGCCTGAAAAGCGCGCGTAGAACCGGTTTGACTCCAGTAAGGATTATTGTCGCGGAAATCGGCAAAACCCGCCGAGACCGCCTTGGTCCATGAGCCGGACAATTGTACCGGATCGGAGCCTGGCGAAGTAGCATTCATAAAAAAGTTATCGACAATGATATCGGACACAACCGTGGTGGGCTGTTTAAATAACAGAATACCGTCGCCTCGCTGGTTTTTGGGAGCATAGATAATTCCCGGCATGTCGACCGATGTAAATAGCTCGCCGTTATTCCATACCGGGTCTTGTCCGCCTTTTAACCGGTAGTAAGGACCACCGGTCAACATATCGGCAGTTAAGGTTTGATTGGCGCCGGTTGCATTGCAAACCACAACGCCGTTATCAAAATATCGCACCAGCAAGCCATTAGCCAGGGCCGTTGATGGACCAGTGGGGTAGCCCATTTCGGTATCAAATTCATCATACCAGAAGAACAGGTAATAGGTATCGCCGGCAGTACGGCAATAATACATGTCATATTGCATAGCCAGGGTTAAACCGAAACGCACTTCACTAAAGCGATTTTTACCGTCATCAAACTTTGCTTCGGGAAAATAATCAAACAAGTGTAAAATTGTCGGTTTCTTTCCCTGGTTGAGCCACTTTTTAGCATCAGAAATAACACCGGGCACCGAGGTAAAACGTTGAAAGCCTTCGAACTGGTGACCGTTCAAATATTGATAATAGGCATCAATTACACCGCCGGCGTTAACAGCATACAAATTAGGCAAATCCGGGGTCAGTTCCGCCATGAGTTGTTCTTCACGCTGGACAAATTTCTCAAGCCCATAACGCCATTGCCGGGCGATCCAGTCGCTGGAATGTTCTTCCGTATCGGTTATGCCATTCATATCAAAATCATGCTTATAAGTACCGATATACAAAATATACGCAAACCAGTCATGGAACATGCCGTCGAACCAACCGGCGGACCAGTTCACTTCGCGCAGGAAATTTTTTTCCGCAATATAATCCCAGGAATATTTACCGTCAACTGTTACCGCATATTCACTGAAATTCGGATAGATGCCGGGGCCCGATACCCGAATAACACTATAAACTATAGCGCCGGAATCGTGATGGGTACTTACCACAAGCCGGTCGACATCATTGGTTTGTACGGTAAGCACATTGGTGGTAAAGTTAACGCTATTTACTTTGATCAGATCGTCATCGATACGAATATAACAGAGATTGGCGTTACTTTGCCCTGCATAGATATTGGTAGCATTATCAACGGTAATTGTGGCCTGGTTAGCTTCAATGGCATTCATAAGACGCCCGCGATAACTGCGATACAGAAAATGGTTGACAGGATCACGGTCATTAACGCTATTGATACCCGATGCCAGCAGAATCTGGTTCGGATTCAGTCGCCGTAATTCAGGCGCTAACACATCGGCGCCTATATCGGTCATGCCATAGATGATCGCCAGATCGTAATCGGCCAGTAAACGTTCCCGAACTCCGTTGGATTTGGACGCAACGGGGCTCGACATATTAAAAATACCCAATCGTGGAAACGGAGGATTTAATCTGTCAAAAGTCTGAGACCATACAATATCCGCTATAAGCATTGGTATTAACAACAGTAAAAATAATATTTTTTTCATAACCAATACTCCTTATTTAATACAATATATTATTTAACAATTTTCCAAAAAGTATGCAAGCTAGCGGCCGGATGAATTCTGACTAACGGCCCGGCAATCACACGGAAAAATCTGCTTATTATCGCAGCAGCCAGGCGCGGGCAATTCGGATGCCATATCCAGGGAAATAAACCGACCACTACTTCCCGGTCATAACCGATCATGCTGAACTCTTTAAACCCGGCAGTGCGGAAAATATTCCTGATCTTCCGGGGTGTAATATAATGTTCCAGCGCCTCCGGTTTCCAATAATCGAATGGCGCCCAGCTATTCCTGGCGTAACTGCCGGATTCTTCCAGTGTTCTTTTCACTATACCGGCAACATTGGCATAAGTCGGTATGGATAAAAACATATATCCACCAGGTCGTAACACCCGGAAAAATTCCCGGGCTGCTTTTACCTGATCCGGATAATGTTCAAAGCTGTCTAGGCACAACAAAAAATCTACCGATTGAGCCTGCAATGGATTGCACTGCGCATCAGCCTGGATAAAAGTATGTTGCCGGTCTCCTAATGCCGGTAAAGTTTCGTGCCTGACCAGATCAAGACCAATGTAAAAATTATCACTTACAAAGTACCTGGCCAGCAAGCCAGTACCGCAGCCGACATCGGCAACCGTTTTTTTGTCCGTTTTAATACCCAATCGGTTAAAAACTGTTGCCATCAGTTCCCGGTTAAATTTTCCGGTTTGGTCGATGAATGGTGAGGTTACCAGGGCTTTTTCTGTCTGGTAGAATTTTTGAATAGTGTTAATTTCTTTTTCCACTCAACTCCTTACTGCTTATCTGATAAATTCAAAAATCCTGCGCGACAGCGCCAGGAAATCAACACACTTTAACATTTGTAAACAAAGAACATAAGTCATGCCGCCGCACCCCACTATCAGTACATTATTTACCTGGGCGTATTGCATCACCACAATGACAATGCTTAAAATGGTGGTAGCCAGCACGAGCCGTAAAACATAATAGATCAATGCTTTCCATTCCGGAGTGGCCTGAAAAATGTTCCTGGCCGCCCAAATGGTTATCAGGAGCAGAATACTCCATTCAGTTACTATTGTTGCAATTGCTGCGCCACGGTATGATACTATTGGAATTAAAATGACATTCAAGGTCAGGTTAAACAGCAATCCAACGATTTGGAAATACAAGATTTTTTTTTGCTTGTTAATTGCTGCGTACAGGGAGACAAAAAAAGAATTTAACATTTGCGCAAAAGCGGCAAAAACCAGAATACGCAGAGATATGATCGAGCCTTCAAATTTTGAACCCAGAAAAGTCAATACAATCCAGCGAGCCATGAGTAAAATAACAGGGATCATGGGGATGGAAAATATAAATAAATACTGGCAGCCCTTGAGGAACAATTCTGTAAGCTTTTTATAATTGTTGAAACAAACCGACAACTGTGGCAGAAATGCGGCGGAAAGCACCTGCGGGATGAGGGTAGTGAGGTTTAAAAACTTGTAACTACCGGAATACCAGCCCACATCTTTGAAATTGGTCATTACCGAAAGCATAAGAATGGCAAGATAATTATAACAAACCGCCAACAAAACGGATAATCCAAAAGGAATAGAAGCATACAGCAATGGAACTGCCCGTTTAAATTTAAAGGAATAACGAATGCGGATGAACTTCTTTTCGAGCAGGATAAATGATAATAATAACTTGATTATGCTGGCTATTAAAAACGAAGAAATAAAGATACGGATATCATAGCCCATTACCAAAAAAATAATGCCGATAAAAACAGAAAATAGTTTATCGACAGCAACCCCCAGAGTTTCATATTGAATCTTTTCAAAAGCGCGAAATACTGAAAAAGCGTTCTGGGCATAAGAACTGATGATCGACGAAAGTGAAAAAATGATAATCGAATGAAAAGCTACTTTTTCTATGCCGCCGATTTGTAAATAAACAAGTAAAAGCGCCAGGGTAACAATAACCAGCGCCGATTTGATTCCCAAAAAGCAGGCGAACAACGGTTCGGCAAGGATCTTGCGCCGGGAACTCTCCCTGGTTAACAAGGTAGACATGCCCAGATCGGTGAATAGCGAAACAAAAAAACCGATAGCGGTAGCCAGCGAGTAAATACCGAAACCTTCTTCACCAAGGTACCGGGAGGCAAACGGGATTAATGCAAAAGCCAGCAGTGTGTAGATAAATTGCCCCAGCCCGGCAAAACCAATGTTTTTATGTAATTGAGCCATAGATCAGATTATTTTACCTAGAGTCAGGAGTGGATTGTTGACAGGAATGCCATAACAAGGTCAGCATTTACGTGATTGTAATTCAATTATGTGCTTTTCGAGATCGGCGATTTGCTTTTCCAGTTGCATATTGCGTATGGCAATTTGCTGCACCAGCGAGCGTAAATCCTGGGTAAGCCGGGTTAATTTCAGGGTAAAATAGAGCAGCAGCGATATAATAAACAATAACCCGATCATGGTCAGGGCGGAAGCCGGGTATTGAGCGCCTAAAAAATGGGTAATGGACATTAGAACGGTATTATTAATAACTACCAATACCATGCCGACCGATACGGTCAACCAAATCAGGCCCAAACTTTCGCTGATCTTTCTGTTTTTAAGCAGATTGAATAAGAAAACAATAAACACAATACCCAATAGAACAATGATCAACTTGCCCTGTAATGAAATACCGGCGTTTGCCGTCGTTCCCATAAGAATATCTCCCGAATATAATTAATGTTGTAACCGGATATTCGACATTTTTAAAACCTTTTGCTGATCGGATAAAGCTGTATCAACCGGATTTCCGTTGGTTTGCTCACGCGGTACACCATTACCATTTACTTTCCGCCCATAGCGGATTTTTCTGGTTATGTCCCCTATTGCCATTTTTTTCGATACCAGATCGTTCATAATCAATAAACCTACAATCATACCCAACAGCCGGTAATGTTGCATTAATACTGCAACTATGCGATAATCAGGTGCAATCATATGATAAACCAATAGCGCTGTGTAACTGGTCAGTGTTGCGGAGCCGACATTATAAATCAGTTTATCCCTGGATCGCAAAAGCGTAAACCCGCTGACAAGTATAATTATATTGGCGATTACAAATAAAGCAAAAGCAATCAATCCCTGTTCAGCGGCAATTAATAAATAAGCATTGTGAACAATTCGTAAACCCTGCGTTTGTTTATCGGCAAAATGCCGGTAGTTATTGAGGCCAACGCCAAAAGACTTGTTCTCATTAATAATTCGATAGGCATCTTTGGCAAGAGATGCCCGGCTGTGTTTAGCTTCACCTGCCAGTGACTCTGATGCACCGGACATCCGCGCGCTGATATTGTTGCCATATTTAACCCCCATAAAAATAATAAAAAGGATACTCAGCGTCACAAAAATAATTTTTTGCTGCCGCTTTATTTTTCTGGTATTTAAATCAAACATTGCAAAAATGGCCATAGCACCGATAAAAGCCAGCCAGGCGCCGCGTGTATAAGTAGCATACAATGCACCCAGGGAAAGACCCGTGATAATGATCCAGAGTAATTTTGGTTTTAAATTTGTAAAAAATGCAATACGAATAGCTAATGGGACAAGAGTGATCAGGTAAGCTCCAAAAGCATTGGCTACTTGCATAGTCCCGGATACTCTGTATCCCGACGCAATTTTAAAATAAGGTATACGGATTGGGCCGACTTGCCATTGCCAAAAACCGATAAAACTCTGAAAGCCGAGACCGGTCAGCAAGCCGATCACCAAACTGGGCAGGAATTGTCGGTCGTGCAGCCGGGAAGCAATGATCAAAAAGATCAACATGGCGCGGGTTAAATGTACAAACTGAAAGCGAAATTCGGCATAATCATAACAGACAAACTCTCCGGTTAGGGCCAAAAGGTAAAAAACCACTAGTAATAATTTAACAAAAAAACCCAAAAACCAATATTGTGATTGCCTGCTTTTATCGGCAGTTAAAAACAGCAGCAAATACAAGGGAATATCCACTGGCATAAAAATATCGGAACCCAGAATATCGCCATTGCGCAAATGCCCAACGATTACGGAAACACCCTGGTTGATCGATAATAAGAAACCCAGAGAAATATAAAGGACCTGAATAAAAATAGCCATAATGATACTATACTGTCATGAGTTGAGACAAATAAATAATGAGCAAAATTAGTACTTCAATAAAAACAATATTTTACAAATTCTTACTAATTTTTATCAAGTTAACACAAAATATCGGGCAATATCTGTACCATGCCGCATTATTATTAAATTGAACAGATAATAATTTTGTTTTTAGTATTTTTTTATTAGATTGTATAAAATCCACTAGCGGTAAATAGTAATATCCGGTAGTCACTAATAATGAAAATACAAAAAATTTCAGAAATACAATTTAAACAAATTCTGGCATTTAATAAACAGATTTTTCCGCAGCGTAGCGACGCCGCCGCACATTTCCGGTTTCTTTTTGTAGATAATCCTTTGGTTGCAGATAAATCGAAACCTTGTGGTCTGGTTGCCATCAATGAAAACAATGAAATATTCGGCCAGTTTCTGCTGTCGCCGGCGGAATATAATTATCGGCAGGAGATAAAGCTCTGTTATTTTGGCTGTGATTATTATGTTGCCCAAGCATACCGCACCGGCGGCACCGGGGCATTGCTGGCGATGCAGGCGATCAATGGATACAAGCCCTATTTCACAATCGGGCCTTCACCGGAAGCGCTGCAAATCAGCCTGGCATTAAAAACCCGCTGCATTGGTAATTTGCACAAATATATCCGTTTTAAAAATGTATTAATCCCATTCAAAGCCGTACAGCATTTACATAAACCTGTTTCTGTCGCATTTCAACACAAGCCGGTGTTATTTCCCGATAGTGTTCAAAGTAAAGGAGTAGTATTTAAAAAACTGGCCGGAGCGGATGACTGGCGCGAAGTAAGGCCGTCCGATAATCATCTTGAATTTTCCCGTTCCCGGCAATTTATGGAATGGCGGTTTTTTAGTCAACCGGACAAGTATAGCGTTTACCAGACCGACCAATTCAACAGTTACCTGGTATGTCGGGTAATGGACTGGCATGGGTTGCGGCTTTTGGCCCTGGTCGATTACCGTACCAGCCTTACCGATAGCCGGCAATTTACAGCGCTGCTCGATAGTGCATTTAGAATCGCAACCGGCGCCGGATTGGATGGAATGCTGACCATGAGTTCCCTGGCGTTTTTTGACACCAGGCTGCAAAAGAAAGGATTTATCAAAATCGGCAGACCGCAGGCAATTTTAACCAATGCGGCGCTCGACCTGCCTTTGGAAAAAATGACAAAGCGTAATTTACTGATAACCACAATGGCAGATTGTGATATGGATTTAAATATGTAACAAGGCAAAATATGCTGGAAGAAAATAAACTAAAGAGATTTTTCAGAAATGTGCTGGCAGCGATGCTGGCGCTATTTTTAATTATGCTGGGTTATACACAACGGGCAAAAAAACAGTACCTGCAAAACGGCTGTGTCCTGTCGATATTTTTTCACAATCCACCGCGTCGTCTCTTTCTGTCCTGCATCAAGTGGTTGAAAAAAAACGGCTTTTATTTTATTTCAACCCAGCAGTTGATCGATTTTTTATACCTGCGTACACCTCTGTTGCCGGGCGCAGTTTGGATCACTTTTGATGACGGCTGGAAAAACAACCTGACCCAGGTCATGCCGACCATCAAACAATATCAAATTCCGATAACTTTTTTCATTCCCACAGGTGAAATAGAAAACGGCGCCTTTTGGTTCTGCGAAGCCATTAAACATAAAAATTTATTACCTGAAGAATTGCAAATCAATCCTTTTGAAAAACTGTTACAACTCACCAACCACGAACGGCAGCGAATTATCAACGAATTATACCGCAACGATGATTATACCTCACCGGAAAACGGCGAGCCGTTTACCCTTGCCGATATAAATGAGCTTGCGGCTCTTCCCTATATCGGTTTTGGTAGCCATACTGTTAATCATGTTGTTACAACTAATTGCGCCAGAGAAGAACTGGATTTTGAAATTCAAAAATCACGGCTGGTCCTGGAACAATGGCTGGGAGTGGAGATCACCGCGTTCGCCTATCCAAACGGAAATTATGACGGCCGTGAAAAAGCGATTTTACAAAAATATGGCTATAAAATAGCGGCAACCATCGAAGAACACCCGGTAACGTATGCAACCGATCCTTTTCTGGTGCCGAGGAATTGTGTGCTGGATGACGGTTCCTTTGCGGAAAATCTATGTCATTTGCTCGGTGTGTGGACCCCTTTTATTATCAAATTGAAACGACTGACCAGTTGGGCGCTTAATCTTCCACAATCTCAACAAGCCCGTACTCCTTACTGAACAACCAGGCAATCGGTTTACCGGCATACGCCACCGCCGGCACCGGGCGGGCTATACAGTGAAATCCTTTAGACCGGCTATACTTTATAGCATTTTCCAGATCGGGCACACGGTAACACAAATGCAGTAATTTCTGCCCTTTTGCCAGGCTGACGGCAACCGGACTATCCTCCCCCATCGGCTCTATCAGTTCAACCCGAACGCCATGCATATCGACAAATGCGACATGCACCTTTTGTACCGGATCGCTGTGGATTTCGGTTTTATCACCGCTGATCTCGTGAATGGATTTCACCACCAGGCCGATATGTTCAAATACGGCGTCTTTGCCAAGCAAGTCGAGTTTAATCATGTGCATCTCCCGGTAGTAATTTCAAATTGATATGCGCGGGAACTGGATATCCCATGCCAGTATCCCAGCAATATACATTATCTTCCCGGTAAGTCATGCCGCTGTTTTGCAGGAAACTGAGACAAGGTTTGTTCTTGGCAGTGGGTAAATACCGGGCGCACACCTGCTGCAAACCAAGAGAACGCGCATAGTCGATTGCGGTATAAATCATGGTCTCTTCCACTTTACGACCCATTACCCGGCAGCTGAGAATAAAGTCCACAATCTGCCCCTGGTTAGCGGTAACGGTCATGCTTACAATGCCGGTAAGCCCGGAATCGCCGAATTTGTCGCTCACCCGGCACGTCCATAACCGGTTACCCGGCTGCGCCACCCAGGCCGCCAGTTCCGGTTCGGTTAATCGCCGGGTGGAGAGGTTCATCTGGTTGGTTTTGTTCAACAACTGGGCGGTGCGAGCCAGATCAACTTCAGTGAGCGGTTGTATCGTCACCTGCATTTCCAGAGTATGCAGCCAGTCATCGAGGGATTCCATTTTTTCCAGCAGCGTTTTACGTTTTCGCTCGGAAACATACATTTCAGTTCTGCCTAAATCCTCACTACTGGTGGCAAGGGTATCAAAGCAATTCAAACTTAACAGGGCGCTTTTATACAACATGGGATCGGCCGGCCACTCCGGCACCAGCGCCTCCGGTAGCGCTTCACGCACCCGCGCCCGCTCTACCGGGTTATCGTCGATGAAAACAACAGACTGCAAACCCAGGTTCAAATCACGCACCAGGTCGACAATATTCTGCGCCTTGTCCTGCCAGTTAATGCGCCAGCCGGCAAAATTATCGGTTTTTAACACCATTTCCGGGTGTTTTTCAATAGCTTCAAGGGCAATACTTTCCTCATTTTTACTGACCAGGCCCAACACTATACCCCGACGGCTCAATGCCTGCAATGTTTTCTGAAAATCGACATAGGCCTCGCCCACAGGATCGTGCCCGCCGAGGCGGATTTTTTCCCAACCCAGGTCGCCGACAATGCCACCCCACAGCGTATCGTCAAGGTCAAGCAGGATCAATTTACGGGCTTGTCCGCTTACTGCCCGTAACCCGGCTTTAATATCACGCGCCGCCAGGGCAAACACCGGGTTGGCAAAGGCAATCTTGCCCATATAGTCCAGCTTGGAATTGAATGCGGAAGGGCCTGTCATTTCCAGCCATTTTTGTACAGGCAATACAATAAATTCAGCCCGGTCTTGTAAATTATCTGCCAGGCGCAGATTCATTTGCATTAATAGATTGGAAATTCCCACACCGGTTTTTAAATCCATTACCCCCAGTCCGCGATGCCAGGTGGGGTACACCCATTGCATAATAAATACTGTCTTAACCCTGCCGCGCAGGTTGAGCAGCAGCACTGAAAACTCATCTACCTCGGCAAGAATTTTTTCCACTTGCGGCGGCATATAGTTCAGGGCTTGTTGAAAAGCCGGAAAAATGCTTTCGGGACGCGCCCAAATAACGGCAAAATCCGGATTTTCGCGCCACAGTGCATCGCCGGCATTCATTAAAGCCGGAACTACCTGGCCGAACGGGGCGGATTTTACCTGCGTTTCCGGCAAGTCAGCGTTATTATTCAAGTAACCGGCAAGATTTTGAATATTAAAATCGGCAAGCAATACACCCCTGATCTTGTCCGGCGACATGTATTACTCCTTTACCAGCGCAGTAATGTGGGCAGCCAAAGATTCTACAGTGCGTAACGGGTTATCCTGCGTGAAATCGAGCATCCGATCGGCCAGAGTGATTTCAACTCCCGCCTGTTCCTGTACCTTTTGTTCAAGGCCGACAATAAAATTGATTACCCCCAGCGAATCCAGCTTGCTTCCCTGCCCAATTATAACGGTACTTGGCAATTTTTCCAGCCGTTGTTTATGATCTAATTGTTCATTCAATTCATCAATTACTGCATATATCCATTGTATAGCTTGTTCCCGGTTCATTTATTTTTTTCCTGTATCGGTTACTATTTTGCTGTTCTCCAGATGGTATAATTTAACAATTCCATAAACGATAAAAATAATGGATAGTTCCGCGATCACTTTGACAATTCGCACGGCAATACTAATTACTACCGCAATGCCATCCGGCACGATATACTTTAATCCTAACAATAAAATGCCTTCCAATACTCCCAATCCCGATGGCGCAAAAACCGCCAGCAAACCGATAATATTGCCAAGTGCAAAAATGCCGGTCAAATAAGGATAATAATGGAACGGTATTTGAATAAATGCTATAATAGTATAATAAAAACTCAGGCCCAGCAATCCCCAAATCACTATGCGTAGAATAAAAATGGACAACAGGGTCATAAAATTCAAATTATAATCCAGTTTTTGGGTTTCGCCCTTGAGTTTCATCAACAGGGAAAGCTGGTAACGGATAAAACGGGGATGCACGGCGAGCAAACAAATAACCATCAGAATCCAGGAAAAAACCCGATAATTTTGTAAAAAAGGATAATCGAAAACAATCGTTGAAAACAAATAAATAAACAAGGTGGTTATAGCCGAGATCAGCGTTTCCAGGTAAAAAGCAAACAGGGCGATCCGCCCGGAGATATTGTGCTGCTTGTGCAGAACCACGCGGCTGGCGACCAGCCCGACCTTTCCGGGGAAAAAACGCCCCAGGTAAGAATAAAACCAGATGCGGATATTCGGCCCCAATTTCGCCCGCGAATCCAAACCGGCGATGATCTGATGATAGACAAAAGCATTCAGCAGCATAGCCGCCCAGATCAGCAAACCGGGTATTAAAAGTTTCGAGACCTGGAAATGGAACTCTTGTTCCTGTAAATCGGCAATGTTATTTTTAAAATAAGCAAAAATATAATAAAAAATCAAAGCCAGAAAGGGAATGGTAATCCATTTTGAACCAAAATTGATCTTTTGCAGATTTTTTAAAATTTTATCCAAACGTTCTGCCAAGTTTTCCTCTCCCCTGCTCAACGTAATTCTTTATTAGCTTCCATGTCGAACCACATGGCAAACAGAGTGAATTGCGTGGAACTCATGAACGAAAACAAGGCGGCCATAGCATTTATTTTGGGAATATCCAGTCCCAGGAGGAACCAGAAATAGAAAATCCTTAGGAATAACAGGAAGGATAACAATCCAAAAAAGAAGCCGCAGGCATAGAAAAATACCAGAGGATGAAAATCGCGAATGATATACTTTTCTTTCATGCGTTTCAGGAACATTTTAAATAAAATCCAGCTAATGGTAAAAAGGACTTTGCGAATTTTTATACCGGATTTTTCACCGATATTATAAACAGGCTGGATCTGCACATCCTTAACCCGGAAATTATTAATATTCAAGCGCACCAGCAGATCGTTGGGCTGGCCGTAGCCTTTGTACATGGCATCCCAGTCGATAACCCTGAGTGCCTTGGCATTTATGGCCGTGTAACCGGACTGGGAATCGGCAATGTTCCAATACCCGGAGGCGATTTTGGTAAGTAACGACAAGACTGAATTGCCGAAATACCTGATCTTGGGGATTTTTTTATACGCTTCGCCGGTGAACAGGCGGTTACCTTTGGAATAATCCGCTTTATCCTCAACTACCGGATCAAGGATTGCCGGCAAATCCGCCGGAGCCATTTGCCCGTCACCGGCCATTACTACGGCAACATCTACATTATTGTCCCGCGCCCATTTATAACCGCTGGCAATGGCTGCGCCTACCCCCTGATTTACCTCATGGCGTAACAATAATACATCCGGGCGGCGCTGCATATAGTCCGTTACAACCTGTACGGTTTTATCTTTGCTGCAATCATCAATTATGACAATTTTATCCACAAAATCCGGCATGGTATCAATGACCATGCCGATTTGGGTCTCTTCGTTGTATGCCGGTACAATGGCGCAAATGGTTTTGTTTTTATACATTTATCATCCTGTTATGTTGTGATTATTCGCATCTTTATTGCCAAACCGGGCAATAATATAACACAAACCCTGCATCGCCAGCAGGATCAGCAAGCCATCTATGGGTATCCGATACCTGGTTTGACTGAAATATAATGAATATCCTCCTGCCAAGGCAATAACCGGGATTAAAAATAATAGCAGCATTTTCATTTTTTTGCGCAAAGCCCAAATTCCAACCGGGAACAACAATAATACCGGTGTAAAAGACAAGATAGAGACCAGTTGCATGATCCGGCCCGGTTGGGTCTCCTCGGAAATGACCCGCGTTATTTTCGGATTCCAGAAATTAATAAATTCCGGTATAAAATGCTTGAAAATAAATTCATACGGGTAATGGCTCAGCAGGTAAAGTAAATTGACCTTGTTTTCATCGGTAAAGGTTTTCTTGACCGGTACGCTGTCAAACGGTTTGCCGTCTCTGTACCACCACAGATCCGGTTCGCCCCAGGGATGCAGCCAAATCATATACCCATTTGCGTCTAATGTGGGTTGATCGAGGAACACCAGCAATGCAGCGCGGCGGAGTTGTAAAGGCGATACCGGCTGCGGATAGTGGATTTCGAAATAATTAGCATTCACCGGCATCTTGAACACCAGGGAATAATTCCAGTATTTGGTAGCGCCGCCCGACCTGATAGCAGCGCCGTTATACTGCACACTATCGGCGCCCGACACAATTTCCAGGGTATCGAGGGAATTCCAGGTTTTCAAATTTACAAATTCCCCCTGCATACTCACCCGCTGCCTGGCTACAACCTGATGCACATAATTGCTGTCCGGTCCGGCAAAAACAATCCCGAAATAACTGTTACTATCCGGTAAGGTTATATTCTCATAGGGATGCAGGGTGAAAAAATAATTATCGTCCAGGTAACAATCAAAAATACTTTGCTTTTGTTCAACATGATAATATACTGAAAACTTGGTCACCGCTACCGAATCCTGCTCCAGGGCGCGGTTGCGGGCAATGTTCCAGAACGTTTCGCCATATATTTGCCCCTGCGGCAGACAGGCGCGGGCAAATTTGGCTTTATGAAAGACCAGGTAATTGCGCACCGTCCAGGGAGTAAAGACCAACAGCAAGGTAACTCCCAGCACTAAACACATGCCAATTCTTTTCCAAATGCCGGCATTGGTCATCAATAATATCCATAAACCAAACAATGGTATGGCAAACATATAAATAGGCTGGGCCAATACGCCGAGCCCCAGAAATACACCGGCAAAGACCATCCAGCCCCAGTGTGGATTTTTAAAAAAGCGTAAAAATCCCAATACCGATAACAGGATAAAAAAACTGAAAAGCTGGGTGATATATAATAAACCCGGCAGGTAGACAAAGAATGGGTAAAATCCGGCATAGACCAAAGTCAGACGCGCAGCCGTCGGTGTGACCAGGCTTTTGCTCATTTGATATAAAACCAGCAAGGCCAACAGGCTGACCAACACTTCAGCAATCCGCGCCGCCAGCAGAGAATGACCGGCCACAAAATAAACACCGGCCAGGAACAAGGGGTATAGTGGTTCCAGACAATAATTTTTATACAAGTTGCTGAAATACACACTGGGGCCAAATCCTTCGCCGGCGACAATATGCTGCGCCGCTTTATCGTAATGCACGGTATCGTAGAAATACCAGCGATCTTCCAGCGTCAGAATATAACCCAGGCGCACTGCCAGCACCAGGACAAAAACAATTATCAGAAATTTTCGTTCAGAACAATTTAAAAATCCAGTCAGCAGCTTTTTCATAAATAACGGTTACTTTATTTTATAGATCATGATAAATGGTTGAATATTTTCATCTTCCGGTCGAAAGTCGGCCAACAGGTCGGCATTATTTTCCAGCCAGCGGAATAAATTCTCGCGGTCGGCGGCGATCTCCGGGTAGCGTTTTTTGGTGTATTTCCAGGAAAAGAAATGCCTGGTAAAACCATCGGCGATATAGTAATAAACACTATCCTGACGCAGGGAGTTCACCAGAGAATCAGCCACATGCGTCACCTTGTCATTTAAATTGGTTTCAACAATCCGATAATCACCGGGTTTTAAACTGTCCGGATTAAATAACCCCGGCAAGTACGGCGGAAACGATTCGACAGCAACTTTTGAACCGGTCGGTAAATTTTGTTCCACCCAATGCAGCGCCAGGGTGCGCGGATCAGGATCGTTCAAGCGGTTCATATAGCGCAGAGAACCACCCGAACCGGCAATCACAAAGCCCAAAACAATACCGGCAATGGCGGCTGTTTGCGCCGGTTGTTTTTTAAATAGTTTTTCACAAAACCAGATAATGGCCAATGCCGCAGCCGCTGAAAAAAAAGGCATTAACGGCAATATATGGCGCATGGCTTTGTACGACATGTCTTCAAAAAAGAAATAGGTCGGAAGAGTGAACAATAAAATCGCAAGATCTTCTTTACGATGTCGGATCACCATCAATACCAGTCCAATAATTATAAACGCCATCAGTACATAACCAAGCGTTGCCGGGATTGAATTGGGATAAAAAACACCAAAACCCGGGGACTGATCACCGGTCCAGTACGATAAAAAACCGCCGCCGCTGCCGATTTTACCAACTTTTTCAAAACTCTGTACCCGCAAAAAGCCATTAATGGTTGTCCTGAAATTCAGTAAAAATAACGGACAAAAAAGCAGGAATGTCACTATAGCAGTCACTTTGGCAATGAGCAGATTTTTATTGACCACATGCCTGATGCCGGGACCGGATTTGATAATCATATAAAGATGCACAAAAGCAAACGGCAGGACGATCAGAAAAGCGCTGTATTTTGTCGCCACGGCGGCAGCTATAAAAAAACCAGCCAGAAAATAATTTTTTTTGCCGGGGCGCTGCATGATACGGATAGTAAAGTAAAAAGCTAAAAGCACACAAAAGGTAACCGGTACATCCACTGTACTGAAATGGGAATTGCGGACATGAACAAAATTAACGGCTAACAAGAGTGCACCGATCAGGGCGGTTTTATTGTCGTACAACTCGCGTAATATCCGATATAACATATAAACAGATATAATTCCCAAACAGGCGACAAAGTAC
This sequence comes from bacterium, assembly GCA_029561455.1. GTDB lineage: Bacteria > Zhuqueibacterota > Zhuqueibacteria > Residuimicrobiales > Krinioviventaceae > Fontivivens. The sequence continues at coordinate 45,614 of JAKQIY010000076.1, forward strand.
CTGCCGAGCAGCACAAACATAAAGGAATTTTGTTCATAAAAAATCCGCGCATACTCCAGGGATTCAAAGCGTCCCGTTAGCAAAGCAACCAGGATGTATCCCGCCATGAGCGCCGTCAGGATGAGGGTATAAAAAATCGGGTATACGCCAAAAGCGAAAAAAACCTCTTTATCCATAAAGCGGCTGTCCAGTAACTGACCGGCCTGGGTAACCAGTTTTACCTCATCGGGATGATATTTGAACGGTTCGCCAAAATGAATACCATAAAATCGCAGCACCGCTGCCAGGATCAGAATAAAAAACAGCAGCGTTGTTTGATTATTTAATCTATTTAAAATTGATCTAATCATCAGGCGCCTGCCTTGCTTATATTACGCCGTATCTGCGCGACGCGCAGCAATGTGACCATAATTGCCAGAAAACTTTTAAATGGATATAAAAGCGAAGCCAACGATGAATGCATAGAGGTGCCAAAGATCCGCTGTTTAACGGTTACTTGTACTTCTTTAATTTCAAAGCCCATCAGCGAGAGCAGCAATAATACCTGGGTATCCGGGAAATCATGGGGGTATTCGTCTGCCAGCAGGTTAAAAACGTTTTTATGCAATAATTGCAATCCTGTGGTTACATCCGCAATTTTTTTACCGCACAATATATGCAGAACAATACTAAAGAGTTTTATGCCGGTCTTGCGGAAAATGTTGGTTTTGTACTCGCCCGGAGTTAAAAACCGCGAGCCGAGGATCACCTGGTATTTGCCCTGGTTGAACACCTGCAGCATAGCAGCCAGATCTTCAGGGCGATGCTGGCCATCGGCGTCCATGCTGAAAACGGCATCATAGCCGCCAGCGCGCGCATATTTAAAACCGGTTTGCAGTGCGGCCCCGTAACCGAGATTGACCGGCAGACCGGCAACCCGCACGTTATAGCTGCGGGCAACTTGTTCTGTTTTATCGCGTGAGCCATCATCGATCACCAGCACATCAATCACCCAACCCAATTTTTCCAGGCCGGCTTTTTCCGCTTCCAGCTTGAGTAGTACACCCGGTAAATTCTTTTCTTCGTTAAATGACGGTATCAATATTAATAATCTTTTTACATCGCCGGCCATTATACACTCTTTTTTATATGGGTTACGCGGTAAAACAGGTTTTCATAGTCATTGGTTACCTTTTGCCAGCTAAACCGTTCATGCACCCACTCCCGTACAGTTTTACGATACTGTTCTACCAGGTGTGGGGAATCGCATAATATTTGCATCTGCCGGGCAATGTCCTTGACATTATTTTTGAAATAGTACACGCCCGCGTTGCCCAGCACTTCGCGGTGTTCCGGCACATCATTGGCCAGCACACAATTGCCAAAACCCATACCTTCAACCAGCGCCGGATGCGTACCGCCGACTTCAGTGGCCTGCACATAAAAATAGGCATTACTTTGCAGTTCACGGTACCCCTGCCCAAACACATAACCGGTGAATATGATACGATTATCGGCAATACTCTTTAAATTTTTAATATAATCCTGGTTATAGGGAGCATCGCCAACCATGACCAGCTTTTTATCCGTGTTAACCCGTGTAAAAGCCTGCACGATCAAATGCGCATTATTTTCCGGTTCCATCCGGCTGACATACAAAATATAGTCGCGCGGTTTCAATCCCAATTTTTCCAGTACTTCCAAAGTACCGACCGGTCCATCCGGCGCGCCATAGGGAATAAATGTCGATGTTTTACCAAACTTTTTCAGATAATAATTCTGCACTTCATGGGCATCGGAGACAATGGCGGTCGGTAAAAAAGTAGCCAGGAATTCAGAAATCCTGTAAAAGGCCTGCCCTGCCTGGTTCCACTTTTTCCGTTTCCATTCGAGACCATCGACGTTCAGCACCGTCGGTTTTCCCCATAAACGCGGCAATAGGGTAAAAGCGGCATTGGCGCTGTTGCAGATAAAGACAACATCATATTTGATAAAAAAACTATACAACGTACATATCAGGGTATGGATAACCGTATCGAGATACTTGTGCCCGATGGTGGGTAAAATTTTAATACGAACACCTTTATGATACTTTTGTGTGTAATTGATCATATTGGCTCGTCCGTAAACGGTAACCTGATGGCCCCGGTTCACCAACCTGGGGGCCAGTTCTTCGGTAAATGTTTCAAATCCACCATAATTTGCCGGAATTCCCCGGATTCCCATAATCGCTATTTTCATAACTGCGCCGGCGCCTCGGATATATTCAAATTAACTTCCGATTTTTTGCTTTTAATACTTTTTAACAGGTTAACAAATTCATCGAGTAATGATTTTTTTAAAATTCGTATTGACAGATAATATACTAGTATAGATATTAAAACACCAATCAACAGAACCAACAAATTACCGTTTGATAGCCAACCGGCAAAGACCAGTTTAACAGCCAGCCCAGCAAAAACCATAAGCACAGAAGCATAGGCGCTTATAGACATGGCGTGTAAAAATTCCACCATTGTGGTATCGATCAACCGGTTGGTTATGTGTTGTATAAGCGGATAGGTAATAACATAGACAATTGAATACGCGGCGGCGGCGCCGTTCAATCCATAACGCACGCCAAAAATAACGCCGGCAATCAGGGGAATTAAAAAGAGCATGTTCCAGATAAACCCGATCTGCGGCTTGCCGCACGCCATAAAAACCGACCCGCGGATAGAACCGACCGATTTAAGCATTGCCATTGGCGCCAGCAAGATCAGGGGCAAAGACATGGGCAACCATTTTTCACCCAAAAACACTAGAATAAATTCATGGGAAAATACACATAAACCCGCCAGCAATGGAAAGGTTATTAAAGAGATAAAAGTGATCGAACGCAGGTAACTGTTTTTAAAAGACTGCACATTATCCTGCAGTTCGGAAAAAGCCGGGTAAACCACCTTGCCGACTATAGCGGTCAGCCGCGTAACCGGAATTTTTACCAGGTTCATCGCCAGGCTATAGTAACCCAACATGACCTTACCCAGCATTTTACCTATTATGGTAATATCCGCATTGGCGACCAGGTATAAAGCAATATCGTTACCCAAAACATTAGCGCTGAAACTCAGTAATTCCTTGAATTCCCGCCATGAAAAATGCCGGGTTGGCCGCCATTGATGATAAAACCATAACAGGATTACTGTAACCAAATCGCGTAGCAGGGCCATCATCACCAGACTCCAAACCCCGCATTTTAGTAAAGCCATGATAATTGCCGCAATGCCGCTAACCGTAACACCGGCCATTTCGATAATGGCCAGCTTTTTAAAAGCCATCTCTTTGGTCAATAGCGCTTTTTGAACAATTCCAAAGGCGCCAATTAAAAAACCGCCGGACAAGACGATGATGACCGGCCTTATCAACTGTTCATTATAGAACCGGGAAACAGGGAAAGCTGCAACAACTCCAAGCACAAACAACAACAGTCCAAAAGCAATACTGCCCCAAAAAACCGATACGATTTGGGAATTGGTAATACTTTTCTTTTGAATGATCGCTGTGCCCAACCCCTGTTCATTGACCATGCCGAGGGCAATAGTAATAATACCGGCCATAGCCACAATACCGAAATCGGCCTCCGACAGCAGTCGCGCCAGGATGAACATAACAATCAACAGCATGACCTGCATACTGGTTTTTGCCAGGCCGGTCCAAAAAACTCCGCTAACTGTTTTTTGTCGTAGTGAACTCATGATCCTGATTATTTTCCCCCATAAAATGTGAATAAAGATTGGGGTTCCGTCATTTCCTCGCTCAGCATGTAAATTTTTACCGGCGATTTGGGATCATTAACACGGGCAATATCCAGGTAATACTTTTCCATTTGCGCTGTAATGAATGGCCAAAAGCGTTCATATTTTTTTTCGGTAAAACCATCAACAATAATGAACTTTGGCTTGTTCGCCAGGAACTGCTTTTCAAAATCAGGCCAGGCCTGAATTAAAAATTCAGTCGGATGCGAAACCATTAAAAACGGCTCTAAATTATTCTCCAGGACCCAAATTGTGGCGCCGCTCATCACCTGGTCGTTCGGCTCACTCTTTTGCCGTAGTATAGAATTGACTTCTTTTATTGTACGCGGCGACCACATACTACTGTATTGCGGACCGATAAAACGTCCGGAAAAAGCGCCGGTGATGGTAAACGCTACAATAACAATAAACACCCGCGCAAAGGAATCCATGCGAATATCCCGCGAACACATTAACCGGAATCCAAGCACCCGAACTACAAAATACAAGGCCAATAAAGTCAGCAAAGTAGATAATAATTCGCCAAACTCCAGTTCTTTAAAAGTATAGAATAGTAAACTGACAACCAACGCCGATACCAGGTTCAGAATGATCAACGCCCGGATTTCCCATTTACGCGAATAAAAATACAAGCTGGTGCTCGCCAGCATAGCGCCAATTACAGCATAAAAGCCAACCCCCGGGTAAAATTGCCAAAAGACTTTTTGAAAAATAAAAAATACATACAACCAGCCAAACGAGAAAGCAAGAAACGATAAGAAACTGACTTTTAATTTTACATAAATCACTTCAAAATAAACAGAAGCAATAAGTATCAATGGCGGTAATAATTCAATAAAATAGGTTGTATAAAAGCCCCGCACAATACTCTGCAGAATGTAAGGCAATAATACCAGGGAAAACCACAACAATAACAACAGATAACTGTTTTTATGCTTTGCTAAATTATCCTTGATCCTGTTATCATTATAACTGCCGAAAACCGAGCGAATACCGACTGCTAAAGCGCCAATGACTATAAACAATGAGAAAAAGAATGAATTTTCCCATTGATCCAGGGTTATACTGACCGGCTGATTGAGGACACGAATACCGGAACTGACAGCAACCTGCAGTTCCTGGGGCAACATACCCAATAAATGTAAAATATTATACAAGACAATATAAAAAGGATTAAGCTGTGACATGACGATTTCTTTAAAACTCATTCTGGTCAAAAACAATGCAAATACAGTTACGCAAATACTAAGATAACCAAGAAAAAACAACAGCAACTGGGTGAGTGTCTGTTTAATATTTACTTCGCGCCTAATCAACAGGTACAAAGTGATAACCAGAGGCAAATAAAGCGATAACTGGCGCGAATAATATGCCAGCGCAGCAAATATACCGGCCATAAGCATCCAGCCCAAACGATACAGGGAATTATCGACCGATTTAAGTACAAAGAACATACTGGCGCACGCCAAAAAAATTGCCAGAGGTTCGGTTTTTACAACTGTCGACCATGCCAGGGTGAGCGGCAATACCAAAAAGATGGCCGCAGCAATGAGTCCGGTTTTGGAACTAAATAAGCGACGGCCAAGCAGGAATAACATAACACCTGTACCTAAAGTAGCGCACAGGGGCATTAACCGTCCAACTTTATAACTGATACCAAATAATTTCAAAAAAACGGCGATCATAAACAGGTAGAACGGCTGCCGGGCTTCATAATCAACAATCGGAACAAGCCCCTCCAACATAAAGCGGGCATCCAGCAGGTGGGCGCCTTCATCCGGGTTGATCCAGCGCACCTGTAAAACCAATAACCGTAGCGCTAATCCGGCGGCAAGGATCAGGGCTAAATATAAATAATTTCTATCTTTAAATGTATGCTTCATAACCTGATCTGTGAGAGGACCTCAGTTCAATATTCATGCGGTTAATTAATTCAATGACTTCATGGTGACACAAGGCCAACAACTCTTTTTCTCTGTCGCGATTATAATGTAAATGCAGGTCATTCCCGGCATCGTAATATCCAGGGTGACACACCAGCAAGTTAATGCCATTTCTCATGCGGCACAGGCAGGATTTTACAACATCCAGCTTTTCCGGGTGTTGATATAACTCACGAAACCAGATAAAATCGACACTGTTGTACCGGTTTTTTGGGGCCGCCGGGATAATGATTTTAGCCAGTATTCTAATCAAAACATTTACAGGCCGGTTTTCAAGATAGTGTATTATTCCCCGCCGGTAACGGATCATGTGAATTTCAGGTTTGCAAACCTGTTGCAGTATAGCGGCAATCGGCGGCAAACAATGAATGTCATGATGACTATCGATATGTGTTATCGCAATACCGGAATCGACAAGTTTATGATACTGGGCTTTAAGTTCGGCGCGGCATTCCCGGTAGTTTATTCTGCCGGTAAGCAGGCGGAACAGAAATTGCATTTTACCGTGCAACAGTCCGTTCCGGTCGACCAATGATTGCACCTTGTTTGTGTTCAAAACCGGGTAACCGCCGGTCAAATTCACATGCCATCCGGCGGAAATTTGCGGATTCCGGTGCAGGAACCGGCAGGCCGCTGTAAAGCTGCGACCGTTTGCAGCCAGGGATACGCTGGTTACAATGCCTTTTTCTATCGCGTGCATGATGCCGCGATTTATGCTATCCGTCAGGCCGAAATCATCGGCATTAACTATTAGAGCGGTTTTTTTCATAGATTACAAATCACTTTAATTGCAATCGGTTTACAAAAATATCAACCAGTTCATTGCATTTTTGTTGCTTGTCAAAAATTTGCATAACCCGCTGCCGGGCGGCTGTTCCTGTGGCGGCGCCAAGCTGCGGATTTTCCAGTAAAACTTTTAATGTTTCCGCCAGTTGCCCGGGGCTGTCCGGTTGCAGCAGGAAACCACTTTTTTCATGTTCAATAATTTCCGGTATACCGGAAATAGCGGTAGAGATCACACAAACCTGCATGGCCATGGCTTCGGCCAACACATTAGGAATTCCGTCACGGTCGCCGTTTGCAGCAATGCGGCAGGGCAGGACAAATATTGCCGCACGCGCTAACAGTTCCTTTACTTCCGGCGGAGCAACTACACCGGGCAATGTTACTCGTGAATGTAAATTTTGTTCCCGGCATATTTCTTCCAGGTTATGCCGTTCCGGGCCGTCGCCAATGATCAGGCAATTGAAAGCCACATTCTGTTTTTGCAGCAAAGCGCAGGCTTGCAACAGTGTGTCGAAACCCTTTTTCGGCACCAACCGGCCAACACTCAATAGAAGCGGCGGTTGATCTTTAATTGCGCCGGGCACAGGACTGAAACTGTCCGCGTCCACACCATGATAATTGAGAATGACCTTGTGCGCCGGAATATTTTTAAAATGATTGGTTATATACTCTTTATTATAACCGGTGCAGGTCAGCACAAATGCTGCACCGGCCAGCTTCTGCGGCAACAGCGCCGGTTCCACAAACAAATCCGTAGCATGGGTGGTAAAGCTATAGGGAATGCCGCACAGACGCGCAATCAGCATGGCAAAGCTGGTCGCCGCATCTGCAAAATGACCGTGCACCAGGTTGTACCGGCCGCGGTCAATTCGCTGCGCCAGCGGCGCCGCCATAATAAAATGTACCAGTAAATTTTGCCGGTCACTTTTGGAAAATCTTTTTCTCGACTTGTTACGGAAAAAAATGTAAGCAAATGCAGTTCTCGTTAGTCGCAATACATTACCGTACCGGCAGGCAAAGAAAAATGTATCTAGATAACGAAGCGGGTGGCGGAAAAGCCAATACAAATGGCTGCGCAACAACCCGGATACGCTTAACAAAGAAGTCATATATACGGTACGCTGCGACAATTCATGCAGATCAGCCCGGTCAAAAGATTTATCGCTGCGGAACAGGGAATAAATATCCAGATCGATCTTTCTTTTCAACAGATTTTGCAATTCGGAAACAATAAAGGTTTCCGAGAGCACCGGAAAATAATTAACAATGAATGCAATTTTTAGAGTTTTAGCGGTCATGCCTTGTCTCCCGGTTCTTTTCCAGCACGCCGCAGGCAAAACCATAACCGTGCACAATCAGTCCAGCCAGCGCCAGGGGATATAATAATAAATAGATCAGAAAATTTTTGGGGCATTTACGCAGTAAAATCCACCCTATCCGTATGGAACGTAGAATTGGCGCCAGGGGAATAAGATAAGGATGCTCTACCATGAACGAATTGCGCGACTTGAATTCCCGGCCGGTTTTGGCCGCGCCCTTGCCCAGCTTGAACTGGTTACGGATTACTGCGCGTAATTCCGTGCGGTTATGATGCCAAACCCGCACATCGGACTGCCAGTAAATTGCATCTCCACCCGCCAGCGCCCGGCGGAAGAACCGGCTGTCGCTGCCGTTCAGATAATGATCGAACGGCCCATATTTAGCAAATATATTCCGTGTAAAAAACACATTCAACGTACCACAGGGACCAATCTTGACGCCGTTGCGTACATTCCAGGAATCAAAAAATTCCAGCAGATACTCGATAGTACCCCAGATACTGCGGGGTGTGCCGTTCATGACCGGGCCGACAATGATCTGCTTGCCGGTTCGATAACCGTTGACAATATCGTTCACCCACAATTCTCCCACCCGGCAATCGGTATCGGTAAACAAGAACAAATCCGTTTTGGCATTTTCAATTCCGAGATTGCGGCCTTGTCCCGGATGCAGCCGGGTTTCCGAACGCACCAGGTTAACCCAGGGAAAGTCCCGGCGCACCAGTTCGGCTGAATTATCCGTGCCGCTATCGACAACGATCACTTCAAAAGCATAATCAGTCTTTTGGTTTTGCAGTGATTGCAGTAAATGCCCAATATACCGGGCACAGTTATAAGAAGGAATAATAACCGAAGCGCATATCTTTTTATTTGAGTAAGAATTGTTCATTATTCAAAAATTACTTTTCTATCAATCCGGTTATTGCGGCAGCCATGCCGTCCCAACTGTATTTTTTATTCAATTCCATGATTTGCCAGTGCATTTTTCCAACCAGTGCAGTATTTAAAGCGCCGTTTATTAAAAACTTGTTCACTGCATTAACCAGTGCTTCGGCATCGCCGGGCAGCGTCAGGAAACCGGTTTCACCATCGCTCACAATTTCGGCAAAACAGCTTAAATTCGAAGCGATGACCGGTTTTTCCATAGCCAGGGCAACTTGCAAAGCGCCGCTGCCGGTAGCCGAAGTATACGGAAAAACCGCAATATCAGCCGCAGTATACAGTTTTTCCACTTCTTCATTAACGATATATTCATTTTTACGGATCACAACAGAGTGTAAGCCAAATTCGGCAATCTGTTTCTGAATGATATCTTCTTCCTCATGCCAGGCTTCGCCGGCGAGTAACAGGCGGATATTCGGATGTTCCGCCGCCAGGGTTTTCATAGCGGTAAGCAGAACGGGAACACCCTTATATTTACGGACAAAACCAAAAAACATCAGCACAATATGTTCCGGGGCAAAGCCTAACCTCAGGCGTTCCTGTTCTCTCCGACCGGAATCGGATTTAAAAAAGTCATAACTGGGGTGCGCCCTGACCAGAACCTTGGCTCCGGGCACCAGGTAAAGCAGCGACTCGCGCACTTCTTTGGAATGGGCAACAAAATAGTCGCCCATCCGCAGCACCAACCGGGTACAAAATTGGCCGATGCGGCTGGATTCATGTTCAACAACATTATGGCAAATGAAAACAATTTTGGGCGTTTTCATGGTTTTAATACCGGCGCAGATCACCCAATAAGGCAGCGTCCAGAACGATACCCACCAGGGAATGATCACCACATCCGGGCGGTGTTTATGAATATGTCGGATAACCCGAAACCACGATAACGGGTTCATTGAATCGAGCAAATAATCTACCCCCGGTTCAGCCAGCTTTACCTGGCTTAAATCTTTATCGGTTTGGCCGGGATATAGCCACATGGGGTATTGGCGCTTGACTGCGCCGAGTGTAACTGAATGTTCTTTTTTCAGAGCGCGAAATAACAACGTTGTATAATGCGAAATCCCGCCGCGGTACGGCCAGGTCGGACCTAGCATATAAATTTTCATATACCTCCCCTTTGTTGCAAGTCACACCCTGTCCTGCTCACTTGTCCGCCTCTTCCCTTTCGCCGCTTGTAGTATTACTTTCCATTTTACGAACCCGGTATAATACATTTTCAATCAACTGCCGGTTAGCCCCGATCAAATCCGCCAGCAAGCCGATAATAAAAATCTGAAAACCAACAATCAGTAAAACCGCCGCCAGTATCAAAGACTGGATATGACCGGCGCCGGAGATAAATAAATAATAAAATAAAAACCGCAGCCCGATAAGAGTACCAAGTAAAAATATTGTACCGCCGATATAGGTAAACATTTTTAACGGTTCGTACATTGTATAAATACGGACTATTGTACTCATAGAGCGTTTAATATATTGCCAGTTACCTTTGAAAAGCCGGGATTCACGCAGTTGTTCATTAACCCGCACCGGGACATGGCTGACCACCAAGTTTTTTTTGCCGGCCTGGATGATCGTTTCCAAAGTATAGGTAAACCTGCTAACGATATTTATTTGCATGGCGGCATCGCGGGAAAAGGCGCGAAAGCCGCTGGGTGCGTCCGGAATGTCGGTATCGGAGACTTGGCGCACTACCCAACTGCCGAGACGCTGCAGGCGTTTTTTTAACCAGGAAAAATGTTCAATTTCACCAGTCTGGCGATCGCCGATAACAATATCGGCTTGTTTGTTCAGAATAGGCCGCACCAGCTTTTCAATATCTGCGCCGTAATATTGATTGTCGGCGTCGGTATTAACAATAATATCGGCGCCAAGCTGCAAACAGGCATCGATCCCGGCGTTAAAGCCCTTTGCCAGCCCCTTGTTGCGGGTAAAACTGACAATATGCTTAACTCCCAGGTCACGAGCTACCTGCACAGTGCTATCTCTGCTGCCGTCATCGATGATCAGAATTTCGATCTCATCAATACCGTCAATTTTTTGCGGAAGATCGGCCAAAGTGTGTGGCAGAACTTTTTCTTCGTTATAACAGGGTATTTGAATGATCAGTTTCATTTTATAAATCAATCCTGAAAGTGCTATTCAATAATTTCTTCAATATTATACTCTTCAATTTCATTGGCATGGGTATATATGATCATCTCACCCAACAAACCTATAGATACCAGTTGAATGCCGATAATGAACAACATCGCGCCAAGTAACAGCATAGGCCGGCCGGCAATGGCGCCGTATCCTAAAATGCGGTAAATGAACAGATACAGGTTGATCACCGCGCCAAGCAAGGTAAATATCACTCCGATAAAGCCTAAAAAATGCAGTGGCTTTTTAGAGTATTTACTGATAAATATTACATTAAGAAAATCCAGCAGCCGTTTGATATAATTTCTAGGATAAAGAGACTGGGCAAAACGGCCCGGTAACTGCTCGATGTTTTCTTCAGCGATCTTGTAACCCTGGCGGTAAGCCATTACCGGTATAAAAGCATTCAATTCACCATAAAAAGGCACATGTTCGAGCAGGGATTTGCGCGTTGCCAGTACCCCGCTGTTTATATCGTGCAATTTTAATTTGGTCATCGAACTGGTCATACAATTGAACACCCTGGAAACAAGTTGATTTAAACGCGAATCGCGCCGGGGAGAACGTACGCCAAGCACAATATCGTAACCTTCATTTAATTTTTGCACAAAGCGCACCAGATTTTTAGGACTGACATTGACCCGGCAGGTAAAATAGACGATCAATTCGCCGCCGGCCAGTTTCATCCCGGCATCCAGGGCTGCGGATTCACCAAACATGGTGCGCAGTTTGACCAGTTTAATATTTTGTGACTGACCGGCCAGTTCCACCATTTTTTTCCAGGTGCCGTCGCTGCTGCCGTCATCGACATAAATAATTTCAAAAGCGAACGCCGCGCCGGTAAAGATTTCCTGTAACTGCCGGTTCAGTTCCGGCAAGTAATCCTGGTGGTTTTGCGCTGTTACAATTATAGAAACCAGGTTATTATCGCTTTTAGATTGTATTGATTTTAATTGTTCCATATCCTGTAAACACCTTAATAATCAAATTTTTTCCGTGAACCGGTGTTCGCCACCAGTTTGCCAACCAATCCATAACACATAAACTGAAAAGCCGTAGCCCATAACAATAAAATCAGGGTGATCTGAATATTCAAGCGGGCGGCATTAAAATGCTGCATTAAAAAATGATACATAAAATGCACGAATACAATCACACCGGAGCAAAAAAAGAATGAAGCAAACGCTGAAAAAAATCGCAGGGGATTATGCAAATGTTTCATCAGCAGCCGGATGGTGGTTAAATCCATAATGACGCGAAAAGTGCGGGTGAGATTATATTTGGATTTGCCATACTCGCGGGCATGATGGTTAACCGGCATTTCGGTAATATTGGCGCCCTGCATGCGCAGCAGCGCCGGAATAAAACGGTGCAGCTCGCCATACAAAGATATACTACGCAGTAAATCGCCGCGAAACGCTTTGAGCGAGCAACCGGTATCATGCAATTTTACATTCGTGACTGAACAGATAATACGGTTGGCAATTTTTGAAGGCACCTTGCGGACAAATAATTTATCCTTGCGGTTTTTCCGCCAGCCGCTAACCACATCGTACCCTTCTTCCAGCTTACTTAAAATGCGGGGGATATCGGCCGGATCATTCTGCAAATCGCCGTCCATTGCAATAACATTCACTCCCCGGGTTGCCCTGAACCCGGCTGCCATAGCTGCCGATTGCCCGAAATTGGCACGGAACAGGATTGCCTTGAGGGGCTTGTGCTGCTGCGCCAGGCGGCGCATTACATCGCGGGTGCCGTCGCTACTGCCGTCGTCCACAAAAATCACTTCATAGCTTTTGCCCATCTTTTCCAAAACATCGTACAAGACATTCCACACCCGTTCTACATTTTCAATTTCATTGAAAAAGGGTACGACCACAGATAAATTGGGTTGTTCAGTTTGAGTTCTGCTTATTTCATTTTTGTACTTCATTGCCCGAAAACCGTTTTTTAAGCCAGAAAGTGATTATAACCAGGGGCAGAACCAGGTATATTTCCCGCACTACAGCCATGCCGTTATGCGGATTAAAAAGACTTTTAATGAAATGAGATGAATCCGCGGCCCGGTGCATATCGGTAAACAGGCGCACCGGAATAATATAATAATGATTGCTAAAAGGCCATAACAGCGGCGCGCCAAACGGCGGATTATTATCTATAGTGAATATATCGAATAATAAATGTGATAGACCGGATAAAACAAATATTATCCAATACATACGAAACATTTTTAAGTTTTTAAAACTGCACAACCATGCGCCGAGCGATCCGGCCAGCGTCACAAACACTAGGCTATGGGTAAAGCCATGATGATAGCGGTTTGGCTCGCCAATAATAAATCCGAACAAAAAATCAATATCCGGCAGCACGGAAAATAAAAGTGCGCCGGTCAGGGCAAGCCAGTGCAGTTTTTTACCAGTTCCGGCAGTGTAAACAAGCAGCCCGCCTAAAGTATGTCCGATTGGTGAAGCCATAATTCCTGATCAGTAATATAAGCAAATTTTTACATACCACCCGTCATTGCATAGAGACGGGTTGTCATTATGATATACACGTTGTAGAGTAATACTACGGAAATAAAAACATTAAAAATCACATCAACACGCAGGGTGCGGCCTGCGATAGTGGGCTTTTTCTCCGGTAATTGTCGAATGATCAAATTAACCACAAACAGAAACGGTAAAAACAAGGTCAGTATATGCCGAACCGATGGACCCAGGTAATTCCACCAGGCATTCAGTCCGAAAAAGACGCCAAAGTAGCAAAACAGGAACAGGAATAAAAAGATATGTTCCTTTAAAAGCAGCCAGGTTTTTTTCCGGTTCATGAACAGGATGAGTATAAAGTACAGAGTATACAAAAAGATGAACCAGAAATAACCATACGCCTGTTTACTGGCTTTGATAGAAGTGATACCGCCCGTCCAAACCCGGTTAAAAACCTGGGCCAGGGTATGTTCCTGGAAATATTTTTTCATACTGGGTATTTGTTCCGGGGGCATTTGCGGCCAGCCGGTGCGGTCGCCATGGGCGCGGGTGCCGCTTTTAATTTGCTCACGGGAATCGTACCACATATAAAAAGTGGAATTGACGTTATAAAAATACTCGCCGAATATTTTTTTATTATTTTTAATATATGGATATACAACAATAATAAAGGTTACAATAACCAGCGCCAGGGTAATAAATGGGAAAAGTAATTGCTTAAGATTGACAGACCGGCTGGTTTTGGCGCGTAAACCAGCAACAAAAAGCCACACCTGTTTACAGGTAAACCACACAGCCAGCAGCCCCAATGCCGGCATTACCGAAGCCTTGGTTAAAAAAGTGAGACCGGTAAAAATCCCGGTTAAAATTGCATAATACCAGGTTGGCGCGGTGAACATCTTCAGGATCAGTAAAAAGGTAAGAAATGATAAAAAGAAAAACAATAATTCACATTGGAAATAAGGCGCTTTAAAAATAAACACTGTAAATGCAGTTATAAAAAAAAGGTTAATGGCGGTGTGCCGCGGGAAAAACCTGAAGAAAATCCACGCCAATGCGGCCAGTATCAATAAAGCGATTATTATATTGATTCTTTTACCAAGCACAAAATAATCATCCAGCGACATGCCGGTTCTGTAAAACACGGACATGATAATTGGATACAAGGGGTGCCGGTTGCGGTCTCCGGTAAAGTGATAATGGGTATCGTGTAAATTCTGGGCATAATACATATAGGCGCCCTGGTCGAATTTATCATAATCGGTATTTACTTCGCGGGAGTGCCGCTCGGCGCCATAATAAAATACTACAATGAACAAGGCTGCCGCCAGTATTACAAGCGCAATTTTTAAAAATTTCATTTTATATCACCTCGATCATTTTTATCATCAAAGCAAGGAAATACAATGTTAAATACATCTATCATTTACCGGTATATTCACCATTCCCGTTTTCTCAATTATTTAATAATGACACCACAAACTTGAACTTGCCGGAGCCATCATAAGGAACTTTATCGACGACATGAATATTAATTTGCATGGTATCGGCAAGTTCCTCGGTTAGCAGATCAAGCAGTAACTGGCGCATATCATCAGTAAAATTTTTAACCGGAACAACATAAAAATCAATTATTCCAGGAACACTTTGCACGATCTGGGATAATCTTATCCCTTTGGCAAAAGTTGTCGCTTTTTGTAAGCCGCCGATATATTTGCCATGTTTATTGATCAGGCGGTCGTCCACACGTCCTATCAGGCGTTCGATCAGCGGCAGGGTTCTGCCGCAGGCGCACACCCGGTCGGTGGCAATGGCGTAATCTTTGGTATCGTAACGAATGAGCGGAAAAGCGCGGTTATGCAAACCGGTCGAAATAATTCTGCCTTCCTCACCCGGTTTTGCCGGGGAACCGTCGTCTTTGAGCAATTCAACATGACCATACTCGGAAGCGATATGGTAGCCGCCATGCGGGCACTGAATAATGAGCGCCGTATGCTCGATCAACCCGTAATTATCGCACACCGGCCCGCCGGACCAGCTTTCCATGAACTGGCGTTGATTTTCAACCAGCGATTCCGCTACAGATACTATAAACCGGGGTTTTACATCGGTAATTCCCGCATCGTTAAGCACATGGCACAAATGATTAAGAGCCGAAGAGTGCCCGCGCCAGAACCTGATCTTGTATTTACGCAGTAAATCGGCATATTCATGAATATTGATACCGTCGATATATTGCGAAGAGAATTCCAGGCCCCGGCATTGCCAGTTCCAGCGATATTTGTTGGGCAAGTGCATCTTAAAGTTGCGGATATCCATAAACCCGTCGCCCAACCGGTACCCGAACCAGGAAAAATGTCGCCATTGATGCACCAGTTCTACGCTGTTTATAAAAGTATCCCAATAAATTTCCAGGGGTGTGCCGGTCGTGCCGCTGGTGTAGACGGTAATTGGCCGGTATTTTTTAAAATTATCGGCTTTTAACTCTTTAGCATGTTCCAGCACCAGTTCTTTGGAAAACACCGGAATTTTATGCAAATCGGCAAAAGATTGAAAGTCCTGGCGGGTTAAACCTTGCTCTTTAAAAAAGTTACGGTAAAATGGGACATTGGCAAAACAGTGATCCAGTATTCGTGAAAAATATTGCCATTGTAACTGCTGTAACTTTTCTGCAGGATAATATTGGCTTTTCCACAAAAACTGCCGCCAATATAACAGACTGAACGGTGAAAAAAAATCTTCTATTCTGAATTCTTTCATTTCTCACTTTTTTTAAAATAATTAAAAAAACAATAAACTAATCTTCAACAACATGACCGGCGAATTCTTCGCGTCTTTTTTTCCACAATTCCGCATTCCACTGCAAAGCGGAATCCAGACATTCACAGGCGCGGTAAGCCATTTCCATGGTATGATGGGTATTATCATGGGCAAACAAGCCCTGTCGGCCCAGAGAAATAAGGCCACTTATTTGTAAAATATATTTATCCAGGGATTCCAAATGATCCGCAAAATTTTGATCATAGATCGGGTAAACAAAAGCCAGGCGTTTTGTAAATGCCTTGCGAACATGACATTGTACCGGCAGATCGATCTGTTTTAATTCCTGTAATACTTTTTCTGTTATAGCCGCATCGCTCATATTCCACAGCTCATCTCCAAAATTGCAGGGAATTTCCGAGCATAAACCGGTCAAACCCTGCGGCTGGGTTGACGCGTAATAATTCTTGGTTTCCGAAAGCCGGGAAATGATGAGGTGATCGTCTGGCAAGTAATGGGCATCAAACGGAGTGAACTGACCTGTTTCCAGCACCAGGTAATGCAAGATCATACTGCGGTATTTTAGTTTTTGCCCGGCATTCAGTATCTGTTGTGGTAGCGCCGGATTGAGCAAACGCGCTAAAATCGTGACTGGTATGGTGGAAAAAATAAAATCACTTTTACAATCAATAAATTCAACGGCTTGCCCTTTATATTGTTTCAGCCGGATATAATCTGGTTTACCCTGCTTGAAACAAATATCTTCCGCAGTGGTGGAATAATAAAATTGCCCGCCCAGTCGTTCCACTTCCCGGGCCAGTACAGCGCAAATTTGCCCAAATCCCTGGCGCGGATAAAAAAACCGCCCGGCGTTTTCTTTTTTAATTCCCGGCAGCAACGATAAAACTTTTTTAATGATTTTGCTAAAGCTGTTGGCAGCAACCCTGCGCTGCGCCTGAATAAGTGATATTTCCTGCGGCGGCAGCCCCCACAGCTTACGGGCATAAGGAAAGTAAAAAGTAGTGCAAATGGTTTTTCCCAAACCCTGCATTAAAGCATCGGCAAAGGAACGCTGCGGTTGATTTTTCCGGTGAAAAGGCTTGAGCAATAAATCGCCGCTAAACCCAAGCACAAACGATAATGGTAAATGCAGTAAAAGATCGACAGGATTTAACGGGAATTTTACAAAACGGTTCAGCAGGCGAATGCGGCCGTTCCTGGGGCGGTTCAGCAGGTCATCGCCAAGCAATTCCTGCAGATCGCGCATAATTTCCGGAGAGGTGGACGGGTGCAGGCGATGGCTGCCGAAATCAAAGTATAATCCTTCCTCCTGAAAACTGGCGGCAATACCACCGGCATACGACTTTTGTTCAACAATGATCACATTCCAGTCCGGTTGTTTTCGGCGCAAGAGTTGCAATGCCAGGGTTAAACCGGCAGGGCCGGCGCCCAGGATTATGATATTTTTCTTTTCTTCCATACCTGTTTACATTTCCGCCGTATCTAATTTGTTTTTATCAATAGCATCAATTTTCAGCTCCCTGATCCGGTTTTTATCTTCAGGAGAACCAAGAATAAAAAAGACCGCGCCCATCAGCGCCGAAATCCACAGGAAAACCAGTTGAATGATACCGAAAACCACAGCATGTTCCTTGTCCACTCCAAACCAGGCAAGAAACACCACATAACCCGCTTCGCGGATGCCATAGCCGCCGATGGACGGCAGCAATTCGGCAACAAAGATCATAGGAATGACGATGGGGAAACTATACCAGGGGGCATCAAATCCTGAAATAGCTTTAGCAATTAAAAAACCTGTAAAAATAAAAATGACCTGGTTAAAGAACGAATAGACGCTGACCATAAAAAAGTCTTTGGGATATTTTCGGCTAACCTGGAACACCTGCATGAGATCGGTAATGCTGTTCCAGAATTTCTGAAATGGCAATTTTTTAACAATTTTCAGGTAGAGGTTAAAAAATTGCGGGGAAAGAACAACAATCCCAAAAATCACCAGTAAAATTGAAAGAATAATGACCGAAGGCAGGGCATCGCGCAGCATGGGGATGCTCGACGAAGCAATAATACAAGCCGAAAGGGCAATAATAACGGTAACGAACATGCCGGAAAAGCGTTCGACCAGGATTGTTCCCATAATGCCGCCCAATGAAAATTTACGCTTTTTGGCAATCACAATCGCGCGGATCGCATCACCACCGCGGCCGGTGGGTAAAAAAGTGTTAAAAAAACCGCCGATCATATAACCGTAAAAAGACTCGCCAAAACTTAAAATATAGCCGCTGATTTTTCCTACCACCACCCAGCGTAAAGCACATGGAATGAGGCGAATGAGGTATACAAAAAAAGCGATGACCAACAGCAAAAAATTGATTTGGCTGAATTTATCTAGTACATCGCTCCACTTGACCGTAGATGCAAACCAGCCGATAGCGCCGAGTGAAAAGAATATTTTGATAAATATCCAGAATATGTTCGATCCGGTTTTGCCGGTTTTACCGTTTGCCATACTCTTTCCGGTTGTTTAAAATAAAGTATTTATTTTATATTGACTTAAATAATTTTAATACATTCAAATTAATAATTTTGCAGAATCATAACTTTGATTCAAAAATTGTACTATTAAAATTTATCACAACATAACCAACTGCTTTTAAACATATACACAAAAGCATGTCCGGGAAACGACATGCTTTTTATAATTGTGCCAATCTAATTCCGAATGATTTAATTATCTGTTTTATCATTCGGAGAAAAAACCCGAATGAGCTGCCTTGAAAACGATTTGGCTTTGGGTGCGCTATACTGGGCTATTTTACGGTTGATACCGTCTGCCATCATGCCGATCAATAAAATCTGCAAACCTGAAAAGCACAGGATCAGCACACTGGAAGAAACGACTTTATGGGTGAGAAAATTCAACGTAAACCCGCCGGCTTCTTCAAAAGCATACACCACGTCAAAAATAAATTTAATACCGCCAATCGCCAGGGTGAACAGAGCTGCCGGAAGAAAAATCTTTAAAGGATTGAACAACATGGATAAACGAATGACCAGGTTCATAAATTCAACAAAATTCCAGGGGACTATTTTAGACTTGCCGGCGCGCTGGTAATAATTGATAGGCACATATTCGACTTTATAATTATCGCTTAAAAACGCTACGGTGGATGTGGTGGTAAAAGAGAAACGATCCGAAAGGATATTCAGGTATTGCATGATCAACTCTTTACGGAATATACGCAGACCGGAATTGAGATCGGGAATGTGCTCGCCGGTAACATACTCTGCCAGCTTGCGCAGCATCCATTTGGCCGGACGGCGGATCAGCGGAATGGCAACATTCTCACCCTGCCGTGAACCGACGACCATATCGGCGTCTTTGATATATTCCAGCATTTTGGGAATTTGATCGGCGGGATAGGTATTATCGGCGTCGGTGATGAGGATCAGTTCATTTTTGGCGATCTGAATACCGGTTTTTAATGCCGCGCCATAACCGCGATTCTTTAAATGCTGCACTACCACGGCATTGGTGGTTCGGGCTTTATCGACAGTTTTATCCCTGGAACCGTCGTCGATAATTATGATTTCATATTCAAACCCGGTTTTGGATAAAACCTGGTTTAAATCATTCACAACGGCTACTATGCCGTTTTCCTCATTATAGGCCGGAATAACTACTGAAATAGTATTTTCCATCAACACTTCCCTGTTTTATTAAAAAAGAGACACTGCCTGCAAAGTATACAAGATAATACAAAATAGGGAGATAATCAACTTTTTTATATAAAAACACCCCGCAGGATTTTATTAAAACTCACTATTACCTCCCGCGCCAAATGAGCAGCTAAAATAACCAGGCTCAGGAGAATAATTTAAAATACCAGGCCCGGATGCGTTCCGATTGGAGCAGGCGATTTTGAATTATCATGATGGTTTGCAATACAAATCCGCGCAGCGAACCGGTTTTCAACTCTAGTTCGACAATTTTGCGCTGCCCTGTGGCCCAGGCAAATTTATAGTCTTCATCGCCAAACAGGAAATCGAATTCTTCCGCCCCGGCGGTAATCGCATCGCTGATGCGCTGGGCAAGCACAACTTTACCGGGAGAATAGCGAAACCAGTCCGTATCGAATCCCCCCTGGAAATACAACACTTTATTCCTGAATGTAAATGTGCCGATGGCGGCTATTGTCTTGTCATTGGAACTGATCGTATGTATTGCAATATAGCCACGCTTTTCCAGTTCGCTCACCAGTTTTTGAAAACCACAACGCACCGAGTTGGACGCAAAAGCGCCGAGTTGGTGTTTTTGTCTGATACGCTTTTGATGCAAATCCATCAGGCTTAATAAAGCCCGTTCCAGTTCCGGTCCGGTCGTATAACCCTGGAACTCGCCAGGAAAATAGCGATAAAGGTTTTTCACTTCATAACGCACAGCTTTGGCGCGTTTACCGCTCAGGGCATTTTGAAAATCCGTCCAACTCTTGTCAATGGCAATAAAAGGCGCCATCCCGGTTTTATGAAAGCGGATATAATCCCGGAGCTTGTTTATAAATAACTCCGGCGTGGTCAAAAGGGTGAAATCTTCGCGCAGCAGTTTGAGCCGAATAACATGCCAGTTTTTACGCTGCACCAGCAGCCATTCAGCAAAAGCGGGTAAAACGGCATCCTGGTAATCTTGATGAACAATGAAATTCTGAAAATCACAATATTTGATACAACAAAATCCCAGTTGTTTGATAGCAACAGGGCCGATTTTAGAAATGCGGTAGCCTAGCGGCGCACAACCAACCAGAACGCCTTTATCATTACGGGCCAACACCAGGTATGGATGAACCTGTTCGGCAAAAATTCGCCATGTATAAAACTGGAATACCCAGGTCTGAAACACAGTGAGGTCGGGGACTTTCTTTTCCAGTTCCTCCCACTCGTCCTTTAACAGGGAAAAATCATTTTCCGAATCCACAATTGACAGCGTTATACCTGAATGTAACACCGTGCTCCCTTGAATGAAAAATGGTTAAGAATTAATTAATTTTCGGTATATCTTTGATCTTGACTGCCGGCACCCCGCCGACTACCGTATCGGGGGGCACATCTCTGGTAACAACCGCGCCGGCAGCGACAATGGAGCGGTCGCCTATGGTCACTCCTGGCAAAATAACCACATTGGCGCCCAGCCAGACATCGTTGCCGATATGGATCGGGCGGTTATCTTCCGGATATAATTTAGCCAAAACGGAAAAGTTAGGATCGGACTGGCCGACAATAACAACTCCGGTGGCAATAGCAACCCGGTCGCCAATGACAATATTATCTTTGATAACTCCCTTTTCCGACATTGGGATAATGATATTGACGCCAAAATTTATGACCACCTTTTCCCCAATTTTAACGCCGCATTTGCGAAACAGGATTGTGCGCAGCCCGGGATGCGGGCAATAGACCGCCATCCACCGTAAAATTTCTGTAACCTGCTGGGTAAAGGTCATACCTCTCTCCCTTTTTGTTTAGCCGTTACTTTATCACGGTAACGGAAAAAACTGCCGGCATAGCGTCTGGTCAAAACCGAACCGAGTGATATTCTGCCCTTTCCCGGTAAACAGCGTAAAAACTGCGCTTCAAGCCTGACAATATGCGCCGGATCGCCGCCAAACACATTTCCCGGTTTGCCCGGCAAAGCACCCCACCAAAAGCCTTCATAGCCGAGTTTTTGTGCAAGCGCTAGTGCTGCACCCGTGCCGAAAAACTTGGGAAATGCCAGATGTTTGACCTTTTTGCCCAGTTTATTTTCCAGCATCTCTTTGGCAAGACGAAAATCCGTTTCCATATCCAGAGGAGATTGCACAAGAGATTGAATGACGCGATGATCGGCGCCCGCCAGTTCTACAAACTCCGGCCAGCGCGGTACATAGCGGTGTTCCAGGGTGTGGGACTGGAAATCAAATACGCCGCATGAGTGCATTTCCTGCAATTGCGGCCATTGTAATGGCTTGAGTAAATGCTGCAACTCCGGTTTTACCGGCTCGTGGAAACGCGGGGCAATAAATACTACCGCTGTAAAATTATACTTTTTCAGCAATGGAAAAGCGACGTCATAAAGGCTTTGCGCGCCGTCGTCAAAGGTTAATACAATACTGTTCTCCGGCGCTTTACTCTCACCTGTGATATGAGCCAGCAAGGTATCGGCGTCTATTGTTATATAATTATTAACGGTAAGATAGTCCAGATCTTGCAGAAATTGTTGCTGAGAAACCGTATGGTAACAGAACACCGGAACACCGGTTTCACCAGGACGGGCTTTATTACTATAGACAAAACGGGGAATACCGCCGGTTAGCGCCGCATGAATTTCGGGCCAGTTCTTTTCCCAAACATTACGAATACCGGTCATAATTGATCTCATACACATCCTGGTGAAAACAACTGATCCGGGTTCACACCCGGATCAGCCTTTAAATGTTAAAAAATGATTATATTAAATAAGGTAAGATTTTTTTATTAATTTTAAAACAAAATTTTGTACAGGTCGCAAACGCAGAACTTAATTAAACAACGGCGTTAATATTAAACTGGCCGGCGCAGCCGGCGGCGTTAAATCTGCCGTGCCGATTGGTTTATGCAATACAATATACATACTACCTGTAGTAGCCGAATTGGAGCCCAGGTTGACAGTTCCCTGGGTAAAATCCTTGCTGAGCATTTCATATTCCACCCCTGTATCATCTATAATATACTCGCCGCTGGAAGTCCATGAAGATAGCCAGGAGGGTTTAGCCGGTATACGGGTATCATAACCGACATATATTGTAGCGTCCTGGTTGATCGTATAAGATAAAAAGGGACTGCTATAATTTTTTTTGTCCGAGTTGGCCGTTTTAATCCAGATAAGCCCCCTGTAATCCGGGGGAATATAATACAGAGTATAAGTACGGTCGGTATAGAATACGGAACCGGGTTTAACTGACCGATCGACTGTATAAGTTAATCCCGAGGTTGCGCTAATATTAGCAATTTGAAAACTACTATAATCAGTTATATCCAAACAGTCATCACTGCCGGGCAAATTAACAAAAGATGAAGTATGGGTAGCAGGGACTGTGGTCTCTAAAATCTCCTGGCCGGGTTCGTCGCACCAATTATCAACACTGTTTGCAAAATTGGATATTGCCTGCAGGTATAATTGCTCAACAGGATCAACCCCCCAAATCGTCGCAATGCCGGCGGCTCCGTTTATTACCTCCGAACGCATAAATTCCCAGTTATACGTCGGCTCTACCGTTTTGTCATTCCAAACGGCGGTATTACGATAAACGCCATCCATGCTCCAGTACACAAAAGGAATCCCATCACTTTTATAAGCATTGCCGTCTTCATCGATCACGAAATCGGCGCCAACAGCCACAGCCTGCATCGGCGTCATAGTTTTTTCAATTGCGAAAAGATGCTCAATATTCGGATCAATCAATTTTCCCTGTTCTTTCATAAAATCGACCGCCCACTTGAACCATTCGGCAACTTTGGTATTCCAGATCACTTTGATTTCCCAACCCGGACTATAATATACGTTCGGGTAGCGCCAGGTTTTTTGAATCACTTTTTGCATAATAAGCTGTTGCACCTGTCGTGCTTCCATTATGCTGGCATCTGTGGAGGTAACATTGTAAAAATCCATCGGATCCTGCAATGGCCCGGGATCATAACCACAATGTTTAGTACAGGCTGCGTTGAAAGAATAATTCCAGGGATAATTGATCAATCCATAACCGAAAAAGGAAATACCGACCATAACATCATTTTCATAAGCCTTTTTGGCAATAGCTGCAATTTTATCATAAAAAGCGTCAGGGGTATTTTTGGTATAAGTCCATGATACTGCGGTAAAGTTTTCAATCATAAACCAAATATGGTTAACGCCTTTACTTTTCATAGTTGTAATAAAATTAATATCAAAATCCATCACATGAAAATCATTATCATTTGGAACAGCGCATATTAGCAAAATTGGCTCGCCATTGTAGGTCAGATAATTGGGGTTTTTATCAAACACTTCCAGTTGAGCGCCGGCATTATATACAAGAGCTATCAGAATTAAAATCAATATTATATATAAAACAATATGATTCTTAAAATTGCGTATGTCCAGGGTATTCATTTATAACTCCACTAGTGATGGAATGAGTTGACTCATTTCTCAGATGGCTATATATAGTTATACTGCAAAATTTTAAGCAATCATTATGCCATTTTGTTAATGAAAATTGAGATAATGCCGTTTTCCCCATTTATTTGATTAGTATAAGAATTTGATTTTTATGAAATTATAACAGCCCAAAACAGTGAATTTTCAACAATAACCGGTGAAAGTGTTAAGGCGGGTATTCTTATCCCCCGAATGTCCCATTTGTATTTCATAATTGTTGCTTTTACTGGGCATTTTTTGCCCTAAAATCATGAACTTTTACTTGCCAGGTGCGGGACGATTATCCCCGGAAACCGGAGGACTAGCGTTTTTGCCCCCCCGCATGGACAACCCGTACAGCAGGTAAAAAACGAATCCAGGCAGTGAAATGATAATGACCAGTAAAAAGGTAACGATGGAGAGTAAAAAAGCTGTAGAAATGGAGACGCCCAGTTTGCTTAAAAAGAACACAAATGCCCCTTCCCGAATACCGATTCCGCCGACAGCCAGCGGCAGCATGGTCGCCAGGGTGACCAGCGGTACAATTATAATCCAGTATTTGATGCCGATATGAATATCAAAAGAAAGAGCTATAAAATAGGAAATAGCTACCCGGCTGAACTGGAACACGATCGAGACCAGGAACACTTTAAACACTGCCCATTTATTGTTTTTAAAGTCAATTATAGAATCATAAATACGGTGCAATAAAGTAACATATTTTTCAATTTTTGGCGGAGAAAAATGCAGTTTATACAATATCCATTCCAGAAAAACGATAAGGTAACGGGAAAGAATAACTCCGCCAAACAATACAAAAAGACAAATAATTATGGTAATTATAAACTGCCAGGTATTATTGACAAAACCGGTTTCGATTGCCAGCACACCCATCAGTACAACAAAAATCAGGGATATGATCCCCAGCAGCCGGTCAACAACAACTGTCGATACTGAATCATGGGTGTTCCTGATATACCGCGACAAGCTGTAAGAACGTAACAAGTCAATGCCAAGACTCGATGGTAAAAAGGTGCCAATGAAACTGCTGATATAATATATTTTAAATATCTCCCAAAACGGCACCCGGATGTTTTTTACCTTGAGGAGCATCCGCCATTTAACCGACTTGAGAACAAGCTCCACCATCGTCGGTATGAGCGCTATAAGGATATACTCGTATTTAAGCGACGCTAATGTACTTCTGGCAGCGCTCCAGTCAATTTTATTGACCAGATAAAGAAAAATGGCCCCGCTCAGGACCATTCTTCCCAAATACTTGCAAATATTTTTATAATCCGGTTTCATCATACCGCTGGGCGCTTCCAGCCTCCATTCATCTATTTATCTTTATGAAAGGCCCGTTCCAGCGATTCATCCAGGGAAAGCTCCGGGTACCAGTTCAGGGTTTTTAAAAGCAACGAGCCGTCATAACGCACATTTTTAAACTTGGTATTCAGCCGGTAACGGGTCAAACCAAATTTCCCTTTTAAACCCGGCACCTTGTTGGCGATTTCAAAGCACAATCCCATTAGTTTCAACAGGCTGAATGGTACGGGAACGACAATACTTTTCAATCGCACGGCGCGCAGGTAATATTGTAAATATTCCTTGTAAGTAATGGTTTTGGGATCAATGATATTATAAATTTTTCCATTGGTTTTATCATTATCCAGCAGGCGGATCATGACCTCACAGGTGTTATAGATGTAGGTTAACGGCAATACTTTTTCCTCACAACCGATGCGTAAAATAACTTTACCGCCGGCTGCAGAAAACCCCAGATGCGGGAAAAACATATTGCGGCGGGCGCCATAAACCAACCCGGGGCGGACAATAGTAATCGGCATTGTTGAGGTTTTCATAAATTCCTGCACATATTGCTCACTCAAAGTTTTAGTATAGGCATACCCGCCTGCCCGCTCCGGGAAGCGCTCCAGGGCAAAACTTTCATTGATCAAAGATTTATTGGGAATGGTGTTCATATCATAAACTACCAGGGAACTGACATGGACAAATTTTTTTATGCCGGCTTGCTGCGCCAGGTCGAGCATGTATTTTGTGCCCTCGATGGTGCCGCGTTTCTGTTCCTCAAATGTACCAAAAGTAGTCGCCCCGGCATGTATGACCATATCAACGCCATCCATGATCCCGCGTAATGATTCCTTGTCGCCAAGGTCGCCGACAAATACTTCCACCGGCATTTTATCCAGAAATTCCCGGTTGCTTTTCGGCCTGACCATAGCCTTTACCTGGTATTTTTTTTGTAATAACACCTCAACTAGACGACTGCCTAAAAAACCGGAAGCGCCGGTTACCAGTACTTTCATGATATGCTCCTTTATTTCCAGATTTTCTCAGATAATTCGATCACCTTTAGCGCATCTTGTCCGCTAACCGGCAATGGCCAGTCTTTATCGAGACTGGTATAAAAAGCGTTGATCAGGTTTGTCATACCCGCGGTCGGGGAAATTCTTTTTAAAGCGACGCCAGCGGTAACACAGATGGTATTGCCAAACATTTGCATGGACTGGGAAATACTATCCACTCCCCTGGCAAAAGCTTTGGGGATGCGGCGCCAGGTTTTTTGTTTGACAATGCTCATGTTGGACAGATCAACCCGCGCGATCATTTTAGTGCCATACAGAACCAGGGTAAAAATATCCGGTTTTACGGACAACGACATATTAATAGCGGCAGTTGCATTTTGGGCGTCGAATAAAATCCGTACTTCTTCTTTCAGTATATTATCGCCGCCAGGATTCTTTTTAATGATATGAGTAGTATTGATATTCTGTAACAGGTCAAAAATAATTGCCGCGGGATGCGGGAACAGATCTTGCAAAAAATGTCCCTTCATTTCTTTCAGCCAGGTCCCTTCCAGACCATTAGCGCCTATGACCCGGCGGGTATCGAATCCGAAAAATACTTCAGCATGGAGCAGGTCGCCAAAAGCAAAACTGTTGGCAATATCGCGGGCTCGTCTATAGGTGGGGTCGTATAACATATTATGATTGACGCCCAGCCTGGCGCCGCTTTTTTCAGCAGCCTTGTTCATTACTTCAACATCTTTGACGGTCAGGGCAACTGGTTTTTCAATTAAAACATGAATCCCCTTCTCCAGAGCCGGTAATGCCACCTCTTTATGCAGGTGCGGGGGCGTCAGGACATGCAGCGCGTCAATTTTTTCATTCTTTAACAACTCGTCAACACGGGTATAGAATTTAACTCCGCCAAGCTCTTCCGCTTTGCGTTTGGCAAGTTCCGGGTTC
The DNA here is from genome assembly GCA_029561455.1 of bacterium. GTDB lineage: Bacteria > Zhuqueibacterota > Zhuqueibacteria > Residuimicrobiales > Krinioviventaceae > Fontivivens. The sequence goes on from JAKQIY010000076.1 coordinate 73,249, forward strand.
ACATCACAAATTGCCGCCAGTTCCGTTAGTGGATTGGTCATGATCGCATGAAAATGGAACCTGGAAATATTTCCACAACCGATTACTGCTGATCTCATCCGTTTGTCCTCATTTTATATATTGATAACAATGCCGGGGCGCAACCCGCATTATACAGCGCCCGGTACCGGTTTTTCGCGTTATTACCGGAATAAACATGAATGTATAGTATACAAAATTTATTTATCTTTTTCAAGTAACTCGATATAAATAGCTTCCAGAGCCCGGACATTATTTTGAATACTGAAACGCTTAGACGCTTCCGGGCCGCTTTGGGCCATTTGCTGCGCCAGGGTAGGATTTTCTATGATCTTGTTGATCCCTTCAGCTAATGCTCCAGGTAGTCCGGCGGGCACCAGCAGGGCGGCGCCGGAATCGTCGTTTATTTCCACCATACCGCCTACCCGCGAAGCGACAATCGGTTTACCCATTGCCATCGCTTCCACCATAACCAGACCGAAACCCTCGTTCAGGGAGGGAATGGCCACAAGATCGTACAAGGTGAGCAGATCGTATATATCAGTACGAAAACCGATCAGTTTAACCTGCTCTTGCAATCCCAGTTCAGCGATCATTTGCAGCAACGCTGCCCGTTGCGGGCCGTCGCCGGTGATCAGCAACCGCGCCTGTGGGTGTTTGGCGACAATTTCACGCATGGCGGCAATCAAAAACTGGTTACCCTTTTCCTCACGCAGCCGGGTGAGCGTGCCGATGATAAAATGATCGCTGCTCAGTCCAAATTCCTGACGCAGTTCGGATACACGCCGGTCGTTACAACGCTTAAAGGGTTCCAGGTTTACGCCATTATAAACCACACTGATTAATTCCTTTGGCACATGCCGACCGCTGTGCAGAAAATCTTTTACTGCTCCGGAAACACCAATGGCGGCATCGGTATAATTGCGTAACAAAAAATCGGCCAGATATTGGTGCGGTAATATTTTTAATATGGCATGTTCGTGGACAATATTGGGAATATGCCGCAGCCGCGCCGCAATTCTGCCGAAATTAGCGGAGCTATAGCCATGCAAATGCAGCAGGTCGATGTTCTCGCGGTCAATCAGTTTCACCAGCCCGGTTATGTTACCGATAGAGTATTTGCCGTTGCCGAGGAAAAAGACTTTAATTCCTTCATCAGTGTATATGTGTCCCGCAGGTTCTTCTTTTTTCAAACCACAAGCCATAACATTAAAACGCTCTCTATCGGCATAGCGATGCCAGTCGCGGATAAGATATGCGCAACTGCTGGGATTGATCCCATCCATAGAAAATTTATCGATAACCTGCAAAATATTATATTTTGTTTTTTTCACACCCGCTCCACATTTTCATCTCGGATATTGAAAAGAAATTCCAGAAAACCGCTGTCGGGAAAGATCAGTCCTCTTCTTCCAGCCTGCGGTTTTTGATCACTTTGGCCGGAATGCCGACCGCAATACTGAATTCCGGAATAACGCCGCGCACTACCGCCGAGGTGCCGATTATACAGTCCCTGCCGATATGCGCGCCGTCAGTCACCTTGACACTGGCGCCCAGCCACACATTATCTTCGATGATAATGCCGTCGGACTTGCGTTCCTGTTCCAGCACAGAAATATCGGTGCGGGTATAGGTATGCTCGCCGCCAATGAGATAGCAATAGGCGGCAAACAGGGCGTTTTTACCCAGCGTTACCTTGCTGGCGGAAAAAATTTCACAGTTAAATCCAATATTGGCATTCTCACCGATTTCGATATCGCCATCCTTGCAACTCAGTATCGTATTCCGTCCGATAAACGAACCGGAACCGATCACAACCCCCTTGTTATGCTCGCCTTTGGCATCCAGCAGGCAATTATCGTCTATTACCACATTATCGCCAATGACAATTTTATGGGGATGCCTGAGAACCACATTCATCCCAAAATTTACATTTCGTCCAACCTTGCCGAGTAATGAGGGATACAGTTTACCACGCAGTAACAAACCCAAGGCGCCGGGCATATTGCCGCACAACATGACGATCAACTCGTATTTGACCAGCGTCCACAATCCGCTTTTCCCGATAACCAGGTTACAATATTTAGCTATTTTACCGACACGGGCGTCGTGCAGATCCCGCTGAATTCCTACCGGAGTGGTATTATCCATATAAACACCTCATACTGCGCTTGTATGGCGCGGTTTTAAATAACCTTGTTCAATGTACCAGTCCACTGTTGCGTGGATACCCTCGCGAATATTTACCTTGGGCTGGAATCCCAGTTCGGTTTTAGCTTTGTCAATGGAAAAAGCCCGATCCTTGACATAAATATCCACCCGTCGCCGGAAAATGGGGGGTTGCAAGCGCAAGGGAATAAATATCTTTTCACAGATAAAGCCGGCCCAGTAAACCGGCCACAAGGGGAGCCGGATTATTTTGGGTTTTATACCCAAATCGTCGGCAATGTATGTGGCAAACTCGCCAAGCGTGCAATAACCGTCGCCGGCAATAATATAAACCTGTCCAACTGCATGGGGATTTTCTCCCGCCAGGCGAAAACCTTCGACAATATCGGTAACATGAGTTAAATGGTAATAGGGGTCTTTGCGGCCCAGCATGATAAACCGCTGTTTTTGTACCATACGATACATTTTCAACATTCGTAAATCGCCGGGGCCATAAATACCTGAAGGCCGCACCACTGTAACCGGGAGGCGCTGGTTACAATAGTAGAACAAGGCCGTTTTTTCAGCCGCCAGCTTGGTTTCCTGGTATATATCGCCGGGCTTGAACGGCGCGTTCTCGTCCGCAGGGGGATAATCGACATGACCATGTACGCCAACTGTGCTGCAATACACTACCCGCTTTACTCCCTGGCGAAGGGCGGCATTCATAATATTTTCCGTACCGGTAACATTGACAGTGTAATACTCCTTATCCGGTACATTGGCAGCGCGATACAATGCGGCGATATGAAAAACAATATCAATACCTTCAAGCGCAGCCAAAACTACGGTGGCATCGGTAACATCGCCATAGACAATTTCAACCGGCAAGGCGCGCAGGCGCTCTACATTGCTGCTGGAACGCACCAGGGTACGAACCCGGTATCCATGTTCCAAAAGATTTTTGACCATATAGCCGCCGGTAAAGCCGGAGGCGCCGGTGACCAGCGCTGTTTTTTTATTCAATTCCTGCATATTCTATTAAACCGGTTTATATTTTTCTTTTACCTGGTTAATTTCAATGTTGATACGCTCCCTGTTCCAGCCCAGTTCACCGGCCATCAAATCGGCGCAGGCCTGCAAGCAGTCATCGGCCGGACATTCACCGGAACCCAGATCGGTGCGCCGCAGCACAACATCAGCCAGCTTGAGCGCTCCCTCCTCGCGGACTGCATGAACAACCTCTGCTTTTATTACGGCTGAATCCTTTGCCAGCGGCTGCGCCAGTTCCGGTTGTTCTTTGATACAGGCGATCACTTGTTTGTACAAAGTTCCATAATTATATAATAACCGGGTCAAAACAGCTTCGGGCAATATATCCCGGTTGGCGTTAAGCGAATCGGCAATAAAAGACCGGTAATCGCCCATATCTCCACCTGGCAATGGTTTTTGCCGGGTTGAAAACAACCGCGTGTCGTTGTGGAGTTTACTCATTACCAGGTTCATGGTTTTTTCCGCTACATCACGGGCAGTGGTGTATTTAACGCCAACTACACTCAACAATCCCTCAAGCTGCGAGGTCTTGGTATAATCGACAATCCGGTAATGCGGCAGCAACTGCACATCGTCGCCGGGCGTCGGTTCTTTGGCCAGCGGCAGTACGCCACCGTGAATACAGGTTACATCGCTGCGTTGTAAATGCAGCTCGGGCATCAACATATTCAATTCCGCAAGCAGATCCTGTACATCGCTTTCTTTTACTTTGAACGAATCGGCATCGCCGTTATATGGCAGATGCGAAGTGCCGATGATCGTATAATCGCGCCAGGGTGTAACAAACAACAGGCGGCGTTTTTTTCTACGATATTGTTTACCGTCCCTGAATTCAATATTACTGGAAATACCAATCGCATATTTTGTGGTAATTTTTCTTTTCAACACAATGTTCATAGCTTTGGAGAGTATAAATTTTTGTGGCGCCACGCCGGAATCAACCAGGCCAGTGATTTTATTGGTCCATGGACCTGCGGTAGTTACAACCATTTTCGCGCGGATTTCATACTCACCTCCGGTCAACACATCTCTTACTCGTGCTCCACAAACACAACTCTCATTTTTGAGAAAAGAGATCGCTTTCATATAATTAAATACATCGGCGCCATTATTGGCCGCAGCCAGGATAAAAGAAAGCGCCAGGCGCTCGGTATTATAAGCCTGGGCATCATACCAAACGGCGGCGCCGGTATAGTTGCTGTCCATTAAAACTGGTATTTCCACAGCGCAGGCGCGTCTGGAGATAACCCGGCCGTTACCGATGCGTTTTTGAGGATCATTACCAAAATTACGGGCGCAACTGATTATATCATTCAACAATAATCCGGCAAACATAACATGTTTGCTTTTCATGGTCAAGCCATAGGTAGGCATGATACAAGGCAACGGGTGGATCAGGTGCGGTGCAATTTTCAACATGGTTTTACGCTCGCGAATGGACTCTATGGTCCGCATAATATCCATCGTTTGTAAATAGCGTAACCCGCCATGAATGATCTTTAAACTGTTGCCCGAGGTTTCGGCGGCAAAATCGGTTTTTTCTACCAGCGCGACTTTTAACCCGCGAGACACTGCCTCCCAGGCCAACGCAGAACCATACATACCGCCGCCGATTATTAACAGATCATATTGTTTATCCTGCAAATTTTGCAGATTACGTTTCATTCCATTCCTCCCGGTCTTTTTTCACATTTTATTGTAATCGGTGTTCCAAATAACCTGGTAATACCTATTTTTCCCCAAAAACTTTCCACCCGAAAAGCCAGCCTTGGGGAATTTAACATCCGGTACAAGGCCACCGGTAAAAAAAAGCTTTTTAACTTGATCTCCAGAGTAAAACCGTGTTGGCCAAATTCTGCAGCTACAGTTTTACCTAAAAAGCCGCGATAGCTTTGAATGTTATTTAACAACGGTTTGACCAGTTTGCGAAAAACCCGTTCAAACAGGGACATACTAAAATAATTGGGAAAATCCAACACCACATCTTTGCTGGACACCCGGCATAATTCCGCCACCATCCGCTTCCAATCCACCACATGCATGAGCACACGCGAAGAGACAACAGCGTCGAATGCCTGGTTACGAAAACAGAGATGGTGAGCATCGCATACTACCGCCTCATAATGGATATTATGTTGTCGCGCCAGTTTACGCGCCTGGATGAGCATTGGCAGCGAAGCATCGGAAGCGACTACAAATCCCCGTTTGGCAAAATGACCGGTTAGTTTACCGGTGCCGGCGCCGACATCCAGCATTAATTTAAAATGTGGGATCAGTTTATCATACAACTCGGTTTCATAGCGTTTTAAAAAAGCGCCAAAGCCGGAGCCAAAGCGATCTTTTTCATAAATATCTGCAAAATGAGAATCGGCATACAGGGAATAGCTGTAATGCTCTTTGAGATTCTTTTTCAATACATACCTCGATGCTATTCTTTGTGATCTTGCCAAGCCATTGCCAGAATTGCGGCAGTTTTATCCAGGTATTCCTGGTAGCTATATTGTCGTTCAGCCAGGTCGCGGGCAGCCTGCACCATTTTATTGCGCCGGGGTTCATCATCCAGAATGGCAATAATGCCGGCGGCAAAATCTTCCGGGCTGGCATCGGCCAAAACCGCCACAGTATCATTTAATATCTGGGTATGGGTAATATGACGGGTAGCCACTATGGGTTTTCCCGAACGCAAATATGAATATATTTTGAGCGGCGAGTTATTGCCTTTTAAACGGGGCGAGACCAGCACATCCGCCAACTGCACAAAAGCCGGGATCACCTGCGGCTGCACAAAGCCGGTGAAAATAAAATTGTCGCCGAACCCGGTTTTAGATGCCATATCGCGATAAAGCTGCTGCTGCGCTTCATTGCCGCCTACCAGCACAAATCGTACCTTGTCGCCATACTTTTTTACAACAGGTGCGGCGCCTTGCACCAGCAAGTCGATTCCCTGGTATGGTTCAAAAGTGCCATAATATAAAATAACGGTTTTGCCGGTCAAGCCATACTCGTTTTGCAAACGCTGCAAGGCAGTGTTATCAGGAGGAAAAACCAGGCTGTTATCGGCAACGTTTTCAATCAACAGGCTCTTTTTATCAGGGAAATTCTTTTCCACATAATTTTGCAATTCCGGGCAGATGGTGATAACAGCATTGGCGCTTTTTATGGTATAATTTTCCAAATGGTCAAATATCTTTAAAAAAGGTTTGAACCGGGTAAATTTGAAATTGATCAATTGCTGCGGTAAACTGGAATGCATATCATACAAATGCGGTATCTTGTAACGTTTGGCAAAAAAGGCGCCCCAGAAACTGGCCTCCTCATGGGTATGGATCAGGTCATATTTTTTTTGTCGCAATAGCTTTATAGTAAGGAAAATCAGAAACAGATCCAGGAATATTTTAGTTTTGGACGGCCCGACTTTGACGTGACGGACAAACGGAATACGGGCAGCACGATAAATGGTAACCCCCTCAATCGGCACGTCCTGACCGACCGGATAAGTAGCCAGATCCACATGGTGACCGAGCAGGGATAAAGCTTTCATACGATGTAAAACACTAAAGGGAGTACCACGGGGTTGGAACCAGGGTTGAGGCGCCAGCATTAAAATTCGTAATTTTTTCATAATTCCCGTTTCATTCCTTCAACTCTCATCCTCGGTTAAAATGGTAATTTCAACTACTACTCCGCCCCGTATCCGGTAATTACAACAAAAAATGTTTTCATCATTATCCGCCAGTCCAGCATTAACGACCAGTTGTCAATATATTCCAGGTCCATTTTCATCCACTGGTCAAACGATAATTTATTCCGCCCGCTGACCTGCCAGATACAGGTAATGCCCGGTTTTAATGATAAACGCCGCCGCTGCCAGATCTTGTAATTTTCTACTTCGCTGACAATTGGCGGCCTGGGCCCAACTATGCTCATATCCCCTTTTAATACATTGAATAACTGCGGTAATTCATCGATGCTGGTTTTACGAATAAACGAGCCGACATTGGTTATGCGCGGATCTTTTTTCATTTTAAAGACCGGCCCATCCATTTCATTTTCCTGCGCCAGGTCAGCTTTCATTTCTTCAGCATTATTGATCATGGAGCGAAATTTATATAGCACAAACTTGCGTCCTTTCAAACCGCAGCGCACCTGTTTGAACAGGATCGGCCCCCGGGTTTCCAGTTTAATTGCAATCGCAGTAATCAGCATAATCGGTGAAAATATGATCAATGATAACGCAGAGATAATTATATCGAGCAAACGCTTGATAAACAACTGCCATTCCCGCGCATGAAAAGTTTTAAATTCCAGCAATGGAAAACCATTAAAATCGGTTTGCTTGGTTTGCGCCAGGGTTAAATTATAAAAATCAAGCGATAACGCCGTATTAATGCCGACCTCTTCGCACGCCAGTATCGCCTCTTCAATTAAAGGCAGCCAATGACGGGGGACGACAAAGATCACCCGGTCGATAACGATCTGGTTGATGATAAAGGGAATATCTTTGATGCGGCCCATCACCCGGTAGCCAGCTATTTTTTTACCATACAGGGCGTGGTCGTCATCGATCAAACCGACTATTTTCAACCCCCAATTACCATGATTATGAACAGCATCGATAAATTCCAACGCCCGTTTGCCGGTGCCGACAATTAAGAGATTTTCCTGGTTCAATCCTTTGGAATGGACATTATCCAGAATTTTTAGCAGCGCCCACTTTTCCAGCAGTATCAATATATACGCTGTAGTGGCATAAACGACAAAAAACAAACGGCTGGTCATTTGCAATTTGGCTAAAAAGACAAAGTTACCTGAAGCCAGGGTTGCCCACAGGCCGGAAACGATAATTAACCAGACTAATTTTTTAAAGGGCCTGGTTCGGTAGCCTTCATAAATGCCATATATGGAAAAGATCACAACCCAGATCAGCGGGAATCCCCCGAACAACATCCAAAAATTACTGGCAAAATTTAAAAAACCTGAAAATGTAGCGCTGGTAGCATAAGCCTTGATATTCAACTGGGCAATTTGCCGGATAAATTCATCCAGAAAATAGGCGATCGGGAATACAACAAGAAGCACTACAAAATCGATGCCCTTTAAAATATTGCCAAGAAACTTTTCTCGTTCCGATACCATAAATGCTACAAAATATCCTGTTTTACAGAGTCCTTGTTTTTGAACCACTGTACAAATTTATCAATACCTGCTTCAATGGCGACTTGCGGATGATAATCCAAATCATGCCTGGCGTTAGAGATGTCGGCAAAAGTGATTGGAACATCACCCGGTTGATCGGGCTTCCAGTCAATGATGGCTTTTTTCCCTAAACCGTTCTGTATTAAATCAATCAGGTACAACAATTCAACAGTATTCGACTCGCCAAGATTATAAATATGGTAACCGTTACATCGGTTAATAGCAGCCTCGATTCCCTGCAGAATATCCGTAATAAAAGTATAATCGCGCCGGCTTTTACCGTCGCCGAACACCGGTATGGGTTTGCCCTTGTCGATCAAATTGGCAAATTTATGTATAGCCATGTCCGGTCGCTGCCTGGGCCCATAAACAGTGAAAAAACGCAGGCAATTAATGGAAATTTTATAGAGTTTATGATAGGTATAACAAACCAGTTCGCCGGCTTTTTTAGTAGCTGCATAAGGCGAAATGGGATTATCAACGGAATCGCTTTCGCTGAACGGCACTTTTTTATTGGCGCCATAAACCGATGAAGAAGAAGCAAATACAAACCGCGAAATGCCATGCTCGCGGCACATTTCCAAAAGGTGCATGGTGCCCTGTACGTTTACCCGTTCATATAACAAGGGTTCCAAAATCGAAGGCCGCACCCCGGCACGGGCCGCCAGGTGGACAATGGCATCAAATTTATGCCCGGTGAATATTTTTTGCAGCAACGGCAGGTCAAGAATATCACCTTCAAGTAATTGATAATTTTTATGCGCAACCAGCCCGGCGATGTTGTTCCGTTTTATGGCAGGATCGTAATAATCATTAAAATTATCAAGACAGACAATTTCATGCCCCTGGTTTACCAAACTTGCACTTAGATGTGAGCCAATAAAACCTGCACCCCCGGTAACCAATAACTTCATCATCAACCCTTATTAAGTCCAAACCCTAATAATGATAGTAACTATATGTATTATTCAATATCGCTGTTTCCGAACCATTCAGGATAACGCCAATCAGATTCACATTCACATTACCAAAAACTTCCAGTTTTTCCTGGGCTATCTTTCTGTCGGTTTGCCCGGCTTTGACGACTACGGCCACGGCATCGACCTGGGTGCCGATGACAACACAATCGGTCGCCGCTTCCAGGGGTGGGGCATCGAACAGGATAAAATCAAATTTCCGGCGCGCTTCATCGAGGAACTGGCGCATTTGCGGCGAACCCAATAATTCCGATGGATTGGGGATCATTGAACCGCAACTGATTATAGATAAATTGGGAATATGCGTCTGCTGCACCACGCTGGACAAGGTAACCCGGTTATTCAAATAATTGGTAAAGCCGGGATCCTTTTTCATACCAAATGTATTATGCAACACACCGCGCCGTAAATCGGCGTCGACCAGCAGGGTATTGGTACGCTGCTGGGCAAGGATAATCGCCAGGTTGCTGGCGGTAAACGATTTACCTTCTTCGGGGCTGATGCTGGTGAGCAGCAGGGTATGAATGCGTCCGGTATTTTTGGAAAACATTAAGTGCGTACGCAGGGCGCGATACGATTCACCAATTGGCGTGGGTGAATAATCGTGAGTGACCAGTTGCCGGTCGATTTGTTTGGCTTTTTCAAAATCCTGGTATTCTTTAATATTGCCGAACTTGACAATGGGAATAGCGCCCAGCACCGGTAAATTTAACAGCCGTTCCACATCGCTAAAGGAGCGGATTTTATGGTCGGAAATCTCTAAAAGAAGCGCTATGACCACGCCCAGTATCAAACCCAAGCCACCGCCGAGTAACACCCGCGACATTTTACTGGGATTGATTGGCGAAGTCGGCGTAATAGCCCGGTCCAGAATGGCAATTTCATTTTCTTCAACCACATCGGCCAGCTCCATTTTTTGCATTTCCTGCAGCAACAGAAAATATTTATCTTCGGCAATTTTCTTTTTTCGCTCCAGTTCCATAAACCGGTACTGATCCTGCGGCAGTAAATTCAATTGTGTTTGAATGCCGGATAAATCGGTGCGGGATTCGGATTCCCGTTTTGCCAGGGTGTTGCGAAAGCTGGAGGCAAAATTGATAATATCTTTTTGGGTAAGGCGTATGTTATCCCTGACCTGCAGTAATTCCGGGTGATCGGGCGAGAACTGTTGAAAAAGCCGGTCATATTCTTTTTGCAATGCCTGTAATTGCTGTTTAAGGATAGCCATTTTGGTTTCGTTAGCAAACATGGAATTATTGGCAATTTCTGTAACAATAAAACTACGGTATTGGTCGGGGTCGGGCTCGGAATCGGCTTTATCCAACCGATCCAGGTATTCGGTGAGTTGATTACGTTGGCGGGGCAGATCGCGCAGGGCTTTATCATAATCGGTAAGCCGATCCAGCAAACGCTGCTTTTCGCCATCCAGACTCAGCGGATAACGTGAATAAAAGTTACGTAATTCCGCCTCGACCGCATTCACTTTATTTTCTGCAGTCTTTAATTGTTTGGAAATAATATCCCGTTTTAAATCAACATCGCGGGTTTTCAAGTTCATACTTTCATCAACATAAACTTCAGCAATACGATTCAGCTTTTGGGGCAAAAGTTCCGGATCGGTGCCATTCATTTGCAGGATCATATATGAACCGCCGCCAAAAAAATCCACGCTTAAATCGCGGGATATTGCATCGGCAGCTTTATCAATCGGTACTACTTTAAAACCTATTTCTTTGGGAAACTCAACAGCATGAGGCTGCAACTGGAAGGTAACTCCGTTGCCGCTGCGTTCTTCGGCTACAGCATCCCACACATTGGCGCTGTCAAGGACTGTTCCACCGGTGCTGTCCATAAAGACAAAATAGTAATTGCCGGCTTCATCGATTGTGATCTTGTATTTGCCGGTTACCGGTTCCTCGCTGGTATAGTATTTAAAAAATAGTTCATCGGCGCTTTTAAGAGAAGTATCCTGAAGCACAATCGCCAAACCAAGCTGGGCCGTTACCCGGTTGATGAACGTACGGCTGCGGATTTCGCCTTTGCGCTCATTATTCCAAAACTGTCCCGCGTCCTGGTCGATCGAACGAATTTTCAAATTTACATAAGCCCGGTAAATGGGCACCTGGTTCCTGGCCTTTAAATAAAAAGGAATGGCAACCAGTATCATGCACAAAATAATTAATATTTTTCTTTTCCAAATACCTTTAATATACTTTTGGAAATCTATTTGCGAAACACTTGCCGTCTCCGCAGGTGTATGCAGGCTATCTAATTCTTCCATAATTCTCTTGATTCACATTATTGTTTTAATAGTGTTAAATACAAAATGATCAACGACATACCAAACTGGAAATATCGCATCATACTTCTAAAAGTCGGACGGTTAGCGCGGGGGACAACCAATTCGTCTCCCGACTGGAAGCCCAGTTCATAGAGCGAAGTACCCTGCTGAATCGCCTCGACAAAATCTTTGTATATTATCTCATCCTTGCGCATAATAAACATATCATTGAGAGCCGACAGAGCATCGAGCCCGCCGACCAGACCGCCGGCCTGTTTAATCATATCCCAAAACGACATATCCAGGCTCATCCGGTACATACCGGGTTGCCCGAAATCACCACGCAAAGTTATACGTATTAAAGGCTTGACAACGACCATAGGTTCCCGGGCATAAGGTTTAAACTGTTCCGTCAGCAATAAACGTATCTCTTCTGCCGTCATTCCGGCGACATGTATACTGCCCAGGGTTAGCAGGTCAACCTGACCAAAGCCGTTTATGACAAACGCTTTATCATGAAAATTGGCTACAAATTTGCCCTCGACCGGAGCAAATCCGCCATCGTACACATACAAATGAATAGCATCACCCGGACCGACAATTATTTCTCCCAGACGGTCGTCCTGCGAATAGACGCTGCCGGTCAGTATCAAATGCAGTAGAAAACCAATTGCACAACCTTTCAACACTTTCTTCACTCTAAACCTCATACTTGAGCTGTTAACCATATAATCTTTTAGCGGGAACGGTAAAAACGATACCGTTTAGCTTTGGATTCAAGATTCATTTTCTTTAAAGTTGCCCGTAGTTTGAAATAGCCGATTTTGGTAAATCCAAACCGTTGCGATTTCAACTCTTTACAAATACTCATCACTCCCCCCATTGGATTCTCGATAACTATCTTTTTGATCTTTTCAGTAACAGGCAGATCAGCTTCCTCAATAGCCAGTTTGCGTTTGCTGAAAGAAGCAGATTTGGGTACAGCAATACCTTTTTCATGACGGCGGGCAGCAATAGCTTCGATTTCATCTTCAGTGGGGGTTGAATCGCTTTCCTGAATTTCTGTTAAGGCGCCATTATGCGGTGAAGTAAATTTTAAACCACGGCAATAATCAAAATCATCTATTGCCTCTTCCAGAGAGTCATAACTGGTCAGGATGCGGTTGAATTCCAGCATTTCAAACACTTCATAAACATCGGGCGTCATTTGGGTAATTTTAAGATCGCCGCCCTTTTCGCGCAAACCGCGAATTTCACCAACAAAGATACCCCACCCTGCGCTGCTGACATAATGCACACCACCCAGATCAATGATAAACTGGTTATTGCCCTGATTGATCTGTTCAGCCAGGGTCTTTTGCAGATCGGGTGAAGTTGTCGTATCGATATAACCGCTTACACGCAATAATATAATATCTTTTAATGCACCTATTCTATATAAACTTTTCTCAATACCTTCCATGCCCTGCCCAAGTACGAATTCTTTATGTTTGTATGTAATTTATTTATTCAAAAAAAGCAAAGTTAATGCCAGTGATAAAACTGTTAATAATTAATTTATAAAAATTTTAAAATAGATTTCATTTATCATTCTTATTTTTATTGAACTTAGACAACCAATCATTACGCCTGTTCATTGCGGTATTGCCCAAAAATCACAAGGGCATAAAAATGCCGTTCTTTTTTACTGATATTGTTATAGCGCGAAACACTTTTGACTCATACCAAAACAATATCAGTATGACAATAACATCCATCAAGAACGGCGCAAAAATAGTCTATTTATGTTTTTTATTATTTACCAGCGATAAATATGTTTTAACATATTTTTCTGCAGCTACAGACCATGAATAATCGGCGCGCATACCGCGTTTGATCAGCTTTTGCCAGTTCTTTTGATCATTATAAACAGCAACAGCACGTTTGATGGCATCTACCATATCTTTTTTATTATATGGTGTAAACGAAAAACCATTACTGTTTTCCGGATCCTGATCATAATCGATTATTGTATCTTTCAAACCTCCTGTGCTGCGTACAATCGGTACAGTTCCATATTTTAAACTATACATCTGATTCAAGCCGCAGGGTTCATAACGGGACGGCATTAAAAACATATCGCTGCCCGCTTCAATCAAATGCGCCAGGTCATTGTCGAACTGTAAAAAGAGCGCAACGTTTTTCGGAAAAGTTTTACAAATCTTTTGCAAGGCGTCGTGATAAGCCGGTTCACCCAAACCCAATATCACCAGACGAACATCCAGGGCGATAATATCTTTAATAGCAGCCTGAAGTAAATCAAAACCCTTTTGCCCTGCCAGCCGCGACACCATGCCGATCAGGGGTTTGTTGTCATTGGTCGGGAAATTACATTTTTCCAGTAATTTAAGCTTATTATGAGCCTTGCTTTCCGGTTTGTTATGGGAATATTTTTCAGCAATCAATGAATCCGTTTCGGGATTCCACTCGGAATAATCGACGCCGTTCAAAATACCTTCAAAATCTTTATTGCGCGATTTTAAATAGTCGGTCATTCCAGCGCCAATCTCCGGATCGGTGAGAACTTCATCGGCATACGCCTGGCTGACCGTGACAATTTTATCGGCTGTGAGAATACCGGCTTTTAAGAAATTTATACTATTATGATGTTTTAAATCGCTTATTCCATCCTTGTAATTATCACCAATTCCCAGTAATTCCAGGTTATCGGCTGTAAAGTTACCCTGGTAGGCCATATTATGAATAGATAAAACAGTAGAACAATTGGCATAAAAGGGATCTTTATTGAATTCATGTTTTAAATACCACGGTACAAGTCCGGTCTGCCAGTCATTACAATGGATAATTTGTGGTTCCCAATGCAGCAATTTTATTGTTTCCAGGGCTGCTTTACAAAACAAACCGAATCTTTCTGCATTATCAGGCAGGTCGGTTCCAGTTTCGGGGTCGACATACAAATCATTACCACCGAAAAAAGGTTTGTATTCAAGAAAATAGACCTGTACTTTGGAATCGGGAATAAAAGCCGATTTGGCGCAGGCAATATGATCGTTTTCCCCCAATTTTATTTTAACCCGTTTCAAACGTATGACTTCACGCAAAACATATTTCCGGTCGTTAATACAACCATATTTGGGCATAATTACGCGAATATCATGCCCCATATCATAAAGAGCTTTGGGCAGGGCGCTGGAGACATCCGCCAGACCACCTGTCTTGGCAAAAGGAGCTACTTCGGATGATAAAAATAAAATTCTTAGCCTGGTTTTCATACTATACCTTATTTATCATGACAATGGGGCGTATCACTCTATTACAGCAGAATTTATATTAATTCCATCAGAACAGATACTTATAATTTAGCAAAATTTCCATCAAAATCAATAAAAAAGGGTAACGCCCGTTACCCTTGAATTATTTCCATAAAAGACGGTTTACAACCGGGATAAATAAGTCTGCGCTCGTGAGACATATTCGCTATCGGGATAATTGGAAATTAATTTTTCGAATTCACTTCTGGCCCGGTCTTTATTGTCGAGACGTAAATAACATAACCCGACTTTTAATTGCGCGGAATCAAGTTTATTCGATGAACTATAGGTAAATACTTTTTGGAATTCCAAAATAGCTTGATTAAAATCGCCCAGGGCATAATAACATTCACCCTTCCAATACTGGCAGTTATCAACCAAAGTATTAGCAGTGTTTCCGGTCATTAATTCATCAAAACTCTGAATAGCCTGACGATAACTACGGTTTCTATACAAACTTAAAGCCGCTTCATAACGTCCTTTAAAAGAGTTGTCGGCAGCGCCGGCAGCGGGTTTGGACGGTGTCGTTGCCATCTGATTTTGCAATTCCTGAATGCGCCGGTCGCGTTCGGCCAACTCGGCTTTTAAAGTTGCCAGTTCTGTTTCTTTACGTTTAGCTTCAGCTTCTAATTGGTTGACCGGCACGGCGCCAGAATCGGAAAACTCGGTTTGCGGTATAGTTTGAGAGTTGTCGTCCTCGGTTATCCCTAATAATCGCAATACTTCAGCCTCATCGGAAGAGGCGTCCAGATCGCTTAATGCCTGGTTATCCAATTCTTCCAGGCTTTCATCGCTAAACAATTCATCATCAAAACCCTGGTTGCCGGCACCGGTACTGGCACAGGACCCCAGATATAACATGGAAACGATGCTTAACAGCAAAATGAGCCAGGGCATGTATTTTTTTGTTTTCATTCTTCACTCCTGCTTTGTTTTCGTAATACCAAAAAAGTTGCTGCGCCCCAGCTGATTGCGGTTAATGCTTTGACAGCAGTCCGCCAAATCGGGGCATTTTTTATTAAAGTAACTTCTATCGGTCTCTTTGGTAAACCGGAATAACCGATACCTGTTAAATCATCGGTAATTGCGACAATAAAATACTCCAAACCACCAACATCAATTTGATCTTTATCCAGAACTGCGCTGTAATCGGTGCCCTGGATTGTTTCCATTTTCAATACATTCCAGTTCTTATTTACATCTGTCCTGAACAGAACAGCGACTATGCGCAAAGGAATTGTGGAAAACACCTGCGCCTTTAATTTCAAGTCGCTTCCCTGCTCCGCCTGGAACACCGGTTTATGCTTGACCAGCGGCTTTTTATAGTCAAAATCTACCGGCACTCCCCCTTCAGGAATGCCATCATGATCCATATAAGCATTACGGTCTTCCGGGTGCATCGGGTCAACATCCAGCTTTATCGGTATAAAATCCCGATCCTGATCTTTTTTATTTTCAACCGGTAAATAATAGTTAATGCCGAGTGCAGCGCCGATAATACCATCATTTTCATCGCCGCTGATGATCTGATCCAGGCGGTCGGTAAATGTATACTTGTAATCCACTTCAAGCAGGACGCTGAATTTTTCTTCAATACGGAACTCTAGTCCGCCGCCAAATTTTATAAAAGAGTTGAGTCGCTTTGTTGTTTGGCCATTTATGACAAGCAGTTTATTATCAAAAGTAGTTTGATACCATAAACCCCCGGCGCCGATAAAGGAATAAGGATTAACACGTTTTAGCGGTAATATATTCATACGCAGCGCCAGATCAAATGGCATTATACTGGTCTTGAATTTCTCTGCTTCAATGTAACTGCTGTTAAGACGTACCGCATCACGATTGGTGCGCAGAGTATTATAACCGACCTGGCTGCAAAGTAACAGATAGGGATTCGGACTATACCCAACAAACAAGGAAATGTCGGGCGTTAATACCGGGCCGTTCCAATCACCTTCAAGCCTTGCCGCCCCAAATTTAAGGCCGGCGCCAAAACGGGGATCATAAGCAAATACGATTGAATGATTGTTGTAACAAAATAAAATGAGAATCATTACTATCAGGAGTTTTTTTATCAATTGATAACTTTCCCTAGCAAGTCTTCATGTTATTTTATTAAATTTATTAAAGTTATACTAAAAAGTCAAGAATTTTCTGAAAACAGAAAATTTGTTACTATTTCATTCTTTCTTTTTTGTATAACAGACAATTAACAGCACAATTCCCAACATAATAAATACAAGGCTAATGCCCTGGTTTAAACTAATGCCCTTTTCACCAACGGTGAAAATAATCATACCGGACTCGTAAAAGCGGAATAAATCAATAGTAAACCGTTTTATGCCATACAAAATAAAAAACAGATACAATAAAAAGCCGTCAAATCTTTTCCATCTTTCTGCATATAACAAAATTCCGAATATGATTAATCCAGCCAGGGAAGAATATAATTGCGTTGGAATGAGGGCGGTATCCGGAAATGTAAAACCTGCGGCGCTGTTGGATGGAAAAATAAAGCAGAAATGACCAGGCCCGTGAGCTTCGCATGGTAAACCAAAACAACAGCCATTAAAAAAGCAGCCTATACGGGTTAAAAAGATGCCCAAACCGACGCTGGGTATGACCACATCGGCAAATTTTAAAAATGGCAGTTTTTTTACTCTTAAAAATATTATCGACGAGATAAAACAAAGGATAACACCGCCAAGCAGGGTAAGGCCGCCCATCCCGATAGTACCGTCGCTTTGAAACGGACTGATAGCATCAATCCAGTGACCGCGAAATTCTTCCGGGTGATAGACAACATACAAAAAACGCGAACCGACTATGGCGCTGATAATCAATATCACCGATAGATCCATAATAGTGTTAGGATCGAGCCCAACTTTTTTTGCCCGACGAATGGCTAAAAATATTCCAAAAAGAAAAGAAAGCGCCAGCATAACGCCATAAGCACGAATCTCAAATGCGCCGAGTTTAACTAATACCGGGTGCAAATTTTCCTCCTGTTCTTTATTTGTAACGCTGCATTGCTGTATTTACAATCAAACCTATCATGACCATGTTAGTCAACAGCGATGAACCGCCGTAACTGATGAACGGTAACGGCATTCCGGTGACCGGCATAATACCCATGGTCATGCCGATATTAACTACTACCTGAAACAAAAAAATGACCATAAAACCGAATGTCATCAGGCCGGCGAAATCGGTTTTGGCATTATAAGCAACGGTAATGATGCGGAGCAGAAAAATTAGAAATGTAACCAGCACTACCAAAGCGCCCAACAAACCCCACTCTTCCGCCAGAACCGAAAAAATAAAATCGGTATGCTGGGCCGGTAAAAAACGAAGTTGGGTTTGCGAGCCATGCAAAAAACCCTTGCCAATTATACCACCCGATCCGATGGCAACTTTGGATTGAATGATCTGATACCCTGATCCCTGTGGGTCAGATACCAGGCCAAGAAAACCAAGGACGCGCTGTTTTTGATAATCATGTAAATGATGCCATAAATTGGGCGCGGCTATACCGGCCAGAATATTGACCAGAAATACCGCCCAAAACACAACAGCACGCTGACGACTGAGAATTAATATAGCACAAATTATTAACATTATGAAAGAAAAAGTCCAGAAATTAAATGCAGCAACAAAAGTGACAACCGGGAAAAAAATGATCATAATAATAAACAAGCTTAATCCCTTCCAGTAAAGCATTGGTATTAGTATGACCAGAAATGTCAATGACGTACCTAAATCCGGTTGTTTCATAACTAATATGAATGGTACTAAAACAAGAGCAAATGCAGCTAAAAGATAACGTATTTTTTTCAAAGAGCAGTTTTGTGAACCAAGTAATGCCGCCAGGGTAATAACCATTACCGGCTTCATGAATTCCGAAGGCTGAAGCTGAAAACTGCCGATATTAATCCAGCGGCTGGGCTGACCGGTATCGGGCAAAAACAATAAAACAACTAAAAAACATAAATTAATAAAATACAGACCACCCGCCGACATATGCACCCAATCGAGCGGGATTTTTGCCGTAAACACCATAATAACCAGGCCGATCATGATCCAGATCACCTGACGGAGAAAATAGCTCTTCCAGGCGCCGGGGGTTCCGGTCCATGTCGCGCTATATATGGCAACAAGTCCATACAGGCATAGCAGCAGGGTGGTAATGATCAACACCCGGTCAGTTTTGATTTTTTTTATAACAGTCATCATATTTCAATCAGGAACAAATTTAATTATGATCAATGGGTATAATAAACAATACTATCACTTGCAGCCCTGCTCCGTGATTTATTAAAATACATTTGTAACAGATCGTGAGCAATAGGAGCGGCCTGGGCGCCGCCGCCGCCGCCATTTTCAATAAAAACACAAAAGGCAACCTCCGGGCGCTCAAATGGAGCAAAACCGATAAACCAGGCATGATCTTCGCCATGTGGATTTTGTGCGGTGCCGGTTTTTCCGGCAACCTCAATATCCGGCAACCGACTGGCTCTGCCTGTGCCCCGGTCGCCATTAACCACCAGGCGCATACCGTTGCGAATAATTGCATAGGTGTGCGCTGATATACTGCCGGTTTGGTAAACTTTTACCGAATCGCCAGGAATATCCCGGTTTTGAGTATCGACAAAACGTTTCACCAGGTGAGGAGTATACCACATACCGGAATTGGCCAGGATCATTGCAAACTGGGCCATTTGCAGGGGTGTGGTCAGTAAATCGCCCTGCCCGATTCCCAGATTCAAAAGCATACCTCTCGTCCAGCCGGTTTTTTGATAGGTATTATTCAGGTAGGTACTGTCCGGTACATTACCGGCTTTTTCACCGGGCAGGTCGATGCCGGTTACCCGGCCAAAACCAAATTCGCAGGCAAATCTGGCCCAGGTATTGACATCAACTCCCAGGCTTACATTATATAAATAAACATTACACGACATTTTAATGGCATCGGTCAGATTATTAGTACCATGCCCGGCATGATTCCAGCAGTTAAAAGTAGCGGAACCGAAATGAAAATAACCCGGACAAGAATACATGGTATTTTCGGTAATTTTATTTTCCTGTAAAGCCGCTGCCAACATGACCAGCTTGAAGGTAGAACCCGGGGGAAATTCCCCCTGGATCATTCTGTCAAACAACGGCTTGGCCGGATCGTTAAGCAGGTTTTGCCAGGTATTGTATGGAATATTTCCGGCCAGCAATGCTGGATCATAATCCGGTTTGCTGCACAAAACCAACACTTCTCCGTTGCGGGTATCAATAAAAATAACGCCACCCTGCCGGTTGCTCAGTAAATCCTCCGCCAGTTTTTGCATGTCCAGATCAATTGTAAGGTAAAGATCATGCCCCGGCGCCGGGTCGCGTTCACCGGCAAAATCTTTATCGGCTACTTCCCTGCCCAGTGCATTCACTTCAATAAAATTATAACCGGCCAGGCCGCGTAATTTATCATCAAATGCTTTTTCAATACCTTTTTTACCGATAATATCGCCCGGCGTAATATCTGCTTGCGGCAGGGTCTCCAACTCTTTTTTAGTCACCTCTGCTAAATATCCCAACAAGTGAGCGGACCAGAGATTATCCAGATACGTGCGTTTGGGTTCGATCTTGAAAAAAATTCCGGGCAGATTAAGCTTGTTTTCCTCAATACGGATCATGGCCTGGTACTGAATATCATTCCACAATTTCACAGGAGTGAAAGGATTTACCGCTGCCGCTAACTTTTTGCGAATAACAGCGCCGGAATCGGCGAGTATGACGGACAATAAATTTATGACACTGTCGTTACGGCATTCAAATGGTACGGCATATACTGAATATGCAGGCTGATTCTTTACGATCAACTTGCCGTTCCGGTCATAAATATTACCCCGCGAGGGAATTATACGAACCCTGCGGATACGATTCTTGTCGGAAAACTCACGATACTTTTGCCGTTCATAAACCTGTAACTGGAACAATTTAATAAACAGCAAAAACAATAAAAAGCTCACAACAGAAGCGGATAGTATTTTTTTATCTTCAAATAGCGTCATAAATTACAAGATCGCAGGCCTCTTTATTCAATAAGAATCAAATGTGTTAGTCATTGATTTCTTCCAGATCTTCTCAGGCGCAAAAAGAATGACAATACCCATTATGATCAGCGTATACAAAACCCGTGGTAAAATATTTTTCAACATACCGGACCAGAATGAGGTCGACATAAAATTGATAAAAAAATGGGCCAGAAAAAAATACAGAAAGATGTAAACCGCAAACACCAACAATAATTCCAGTTTTTTATGAAACACTCTTTTACTAAAAAGAGAACCGGCAATAAATCCACAAACAGAGAAAAGTAATGAACCGACGCCGGGAATACCATATCCCAGCACATCACGCAGGAAACCGGTAAGAAAACCGGCCAGCGTTGCATAATTACGGTTTGTACCCAGGGCTGCTAGTCCCAGCAGGATAATACTCAAATCGGGTATGATAGTGAATAGTGCCAGATGATCGACAACAGCAACCTGCAAAATGACCGACAAAAGTAATAAAACTGAATAAATAAAAGCCTTCATTGCTGCTCTTCTTTACTTTTAAGAATCAACACATGCTCAAGCCTGGAATAATCAACCTGGGGTTTGATGACAAGAATATGGAACAGGCGATTAGGGTCGCGCCTGATGCCGGTAACATGGCCGATGACTATCCCTTCCGGGAAAAACGAACTGGTTCCCGCGGTAATGATCTGTTCGCCGGTTTTTACATGAACCGTTTGCGGCACTCCCCACATGATCGGTTTTTCTTCGCCGGTGCCTTCAAAAATGCCGGTATAACGTGATTCGGTTAACCGGGCAGCGGCGCGAAAGTTTTTATCGACCAGCAACTGGCCGATGGAATAAGAACCGGCAACGCGTATTATTTTCCCCGCCAGTCCGGCGCTGGCTATAAAAGGCATATTTTCTGCTATTCCCTTATCACGCCCGGCGTCCAAAATCACTGCTTTAATTCCGCCTGCGCCCTCAAATCCTGTAACCCGCGCGGCGACATTATCGCCGGGCAGGTATTGTTGCAGATCGAGTAATGCCAAAAGCCTTTTATTTTCAATTTCAACATTTTGCAATTGCGAATTGTCGTATAAAAGCCTGATGTTTTCTTCATGCAGGCGCTGATTTTCGGTACGCAGATCGTGCACCTGTCGCAGTTCGGCGACCGGTGATAAAACCTTGCCCAGAATATTCAGAGTAAATGTATATAGTGCGCTTTCTTGTCCGCTTTGGTGGGCGGATATAAGTATGATCAATGAAGCGATTATAGTCATCGCCAGGACAAAGAAATCACCCCATGGTATTTTTTTTATGCGATTCGACAAATCATATTCCCGGTTATTTGCTTTGCATATTGCCCGGCGGCAATGTAATTTGGAACCGCTCCCCCGCGCCGTTGCGCCAACGCAACACTTCCGGGACGCCATTTTCAATAACTGCAAAAGTAAAATCATCCATCCAGTAACCGGGATTTATATACCATCCATTCCGGTATTGCTGAAGCGCCGGCCAGTGGGTATGTCCGAGTACTACAAAATCATAGCCTTCATCAATGCGGGCAAAAGCGAATTCCCGATAATCCATATCGGAATAACCGGAACGGTCTTTGGAGGCTTCCCGGCTCAGATGTGAGCAAAACAGGGCTAAGGGTATGCCCAGGTCGGGGTGCAGCATTCGGTACAGGAAGGTGTTCACTGGGCTGCGCAGTGTCTTTTTCATAGCCCGGTAGAGATGATCTTTTTTCAATAATCCATCACCGTGTTTAATAAATATTTTATAATTATCATTAGCGATTACGTGGTCATCGGGGTGCAGGCGCAAACCGACCTCATTTTTCATAAACGAACCCAGCCAGAAATCATGATTCCCGGCCATATAATGAATCTCCTTACCTGACCGGCAAAGGTTAGCCAATAATGAAATAATATGAAAATGCCGTTGCGGTATAGCATGCCGATACTCGAACCAGAAATCAAACAGATCGCCAACAATCACCAAAACAGCATTCTGACCGGCATAATATTCTAAAAAGGAAACAAGCTGTTCGGCTTTGCGGGCTTCTTTTTCCAGGCTCTGGGCGCCCAGGTGAGCATCGGAAAGAAAAAATATTTTACTCATCACATTTATCCATTTTTTTGAACTATTAAAATAAACAAACATGGCTTTAAATGCAAGGCCGGAATGCAGTTAGCAAGCCAATTGCTGAAAATAAGCGCCGTGCCAGACCTGGATTACTTAAAAAGAGTTGACAAATAATTAAAAGTTTATTACTTTTTAACTTACATACATCAATTTTTTAAAATAGCAGAATAAAAAAATGGAGGCACAATTGACTATGGAAGCATTAGGACTGGTAGAAACTCGTGGATTTATTCCCGCCATCGAAGCGGCTGATGCAATGGTAAAAGCGGCAAACGTTCAACTGGTTGGCACCGAACGGGTAGGCAGTGGTTTAGTCACCGTTATTGTCCGTGGAGATGTCGGCGCAGTTAAAGCTGCAACCGATGCCGGCGCAGCTGCTGCTGAAAAAGTTGGCGAACTGGTTTCCGTTCATGTCATTCCCAGGCCTCATTCCGATGTTGAACAGATTTTACCCAAAGCCAAAGCTGCTGTAAAATAATTATTTAAGGCTCTGAATTATTATTACACTATTCAGAATATAACGGCTTGAATGAAATCCCGTCATATAATTATTGTCGGAAATATAATGGTAAACCTATGCCCATGCTGAAAACAGGAATGTGAGTGCAAGTTCAATCTTTTGCCAAAATAAACCTGGGTTTGAGAATTCTGGGAAGACGTAATGACGGCTTTCATGAATTGGAAACAATTTTTCAAACCATCAGCTTGCACGACGACCTGGAAATAAACCCGGCGGAAAAAGAGATAACCTTACAAGGGGACTCGCCGGGTTGCACGCCGGAACAAAACCTGGTCTATAAAGCGGCGCTATTATTAAAACAATACTGTAATGTCGAACGGGGGTGTGACATTACACTTAAAAAAAGAATTCCGGTCGGCGCCGGTTTGGGCGGCGGCAGCAGCAATGCGGCAGCAACACTTGTTGCCCTGAACACACTGTGGCATACCGGCCTAAGCACAGCAACACTTTTGCAGCTTGCTGGTAAACTTGGCTCCGATGTTCCTTTCTTTATTATTAATGGAACGGCTTTGGGTCAAGGCAGAGGGGAAATTTTAACGCCAATCGATCTTGCCCTGCATTATCATGGGGTGCTGGTATGCCCGGATTTACATATAATAACAAAAACAGCTTATGAATTGCTTAATTTTAGCTTGACAAAGTCATTTAAAAAAAGTAAATTTAGTGTCTTGACAAGATGGAAAACCGATATTAAGATCTGGAATTTAGTACTTGTCAATGATTTTGAACCAGTAATATTTGACGCTTATCCTGAACTGGGTGAGATATTTCAGGAATTAAAAAAGCAGGATGCGT
The DNA here is from genome assembly GCA_029561455.1 of bacterium. Taxonomy (GTDB): domain Bacteria; phylum Zhuqueibacterota; class Zhuqueibacteria; order Residuimicrobiales; family Krinioviventaceae; genus Fontivivens. Next base: position 97,743 of record JAKQIY010000076.1, read on the forward strand.
TTTATTACCGGATGTCAGGAAGCGGTTCAACACTGTTTGGTTTGTTTGAAAATGAACAAAAGGCATCACAAGCCCAGCAATATTTTCAGAAAAAATATCAGACATTTGTTTTTACACCGCGTTACCAACATACAGAAAGTAACTGAATCCGGGTTAATAAAATTATTTTGGGGCGTCGTCAAGCGGAAAGACTCAGGATTTTGGATCCTGCATTCGGAGGTTCGAATCCTCCCGCCCCAGCAAGGTTCTTAAAATGACGAACGTGTTTATTCGTCATTTTTTCGTTACACTATATTTATTAATGACTTTTTCAATGCCCTGCTGATTAAGGGTATTAATGAACTGATGTTTTGATAATCTTTAAATAACTTTTTGAATGGTGAATTCATCAAAAACGCCCGAAATAAAAATTTTTTCGGGGCGCTCAAATCCCGGCCTGGCTGAAAAAATAGCTTCAAGTATGAACAGACCTTTAGACCAGGTGGAAATCAAAAATTTCTCCGATGGAGAAATTTGGGTCAAGTATAAAGAAAATATCCGGGGCACCGATGTTTTTATCATTCAACCGACAAATGCTCCGGCAGAGAATCTGCTGGAATTATTAATAATGATCGATGCGGCGCGGCGTGCATCGGCTTCCTCCATAACGGCGGTTATTCCCTATTTTGGCTATGCCCGTCAGGACAGGAAAGACCAGCCCAGAGTTGCGATTAGTTCCAAACTGGTAGCGAATCTGCTTACAAAAGCCGGCGTGAACCGGGTATTAACAATGGATTTGCATGCCCCGCAAATCCAGGGCTTTTTCGATATACCACTGGATCACTTGTATGCTGCAACAATATTTATCGATCATATTAAAAAGCAAAACCTGCCGAATCTGGTGGTAGCCTCGCCGGATATTGGCGGCATACATCTGGCCCGCGCGTACGCCAGCCGGCTGGGTTCAGACCTGGTCATGATGAACAAACGGCGCATTAAACATAATGTCTGCTGTGTTACGGAACTGATAGGCGATGTGCGGGATAAAAACGTTCTGGTTGTTGATGATATGATCGATACCGCCGGCACCTTGGTAAACGGGGTAAAAGTTTTAAAAGAAAAAGGCGCCAATGATATTTATGTAGCATGCACACATGCTCTGTTATCCGGCAACGCAGTGGAACTGATAAAAAATTCAGAGATAACTAAAATATATTGCAGTAATTCCACCAATATACCGGAACATAAACAACTTGATAATATGGAAATCCTCTGTATCTCCAGATTATTCGGAGAAGCCATAACACGTATACATGAAGAGCGATCGATTTCCGATTTGTTTCCACAAAAAGGACCAATGCATTAAAATAAAAATACTGATACAAAGCAGATAAATATATGGAGATATGAAATGTCACAACTATCGTTGACGGTAGAAACCCGCAAAGAGACGGGCAAGCAATATGCAAAAAAATTAAAACGGGATGAAAAAATACCCGGCGTCTTTTACTTTCATGGCAAGGAAAATATTCCTCTAACTGTAGGTCTGAAAGATGTCCAGGCGCTGGTGGGTAATGAAAGCGGTATAGTCAAAGTGCTGCTGGATGGCAAGCATGAAAAGAACTGTATCATCAGAGAAATTCAATATCATCCCATCACCGCCAGGCCGATTCATATTGACCTGATGGGTATTCTAATGACGGAAAAAATTCACGTCAATGTCCCTGTACATTTGACGGGTATAGCCAACGGCGTAAAGAATTTTTCCGGTATCTTGCAGCACAATACCCGCGAACTCGAAGTACTGTGCTTGCCGGCCGACATTCCCCAATTTATTGAAGTTGATGTAACCAATTTGGGAATTGGCGATTCGATTCATGTGTCGTCAATTAAAATGGATAAAATTGAATTCCTGAACGACCCCGATACGGTAATTGCATCAGTCGGCGCTATGCGGGTAACTGAAGAACCTGTTGCTGCCGCTGCATTAACCACAGAAGACGCTGCAAAAGAACCGGAACTGATTACCAAGGCGCCGCAGGAAGAAAAGAAACCATAATCCGGTGATGCTAAACTGGTAAGTAGATGTCCAATACATATTTGATAACCGGACTTGGAAACCCCGGACGCCGGTATAGCAAAACCCGTCATAATGCAGGATTCATGGTTATTGATAGAATTATATCAACATTTAATGGTTCTTTGGAAAAAACAGGCGGACTGGCGGAAGTTGCCCAAGTAACAATTGCCGATGTACCGGTGATGGTTGCAAAGCCGCAAACCTATATGAACAATAGTGGTTTAGCTGTCAAAGCCCTGTTACAACATCTAAATTCAAGTTACGATCACTTGCTGGTCATATATGATGATATTAATCTTGAATTTGGCCGTTTAAAAATTAAAGGCAAGGGCAGTTCCGGAGGGCACAATGGAATGGAATCAATTCTGTTCCATTTAGGGACAGATGAATTTGCACGGTTGCGTATCGGCATCGGTCAAACAGCAATGCCGCATGATATGGTGCGCTTTGTGTTATCAGGCTTTACCGCAACTGAACGGCGCCAATTGCCTGATTTAATAGATTTTGCAGAAAAGGCCGTTATCAGTTTTTTAACCACAGGTCTGGAAAAAACTATGAATACATATAATACAAAATTGAATAAATAATCCTATCAGGAGGAGTAAACTTGCGTAAATACGAAACCATATTTGTAATTGATTCGTTATTGAAATCCGACGAGATCGAAAACATAATTACCAAATATGAAAAATTTATCTCAGCAAACGGCGGACAAATTGAAACCCTGGAAAAGTGGGGTAAAAAAAGATTAGCTTTTGAAATTAAAAAGAGACAATATGGATATTATGTCTTTATACGTTTCGATGGCAGCCCGTCGATGATCAAACCCCTGGAACGGGAATATCGCTTGAATGAATCAATTTTACGCTATAAAACGATCATTTTATCTACCATGGCGTTGAAAGCGCTGGCTATACAACAGGCAATGGGATATACGAAAAAGCATACGGAAGAACCTGCCGAAACCAGTCCCGCAGCAGCTTCGTCATCAGATAAAAACGATAGCGATATAATTTTACCGCAGGAGAGTGATTCGTCACGTGCCGATCAATTTGCTGAAGAAAAAACAGAAAATTGAATGATCGCTTGATATTTGCAGATAAATTTTGTAATATTATTAAATATATCCAAACGGGTTTTATAAAAAAGGCCATAGGAGCAGGTATATGTCCGAATTGAAAATGCCTGATATCAATAATGTGCTGATTGCCGGGAATTTAACGAGCGATCCGGTATATAGAAAAACCAATAATGGAACAGCTGTTACAAATTTCTTTATTGCATCTAATCGAAAATACCGTGATAACTCCGGGATATGGCGGGAAAACCTTTGTTTTGTAGGTGTTGTAGCCTGGCATAGATTAGCGGATACTTGTAATGAAATTTTGAAAAAAGGTAGCGCCGTATTAATTGACGGAGAATTACAGAGCAGAAACTGGCGCAACGAAGACGGTACCAGCAGAAATGTAGTAGAGATACGCGCCAGAAGAATCCAATTTCTGGATAAAGCGCTTTCTGCAGAAGTGGAAGAATTTGCCTCTCAGGAATTGGATGATAAAAATTTAGTATCAAACGATGAACGTGCCAATATATCACACCCGCTCCCGGAAGAGAATCTGCCTGTTGAACCGGTCAAGGAGATCAAGGTAGAACCAACGGAATTTGATTTTGGTTATAAAAATTTGAATCTATAATTTATTATAAAAGGAGTGTTTATGCTCAAAAAGAAAAGGATTTGCAGGTTTTGTGAAGAAAAAATCTTGTATATCGACTATAAAGACGACAAAAAGCTGCAACGCTTTACAACCGAACAGGGGAAAATAATTCCCCGCAGAACATCGGGCACTTGTGCAAAACATCAGCGGCAGTTAGTTACTGCTCTGAAACTGGCCAGAGAAATTGCTTTGATCCCCTATGTTGCAGACTTGACCAAATAAAATTTACAGGAAAGGTAATATGAAAGTTATATTAAAAAAAGATTTTGATACTTTGGGTAAAGCCGGAGATATTATTGAGGTTAAACAAGGTTATGCAAGGAATTTCCTGATTCCCTCCAAAGTAGCAATAGCCGCCACACCCTCAAACCTGCAATCTTTTAAAGAAGAAAGAAAGTTACTTGAAAAACGCGAATTAAAAGGGAAAAAAGAAGCCGAGTTATTGGCAGCAAAACTGGATAAAGTATCCCTCACCGCAACTGTTCAGGTTGGTGAAGAAGATAAGGTTTTTGGTTCGGTAACAAACCAGAATATCGCCGATATGCTAAAAGATCAGGGTTATGAAATTGATCGTAAAAAAATTCAGTTAGATGAACCCTTGAAGGCATTGGGCGTTTATGATATTCCTATAAAGCTGCATCATGAGGTAGAAGCCAAAGTTAAAGTATGGGTGGTTAGAGACTAGTTTATTATCTCCGGCAATCAATTGCTGGTATGTGAAAATCAATTGATTGCCTTGCCGCCGGAAATCATGATAAAATTCTCAATACCATGGGGGGAGAGAACTTGATTCTTTTCTACCCCTTTTTGCATCTTTTAGTATTAGTAAGTGTTTTATTATTTCCCCAAAAATCTAGATAAAAAAAGTTGATTTTAATAATCTAAACGATTATTTTAGAATATCATAAACTTGTCTGCCAATTAATAAAAAATTTTACTAATATCAAAGAGGGACAAAAAGTGGAAGGTAATTTTCCGAAATGCCAGAAATGTAATAGCGGGATTCTTATTCCCCTGTCGGATTATGGCCGAGATGGCGCTACCATTAAATACAAAGCGTGGGTATGCACAAATCCATCATGCGGATTTAATATCAGAATCGATAATGGTGAAATCAGCCTGGGTAAAGAAATTAAAGAATCCACAAAATAACGCGGTGGTGGATTTTCCTGAAATTTTAGTGTTGGTTTGTATATTTTGAAACTGATAAAAAAAAATATCCTGTTTACCAGGGAAACAAATTTTTGGACACGACACAAAGTAAAAATTATTTCCACTCTAGTCGCTTTGTTTGTATGGTTCCTGATCGTATCCGGAGGAACTTTTGATTACCAGGTGTCGATTCCAATTACCTGTACCAATTCTGAGGATAGTTATATTGTCGTCAATAAATTACCTCAAAACGGTCATGTAATATTACGGGGACAGGGTATTCATCTGTTAATTTTTTCTTTATTTAAAGAAGGGCGATTAAATATTGATCCGCAATGGGAGCCCGGACAAACCTTTTTTTTCCCATCCGAAAAAAATATAACTTTATTTGGTAATGCGCAAAAATTACAAATTGTCAAATTTATCGAACCGGATTCTATTGAAATACATGTAGAAAAATTGATCATCCGCGAAGTGCCGGTTATTAATCAGGTGAATATCGTTCCAACCATTGGTCATACAATTGTTGGCGATATTATTGTCGAGCCCGATATGGCGCTTATTAAAGGACCCAAATCTGTAATAGATACGGTGACCAGTATTTATACAAAAAAAGCACAAGTTGAAAATGTGAAATATCCGGTACAAAAGCAAATCGATTTAATCAAACCGGATATACTCCATCTTGATCTTTTGAATAAAAATGCACTGGTTTCTGCAGATATTCAAAAATTGATGGAGAAGAAGATTATCAATATCCCGGTAAATATTATAAACCTTCCACCCAATGTTTCCGCATTGATTATACCGTCGCATATATCCCTGGTAATACAGGGCGGCGCCAACCTGGTTTTTCCGGTAACTGAAAATGATATTGAAGCATATATCGATTATGCCAGACAGCGCCCTTCCAGCCAACAGGATTTTCCTGCCTATATTAAACCGATTACCGGTATTCGTTATCGCGATATTGAACCGAAACGATTCAAGGTAATCCTGGAACGAGAATAAAGATTACAAGAAAAATGAACATACTTGGTATAGAAACATCCTGCGATGAAACAAGCGCAGCCGTGGTCAACGAACAATCAATTTTGGCCAACATAATCGCAACCCAAAGCATTCATCAAAAATATGGCGGCGTGGTGCCGGAATATGCATCGCGGGCGCACATTATCAAACTGGCTCCCATTGTACAGGAAGCGCTGCATACTGCCGGAATGGATTTCCGCGATCTGGACGGCCTGGCGGTTACTTTTGGCCCGGGGCTGGCTGGTTCGCTTCTGGCCGGGTTATGTTTTTGCAAAGGTTTAGCGCTTTCACTAAATATTCCATGGATCGGTATCAATCATATTGAAGGTCACATTGTAGCCGTCCACGCCAATCAACAGAACATAGATTACCCGGCAATTTGCCTGGTGGCATCCGGCGGTCATACCATATTGGTTTATATCAAAGAACCACTCCATTACCGGATTCTTGGCAGGACCATTGATGACGCAGCAGGAGAAGCATTTGATAAAGTCGCCAAAATTCTGGGACTGCCCTACCCCGGTGGGCCATCGGTAGAAAAATTCGCCCAAACCGGCAATGAAGCGGCAATCCGTTTTCCCCGCGCTCTGCTTGAGAACGATAATTATAATTTCAGTTTCAGTGGTCTCAAAACAGCAGTGCTTTATTATGTTGAATCGCTACATAAACAGGGCATTGAAGCGCCCATGGCAGATATCTGCGCCAGCTTCCAAAAAGCGGTAATCGATGTCCTGGCGCAAAAAAGTTTTAATGCGGTAAAGGAATACCGGTGTAAATCGCTTATTTTAGCCGGCGGCGTTGTCCGCAACACCCCCCTGCGGGAAAATTTCCGGGAACTTGCCCGGCATTCTCAAGTACACTTTTATGCACCCGCGCCCGATCTGTGTACAGATAATGCAGCTATGATCGCCCGGGCCGGTTATATGCGTCTAATTCAAAACCAGCGATCTGATTTTATGCTGGATGTTGTTCCCAATCTGTCATTTACCGACAGCCCGAACTAGCATAATGTATAAAGGTTGTTTTGAACCATCGCCAAGATACTGGTTTAATTTCAAGACTATAAATCCGGTTTTTGACTAAAACTTTTAACCAATTATATCAAACTTATAAATTGTCCGGTATTTTAAAAATTCCTGGTTTGATATTTATCATTTTGTTTTATCTATTATATGCCATATTGCCGGCAGGATATATTATTTTATGACTTTATTAAATATTACTCAATTCCATATCGCAGTTAACAATATAATCTTGTTCCTGCTGTTCTCGCTGGGTGGATTAATATTTTCCTTGTACATATATCGCTATACGCTCCCTCCTGTCTCCAAAACGCTTAAAAGGATCTTAACCGGACTGCGAATTACTGTGTTGTTTTTATTACTGACCGTTTTGTTTGAATTATCAGTTAACCTGGTCAGAACAATAAAAGAAGAGGCCCAGTTAGCAGTTGCTATCGATACATCGGCAAGTATGGCGGTTATTGACAATGCCGGGGATCGTGCTGCACTTTTAAAAGAGGTATTACAAAACCCGGTGTTCGCAAAGCTGCAAAACAACTTTATTACTAATTATTATACCTTTGCCAATACAACACAAAAAATTACAGCCGATGACTCTATAACCTTTGTTGGCGATGCTACCAATATAACATCCAGTTTGCAAGTTATTAAAAAAGAGTTGTCGGAAAAAAACCTTTCCGCTATTATTTTGATTTCCGATGGAAATTATAACCGCGGTGGTAATCCGGTACGATTAGCCGAACAAACGGGAGTTCCGGTCTACACAATTGGTCTGGGTTCCGATACACCGCTAAGGGATCTTGCCATTGCAGAAGTGGAAAACAATCCTTTCTGTTATCTTGAAGAATCGACTCCGCTAACCGTTACCATTCGCAACAATGGTTATAACCAAATCAGTACACCGGTAACCTTGTCTGTTAATGATGAGTTGGTAGATTCCCAAATTCTCACTTTACCAGCATCGCCATCAGAAACGATTATAACTTATAATTTTACACCAAAAACAACCGGATTGAACAGGCTGGTAATTAATTTGCCGGCGCAAAAAAGTGAACTGCTGGTACAAAATAACAGTCGTACGTTTTATATCGATGTTTTAAAATCCCGACTCTATATACAAATTTATGCCGGTAGTATAACCCCTGATATTTCGTTTATCAGGAACAGTATAGAGTCATCAAAGCGTTATACTGTAGGTCTCAGGGTTGAAAAAAACGGTGGAGGTTTTTATACTAAAGATAATAATAACTTGCAAGATACAGATATTTTGATTTTTATTGACTTTCCATCAGCCGCCACAGACCAGGCTACTTTAAATCAATTAAAAAGTACTCTGGAAAATAATAATACTCCGCTGTGGGTTATAACCGGGAAAAATACCAATTTAGCAAAATTAGCAAATTTTGAAAACTGGCTGCCCTTTAAATGTAATGCCAGTTACATAAATGAAATTCAAATATTAGCAGAACCGGATCAAGCCGGTAAAAGTCATCCTATTATGCAACCGGCGGTACCGGTTACATCCTGGTTTACAAACTGGACGAAACTACCGCCTATTTTTTCAGTACATCAAATAAAAGAATTATGGCCGCAAACCCAAACCCTGGTTTATGCCAAAACCGTTCGCGGCCAGCAGAGTACAAAACCCACCAATCCGCTTCTGGTGATCAGAAACAATAATAGCCATAAATCCGCTGCGTTTCTGGGTTATGGATTATGGCGCTGGGAATTATTGATGTTGGGAACAGGCGACGAAAGTGATATTTACAATACCCTTGTAAATAATATGTTGCGTTGGTTAGAAACAAAACGGGAGACAAGCGCTTGGCAAATAAAAACCGATAAATCGCACTATCATTTTGGGGAACCAATTAAAATATCGGTCGATATAACTGATAAGACATTGGCAACGCCGGAAACGAGCGAATTAACCCTGCTGCTCGCTTATGAACAGGTGAGCGAATCAGTTACTGTAACCCGTTCAAGCGATAGGAGTTATACAACAGTATTATACCTGGATAAAGCCGGCGATTATACACTCTCCCTTAACAGGGATATAATGCCGCAAATTGCATCCGCTCCGGATGAAGCTTTATTTAGCGTTGGTGAGTACAGTATAGAATTGAACAATACGCAATTACAAAAATCTATATTACAGGATCTGGCAAACAATACAGGCGGCAGATATATAACACCGGACTCGACAGCGATGCTGGAATCGCTCGTCCATGGAGTAACAAAATCAAGTGTGCAAACCATAAACAAAGAAATATGGAATAATAAATATCTGCTTTTTTTATTGATCATTTTCTTATCTCTGGAATGGTTTTTGCGAAAGAAAAAAGGAATGCTGTAAAATAACGCCGGTATTGCGGAAAAGAAAATATACCGGGGTTATGTTAAAATAAATGTTGCAATTTATCTTTACTTGTTTTAAATTTAAAACTAAGATGTATAGTGTGTATTGACGATATTGCAATTGCAGATGTTAGTGTAGCAGCAAATTCCGGTTATCAGAAAATGAAAGGATATACTTTGAAAAAGACAACGTTATTGTTGATAGTAATATTTTTTATTATCCCCTTGCGTTCCTTTTCCCAGGTATCATATTATGGTGGTAAAGGGCTTTTACGAATAATTGAAGCGGAAACAATTCATCCCGGAGTTCTGGCCATTAATGCGGTTTACAATGGTTACGCTGCAGGCGATAATTATGATTTCAGTGAAGATCATTCCATGTATCTGGGCCTCACAGTCGGATTAACCGAGCAATTTGAGATTTTATCACAATTAGTGCCATACCAGGATGATCAAAAACATACCTGGGGGCCGATTGGCGATACCAAATTAGGCGTAAAATATCATATCCCCAACAACAGCACCTATGTAAAATTTGGAGTTGTTGGTTTTATCAGTATTCCAACAGCAGTCAATCATAATGTCCCTTTTGAATCATACAGCGATGATGCGATGGGCTGGGGTTTAATGAGTTTAACATCATTTGATCTGAAAAACCTCTCATCCTCCATTCCGTTAAAATTAACTATAAATATTGGTTATCGCGATCATAACTGGGGCGATCAGTTCTTTGCAGCCCGTAAAGATCAGTTAATTGGTGGTATAGGTTTTAAATTTCCGATTCGCTCAAATTTACTTTATTCAGAAGTGAGCGGAGAATATTTTATCAATAACTCCGAAAATGTCAGTCCCAGCCAAAACTTTATCCGCTTCACCCAGGGGTATCGTTTTGTCGGCCCCTGGCACCTCATTTGTGACCTGGCTGCCGATATTGAATTAGGCGGTTATAAACCCGATGCTAAAGACTTGTTCAAAGATTCCTATATTAAAGATTATGCCGATTGGAAAATAATATTTGGTGTTTCATACAGAACCACTCTATTTGCCGGCAAGACCAAGTCGGAAAAGTTACAGGAAGAAAAAGCCAGGTCTGAGCAACAGGAACTTGATACCATACAGGATAAAAGAGAAAAGGTAATTAAGGATCTTGAAGAATTAAGGAAACAACTGGAACAGGAAAAAAAGCCGAACGCTGAATAATAATTAAGAATTTTTTACGTATTTTTTATGTTTTGTAGTATAATTTATTATTAACAAAAATTTAAAAAGGTATTTTCAGGTTTATCAGAAAAATGCCGCTAGTCTGTGATCACAAAGTTATTCCGATAAAACATGAATTTTGTAATACAAAAATTTTTTATTTTCATAAATATTCAATATAAATTCCGGGCTGTTCTCCTGGTCCTATGTTTTATATTTTCAATTAATACTTTTGCCTTTACCCCAACAGATTCCCCGGTAAAGCCAATGAGCCCGCGGCAATATGAGGATTTAGAAAAAGCCTCTGCTAAATTACATGCGGAAGCGCAAAAGTTATTTGAAAGCCAAAACTATTGGGAAAGCGCCCGCAATCTCATCATTTTACTGGATTTTAACAATAATTACTCCAGGATAGACGAGGTGCTTTTCACCCTGGGTGATTGTCTTTACGAAATTGGTCTTTATGAAGGTTCCAAAAAAATATTCAAATACCTGGTAAAGAAATTTATCTCCAGTGATCAACTACCCCGTGCATTACTCGGGTTACAACGTATTGAATATGATAGTGAGAATTTGATTAAATGTATCGATTTTTATAAAGTAATTACCAGAGGAAGCCCCTCACAGGAAATTCTGGATTGTTCACGCTATTATGCAGGTCTCAGTTTTTATAAACTGAATGATTATAATAATGCCATAGATATATTGTCGCAAATCAGTAAATCAAATTCTTATTACGCTTTTGGGCAATATACCTGTGGTTTATCTTATCTGCGATTGAAAAAGGTGCGCAAAGCGGTAGATACCTTAAATGGTATTTTGCGTATTGCTATAGTAAACGATGAAATCCGCAGCATTGTAGATGAAACCCATTTAACACTGGGTTATATTTATTATGAACTTGGCTATTATGAACATTCATGGCATCAGTTTAGTGCTGTATCTTCAAAACATACCAACTATCGCGATGCTTTATTATCGGCTGGATGGGCGGCTACCAAACTTCAGGATTATGAACGGGCCATTAAACCGTTAACACAACTGGTCAGCTTCCAACAGGAAGACGAGAAAACCCAGGAAGGATTCTTTTTACTAGGCCAATGTTATTTAAAATTGGGGCTATATGATGATGCCCTAAAAATATATGAATTTTTGGTCAATATATTACCGAACCGAGAACTTGTGCCGGTAATAATTCAACAAGTTGGCAGCAGTATAGCCCAGGAAGAAAAAAAGATCGAAAAGATCAAAATGGATTTGCTGGTTCTCGAAACTAAATTATTAAACCTGATTCAGCTATCACCCGATATGGATACCCCCTTATACCTGCAACAGGAAAAAGAGGGCATAACCCTGACCAGAAATAACTTGTTAACTCAGATTCAAACCGAACGTAAATCATTCGAACAGTTCTCCATGCAAATCAAGGATATGAAAGAAAAAATCCAGATTAAAAAAGAACGTCAGGATTGGAGAGCATTTGCTGAATATGGTAAATCACGAGCCATGTTTCTCAAGAGAACAGAATCACAAAACTAATGTTGCTGATGAAAAACTGCCTTTTTAATAAAATTTTTTTATTTATAATCCTGTTTCTTTCCACAACCCCCTTTTACCTGCAAACCGGTTTTGCGCAGGAGAGCGCTTTTGTCTCCGCAATTTTAAAAGAAACCGGCGAAGACCTGGTAAAGCTGAGTGAAATAATCAGAGAACACGAAACCCTGCTGCAAAAATATCCCAAGGGGCCTTTTGCTTCTACCATCATGTTCCAGTTAGCCGAGTTGGAAGCGCAAAAAAGTAATATAATCTATCAGCAGGAAATGCGGCTTTATGAAGAAGATTTAAAGAATTTCGACGCGGGCAAACTTGCCGTTGAACCCGAAATGCCCAAACTGAATATGGATAGAACTATACAATATTGCAATGTCTTACTCAAAGAGTATCCAAATTCAAAATTTCAGGACAAGATATTATACAAGCTGGGTATTTCATATTTTCAGGAAGGGGATAAATTAAGAGCCAAAGACTATTTTGAAAGTATTGTAGCCAATTACCCTGAATCTACAGTTTCCCTGGAATCTCATTTCCGTATCGGCGAATATTATTTTGATAAACGTGATCTTGATAACGCCATATTTCATTATAGCAAGTTACTGGTTGATTGGAATAATCCGTATTTCGATATGTCGTTATATAAACTGGGGTGGTCTTATTATAACCAGAATAATTATAGCAAAGCCATCAGCAGCTTTATTTATTTAATTGAAGATATCTCCCTGGTAGAAAAAGCCAAAACTCAGGTGCTGAGTAAAAGTAAGACCGATTTACGGCTGGAATCGATACATTATATTGCGAGTTGTTTTACGGAATTTGGCGGCCCTAAAGGCGCCAAAGAGTTCCTGCTCAAATATAAAGATAAAGATTATACATTGCCAATTCTGCTGAAAATGAGCGAACTGTATCAAAAAAGAAATTATTATGCTGAAGCTATAGAAACCTATAAAGCAATTTTGGAATTATATCCTTATTATTCTGAAGCCCCTGAAATTTATCATAATATCATTACAAATTACGAAGCTGGTGAAGATTATTCCGGCGCAAATAAAACCCGTGAAGAATTGGTAGATAAACTGGGGCCGGGCAGCAACTGGATCAGTCAAAATCCCGATACCCAGGTTCAAAATACCGGGCTTGCAGCAACCCGTGAAACTCTTGTCTATCTTGGCGGATTTTTCCAGGCAGAAGCGCAAACCAACGGCAATAAAGAAACCTATCTAAAAGCAATAGCCAAATACCTGGACTATTTAAAGAAATTCCCGGATGATGAAAATGTGCCGAAGATTAATTATTACCTGGCGGAATGTTATTACAATATTCAGGGCTTTACCCAGGCCGCCGATTGTTATTACAATGTTGTAATTAAAGACTTTCTTGACAAGACCGGTTTCCGCGAAGAAGCAGCCTATAACCGTATTCTGTGCTACTATGAATTAATGGATGCTCCCGGCGCGACAGATGAAAAAATGACCAGCATTGCCAATTTTTTGGGTACCAACGATACCCTGGTCATTGTGAACATCAATAAACCAGCCGAGATCAACATATTACAGGCCAGCAATGACTTTTTACTCACTTTTCCCAAAAGTAAGTGGCTGGACCAGGTCATGATGAAATATGGTGAAATTCTACACAGTCTCAAATACTTTTTACCGGCAATAGAAGTTTATAAAAAAGTTTTACAATTAGGTAATACCCGACCATACTATCTCACTGCGTCCATGAGTGCGGGGCAATGTTATTTTGACGCTGAATTATTCTATGAAGCGGAAATCTGGTTTAATAATATTGCACGAAATTATCCCGATTCAACACGCTATACCAAAAGAGCGCAAATACTTGCTTCTTCAGCCAATTTTAAAATTGCCGAACAGCTAAGTGATGCGGGCAAAAACCAGGAAGCGGCTAAATTGCTAAGCACAGTTGCAGACAAAGCAGTTGAACCGGGTATTCAGGAGCGCGCAATTTTTGAAGCTGCTGCGCAATATCAAAAAGCCGGGCAACCAGCTCAGGCGGCAACGATCCTGGAAAGATTGATCACTCTGCAACCGTCATCAAAGCTGGCAGACGAAGCACTAAAAAATGCCGCTGAAATCAGGGAGAATAATAAAGAATCGGCATCGGCTGCTCACAACTACCTGCTTTTGGCCGATAACTATCCCTCCTCCAAATATACCAAACGTTCAATTATAAATGCCGCAGTATGTTATGAAAACCTGCAAGATTGGTTTTCCGCCAAGGCAACCTTTAACAAGTTTATCACAACATTTCCCGATTCCGGCGATGACTATATCGAATGTATGTACAAAGTTGGCGAAATGAATTACAAGCTGAATGATTATTATAATGCTGAAAATTCATTTAAAAATACCATATTGGCGTACGACAGGATGGTTAATAACGGACAGGAACTGGATACTTATTTCATAGCCCAGGCGCAGTTTATGCTTGGAGAGATATATTTTATTTCCTATAAACAAATAAATCTAATTCCCCCGCTGGAAACGAATTTAAAGCTCAAAGTTGCCAGTTTTCAAAAGGTTCTTAAAGCATATAAAGATGCCCTGCTCTACCAGGTAGCCGATTGGAGTACTGCTGCTACATTTAAAATTGGCATGACTTTTGAAGAGTTATTTAGAGCATTCATAGAATCACCCCCTCCTGCGGAGTTGACCGGTGATCAGTTAACTGTTTATGTTACCGCTTTGAAGGAAAAAGCCGAACCCTATAAACAACAGGCTTTAGAGACATACAAACTCAATGTAGAACAAGCGGCAACTAACAATATTTCAAATAACTGGATCGATGAAAGCAAAAAAAGGATAGAAGCCCTTTCCGGTGAAGCGGAAATTAATAACGATATATTGAACAGCGCCGACCAGGAAAGTGTAACGCAGGGAATTAATGGAAAATCTTGAGGTAATACAAAATGGTAATTAAAAATTTCAAATATGTTATTATGATAGCTGTTTATATAATGCTATCGATTAATGTGTCACTCAATGCGCAAACACAGGAAAATAATTTAATTGACGGCCAAACTGCACTGAACACTCCGGCAATTGCCAATGATTCTTTAACCATTGATAGCGCCAACATAAAAATGTTCATTGATAAAATTGAGGTTAATGTCCAGTTGGAAAAACCACAAGCAATGTTTATCCTGCCTGGTTCAACACCCGATATAGATGATATTCAAATCGAACATTCATTTTTCAACGAAATTTTCCGACCAGTCGAAAAACGGGGAAGAATTCAATCAAGCTTAACAACAGAGCCTGCCATAGATCGTAAAGACTATATTCCCTGGTAAGCCTGAAACTAAAATATTGTATATTTTTTGATCTTAACTTTTTTAACAACAACTGATTAAGGAGGTATCCTTGGGTAGCATTATAAGTTTTTTTGTCAAGGGTGGAACGGTTATGTATCCAATTCTGCTGGCGCTCATATTTGGTATTGTGGTGATAATTGAAAGAGTAATTTTTATACTATTTAAAAACCGTATAGATTCAGCATTGTTCGTAAACAAAATTGCCGAATTGATTAAAAGCGGTAATATCAACAAAGCAATTGAATATTGCAATATATCCGATGCGGCGCTGCCAAATATCACCAAAGCCGGATTACAAGAACTCCATTCATCACCGGCAAATGTACAAAACGCCCTGGAATTAGCCGCAATGGTTGAAATACCCAAACTGGAAAAAAGAATAAATTACCTGGCGATGATTGCCAACGTAGCAACACTGTTGGGACTGCTCGGTACGATTTTTGGTCTAATCAGTTCATTCGCCGCTGTTGCCCATGCTGAAGCGGCTGAAAAAGCCACTTTGTTAACCGCCGGTATATCAATAGCTATGAACACAACCGCGTTTGGGTTGGTAGTCGCTATCCCCTGCCTGATTGGTTATACCTATCTTACGGAAAAAACCAATGAAATTATTGATGAAATAAACGAAAACGTAGCTCGTCTTTACCGGATAATGACTTCGAGGTAATGAATGAATCTAAAAGAATCAATGCGGCGCAGGATGAAAGGTCATGCTGAAGATGTTGAATTAAATCTCACTTCAGTTATGAACATCTTTCTGATTCTTATTCCTTTTTTATTATTGACTGCCGTTTTCGTTCGTATATCTGTACTTGAGCTCTCTTTGCCAAGCCTCGATTCCGGCAGCCGGGCAGCGCAGGTCAAGCAACAAAAAACGGCGATTATAAATATTCTTATTATCGATGGCAAGGGTTTTGAACTAAAAAGTCCCGAAATGAAATTTCCTCTAGTATCAAAGAAAGATGCCAGTTACGATTGGGACAGGTTGGCAATACAATTAAAAGAAATTAAAACTAAATATCCGGATTCGGAAGATATGATCATCTCCCCGGTTGATTCAATCAAATACCAAATAATTATCAGTGTTATGGATAAATGCCGGGAATCCGGATTCCCCAATATTTCTATTTCAGGTTAAGAAAGTTAAAATATGAATATTGACGATAAAACCCATTTATTAAATTTAGCAAAAAATACCAAACACAGAAAACGTGGTACCGCCAGTTTAAAACTGACCTCCATGATAGACATGTTCACAATTTTATTGGTATTTTTATTGCACAGGTATAGCGCCGAAGGTCAGATCATGACCCTGACCAAAGATCTGAGTCTTCCGGAATCGACTTCGCAATTGCAGCCCAAGGTTACCTCAATTATTTCTATTACCCGGGAATGGGTATTAGTAGATGGTAGACCGATTGAACGGATTGAAAATATTCTAGCGGAAGATAAATTGATTATTGCACCGTTGCATACGGAATTGACCAAAATTAAAAGTATTACCCAGGGTATTAGTACAATTTCCGATCAGATGGGCGGCTTTAAAGGAAACATTACAATACAGGGTAATGAAGATATAACATTTAATTTATTAAAAAAGGTAATGCTTACTTGCGGAACTACCGGATATAATAATATGTTGCTGGCAGTTGCGCAAATCGAATAATCCGATAATTAACAATGACGATATTTAAATAATTATAGAAATATATATTAATGGCACATACGCGAAAACATTCAATACTGGCAACGAAAATTGTTCAGGGTAACAAGGAAATCGAACTGCAAATCAAACCGAACAACAAGTTGACCATTGGTCGTAGTCCTGATAATGATATTGTTATTTACAGCGATGCATACCCTAAAAAGCATACTCTTATTGAATGTAAAAAAGATACATGTGTTTTAAACATTACCCCGAACATGAGCGGCGCAATTGAATATAAAAATTCAAAACTTGATTTTAACGATTTATTTCTGCACAATTTGCTGCCTCGAAAAGGGGAATTTTACAGTCTTGCTTTTGGTCATGGCAGGACCGGCGCAATAAAGATTGCCGATACAATAGTATACTTTAATTATGACGGCGCCGGCTTGCAGCCAATAAAAGATATGCCGGGTTATACCTGGAAGCAATCCTTTTCTAAAACTTTTTCCAAAGACCTGTTGTTCAAATCGCTTTTAACGATCTTTTTCTGTCTGGAGATTTTCCTGGCTATAAAACTAAAGGGTTACCAGGTTCCCGATATTGAACCACCGGATATGGATAAAATTCCGCAGCGCTTTGCAAAATTTATTATTAACAAGCCGACGCCCCCTCCTGAATTGGAATTAGCGACCTCATCAGGCGATGGTGATGGTTCCTCGGAAGAAGAACAGGGCGAGAAAAAAGAAAATGAACCTAAAGCTCAAAAATCAACCGGTGGCTCAGGTGGAGATCAAGGTAATAAACCGGTAGTTGCCCAGGGCTTATTAGGCCTTATAGGCGGCGCCGGAAGTTCAGATAATGCCAGCGCCACAGCAGACTTTTTAATTGAACAGGGCCTAGTCAAGGAACTGGATGAATTGATCGGCAGCCAAAAATTGAATAATACCCGAGCTAACGGCAGAAGAGGCGACGGTTCCGGCTCCGGTTCCGGAACGGGCAGCGGTTCCGGTAGTGGCGATGGCTTGGACGATCTTGTAGCATTAGGTCTGTCCGGCATTGATGACTTGCTTCCCGCCGGTGGTGGTGTGGAAAAAGTAGCGTTGCAGAAAAAAGGGAATGTTAATATCGAACAACCCAAACAAATGCGCGGTTCGCAGGCAGCGCAGGCTCAACGCACACCCCAATCCGTTATGTCGATCATCAACTCGCAGGAGGGGCGTATTATGTATACCTATAATAAATACCTGCGCGAAGATCCGAACCTGCGTGGTAAAATCAATATCGATATTACAATTGAAGCGGACGGGTCAGTCAGTAATGTTGCCGTTCTGGATACGGATATTCCGGTACAAGAGTTTATCCAGGATATAATCAGTATTTTACGACGCTTGAAATTTCCGGCAATTACCGAAGGGGCAATTCAGGTCAACCTCCCCTTTGTGTTTAACCGGGTGAATTAAATTAAAAAACCCTGCTTCCGGCAGGGTTTTTTTTGGTTACTTTATTTTCTTAAAGATTACCATCACCAGGTTTAGTGATGTTTTTATAATCCAGCGGGTTTATTTGATAAATACGAATTTTTTGCTGTAAATATTGACGTTTGATTTCCAGTAATTTCGCCGCTTTGCTTACATTCCCGGCACTCAGTTTGAGCGCCTGATTGATCATATTCCATTCGAACTCGCGGATGACCAGGTCTTTGGCATTACTAAAAGAGACCTCGCCCGGAGAAAGAGATATCCGGGATTGAGGTGATTTAGTTAGCTCCACCGGCAGTAAATCGGTAGTTATAAGCGGTTTATCAGCCAGTACCACACATTGTTCCAGAACATGCATAAATTGGCGGACATTGCCGGGCCATTCATAATCCAGCAATTGTTGCATGGCGGCAGATTCAAACCCCTGAATCATTTTGGTATGTTTTTCGGCATATAAATGCAGGAAATGGTTTGACAGGATAGGAATATCCGTTTTACGTTCGCGTAGGGAAGGTAATTGAATTTCCACAACTTTGATGCGGTAATACAGATCCTCCCGGAATCTTCCCTCCTCTATCTCTTTACGTAAATTTTTATTGGTGGCGCTGATCAACCTGACATCGGTTTGTAATACTTTTTTACCTCCAAGCCGGGTAAAGGATTTTTCTTCTAGTATCCTTAATATTTTAGCCTGGGTATCGATACTCATATCGGCAATTTCATCCAGAAAAAGAGTGCCGCCATTGGCAATTTCAAATTTCCCCTGGCGTTGATTGATCGCCCCGGTATAGGCGCCCTTTTCGTGACCGAACAACTCGCTTTCGACCAGGTCTTTGGGAATAGCTGCGCAATTCATGGTAATAAACGGGCCGGCAGTCCGGGCGCTGAATGAATGGATCGTTTTGGCGGCCAGTTCTTTGCCGGTGCCGCTTTCGCCGGTTAGTAATACGGTTATATCGGTCGGCGCTACTTTTTCAATCAATTTAATAACTTCAAGAATTTTAGGGCTTTCACCGATAATAGAGCCCCGATTTTGTCCGGCCAGTTGCTGGCGTAATAATACATTTTCGCGCCCCAGGGTGATCTTTTCCAGGGCTTTGTTCACTACCAGGCGTAGTTCTTCAATTTCAAAAGGTTTGGACAAGTAATCATAAGCTCCGGCTTTCATGGCTTCAACGGCTATTTTTTCAGAACCGAAAGCAGTAAGAACAATGATAAGCGGTAATAGCCCGGTTTCACGCTCCTGCTTTTGTACCTGGCCGATAAACTCCAGGCCGTTCATTTCCGGCATGTTAATATCGCACAACACTACATCGGGCTTGAATTCAACCAGTTTTTCCAGGGCAATCCGGCCGTTTTCTGCCTCTTCCAAATGATAGCGTGACTTGCCGAGCGCTTTGCGCATTCCATAACGGGCGGCGTCTTCATCATCAACTATTAATATTCGGGACTTTTCAGTATTCATTTTGATCTCTGACTTTGCAATCTCACTTGTGAAAAATTTAAAACCATCACTTTTTATTCACGGGGAAATAGACTAAAAATTCAGCGCCAGCATTAACATCGCTTTTAACATCAATAAAGCCACCCAGTTCCTCAACATTTTGTTTTACTATAGCAAGGCCGAGTCCTGTGCCTTTGGTGCGGGTGGTGAAAAATGGCTCGAATATTTGTTTAATATTCTCTTTGGTTATACCGGGTCCGTTATCTTTGACCTTTAATATAAACCAGTTTTTTACCTGTACAAGATCAACCCGGCGGGAGGCTTTTTTTATTTTATCAAGTCCTGCTTGTTGTTCAAGAGTGATGACAATTTCCCCCTTTGAACCAACCGACTGTATAGCATTTAAAACCAGGTTGTAAATTATTTCACGAAGAGATTGTTTTTTAGCCCAGAAAACCATATTTATCTCCGGGGTCTGAAAAACAATACTTGTTTGATTGCGGTTGGCCTGGTATTTAAGCAGGTCGACAACATCCTGAACAATTTCCGCCAGGGAGACTTCCTCGACATTGGCGGTTGAAGGCCGGGCAAAACTCAGCAATTTTTCCAAAACCGTATGCAGGCGGTTGATTTCTTCAATTACAATTTGCAGATCTTGCGCCTCATCGCCGTTGGCGTTTTCATGTAAAACCTGAACAATACTTTTTATAGAAGACAATGGATTTTTGATTTCATGCGACATGGTCGTTGCCAGTTGCCCCAAAGAGTTTAACTTTTCCGCCTGGTAAACCCGCGCTTCCAGGTTCAACCGTTCCTGCACCAGCCGGGCATTTTCAATTGCCAGGGCAACCTGGTTGGCAAAGGTTTGCAGCATGTCAATCTCTTCTTCAGAAAAGGGATTTCCCGATTGTTTGCCGGACAGACAGATCATTCCGGTCATCTTTTTCCGATAAAAAATCGGTACGGCCAGTTCCAGTTTGTTATTCTTGAGCGCATTGATAACCAGGTGAGTTTTGATCTGTTGGCGCAAGCGCAGGGCGCGGATCGAGGTAAAGGCATCGATAAGGGAGAAAAAATCTTTTAAATCCTGGTTGCCGATAGTTTTTAAAATTTCCTGCTTTTTGGCAGTTGACTGAAAAACAACAATGGTCAGCGATTTCACCTTGAAAGCAGATTTAAGGGATTCGCTGATGGTATTGAGCAATTTTTCCAGATCGACAATGCCGATGATGTTGTCGGATAGTTCACGTAAAATTTGTTGATAAAAATAGCGATCCTTGAAAAAAATCCGGTCGAGTCGTTTTTGAAAAGCCTCGCGAAACGGCTGAAAAGCAAACACCAGGGCGACCAGCAGTAATCCTTCAATAAAGGTAGAATTGATCTCAGGGAACAGCTTTAAATATTCGCCCAGCCGGCGGATACCCAGCAAATAAACGGTCATCAGGGCGCCGTAGATGATGGAATAGATGAGACTTGGTTTGATGACCAGGCGGTAAAAATTATAGCGGTAAACATAATAACCAAGCACCGCCATGGGTAAGGTTGGCGAAAGCAGCATTAAAAGTCCCAGATAATAGCCAATATAAGAAATTTTATAAGTCGGTATTATTAAAATAACAATGATGCCAACGCCGATCAGCGCCAGGGTGATACTCAAATCGCGGTAAAAATGCCGATCGGCTTCGTTCTCATGGGTTCGGGCCAGGTTTTCGGACAAGATCAGGGAAAAAGTGATAGCGAATAACATCCATAAATAATAGGGAAAACGGATCGCTTCGTCCAATTCGACATAAAGAGAGCGTATTTTCAGGTTATAATAGATGCCGAAATAGAGAAATACAAATACCGGTAAATAGGTGAACACAATTAACAGGGTATGATGGCGAACTATCCATGGTCTGAGTTTTCTTTTGGCGCGATGAAAGAACGCCGCCAGGGTGTTCATCATTGCAGAAGGGATGAGCGCCAGGCCCAGATACGAAATAACGATGAGGATATTAGTTTCGAGCAAAACAACTTTGCCAAACAACATGCGGTTTATCAGGGAAAGAAAATTTCCTCCCAGCCATAAAGCACAGGCTACCAGCAAGATCACCAGCGCATAATCGTCATAATGCTTGGGTTTCTTTTTTAAGGTCAGGCTGAAGATGATCACGGTCAGCGCGGTGCCAAAACCAAACCCCAAAGTGTTGATAAAAGTATACAAGGCCATATTATTCAGCTAATTTGATATTCAAATATCGTAAAACATTGTCAATTGTATTGTAAACCGTAACAAAACCGGAACCGCTGCAGCACAAGCCCACGGCCCGATTGTCTTCTGTTAACAGCAGCGACCCGGAATCGCCGGGATCGGCCATATCATTGGTTATGATTTGATCTTTAAAATATGCGGTGCGTCCGCCTGAATAACCGACTTCGATTTCGGCATTTATTATTTTAATCACACCGGTTGTACATCCGGTAGTTCGGCCGCTTTTTTTAACCTTCATGCCAATTTCGGGTGCGGCAATGCCATTCACCTTGCCCAGGTCTCTGATTTCATCCGTCAGCACACCATCGTCATCAGGCTGGGCTAGCGCGGCATCGACAAAATTGACCGGGCGCTTTTTTACCGGTTCCAGGCGGGTTTGCGAACCCAATACGGCAGCAACCAGGTTGAAAGGCAAGGCAACAATTTGCGCTATTTTACATTTCTCATCATTTTCCAGCCAGGTTGAAGAATTGGTATACTTTAAATTGACAAAACGCT
The DNA here is from genome assembly GCA_029561455.1 of bacterium. Lineage (GTDB taxonomy): Bacteria > Zhuqueibacterota > Zhuqueibacteria > Residuimicrobiales > Krinioviventaceae > Fontivivens. The sequence goes on from JAKQIY010000076.1 coordinate 120,494, forward strand.
CCAGCCTGGCCACACGATCGTTAGCAGGTTTGCCGCCATCGGCAGGGGCCGGCTGCAACACCGGGTCGCCGATCAGCGCGTCGTTGCCGTTGGCAAGAATGTGATTGTTGGACAGGAGCATTGGTTTGCCGCTATGCCCATCATAAACCACCACCCCCAATGTACCGGCGTGCACAGCATAGTGGCCGATAGAAATGCCTGAATATAACGGCCTTGTCCGGGTACGGGTATCATACGCATTGATCTTACCGACCTGCAATACATCTACAGGTATTTTATCAAATTGAGGTGGAATCTTGTCCCTTTTCTTTAATAAACTGAGCGGTAACTTTTCCCTGACCATAACAATTAGCGCCAGTTCTTTGGTTGCAAGGCTCTGAGTTTCTTTGTATCCAAGACCAAGCCCCAGCACATTTGCTGCTTTGAGTATTGTGCTGCTTATGGCTTTTTGCAGCAGCATGATGTCTTCTTTTCTGGCCACTTACTTCCCCTTACCTGTATTAAATATCTTACAGCTTTTCACAACTCTAATTCTCAGAAGAAATATTAGTATTTTGTATTTAATGAAAACAAAAAAGAAGTCAAGTAAAGTTAATTAATATTTCCATATAATCAAGAAAAATTGCCTGTATATGTAATATAATAAAAACTGACAATTCTTAAAAAGTAAATAGAGAGTTGAGCGCAACGAATTTTAAATCGGAATTGTATATTAAAATTGATTTTGAATGTTGTATTTTGTAATATATGGGAAAAAAAATAAACACCATTATAAACAGAACTGAAACCATGAAAAGTCGCACAAACTATAATACCAGGTTGGTTATACTGATTTCGCTGACGCTCATTATTGAACTAATCGGCTTGCCTCAGCCGGCTACCGGGCCGTTGGTGAACATGATGTTATATTTAACCACGCTGCTGCTGGACATCAAAGCCGGGGTTATCCTCGGCTGCATCAGTCCTCTGGTGGCGGCGATGCGCGGCCAGCTGCCCCCCTTTTTAATACCGATGGTGCCCTTTATCATCGCCGGTAATATTTTGCTGGTGGTGTTGTTGGGGTTAATCGGTCAGGTGGGCAAATCAACCCGACCGGCGCAAGCCAATCCTATGTATTCATTTACAGTATGGCTGGGTGTGCTGGTGAGCGCGGTAGTTAAATTTGCATGGTTGTATACATCGGCCAAACTGTTATTACCGGTTTTATTCGGCAAGCATTTGCCGCCGCAGCTGGTGGCGATGATGGCAATGCCGCAATTGATTACGGCCATTAGCGGCGGTATATTGGCGGTGATCATTGCCGGTATGTTGAAAAAAAGAACCTGAGCATAACCAAAATAGAAGGACTGCTTGTTATAAATAAAATTATTTAAAATGGATCTCCTCGTTCCTAATTTCTGATCAGGAATGAGAGTGGTCAGGAATCTCCGATTCCCTACAAGCAGTTATTTTACTTTTAATATGTTCTTTGCATTTCAAATCAGAGAATTTATTCAAGCGGGTTCCCAATCGGGAGATTGGGAACCGGAAGCTAAACAATAGCCGGAACACCATACACGAAAGAGAAAATACCATGCCGCTAACCCCTTATAACATTTTATTGCAGGACGCCCGTAAAGGCAATTACGCCGTCGGTGCATTTAATATATTCGGAATGGAATTTTTGCCCGCCATTCTGGACGTTGCCGAGGAGGAAAAAGCGCCGGTGATTTTGCAAATTGCGCCGCTGCATTTTTATTTATCCGATTTGCCCGAATACATCAAATACGTCAAATCGCAAATTGTTAAAGTAAAAGTTCCGGTGGCGCTGAACCTCGATCACGGCAAAACCCGGGAAATTATTATCAAAGGCATTCGCAACGGCTTTCCTGCGGTGATGTTCGACGCCTCGCGGCTGCCGTTTACGCAGAACCTGGCGCAAACCAAAGAGATTGTCGAATTGTGCAAACCGCTGGGCATGACGGTGGAAGCGGAACTGGGCAGCCTGAATGACGAGGGTGCGGAATTGACGGCGGAAACTAAAGACAAGCTGTTTACCAATCCCGAACAGGCGGCAAAATTTGTCACGGAAACCGGCATCGACGCCCTGGCGGTCTCCATCGGTAATGCGCACGGTTTTTACAAGGGCGAACCGAAACTGGATTTTGCGCGCTTGCAGCAAATACGGGACAAGGTCCCTGTGCCGCTGGTGCTGCACGGCGGTTCGGGCATCAAAACGGATGATTTTAAAAAAGCCATTACCCTGGGCATTAACAAGATCAATATCTATACGGAAATGAGCGCGTCCGCCTCGCTGATGATGAAATCACTATTGAACGCCCACGATACCCCGGCGGACTTTCCCGCCACCCTGTACCAGGTGCGCCTGGCGGTGAAGGAAGTGGTACGCGAAAAGATGCACGTGTTTGGGAGCTGCGGGAAGGGGTGAGGTATGGTTGCAGGATGGGGTTTATGCCTCATCCTGCTATATAATTAACCTACATCTGTTCTTACTTTATCAAACAACCAATCCAGTAAATACCTTGCAAAATTGCGATCATCGGTAAAGCGTTTGTACAAGTTAAAATTTGATTCAACAAACTCCTGCATACGTTCCTTGACCACATTATCAAAGGTAAGCCTGGCATTTTCCGGTGTATTCGCTTTAAGGCTGGCATGGATAACCGGATTTTCAACAAATTCCTGTTTAAGCTGTTGAAAAATAATTGTGTCTTTATCCGTAAAATTCGTACCGAACCGTTCATTTAATTGTTTGATGATTTGCGACAAGGGTTCGATATCCTCATCCAACGGTTTGTGGGATTTTTCTTCATCTTCCGGGTTTAATACGCTCTGTTCCTGTTTTAATTTAATTGCTACACTTTTACCTTTTTTCACCCGGTAAGTAGCCATATCCACCATGCCCTGGATTTCCCGGGGCAGTTCATCTTTTAAAGGCGGTAGATAACGAAGCAGCAACCGGGCGAATACATACATTTTTTCCAGATCGGCATCGACAAAGGTGATGATCTGGGATAAAAACGAATACAGCCGCACATAATCCTGCAGTTGTCCGCGCAAATCGGTTTGTTCTTCTGTGATTAAAAGTTTAAAGCGGTCGCTAAATGGGGCTAAAAAATGGTAAAGTTTATTCAGCTTGGCATTAGGCACAAAATATATTTGCGCGAATTTCTGCAAATCCATTTCGGAAATCAAGTGAAAATCCAAAATCCGCCGATACAGATCGTACAAGAGTTGTGGGTCGGTGGATTCGGAAAGAATTGTTTTTTCATAATAAGGCTGAAAGGCTTTTTGGATGTCATCCGCTTCATTACAAAAATCCAGTATCATGGTTTCGTGTTTATCCGGGGGACAGATACGGTTCAGGCGGGATAAGGTTTGTACAGCATTCACCCCGCTAATTCGCTTGTCCACATACATGGTATGCAAAAGTGGTTGGTCAAAGCCGGTCTGGAATTTTTCCGCCACAATCATAAACCGATATTCCAGGCTTTTAAAAGTTCTGGCTGTCTGCGTTTCCGAAATACTATTCATATTGCCTTCAGTATATTCTTTTCCATCTAGAGGTATTGAACCTGAAAAAGCTACCAGCGCCTTGTATGGGTATCCCATTTCCTGAAAATATTGATCTATTGTTAATTTGTATTGAACAGCATTAGCGCGAGACCTGGTTACGATCATTGCTTTTGCTTTATTTTGAATGCGATACGCTACGTTTTCATGAAAATGCTCGACCATAATTTCAAGTTTTTGCCGTATAGCATCGGGATGTCCCTCGACAAAGCGTTTTAATAAACTCGAAGCCTTGTTACGGTCAAACTTGGGGTCATCCTTAATTTTTTTCAGTAATTTCCAATAAGTTTTATAGGTAGTATAATTTTCCAATACGTCCAATATAAACCCCTCTTCTATGGCCTGGCGCATACTGTACAAACTGAAAGGTTCAAACGAGCCATCCGGTTGTTTAGCGCCAAAAAGTTCCAGGGTTTTAGGCTTGGGCGTGGCGGTAAAGGCAAAAAAGCTGACATTCGGTTGTCGACCCCGCGCCTTGATCTCGGCAACTATACGATCCTGCACGTCTGCCGCTTCTACCTCATCCTCTTGTTCGTTATCTTCACTGGTTGGGGAGGATAAAACTTTTTTCAGACTTTTGGTGGCCTCGCCGGTTTGGGAGGAATGGGCTTCATCGATGATTACCGCAAAGCGATGTCCGTCCATTTCTTTCATGTCATCTGCAATAACCGGGTATTTTTGCAAGGTGGACACAATAATATTTTTACCTTCTTCAAGGGCTTTTTTAAGTTGTTGGGCGGTACTGGTGATATTTTCCACAACTCCGAGCGTCTGTTCAAATTGCCGCATTGTGCTTTGTAATTGCCGGTCCAACACCCGCCGGTCGGTAATAACGACAATTGTATTAAATACCCGTTGATCCGCCTCGTCATGCAGCACTGCAAGCTGGTGCGCCAGCCAGGCAATGGAATTGGATTTACCGCTACCCGCCGAGTGCTGGATCAAGTATCGGTGACCCGGTCCATGTTGCCGGGCATGATCTACAAGCCGCCGTACGCAGTCCAGTTGATGGTAGCGTGGAAAGATGATGGATTTTTCCCCGGTGAGTCTGCCGTCTTCATCTTCCATTTCGATTTCCGTTATAAACTGCTGGACAAGATTGAGCACACTATCCCGGGTCCAAATCTCATCCCATAAATATGAGGTGGCAAATCCCTGCATAGCCGGAGGATTGCCGGCGCCGCCGAACTTGCCGCGATTAAATGGTAAAAACCGCGTGCGTTTCCCTTCCAGTTTTGTCGTTACATAAACCAGGTCGGGATCGATGGCAAAATGCGCCAGGCAGCGGCGGAAAGCGAATAATAACTCTTTGGGATCGCGGTCATTTTGGTATTGCTGAATAGCGTGCTTGACGTTCTGACCGGTTAACGGATTTTTAAGTTCGGCGGTAATTATAGGTATGCCATTGAGAAACAACACCATATCCAGACAATTTTCGTTTTTGAGGCTGTATTTCAACTGACGAACGATACTGAACTGGTTGGCAAGGTACAGCCGTCGGGTATCCTCGTTCAGGCCGGAGGAAGGTTTATAGTATGCCATTTGAAATTTACAGCCGTAACTACGCAAGCCGGAACGCAGTACTTTGAGCGCGCCGTATTTATCCAGATCCCGGCTCAGTAATTTCGCAAACTGGTTTTTGGCTTGCTCGCGGTGCTGATCGCAAAATTTCTGCCAGTCCTGCGGCTGGGTGGCGCGGATAAAGTTTATGGCGTCCTCCGCAATGATGCCCAGAGTACGGTCATAGTCTTCCGGTTGGCGTTTGATGTACCCCTTGCTGTGCGGTATATTATAAGGAACGTCGGTCTCTTTAAAACGAGTATCGCTGCCGGTTTGTGGAACAGGATTAGTCAGAGACTCTTCAATTGAATTTTCAAACGCTTTTTCAGAAATATTCATACCGTACTACCCCTTTAATCAGTTTATTTGCTCTTTAACCAGCTTCTATTTACAATTTAAGTGATTCCTGGATATATTACAATACTCAATTCGGTGTAAACAACTGTACATTAACCTCCGGTAGTTCCTGGAATACTTTTAAGATCATTTCATTAACCTTGTTCCAATTCAAGCCGCCCAGGCCGCAGCCAAGCGGCGTGATAGCAATGGAGCAAATCCCGTATTCTTTTATCACTGTTACCAGGTCTTGCAGGCCGGTTTGAATATCTTCATATCGACTGTCCGATTTCCAGTGTTTTTTGGTCGGGAAATTAATAATATAACGGGGATTGATTAAGGTGTGCCGATCAAACACAAACATTTTACCTAATTGCAGTTCGTTTTGTATACAAGCATTTTCATAGGCATTAAAATTATCGGGAAATGCTTTTTTGAACTGCAAAGCTAATCCTTTACCCATAGTACCAACAGTATTAACTGTATTGACCAATGCTTCCGCATCGGCTTTTAATATATCACCAGTTATAGATACAATCATTCTACCATTTCCCGCACATCTATCTTGCCGGTAACCGCCGCAGAGATAAGCGCCGCGCGGTATTCCTGCAATTTTTCAATACTGGCTTGGATTTTTCCGACAAGATTATCAATTTTAGCTGTTTCGTAATCAAGGTATTCTGCAATAGCGCGTTGTTCAAGATAGGGTGGAATTGGAATTTTAATATTTTTTAACTCAAAAGGGGTAATCGCTGGATAACTAACTCCGTTCGATAGAGCAACAACTTTCTGAATAAAATATTCTGATTGAGCAAGTCTAAATAAATATTTCGGAAAAAGGTATATAGGTTGAAAAACAGCAAAACCAGTAGACACTATAATTGTATCAGCATTATTAGTGATAAAAGAAATTGCTTTTAAATAAGTTCTAACAGTTGATAAGATAGTATCACCGATTTTAACACATCTTCTTGCTCTTGAAGGTGCTTCTTTAAAAGTTAGGGTATTACTAATATAATTTCCAATATTATCAACACTACTTATATCGATGTATTGGAATTCAAAATCTTGATATGTTAATTCAGGTAATTCTTTATTGTTCACTAAAGCAATATATTTAACCTTTTTCACCTCCCACCCCTCCGGAATTTCTCCCAGCCACTCAATGCCGGAATCTTTCATGGGCGCGGCGGGGTTCAGACCTTTGGTTACAGCGCGGGTAATGAGCGCGGCGCGTTTCTCCCGCAGCAGATCGATGAGCCGCTGCTTTTTTTCGATTAGCGCGTCCAGTCGGGCAGTTTCGTGGTCCAGGAAAGCGGCAATAGCGTTTTGTTCGGGGAGAGGAGGACATATTACATAAAGCTCCCGAAGTTCGGATTGATTAAATGTATTATTAACACCAGCCTTCACTGATTTAAAAAAACCAGTATATCTAAGATTATTAATAAACTGATGAAAATAATTTGAAGAATACAAAGTGTAATCAAATCTTATTCGTAATAAAAATGAAACATGTGTATATTTATCATTACTATAAAATACAGCTGTTTTCCCAACATGTTCTGAACTTCCATTACGCCAATTAAATAATAAATCCCCATTTTGTAAAATTAATGATTTTTCAATATTTTCTTCAATTATTCCAGAAAAGGCAACCTCTTGTAAGTTCAAGTTCCCATCAATTAGAACATTAGGTAAACTTATAATAGGGATTCCAGTACTAATAGTTCTATCTAATTCTGTGCCTATTCCGTAGGATATGTTGGCGATTCTTTTTAATTTTAATGTTATCCAATGAACCGGAATTTTCCCCAGCCAGTCAATTCCGGAGTTCTTGTAAGCCGGACAAGGCCGGTGTTTATATAATGTATGGAGATTTATGGCTGCCATTATTGATTCATCTCCCCCAGCATATCCAATATCTCTTTTTCAATCTTTTTAATATCCGCCTCGATCTCTTCCAGTGGGCGCGGCGGGGTATAGCGGTAAAAATAACGGTTAAAGTTGATCTCGTATCCCACCTTGCCCACCTCGCCATCCTTGTGATCGACAATGGCGGTATTGATCCAGGCGTCGGCGACAAACGGTTTGACTTCGCGGTCAAAATAATCATACACGGATTCGGACAGCGGTACGCTCTCGGTATCGCGTAGTTCCAGGTCCGCTTCGGGGTTGCCGTGGCTGTCCAGGCAGACATCGGCCGTTTCATCCCGCTCCGCCAGGGCGTTAAGTATGGCTTTTTTCAAAGGCGCTGCTGGTTTGACCGGTTTCAGAGCAGTGTCAATCAGTTCGCTGAATTCATCGCGGTTTTTATATAATGTATCCGGCAGGATGCGCAACAGGGCAAGTATCTGTTCCTGTAAATCTCGTCCGGTCTTTTCCTCCTGCTCTTTAATTTTCTTTTCTTTCTTTTTGCTGACGGCCAGGTTAATAAAGGCATTTTCACTACCCAGCCGTTGCAGGCGTTCTTCCGTCACCTGAAAATTAAGGCGCAGCGGTCGTTCCACGGTGATTTTGCGAAAGCCGAAAAAGGTGGTCGGCACAATTTTACAATATTCATTTTCTTTAAAAAGTTGGTAGAGTTTTAATATTTCGGCAGCTTTTTCCGCAGGGATTTCCCGTCGTTTATCGCCCATGCTTTTGCGCATTTGCGTCCAGAAGGAAGAAGCGTCGATCAATTGCACTTTACCAAGGCGTTGTTTTTCTTTGCGGTTACTTAATATCCAGATATAGGTAGAAATACCCGTATTATAAAATAATTGTTCCGGCATAGCAATCAGCGCTTCCAGCCGGTCATTTTCCAGAATCCAGCGGCGGATTTCACTTTCACCGCTGCCGGCGTCGCCGGTAAACAATGGCGAGCCATTCATAATAATTGCCACCCGGCTTTTATCATGTTCCGGGTTGTGAATATGGGACAACATGTGTTGCAAAAACAATAACTGGCCGTCGCTGATGCGGGGCAGACCGGCGCCAAATCGCCCTGCATAACCTTTTTCATATTCCTCCTGCACCGCGTCTTCATCCCGTTTCCAGTCCTTGCCGTACGGCGGGTTGGCGATGAGGTAATCAAAGTGTTTGCCGAGGTGACAATCATGGGCCAGGGTACTGCCGAAACGAATGTTTTCCGCATCACGTCCATCGGCAGATTTGATGTATAAATCGGATTTACAGATGGCATACGTTTCAGGATTGACTTCCTGACCAAACAAGTAAATATCCGCCTGTGGATTGAGACCCGGTCGCCCGTCGCCGAGAATGTGGTCTTTGGCTATAGTCAACATGCCGCCGGAGCCGCAGCAGGGATCGTAAACGGTAAGGGTCTTGCCGGGAATTGTAATTCGTTCCTCATCCCCGGCCAGTAACAGGTCCACCATCAGGTGCACTACATCGCGCGGGGTAAAATGTTCGCCGGGGTTTTCGTTAAGCGATTCGTTAAACTTGCGAATCAATTCTTCGAATATAGTGCCCATCATGACGTTGGAAACCTGGTCGGGTTGTAACCTGGCATTTTTAAAACGTTCCAGGACTTTAAATAACAAACCCGCATCATCCAGTTTATGAATGGTATTATCAAAATCGAATTTTTCCAAAACTTCGCGCATATTGGGAGAAAAGCCGTTGATGTAATTGCGCAGGTTGGCGGCCAGTCCTGAAGAATCATCTAATAATTTGCTAAAATCATATTGCGAGGTATTGTAAAATGCATATCCCGAAGCCTTGCGTAACAGTTGATCGGGATTATCCAGCTTACCGGCGTATTGGGCATTGGTCGCCAGGACTTGACGTTTTGTGGCTTCCAGCACACAATCCAGACGCCGCAATACGGTCAGGGGTAAAATAACATCCTGGTATTTACCGCGTTTAAAAGTATCACGGATAAGATCCGCTACTCCCCAGATAAAACTGACAATTTCACTGTGATTCATAAATTCCCTGTTTAGAATTCCCTGACAGAATATAATTTTTCATTGTAACAATATTAAATATTAAACGCCGGAAATATATAATTAAGAAATAAATATTAATTATCCAACATCTTTCTCATATCTCCCAACAAAAAAAGGCAGCTTGTGCTGCCTTTTCATTACTTGAAAATTTTTAGAACTAAATGTCCTGCCTTTTTTGCGCCCTGGGATGGGATTCCCAGGGCGAGCAAATCACGGTTTTTAAAGAAATGGTGGGATAAAATCCCACCCTACATTTTTTTATGTAAATCGCGCCGGGTAATGAAACCCGGCGCTATCTGGAGTAATTTTTTATTTCTGCAATGTCATCATCTTGCTGGAAACAAAATCCCCGGCGGTGATGCGGTAAATATACGTTCCCGATGCCAGGCCGGCGCCGTCAAAGGTCACCTGGTTCAAGCCCGCACCTCTTTTGCCTTTGCACAAATCGCGGACTTTTTGTCCCTGAATATTAAACAACTCGATTTTCACTTCCAGCGGTTTGCTGAGAGAAAACTCGATGGTGGTAACGGGATTGAACGGATTTGGATAATTCTGCCGCAACTGGATGGAACTGACCGTTGCCGCGGCATTGTCATCAATCCGCACCGGTTCGGGATTGTTCAGCTTGTTCTGCGCAAACACCCAGGGGAACAGGTACGGATAATCATACGATTCCGCCCACATCACATGACTCTTGTTTTCCCATTCGGTATACAGCAGCCGGGCGCCGCCTTCGGTAACCGCCTGCACTTCGGCGTCGCTCATGCCGGTGCAGTCGCCATAATTGCAATGCGTGTACACGCAATCCAGGCCCTGGCGTTCCAGCGCTTCAATCATCTTGCGCGATTCCGAAACCGGTACGGTATTATCCACTTCGCCATGGAAATTCCAGATGGGAATGTGTTTGATGCGCTGCACCTGGGTGGAATCGCCGCCGCCGCTCATGGGAATGGCGCAGGCAAATTTATCCGGAAAACGCTGTATGGCGTCCCATGTGCCATAACCGCCCAGGGACAGTCCGGTAACATATAGCCGGTTTTCATCGACCGGGAACTCGCGGATCAGCGAATCGAGCATATCCATGACGCAGGTCATTTCATTGCTGATCGGCACTTCAAAGATGCGATATGAATCGCGATTGTTAAAGTCATAATCATTCCAGGCGCCATCGGTCGGGCATTGCGGCACCACCACAAAGCAGGGATAATTTTTCTGGTTGGCGCTATCCGCCCAACTGGTTGCCAGGCGATGCACGGAAATCGGCAGTTCATTATCCGTACCGCATTCCCCGGAGCCATGCAGCGCCAGCACTAACGGATAGGATTGATTCGGATCATATCCATCCGGAATGCACAGGCGATATGGCAGGGTGGTTTCGGTAAAGGTGTGCGAGCGATAATGGAATTTCTCTTCGATACGGATATGATTGGGATCATCAGTTTCCGTTAATACAATAGCGTCCAGGTTCACTGTAACGCCACTTGTACCACCCAGGTTAAACTGTACCCGGTAATTCTGGTCAGAGCCATAATAATTAAGAGTGTATGGGCCAAAGGTTTGCGGGGTAGTGGTAAGAACAAGTTCCGGAGAACTCCATATAACAGTGTAATCGCCTGAACTTTCCATGAACATGGCATGAATGGGATGTTCCATACTGGCGGAAGCCATAAAGCTGAATTGATATATCCGACCTTGTTCAAAAGGCCGGGATTGGTATACGATAACATCGCCTTCTGCTGACCCACCATTGGTAATAGATATTGCAAGGTAATTGGGGCCGGAAAGTAACCCATCACTATTTACAACGCTGGTATAAGCAGCTGGATTGATTTTTTTCATCAGCCAACCGGTTTTACCGGAATCGAATTCGGGATTGGAAATGATATTATCCTGCGCCCACAAGATAATGGGAGTTAAAAATAAAAGGACAAACAGAATGATTCTTTTCATATCATGCTCCATTTGTTTAAAAAGGTGATTTCCGGGAATGCTGCATCAAAATACATTAAATTTTGAAAAGAACCAAAAGAAAATTTTTTAAAAATAAATGCAGGAATCATCAAAAAATAGTGGTTGGTTACAAATGCAAACAAGCGGGCCACGGAAAAGCTGCCCGCCGCGTAAGGTTACTGAAAAGATTAGCAATATAGGGTGAGATCAGGCGGATTGACGAATTATAAATTCAAGTTCGAATTTACGCTTTTCGACAGGTTTGGTTTTATCCTGAATACGGGCAATTAGCAGATCAATGGCGACATCGACCATATCGTCCAGCGGTTGGCGTATCGTCGTCAACTGGGGTTCCAACAGCGACGCAAACCACAGGTCGTCAAAACCGACAATTGCAAAATCATCCGGCACTTTATAGCCCAGGAGTTTGATACGGGATAAAAATCCGGAAGCGACATAATCGCCGCATACCACAAAAACTGCGGAGGGTTTATCGGCAAGGCTGTGGAAATAATCGGCGGCTTTAATTCCTTCCTGCGGTGAATAACTGGAACCGATATAAACATGCTGTGGATTCATCTCCAGGCCAAATTCCCTCATGGTTTCGGTTACAGCCCCAATACGGCTGTCGATTAAATTCTTGTTTATTGAGCAACTTACCGCGCCGATTTTTTTGTGGCCCTTGCGAATCAAATACTTGGTGGCAACTTTGACGCTGTTTTTATTGTCAATTGCCACACAATCGATCCAGTCCAGATCGTTTTCAAAGATCACAATCGGCAGATTCATACGCGCAACCAACTCCCGGTCGTCATCGGTCATATCGATGGCTTTATGCAGAATACCATCCAGCCGGCCTTCGCTGTTGAGTTGGTGATACAGGTGCGAGCGCCAATCCTCGCCCTTGTAGGCGCCATAGAGGATAATGTCGTAACCGGTATTGGCTATTTTACGGGTTACCGCTTTAATGGTGGCGGCATTGATCGGTTCGGAGAGGCCGGAGATGAGCACACCCAGGGTGTTGGTCTTGGAATGTACCAAGCCGCGCGCAGAGATATTGGGGACATAATTATATTCCCGCGCCAGGGCCAGAATTTTTTCCCGGGTTTCGGCGCTGATCTTGGCTTTATTGTTAAGTACCATGGAAACAGTTGCCGGAGTAACTTTGGCCATTTCAGCAATATCTTTGATGGTAATTCTTTTCATAATTGTCCTGCACAGTTTAAACGCTTAATCATGATAATGATCTTTTATGGGTATTTTAACAGTTATTTTCTTGCCAGCGATGATATTCAGATTCATGTAACAAATTGATGAACCGGTTTATAATGGTAAACCGTTTAATTAACCATCCGGATTCCTTGCAAAGGCGAGTTTTCCTGATATATTTATCATTCCGGTATTGAAATATATAAAGATTATCCGGCATTATGCAAGTAATTATTAACCAAAATCATTTTAAATTGTATAAATGGCAGGGATTGGTGAATGAAAATTGCAAACGATTGCAAAAAAATATCTTTAACAGTATCTACATCCGGTTACGGGAGAGGGGTATGATGGAGCCCTGACCAGTCATTTTCAAATCTTTCTAAAAGATGGGACAAAACTCCATTCCACGCCTTGCATAAAATGAATTATCCGCAGATCAACGCAGATGGGAAATGCAGATTAATGAGATTATAATAATGCAGGGATTCAAATATCGATGCATTATTGTGCAATAATCCTTTTCACTTTTATGTATTTCGCCGGGCACACCTAATCCCTGACCAGACGAACTGAAAGGCCAAAATGCGTACTGTCGCCGATACGGTTCACAACTGAAAGACCATAACTCAGTGAGCGCTGCCAGGAGTAATCAGTATGGTACTCACTAGCAGTCCAAAAGTAAGCAAAGGAATAAATATTAAAAAAACCGCCAAACATGTCACGTTGGCCGCCAGGCCGTGCTGTAAAACCACTGTAATTGGTAGCGCCGGTATTGGGCTCTCTCCAATGCCTAGTTCCGGTTTCTTTCAACTTGCCGCCTTCAGTGACCCCGCGGTGGCCGCTTCTGTCCGCTTCATACTGGTTCATGCCCAATGTAATTTCAAGCAGTTTCCATTCCGCTTCCGTGGGTACATGCCAGCCAACCGGGGCTAAATTGCTACTGTCGTTTACCGCGAACCAGTTATACAGAACGCCGTAATCTGCGGCATTAGCGATGTCATTATTATAATAACACCAGGCGCCGGTTGAAGAATTAAACCATTCTGAATCGTCTGTAATATTCGGTATAGCATCTCCGTTACGGTAATGCGTTACCTGCAGGTTTTCCGCCATCCACCACTGGTCGCCGATTTTTACAGTTTGATAGACATTACCGTCAATATCGGTAACTGTTCCTCTTTCATATGTAATAGTTGTAAAACGCCAGTTTTGGGACCAAGCGCTTGTTCCGGCAGCATTAGTAGCATTAACACGCCAGTAATAAGTAGTATCTTCAGACAGATTGGTAAGCTGGAAACTGGTTGTTACCAGACCGTTTTCCTCCAGAACCGGGGTGGTAAAAAGCGAATCGTTTGCTACCTGTAAATTATAAAAATCTACATTAGCAACTTCACTCCAGATCAGATATGTATTTAGATCAATATTGGCAGACCCATTAACGGGTGAAACCAGACCGGGGGGATTGGGTATAATATGAGGCACAGTATTTCTGACACATCGAACAGAAAATCCATAATGCTTATTCAGGTTACCACGTCCAATATCTGAACCGTTATAAACCAGCTTGCGGCGCCAGGCGTTATTGGCGTCACCCTCGGTTGCGGACCAATAGTGGGCATCGGTTCCCATTTTCGAGTACCCGCCGGTATTGCTGTCCCGGAAACCGCCTGGCCGCGCTGTAAAACCGCTTTCATTGGTAGCGCCGGTGTTGGGACTGTTCCAGTGCGCCTCGCCGGCCTCTTTTAATTTGCCACCCTCGGTTGTGCCGCGCCAGCCTACCTTGTCCGCATCAGTCTGACTCATGCCAAGGGCCATCTCCAGTTGCTTCCATTCCGTATCTGTCGGCACATGCCAGCCGTCCGGAGCGATATTGTTGCTATCAATCAGCGCAAACCAGTTATACAACAAGCCGTAATCGGCGGCGTAATTATTATCGTTTTGATAACAGCCGTAGGCGCCGCTCGTTAATCCTGCCCACTGCGTACTGTCTGTTATACCGGCTATTTCTTCGCCATTACAGTAATGCGTAACTCGCAGGTTCTCCGCCATCCACCACTGATCGCCGATCTTGACGGTGTGATAAACATTGCCGTCGATATCGGTAAGAAAACCTTGTGCAGTTGTGGTAAAACTCCAAACAGCCGACCAATCGCTTACGCCAACCGCATTGATCGCATTTACACGCCAGTAAAAAGTAGTCCCTTCGGTAAGATTAGTGAGCTGGAAAGTGGTAGTTATCAGGCTATTTTCCTCAACAACCGGAGTGGTAAAAATCGAATCGGTTGCCACCTGCAAATTATAAAAATCTACATTGGACACTTCATTCCAGGATAAATATGTATTGACCTCAATATTGGCAGCACCGTTTACAGGTGCAACCAGGCTGGGGGGATTGGGAATAATTTGCGGCGCGGTATTTCTGACACAACGAACTGAAAATCCATAATGCTTATCGAGATTGCCGCGTGCGATATCTGCACCATTATAAACCAGCTTGCGGCGCCAGGCGGTATTGGCGTCGCTTTCTGTGGCGCTCCAATAGTGGGCGTCGGTTCCCATTTTTGTGTACCCGCCGGTATTGCAGTCCCGGAAACCGCTTGGCCGCGCCGCAAAACCGCTTTCATTGGTAGCGCCGCTATTGGGACTGTTCCAGTGCGCCTCGCCGCTCTCTTTCAACTTGCCGCCTTCGGTTGTGCCTCGCCAGCCGATTTTATCCGCATCGGCCTGACTCATACCCAGAGTCATCTCCAGTTGCTTCCATTCCGCATCCGTCGGCACATGCCAGCCGGCCGGGGCAATGTTGTTGCTATCAATCAGCGCATACCAGTTATACAACAAGCCGTAATCGGTGGCGTAATTGTCATCGTTATGATAACAGCCGTACGCGCCGGTGAATAAATCGGCCCATTGAGTGCTGTCGGTTATACCGGCTATTACAGCGCCGTTATTATAATGTGTTACCCGCAGGTTTTCCGCCATCCACCACTGGTCGCGGATCTTGACGGTGTGGTATACATTACCATCAAAATCGGTAACGGTGCGCAGCACAGTGATATCATTGGTCATATTTGAAATAATTTGCAGATCATGTTGAATTATAGTCTCGATATCCGCGCCGCTCACCCGCAGCAGGTACAGGTCGGATGCAGTTTTACCCAACCCGATTGACCCGCCCGGCGCCGATGCCGTGGTAGATTGTCCGACAGTTTCAATGACACCCGTATGGCCGTCCAGCAGCAGCATTTTGCGGGTGAGACGGGTATCACCAGCAATTAATGAATAGATATAAACCCCGGCGGAGACACCCTGGCCCTGTTCATTAGTACCGTTCCATACAATCCGTCCGTAAAGCCCGGACTGATAGCCGTCAAACAAGGTTTTGATCTTTTGTCCCAGCACATTATAGATTTCAAGGCGAATAGGGGACGGCCTGGCTAGCTCATAACTGATGACTGTTGATGGATTGAAGGGATTGGGGTAATTTTGATACAAAATGAAAGAACCGGGCTGCCGGGTGATGACGTCGCCAATGCCGGTGGGGATGATTTGAAGCGAGTATTCGCCCTGGTCATTGGTCACATTACTGAATACCCGTGTCGAATCCGCCTGGTCGATCAGTTCCACCAGGGCGCCTTCTACCGGTTCATTGCCATTATCTCGTACCACGCCGGTGACAATAATGTTCGCGAACAGGGTTTGACAAAACATAGCCACAAATCCAGCTATGAGATAAAAACGCGCGCTGTTAAACATAAAACCTCCCACAAGAAATATAAATTTTATGAGAAATCACATTTTGCAAGGAGCAGCCATGTCATAATGGAAGGGGAATGATTAAATATCGTAAAGTTCCCGGTTGTTTGCAAGGGGAATTTGGCAAAACAGAAACTTTTTTATCTTTACGGTTGCGCCGGGATTCATATAGCGGGGCTGGAAATGGGTAGGATGAGATTCTATCCCACCATTACAAAAACCAAAGTGTTCTGTATAAAATGATTTATCCGCAGATGACGCAGATTAACGCAGATTTGATTCTCAGAAACCTTGAAGTATATATAACAATTACTTATGTAGAGACAAGGCATACCTTGTCTCTACAAAGAAGATCTTTTACGAACCGTGATATGAAACCCGGCCCGTTTGGTTAATAAAATAGCTTAATCCTTTACACAACGTATTGAAAAACCATTTAACTTGTAGTAATTGGCCCGATTTGTAGACGTGCTATTATAGGATAAAAGACGACCCTTGGCATAATACTTATTGCTCCCGGTAACAGACCAAAAGTAAGCATAATTTCCCAAATTATTGAAACCACCAGGTCCATAACGATAACCGGCCGGTAATGCTGTAAAACCACTTTCATTATCAGCGCCGGTATTAGGACTCGTCCAATGTAACGTACCGGTTTCCTTTAACAACCCGCCGGCAACACTATTTCCGCCCAGGAAATCTACCAGGGTTTGCCATTCCGCATCTGTTGGTATATGCCAGCCTTCCGGGGCAAGATTGCGTTTGTCAACCACAGCATACCAGTTGTATAATTCACCAAAAGTATATGAAAGGCTAATGTCATTGTTGTAACTACAATACGCACCGGTACTGAGATTCGACCATTCCTTGTTATTTGTCACATTAGGAATTGGATCACCATTGCGGTAATGGGTTACCCTTAAATTTTCCGCCATCCAAACCTGGTCGCCAATTTTAATAATCTTGTATTTATTTCCATCGATATCGGTTATGGTTTCAGAAGTATCCACAAGAACAGAAAAACTCCAGGCTTCCGACCAGTCGCTTGAACCCGCAATATTGGAGGCATTGACATGCCAGTAATAGGTTACACCTGCAATGAGATTGACAAGCTGGTACTGGGTGGCAAAAATGCTGGTTTCATCCAACACCAGAGAGGTAAAATCAGAATCACTGGCAACCTGTATACCATAGTAATCGGTATTTTCTACATTATTCCAGGACAGTAATGGATTTATATTAAAATCTATTGTTCCATCTTTAGGCAGCGCCAGTGTTGGCACAGAGGGTTTTACTGGTGGTTCTGTATATTCCCGAACACATCGAACGGAAAAACCATTAAGTTTATAGTTATTGTTTCGATTTATCATCGTATTATTAAAGTATAATAGGCGACCTTTGGCGTAATACTTGTTACTCCCAGTAATAGACCAAAAGTAAGCGTAATTTCCCATATTGTAGAAATTACCCGGGCCATAACGATAACCGCCCGGCAGCGCTGCAAAACCACTGGTATTGGTAGCGCCTGAGTTAGGACTAGTCCAATGTTCCGTACCGGTTTCCTTTAACTTGCCACCGGCCACATCTTTTCCTCCCAGGAAATCGACCAGGGTTTGCCATTCCGCGTCCGTAGGTATATGCCAGCCGGCCGGGGCAAGATTGCGCTTGTCTGCCACAGCATACCAGTTATAAAGCGCACCAAAAGTTTGAGCGTAACTATTATCATTATTATAAAAGCTATATGCACCACTGGTAAGATTCGACCATTCCGTTTTATTTGTTACATTAGGAATTGGATCACCATTGCTGTAATGGGTTACTTTTAAATTTTCTACCATCCATTCCTGGTTGCCAATTCGTACTGTCTTGTATATGTTGCCGTCAATGTCGGTCATACTACCGGCAACGCGGATAATGGTTACATCCTGTTTCATATTTGCAGCTAGTAATACATTTTCCAGTTCTGTGCTTAAACAATCCACTCCGCTCACTCGCAACCGGTACAAGCTGGCAGTTGCTTTGCCCAAACCGGTTGGCCCGCCGGGCGCTGCTCCCGCAGCAGATGTTCCGGTTGACCCGGTTAAACCCAAATGCCCGTCGAGCAGCAACATCTTGCGGCTCAATCTGATGCCATCAGCGGACAAGCAATAGATATATACACCGGCAGCCACTCCCTGGTTTTGCTCATTGGTCGCGTCCCAAACAACCCGGTTAAACAGGTTAGATTGAAAACCATCAAATAAAGTCCTGATCTTTTGCCCCAGCACATTATAGATTTCAATGCGGATATACGATGGACGTGGTAACTCGTAACTGATTACTGTAGAGGGATTAAATGGGTTGGGATAATTCTGAAGCAGATTAAAGGCGCCGGGTTGTTGTGTGGTAATATTACCAATGCCGGTTGCAGTGATTTGAATAGAATATTCACCCTGGGTATTTGTAACAGCGCTGAATACTAGTGTTGGATCTGTTTGATCTATCAACTCGACTACTGCGCCGGCAACAGGTTCGTTGCCAGTATCCCGAATTGTGCCGGTTACAATAGATTGCGAAAATAGATTTTGAGATAATAAAACCAGAGCGATGATAATGACATAAACACGTTTGCCGGTTAACATATACCCTCCCACAAAAAATTATTTATTTTTAAAAAAAATGGATTGCCTGGTTAAGCTACGTCAAATTTAGCGAATAATAAAACAATATAGAAAAAATAATGATATATGCAAGAGAAAAATTGGGTGGAATATGGTTTTTTCCAGAAGAGATATAGAAAAACATAGGCAGAAGCGAGTTCTGCCCCTAAATCATATCCCACCGTAATTGTAATCCCGTTTGTTCTTTATTAGCGTTCATTTGCGTGCATTCGTGGTTTAAATAACATGAAACGAAAGTTAATTGCGAAAGGACGCTAATAAACGCAAATGATAAATATAATATTGATCGCATCGGGATTCATATAGCAGGGCGGGAAACGGGTTTGGATGGGGCCACTGTCACATCATCACAAAAAGATTGCCCTGAGTATTTGTGCCTCGCGTAAAATCAACAGGGATTTCAATTCTGGCTCATTTTTACAAACTGCAGGATAAATATCATACTCTATTGCCCGAACCGGACAGATGGCTGGCACGAATATTATTATATTATAAAATCAAATTGAGTGGTCGTTACCCCTTGTCCATAAATAATATATCGGAATTTGCATAATAAAGCGGATTAATAGCACTGTTATATTACACAAACTCAAACACCGGGGTTTTGATCGTTTTAACAGGTTTTAGTTGACTGTGAATAATATTATGAATTTTTTCTACAGTGCCTGGTGAAAAATATTGCTCCCCGGTCTCCGGGTTCACGCGCGCCGGGACATTTTCAATGATATAAAATTTATCATCCATGAAAATAGAGTAGGTCACTTTTTGTTCTACTAATTTCTCTTCCCGGAACATTTTATTTCTTCCTTTTCTTTTTATCATCACTCCATTCCTGAGCGGACGGCTCATAAATGGTTACAATTTTTATTATACTGCGACTCGGATAACTACAATGAATATGCAGCGCTCTGTTATTATTCGTATAGCCGAGAATCAGGCAGCTTGGGTCGTATTTGTCGTTTGGATAATCTTCTATTATTTCGCCATTCGATATAGCTTGACGAACTTCATCTACCTTAATATTACGTAAAACAGATTGATCCGTAGCATGTTTGTAAAATTCAAATTCATCATTATTGATCTTATTTCTAATTGCAACAATCATAATATATCCTGAATTCCGAAATAAAATAAGTTGATTTATACAAATTTGCAAGTAAAACTTGCTCGCGCCGGGTTTCACATGGAGGTGCGGGAAACGGGCCGGGGGTTTCCAATCCTGGATTGAAAGCATGATTGGCCGCAATGTCAATCCAGAGTGAACAATGGGTTTGAAACCCATTTCAAAATTACGCACCGGGTTATGAAACCCGGTTCGCTCCGGGGGCGCTCACACCCCGCTCGGCCACAGCGCCAGCTTGTCGCCGTCGAGTTCATAGCCTTTGGCGGTAAAAGCAGCCGCCAGGGCATGCTGGCTGGCCGGGGCGGCGTCGATACTCTCGATCTCCAGCTTTTTGCGGGGACGGTACATGTCCGGCAGGCGCAGCCAGATTTTCAGCGCTTCCGGCAGTACGGCATCGACATTCTGATTGTAATCCGCGCACAAGAACAACCGCGCACCATAGTTTTCGCAATAGACGACCGGTCGGCCATTGTAAAACAACAGGTGATTGGACGCCGCCCGCGTAACGGCGATCCGCTCCCCCGCTTTATTGGCAATGCCCCAGTCGATAACTCCGCCGTACGGCAGCGCCGGGTCGATGGTCGCCAGCAGGCAGGAGGCGCCGGACTCGAACCCCGCGCCGGACTGGATTTTTTCCAGCAGCGTCACGGCATTGGGTAGCGCAAACTGCACACCGGACAAGCCCTGCACAAAATAGCCGCGCCTTATTTCGCCGCTCCACTCCATTTTACGCAGGGACTGGAATATCCTGGCCCAGGGCAGCAGTCCGCCTTCGAGCCGGTAAAATTCCTTGACCAAAATGCCGTAACGCTGCAACAGCAGTCTGGCCTGTTTATCGGCGCGGTCGTGGTCGTTCATTTCCTTACCATGCACGGCAAACGAGGTGGTCAAATACCAGCGGCCCTCGTGGCGTTGCTGCTTGTCGCGCAGTTCGCTGCGGGTGGGGCGTTGCCCCGCTCCTTTTCGCATGCCCGCGCTCCAGGCGGGACGGATTTGCTCATGCCAGTCCGGCACAGTTTCTTCTTCACCTGCCTTTACGGTCATCCCAAGCAGGCGCAAAAAGGTATCGTAACGGTCGCAGCCGGCCAGACCGCTCAGGGCCAGGCGCCACAAGCCGGTTTCCGCCTGCAAAGCGGACAGTCCCGCGCCGTCGAGAATATCCTGGTAATGGCTGGCGCCATTGTCGCGTAAAAATTCGAGCACAGCGCGGGCGTCTTTATCCAGGTCATCCACCCCGGCGAGCAGGCCGTCCTTGTCCGACAAAATATGCCCGTCGCCGCGCGCGGTAAAGTACAGACGGGTGCGACTCGCATCGCTGTCGCGTCCGGCGCGGACATTAATATCGCCGCTTTTGATATAGGCGTTCATGGCGTCGAGCAGTCCGGCCGCGCTTTGCTTGTCACCAAGAATGCGGCAGCGCAACAGTTCGCGCTCAAACACCCGCGGCGGCAAACCGAGGCCGCTGTACTGGCGCAGCAAATCCTGCACGGATTTTTGCGGTTGATTGATATGATGCCATGCAAACAAAAACTGCTGAAACGCCGGTCGCTCCGCCGGCCGGGCGGCTTCGCGGCGCAGCACAATCGCCTGGCGGTACAGTTGCGCAAAATTGGCCCGGTCGCAATAAAACTCGCCCTCCTCGCCTTCCACCAAAGAACCGCGTACAATTTCTTTGTCCGCCAGCAGTTTAACCAGCGCCGCTTCGGTTTCATCAACGGACAAGCCGGTACATGCCTGAATGAATGAAACCGTTACCGGGCCATGGGCGCGTAAAAAACGCTGCACAATGCGCAGGGAGTTATCCGGCTCGTGCAGGCTGCCAAACATGGCGCTTTCCCCGGCGGCGATCCAGCCGCTCACTGCGCCCCGGTGAAGGACAATGCGCTTGTCCTTTTGTAGCATATCAAGCCACTGCTGCGGCTCCTGGCGGGAGCGTTCCTGCAACTGGACGTTATCTATCGGCCCCAGTTGTTCGATGACGGCGAACAGATCTTCTACATCCTTGGCGCGGGTTTCCGGCAGGGTGTGCTGCCAGCGCGCCTCCGCTTTTTCAATCACGGCGCGGGTAACGATGGCGGGGATGGTTTCTTTGAGCAGCACCTCGGCCAGCAATTCATTGCTCACCTCGGCGGCAAAGCCGATGGCGCGGGCCTTGTCATAATCGTACATATATTCCGCCAGCAGCCGGAACAGCAATCCCGACGCCATAGGCGAAGGCGTCGGCGTATTCACATATTCTATCGTAATCTCGCCGTCCAGGATATGACGCAATACCAGGGCCAGGTTTTGCACATCGTACACCTCCTGCAGGCAATCGCGCACGGTTTCGATGACGATGGGGAATTCCGGTTCATTGCGGACGGCCTGCAGCAGGTCGGCGGCGCGCAGCCGTTGCAGCCACAACGGAATCCGTAAATTGGCGCGGGAACGCGGCAGCAGCAGCGCGCGGGCGGCGTTATGCCGGAACCGTACGGCAAACAGGGGCGTCGATAACAATCGCTCTGCCAGTATCTTTTCCGCTTCTTCCGGCACCAGCGACAGCAGTTTATCTAGCGGCGGCGGTTCGGTAACATCCAGCAGCCGGAAGAGGATACCGTCCTCGTCGAAAGAGAACTGGGCCTGCACATTATAGCGGTTTTCCAAAACCGCGCCCAGTACCACCGCCCAGGCGCCCAGCACCTTGCCGCCAAACGGCGCATGGATGACAAATTGCGGCTCACCCACCGAGTCCCGAAAAAATTCAACAATAATGCGGTTATGCACAGGAATATTGCCGGTGAGTTCCTGTTGCCGTTGCAAATAATCCATCAGGTTTTGCGCTGTGTCCGCGTCGGCATGGCAGGCGCGTGTCAGCCAATGGCCGGGATCGGGACGGCTGAGCAGGTCGGCGCGGAATTCGCCGGTTCTGATACTGGTGTAAAAATCGCGGTACAGGGGTTCGCTCTTCCAGAACGGTGGCCGGGCTTTGCCGGCGTTAAGCGGCGTAACCAGCAGCCGGTCGCGGGTAATGGCGTCGATGCGCCATTCGTTATTGCCGAGGAAAAATACATCGCCGACATTAGATTCAAAGACAAACTCTTCTTCCACCTCGCCAAGCCGGGCACCGGAATCCTGCAAATACACGCCATAATAAGCGCGGTCGGCTATGGTGCCGCCGTTCATCACCGCCATCAAGCGGGAACCGCGACGGCTTATGAGCTTGTCGTTGACACGATCCCATGCCAGTCGCGGTTGCAGGGCGCGCATGGGGTTATCGGCAAACCGTCCCGCCAGCATATCGACAACCGAATTGAACACATTTTCGGAAAGATGGCGGTAACAATAACTCTGCGTATATAATTGAAATAATTCCAAACGCGACCAGTCGCGCATGGCCACTTCGGCGACGATCTGCTGCGCCAGCACATCCAGGCAGTTTTCCGGAATATGGGTTTCTTCAATATCGCTGTCCAGCATAAAACGGGTAAAGGCAACGGCGTCGTCCATATCCGCCTGGTACAGGGGAATGATGCGGCCCTTGCTGGTGGCTTTGAGCAAGTGCCCGCTGCGGCCGACGCGCTGCAATGCGGAAGAGACGGTTTTGGGCGTTTCCACCTGCACCACCAGGTCGATGCTGCCGATGTCGATGCCCAGTTCCAGCGAGGCGGTGGCGATCACCGCTGGGATGCGGCCATTTTTCAGGGTGTCTTCTATTTGGTAACGCACATCGCGGGAGATACTGCCGTGATGCGCCAGGGCAATTTGGCTGCTATCGGGGTCGCCGATCCGTTCCCGGTGTAGTTCGTTAAGCTGCCGGGCGATCTTTTCCGTCTGCGCCCGCATATTGACAAACACCAGCGTGGTTTTGTGCGCCATGATCAGATCATACAGCTTGTCGATCAGCGCCGGCCAGACGCTGGCATCCGGCAGATCGGTAAAGTCCGCCACCGGGGAAATGACCTGCAAATCCAAATCCTTGCGCTGGCCGCAGTCCACAATGGTGACCGGCCGCGGCGCGGGACTGGTAACATTCGGCAGCCATTGCTGTCCCCCCAGAAAAGCGGCAATGCGTTCCAGGGGTCGCTGCGTAGCGGACAAGCCGATGCGCACCGGTTCCCGATCACACAACGACATCAAGCGTTCCAGCGACAAGCTGAGGTGTACGCCGCGCTTGTTGTTGCAAACCGCATGAATTTCATCGACAATAATATAGCGCAGGTTGTGGAATATAGCCCGGCCTTTTTCCGAGGTCAGCAGCAGGTACAGCGATTCCGGCGTGGTGATGAGAATATGCGGCGGTTTTTTAACCATGGACTGCCGGACATTGGCGGGTGTATCGCCGGTGCGCACTGCGGTGCGAATGAGCGGCGCCGCCAGGTTCATTTCCTGCGCAGTGCGGGCAATACCTTGCAGCGGCACCTGCAGGTTGACGTGAATATCGTTATTCAGCGCCTTGAGCGGCGAAATGTACAGGGTATGCACCCCGCCGGAATTTTTAGTATCCTTGCTGTATTGCAAAGAGCGAAACAGGTCGTCGATGCACCACAAGAACGCCGCCAGGGTTTTACCGGACCCGGTGGGCGCGAGAATGAGCGAATGTTTGCCTGAGGCAATCACCGGCCAGCCCTGCACCTGCGGGGGACTCGGCGCACCGAATTTATTGCTAAACCAGGTTGATACTACCGGGTGAAAATCCTGTAATATAGACAGGCCCGTTTTCTCTGTCCCCTCACTCATCGGTTAAAGCTCTGACCGATAAATTTCAGGCCGTCGGTAATACCGGTGCGCCAATACAGCCAGTTATGCTCGCCGTCGCGCACGCGGAATTCGTGAGGGATGTTGCGGTCTTTGAGAACCAGGTGCAGGGCGCAGTTGCCTTTGATGAGGAAATCGTCATCGCCGCAATCCATGTAAATGCGCACTTTTTTCAGGGATTCTACCGGCAGGGATTTCGCCAGGTCCAGGGAATGGCGTTCTTGCCAATGTTTGGTTAAACGTTCTTTTCCTTTTAAATTTTTACCGAGCAGATCGGTGAACATAAAATTGTAATCATTATCATTCCAGGCAATCATTTCTTCATCCGTCCATATAGCGCTGCTGAATGCGGCGCAGGCAGCGAACATGTCCGGGTAGCGCAGGGCATATAACAATGTGCCGAATCCGCCCATAGAAAGACCGGCCACGCCGCGGTATTCCTTGCC
Organism: bacterium; assembly: GCA_029561455.1. GTDB lineage: Bacteria > Zhuqueibacterota > Zhuqueibacteria > Residuimicrobiales > Krinioviventaceae > Fontivivens. The sequence continues at coordinate 145,791 of JAKQIY010000076.1, forward strand.
GCCGCGAATGCGGTATTCTTTTTCAATGTAGGGAATGAATTCCTTGATGAACATATCTTCCCAGGGATACTTGTTTTGGTAATCATTCATATAAAAAGTCACTTCAGCATCGGGCATGACGATGATCATCGGCGGGATTTGCCGATTTTCTATGGCGACATCCGCAGCCAGGTTCACTTCGCCAAACTGTACCCAGGCGGTTTCGTCATCGCTGTAACCGTGCAACAGGTACACAACCGGGTATTTTCGGGTGGACTGGTCATAATCTGCCGGTAAATAAATAGAAAAAGGAACCGCCTTGTTAAGCAATTTACTTGAGAACGACAATCCTTCCCGCACCTGGCCATGCGGTATTGCCAATAAATTTGTGGAAAACGCTAGTAGTAGAAGGAAGAAAAAAGTTTTTCGCATATCGGTTCCTTTCAATTATTGATTAATTTTTTCAAAAGTGCCGCGTTCGCGGTTTTTGCGTACTCCGGGAAGTTTATGTACCCGGTTATGCATGGAAATATAAATACCGGCCGGCAGGATCGTGGCGGCCAGCAGCGCTTCGGTAAAATTTTGCAGGGCGTCGGAATTTTCAAAACCAAACGGCCTCATAGCGCCGGTAAAAACGATCGGCATGGCCGGTTCCGTAATGGTATCGTATAAATACTGGGCGGTCACTTCCATAGTATCGGTGCCGTGCAAAATAACGATGGGCGCGCCTTCGGCAAGGAAATTTTCCACAGAAAGTTTGATGATCTGCCGATCCCTGTCGGTCATTTCGAGTGAGTCTTTGTTCAACAGGTCGTGCTGGGAAACAACTGTATAGGGCAAACGCAGCCGTTTCAACATTTCCTGTAATTGCGAACTCTTGTTCAGCAGCACGCCGGTTTCCTCGTCATAGGTCTTTTCAATGGTGCCGCCGGTGGTGATGATAATAATTTTTTGTTTCATAATGGTAATCGCCGGATTTTGTCTGTATGTTAAATTTTGGTTATCAATTTAAGAGATACAGCCTAAAAAGCAAGACTTTTCCTCGTTTTATACCAAAACCTGGACGATTTTACTTGACAAGATTGTCTTTTTTTATTAGCTTACACTAACAAACCGGGTTAACAAGTAATATTTGTTGACCCGGTTTGTTTTTTATATCTTTTTTAACCGGCGGCGTCCTCGTTATGATTAATTCGACTAGTCCCGGTAGTATGAAATATGGAGAATAGTTATGAAGGCAATGTACCTGTCCCAGGAGCAATTTGACAAATTAAAATCTGAACTCGATCACCTGAAACGTGTTGAAAGGAAAAAAGCCATTCAGGCTATTGCTGAAGCGCGGGAGCATGGCGATTTGAAAGAGAATGCGGAATATGCCGCCGCCAAGGAAAAACAATCCCTGGTTGAAGGCAAAATTCTGCGCCTGGAAGAGATGCTGTCCCGCGCACGGATCATGACGGAAGAAATGCAAAGCAACAGCCGGGTAATGGTCGGCAGTCGGGTAAAATTAATCGATATTAAATATGATGAAGAATTGGAATACGAACTGGTCCCCACCGCGGATTTTAACCTTTCGGATATGGAAGCGATATCCGTTGATTCTCCGGTTGGTAAAGCATTGATCGGCAAGCAGGTTGGCGAAATGGTAGAGATCAAAGTCCCGGCAGGCACGATACAGTATAAAGTTTTAGAAATACAATAACTTAAAATATTTTATTATAAAGTGTAATTGTAACTTTGTTCTTTGTGGTTGGATTATTTAACAAAATTATTGACATGGTTACCATTTGGGGGGTGGAGTGGGGTTGAGACGTAAAGTCAAACTTTAAAAGTGCGACGAAGGCCGGAGTATAAGGACGGATTTTTACATAATGCAAAATCGGTTATCGCGTAGATTCTCCCGCTTTACGGGATTCATATATGCGAATCGTATAGCGATGACAATCGACATTAATATTTACATGACCCGAAAGTCTGTCCACAGCTTACAGGCGTTACGAATTTTTCCACTGCATTCAAAAAATAAATTTATCATCGCTTTACTCTTCAGGAATTAGCTACCAGGAAGACATTGGGGCTGAACACAGTAATCTCGGTAACTTTATTCAGTTATGTCCGTAAACTGATTATATCGTTTCTCCCAGTTAATCGTATACCCATGTTTACTCTATAAAAAAGGATATACAAACGATTTTTAATAATATGTCCATTAAATAAGGGAAATATTATGAACGCAAACGATACCCTGAGAAGAGATTTCCTCAAAACTCTGTTGACAAGTTTGCCGGTTGTCGCCCTGGACTGGAGCGCCTTTCCTGTCAACTCTAAAGCTGCAACAAAAAGCGATCAATACGACGCCATCATCATCGGCTCCGGACTCGGTGGGTTGAGCTGCGCTGCTGCGTTTGCCCGCCAGGGATTCAAACCATTAGTGCTGGAACAGCATAGCAAACCCGGCGGTTATGCAACCTCTTTCAAACGTAAAGATTTTGTCTTTGATGTTTCGCTACATTCCACAACCGTTGGGGAGAGAAATAATGTATACAATTTCATTCAGGGCTTTCCGGAGATCACTGACATCGAGTTTGTCCCCCACCCCGATTTGTACCGTACCATTTTCCCGGATTACGACATTCGCGTGCCGCAAAAAAACCTGCCGGGTTATATAGAAATTCTTCAGGGCCATTTCCCGGAAGAAAAGGAAGGTATTGCCGGAATATTTGCGGATATGCAGGGCTTATCCGATGATATAAGCAAATACTCCCGTAGCAACGGCCAGGTGGACATGAGCAAATTCCCGGCCGAGTTCCCCCATCTCTATAAGAACTTTCGCAACACCTGGGGGCAAATGGTCGACGCCCGGATTACCAATCCAAAACTAAAAGCCATTATCTCCTCGCAGTGGGGTTATTACGGCCTGCCGCCGGCTAAATTGTCGCCATACTATTATGCCATGCCGACTCTCGGTTATCTCCAGCAAGGAGGCTATTATCCGCTCGGCAGATCGCAAAACATCAGTGACGCTTTTGTCAGCTATATCGAAGCACATGACGGCAAGGTTTTACTCAATACGCAAGTCAATGAAATATTGCTTAAAAACGGGATGGCAATCGGCGTAAAAACCAAAAATGGTAAACAATTTCAGGCGCGAGTAATAGTATCCAATGCCTGCGCTTATGATACGTTTAATAAAATGATCCCGGATAAACAGTTAGTGCAGGATTATCGAAACCAGATGGAAAAGTACAGCGTCAGCCTTTCCTGCTTCCAGATTTTCCTGGGACTGAAAAAGGATCTGGTCGGGCAACTGGGTATCAAAGATACGGAAATTTTTTACAATACCGATTATGATTGTGACGCCGCCTATACCGATATGCTGAATGCGGATATGAATAACAAAGGCTTTGGTTTAACCCTGTACGATAATTTATATAAAGGTTATTCCCCGGCCGGGAAAAACACCCTTAATATTATGAACCTGCAAGGATTTGCACATTGGGAACCATACCAGGCCGACTATCTGCAAGGTAACAAAAAAGCCTATCGCGCTGAAAAGAATCGCATGGCGCGGATGCTGATTCAGCAGGTGGAAGAATCGTTGCTGCCCGGCTTGAGCGACGCCATCGAGGTTATGGAAATCGGCACGCCGCTGACCAATCTGCTTTATACGTCCAATTACCGCGGCGCTATTTATGGCTGGGATCAAACCCTGAACAATTCCGGCAATACCCGTGTCGGTCATAAAACGCCGGTCAAGAATCTCTACCTGGCAGGAGCATGGACCCGTCCGGGACACGGCTATGGCGCGGTCATTCCCAGCGGATTACTCTGCTTTGCGGAAATTATGAAGGAATGGCAGGGATAAAAAGCATTATCTTGAAACACAAGCCGTTCGATAATAAAGGGATAACATTGAAAAATAAATTTGTGTTATCCCTATTTTATTTTCAGGGGAATATTATTAATAATAAAAGCAGATTGTTGGTTTTATATATTTTTGGAATCTTTCTGCGTCCATTTTGCTCTCCCTTCGTCTACATATTTGAATTCATTAAATCAATCAACAGACAGGAGAAATGGTTATGCAGAAACAATTTTTACAAGCCAGGGACGGGGAATTCAAATTAAACGATAAAAGTATAATCCTCAGAGGTTTTGGGGTTGGCGCCTGGATGAATTTTGAAAATTTTATGCTGCGAATTCCGGGGACCGAGAAACGTATCCGGGAGGCGTTTGCACAGGTATATGGTCAAGAAAACGCCGCTACCTTTTTTGATAATTTTTTATACTATTTTTTGACGGAAGATGATTTAAAATTTCTGGCCGGACTCGGTATTAATGTGCTGCGGTTTGCCCTGAATTACCGTCACTTTGAGGACGATCAGCATCCCGGCATTTACAAGACGGATGGATTCAAACATCTTGACCGAGCGCTGGAGCTTTGCCGTAAATATAATATCTATGCCATCCTGGATATGCATTCCACGCCCGGCGGACAAAATCCGGCGCAGCATACCGATAATCAAACCGGGGTTGCGCAATTTTGGGAAGACGCGTCCCTGCGCGCCAGAACTATCGAGCTATGGGGATACCTGGCTGCAAAATACCGGGATGAGACAATTATTGCCGGTTATGACCTCGTTAACGAACCGTGCTTTGTTTCCAATACCGAAGCGTTTAATGATTTTTTTGATCAGGTTATAAAAAAGATAAGGTCTGTCGACCAAAATCACATTATTTTTCTGGAAGGAGATAACTGGTCCAAAGATTTCAGTATATTTAAAAGTCTAGGCGGGTACCAGCAAGCGCTTTCATTTCACTTGTATCCCGGTCAGCACGTATGTATGTTTGCCGACCAGGAAAAACGCCAGGTGGAAATTAATAAAATCCTGCAGGGGTTTATAACTCTCAGGGAAAAAACCGGCATGCCGTTGTGGGTGGGCGAAACCGGCGGCTTGTTTCCCAAAGATAAATTGACAGAAGGCCTGCGCCTGATCAAGGACGGCCTTGATCTGTTTGAAAAACATGATATTTCCTGGACATTTTGGAGTTATAAAGACGCCAATGCCATGAGTATCGTATCTCCCAGGGAAGATACAGCCTGGATGAAAATGGGCAACGAATTCAGGCCGAGATGGCAGGTAAAAGAGCGTCGCAATTCCACGATTGCCAAAGAAATATTCGTCATGCTGGAAAACCGGTATTCATATTCAATCAATGAAAGCCTGAAAAACCAACTGTCTTTTCGCCTTTCCGCCCTGCTCGATGAATTACATGTACAACAAACTGTAATACCAAAACTACAATCCATTCCCTGGGAGGAAATCAAAAACTATCCAAAATCGTTTTTATGGAAAAATTGTGATTATTGGCAGGAGCTTGCCGAACTGGTTAAATCATATACCCGGCAGTAACTTTATTATTTCCCAGGAATTCAACAAGCCAGGGATGGACCGGCTCATTAAACATCTGTTCACCCTGGTTTTGCGCATTAAAAATTCCATTCTCGGTTATTACCCCGGTAAACAGGTTAAAAGGTATTTCTTCAAAATAAGGGTTATAAATTGTAACTTGTTCCGGCCGGTCTTGCCAAATTTCAGAGTCTGAATGGGTAGGTTCAGGAGGAAGATTTATTCCCTCCGGCAGGTACTTTTGCAAGGTACAAAGCGCGTAAACCGGTTTACCGGCTGCTTGCGCCAGCTTGACCAACATTCCAGTGCCGATCTTGTTGATTACTATTTTACTGTTAAATGAATCCGCGCCAACCAGGACAATATCACACCGGTCCACAACCTGTTTCAAAGCTGCATCAACTGCCAGGGTTACCGAAATATTTAATTGCGCCATTTCCTGAGCGGCCTGCCTGCCTTCCAGCATGGGGCGCGCTTCGGTCAGGCATACAGAAAAACGCCGCCGTTTCGCCAATTCCGATAACACAAACATTACCAGACTGCTGCGGCTGTAAGTGGCAATAACAGCCTCATGGTCAAATAATGCTTCAACCCGCTGAATCAGCATAAATTTTGCAGTTATGGCAAGTTGCATAAAATTATTGATCTTGTGAAGCGTACTAGTCTGGCAGGTTGGCCCATCCCCGGCCTGGTCACAGGCGAAAAATACCCGGTTAACCAGGTTAATTAATGATGCCATACGGGGCTGGGACAAGATCAACTCTTTCCCAACCCCTCTGACAAAATCCAATGCCTCTATCCGTGAGGAAAAATTTTGCAGCCTGATCAGATCATGCAGGGCATGGCCCGCCTGCTGCAAAATTTCGTCCGCACCGGATAAATTATCGTTTTTTATTTGAGCAATGCTCAATTAAAAGAATACCAGCGTTGTTAAAATAAATATCGGTATTAAAATGAGTAATGACCAGGCCATATAACCAAAGAAACTGGGCATTTTCATACCGGATTCTTCGGCAATGGAACGCACCATAAAGTTCGGGGCATTGCCGATATAGGTATTGGCGCCCATAAACACCGCACCGGTCGAAATAGCTTTTAAATATATGGAATACTCCGGCGAAATCAATAAAGCAACTTTTTCCGCTTCCGGGGCGTTCATGGTAGCAAAAAAATTACCCAGCGCCGTATTCATAAAGGTCAAATAAGTTGGGGCATTATCCAGAAAGCTGGACAAAGCGCCGGTCATCCAGAAATAATGCCAGGGTTCCTTTACAGCGTTAATGATAAATGCCATATTGCCATCCTTGCCGGCATTCAGCATGGCCAGCGCCGGGATAATACACATAAAAATTCCGGCAAACAGGTAGGCAACTTCCTTGATCGGGAACCAGGTAAACTCGTTGCCGTCGCGTATCTCTTTTTTGGTGGTCTTTAAAGATAAATAAACCATCAGGACAAGTATTATATCCCGTAAAATATTTTGCCAGTACATGTGCACACCCAGTACATTGACTACACCAAGTTTTGCAATTCCGCTCATTAATACACCGCCAATTATTCCCAGCAGGAATATCAGGTTGTGTAAGCCCTGAACGCGCAGCGGCGCCTTGACGGAATTGTCTTCAACAATCAAACCGGCTTTTAATTCCTTGTTATACAGGAAAGAATCCATCAGGAAAAATACCACCATTAACAGCCCAATAACAAACAACATTTCCGGCAATAACTGCAAAGTCCAGAAAAACGGCACATGGTGCAGGAAACCGAGAAACAGCGGCGGATCGCCCAACGGCGTTAAAGCGCCGCCGATATTACTGATCAGGAAGATGAAAAAGATCACCACATGCATTTTCGATTTGCGGTTAGAGTTGGCGCGCAGTACCGGGCGAATGAGCACCATCGAGGCGCCGGTGGTTCCTATCCACGAGGCCAGGATAGTGCCGATGAGCAGCATAACTACGTTGGTAATCGGTTTCCCTTTCAGGCTGCCGGTTATCAAAATACCGCCCGCGGTGGTAAACAGAGCCCATAGCAAAATTATAAAGGGTATATAATCGATCAGGTAAATATGTAATATCTGGTAAACAGCATCACCTTTATATGCAATGACAAAGGGAATGGCAAACAACAATGCCCAGAACGCCGAAACTTTGGGAAAATGATGATGCCAAAAGTGCCCGGCCAATAACGGGAATAAAGCAATAGACAAGAGAATACCGACAAATGGAATAATACTCCATAATGGTAGCACCTTGCCCAGATCACGATGGGCGCCGCCGTGAGCTTCTCCCTCGCCTTCGCCATGAACGGCTTCGCCTTCATGAGCGATCGCTGTAGAATCCGCAGCCTGATGCAACGTATCCGCAGTCAGGGTAGCCGTTTCATTATCCTGGGCATAAGCAGTAACACCCGCAAATGCCAGCATGATAACGGCAATAGTTAGAAAAAGTGTAGTTTTGTTCATTTTTGTCCAGTCCTTTCCAAGACATTTACTAGTGTATTTCTTTACTGAATAAAGAATTATAAAATATTTATTTTTTTAGTTATTTCAAAGAAATTATTTGCCCGTAATGGGTGGCAGAGTCAATGCGGTCGTATGGGAGGTAATTTTTACACTGTTTTACATGTGTGATAAAATGCAATTTCAGTCTTTCCATTTTTAAAATTCGAACAAAAGCAATAAACAATTTAATTTATTGAATTTATACAACACGACAACACAACATTAAAACAAAAAAAATTGATAAAATTATTGCCGCTTAAAATAACAAAAACTATACCATAATTACTGAGCTTTTTGGAGTAGAGAAGCAACTATCCGGTCGGAAGCCAGGGGTTGAAACACCTTGCGCCACACTCCTTCCTTGCTGCAACCGGGCAGAAGACGGTGATGCCGGTTGGCAAAATAATCGAGCAATTCCAAACTCCATGGCAAACCGTTATTCTGACAAAGCCGGTTCCAGTCCCAGCGGTGTGCATATTTTTCTATAAATTCGATGCTCCAGGGCAATGCGGCGCGGGAGCTTAATTTTTGCCAATTCCAAAAAACCTGGTATTCGCCGATAAATTCTTCCGTCCAGGGCAGGTTTTCCTTGCAACTGAACATTTCCCAGTCCCATTTATCGACATAACGGGCGATGAGAGTCGCATTCCAGGGGACGCCGTCGTTGCCGCTCAAATAGCGCCAGTCCCAGCGTTCCCGGTATTTCTCGATGAACGGTTCGCTCCAGGGCAATGCGCTGTTATAACTCAGCCAGTCCCAGTCAAATGTATCCTGATAGTGCAGCAGGAATGCCTCATCCCAGGGCAAGCCTTCATTGGCGCTTAAACAATCCCAATACAGGGTATCGCGATAAACTGATAATAGTTCTTCATTCCAGGGCAGGGACGGATTATAACTGAGCGACGCCCAATCCCAATAGTCCCGGTATTTATCCAGCAGCGCAGCCGACCATGGCAGGCCTTCATTCAAACTCAGAGCTTCCCAATTCCACTTTTCTTTATAACGGTCAATCAGCGCATTCGTCCAGTGTAAAGTTTTACGTCCGCTCAGGATATTCCAGTCCCACTTGTCCGCAAAAGCCGACAACAGGTTTTCGTTAATAGTAAGACCTTCATTACGGCTAAGTGCGGACCAGTTTAAATTACCGGCATAGCGGTTAATTAATGGTTCGCACCAGGGCAGGGCGCGATTGGCGCTCAAACCTGCCCAACCCCATTCCCAGGCGCCCCACTGCCAGCGTTTGCTATAGCGCTCTATTAATTCTGTCGTCCAGACCAGGCTTTCATTATTGCTCAGTTCAGGCCAGTTCAAAACCCCGGCAAAAGCATCGATCATTTCTTCGCTCAAAGCATACCACGCCGATACCAGGCCGACAGCAAATTCAGGATGAGCGGATAACAAGTCCAGCGCCTGCCTGGATTCGGAGACCACCAGTTTGTGAACAATTTCAATCGTTTTATCCAGGGCGGCAATTTCCCGCCGGTCGGTGATCACGGGCAACTGCGGAGAATTTATTTCAGCCATAGACAAGTCCCTTTAACAGGGATATTTCCCGTCGTAACGCTTTTTTCAACTGGGTAAAATAATGATCCTGATCATTGATACCGCACAATGTGCGATAAGCCAGGGATTGTTTCAATTCCCGGAACTCTTTTTCCACCATCTGAATTTTGGAACGCAGGGTAACCAGCATGGCTTTTAATTTTTCTTTATCGCCGATCTGCGCCGAGCGGGTCGACATTTTACCTGTTTCCAGGATGTGTAGAATTTTGCGGATTTGTTCAAGGTCATTCTTTTCATAGGCGAGTTTAAGGGCGATAAAAGTTTGTTCAGCTTCAACCTTGAATTCATCAGCGACCACATCGGGGTGGCACAATTTGCTGGCGCGGACGAAAAGTCTTCGCAGTTCCTGCTGTTGTTCGCCGACCAGATCGGGTATGATAATATCTGCTGAATCCTGAAATATATTTTCATACAGTTTATAATCTTCATCCGGTTGAAAGGGCTTCGCTCCGGAATGAAGCGCAGCAGTATGTTTTCGATATAGTTTTTTCAATTCCAAAAGTTCCAGTATTATAGCACCCAGTTCCTGCTGATAACGGATATTAAAATAATAAAGCTGCTTTTCTATCTCTATTTTCCGGCTTGACAATTCTGCCAGTTGCATTTCCAGCGCAGTAACCTGCAAGCGGATCCCCGCCAGTTCCGGGTCTTCAAAAGGTAATATCTGGCCGGCATGAGCCAGGTAATCATCGATCAATAACGCTGCTGCCGCAAATTCCTGGTTAGCCAGTTCAGCAATAATATCCTGTAACTGTTCTTCGCTACCATCATAAAGTAACTTGCCGGTCAGAATTTTGACAATGTCCAACTCACCAAGGGAGATCAGATTTTTAATTACCTGTAATCTTTTTACAATATCCTGGTTCATGAATTTACCTGATTACTATTACTCACTTTATAAAAACCGGCGCTGCAGGAGCAGTGATAAAAAAAAAGAATTATTTGGTTAATTACCAACTATCTATAATAGAAAAAAATCCGCTCAAATTCAAGTAATGAAATTTTTTTCTTATCAATACAAGTGCTTCAATCAACAACATTCAATTAAACATGTAATAAATATAACACATTTTCTACAACCATGCCTGTTTCTGTTACATCCAAATCAATCCAGTGAATGCGTACATCGCGGCGAAACCAGGTTAACTGGCGTTTGGCATAGCGCCGAGAGTTGATCTTGATGCGCTCGACCATTTCGTCATAGGTCATCGCACCGGTAAAATGGGCAAACACCTCCTGGTAACCGACAGTTTTCAGGGCATTCAGTTCCGGCCCCCAGCCGCGCTCGCGCAGGACTTGCACTTCATACAAAAGACCCGCTTGCAGCATAGCGTCCACCCTGCTCTCAATACGGCGGTATAGTGCTTCGCGGTCGCGGTTCAGGCCGACGAATACGGGTGTAAATTCCGCCGGGGTCTCTTCGCCTTTGCGGAACGCTGATACCGGCATTCCGGCCAGATCATACACTTCAAGGGCGCGCACCACACGTTGAGTATCATTCGGGTGCAGGCGCGCCGCAGTAAGCGGATCCACCTGTTCCAGGATACGAAATACCGCCTCGACGCCCTCATTGCGGATGCGCTGCCGCCACATTTCTTTTACTTCAATATCGGAAAGCTTGGGCGCAAACAGGCCATCCACCAGCGCCTGGATGTAAAATCCGGAACCGCCAACCACTACCGGGGGAATGCCTTGCTCCAGCAGCCCGGCAATACACTGCCGCGCTTCACGGCCGTACTCGCCAGCGCTATAGTACTGGTCGGGATCGCGCATGTCGATAAAATGATGTGGTACGCGATCAAGTTCTGCTATTGTCGGTTTGGCTGTGCCAATGTCCATATAGCGGTACACCTGGCGGGAATCCGCCGACACAATTTCGCCATGCAGCGCTTCCGCCACTTGCAGCGCTAGTTCGGTTTTGCCGACCGCAGTCGGCCCGACGATGATGAGGACTTTAAATTCTTTCAAACCGCTTGTCAAGTTCCTCCAGCGACAAGGTGATCATGGTGGGGCGGCCATGCGGGCAAAAATAGGGGGTTTCGCAGGCAAACAACTGGTCGATCAGCGCGGCCATGGCTGTATCGGTGAGCGGATCGCCGCTCATGATCGCCGAGCGGCAGGCCAGGCTTTTAGCCACTCGTTCCTGGATGTCCGCTTCCACGGCCAACTTTAATTTATATTCATCGAGAATATCCAGCAGCAGCTTGCTCTCGCGTCCCACCTGCAAGCCGCTCGGCACGCCTTCTACCACCACGGTGCGGTTGCCGAACCCCTTGACGATAAAGCCGACCTTTTCGAGGTATGGTAAAATTTCCAAAAGATAAGTGTAATCCTCGATGGTCAGTTCCAGGGTTTGCGGAAACAAGAGTTGCTGGGAAGCGGATTGTCGGCTGTGGAAATTGTTTTTTACGCGTTCATAAATAATGCGTTCATGCGCGGCGTGCTGGTCGATAATAACGAGTCCGCTTTTGATTTGTGAAACCAGGTACTTGTTGTGCAACTGCCACAGCATTTTCGCTTCCTGCTGGCGTGCGGGAACAGCCGGCGTAGCCGGGACTGCCGATTGGTTTTCGATACGAAATTGCGATGCAGCCTGGGTCGGTTTAACAGCAACCATATCTACAGGATAATCGACCTCGGGCGGGGCATCAAAATTAATGGCGGTTTGGGTAGTTTTGTTACTGCTGTAAATTTCATCGATCAGCGAGGTGGTAAAACGTTTGGGGAAGGGCCGTCGTGATAGCTGGAATTTCTCCTGCATTTCGGGAATGATCTCATCGGTCTTGACGGCGCGTTTGATGGCGCCGCGAATGAGGGTGAACAACGATTGCTGATCCGCAAACTTTATTTCGCTCTTGGTGGGATGCACGTTCACATCGATGCGCGCGGGATCGATGTCCAGCGAAAGCACATACAGCGGGTAACTGCCGGGCGGACACAGGTCGCCCAGTCCTGCCGCAATGGCCGCGCCGATAGTACGGTCGATAATATAGCGCCGGTTAACGAACAGGTACTGGTCGTTGCGGGTTTTGCGCAGAATATCGAAATTGCCGATAAAACCGGTACAGGTCAACAAGGCATTGGTGTCGGAAACCTCCAGCAGGTTATCGCCCACCGTCCGGCCCAGCACATCGCCGATGCGCTGCCGCAGAGTGGACGGTTTATAGCTGAATATTTCATTATCGTCATGGTAAAATTCAAAAGCGATTTCCGGGTAGCTCAACACAAAACGGTTAACCACGGAAATAATGTGCCGGTATTCGGTATTGGTGGCGCGCAGGAACTTGCGGCGCGCCGGGGTGTTGTAGAACAGGTTTTTGACGGCGATTGATGTACCGGCGTTGCCGCCGGTGCGATCCAGTTTGACCATAACGCCGCCTTCGATGTTGATTTGCGTGCCTTCGATGGCATCGCGGGGCACGGTTTTCATCTCTACCTGGGCCACGGCGGCAATGCTGGCCAGCGCTTCGCCGCGAAAACCGAGGGTACGGATCTGCTCCATATCTTCCCAGGCGCCGATCTTGGAGGTGGCGTGGCGCTGAAAGGACATGATGGCGTCTTTTTCCTGCATGCCGGAACCGTTATCAACCACCTGAATGAGACCCTTGCCGCCGTCGCGCAGCAGCACGGTGATCTTGTCCGCCCCGGCGTCGATGGAATTTTCCACCAGTTCCTTGACCACCGACGAGGGCCGGTCGATGACTTCTCCGGCGGCGATTTTATTAATAAGGTTCTCCGGCAGAACCCGAATTTTCACTTCCTGTTCCGGCGCCATAAGTATTTATATATTTTGATAGTTAATGGATCAATTTATTTGCGATTTTATCAAGCCTGTATGCAATAATTCAGGCTTGTACAATCCTATTATACCACTTTTAATGGTTTAATTCAAGGGGATTGTGTGGGGGGATAGGTAATTTTCAGTCCCAGATCGCGGCCTTTCCCTCATTCACCCGGAATGAAATACCTGATCTGGTAATAAAAAATTCTTGCATCTCAATAAAACAATCTGTACATTTGAATTGTACAAAATTGGTAACAGGAGCGTTGTATGGACTCAATTGCAGTTAGCGATTTACGGGCTAATTTCAAAAAAATACTCAAAAAAATTGAACATGGCTCCATCATAGATATTACATCGCGGGGCAAAGTGATTGCCAAACTGGTGCCGCCCGATTACAGCAGGGAAATTGCCCGGCAAAAATTAATCGAGTTACGGGAAAATGCTGTTATTGGCGACGTTATTTCCCCGCTCAATGCTGCCTGGGAGGCGGCGCAGGATTGATAACCGTTGATACGCATATTATTATCTGGGACGCCCTGCAGCCGGAATTGCTGAGTAAAAAAGCTCAAGCAGCAATAAACACCGCCAATACCGGGGACGGGATCATCTTTTGCGAAATATCCTTGTGGGAAATTGCCATGTTGATGCGGAAAGACCGGCTGAAAATTGATGTCTCTTTTATGGAATTTATTAACTTGCTGAAAGCAGCAAACCATTATGTATTTACAGGCATGTCGCCGGAAATCGCGGAATTATCCGTTACCCTGCCGGAAGAGATCAACCATGATCCGGCCGATAGAATTATTTGCGCAACCGCACTGCAAACCAACACGCCCTTGCTGACCGCCGATAAAAATTTGCTCAAGAGTAATATTATAAAAACAATATGTTAAGTGCAATGTATCAAGGCGCTGCTGCACTCCAATTCTCAGGAAATTATTAGAATATTCCACGTGCTACGCACCTCGGCGCGGTGCTATATTATAAATAGGGTAGATAGCCGCGATTATTCTGGTTTTGGGGAGAGTTACAAGTCCCAGGTGCGTAGCACATTGTGTTTGTGCTCGCTTTGGGATTGATGTTATGGTACAGGAAACAAGGTTGGAAACCATTTTTTATTTTACGAACCGGGTGGGGAAATCCGGATCGATCCAGGAGTGATAAGCATGAAAACCTTTGCAGATAAAATTATTGAATTCAACCTGTCGCTTGATTTCAAAGGGAGCTTGCCTGAGGGGATAAAAATAATGAATCCCTTTAAAGATGATGGCGGTATAATTTCTGTCTCCTCTGAATTTTATAAAAAATACTACAATGATTACAATAGCCGTCACATTATATTAGGCATTAATCCGGGACGGTTTGGCGGCGGCGTAACCGGCGTACCTTTTACCGATACTAAAAGACTTGCCGGTATATGTGGAATAAAGTATCCGGGCAGGGGAACTCACGAGCTTTCATCCGTATTCATATACGATGTTATTGAAGCCTATGGAGGCGCTGGTAAATTTTATTCTAAATTTTACATCAATTCAATTTGTCCTCTCGGTTTTATAATCAACGATAAAAAAGGGAAATAAAAGAATTACAATTATTACGATAGCAAGGAATTAACCCAGGCAGTTTACAATTTTATGATTGAAAGCATCAGGAAACAACTCGGCATGGGGATAGAAACTGATATAGGTTTTTGTTTTGGCGCCGGGAAAAACGAAACATTTCTAAGGTCAATAAACGACAAATATGGTTTTTTTAAAAATATAATTGCCCTGGAGCATCCACGCTATATCATGCAATACCAATCTAATTCAAAACAGCAATACATTGACAAATACTTGACTGCATTTAATCAGGTTTAATAAACAAAAAACAACCGGAATAAGGGACAGATCATCACAGTGCAGGGACAGGTCGCGGCCTGTCCCTATAATTAATAAATTTAATTCCCCAATAAAATCATTTTACCGCATCAATACCATCTTGCGTGCGGCGGTGATATTCCCTGCCGTCACCCTGTAGAAATAAACGCCGGAAGCCACAGGCAGACCGTTATCATCCATACCGCGCCATTCCACATGGTAACTGCCGGCCGGCCTGTTATCCTGAAGCAGGCAGGCCACGCGCCGTCCCAGGGTGTTAAACACTTCCACCTTGACAACAGCGGCGGCGGGCAGTTCAAAGGCGATGGTTGTGGTTGGATTAAAGGGATTCGGATAGTTCTGCTGTAATACAAACTGCTCCGGTACACTGCTGCTACGTGATTTATCAATGCTGTTCGGTATATTCGGCGATGCTCCAATATACAGGTTTACCACAATATCAATATCAGTCATTACTTCTTCGGTAAATTCATAAGCAACCAGGAAGGCGTTGGTTTGCGCGCTATGGGCAATTGCCGGGTACACAAAGTTACCTTCCATATTATCGGTAAAGGCAATGGGCGTGTTAAAAGCCGGATCAACATCCAGGTTCCCTTCATGGTCGATAAAAACCAGCGCCGAATCACGCGGGTTGAGCCATAAACGCTGGCAGTAGATATCGGCAAACGGATTCATTTCCTGGTTTTCGCCATTCCAGGCGGCAGCCCGCCAGTCATTCCACACGATCATATAAGCGCCGTCATTGGAACTGTAAGAGAGGTCATTCCAACTCTGTACAAATGGATCGGTAGTCACCTGGATATTGGGCCAGGTGAGCCAGGCTGCGGCGGTATCCGCCCAGGCGCCGTCTTTATCCAGCATGACTGCGGTGAACAGGCTGTCCGGACCGCGGGTAGGTTTCATGCCCAGTCGGAACGCGGTGGAATCCGGAAAATAGGCAATGCGCTGGCAGTAGATATTGTCATCGGCGCGCATATCGGTCCAGGCGACCAGGAATTCCGGGATGGGATAGCCCGAGCCCGCGCTTTTATGTAATTCTATGGGCACCGGCACATCGTTGCTTTCCACATGGGGTGAACCCTGGTCAAAGTGCAGCATACCCCAAAAAGATTGATCATCCCACCCGATCGGGAATTCCGGCAGCCAGGGCGGGCCATAGCTTCCACCCTTGCGCAAGGGGGCTTGCGGTATTGCTTCGCCCCAGGTATTCATGAGCAAGCCATTACCGCCTTTGATTCGTACCCCCCAAATTCTGGCACCGCCCATGTAATAATACACCTCACTGCGGGAAAAGACCACCAGCCATTCATTCAGCAGTTGACCGGCCTGTCCGCAATAAGCCACATCGCATTTGTATTCATTATAATTACCTTGCGCGGCAATAGCATAATTAACTGTGGGGTCATTGGGATCACCCGGCGTCAACAGCGCGCCGTCGCCATTGATCCTCTGGCCGTAAATATCATAATTCCCTTCGGAAGACTCTCCGATCATCCTGGTATTGCGATAGTCGGTCCACACTACCAGGTAAGTATCATTTTCATAATTATAAGCGATTTTTGGGCGGGACTGATTTTTGTTATTTTTGGAAATTGCAAAACTGGAATCCGCTTCAGATTGCGGAGAAACCAGTTTTTTCCCTCGATCATCTAGGCGGACGCCGTAAATATCCGAGTTATAATTGCGCATATCTTCCCACACCACCAGCCATTCTTTTCTTGCCGAATTATAGTCCACAGCCGGATAGATTTCTACATTGTTAGAAGCGCTGATGGGGAAACGCGGCCCGGCCGGCGTGCCGTCGGATTTAATAATACGGCCATAAATATCCGCCGGTTCCTGGATCCACGCCACCAGGAACTCATCGCGGTCGGTGTTATAAGCCGTGGCAGGTTCATATTCTCCGATCACAGCGCTGTCGGCCACGCCAAATGCGACAACCTCATCGGGACGGGCCTGGCGGTTGAAATAGGGTATGCCCAAATTTTGTCCCCCCGGCTCCAGCGTAAAGAAACGCGCCGGATCAGATTCAACAATGGCGCCGCCGCTATTTTTTTGAATGGCAAATTTATAAAGCATCGTATTACCGACTTTGTAACCGGGGAAATCAATTGATAACTCATAGACACCCGGTTTGCCGGATTCGGTTAAAACTGAATCATTGCCGACCCACGCGAATAACAAATTCCGTAAAATAACCCGGTCGCCAGCTCCAGGATTAAAATTGCCCAGCTTTTGTTGCACATTCATATTCACTGCAAAAGTAACCGGGTTTTGCTCAGGCCGCTTCATGCCGAATGTGTAGGTTAAAATGGTTTTTTGATCCGTGCTTTTCAAAATTAAAACGGAATCACCAACGGTTTTATACAGGATTCTACTTTCATCCACTTCAGTGGAAAAACCGGCGCCCAGGGCTACCTGTCCCGCCTGCTCCCAGGTGGTTTGCGAGCAGTTCAAAGTGTAATCGTAAATCGGCTTTCCACCGCTTGTATAAGAACCGCCGCCGTGCAATTGGACATCCTGGGGCATTTGGGTGATGAGCAGGCTGTCGTTGTCAAAATGATATAAAGCTTTTGCCGAGCCGCTCTCGTTTCCTAATGTAAATTCTGCCTCGTATTCTTCATTACTGAGAATCGAGAAAACCGCCTCAAAACCTTCGACAGTGGTATCATTGTAAACTGCCTGGATACAATACCAGCTTCCCTGGGGAATCTGGGCATAACCCGGTTGAACCGATAATACAAAGATCACAAGTACCGCGCTCAGCCAGCATGCAATAAAATGATGTTTGAATGTCATAAACCCTCCGGTGGAAAAAAATGTTAATATTACAATTACTGAAACGGATTCATTATATAAGAATATTCCATTTTTACGTAAATGTTAATAAAAATCAAAAAAACAATGAAAATACTTTAATAATTGTCCAATCCGGGGTATTCTGGTATCGATGATTCAGGGAAATACTAAAAAATAAAATTGGCAATATTCAGACCAATCTTATCAATAAAAAAGGGAATGAATTTCCGGTTGTCATGTCTAATATATAGAAAAGCAAAGCTTAAAATAATATGACTGTTTACTCCCATAATTACAGTCGGTGTGGGGATGCTCGACAGCTTTAGTATTATTCGACCGAATAAACCAGAGACGGACACTGAAAGCTGTTGCATCCCCAACGTTTTTCTTGCTTGCTTCCCACCCAAATTGTGCTTATTTTTCAACATGACAAGACGAAAAAAATATCTGCTTTTTATTATTCTATTACCACTTTTCTACTGCGGTAAAGAGCAGGCAACCCAGTCCAACGAATTGTATTTCCGGTTGAGCGGACGTAACCTGCAGAACTGGGAGACGATGCTGGGCGATTCCCTCTTTTTTGATAATGACGAGAATACCGTTTCACTCGCCGATATTCAGACAACCCATTTCTATCAGTACAGTCTGTTGGCAGCAAACATCAACCGGCGCGGCATTATGGCGCATAACATCACCCGCAAAGTTGTGGCGGATATCAAGGCGCTGCAAATTACCCACCAGGCAGGATTTATCTTAAACCTTGCCACCACTCCTTCCCTCACTAATAAAAAGGACAACGGCGCCGCTGTAGAATTTAGCCTAGTGGTTGACGACGGCTCGACTTCGCACAAAGAATACGGGGTGGTCCTGCGCTGGATCATCGATCCCTGGAGCAATGATTACGGCCAGGTGCAGGTATGGCAAGACTCGATCTGGGTGCATGCCGCTACATTGACCCCGGATTCATTGGATCATACCGTTTCCATAACCATGGATCGCGTTACCAAAAATGGTCATGTCCGTATCGACAATAAAACCATAGCCAATGCCTATTCGGAAACACAAAAAACAGAGCTGCCTGCCGGTATCTATGCAATCTTGCGTTTCGGGATCATCAATGCCTGGCCTGCCGATGAAGACCTGAACCTGGCTGCGGCTGTCCGTTTTAAAAACTGGAAATGGGAATGGGAATTATAAGCCGTCTCATAGTTTCAGGTAAGATCAATATTGTCTACGACTGTTTTGCGTACCTGTCCATTCTATTTATATTGATACTCACAGGTTGTGCTCCTTCAATTCGCACATTCCGGGCAGACCCCACTCCCCCGTCTTATTCCCGCATCGATTCAATAGCCGACTCTGCTCCGGACAGCGTTGCCAACTCGGCGCAAAACCTGGCGAACTGGCTGGCAGCGCATGGAAAAACCGACCTGGAAAAAACCCGTTTGCTATACCGCTGGATCACGGGAAATATTTATTACGATACCGGCATTCTGACCGGTATGACCGCCGGCTCGGATAATGCACAAGATGTTTTACGAAAGCGTTCAGCGGTGTGTGCCGGGTACGCGGGCTTGTTTGAAACTCTTGGCCGGGCGGCGGGACTTGAAGTAAAAACTATTAACGGTTATGCCAAAGGCAGTCATTACACGCCCGGCGATCACTTTAGCGGCGCGGGGAATCATGCCTGGATCGCCGTGCGTATCGACAGTGTATGGCAACTGCTCGACCCGACCTGGGGTTCCGGTTATATTAATGAAAATGGAACATATATTCATGAATTCAACGATTACTATTTTCTAACGCCGCCACAGGAGTTGATAGCCACCCATTTCCCGGATGAACCACGCTGGCAATTACTGGAAACTCCGACCAACCAGGATATATTTGAAAAAAACGTATTTATCAAAGATGTGTATTTTAAACATAACATAAAAATTATCAAGCCGGATTCTGGGGTCATCTATACCAAAGGCCCATTCACAGTAGAACTTTCATGTCCGAAAGATGTGCAATTGCTTTATACCCTTGAGCATGGGAAAAACGAGATATTACCGTTACGAGCCTGTAAAGTTCAATATAAAAATTTAGTCCTTATCAGCGAGACCTTGCGCGAGCCCGGAGAATATTTGTTGAAAATATTCTCCCGCCGGAAACAGGAATCCAATATCAGCAAATTAACACTGGTATATAAAATTATCGTCACACATACCAATTCAAATCAGCTTTAAAACAACCCCATTTTTTCCATCATTTTAAAATATTATCAGATAAACAATAAAACATACAGTTTTCACTTGACGATTTGGTCAATATTTCTTATATATAACATACGGGAAATTAAAGGAATATTCCTAATCATGCGATTCCCCTACCTGACTATTTGAAGCTGGTACCCCGAGTTCTGGAGTAAAATTTATATACTCAATTTATTACTGTTTTCCTTTACCACGTAAGGAGAATTATATGAGAACAAACCATTTTCCAAATGCGGGATTACTTTTCATAGCGCTGATTTTCATCAACTTTTACAGCCTTGCAGCAACTGATATGGCCGATTTAATATTATATAATGGTAAAATCATTACCGTCGATGAGCAAGATCGTATTTACCAGGCAATTGCCGTTAAAGACGGCAGGATATTACAACTCGGCAGTGATGCTGAAATTACGCCACTAACCGATCCGCGTACAAAGACGATTAACCTGCAAGGCAAAACCGTAACACCGGGGCTGATTGACTCCCATTACCACATGATGTATTATGGAGCGCAATTCTGGCCGGGATACCTGAATATACGCCATGAAATAGTCACCAGCAAAGCCGAACTCTTACAGGTTGTTGGTGATTATGCCCAACAATTACAACCCGGACAATGGATTTCCGGCAACCAGGGTTTTACCCTGCAATTCGGAGAAACCCTGGATCGCTGGGATCTGGATGCGGTTGCGCCCAATAATCCCTGTTACCTGCGGCATTGCAGCGGCCAGTACTCGGTTGTGAATTCGGCAGCGCTGGATAGCGCCGGAATCGACCGGGATACGCCTAATCCCCCCGGCAGCCTGATCATGAAAGACGAGTTCGGCGAGCCTAACGGACTTTTATCCCATTACCCTGCCGAGAACCTGGTTGGAAAATACGCCACCGGCTATGGCGACCGTACCGATCAACAAAAACTGGAGGATATTGAACGCGGCCAGCAGCTTTGCCTGCAGGCCGGTTATACATCCATTCAGGACGTTATCATCGGCAGTATTAAAGATATTCAACTCTATAAACAGTATGCCGATAGCGGCTTACTCAAAGTGCGTTTGTATACCATGCTGTTATTAAATACGGAGCAGCAAGTGGATACCCTGGTACAAATGTATCAACCAATCGATTCCGGCCTGGTGCGTTTTGGCGGCTGGAAACTGGCAATGGATGGCGGCCTGGCAGCCAAAACCATGTTAATGTATGATAAATCATTATACGCTTCTGAAATATCCTATCCCTATCATACCCAGGAAGAGATGAACAGGATGGTCAAAAAATTACACGATACCGGTTTGCAGGTAGCTGTACATGTAGGCGGCGATGAAGGGATCGATATGACCCTCACCGCCTTTGAACTCGCCATGCAGCAAAACCCGCGTCCCGATCCCCGGCACAGGATTGAACATGGTTTATTCCCTTCACCCAGCGCTTTGACACGCATGAAGAATGCCAATATCATCCTTTCCACCCAGCCACAATGGATTACCTGGTACGGTGATAGTTATGTGTTATTAACCGATAATACCACAATGGACAGGCTATTGCCATTGAAAACCATGCTGGATATGGATATTCATCTCGCTTTTGGCTGCGATGTTCCGGCCTCGATATACCAGGAACCTAAATATGCTTTTTGGGGAGCCACCATGCGACGCAGTCCAATGTCAGGCGCGAATTTTACTCCCGCAGAAAAAATTAACATGCACGAAGCTCTGCGGATACATACCATGGGTTCGGCGTATGCCGGCTTTGCCGAAACCACCACCGGTTCGCTGGAGCCGGGTAAATATGCCGATATGGTGATCTGGTCGCACGATCTGTATAATATAACGCCTCAGGAATCTTTTGACCTGGCGGCGGAAATGACGATTGTCGGCGGAGAAATTCTTTATGATGATGGTCAAAATCCTGTTATTACAAATACAAATAAATGGGTTTCGGTTGGACCGATGTTGGCTAGCCGGATGAATCACACTGCAACATTATTAAATAATGGCACAGTACTGATAACGGGATGGGAAACAAATAACTGTGAACTGTACGATCCGGCAAGTCAAACATTTAGCGCCACCGGCGCTACTCTTTATAATCACCGGGAAGCAGCAACCGCTACTTTGCTGAATAATGGTTTGGTCTTGCTGGCGGGAGGTTACAATGCCCCTCAAAAAGCGGAATTATATGACCCGGGTATCGGTACTTTTAAATTGACCGACAGTTTAAAAGCTGAACATACCTATCACACCGCCACCTTGCTTCCTGATGGCAGGGTATTGATCGCCGGTGGCCAGTCACCCACCGGCCCGCAGACCCAGGCAGTAGTTGAAATTTATGATCCTGTAACCAACAAATTCTCTTTAACCGACAGCTTGATTGAAGACCGTGCTTCACATACTGCCGCATTGTTACCAAATGGTTTGGTATTAATTGCCGGCGGATTAAAAACTACCACACCGGGACATGCGGTAGGTCTTAAATCATGTGAGCTCTATGATCCATCCAGTGGAACATTTATCCAGGCTCAACCAATGAATGTATACAGGAATAGTTTCAGTGCAACATGTCTTAATAATAATAAAATTCTTGTCTGTGGCGGAGATTGGTACAATCCCACCGGTGAATTATACGATTATATTACAGATACCTGGACTCTGACTGGTGATATGGTTTCATTAAGACAGATGCAACATACGGCCACCTTGTTGAAAAATGGTCAAGTATTAATAACTGGTGGTTTCCTTGGGGGGGCAATGAACGCTTCTGAAATATTTAATCCGGACAATAACGAGTTTACAACAACTGATAGTATGATTGTTCCAAGAAGAGGTCATAGTGCGACCTTGCTGGCTGATGGCTGCGTACTGGTTACCGGGGGATACAGTGGAACCGACGCCACCAACCTGGCTGAACTGTATGTTACAGAAAATATAACAAATGTAAAAAAGCCGGAAAAAGGAAAAATCCGGAATTCTACACCGGCAGATTTTACCTTGTCGCAAAATTATCCCAATCCATTCAATCCGGTAACATATTTAAATTATAATCTGACAAAACCGGCGCAGGTAACGATTGCGGTTTACAACATCCGCGGCGAATTGGTGCACACCCTGATTGACGCCAAACACAGTCCCGGCGAATACCGGGTTACCTGGGATGGTACATCTGCTGATGGCTCGCCGGTCGGCAGTGGTATGTACCTCGTGCGTATGCAAGCCGGCAAACAGGTAGAGTGCCGTAAAGTAGTTTATTTAAAGTAACAGGTTGAGTTTTGAGGGCGTTAGCTATAACGCCCTTTTTTATGTTTATTAGTTATCGCAAAACAAAGAATTTAGAAGGCGCTTTGATACATTTCTGTTCACAGGGTCGATGCACTATTTTTTCCCGTCCATTACTGGCACAATTATTGTTTTTGAATTACAATTCATTTCTTTTTATTAAAAATTTTAATTGGTTAAATAACAAATAATCAGACAAAGGTGTGCAGAAAAATCTTTTTGAAAAGATTATAATCCTTCCTAAATTACCAAAGATTTAATGCATACCGGTAATATGAATATGGAATAATGGACAGGAGATAAAAGCGCGAATTTGATACGAATTGATTTGCCGGCAAGAGGGGATAACTTTAGTACAACCAATTTTTTATGCACAGGTAAATTTTTACCTTAATGGAAAAAAATACCTGTTCACCTGGCATAATCCGTATCCAGCATTCTAAATTAATATTTATTTTGTATGGACTGATGTATTATAATCACTATTTAGTCTCAGGTTACATAGTATGATTTTAGTTTCCTGGGAATTGAAACAAGCCAAGTTTTAAAATAAGTATAAAACCGGAGCAGTAAAACCGGTTTATAAACAATAAAGCGCTGGAAAACACTATTTATTATAGAATTACAATAATGTATACAATACTTTAATTATACATATATAAAAAAGATTAAACAGACACATAGGGAGTATCAACAGATTAACAATGTACTAAATTTTTTTCAGGTTTAAATTTATTATAAAACAAAAAGTATAAACAATAAATAATGGAGTTATTTTTTAATGAAATCTCAAAATTATATTTTGGCAACATTGATTATATTCCTCTACACAATAATATTTCTGATCATTGGCACACCCGTTACAGGAATTGCAGCACCAGGAAATGCCCTTGCTTTTGATGGCGTGGATGATTATGTTACCACTGCCGATATTGATAACGCTTTGACAGGGTTCACAATTGAAGCCTGGGTTAAATGGAACCCATCAATCACTACAGATGTTCAGTTTATCTGTGGTAAAGGCGTAGAACAACTCGAACTCCACACCGGCGGCGGCGCCGGCGCAAACGGCCTCCGCTTCATCCCCGTTACCGGGGTATATCTTGATGCTGCTACTGTTTTACCAACCGGGCAATGGACTCATATTGCTGCTGTTTATAATCCTGCAA
Organism: bacterium; assembly: GCA_029561455.1. Lineage (GTDB taxonomy): Bacteria > Zhuqueibacterota > Zhuqueibacteria > Residuimicrobiales > Krinioviventaceae > Fontivivens. Next base: position 170,408 of record JAKQIY010000076.1, read on the forward strand.
CTTCGGTCGCCAAACTATACGTCAACGGAATTGAAGAAACGCTTACGAACAATGGCCCTAATCCATTATATCCAGCAGTTGCCAATACGGCAATTCCCTTTTACATCGGGCGCCGAAGCGATAATATGTACTATTTCAAAGGAATGATTGATGAGGTAAGGGTTTGGAATACTGTACGTTCTCAGGCACAGATTCAACAATACATGGATATCGAGGTCAGTCCTTCAGCCGGCGGATTAATTGAATACCATGATTTTAATGAAGGAACTCCCGGCGGTAATAACGCCGGCGTTACCAATCTGCCGGATTTAACCAGCAATAACTATGACGGTACATTATACAATTTTGCTCTAACCGGGTCAACCTCCAACTGGGTTGCCGGTTTTATCACCAAGGCTACCGTAACCACCGATGCCGCCGCTAATGTAAGCGCAGACGGGGCAACCCTGAACGGTACGGTGAATGCCAACAACGCCAGTACTACTGTAACCTTTGAGTATGGACTGACAACCGGTTATGGTTCAACTGTCACTGCCGATGAAAGTCCGGTTACCGGCGGAACCGCTACGGCGGTAAGTTACACACTAACCGGCCTGCTTCCTGGCACGACCTATCATTATCGTGCAGTTGGCGTCAATTCAAAAGGGACAACCAATGGCGATGATGTTACTTTTGATACGGACGATGCGGCCATCACCTTTACCGACGGCAGCGCGTTTACTCCGGCAATAACGTTAGGAAGCGCCAACCAGGTCATCGGCCGGTTTACATTGAGCGGCGATGTGGCCGGGGCAGCTTTGACTGCCGCTTCGATCAAACTCAATGGTACACGCACAGGATTGTCGAACCTCAAACTATGGTCATCGGCAGATGCTACATTTGAATCCGGTTCCGACACCCAGCTTGGTAGTACTGTTGCCGCCGATCCCGGCGACGGCGGTTCGGCATCGTTCTCCGGTTTTACCAGTTCTATCGCTACCGGCGGCACGTATTATTTCCTCACCGGTGATGTTGCGGCCGGGGCTACCGGCATTGTGCAAGGCATCATTGTCGCTAACGCTAACCTTTCCTTTTTTAACGCAACGCTTTCCGGCACAATCACCAACGCCCCGCTTTCAAACGGCGACGCTTCTCTGCCGGTGGAACTGACTTCCTTCACAGCCACTGTGCAGGGCAATGCCATAGTTTTATCCTGGCAGACCGCAACTGAAACCGACAACCTCGGATTTATTTTGGAGCGTTCCGTAGGGGCGGATGATAATCCGCCCGGAGAGGCAGGGACGGGGTGGCAAACCATCGCCTCATACCAGACCCGCAATGAACTCAAAGGACAGGGCAACACATCCAGCCGGACGGAATATGCTTTCACGGATCAAACCGTCGAATCCGGGAAAAGCTATTCTTACCGTCTTTCTGATGTCAGCACGAAAGGAAAGATCACGGTCTATGCTTCTTTATCCATTACAATGGACAACCTTCCTGAGACGACGGAGCTTGGGAAAGCGTATCCGAATCCGTTCAATCCCCAGACATTCATAGGCTACGAACTAGCTGAAGACACGGACGTGACCATCAGGGTCTTCGACATGTTAGGACGACAGGTGAAAACTCTCTTCAATGGACACCAGTTTGCCGGAAGCTACAATGTTTACTGGAACGCGACGGATGAGAGGGGCAACAAAGTGCCCAGCGGAAGCTACATCATTCAGATGAAGACGAAAACGACCCGGCAAACGCAGAAGGTGATGTTGATGAAGTGAGTGGCAATCCCTTGAGAAGAAGAATACTTTCTTCATTAAACATGAAGAGTCAATAGCGACGCTCATTGAAGGAGCGTCGCTGTTTTGGAAAAACTACACATTCTATAGGAATCATGCATGAAAGCACGGGTGCTACTATCGGGTTTTATTCTTGCGCTGGGTTCAGGGCTTTGCGCCCAATCAATATCCTTTTGGGGAACAGGTCCATTTTCATGTGTTCCTGGGGGTACTTGGCCAAATGCAGGAACATACTCTTTGCCAGGCGCAAACGGCTATTCCGTCTATGCTTTCAATGGATGTTGGGTTGTAAATCCAGGAGATTATATATTAAGCGGAGATGGCGACGGCTGCAATACATGGAGTACCTTCACCCTTGCAGAAAGAAGCGCCGCCATTACCTTCGTTGATGGCAGCGGCTTCACCTCAAGCGTCGTAAAAGGCGGTTTGAACCAGGCGCTTGGTCGTTTTCAACTAACCGGCAGCGCTTCCGGTGCGACATTAACCACCGCCTCCATCAAACTAGATGGTACACGCACCGGGTTAAGCAACTTGAAACTGTGGTCTTCAACCAACAATACCTTTGAATCCGGTTCCGATACCAAGTTGGGTTCCACAGTCGGTGGCGATCCGGGCGACGGCGGTTCAGTATCCTTCTCCAGTTTCTCCAGTTCCATCGGAACCGGCGGGACGTATTACTTTTTAACCGGCGATGTTGCGGCCGGGGCCACCGGGATAGTACAAGGCGTCATTGTCGCCAACGGCAACCTTACGATTTCCGATGGAACCCTGTCCGGCTCGATTGATAACGCCCCGCTCTCCAACGGCGATGCTTCACTGCCTGTGGAACTTGCATCTTTTACCGCCTCTGTGCAGGGCAATGCTGTTGTGCTAAACTGGCAGACCGCCAGTGAAACCGACAACCTCGGCTTTATCCTGGAACGCGCGGCTGGCAACGGCGCCTGGCAGCCAATAGCGTCATACAAAACCAACCCAGCTTTAAAAGGTCAGGGCAATGCTTCAACAACTAACACCTATTCCTTTACGGACAACACGGTTGTCGCCGGTAGCGAGTACCGCTACCGCCTGGGCGATGTGAATGTTGCAGGGACAGTTACCATGCACTCCCCCATTTACGTAACTACAACGGCCCTGCCACAGAGCACAGTCATGCTCAATGCGTATCCCAATCCTTTCAACCCGGAAACGACCATTAAATACACCCTGCACAAGGATGCGCAGGTTACTATAACGGTTTACGACCTGCTGGGCCGCCAGGTCAAGACATTAGTCGATGAAAATCAGGTCGCCGGCGCGTACCATGTTATCTGGAACGGAACCGATGCTGCCGGTTCGCAGGCCGCCAGCGGCGCGTACCTGGTGCGCATGGAAACGGCAGAGGTTACGCAAACGCAAAAAGTGCTGCTGTTGAAATAAAAAATTTAAATTCAGAATATATTATATAGATTTTAAAATGAAAAGGAATTAACATGAATACTGATATGAAAAATTCCCTACTGGTTATTTTCATCTGTATAACATTTATGACACAATCCCTGTGGGCGTTCATTGGCAGCGGTTCAGGTACCGAAGGTAGCCCTTATATTGTTACTTCGGCGGCGGAACTCAATGACGTGCGCAACGATTTAACCGCTTATTACCGGCAAACTGCGAATATAAGTCTCAGTGGTTATGATAGCTGGACGCCAATTGGAACCGGATCAGCCACTTCTACGGCTTTCACCGGAACCTATGACGGCAATGGGCATAAAGTGACCGGGCTAACCATTACAAGTTATTCTTCTGCCGGGGCAGGACTGTTTGGCTATAATAGAGGTACAATTAAAAATCTGGGCGTTTCGGGCTCGGTAAGCGCTACAGCTACCAGTGCAGGAATTCTAGCCGGACTGAACTATTATGGAACGATGCAGAATTGTTATACGGAAGGCTCCGTTACTTCCTCAAGTAATTATGTTGGAGGTTTTGTCGGGTCTTGTTCTTATAGCACAACAGGTATTACACAATGTTATTCCACGGCAACAGTTACCGCAACTGGTGCTGGTTCCATGAATGTAGGCGGATTCGTTGGCCATACCAATAATTCTGGCGCTACCATAAGCGAATGTTATTGCACGGGAAATGTTACTAACAACAACACAACAAGTGCTAATGCAAATACCGGTGGGTTTGTCGGGGCATCGGCATTAACCATTAGTAATTGTTATGCGACGGGAAATGTTTCATGCAGCGGCAGTCGTATTGGTGGATTTTGTGGATTTGCCTCCTATAACACGCCAATTTCATATTGCTATTCTACCGGAACCGTTACAGGTGGTAGCACCATAGGCGGCTTTGTAGGTTATTACAATACTGGAACATTTACCAGTTGTTTTTTTAATCACGATAATGCAAATATGTCATCGTATGGAGGGTATGCGACCTCTGCACCAACCGGTATTACGGCAGCAACAACAGCCGATATGAAAACCGCATCGACCTACAGCAGTTGGAGTACCAGTTACTGGAATCTGACGAACGGCAGTTATCCCACGCTCAAATGCTTCGATGAATCCCTGCCCGTGGAACTCTCTTCCTTTACCGCCACTGTGCAGGGCAATACTATTGTTCTAAACTGGCAAACTGAAAGCGAAACCGATAACCTCGGCTTTACCCTGGAACGCGCGGAGGGTGACGGCGCCTGGCAACAGATCGCCTCGTACCAAACCAGTGATGCGCTAAAAGGCCAGGGCAACACCTCCACGACCACCAGTTATACCTGGACCGACGCCGGTGTTGCACCGAACAGTGGGTACCGCTACCGCCTGGGCGATGTGAATGTTGCTGGGACAGTAACCATGCACTCCCCCATTGCCGTTACAATGACCGCTTTGCCGCAGAGTACGGAATTGCTGAATGCTTATCCGAATCCCTTCAACCCGGAAACGACTATCAACTATCAATTGCACAAGGACTCGCAGGTTACCATAACGGTTTATGACCTGCTGGGCCGCAAAGTTAAAACATTAATCGATGAACAGCAAGCCGCCGGATCGTACCGGACGCTATGGAACGGTACGGATAACAGTGGCGCCAAAGCCGCCAGCGGCGCGTACCTGGTACGGATGGAAACCCAGGAGGTAACACAAATACAAAAAGTACTTTTACTAAAATAGGTTAATTGCTTTACTGTTATGTATATATGATTCATTCTATAACGGATTACATTCCATATATTTTCTAACCAATAAAATATAATCACTTGGTGAGACAATAAAGACAAAGGAAAGGGATTAATATGTTAACAATTAAGTTGATAAGAAATTTAATTTATTCCCCCTGGTTGACATTAATTTTGTTATTAATCCTGGGAGAAGCTTCGCTGTTTGCCAATAACGGCCTTGTGATTGGCTGGCATGAAGGAACTGGTTCATACTGGTCCCATTCCGAACTTGGTATCCCACCCAATTATGATAAACCGCTCTCCGTGACAACCACTCACGGCACAATATACGGCACATTAGGGGCGGGTGAACCCACCGCCGGCGCGAAATGGGCTTACGGTCCGGAATGGGATAACGGCAGCGGCACAAAAGGATGGGTTTTCCCCATGACCACGTCCGGTTTTGAAAATCTGACCCTGACATTTTATCAGAAGAGCAGGGATCAATCATCTCAGTACGGTCCCCGTGATTTCAAGCTCCAGTATAGTACTAACGGCAGTTCCTGGACTGACGTAGCCGGAACCAGCTTTGTTCTGACAAATAGTTGGCAGCAATTCAACGCCACATTACCTTCCGCTTGTGATGAACAAGCCACTCTTTATTTGAAATGGGTGATGAGCAGCAATGTTTCGATCAACGGCGGAGCGATTGTAGCGGAAGCGATGTCGGAATTTGCGGATTTCTATATGAACGGCGACGAGCTTCCCCTGCCCATCACCGACGTCAGCCTGAGCAATACTTCAATCAGCAGCAATAAGCCGTCCGGAACCACAGTTGGCGATCTCAGTCATACGGATGCCAACTATTATGATACTCATACATATTCCCTGGTTGCAGGAGAAGGCGATACCGACAACAGCAGTTTTGCCATCGCTGGTACAACCTTAAAGACCGCCGCCGTGCTATCCGCCGGGGATTATTCGATTCGGGTGCAGGTCGATGACGGGACATATACATTGGCTGAAATCTATACTATCACCGTGACCGCCTATCCGTCTGTTATTGTGGAAAATTCTGAAGATAATGCCTATTGGTGGATCACCCGCGTTCAATTTGGCGATATTGACAAGTCCAGCGGAATGTCGGGCACTAACAATGCTGATGGGTATAGCGATTATACTAGTGAATCTGCCGGCGTTACCAGGGGGCAATCCATTGATCTGACGGTTACCGTTAATATACCGGATGACTATGGGGAATACCTTAACGCTTATTTTGACTGGAATCGCGATTATGACCTGGAAGATGCCGGGGAAAAAGTGGAAATAGCAACTATAAGTGGAGAATCGGGAACTATTTCAAAAACTGTAAATGTTACTGTTCCCGCGGACGCCGCATTGGGCAGTACCTTAATGAGGGTTGCAATCGACTATTATGGCAATATGGCATTAGGGGTTGCCGATATTGGCGAAGTGGAAGACTATACAATAGATATTGTTTATGTTACCTTTACCAACGGCAGCGCTTTCACATCTGCCGTTACTCCGGGCAACGGTAACCAGGCGCTTGGTCGTTTTCAACTAACCGGCAGCGCTACCGGCGCCACATTAACCGCCGCCTCCATAAAACTAAATGGTACACGCACCGGTTTAAGCAACTTGAAACTGTGGTCTTCAACCAACAATACCTTTGAATCCGGTTCCGACACCCAACTTGGTTCTACCGTAGCCGTCGACCCGGGCGACGGCAGTTCCGCTTCGTTCTCCGGCTTTAGCAGCGCCATTGGCACAAGTGGCACTTACTATTTCCTCACCGGCGATATTGCCGCCGGAGCCACCGGCGCGGTACAGGGCGTAATAGTAGCTAATGGTAATTTGACTGTTTCCGGCGGAACCCTGTCCGGCACTATCACCAATGCTCCGCTTTCTAATGGCGATGCTTCACTGCCAGTGGAACTTGCATCATTTACCGCCGTGGTGCAGGGCAATGCTATAATACTGAACTGGCAGACCGCCACTGAAACCGACAACCTCGGCTTTATACTGGAACGCGCGGCTGGCAACGGCGCCTGGCAGCCAATAGCGTCATACAAAACCAACCCAGCTTTAAAAGGTCAGGGCAATGCTTCAACAACTACCACCTATTCCTTTACGGACAACACGGTTGTCGCCGGCAGCGAGTACCGCTACCGCCTGGGCGATGTGAATGTTGCAGGGACAGTTACCATGCACTCCCCCATTTACGTAACTACAACGGCCCTGCCGCAGAGCACAGTCATGCTCAATGCGTATCCCAATCCTTTCAACCCGGAAACGACCATTAAATACACCCTGCACAAGGATGCGCAGGTTACTATAACGGTTTACGATCTGCTTGGCCGCAAAGTGAAAACTTTGATCGATGAGCAGCAGTCCGCCGGTTCGTACCGGGCAATATGGAATGGTACGGATGCGAGTGGGAATAAAGCTGCCAGCGGCGCGTACCTGGTACAGATGCAAACAGGTGAAATTTCACAAACACAAAAAGTGTTACTGCTAAAATAAAAAAACCAATTGAACATTCTCCCGAATGCCAAAAATTCACGGGAGAATGTAATAATAAAATCCACAATATCTTTTATAGACAAGGAGAACCATTTTATGAAATTAATACGAACCCGTCTTTTAATATTTCTCGTTATATTTTGCAGTATGGGTTTGATTCAGGCGGCAACCACGCTTAGCGCGGGAGATGTGATAATATTGGCAATAAATGGTGATACCGATGCTTCAAATAATTACGGCAGAGGTTTTTCCTTTATGCCATTGGTCAACCTGGAGGCGGGAACGATAATCAACTTTACCGATTATGGCTGGAGTGATCTTACCACTGCATTCATAACTAATACTTCAGTTGCCGATGCATTTATCCATTATACCGTTCCGGCAGGCGGCATTACCGCCGGAACTGTTATTCGATGTGATTCTTATTCAAATACAAATTTTACTTTTGATTTTTCCTATTCCGGGTCAGGCAATAATTATTTAAACACAGCAGGTTTAACCCAGGGTGATGAACTGTTAATTTTTCAGGGAAGCAGATCTACCCCTACTTTTATTTTTGCCGCATCAATCGTGAGTACTGCCATAGTAGCATCCGGTTGGGCTACCAATGTGGGCACTAACGGCACCGACGGATCAGGCGCAGGTTCTGCATTACCCCCTGGTTTGAGCGATGATGCAACAGCCTTGTCATTCAATCGAGACGCTAGCGCTAACGATAATTGTGCCTATTCAGGAACAACAACAGCAGAAACCAGGGCAAATTGGCAAAATCGGATTAAAAACTATTCAAACTGGACTTTTAATGATGCAGCTCCAATCCCGACTCCGCTGACCGGTCCTTATACTGTTACAGACGCTTCTTTGCCCGTAACATTGTCTTCTTTCATTGCCGGCATTCAGGGAAACACGATAGTATTGAATTGGCAAACCGCCAGCGAAACCGACAACCTCGGCTTTACACTGGAACGCGCGGCAGGCAACAGCGGATGGCAGCCAATCGCATCTTACAGAACCCATCCGGCATTAAAAGGCCAGGGCAACACTTCTACAACCACCACCTATTCCTTTACGGATAACACAGTCACAACAGGTACGGAATACCGCTACCGCCTGGGCGATGTCAATGTCGCCGGTGTGGTAACTATGCACTCCCCCATTACCGTAATCACAACGGCCCTGCCGCAAACTACGGAAATGTTCAATGCTTATCCTAATCCATTCAATCCTGAAACGACTATCAACTACAAACTGCACAAGGATTCGCAAGTTACGATAATTGTGTATGACCTGCTGGGCCGGAAGGTAAAAACATTGATCGATGAACAACAGTCCGCAGGTTCGTACCAGGCGCTATGGAACGGCACGGATGAAGGCGGCGCCAAAGCCGCCAGCGGCGCATACCTGGTGCGCATGCAAACAGCAGAAGTAACGCAAACGCAAAAAGTTTTACTGGTGAAATAAGGAATCGAATTAAACTTTCTCCCGGAAACTAAAACTTTTCGGGAGAATGTAATAATAAAGTCAATTGTTTATTAACACATTCTTTAAAGGAGTTTTCTTATGAAATTGATACAATCATTGTTATTATTAACTCTCGTAATTTTATGCAGTACAGGTTTGATTCAAGCGGCAACTACGCTCAGCGCTGGTGATATTGCCTTTGTAATGTTTAATAATGGCGCCGACCCCATGACGTGGGCATGGGTTCCTTTAGTTGATATATCATCAGGCACAACAATCTATTTTACAGATAACGGATGGGATGGTGTTGATTTAAACGCTTTTGGTTATTCTGAAGCAGATTTAGCTACTAATAATGATGATTACTTGACTTTTGTAACTACCAGTTCTATCTCAAAAGGAACTGTAATCTCAGTTTCCGGCACCACATTTTCACCTAGTTACGGTACAGTAACCGCTTATAATACTGCTCCGCCAAGGTCATCTTCGGGAGACCAAATGTTGGCATATCAGGGGTCCTTTGCATCGCCAACATTTATTGCCGGCGTTCATGCCGAATATAATAGTAGTAATTATAACGCCACAACACATTGGAGTGCTACAAATTATAGCACAACCCGTGCTTTAGCAACTTCTACATTACCTGAAGGTTTAACGGACGGGACAAATTGTGTTTCCTTATATCCCGCTATAACTGAACAAGACTATGCATATTATAGTGGCTCAACATTGTCAGGTACCAAAGCAGTATTATTGACTGCTATTAACAATTATGCGAATTGGACATCCAACAGCACGACCACTTATACATGGGAACGAGGGAATTTAACAGTTACCGCATCATATCCGGAGATAAACGTCCAGGGTAACGGCAATACTATTACCGATGGAGATACTGAACCGACAACTACCGACCATACCGATTTTAGTTCGGCAGCGGTAACCGGCGGGTCGGTCGTACGCACTTTTACAATTCAAAATACCGGGGCCGGAACTTTAACTTTGGGCGCCAATGCCGTATCCCTTACCGGCGACGCCGATTTCACAGTTACGGCGCAACCTGCCACATCAGTGGCGGCAAGTGGCAATACTACTTTTCAGGTTACATTTGATCCTGCGGCTGCGGGTTTACGTTCAGCTTCAGTCTCCATTGCTAATGATGATAGCAATGAGAATCCCTACAACTTTGATATTCAGGGCACAGGCACAGCCGCCATCACCTTTACCGATGGCAGCGCGTTTACCCCAACAGTTTCCGGCGGTTCCGACCGGGCCATTGGTCGTTTTAGTTTAACCGGCGATGGTACAGGAGCTAATTTAACCGCCGCATCCATCAAACTCAATGGTACCCGCACGGGATTGAGTAATATCAAATTATGGTCATCCGCTAATGCCACCTTTGAATCCGGCTCCGATACACAATTGGGTTCCACAGTGGTTGCCGATCCCGGCGACGGCAGTTCCGCTTCGTTCTCTTCATTCTCCAGCGCCATCGGTACGAGCGGCACATATTATTTCCTCACCGGCGATATAGCGGCCGGGGCAACAGGTCATGTGCAGGGAGTAATTGTAGGCAATGCTAATTTGACGGTTTCCGGCGGTACTTTGACCGGCTCAATTACCAATGCGCTGCTCTCCATCAGTGATGTCTCCCTGCCGGTCGCGCTCGCTTCTTTCACTGCCAATGTGCAGGGCAATGCCATCGTATTGAGCTGGGCGACAGCCAGCGAAACCGATAACCTCGGCTTTACCCTGGAACGCGCCGAAGGTAACAGCGCCTGGCAGCCAATAGCGTCGTACCGGACCTGTGATGCGCTCAAAGGCCAGGGCAATAAATCTACTACAACCAATTATTCCTGGACCGACGCCGGTGTTGCACCGAACAGCGAGTATCGTTACCGTCTGGCCAATGTGAATACAGCCGGGACTGTTACTATGCACTCCCCCATTGCTGTAACCATGACAGCCCTGCCGCAGAGCACGGAAATGCTGAATGCCTATCCCAATCCCTTCAACCCGGAAACATCTATCCAATACAATCTACAGCAAGATTCATACGTGACCATCACAGTCTACGATATACTTGGACGGCAGGTAAAAACGCTCTACAGCGGCCAGCAGCCGGCCGGAAGTTATCATACCTATTGGAACGGCACCGATGCCGCCGGCGCTAAATCTGCCAGCGGCGCTTATATCCTTCGGATGGAAACTGAAAATTTTAAACAAAATAAAAAAATCATGTTATTAAAATAAAAAAATTACTTTTATTTATCAAACAGCACCGGCAATTTCCCGGAATTGTTAGATTATTAAAATATAAAATGCTGAAACCGGTAAAAAAAAATACAAAATCAAACATATTTAAAGAATATATTATATTGAAAGGAATTCAATGAAATTGCTACGGATTATTTTAACAATATCAATTATGATATTCTGGGGTTCAAGCACATTCTCGGCAACTACACTTGGAGCAGGCGATATTGTTATCCTTGAATTTAACGGTAATGGAACGGATGGATTTTCTTTTATGCCGTTGGTTAATTTAAGTGCCGGAACTAAAATTAATTTCACCGACTATGGATGGAATGCAGGGTCAGGTACATTTAATACTACCGATGAGTCTAGCTCAGGTAATGGCAATATGATAACATATACAGCTTCCGGAGCTGTATCTGCAGGTACAATTATAAGACAGGATGCATCAAATGTAGGGGGTGCAGAATTTACACCGCACGCGGACTGGGCTTATAATTATAGTAATCAAAATTATATACACGCATTAATGTCTACCGTTGCAGGACATGATGGAATTATTGCATTTCAAGGAACACCCACTTCACCGACTTTTATTTGGGCTTATCAAACTGGTCAATGGAATGGCACAGATTATTACTATTGCTCTGATCTTCCAACTGGCTTAACTAATGGGGTAAATGCAATTTACTTTGCGGATTTAGAATCGGGATCAGATTTAACTGTGGATGATGGGTATTATAAGGGTCCTTATACAGAAGCGACTGCGGCAGATTGGAGAAGTCGAGTTGCAAATAGTAGTAATTGGACCTCTATTGCATCAGGGACAGCGCCTGCGCTTTTATATCCTAACACTTATACTGTTACAGACGCTTCATTGCCTGTTAAATTGTCATCCTTTAATGCTAATTTACTGGGTAATAATATTTTCTTATCCTGGCAAACCGAAAGTGAAACCGACAACCTCGGCTTTGTCCTGGAACGGGCGGAAGGTAACGGCGCCTGGCAGCCAATCGCTTCTTACAAAACCCATCCGGCGCTAAAAGGTAAAGGAAATGCTTCAACAACTACCACCTATTCCTTTAGGGACAACACGGTTGCCACCGGTACGGAATACCGCTACCGCCTGGGCGATGTGAATACCGCGGGAGTTGTAACTATGCACTCCCCCATTGCCGTAACTACAACGGTCCTGCCGCAGAGCACGGCAATGCTGAATGCTTATCCCAATCCTTTCAATCCGGAAACGACTATCAACTATCAATTGCACATGGATTCTCAGGTTTCAATTACAGTCTATGACCTGCTGGGACGCACAGTAAAAACATTGATCGATGAGCAGCAGGTTGCCGGTTCGTACCATGCAATCTGGAATGGCACGGATGAGGCCGGTGCAAAAGCTGCCAGCGGCGCGTACCTGGTGCGGATGCAGACGCAGGAGATTACGCAAACGCAGAAAGTATTACTGCTGAAATAATCTCCGCAAGCTGGTCAACTTTCACAGAGCATTGACATCTTGACGATAAACAGATGGCTCCGGGATTCAGTTCTGGAGCCTTTTTTTATTTGGGGGATTACCATGACCGGACCTTGTAATCTGATATAGCTACCTTTTAAAATAATACTTTGTTAATTTCTTATAAACTATTATCTTGTAAGGTGAATTAGAATAAACGCTTATCCATACCTCTGGATAAATACATGAAATCAGTTAACCGCTTTCCAACTTGTCAACCACTAATCGGAGCTATAACTTTAGCCCAAACAACAATCACTCTTAAATATTCCGGTTATGAAATGATTTCACTACAGGAGATCGACCAACAAAGTATTTTCAGGATATACATAACGAGTTGACCAGAATAAAAAATCAAGATAGGTAGTAAAAATAAAGACTCTTGACGCACATTGAAAGGAACAACTTATGAAATCTCTAAAAATCCTGGCCTTTTGGCTCATTCTTATTACGCCGGTTTTTGCGCAATATCCAACTCTGCCTTATCATCCAAACACTGTCGAACCTGGTAAATATCCGGCGCCATCATCTCCATTTCAATATAATGATTATATTACCAATGTAACATTTGCGGGTATTAATAATACCACCGGCGCAGTACTTTGGCGAAATAATTATTCCGGCTCTACCCATGGTAGCGTAGTCAGGGGGCAGGAGTACACTATTTCCGTAACGGTGAATAGTTCGGGCGCCGATTTTTCATACCAACATATTGATGCTTATATCGATTGGGATCGAAATGGTGATTGCGGGGGAAAAGCTCCCGATCATGGCGGCTCTGGCGCAATTGCTGCAGAGTGTTATGCATTAGGTAGTGGCGCTTCCCATCCGGCAACAATGACTTTCGATATTACAGTACCCAATGATGCTGCCATTGGAACTACCTGGCTGAGAGTAACAGTTGAAGGAGATGCAGCAATTGATGCAGAATCTTATCTCGGATATTTTGGTTATGGTGAAATAGAAGAATATGGACTTGAAGTTTCTGCCGGAACCCCTGATGTTACTTTTGCCAACGGCAGCGCCTTTACTCCGGCAATCACCCTGGGCAGCGCCAACCAGGCTATTGGTCGATTTCAATTGACCGGCAGTATTGCGGGCGCTTCACTGACCGCAGCCTCGATAAAACTCAATGGTACGCGAACCGGTCTGAGTAATCTGAAATTATGGGGCTCAACCGATGCAACCTTCAATTCCGGTTCCGATACCCAGCTTGGTTCAACGGTGGCTGCCGATCCTGGCGACGGCAGTTCGGCGTCGTTCTCCGGCTTTAGCAGCGCTATTGGCACAAGTGGAACGTATTATTTCCTCACCGGCGATGTTTCTGCCGAAGCAACCGGTATAGTACAGGGCGTTATCGTAGCTAATGGAAATCTAACCGTATCAGGCGGTACTTTGTCCGGCACAATCACCAACGCCCCGCTCTCCAACGGCGATGTGTCCCTGCCGGTCGAACTGGCTTCTTTTACTGCTAAAGTAGAAGGTACAACCATTGTGTTGAACTGGGCGACCGCCAGCGAAACCGACAACCTCGGTTTTATCCTGGAACGCGCGGCAGGCAACGGCGCATGGCAGCCAATCGCTTCATACAAAACCGATGCGGCGTTAAAAGGCCAGGGCAATGCTTCAACAACCACCTCCTATTCCTTTATAGACAACACAATCACTACAGGAACGGAATACCACTATCGCCTGGGTGATGTGAACACTGCCGGGATTGTGACCATGCACTCCCCCATTTCCGTAACCACAACTGCCCTGCCGCAGAGCACGGCAATGCTGAATGCCTATCCCAATCCGTTCAACCCGGAAACCACGGTGAAATA
>JAKQIY010000031.1 GCA_029561455.1 bacterium
TATGAGTACCGATTATTACGTTTCCTGTTTTATCCGTTGCTAAATCATAAATATACCCGCCAATTAATTTACTATTAGCTGCTGAAAAAGTATACCACAGTTCATCATCATACATACAAAGGCCATACCATTCAGAGGCAAACCATTTACGCCCCTTTTTATCAATTGCAAGTGACGTAACATAATCAAAAAGCAAGCCACTGTTTTCGGTATTATAATTTGTCCAACTTGATCCATCATATTTAAAAACCCCATTGGCAGTACCAAACCATAAAAAACCGTTGTCTTCATGAGCAACGGCATGAACGCTATTTGAAGTATTGAGCCCTGCAGTCACATCATAAAATTGCCAGTTCGTATCGTCAAAACGGGCAACCCCATAAGCATTGGGCGATAAAAAGGGTTCTCTGTCCGAGGTACAAAACCATTTATTATTATCTACATCAAAATCTATATCCACAACCATGGTGGTTCTCAGCTTATTGTCCGGATCGCAATAGTTTGTAAATGTATTGCCGTCAAATTTATATACACCGGAATTCCCTGTACCTAACCAGACATTACCTTCCCTGTCTACCTCTATTGAGAAGACCGATGTTATTGGCATCCCGCCGTTGGCTTTATTTATCGTCCTTAAACTGTCGCCATTATAAATAGAAACTCCCCAGTTGGTGGCAATCCATACATTCCCAGTACTATCAACAGCAATGTCATTTATTAAATCAAGAGCCAGTGCGCTGTTTGATGTATTAAAGTTTTGCCAAGCGCCGTTTCTATCCACAGAAACGCCGCCGTCACTTGTGCCATACCACTTGTTGTTTTCCCGATCGACTGCAATTGTTCTAATCCAACTGGTTTGCAGTTCCCCGGAAATTGTTACTTTTCGCCATTCAGTACCATTATAAAAATATAATCCACTGGTTCCCCCCACCCAAATATTTCCGTTATTATCTTCCGTAATTGCATTAATTAATGCTGATGGATATTGTGAATGCTTTGAATAAGTCGAATCAAAAGGTAAAATACAATTTGTTGAATCAAAAAATGTCCATATATCATCATTAAAACGATATACACGTCCATACGCGGAACCGAACCATTTATTATCTTCACTGTCAATAAATGCAGATTTAATATAATTATCCAGTAAGCCGCTATTATCTTTGGTATAATTTATCCATTGTTCGTCTTTATAATAATGTACACCATCGCCAGTGGTAACCAACCATGGTTTATTATTGTTATCAAAGCGTATATCCTTGATATGATTTGATTGTAAATCACTGTTTGATGTAGTAAAAGACTGCCAGTTTGCTCCATCGAAACTATAAAGCCCTTTATTTGTTCCAAACCAGGTTTTATTATTTTCATCAACTGCAATTGCATTGATAAAATTATCAGCAAGTAAAGAATTTTCCGTATTATAATTTTGCCATTCTACTCCATTATACATTGATATTCCCTGTTGAGTACCAATCCATACTTGATTGAGTGTATCTAAAGCAAGACTGGTAACAAGGTTATCAATAAGTTCACTATTATTTTTATTAAAATTATTACCGGTTATTCCATTATATAAAGTAATTCCAAGTTCTTTCAATCCAAACACTATCTGGTCGTTGTTGGCAATAATGGTAGAGGTAGAATTGCCAGCCAGCCAATCATCCTGATCATATTCTTCAAACGAAAAATCATTGATATTCACCTTTACCACGCCGCCAGTTGTGGCAACCCAACAATAATCATCCACACAGCACAGGTCCTGCACATCGTTTTTGCAGGTATAAGTTTCCCAAGTTTGGCAATATAATGGTATATTGGTTAGCAATAATACTAATAAAATCTGTAAAAAAGCATTATCTTTGTACATGATTTTACTCCCTGTTGTACTTTATGGTAAATCAACAACTTTACAACCTATCCCACTCAATTCCGCGCCGCTTCAATATAATATACAGTCGTTCCCAAGCAATAAGCAAATATTTCCATTCTGTTACTGCAAATCCTTGTTTGCAGCGTGGCGGTAAATATTTACAAAGGAAAGATAGTGAATTGTTGTATTATTGTCAAGAAAAAAGTGCTTTTTCGCAGTTTTTTTCATAATGGGGGGGGGAAAATTGATGTCGGCTGACTGTAATTTGCAAATGTAACGGGTGTTACGGTGTTTGCTATTTATCTGCCCTGCGCTCAAACAAGCTAATAAAAAATAAATAAAACCATAAGGGCACGAAGAAAAATCTACGCTTTTTACCCTTTGTGCTGCTTTGTGGTGAACTCTTTTTCCGGTTCGATCTTGAATTTTTACAGGACAATATGTCCTGACTTGTTGTATGGACCGGGGGAACAACCCCGACCCGAGCAGAATATATCCTTAATGAACGTAAATATTTTCTAGAACGAAAAATACCCGGAAATGCGGTGGGTGTTGGCCAGGTCGTGCGAGATAAAAGCATAATCGATGGCATAGCTCTTGAACATAATCCCGGCGCCGGCGGAAAAATTATCCCGGTAATAACCGCCGCGAATGGATAATATTTTAAAACTGGTCATTTCCGCGCCATAACGGAAATCATCAAAAAAGCCAAATTCTTTGTCGCAGGTCAGGGTAAAGCGGGTGTGCAGCAGGTTAACCAGGTGCGACCCGGCTACTCCGGTCAGCCATAACGTTTGCACCAGGTCTTTATTTTCAGTAGCGGTATCCCATGCTATGCTGGTGCGGGACAGATCGCGGGCGGTGGCGGCAATGCCGAACCAGGATTTGGCTTGTTTATCCACATATTTATCACTGACAAAGCGCAAAATAAACCCGGCGTCCAGTCCCTGGCCCGCCCCGCTATTATTATCCAGACTGTGGCGGATGTACTTGCCGGAGAGTCCGGCGTAAAATTCCAGGGGAATGCGGTACTGGTTCATGCCGATATTAAAATACAGGTCGAGGTATTCCGCGCGGCTAAAGGTAAAGAAAACGGCATTTTCACTGTCCTGAAAATAACCTTCCGGTTCGCCGGTGGAACGCCAGGCTGTATTGGTCAGGCGGTCGAGCCGCGAGCCCGGTAATGCCCCATATCGGGGAATATCATCCACGCCGTGACGGATCCAGCCGAGGCCGATAGTCATTCTTTTATTCAGGGCCATAGCAAAATGCGCGGTATTGAACTGGGCCAGGCCGTCGAACATGGGCACATGATCGACATGCAGGGCATAGCGCCGCACATGCGATAACCCGGCCGGATTCCAGTAAAAGGCAGTCGCGTCGTTAGCCAGCGCCGAAAAAGCGCCGCCCATCGCCATAGCCCGCGCGCCCACGCCGATACGCAAAAAATCGGCGGCATACTCGCCTGCGTTACTGCAAGGCGCAATTGCCAATAAAATTAAAAGGGCAAAAATAAAATTTTTAGTTCGTTTATAGATCATCAGCTTATTTTAATTTGGCCATTTTTTCAATCGTTTCAATTTTTTTGTTGCCTTTTTGGGCGGTAAATTTTAAATAATACACACCATTAGCGACTTCGTTACCGTCGTCATCGAGACCATCCCAGTCCTGTTCCATATACCCGGCCAGGTCGATAAAGTCGAAAGAACGGATCAGCCGGCCGGAGACCGTATAAATATCCAGCGATACTTTGTCGGCCATATCGGTGAGGGTAAAGGCGATGACCGTTTCCGTGGCAAAAGGATTGGGATGATTGGCAATTGCGGCCAGGCTGAACTCGCTGCTGATAGAGAATGCAGACTCTACAGCCGCGGTGTTGCCGTTAATATCCCATGCTTCCACCTTTAAATCATGATCGCCGCTGCTCAACTCCGGCACCCAGGTTACCGTTACCTGGCCGCGGACTTGCGGATTCTGGAATTGCTGTACCTCATTTTGATCGACCACCGCGCCATCCAGGGTAAGTTTAACCGGCATGATGCCGGTATCCACTCCGCCCGAATCCTGTACGGCGATTGTAAATACGGGATGTGAACTGATCACATCGCCATCGGCAAAATGCTGACCTTCCAGGCCTATTTTGATCTGCGGCGGCTCCAGATCGCTGCCGGCCATTAATGCAAAGGTATAATAACCGGGCGGCATCTGCGCCTGCACATAATGTTCCTGCACATTATCCGTGCCGGCAATACCCTGCCAGGCCAGGGTAACCGGATTCCAGATATAAATTTTCAAAGCGTCACGGGCGGCATGGTAAGCCGTTAGCGAATCGTACGGGTCATAAAAAGCGGCGACAGTAACCGGTTTACCGGCAACAATAGAGGTATCGGCAAACCCGATCCCGTACGCCCACCATAGCGTATCCTCCGGCGCGGGGATTAACGCCAGGTTAGAAGCGCCGGCAGCCTGGCGCATGATATTATCCTGAAATTCCATCAACTCGACCGAGGTATTTTTATTCACCGCTGCGGCGGGAATATTGACATAAAAATGGTTGCCCGGCAGGTATAACTCGCCGTTACTGCCCTGGCTAATCGTTGCGATATACACGGTTTTTGTTGTGCGGTTGTTACCCTCATCCTGCTCGTTGACCTGATTGTTCGCATCGACCTGCAGGGCAAGTTCATGCCGGCCGGGTTTATAACCGGGCCACAGGAAGGCAATTTCGGTTTCGGAATCGGCGTCCATACCGGTAATATTCAAGGGATTGGCAATAGCGACATACCCGCTATCGGTGTTCATGCTAACGCCGACCACAAAGGGGCCGCTATCGGAATAGCCGTTGTTTTTTATTGTGGCGGTGATCAAAGTCTGAGCATCACCCCAAACTCTGATCGAACCGGGAGCAATCGATAAATCAGGCCGGTAACCCACCTGGAACTGCCGGGTATCGCTCAAAATGACCAGGCTGCTGTTTACAAACGCAGCGACCTGGTAGTAAAGAACTGTCCCCTCGCTCAGCTTTAGCGTTGTCATGGTGCGCCATAAACTGCCGGTTTGCGCAGTCAGGCCCATATCGTACCAGGTTTCTTCAGTTTGCGACCAGCGGATCAGCAGCGAATCGATCTGCCCGACTGAGGCATTCAGGTCGGCCTGATTGATAGAGACCACAAAATAAAATTCTTCCTGGTGACCGGGATTTTCCGGCTGGGTAGTCATGGAGGTGATATAAGGTTTATCAACACTAAAAGTAGCGGCGCCGGCCGCTTCCGCAAGGTTATTCTTGAAATAGGCGCGCACAATACCCTTGCCCCCTGCCTGTCCCCATGCCTGTCGGGTTTGTGAATTGAGGGTGAGCAGGCTGACGGAAAAAGCATTGCTTTGCAGGGTCGCTTGTTTGCTGACCAGCAGGGAATCGCGGTCATTATAAGCGGAGACGATCAAATCGCCCTGGCTTTGACCGGACACGCTGCCGGTGACGAGCAACTGGTTACCGGTGGTCAGGGTTTTGGAAGAGAGTTGCAAAGCGACCTTATCATCCGGGATATAAATTCGCGCCGCCGGGTCACCCAGCAGGTTGTAACTTTTAACATGATCCCAGAATCCCCTCGTCAACCTGACCATTTCCAGTTTACCATGGGTGGCTATTTCTCCCAGGGTTCGTCCGCCCTGGTTGAATATTACATCGAAAATTGCATTGTTCAAATAAAAATCGCCCTGCAGGTAAGCGCGGCCTGAAGAACCGAAACTGCCGATAATACCCTTGCCCGGTGTGATCAATAACTCCTCGGCTAATGACGGGCCTTCCGGGTTATCGAAATGACCGATAAAGCAGGTCAGGCTGAATACCATGGGGTAACGCGGCTGGTTGCTTAAACGGGCAACATCTTCCAGTTGAAAGAGTTCTGCGTCGGAGAACACTCCGCCGCCGCCATGACCGACAAAATTAACTATGGATTGCCCGGAATTGAAATATGCCGCCATATCTTCGGTTGTGCCAAAATAGCGCGAGGTATCCAGCGTGGCAATCCGGTTGGTGATCATTCGGGCCGGAATATAATGTTTATAAAGATGATCGACGCTCTCTTCAAAATAATTGTCAAGGCCGGTCAACATTAACAGGTTGCGTCGCCATTCCCCGGCATTGGCAAAGGTCTCGTGTTCGATGGTTTTATCGACCACAACCTGCGCCTCAGCCAGGTCGTTCACCGGCAGCCGGCCGACAAACAGATCCGGCAGGTCGTCATCGCCAATTACCGATGCAAAGTAATTATCGCTGGAACTCATCCCCCAGGTTGTGGTATATTCCATCATAGTGGGGACAAACGAGGCGAGTTTTTCCTTCCTGGCCACCGCTTTATCCAGCTTGTGGGTGGTATCGCCAAATAATAAAATATACACAGGCGCCGGTTTTTGCCAGTATGTGCAGGTATAACGGAGAAACCGTTTGATAGCGCGGGGATCATAAATGCCGTCGCTGAATTCATCAAAAATTTGCTGTACATCCACCAGCATGGCCCGCAATCCCGCGGCGGCGCGTAATGCCACCAGCCGCTGCGCCTGGGTTTTAAAACTGCTGTGGGTGATAAGAATATAATCCGCACCATTATTCAAATTCTTTAAACTGGCGGTTTCAGCGGCAACAATGCCCTTGACCTTTTTAATTTTTTTCTCTCCTGCTACTGTAAAAGAGGCAGAGGCAGGCGAATGGTCGACAAACAAAAAATCATAGCCCTGTGAGGTGCGGATCTGCTTGGCGTCGGTAATGCGCGTTCCGGCGTTGTTAAGAATGTAAATTCCCGGGGTAGTAAAACCGGAAATGCGCAACAAGTTCCGGTCCGGCGCCTGGTTGTAAAATGTTAGTGTGTCGTTGGCGGCGGCAAGAGTGCGGTCAAATTCTATATCCAGCCAGTTCAGGTAAATCCGGTCCAGTTCAACGCCAGGCAGGTCGCCCGGTACATTGACAGCAACGGTATTGCCGCTCTCCAGGGTATTGATGTTGATATAACCGGTATCAAAAAATCCGGGATTCTGGTCATCCCAGGTCAGTTCTCCCATAATATTTTGATTAAAGCTGACCAGGACATGATGATCCGGGGAGACCAGCGGATGGGTGAGTCCCTGAAATGCCGCGCGGATGCGAACTGTATTGTTCTTCACCAGCCCGTCTGCCGGAATGGGGAACAGATACTCCTGTCCCTCCTGCATTAATTGCCATAGCCAGTGATCGACATCCTCTTTGGGCATGGAGACCAGCCGGTCATACAACAGGTCTTTTTCCAGGTGCAGCCGTGTGCGGCGCGAGGTGAGTGTATCGAGGCTGCCGGTTCCGGGCGCGCCGCTCAGTTCCGCAAAGCGTACGCCGACGCCGCTGCCCCAGGTAAGCCAGTAAACATTGGTTTCCGAAAACAGGGACAGGTATGTACTGTCGCCGGAATTATGTTCGCCGATAAAGAGTATTCGATCTTCAGGGTCAAAAACCCCGTCAGCCTCTCCTTCCACCAGTAATGGGACAGGGTTTCCTTTATTAAAAAGCGACAGGGTTGAAAAAGTAATGGTATTCAAGTCCGCTCCTTTGGCCGCCAGTTCCTTGCCGGTGACGCCATATATACCGTCGCGCTCGACTAACAGTTTAAAGCGATAAGGAGCAGTTTCAGGTCCGGACGCAGTGACGGCAGCCGATTCAACACTAACCGTGGCGCGCCAGGCTTTACTTTCGGCATAATTGTCCAGCAGGTTTTTATACCAGGGTTCAAATTGCGGTTCCGAAATGCCGACGCCAGAGGCAGGCCGGGAACTTTTGGACAGGGATTGCGCCGAATTTTGCATATCTATTTGCAGGCGCAACGATCGGATAATCTGCGTCAGACCGGTTTCCGGGTAATAGCGAACCGGGTGTAGTTCAATCTGCATCAGGCGCTGGCTGCGCATAAAACCGACCACGCCTTTTTCGGCAACGGTTTCGGGCCAAACGGCAGGCAGGTTTTCCGCAAGAACGGGATTGAATAAATCCTGATCATTTTGGGGCTGACCGGGGGTAACAACCGGAACGATTTTTCCAACGTCCCTGGTAACCGAACGCTGATCCAGTATGGTCAATACCGGTTCACCGGCGGCGGGAATCCCCAGCGATAAGCTGATAACCGGCAGCCGGGGTAGATGCTGCCGTTCCGTGTACGCGCAGCCCGGTAAGGATAGTTCGGTAAACCAGGTATTTTCTACCCGTTTTTGAATTACATTTATGGAATCGAAGGATACTTCACAAACAATGCGGTTTGCTGTATTTTGCAGGAATTTCACCGCATACCCGGATGGGGACGATTTCCCGGAAAAAACAAGTATAAACGCAGTAATAACAAAAAGATATTTTTTTGAATTGAATTTTTTCAAATGCACATTCTTGGTTGAATTTGTTTATGTGTTCCAGTCATTATTTTCGCCGGTATTTTTATCCTGATTGTATTTAGACAGCAATTCTAATACCAAATCAGATAATTTATGCGAATAATAATTGACGCGGGACAATAATTCCTTATCCTCTTCCGAGAGCTTGCCTTCTACCTCTTCGGTAAAAATCGCCAGGTAGCCCAGCAGACCGTGAGAGATCGAGCGGATTTCATGGTTCAGCTTTTTTTTGCTTTCATCCGGCTGAAGCGATCCGCCCGGAATTTGTTTGTCGTAACCAAATTCGCGCAACATTACTCCTGCGCTCCCGGCTATTATGTAACAGTGCGCCGGGAGCTGTTATTCAATTCAACTCACTTTTGCCGTTCTTTTTACCAATTGCCTTAATTTAGCGGACGCCTGTACCAGCGTAAATGCAGCTGCCATTATCATAAAGGCATCCAGCGGTAAACGAAAACGGACTTTGGATATATATAAAGCATGTATCGCTGTATAAAATAATGCCATAATTAACCATAAAGAAATTTTACTACGTAGTTCTGCCGAAACCAGAATGTAACCGGCAACTGCCAGAATAAAAACCGGCGCAACGCTCAACACACTCAGCCAGTTCATTAAATTGCTTCGTGCATAGTTGTTATCCGTTACCGGTGACGGCGTCCATCGCCAAAAAGCCAGCGCTTTGCTGAACGTTAAAACTATAAATTGCCGGGGATGGGATTGGATATACCGGAATGCCTCATCATAATAGATACGTTCTCTGGCGGTTTCGCCGGCAGCATTTTCGATAATCCTGTTCATTTCCGCATCCATAGCGATGTTGCTGCCGCTGTTGATCGTGGCGGCGGAATTGTTGCCGAGCCAGAAATTACGCCCACCATTGGTAGCAAGGGCAAAGGATCCGAGGCGCACATAATTGCGCGTCATCCATGGGGTGACGGTTAACAGCACGGCGATAAAAAACAGCGCCGCCAGGCCTAACCGCTGCCGGGCCGGGTAGCGGGTGATGAACAGCAGCCAGAACAGAATTCCGCCGGTCAGCGCCCAGGCGGCCGGGCGGGTCAGTATAGCGAATCCCATCAGCGTCCCCGAGCCAAGCAGCAGTTTTCCCCTGCCGGTGCGCAGTGAGAGGTGGAACAATAATACAGCGGCTAACAGCAGGGTTGTGAACAGGGTCTCCGCCAGGAGTGTTGCCGGCATAAATATGTAATAGGGATAAATTGCGGTCAAAGCGGCGCCTGTTAAACCGGCGGCGCGGTTCATCAATTCCGAACCCAACCGGTATACCAGCCAGATAATAATAGTAGCCAGCAGCGCCTGGATTATCCGGACAGCCAGCGGCGAGGTCAATCCGCCCAGATGCAACAGCGTCAGAAAAGCCGGGTAACCCGGCGCCCGGAAAGCGGTTGGGCTGCCGTCGGCCAGCACATAACCAGCGCCGTTACTTATCTTTTGCGCCAGGTCGAGATAATCACTTTCGTCTTCCCAACTGATTTTATTATCCATTGTCAGAGCCAGCGCCAGCCGCAAACCAAAACCAATGACTAACACGGCACATAATAAAACTGAAAATTTGTCAACCCTGACCTTAATCACTGTATTTAAATATCCCTTCACCAATAGTTCCGACAAACAGATCGGAATTATTACCGCCCGTCACGCCAATTGTTTTAAGTTGTAAAGTTGGTAAACCGTTATTTATTTCTGTCCATGACTCTCCGCCGTTGGCGCTTTTCATTACTCCGCGGTTTTGGGTCGCCACCCAAACATTTTCCGGGGTAACGGGGTCAACTGCAACAGAGGTTACTTTAAAATCGCTCACATCCTGCGGATACTGCGTCCAACTCAGGCCGCCGTTCACACTTTTGTAAATATCTACCGAACCGGTGCATAAATAAAGTATAGCGGTATTTTTCGGATTAAAAGCAAAGGCAGTGGCGGATAATACACCATAGGTATCATTCCAGTAAATACCCTCGTTAATCGCCAGCCAGGTTTTGCCGTTATCCGAACTTTTAAAATTACCGCGGTACTCCACACCGATAAAAATTTCTTTTGCATTCGCCGGGTTTACGGCTACTGTGGTAACAATGCCGTCCGTGTAAGCTTTGGTCCAGTTCAAACCCTGGTCGATGCTCTTGTACAAGCCGTTGCGTGTTGCGGCCCACAATACGCCGTTGCTGCCATAGGCAACCGCGGCAATAAAGGGGTTCTGTTCACTGTTCCACACAGCTGTCCAGTTCAATCCGCCATTGGCAGATTTGAATACGCCGCTGCCCCACGAGCCGCAAAATACCAGACTGCCGTTCTGTGGATGAGTCGCCAGACTTTTACTGTCCCGCGTAGTCAGGCCAGTATTGCAGGCTTGCCAGTTTTTGCCGCCGTTCTCGCTAACAAACACGCCGTCGAGAGTGCCGATATATAGAGTATTGGCCTGATCCGGCGCCGGGGCAATACATTGAATGGTCAGACTCGTCAGGCCGGTGTTCATTGCCACCCATTGGGGTTCAGGTTCCGAACCGACCGGGTTTTTCGGGCTGCACATGCTCAATGCTAAAGGGAGCAATATAATCAGGTATTTATAACACTTTTTCATAACAACTCTACAAATATTAATTATAACAATCCATTGATCAGTTTAACAGAGTATTTAAAGTCATTATCCGACCGGACTTTTTCCTGTTTTCTTTTGTTGTTGCCTTTAAAGCGGCAAAACAACCTTTTTCTATTTTCTTTGTGGCGTTGTTTTTTACAAGCCGCCTGTTTATAGGCATTCAACAAAGCAATATGTGTATGCTGCCAGCACATGCTGCCGCCGACCCGATTAGCCCCGGCCTGCCCCATCCGCTCCCGTTGCTGCGGATCATCGAGCAACCCGACAATGCGCCGCGCAAATTCGGCAGGATCGTTATCGGAAACATAAACGGCGGCATCCTGCGCCGAATAGCGGGTCTCCTGCAGATCATAACTGACGATGGGTTTGGCAAAGACCATATATTCCAGGATTTTATTCATGGTGGAAAGGTTCGACCATTCCGTATAAGGATCGGGATCGACGCAGACATCGGCGCTGGAAAGATAGCGGCACAATTCGGCATCAGAAATTCGACCGGTAAAATGTACCACTCCATCCAGGCCCATCTTTTCACTCATTGCCTTGAAAAATGGCTGCGCCGGGCCGCCGCCCAGCAGCACAAAGCGGATATCCTGCCGTTGCAGCTCATTTTGAATAAAGGCGGCCGATTGCAGCAGGTAATCCACGCCGTCCTGCGGGCACATTTCGCCGAGGTAACAAACCAGGAAGGGCTTGCCGTTTTTGCACCGGTCATCCGGCGCAACCGGTTGCAGCCGGGTCAAATCCGGACCGGTGCGCAGCACAAACACATCTTGCGGGTTTTTATGACCGCGTTTTACCGCAAGTTTTTTATACGATTCGTTGGTGGTCATCACCACAGCCGCGGTACGCAGGGTCAATCGCTCCAGCAGCACCAACATTTTATAGAGAAATCCGCCCCGGCGGTTATATTTAGCCAGGTACATTTCCGGGGCAAGATCATGATGATCGAAAATAAACTGTTTGCCGAACAGCCTGTAGATCAGGCCCAGTAAAAAATAGGTATCGGGCGGATTGCACGCCTGGATAATATCGAATCCTTCCCGGCGCAGTACCTTTAAAGACAACAGGGCCGTGGCCAGCCACGCCCAGGCAAACTCGATAAAATAACCGGCTGCGCCGCGGGCATCTATCGGCATGGTATAACGATATATTGATATATTGTCGATCCTGACATACCCTTCCGGATATTCCACCGCTTTGGGACAAATGATCGAAACCGCATAGCCATGATCCCGCAGGGTTTGCGCTTCCAGCCACACCCGGCGGTCGAACGGCGCCGGCAGATTCTGTACAATGATCAGCACTTTACCAGCACAGGCCTTCATAATCCTCCTTAGCGGCGTTAAAAAAACCGGCATTGCCCAAAAAGGACAGGTCGATGATTTTCTTCCCGGCAAGGCCGGTCAAATCGTTTTTATATTTTTGTGGATTATTGGCAATCACAATCACATCACTTTCAGCAATAACCTGTGCAGCCGATGTACAAAAAATTCCGGCCAGGTCCGGCAGGTTTTTTTCTACAAATTCCTTATTCACACCAAACAGTCCGTTAATTTGCACATTGTTATCATATACATGTACCCGGTAATGCTCCGCCAGCAGGCGCTGCACCAGGGTAACATAGGGACTTTCGCGCAGGTCGTCGGTTTCACTCTTGAAACTCAGGCCTAAAAAACCGATCGTTTGCTTGCCGCCGCTAGTTATTAAATTGAACGCATAGTCGATATGTTCCGCGTTACTGCTCAGCGCCGCGCCCAGCAGTGGTAAAGTCAATTTTAAATTTTTACCGGCCGCAGCCAGGGTACGCAGATCTTTGGGCAAACATGAACCGCCAAAAGCAAAACCCGGTTGCAGGTAGGCCGGCGAGATATTCAATTTTTCATCGCGAATGAACATATCATAGACGGCGCGGGTATCGATGTGCATTTCCTTGCATAACCGGCCGATCTCGTTAGCAAAGCTCACTTTGACGGCATGAAAAGCGTTGTTGACAAACTTGATCATCGACGCCTCGTCCAGTCCCACAAAACATATATTATTATCAATCGGAGCATATAGTTCTTTCATGGTTGCGGCGGAACAGGCGTCGCCGGCGGCGATCACCGTCATTGCCGGGTGGAAAAAATCATAAACGCCGCTGCCTTCGCGTAAAAATTCCGGGTTGAGCACAAAACCAAAACCAGCACCGGCCTTTTTACCAGAGCTGTTTTCCAGGGCGGCTATAGCCTTGCGTCTGGCAATGCCCGGCAGCACTGTGCTGCGCAGCACAATAGTGACAAAATCCTGGCGAGAACGCAGCGCCGCGCCAATATCGCTGCATGCGCGCTCGACCTGCTTGTAATCCACCGCGCCGCTGCCGTCATCCGGCGTGCCCACGCAAATAAAAACTAATTTGGATTCATTAACAGCCTGGCCGGTATCCTGGGTGGCGCTCAATCGCCCGGCCTGCACCTGCGCGGCGATCATGGCGTCCAGTTCCGGCTCCACAATCGGCGAACGGCCGCTCTGCACAAGGCTGACTTTTTTGTAACTGATGTCCACGCCGATGACTTGATGACCAAGCTGCGCCAGGCAGGCTGCGGAAACACAGCCGGTATATCCAAGTCCGAATACGCTGATGTTCATTTCAGCCCTCCCGCCGCAACATCGGCAAACGGTTGTACATCCGAAACCACAGCTTTGAACTTGCCCCGGCCGCCGCGCGGCAGGTCGTTAATATATTCAATCTCAAATTGCATACCATCATTTACCCTTGCTTTGAGGCGGTTCAGGATCTGTTGACCATCCTGTTCCACATAATTTTCGTCGCGCACGATACGCAAAATAACATGTCCGGTATCCGGCTGGTACACCTGCGCGCCGAGGATATGAGCGCTGCCTTTGAAAATGTGATCCAGACGCCCCACCAGGGCGCCATCGGGGGTAACAATATAGTCATCGGCCCGGCCCGCAATACGCTCCACTACCGGGTAAGCACGACCGCAGGGACAGGCTGGCGTATCATTATTTACCTGCACAAGGTCGCCGACGCGGTAACGCAGCAGCGGCATGGCCATATTGGTCAAAGCCGTGGCAATGATCTCGCGGTAACTCGAATCGTCCTCATCGGCCGCAGGTAATTCCACAATACCATATTCAGGAATAATGTGATAGCTGCCCCGCTCGCAGCTGTGGATTGCCGCAACGCGTTCCGCCATGCCATAGTAATCATACACCCGGCATTGAAATATCTTTTCGATGAATTGTTTGTGCTGCGGCAGCAGGGTCTCGGAAGATGTCAATACAGCCTTGAGCGGAAAGTGCAGATGCTGTTCGGAAAAAAAATTTGCCAGCGCATAAATGGCCGAGGGATACCCATCCAGGGCGACCGGCTGGTAATGCCGTAATGCCTCCAGGTAATGGGTGATAGTGCGACTGGAGATATGAAAAGAGGACAGCACCAACCGGTTATCGGCGGGGCTATAGACATGAAAAATGTGTTTGGCGATCAATCGTTCCGGCAGGGTATCGCCTTTTAACACCGCCACCCGTTCGCGGGCGCCGATGCCGGCCCAGGCTAACTGGCGCAGCAGCAGCGCATGTTCAAAACCAATATTGTGCAGATCGCGGTACAGCGTGAGAGGTGTGCCGGTGGTGCCGCTGGTATAGCAACGGTACAGGAACGGCGCAAGAGTATTACGTGCCGCCAGTTGTTCATGATGGCGGCGAAGATCTTGTTTTTCCAGGATCGGCAGAATTTGCAGATCGTCCGGAGAAGCGATGCGCTCCGGTTTGATATTATATTGCCGGAATAGCTGCTGATACCAGGGAACATTACGACCGGCATGGCGCAGCAGGGTTTGCAGTCGTTGCCATTGGTATTCCTGCAATTCTGCGGCGGACCACCATTGCGAAGCGGCCAGCATATTTTGATAGTTACGCCAGGGACTCAACACCCGTTTGACCAGTGTATGGCGAAAACCATTGGTTCTGATTCCCAAATGCAAAATTTTTCGGCTCTTTTTTTTCATTCCGGCGCGATACTTATAAACATGTCCCATTTAAGACACAAATGCTGAAAATGATGCAAAATACGGCAGAAATCATGTGACATCAAAGCCACATCAATTTCAATATTGCAATTTACGGCACTTGTTTTCATGGTTTCATAACTCTATTTATTTTAATTATTTACAATTATATTCACAGTCATTTTTTGTTATCTGCTCTGCTTCTGTTAGGTCAAAAGGTGTGCCACTATTGCAAAATATAAAACAATAATCACAGAGGCAATATATATTTCAGGAATTTTATGTATAATCTGATCGACTCAAAAGGCGGTTGGGGTTTACCTTATCAAAATTAAATGATGGGACAGAGGCCCCATTATAGGCATTACCGCACCCCAATACCGGCACGAGCCCTATGGCTGTGGGCAACTGCGAGGGTTGCCCCAACGAAATCGTCATCTGCGTTCATCTGCGGCATCTGCGGATAACTACTTGAATAAACCCCTGGCGCGAGCGACTTTTTTATTAAACAGGGGCAAAGCATCTTTGTCGAGACCAGATTGTTATTTATAGAAAATCTGGAACAGATGCTTTGCCCCTGTTATGTTAAAAGTCAAGTGTTTTTTTAGCTAAAATATGGCAGATCCGCATTTTTTTTATAAACAAAAAACTCCCTTCCATTTTTGGTCTCTGCAAAAGTTTTTCACTCGCC
>JAKQIY010000033.1 GCA_029561455.1 bacterium
GAGACTGTGTGAAAACGCCTGCAAAAGCCAGGTTGTCAGTGCTTGGAAGTAGCTCGGATTCTCCCGAATCCGGAGTACAGTCCCTTTATGGACTGTGGGCCGCCGCAGGCGGCCTCGAATTGTTTTATCGCTTCAATAAAAACATATAGTTACCTAAGACAAAGATTATCTGTAATAATCGGTAAGCATTTCTTATTACAGATAATATTAGGACCTGCGGTCCGAAGCATCGCATAAAGGCGATGCACTCCACTTTTTACAGTATTATTTTCGTTTTCACACAGTCTCTCCCGGCTTGGTACCCATATTACCCGGCTCTGCCGGTTTACTGCGCTTGTTTAAACTTTGATCGTTCGTAAACGAAACAGGGGCTGTGCCCCTGTAATATTTTCAGAGGGCCAAGCCCTCCTGCTTTCTCCGCACCGGGGTGCAACCCCGGCGCGATCTAAAACCTGGTATTCATCTAATCCCCATGATAATTCTCCCGTCCCGGCGCACAACACCGGGACGGGTTTTTCAGTAAACCTGCTTATTTCTTTTTCGTAAACGCTTCATCAAACACACCGGCGGGAACCGGGTAGATAAAGTTCTTTAAATACTGCACGGCATCGGCGGCTCCGAATTCACGATCCATGAACGGGTCTTCCCACTCTACGGAATAGGGACCTTTATAGCCCATTTTATTCAACTGGCGGACGATCGCTTCAAAATCCACATCGCCGCGGCCGACTGAGCAGAATTCCCAGCCGCGTCCCGGTTCGCCAAAATTCAAATGCGAGCCGAGAATGCCGTTGCTGCCGTCCAGCAGCACTACGCAATCTTTCATGTGCACATGCACGATCTTGTTGCTGAATTCTTGCAAAAACTTGACCGGCTCGATGCCCTGCCACTGTAAATGGCTGGGATCAAAATTAAAGCCGAAAGCTTTACGATTTTTAATCGCTTCCAGGGTTTTACGGGTGGTGGGTATATCATAAGCGATCTCGGTCGGGTGCACTTCCAAACCAAACTTGACGCCGCATTCATCAAACACATCCAGAATGGGATTGAACATATCGGCAAAGAACTGGTAGCCTTTTTTAATCTCATTCCAGTCCGTGGGCGGAAAAGAATACAGCATGTGCCAGATGGGCGAGCCGGTAAAGCCGTTAACGACCTTGACGCCCAGGTTTTTGGCGGCGCGGGCCGCGGCTTTCATGGAATCCACACCATACTGGCGTTTCTTTTCCGCATGGCCGGCGCAGTTGGCGGGTGCAAAACCGTCGGAGCGACTGTCGTTATTCGGGTCGCAGATCAATTGTCCGGCCAGGTGATTGCTGATTGCCCAAACATTAAGACCGTACTTTTTCAACGTGGCTTTTTTCGCATCGCAATAGGCCTTGTCTTTGGCGCCCTGGAACACATCAAAATGATCGCCCCAGCAGGCCAGTTCCAGGCCTTCGTAACCAAAATCTTTGGCTTTTTGACACATGGTTTCAAAGGGTAGATCCGCCCATTGTCCGGTAAACAGTGTGATCGGGTTATTCATACATTTCTCCGTATTAAATGATTATCATTAAAACAGTAATTATTTCATTTTGACCCATTTTTGCGCGCTCTTGCTGCTTTCGATGACGGTTTCAATAAACGACAAACCTTTTATGCCGTCGTCCACCGTCGGAAAATCCAGTTCCAGTTCGGAAGGGGTGCGCCCTTCCATTTTGGCAATGATCGTATCGGTAACATTTTTGTAGAGGTTGGCAAAGCCTTCGATATAGGCTTCGGGATGCCCGGTCGGTGTGCGAGTGCCGCGCTGCGCCGCTTCGCATAAATAGCCGTTGGCGCGGGTATAAATTTGCGTCGGGCCGTCGGCGGGATAATAAAACAACTCGTTGGGATTTTCCTGCACCCAGTACAAGCCGCCTTTCGTCCCGAAAATGCGGACATTCAGATCGTTTTCCCGTCCCGTACAAATTTGCGAAGAATGCAGCACCCCTTTGGCGCCGTTGTTATAATGCAGCAGCACGTTCACGTCGTCATCCAGTTTGCGGCCCTTGACGAATATCGTCAAATCCGCGCACACCTCGACCAATTCCAGACCGCTGATATAACGCGCCAGGTGTTCGGCGTGGGTGGCAATATCGCCCAGACAGCCGCCGCCGCCGGCAATTTTGGGATCGGTGCGCCAGGCCGCCTGTTTTTGACCGGTATCTTCCAGCTTGTCGATCAGCCAGCCCTGCGGGTATTCGGCTATGATCTTGCGGATTTCACCCAGCATACCGGTCTTTACCATGTGCCGCGCCTGCTTGACCAGGGGATAACCGGAATAATTATGGAACAGGGCAAACACCTGGCCGGATTTCTCCACGATCTTTTTCAGATCGCGCGCCTGCTGCAAAGTCATGGTCATGGGTTTTTCGCAAACCACATGAAAACCTGCTTCAAGAAAAGTTTTGGCAATATCAAAATGCCACAGGTTCGGCGTGGCAATAGTGACAAAATCGATTCTTTCATTTTCCGGCAGTGCCTGCTCCGCTTTGGCCATGTCCTGGTAATTTGCATAGACCCGTTTCGGGTCCAGGTTTTGTTCTTTGCCGGTAATTTTGGATTTGGCCGGATCTGAAGAAAAAGCGCCGGCTACCACCTCAACACGGCCATCCATGCGCGCGGCTTTGCGATGAACTTCGCCAATGAACGCCCCGGGGCCGCCGCCGACCATCCCCATCCGCAGCTTGCGGGTTACGCCTTCAGATTCTCTACCCTCTATCATAGCACCTCCTGGTTTATGGTTGGTGAGAATTTATAGTTAATAAAATTATTTTGTCGATCACTGAATTGCAAACTAACAAAAATTCTGTAAATTGTCAAGCATTTCAAATTTAATCCGCTTTCTGTTCAGAACGCCAGTAATTGCTAAAAGATGTAAAAATTAAAAGTCTTGACATTAATAATAAAAACATTTAATTTTGGTCAAAATCAATTCATTACCGGATTTTTTAATTTTATCTATTTTGATACTTTGTCCTAACCGGCAGTTTTTTGTCAGCATTACTAAAATAAATTTTCGTTAATTACACATCTGGTTCTGGTCGGGCCAAACCGGGGTATTTACACTTGTAAACTATTGTGAAAGGATTACCTGATGGAAAAGGGAACGGTCAAGTGGTTCAGTTCAGCAAAAGGGTTCGGATTTATTACCAAAGAATCTGGTGAAGATATTTTTATTCATTATTCCGGCATCGTCGGTGATGGCTTTCGCTCGCTGCGGGAAGGCGATCCGGTAGAATTTGAAATTGAAAATACGGATAAAGGACCACAAGCGATCCAGGCAAGCCGTATCAAGACGGTTAGTTAACTGACAAAAAAGCCCCGATATATTTCGGGGCTTTATCATTCTTCCATGTTTATATACGTTCCACCTTGTATCTGATCCACATTTCTTTGGTTTCTCCGGGGGCGGCAATTAACAAATGTGCTTCTTCTTCCAGCCCCTTTTTAAATAAATTGGGGGCATTTGGAGAACCGGTCAGGTTTTCCATACAAAAAAAGTCCGGCGGTTCCGAATAGATAATAAAATGGGTAAATTCAGCCGAAGCCGATAAGGTGCAGCGAACGCCCTGTTCCCGCGCTTCCCACCAGCTTTTTTCCTCCCGCGTCATACCCAGATAGACATCATTCAGGAACAATTCCGAAAGCGGTAGAGGTTTACGAACGTCCGGTTTTACTGAATCCATATCTTCAATCCGCCCGGTTGGCATTAACTCCCTCAGTATCATGTGTTTCTTGACCGGTGCGCATAGAACCGTATTGGCGCGGCTGGATATATAATTAAAAAACGGGTGCAAGCCGAAACTGAATGGAATGGGTTTTACATCCCGGTTTTCCAGACTAAAGGTGATCTTGACGCTGTTTTCATCCAGATGATATCGTAGATAGAGCCGATGCCGGAAAGGCCATAACTGGAATAATTTCTCATCAGGATTAAAATCCAGAAAAGTCGTCACCTGTACTCCCCGGTCATCAAGGAACGGTTTGGTGATAAACCATGGCGCATCATACACCAACCCATGCAGCAAATGTTTGCCGCGGTTGGGTGGAAAGTTATATGTTTCGCCATTGAAAGTAAAGCGGGCGTTGCGCAGCCGCCCGGGGGTCGGGTAAAGCACCGGCGTGCCGTAATTGCGCATCTGTAGATCCTTGATACAAGGCGCCTGGCGTAATAATTCATCCTGACCAAGACGCAAAGAATACATGTTTGAACCAGCCCGGGGAGCAATATTTACCGACAAGGTTCGGTCCAAATCATAATTACAAAACTCCAAGCTCACCACATCCCAGTTCGTGGCGCGGTCTTTGAGAAATTCTGCTGTAAACTTTTCCATAGCTTTTCTTTTTTCCCCAACAATAAGCAATTCTTATGCCGCTTTGTGTTCTGTCCTGCGGAAATTCCGGGCTAATTCCATAAATATTTCCAAATCGCTGTGCAGGGCGCTTTGTGTACCGTCAAAATAAAGTACCCGGATCGGGAATCCGTTCAGGTCTTTACTCAAACGCGGATAGACCGCCTCGGTGATGATACCGTTCATACAGGTAAAAGGGCTGATGTCTATTACTCCCGCCGCGCCCTTTTCATAATACCATACGGTGCGTCCGGCGCTCATTACCATTTCACCATGAGCGCCATCGCGGGGTAAATAAGGCTGACTGCGCTGCAACAAATCAAGAACATGAGGGGGTTCCTCATACCCTTTAAAATCATCGCTAAAATATTTTAACAAACGGTGCTCGTCCCTTTTCAGAATAAAATGACGCAGCCGGCATTGCAGCATTCGCCGGGAAAATCGCTTGCCCAGGCGTATTAACCGCACCCGCTCTTCATCGTTGGTGTACCACACCCATTCGGATACATCCGACATCCACACTTCACCGCCCAGTTCCTCGATCTTGACTAGTAAATTATTATTACTGAAATCATCCAGCCGGCAAAATATTTCCCCAACAATGCCGATCAGAACTCTTTTTTGCGAACGGTCTACCGGAATAGCGCGGAACTCATTGCGGCTTTCCAAAAGGGCCTGGTTAATTTTATCCATTCTTTTTTTATGTGTAACTCCCTGGGTCGCAATCGCTTTGCCAACCAGATCCATGCTCCGGGTGAAAACCTCATCAGTCCGGCCTTTTTCCACCTCATACGGCCGGGTTTTTAACTGCATTTTGCGTAAAATATCGGAACTAATCACCGCATGCCACGAGGTGCGCAACAGGTCATTCGCTTCGCTGCCAATGTCGCTGTAGCCCCGGGAACTGGATGGGGAAAACAGCAACACATTATCGCCGCGATTTTGGAAAACTTTACGCGCCAGCGGTAAATAGTGTCCGTACCGGCATGGCCCGTTTGAAGTCGGCAGGAAAAATGCAGTCTTGTCCGGATCATAATCCGGCATTTCGGCAATTTTAAGAAAATTACCCAGGGTAATTGCTTCGGGCAGGCATTCATCGCCGGACAGGTATTTGTGCGCCAGTTCCAGGGTGCGGGCATCGCTGTCCGGCAAGGGCTGCGCATTTACCCCCAGCGAGCGGAAAGCGGCCGCCACAAACCTGGCGCCAATATATGACATTTGTGGTATATAGAGGGTTCGCCCCTGCAATTCTTTAAACAAACTCATGCTTTAATATCCGTAAATTTAAATCTGTTCTGCTATCCATTTCGGAAAACCGTTCTTGACTGCAATCATCAAAAGCCAAATGAAATGATCTCTACCGTAATTCCGGCTGACCGATTGTGGCCAATCTTGCAGATGGATTTGCCATAACCAATAAATTCTTACTGGACAGGTATGCTTCGCAACGGGTCATTATACCGGCATCATTGCTATGATCATCAAATTGCAGCGATAAATACGGTGACCCTAAACAATCCGGTATAAAATGCCGGATATAGGAATCGGGTCCGCATTTAAAGTTGGTAATATAAATAGCCGCTAAATTTTTATGCTTGCCGGTATAGAGTGCGGCCTGCATGATCCGCCGCCCGTAATTCCAGAACATGTTTTCGTGATAAGGTTTAATATCAATATGATCATCTGGCAAAAAATCCATGGGTATTACATTAATTCCATAGATTTCGCGCAGCTTGGCCGGCACATTCAAATTAACCCCGGAATCATAAAGGTTATATGGACGGCCCAGCAGCACTACCGCTTTTTGTTTTTCATTATTTAGCTGCGATAAGGCTTTAACGCCGAGTTGCTTTAACTGACTTGAAAAATAAGCCTGGGCGGTATATGCTGCTTCCACAGCGCGGTCGCTGAGCCGGGCGCTTGCCCCCAGTTGTTTGGCGAACGGCCGCATAGTCCGCTTGATATAATCCATGCCGTTGCGAAAACGGATCACCGGCGTCAGCATTTTATCAAGGTAAGCGGGGTTGTCCTGTGCAGCGCGTACTATATAAGGGATGGTTTGTTCCCACGGGCAATACCAGGATTCGGTCTCCGGCGTTTCGGTTTCTTCGCTGACCACATTGGGTGTAAAAATAAAATCAATTTTTTTATGCAGCAGATCGACAATATGCCCCTGCGCGGCAATAATCGGAAAGCAGGGCTCGGCGACGCTGAATTCCCGGCCTTTTTTTATGATCTCCTTGTTGGTTCGTTCCGAAACCAGCACTTCTGCGCCAATGTGGTTAAAATAGGTCTGCCAGAATGGAAAGCGGTCATAATAAAATGTGGTACGCGGGTAACCGATGAGAGCGTTGCGGCCGCCGTTCACCGGCATATCTTTGTTTAGTAATTCCTGGTAGGCTTTAACCAGGTCGGGGATGACCAGGTTACCGGTAAATTTACGGGGCTTGCGGAATCGCTCCGAACATTTATCGCCCCAATAGGTTTTTTCACCGGCGATGGTACATTCCTGCACATCGCAGTGGTTGGTGCAGCCTTTGCAGGTAATATTGCGCAGGGTAAAATGTACCTGGGAAAGATCGAACCCGCGAAACCGCGATTCCCCGCCCCATTCCTGCATTTTTTTACCGGCCAGCAGCGCGGCTCCGATGGCGCCGATTACGCCATTATGCGGTGGAATAATGATCTCCTGCCCTAAAATATTGGCAAAAGCCGAGGCTACGGCGCTGTTGTATGCCGTGCCGCCCTGGAAATAGATGGTCTTGCCGATTTTTCGGCCCCGCACTACCCGGTTGATATAATTTTGCGCCACTGCATACGCCAGTCCTGCTGCAAGATCGGTTTTTTTATAACCCTGTTGTAAAAACGCGGTAACATCTTTTTCCATGAAAACAGTACACCGCTCGCCCATTTTAATTGGCTGGCGGGACGCGAACGCCAGGCCGGCAAATTCATCCTTGATGGAAATACCCATTTTGGAAGCCTGTTCTTCCAGAAACGAACCCGTGCCGGCAGCGCAGGCTTCATTCATGGTAAAATCCACCACAACACCCTGGTCAATTGAAATATATTTGGAATCCTGCCCGCCAATCTCAAAAATCGTATCCACCTGCTCATGGAACAGGGTATCGGCAATTGTACAGGACCCGGTTTTATGCGCGGTTATTTCATCGCAAACCACATCGGCGCCCACCAACTCGCCGATTAGTTCCCGCCCCGATCCGGTGGCGCCAACTCCGGCAATCTCTACAACAGCGCCCCACTTTTTCTCCCATGCCGCCAGTTCCCGCTGGACGACCTGCACCGGTTTACCCTCGGTGCGGGTATATACTTCATCGATGACGCAATTATCATCATCCAGCAGCACCAGGTTGGTGCTCACAGAACCCACATCCAACCCCAAATATGCCCGTACATAACCATCGGTGCTTTTAGCGCTGCTCAATTTCCTGACATTTTCAAAACGCACCCGGCTATGATCCAAAACCGGGGAAAACATCCCCGCTTCGGCTTTATGCTTCCGGGTTACCAGGGCTTTTTTTAATTCTTTATATTCTGTTTTTAAGCCGCCCGGTAATAAAGCGCATCCCAGTGCGCCGGTGTGCATATACCCGGCGGGAATGATCAACTCTTTTTCCTGTATCTGCAAAACGTGGGTCATGGCCTGAACCACGCCGAGATTGGCGGCAACCCCGCCGATAAAAACTACCGCGGGTTCCAGACTTTTGCCATGCAAAACCGTGCCTTTGTAATTACGCACAACAGCTTCGCACAATCCTTTAAAAATTGCAGCCGGTGAGTAACCGCGTTGCTGGGCGTGGATCATATCCGACTTGGCAAAAACCGAACACCGCCCGGCAATATTCGCTGTGGCCTGGGCGCTCAGCACCAGTTCGCCAATATCGCTTACATTCAAATTCAACCGCTCCGCCTGCTGGTCTATAAACGACCCGGTGCCGGCGGCGCATTCGCCATTACGGTTATAATCCAGAATTGATAATTTTTCTGTGACTGCATCATAATTGATCCTGATGAACCGCGATTTATCACCGCCAATTTCCAGTATAGTTCTGGCCTGCGGAACCAGTTGCGCCACACCCCGACCAATTGCGCGGAATTCATTAATATATGGACATTCAAGCAATTCGGCAATTATGCCGCCCTGGGACCCGGTTACCTGCACATGTAATTCATAACCGGACAAGTCTATAAGATTTTCCAGCAATCGCAGCGCCGCATTGAGCGGGTCGCCCAGCACCTTGACCGGTTCGCTAATGAACAACCGTCGCTTGCTGTCCGGACCTTCAACTAAAGTAATGGAATTGTTCAGTTTTCGCGCAACAACCTGATCATTTTCACAGGGCGTCAGTATTGCCAGTTTGGCGCTTACAGAGCCTATATCCATTCCAATATTTAATACTTGTTGCCGTTGTATATTCATAATCTCTCAAAAGTAACAGGCTGATGCCTGGAATATTACTAAAAGGGAAAATTTACTATTGCCATCCAGTTATCCCGAAAAGTGGCTTACTTTTCTTATGGCTTTTTCGGACACTACGCCAGATAACCTGGAATTTATTTATTCTCCGGGAGCTAACAGAGTGGTGGTTCAATGCCACACATTTTGAACAGGTAATAAATTAAGAAACAGTAATGAATGATTCAAGAAGAAAATCGACAGCTTAGTAACCGAAAAACGCTTCCGAATGAATTTTAGCCTGGGCAATACCGATTGTTTGCAGTTCCTGAGATATTTGCTCGACCATTAATATTGTTCCGCAAATATAATAATCATATTTAACATGATCCGGTAAATATTCTTTTAACACCGAGAGGTCAAAACGGCGTTTTTCGCCCGGCCAGTTTTTATCGCCGGTAATGATTGGAATATAACGAAAATTATCGCTCTGATAATTACTAAAAAAATTGTGATATGCCGCGCTGGCTAAAACTTTGTTTGAATAAAACAGCATCACCGGATCGCTCAAACCCTCATCATGCCTTTCTGTCAGCATAGATTTAAATGGTGTGATACCAATTCCACCGGCGATGAAAACCAGCGGCGCGCCGCTTATCCATTCCATACCTCCCATAGGCCCTATTAATTCCAAATCAACCGAATAAGGTATTTCCAGCAGGGTTCTTTTATAACCGCTGCCGGTCATTCGGGTCGTGATGGTAATATAAGGTTCTTTGGGGGCGGATGAAATGGTAAAAGTACGCCTGGGGCCCTTTTTATCCGGATATAATACACCGGGGAGTTTTAAATTAATATTTTGCCCGGCCCGAAATTCAAAGCTGCCCGGCTTGTCCAGTACAAACTCTATAGTATTTTCGGCAATTTCACTTTTGCTGATCAGTTTTGTTTTGTAAACCTGCATTTATTTTTCCCATTAAACCAGGCAATACACTTGTTAAAACCACCCTGTTTTCCCTTGCAAACGAATCAGGCTCTAAATGTTTATGTTGCTAAAATAAAATCAATAATTCTTTCATTTCGATCAACATGACTGACGCGGATTTTTACCGTATCCCCCAGTTTATATTTTTTCCCCGTATACTTGCCGATAAAAGTATAATTTTTCTCATCCAGAATGAAATATTCATCCAGGGTAGTAACATGCACCAGCCCATCGATCAGCAATTCCGGAATTTCCACAAAAAAACCAAAAGATACCACGCGGGATATAATGCCGGTAAATTCCTGACCAAGGCGGGCTTCCATATATTCCGCTTTTTTCAGTTTTAAACAAGCCCGTTCCGCTTCCTGGGCGCGGATCTCGCGCTCGGTGCTGATATTACATTTATTTTGTAACTCTTTTTTATTGATCACCGGCGTCGCCAGCCTGGCGTACTTTTTTAATAACCGGTGCACCATCAAATCCGGATAACGACGGATCGGCGAAGTAAAATGCGTATAATAAGTATAGGCCAAGCCAAAATGACCAATATTATCTGTAGAATACCGCGCTTTCATCATCGTACGGATCAGGATATCCTCAAGGATTACTGCAGATTGATGCCCTTCAAACTGTTTTGCCATTTTTTGAAAAAACCCGGGGGTAACACGTTTTGGCATGCTGATACTAAATCCAAAGGCGCGGGTGAGGGCAAGGAATTCCCTGATCTTTTTTTCATCCGGCTTTTCATGAATACGATACACAAAAGGTAGTTTTTGTGGCTGGTTCTCCTGTAAAACTACCCCAACATGCCGGGCCACGGTTTCATTGGCCAGCAGCATAAATTCCTCGATCATACGGTTGGACTCGCCATGCTCTTTGCGGACAATATCGACGGGATGTCCCTGGTCGTCAAGCGTTACCCCTACCTCTAAACTGTCAAAATCCACGCCACCGCGCTTTTGCCGCTTCAAGACCAGCTTTTTAGCTATCGCCAGCATTTCGCTCAACAGCGGTTGTAACGGATTAGACAGCTTGCCGTCCAGAATATCCTGCGCTTCGCGATAGGTGAAACGTTTGACGCTTTTGATGATCGTTTCCCTGATCTCATAACCGGTAACATTGGCATACTCATCCAGATCCATCAACACACTGTAACACAACCGATCCCGGCCTTCCACCAGGCTGCACAACACATTCGATACTTTTTCCGGCAGCATGGGAATCACCCGGTCAACCAGGTATACCGAAGTGCCGCGCTCGGCAGCCTCCTGCTCTGTAACGCTGTTTTCCGGGATATAGTAACTCACATCGGCAATATGCACACCAAGTCGGTATATGCCGTTGATATTTTCCAGGGAAATAGCATCATCAAAATCTTTGGCCTCGTCCGGGTCAATTGTAAATATGGGTATATTGCGCAAATCGAGGCGTTTTTGATACTCATCCGCCGGAATTGCACTTGGCAGATTTTCAGTTTCACGGTTTACCGCCAACGGAAAGGTAACCGGTAATTCAAAATGATGTACCAGCGAAGTAATATCCACCCCCGGCGTCGCCGGATCGCCCAATATCTGCACAATTTCCCCGGCAGGACTGAGTTTGCGGTGTTCCCAGGAATCTATGGTTACCACCACTTTATCGCCATCCTGCGCGCCCTGTTCACGGCCCGACGCTATAATAATATCCTGGTTGATTTTCAGATCGTCCGGGATGACGAAATTATAATGTTTACCCCTGGTAAACGTGCCGACCAGTTGTTTTCTGCTGCGCGATAGTACTTCAGTTATAATGCCTTCAGGACTCTTGCCCCTGGTCGATGCCAACAGCCTGACCCGCACCGTATCTTTGTGCAATGCCACGCCCATGTTCTTTTGGCTGATAAATATATCTTCCCCCTCTTCCTGGCTGACAAACCCGTAGCCCTGCGAATTGACCAGTAATTGTCCGGTAATTTCCGCAACTTTGGCCGGGTAACCATACAGGTTCTTTTTTAACTTGACAATCTTGCCTTCTTTGGCAAGAGTGCGAACCGTATCACGTAAACTTTGATATTCATGCTGAGGTATTCCTGCCCGACGCGAAATTTCTTTAACTTTAAAGGTGCGATACGGTTCGGATTTTAATATTTCCAGAATTGTTTTTTGTAATTTTTTCAAATTTATCGTTGAAACCTTATAGTCTGCCTGCTTTCTTCCAGTAAAGATTTCCAGGCGGAAGCAGGATATTTTTCAATAAAATAATCTTCGACCGGGCCAAAATTCAGCACTACTCCGTTAGCCAGTTTATAATCTTTGATACTGAATTTTTGAATGGTGTTTACCTGGCCGGTCTGGGCGCTCATATCGTCCAGTTTGAATATGTTATTCTGCAAACTGGCAATACGACCAACCGGTTCAAAGGGATAATACAAAGCATTAAAAGTGATGGGTTGCTCCGAATTGGTTACCCGGTATGGATCGGTTGAGCGACGTAAACTGTTGGTTATGGTAACAGCGCTGCTGCGGCCGATGATGGAACGAATACCCTTGATCGCATACTCACCCATCGGCACATCCGCCAGGGCAAAATATCCGTTTTCATCTGTTTTAGCCCACAAACCTAACTCTTTACCGTCGCTGGTTTTTCCATTAATGGCAACTTCGATGTTGGCGGTGTAGGAACCGGTTTCTTCAGAATAATAGTCATCCTCGATAATGACATGACCGATGACCAGCATGGTGGCATCGCTGGTTGGTTCAATAAAACCGCCGGTAGTTGTAGCGCAGCTCATAAATGCCATGCAGACAGCTATTACCAACAGGATAATTGTGTTTTTCATTTTGTCGCCCTTTCCTGGTTAGAATGTAAACTCTTTGTCTGAAAATTTTACGGCAGGATATTTTGCCAGTTTCTCTTTAAACAGATTGATGATTTCCGTCAGTTTTTCCCTGGTTTTTGCTTCAAAACGTAAGACCAGGGTCGGTTCGGTGTTGGACGCCCTTACCAGGCCCCAGCCGTCGCCAAATTCAACCCGCGCTCCGTCAATATCGATAACATGATGTTTCTCACTAAAGTCCCTGACCAGCGCTGCCACGACCCGAAATTTTTCTTCATCGGCGCAATGGACGCGGATTTCCGGAGACGAGGCAAATTTTGGAATTTCATTGACCAGCGCCGAAAAAGGCTTGTTCGCTCCGGCTACAATCTCCAGCAGACGCCCTGAGGCATAAATACCATCGTCATAACCATAATAATCATCGGCAAAGAACATGTGCCCGGACATTTCCCCGGCAAACACGGCTTTGGTCTCTTTCATTTTTGCTTTCAACAGGGAATGCCCGGTTTTCCACATGGTCGGTATGCCGCCATGTTTTTTAATAATTTCGGGCACCGCCTGGGAGCATTTAACATCGAACAAGATCTGCGCGCCCGGCTTTCTTTTCAACACATCTATACAAAACAACGATAATAACGTATCGGCAAAGATCAGGTTGCCTTTTTCATCAACTGCGCCGACCCGGTCCGCGTCGCCGTCATACGCCAAACCAATATCCGCTTTTTCTTCGAGCACCTTTTTAATTAAACCCTGCATATATTTGGGTACCGCCGGATCGGGCAAATGATTGGGAAAACTGCCATCCGGTTCGCAATACAACGGCACCACCTCCATACCCATTTCCTGCCATAATCCGGGGGCAATCGGCCCGGCAGTGGCATTGCCGGCGTCTACAACCACTTTTAATTTTTTGGCAAAATGGAACTTGCTTTTCAGCATCTTTAAATAATCGGGCATGACAAGTACCTGCCGCACCTGGCCCGGTTTGGCGGTTATGAATTCATTCTGGTGAATAAGCCTTTTTAATTCCTGAATATCCTTGCCGAAAACCGAACCTAATCCTTCGCACATTTTAAAACCGTTAAATTCGATAGGATTATGACTGCCGGTTATCATCACACCGCCGTCGCTTTTTAGGAACACAATAGAAAAATATAAGGTCGGCGTGGTAACCTGACCGATGCTGTTCACATCGAGTCCTGTGGAAAGAATG
Organism: bacterium; assembly: GCA_029561455.1. GTDB lineage: Bacteria > Zhuqueibacterota > Zhuqueibacteria > Residuimicrobiales > Krinioviventaceae > Fontivivens. Next base: position 13,810 of record JAKQIY010000033.1, read on the forward strand.
CCTTTAATATAAATCTCTGCCAGGTGCGCGGAAGAAAGACGTAAATCGTATCCCACATTCACAATTTTATGGTTACGCTTTGCCATCAATGTTCCATAGGCTTTGCCCAGATTTAAAACCACATCATCGGTTAAATCCCTGGTAACAATGCCGCGAATATCATATTCACGAAAAATACTATCGTTCATACCAGCTCCCTTGTTATCTTTTTTTTACTTTTATAATCCGGTCTTTTCCGGCCAGGTCGCAGAAAATTTCCACCGGCTCAAATTCCGGCCGGTTGAATATTTGTTTAATACTTGACGCCTGCAACTCGCCGATCTCAAAAAAAGCTATTCCTTTTTCTTTTAATAAATATATAAAAAAATCAGGAAAATGTATATAAAAATCAAGGCCCTCTTGCCCGGCCAGCAAAGAAATTTGCGGCTCATGGGCTTTAATTTCTTCAGGCAACCGCTCATAGCCGGCGGCGTCGATATAGGGCGGATTGCTGACAATAATATCAAAATAATTATGTAAATGTTCCAGTTTACAATTCATAATATCCATTTGTATAAATTGTATGCAGGATTCAACATTATTCAAAACAGCATTACGGCGCGCAATATTCAAAGCCGCTTCAGAAATATCCACCGCGGTTATCTGACAATCCGGATTATAATGCGCCAGGGATATGGCAATATTCCCCGAACCGGCGCCAATATCCAGAATAACGGGATGCGGATTGTTCTCTACTAGAGTTTTACAATGCTCCAGGGTTAATTCAACCAGCATTTCGGTTTCGGGGCGGGGGATCAGCGCCCCGGGCCCTACAGTAAATGGCAAAGACATAAACTCGCATTGCCCGGTAATATACTGCAGCGGTTCGTGATTCAACCTTCTTTTCAACAACACTTTAAATTCGGCCAGTTCATCCGCCTGCAGGGGGCGGTCAAAATCAAGGTATAATTTCACCCGGTTACATTTGAGAGTGTGGGCAAGCAAGATTTCCGCATTAAGACGACTGTTTTCAAACCCCTTTTCCATTAAATGTTTGGTCGTCCAATTGATTAATTGTATAATGGTCCAGCGATTTTGTTTTTCTTGTGTTTGAGACAAAACTGTCTATTCCACCAGTTGTAATTTTTCTGCCCGGTCGGCCAGTTTCAGCTGTGCAATAAATTCTTCCAGTTCGCCATGCAGAACGTCCTCAAGCCGGTAGACGGTCAATGAAATACGATGATCTGTAACCCGACTTTGCGGAAAATTATAGGTTCGGATCTTGGCGCTGCGGTCGCCGGTGCTGACCATGGAACGCCGTTCTTTAGTCAGTTTCTCCTGTTCTTCCTGCAGGGCTTTTTCATATAACCGGGCGCGCAACACCTTTAATGCTTTAGCGCGGTTTTTATGCTGTGATTTTTCATCCTGGCAGGTTACTACCAAACCGCTGGGAATGTGGGTTATACGAACTGCGGAATCGGTGGTGTTGACGCTTTGTCCACCCGGCCCTGATGAGCGGTATACATCAATCCGCAAATCATTGGGGTCGATCTGTACGTCAATTTCTTCCGCTTCCGGCAATACCGCTACAGTGGCGGCCGAGGTATGAATACGTCCGCTGGTTTCTGTGGTCGGCACCCGCTGCACCCGGTGCACCCCGCCTTCGTACTTGATATTGCCATATACATCAGTCCCGGACAGTGAAAAGATTACTTCACGAAAACCGCCGATTCCCTGGGCATTGGAACTCAATATTTCCAGCTTCCAACGATGTTTTTCAGCATAGTACTGGTACATGCGGAACAGATCCCCGGCAAACAAACCTGCTTCATCACCGCCGGTGCCGGCGCGTATTTCAACAACCGCATTCCTTGAATCGCGGGGGTCTTTGGGAACCAGTAAATATTTTAATTGTTCTTCACAAGTCGATTTTTGTTTTTCCAGATCTTCCAGATCGGCCTGTGCCAGCTCTTTTAATTCCGCATCTTTGGTTTCGTTCAACACAGATTTAGCGCTGTCAATATCGGCAAGCGCTTTTTTATACTTGCGGTATTCCTTAACAATAACGCTTATTTCACTCGCTTCTTTGGCAAGTTCCCGGAACAGGCTGTTATTACTGATCACCTGGGGATCACTGAGTTTGGCTTCTATTTCCAGAGACCTCTTCTCCAGGTTTTCGAGTTTATCTAACACGGGCTATCCTTTAACATATTCAATTTTAAATGATCGGCAGCAATTTACAGATTTTAATCGCCGCTCTCTGAAAATCAGAACCAACCAAAATAATACAATTTTTTGGACTAGCGCTCCCGGCTGAAAAAAATGAGTGCCGCACATACCGGATAATTATTTCGGAAATGACTCGCCCCCATATTAATCGCATTCAAACAGAATAGCATAACTTCACCTTGCTCCGGGCCGCATTAACAATAAACAGCCCCGCCGGGACAAAAAAAAACGGAATGCCTCCCCGGTTTGGGGAAATACTATTCCGCTTGCTAAAAAAAAACCGGTTAAGCTTTTTGCTCGGCTTGTTTCTGAAATTTTTCATATTTGCGGCGGAATTTATCTACACGTCCTGCCGTATCGACCAGCTTCTGTTTACCGGTAAAATAGGGGTGGCATTCCGAACAAATTTCAACCTGTATATTGCCTACCGTTGTGCGGGTTTGAAAGGTATTGCCACAAGCACAGCTTACCGTGCTGACTTCATATTTAGGATGAATTCCCTCTTTCAAGGCTTTTTCTCCTTATCCTTATATAAATAGATGTACAATAATTGCCGTTTACAAATGAATAATTTAATAAAAATTTTACAAGATTGCAAGCAAAACAATTACATGCTCATCGATTCCAGGAAAGATTTATTGGATTTACTACCCTGTATTTTTCCAAGTAAAAATTCCATTGCCTCAACTGTATTCAATTCGGCCAGCAGCTTGCGTAAAATCCATACCCGGTTCAGTTCTTTATCGGTCAGTAACAATTCTTCCTTGCGCGTACCGGAACGGTTTACATCGATGGACGGGAATACGCGGCGGTCGGACAAGCGGCGATCCAGCACCAGTTCCATATTACCGGTTCCCTTGAATTCCTCAAAAATAACTTCATCCATACGGCTGCCGGTATCGATAAGCGCGGTAGCAATGATCGTCAAACTGCCGCCTTCTTCGATATTACGGGCGGCGCCGAAGAACCGTTTGGGACGATGCAGGGCATTGGCATCCACACCACCGGACAATATTTTGCCGCTGTGCGGCACCACGGCGTTGTGTGCGCGCGCCAGACGGGTTATACTATCCAGCAAGATCACCACATCCTGGCCATATTCAACCAGCCGCTTGGATTTTTCCAGCACCATATCGGCAACCTGCACGTGCCGCTCCGCCGGTTCATCAAAAGTCGAGCTGACAACCTCGGCAGCCACCGACCGTTCCATATCCGTCACTTCTTCCGGGCGTTCATCGATCAATAACACGATCAGCTTGATTTCCGGGTGATTCTTGGTAATGCTGTTGGCAATTTTTTGTAATAGGGTGGTTTTGCCGGTTTTAGGTTGCGCAACGATCAAGCCTCTTTGTCCCTTGCCGATCGGGGTTAGCAAATTCATAATACGCATCGAGTATTCTTTGGGCAGGGTTTCAAGATCTATTTTTTCATTTGGATAAAGAGGGGTAAGATTGTCGAACAGCATTTTGGTTTTGGCTTCTTCCGGGTTTTCGAAATTGAGCGCCTCTACTTTAAGCAAGGCAAAGAAACGCTCATTTTCTTTGGGCGGGCGGATTTGCCCGGAAATCGTATCCCCGGTACGCATACCGAACCGCTTGATCTGCGATGGCGATACATATATATCATCCGGCCCCGGCAGGTAATTATAATCCGGTGAACGTAAAAAACCATAACCATCCGGCAGCACTTCCAAAACGCCTTCGGCAAAGATCAAACCTTCCTTTTTGGTTTGTTCTTCAAGGATTTTGAAGATGAGTTCGGCCTTTTTAAGGCCGGTGACGCCGGATACACCCAGTTCCTGAGCCATGTGAGTTAATTCGGCAATCTTTAGATTTTTGAGTTCCGCTATGTCCATTTTCTCCTCGTAATTAATATTATTAATTCAAATAGTCACATTTCAAATGCAAAATGCCAGTCTGCTTCTATGTACTATACGTATTTTTATTAAGTTTAAACAATCAAACAGGTTTAATCGGCAGGTATTTTTCCTTGTTTTGAATACTTACCTGGTAAATCATCTACCTCCCCGCAAAGTTCATATTCAATTTTGTTTAGTATAAACTTGTAAAGCCTCCTCAGTTTGTGGATTAAAAAAATGCGCTTTTTGTAAATCAAGACCAATGGCAATATCTGAATTGACCTGCGGTTTTTCAGTTAAATTTAAACGTGCTACCAGTATTTGTCCGGCGGCTTTTAAATATAAAAACATTTCGTTACCCATTGGTTCAACAACTTCCAGTCGGGCTGTGATATTATGCAATCCGTCGGTCTGCGGCGCTGTATTCTTTACGCTCAAATGTTCCGGCCGGATACCCATTACTACTCTGGTACCCGCAAGCGATTCCAACTCCTGGCGGCGGCTATCCGGCATTTTTATTTTCAGGTCCTGACAGATAAACCACAATCCATCATCGCGAACCAACTCGCCATCGAGAAAATTCATGGCCGGGCTGCCGATAAAACCGGCCACAAATTTATTGGCCGGATAATGATACAAATTTAACGGCGTATCCATTTGCTGAATACGGCCATCCTTTAACACCACAATGCGTTCACCCATGGTCATAGCTTCTACCTGGTCGTGGGTAACATAGATCATGGTCGAACTCAGGCGGGTATGCAGTTTGGATATTTCCGTCCGCATTTGCACCCTGAGCTTGGCGTCAAGATTCGATAATGGCTCATCGAATAAAAATACTTTGGGTTTGCGGACAATTGCCCGCCCGACTGCCACTCTTTGCCGCTGTCCGCCGGAAAGCGCCTTGGGCTTGCGATCCAGTAAATGGGTTATATCCAGAATTTCTGCCGCTTCGTTAACCCGTTGCGTAATTTCATCTTTGCTGAATTTGCGTAGCTTGAGGCCGAAGGCCATGTTTTCATAAACTGTCATGTGCGGATACAGGGCATAGTTTTGAAAAACCATGGCAATGTCCCGGTCCTTGGGAGGCACCTGGTTGACTACTTTACCGTCGATAGCTATTTCACCTGAGGATATATCCTCCAGCCCGGCGATCATACGCAGCAGGGTCGATTTTCCACAACCTGAAGGCCCTACCAGTACTACAAATTCGGTATCTTTGATAGAAATATTGGCCGCACTGACTGCGGTTACTTTTTTGTCAAAAACCTTGGTTACATTCCGTAATTCTACACTAGCCACAATGCACCCCGACGCTGCAATTAATTAATAAATTAAAATAATTATACGATTTCAAACCAACACGAACCTTTTACACGGCAGCTTTATATGGAGAATATATTGGTGTGTTATTTCCTTGAGGTAACGCAGGTTACTTTTTATTAAGATAAAAAAAATTATTCACCTTGTCAAGTTATTTATTTCATCCAACACTTCTCCCACCAGATAATGAGACCCGGTTACACAAAAAAGCTGTCCCGGTTGATAGTCCTGAATAGCATGGCGAAAACCTGCCTTTACCGTACTAAAAGTTTGCACCGGCACCCTGCCGCCAAACTGCTGAGCTATTATTTCCGGATCGAGTGAGCGCTCGCTTTCCACCCGCACAATGTAAACCGCCTGAGCCAGGGGGGCTAGGATTTGAACCGATGCGGGCAGGTCCTTGTCCTTTAACAATCCAAAAATAAACTTTATTTGATAATCTGCAAACACTTTATGCAAATGGGCGGCCAGTTGAGCAAAAGCAGCCGGGTTATGCGCCACATCAATTATTATATAAGGATCGGTGCACACTGTTTGCAATCTGCCCGGCCAGCATACACTGCTTAAACCGTCGCTAAAGCTCTGATTTTGTATTGTAACGTTATTATCACGCAATACCGCCAAAGCTGCGGCGGCAATTTGCGCATTTGCTGCCTGGTGCATACCAGGCAGCGGCAGGCTTATTCTGCCGATCAACTTGTGGTCGATAGTTAAATCAAAATCCGTACTGCCGGACAGCAGTGTAACACGATCACACCGACATCGCTGCTCCGCCCGTACCAGGGCGCTGTTATTTTGTTTACAGGTATTGATAATTTCTTGTTCAGCAGCCGCCGGTAATTGCCCGATTACGCATGGTACTCCCGATTTGATGATACCGGCCTTTTCATGAGCAATCATAGCAATTTCTGTGCCTAAATGTTCGGTATGTTCCAAATCTATACCGGTAAAGACGGAAACCATGGGTTTTATTATGTTTGTGGCATCCAGCCTGCCCCCCAACCCGGTTTCTAGCGCCACATAATCGACCGGGTATGAGGCAAATGACACAAATGCCAGGGCAGTAATAACCTCAAAAAAAGTGCATTGCATGTCGTCGCAAACGGGTTTCAGGCGCGTCATTATCGACGCAAACTCTTGTTCTGTGATCATTGCCCCGTCAAGCCTGATCCGCTCCCGTACATTTTGCAAATGCGGCGAGGTATACAAGCCGGTGCGGTATCCGGCGCTGCGCAACACCGATTCCACCATTGCGGCAACCGATCCTTTACCGTTGGTTCCGGCAATATGAATATAGCGAATTTTATCCTGTGGATTATCCAGGGAGTCCATCAGGGTGCGCATACGATCCAGTCCCAGTTTCCAGCCGAACCGTTCCAATCCATACAGATAATCAACTGCCTGCTGATAATTCATTTTTCCCGCACCTGTTTTACCAATTTGTATACAATTTGGTGAATATTATCATACTTTTATTCAATGTATCTTTAAAACCATCAATCCATGCGCCAGGGCGAATTCCAGTAAAACCGGGTCAAGCCCCTGGCGGTGCCGAACCAGATATAATCGCCATCCAGACACAGGGAATAAACCTGGTCATCCGGCAGGCCATCCATAACCGTATAATGAACCCAGCGTTCACCGGCCCGGTCATATTTTAACACACCGCTATTGGTCGCCACCCACACCGCATCCCTGGCGGCCAGTATGCGGTTTATCCCCGCATCCGTATTGTTCATTTTTGCCGGGGGCGTCAGCCAGTTTTTGGTATCAACATTCAAAGCGGCTACTCCTGCTTCCGTGCCGAACCATACTTCATTACCATAACAAGACACCGCAAATATTTCCTGGTCGGATGGCCCTTCCACACCTTTATAAAAACCGCCGGAATCTGCCTCTGTATCATAAACAAAAATGCCATACTCGGTTGCCATCCACAATAAATTAAGCTGCTTTTCCAGATCATAAACCGTAATTTCACCCAGGCTGGGATACATTACATGCCTGATACGCAAAGAATCGCTGCCCCAGGGCGCTTTATTCAAACGCGATACGCCCTGGCTTGTAGCAGCCCATATATTATCTTTATCGATCACAATATCGTGTATAAAATTACCAACCAGGTTATCAACCACCGTTAACGTCCGCCAGTTGTTCCTGTTGCGATCAAAACGCGTTAACCCGTCCTGGGTGCCGAACCACACAATATCGCCATCTACCGCAATTGCAGTGATCCGGTCATTATCAAAACCCGTAAGTTGATTTGGTTCATAATACAATGCGGACTGATCGCCGGGGTTCCAATCCGTAACTCCAGATGGCTCGTCATGATCGGGAACGCCGCCCAGCCAGAACCTGTCTCTATCCCTTGCAATGGCATCTACCGTTTCATCCCACAAACCATGAGAAAGCAAGTCGAGACGGATAGAATTCAGATCGCCCCGGCCGGCGCCCAGTCCCCAGGTGCCCAGCCACACTTTACGCCATTTATCAAAAGCCCAGCAGGTTATCGGGTAGCGGCGGAACCGTATATCGCTGATCAGCCGTTTATTTTCATCAAAGAAATAACCGTCGGTCATGAATAAATTGACCAGTTTGGGCTGCCGCGGCGCCAACAAACCATGCCATTGAATTATTTCGCTCTCATCTTTGGCGCTATTCAGAATAGCCGGCTGGTCGGATAGATAAAAATTAGCCTGGGTATTGGTGGAAACAAACAACCGGTTTTGTGATGTTACCAAATAAACCTGGAAATCGCCAAAACCAATAGAATTGATCGTTTCATCGGACCAGAACGGTAACTCATCATAATAAACATTATTCCATAATTGCGAGGCTGGTTCCAGATAGGCAAGCCCGTCATTGTGCACACACCACAAATACCCGGTGGCAAAATCCAGCCCTACAATAAATATATCATTACTCGCCAGGCCATTGCTTATCGTCCAGGGAAAGTCCCATTTATCGCTAAAAAAGTTATAGCGGGTTATCCCGCCGGTAGTAGCAAAATAGATATATTGATCGCCGATTGCCAAATCACGGACAAAGCGGGTGGCGCTCCAGGTGATCCAGTCGCCCTGCTGATAATTCCGGTTAGTGCCATGTATCCGCTCCACAGCGTTTGCCCGGTGAGAAAAAAGCCCAATCGCCGCCCAGGAAACCAGCCACATTAGAGTAATGCTTTTTTTCAATCCCGACATTTTATTCCCCTCATGGCTTGATGCCAAAAGTTTTCAGCTTTTTATGCAGGTTGGCACGGTCGGTTTGTAAAACCTGGGCCACCTTGCTCACATTGCCGTTATATTTATGGTAAACCTGCATAATTGCCGCTTTTTCCTGCCGGGCCAGGTATTCTTTTAAAGGTATTGCTTCATCATAAGGTAAATCGTCTGTTCGCCCGGTTTCCTGACCGCCGCCAATAACAAAGCCGACATCGGCAACGCCAATTGTATCTCCGGAAATCATAATACCCAAACGCTCGACGATATTTTTAAGTTCCCGAATATTACCCGGCCAGTTATACCGTTTTAACAGGGCGATGGCTTGTGAACTGAAAACTTTGGGTTTTTTACCGTTCCGCGCGGAATACATGGCGGCAAAATGTTCAATCAACAGGGGAATATCTTCAACATGCTCCCGCAACGGCGGTACGACAATGGGAATAACATTCAAGCGAAAATACAAATCCTCACGGAAATAACCCTGTGATATTTCATGTAACAAATTTTTATTGGTAGCGGAAATAATCCGCACATCAAATTTTTGCGGTTTGGCGCCGCCCAGTCGTGTGAACTCGTTTTCCTGTAATACCCGCAACAGTTTTGCCTGGGTTTCCAGCGCCATATCGCCCACTTCATCGAGCAGCAGAGTGCCACCTTCGGCCTGTTCGATTAAACCCTGTTTGCGGCGTACCGCACCGGTGAACGAGCCTTTTTCATAGCCGAATAATTCGCTTTCGATCAAATCGCGTGGAATGGCGGCGCAGTTCAACTGAATGAAAGGCCCGTTTTTGCGCAGGCTGTTCAGATGGATTTCGCGCGCTACTAGTTCCTTGCCGCTGCCGTTCTCGCCATAGATCATGATACGGCCCTCACTGGGAGCGGCCCGTTCGATCATCTCCCGCAATTCCCGCATTTTGGGCGAATCACCCAGCATCTGGTGATCCAGGTCCACCAACTTTTGCAGCTCGGCCACCCGCGCGCTGACCGCCTGCTGTTCACGGAGCTTGCGCATCTCCAGGATCAGCTTTTCCGGGTTGAGCGGCTTTTCTAAAAAATCACAGGCACCCAGTTTAGTCGCTTTAACCGCTGTGGCAATATCCGCCTGCCCGGAAATCATATACACCCGCAGATGGGGCTGTAATTTCAGCACTTGTGTCAACGCCTCTATTCCACTCATACCGGGCATCATCACATCCATAAAGGCAACATCAAAATGTTCCTGCCCGGCCAAAGCTATGGCTTGCTCGCCGTCACGGCAGGTTTTTACATCATGCCCTTCTTTGTTCAACAGCCATTGCAGGGATGTACCGATATTTTTATCATCGTCCGCTACTAGAATATTCATACGCTGTCCGGCGTAATGTTTAATAACCGGTTTACTTTATCTGCGTTAACCGGTAAAACTGTAAATTTCACAATCACTTTATTATCGACATACTCTATATCGTTCACCCTCGTCAACTCATGCAGTTGCGATACCACCCTGGTTTGGTCGTTCGGTAATTCTACCTGCATGGTTTTACATACCTGTTCAGCGGCGGCCAAAATCTGTTGCTCCAGTTCCTGCAAAAAAATACCGCGCTGCGCCGAAATAAAAACACAGGGCTGTTCGGTTTGCTTCAGTTCGGCAATAAGCGAGGTGTCTTGCAACACATCGATCTTGTTAAAAACCTTGATCACCGGCCGGTCGTTCACTTTTAATTCTTGCAACACGTCGTGCACCACCTTCATCTGCTCACGAAATTCGGGCAATGATACATCGATCACATGCAGCAACAAATCGGCTTCCGTTACTTCCTCAAGGGTGCTTTTGAATGAAGCCACCAAGTGATGCGGTAATTTTCGGATAAATCCAACCGTATCGATCAACAACACTTTACGGTCATCTTTTTGCATGGTGCGGATAGTGGAATCCAGAGTGGCAAAAAGCTGGTTTTTAACCAGTACATCGGCATTGGTGAGCACATTTAACAGGGTCGATTTTCCAACATTGGTATAGCCCACCAGCGCGGCTTTGAATTCATCCTGCCGACTTTTACGGCGAATGCTGCGCTGCCTGGCGATTTGCTGCAACTCTTTTTCCAGTATGGCGATCCGCTTGCGGATAAGCCGCCGGTCGACTTCCAACTGGGTTTCGCCGGGGCCGCGCACACCGATACCACCCACCTGGCGGGACAAGTGCTTCCACTGCCGGGTAAGACGGGGCAGCAGGTATTTCAACTGCGCCAGTTCCACCTGGGTGCGCGCCTCGCGGGTGCGGGCATGGTTGGCAAAAATATCCAGGATCAGCCCGCTGCGATCCACAACTTTAACCTGGCACAACTGTTCAATATTTTTTGCCTGCGCCGGGGATAAATCATCATCAAAGATCACCAGGTCGGCGTCAAGGTATTTGGCGGTATCGGCCAGTTCTTTGGCTTTGCCGCGGCCGATCATATAGGCGGAATCGATACGGTCGCGCGTTTGCACAATCCGTTCCAGCACTTCAGCGCCGGCGGTATCGGCCAGCAATTCCAGTTCATCCAGGTATTCATCCACCAGGTGGCGTTCCTGCCCGTCCCGTACCAGGCCAACCACAATGGCGCGTTCTTTATTTTTAATTTCTGTATCTAACAATTCTACCTCAGTTATTTTTCCGTAATTTAGCGTCGGCGTCCGTCTTTTATTTTATTTTTTCAGTCAGGGACTCGTCTCCCGCCCGGTATAATATCATTTCAACAATCAACAAAACCAGCGCCGCCAGGGCAAAATACTTCCACAACTCGACCCCATAGCGGTTTTCCAAAATCAGCTTGTGAATATCCGCATCCCGTGCCGCCATCCGCAGAGTGTATCTGTCCTTCAGGAATGTTTCCGCTACCGGCGTCAGATCGGACTCCAGGGGGTCACTGTTGACCGCCCATTGCATAATCGGCTGGTTATTAGCCAGCAGGGTATATATACCGGGAATGTCGGTGGCGGTATATTCCAGCCAGGCGCCGGTCGGCCGTATAACCGGCTCAATCCGTTCGATGATCTCATCGGGACGTTGCATTTCCAGGTCATTTTGTACAATATTAGCGGCAAGTTTCTCACTCAACGCCTGGTTAATGGCATAATTCTGCTGCCGGGCATATTTCCAGGTAGCCGCATAACTGAACATGCGCGTCATCAACGGCGCAAATATAGTGCGCTGCGACAGATCCGTCAATTCCGGATTCATCCCGCTGGTCATCAGCAATATAGTGCCGTTTTCAAACTTTTTTTCCAGTAAAAAGGCGTCGCCGCTGCTATACCTGATTATTTGATCGCAGCCGGCCCGGTTCTGTATATGCATGGCAAAACGGAAACGGGGTTTGTCAAAACGGGCGTTTTCGCTTTCAAACATACCCAGAAAAATCGGATGGGTGAGGTCGTCGCTGCTCAGGGAAATGATTGCGCGCTCATCCTGCAAACTACCCATAACGCCCTGAATCTCCGGTAAACCCAACAGCGGTAAAATGCGGTTGAATGCCTGTATATTAGTATTTTCACCAAGGATGATAACCAGTCCGCCGCCGTTGCGAACATACTCGACCATATAGTCGGCAGCTTCTGCCGGGATTTCCGCCACGTTGACCAGGGCCAGCACATCGTACTGTGCGGTGTTGGCCGCAGATAACTGCGTCGCCGTGATCTTGTCCACAGCCGGACGGGTTTCCCTGTCTGATCCGGGATTTAAAGCCAGTTGAATAATATCCGCATCATAACCCGCCCCGGCCAGCATACCAATTTTTACCTGTTGCGGTACATACAATGAAAAGAAGCGCCGGTTATCGGTTTCCATATCATCGTCTTCTAACAACACATATCCGGCAAGAAAACCGGTGTGATTGAGAATAAATTTGAAATTTACCGGTATGCTGGAACCCGGTTCCAGGTCGACCATGGTTTGCGCCAGTTTTTCATTATTTACAAATAACTGCGCTAGTTTGTTTCCAAAAGCCTCGTTGCCGGTATTGGTAATTATCGCTTCCAGTTCAAAAGGTTTATCTTTTTCAAAAATTGTGGTAACAATTTTCAATCCGGTTACTGCAAGATTGTGAACCGGCTCGCTGTGCATCGGCAAGCCCACCACCCGAATATCGGGATCGCCTTTTTTAACAGAATCGCCGCTAAACGCCGTCCGTTGAAAATCGGACAATACAAAAATTTCACGGTTAATAGCAGCGCTGGATCGCAATAACTGCTGCGCTTTATCGAGCGCCGCCGACAGATTGGTAAGCCGGTAATCTGTTTTAATGGCGTCTATGTCCTGCTGCAACGCAGTAAAATCCGGGTAACCAGGATAATGCGTGGTTCTATTCGTATCTGTGGCCGAAACCAGGTATACCGCATCGCCCGGCTGCATCTCTGCGGCAATTTGCTGCGCCTTGCCTTTTGCCAGGTGAAAATTTGCTTCTTTTCCCTGCCGGCAGGTCATACTAGACGAATTATCCACCACGATTACCGCACTGGAACGGGCATTGGCAGCCAACTGTCCGCTCAAACTGCCGCGCAGCGATGGCCGCGCAAAGGCCAGCACCAGCAGGATGATGATCAGGGTTCTCAAGATCAACAACAACACCTGCTTAAATTTTATCCTGCGTATCTTTTGCTGCTGCAACTCTTTAAGAAATACCAGGGTGCTGAACGGGATATTTCTGAATTTGGTGCGGTGTAAAAAGTGGATGAGGAGCGGAATTGCCGCGGCAACCAGGGTGAATAATATTGCGGGATTTAGAAAGGTCAACGTTTTTACCGCTTTAATAAATTTACCGATGAATTATTTTTCAGGAAACAAGGTCTTTTCAATCATTTCACACCATAAATGGATTATAGTGATGTGCCCCTCCTGGATCTTTTGAGATGTTTGCGAAGGGATTATCATTTTATAATCCGCTAAACCCGCCAGAGTTCCACCGTTTTTTCCCAACAGCGCGATTGTAGTCATTTTTTTGCTTTTAGCTGCATGAACAGCCTGAATAACATTGCCGGAATTACCGCTGGTGCTTATACCGACCAGGATATCCCCGACCTGCCCCAGCGCTTCTACCTGGCGGGCAAAAATTTCGTTAAACGAATAATCATTGGCAACGGCGGTGAGAATAGAGGTATCGGTTGTCAGGGCAATAGCCGGCAGGGCGGCGCGATGGTAATTCAGACGCCCGACCAGTTCAGCGGCGAAATGCTGTGCATCGGCAGCGCTGCCGCCATTGCCGCAAATCAACAACTTGCCGCCGGCTTTATAACAATCGACCATCTTGACGCCGGTTTGGGTTATATCATCAACCAGCTTTTCAGTGATAAACTGCAAAACCTGTGCACTCTGTTCCAGTTGTTCATTTATTAGATTTTTATAATCGGGCAACTCGTTACTCCACTATTATCTGATGCTACTCAAGCAATCACCGCGTTTTCATGCCAAAAAAGGATTTAACCTTGTTCTGCCAATTCTGCGCCGGCTGCAAATCGATCTCTTTAGGCTCACCGATGCTGATAGTTTCACCGGCTATTACTTGAAGCGGATTTTCATAAAACAGCTTGTCGGCGCGTGGCTTGCCCCACTTTTCTTCAACAAATTTATACGCCTCGGCAAGTTTTAACGGCCGGGATGTGAGATTATGCGCATCGCTGGCGACCAGGTGCACCAAATTCGCATCCATTAACTGGATGGCTAAATTCTGTACTGTCGCGCCAAACCTGCCCAGCAGACTGCCGGCGGTTACTTGAAAAAAAGCACCGCGTTCCACATAATCATACGCTTTATGCGGATCTTCCAGAAAGCCGCTATTGCGTTCCGGATGAGCGAGGATCGGCGTTTTACCGTCAATTACAAAATTAAAAAATAATTGCGGCGCAAAAACCGGTATCGACGCCATCGGAAATTCTACCAGGAAATACTTGCCGTTTTGCGCCAGGGTAGCTATTTTATGATCGAGTTTCAGGTCGGGGGCGGCATACAACTCTGCTCCCATAAAAATATTTACAGCGATTCCGGCTTTAGCGGCGCGTTGTACCAGGTCCTCGTACAGCCCCCACACTTCATCAGCCTTGTCCTGTTCCATTTCCTGGCGGGAAAGTATATGCGGTGTGCAAACGATTTGTTCGATCCCATCACTTTCCGCGTCCCGTAACATATCCAGTGAAATTTCCCAATTCGGCGAGCCGTCATCCCAGTAAGCGATTACGTGAGAATGGGTATCTATTAAAGGCATAATTTATATATATTTTTTTCTTTCTTTTCGTAACAACCCGATCAATAACTTTTTTCCTGCAATGTTATTGATTTGTTCTAACTTTTTTTAATATGAACAGCGTCGGCAAAGGCCTTGATTATTTTCGGGTCGTTATTCTTTTCCAACACATTGCCGGTAACAATAAAACTGGCGCCGGCCAGCACTTTATTCCTGGCATCTTCCGGGGTGCGAATGCCGCCGCCGACGATCAGGGGAATGGTGGTATATTTCATCAGGGCGCTGATCAATTCATCAGGCACTGAATTCTTGGCGCCGCTGCCGGCTTCCAGGTAGGCAATGCGCATACCCAGGTATTCTGCCGCCAGCACATGGGCAATGGCAATATCCGGCTTTTCGCGCGGTATTGCCCGGGTATCGCTGATAAACAGGGCGGTGGTCATATTGCCGGATTCGATGAACATATAGGCGGTCGAGATCGCTTCCAGCCCCATCGACTTGATTATCGGTGCGGCCGTCACCTGCTCGCCGATCAGTTTGTCCGGGTTGCGCCCGCTGATCAGCGAAATGAATAATATGGCGTCGGCAAACGGAGAAATTTGCCTGGTGCTGCCCGGAAAGATGATAACCGGCAAAGACACCTCAGCTTTAATTGCCTGGATCAGTTCATCGAAATAATGAGCGAATAACAGGCTGCCGCCCACCAACAGGGCGTCGACCTCGGCTTGCTCACATTTTTTTGCCATTTGCACGGCTTTTTGTATATCCTGCTTGTCAGGATCGATGAGCACGAAATAACCCGCGCCTTTGGTCTCTTTAGCCTGAAAAAGTTTATCGATAACCTTCACTTATTGCAAGTCCTTTCGGATTGATCTGATGTTTATTATAATTTCCGGCTAATTATATGTTCAGCTTCCGATAACGCCAGCCCGGCCTTGGATACATCCTTGCCACCGGCTACCGCCAGGTGTGGACTGCCACCGCCGCTGCCGCCGGCTATTGCGGCGATCTCTTTGATCAACTCACCGGCTTTTAACTGTTTCTTTTCGGTTACATCTTTGGTTACCACACAGACAAAATTCAGTTTATCATTAATAATCGCCGTCAGTACGCCAACCCCGGAGCCCAGACGGTTGCGTAACATATCGCCCGCCGCCCGTAATTCATCCATATTTCCGGCTTGGATCTGCCCGGTTGCCAGGTTTATATCACCAACTTTTTTTACATTTTTAAGCAGGGTCTCTATATCATCCTGGGAACTCTTTTCATGCAGCTTTTTTAATTCACCTTCCAATGCTTTGCGTTCATCCAGCAGCGCCTTGAGGCGGCCTGGCAGGTCTTCGCGGGAGCAGCCCAGCAGTCCTGCGGCCTCGTGCAGCAGGGTTTCCTGTTGGCGCAGATAGTCTAGCGCTTTCAAGCCCGTAATTGCCTCGATACGCCGTGTGCCTGCGGCTATAGCGCTTTCGGCGGTGATCACAAATTCGCCGATCTCGCCGGTGGCGGAAACATGGGTGCCGCCGCACAACTCGCGGGAAAATCCGTCAATTTCCACCATACGCACTTCATCGCCATACTTTTCTCCGAATAAAGCCATAGCGCCCAGGGCTTTGGCCTGATCGATGGGCATTACCCGCCAGGTTGTTGTGCGATTTTCCAGGATCGTATGATTAACAATATCTTCAATTTTCTTCAGGTCTTCATTGCTCACTTTTTCAAAATGAGAAAAATCGAACCGCAAATAATCAGGCCCGACCAGAGAACCGGCCTGGTGAACATGCTCGCCCAGGGTTTGCCGTAATGCTCTATGCAAAATATGGGTAACGGTATGGTTACGTTCCGTCGCCCGGCGTTTGTTGATGTCGATCGTCGCCGTCACTTTATCACCAACTGCGGGCGTGCAGCCCGATACCAGTTCTCCAAAATGCACGATCACTTCGCCGATATTGCGGGTATTGTCGACCCTGAATTCAAAATATTCGTTTTTAATATTACCGGTATCACCAAGCTGGCCGCCCGATTCCGCATAAAATGGCGTGCGCTGTAATACGAGTTTGCCGTCTTCGAAATGGCTTACCTGGGTTTCGACAGCATCTTCAACGTAACCGATAAATTCTGATTTTACGGTAGATGGATCAATATCGAGCGATTCATAAACCGCCTTGCGTTCCTTTTGCGACCGTTCCCGCTGTTGTTCCATTTCCTCATTAAAAGCGGACACATCAACCGTCAGACCTTTTTCTTCGGCCAGCAATTGTGTCAGGTCCAGGGGGAATCCGTAGGTGTCGTGCAGTAAAAACGCATCGGCGCCGGGGAAAACCTGGCTGTTTTTAACAGCTGGACTCTCTGCTTTTTGCGCAAAGATTTCCAGTCCCCGGTCGAGTGTTCGTCCAAAGCTCTCTTCTTCGGCGCGTATAACGCGGGCGATATATTCATGCCTCTGCCTGATTTCCGGATACGAATCGCCCATAACGTCGGCAAGTGGTTTAACCAACCGGTAGATAAACGGGTTATGCATACCCAACACCCGGCCAAAACGCGCCGCGCGCCGTAAGATTCGTCGCAGCACATAGCCCCGGCCCTCGTTGCCGGGGATGGCGCCGTCGGCAATAGCAAAAGACAAAGCGCGGATATGGTCGGCAATTACCCGAAATGCGACTCCTGCTTCGCCATCGCTATAAGGCGCGCCGGTAATTTCAGCAATTGCAGCTAAAATCGGGGTAAATACATCCGTATCATAATTGGAAGATTTTTTTTGCATTACCGAAACCAGCCGCTCAAAACCGGCGCCGGTATCCACATGCTTGGCCGGCAGGGTTTGTAATTTCCCGTTTGTATCACGGTTATACTGAATGAACACCAGGTTCCATAATTCTATGTAACGGGCGCAGCCGCTGTTTACCGCGCAAACATGGTTCGGATCTTTGCTGTCGCAAAAACCTTCGCCGCGGTCGATATGAATTTCCGAGCAGGGGCCGCAGGGACCGGTATCACCCATTTCCCAGAAATTATCTTTTTTACTGAACCGTAATATATGTGTTGGATCTATATCGGTGCGTTTTTGCCATTCGTTTTCCGCCTCTGTATCGGCGGGCACCCCGTCGCGCGCATCGCCGGCAAACACGGTGGCATACAGCTTGTCTTTGGGCAGACCCCATACTCCGGTGATCAGTTCCCAGGCCCAGGCAATTGCCTCGGCTTTAAAATAATCGCCAAAACTCCAGTTACCGAGCATTTCAAAAAATGTATGATGATAGGTATCGCGGCCCACCTGTTCCAGGTCGTTGTGCTTGCCGGAAACCCGGATACATTTTTGTGAATCGGCAATGCGCTTGTGCTGGATGGAGCGGTTACCTAAAAAAATATCTTTGAATTGGTTCATGCCGGCGTTGGTAAATAACAAGGTCGGATCGTTTTGCGGCACAACCGGCGCGCTGGGCACAATATGATGGGTCTTGCTTTTAAAAAAATCAAGAAATGATTGTCGGATTTCATTCGCTGTCATAATAAATTTGGCTTTTCACCTTCCAATAATGCTGAGTATCGTTATCCAGAAAAATTGCCAAATGGCAAGTATACTACAAGATAAGAAAATAATCAAAATAAATCTATTAAAAAACAAAATAATTCATATTGATAACATATTTTCATACAATAAATTATAACTCAATTAGAAATTTTACTACACCGGCAGAACTTGTTATTTTTGCCGGCATCTTTGCTGCTCAATCACCCTTTTATTACCCGGGCGGATCAGGCATTATTCTATACTCTATTCCCTGATACTCCGGGATTAAAGCAAAATTTTACACCTTGGCCAGCGCCTGTTCCAGGTCGCCGATCAGGTCTTCAATATTTTCAATGCCCACGGACAGACGT
Source organism: bacterium (assembly GCA_029561455.1). Lineage (GTDB taxonomy): Bacteria > Zhuqueibacterota > Zhuqueibacteria > Residuimicrobiales > Krinioviventaceae > Fontivivens. The sequence continues at coordinate 32,490 of JAKQIY010000033.1, forward strand.
ATCATCCCGTCGGTCACTCCTATCGCTTCCCGCTCCTGCGGGGTCAGGGATACATGCGAGGTCGACGCCGGGTGCATAATAAGAGTATCGATTTCACCGAGACTCACCACAAAACTGCACACTCTGACGTTGTTCATAACCGTCTTGCCGGCATCCAGTCCGCCTTTGACCTCAAACGCCATCATCCCTCCATAACCATGCAATTGCGCAGCGGCAACCTTGTGAAACGGGTGCTGCGGCAAGCCGGGGTAAAAAACTTGCGCAACCTTGGGATGTTTACTCAAATACTCCGCCAGGCGCATGGCATTATCACAATGCCGCTCCAGCCGCAAGTTCATCGTCTTTAAGCCGCGTATCGCCAGCCAGGCATTGAACGGGCTCATCACGCCGCCAAATTTACTGAGCGTTTTGCCAATGAGTTGCATTTTCTCCAGACTGGTAACAATAACCCCGCCGATAATATCGCCATGCCCGCCGATATACTTGGTGGCGCTGTGCACAACAATATCGGCGCCGTATCTGAGAGGATACATCACCGGGGGCGGCGTAAATGTATTATCCACAATAAATAATTTTTGCGCAGAGCGGGCTATTTTCCCAAGCGCAGCAATATCGGCCACTACCAGGTTGGGGTTGCCGACGACTTCGGTATACAAAATTTTGGTTTTATCTGTTATAGCAACCCGCACCGCATCCAGGTCGGTTATATCGACAAACCGCACAGTGATGTTAAAACGCTGTAAATGCTCGGTGAACCAGTTCCTGGTTCCGCCATAGATTGCCGAAGAAGAAACGATTTCATCGCCGGGATTTACAAATGGCAATATGGCATTGCTGATTGCCGCCATTCCCGAGGCGGTGGCTATACCGGCCTCACCTTCTTCAAGTAACGCAACCATGTTGACAAACAAATCGGTAGTGGGATTGCCGTCCCGCGTATAAATGTATCCCGATTTTTTGCCCTGAAAAATATCCAGCCCCTGTTCCGCATCGGCATATTCAAAATTCACTGTCTGGTAGATCGGCGGAATATGCGACTGGACGACAATATCCGTATAGGCAGCCGCGCGGATCATCCGGGTGCCGGGTCGTAATGTTTTTAAATCTAATTTACTCAAGGGTTTGCTCTTCCAGGTTATCCCATTTATCCATTATATCATTGACAATATCCCAGGAAAAACCGCGACGCAGTAAATGGTCGTTTACTTTTTTCCTGGCTTTAATTTCTTCGTCTTGCCGGTGCCTGGCTTTTAATTTTATTGCCAGTTCCAGGGCCTGGCGTTGCTCCGGTTTTTCCTGAAAAGCGGCATCGAGCCCGTTTTGTATGTCCTCTTCCGATAGCCCTTTGGCTTTTAGTTCCTGCTTGAGCATGTATTCGCCGGTAGGTTTGGTAATAACCCGGTTGCGGGCGAACATGACGGCAAAATCACTATCGTTCAGCAGTTTCAGCCGCTTTAATTCGGCGATCACCTCTTCGATGATACGCACAGAATATTTGGCCTGCCGGAGTCGGTCGGTCAGCTCTTTTTCGCTGCGCGCCCGTACCGCCAGCAGCCGCAGCGCTTTGTCGCGGGCATTTTTCCGTTCTTCCAGGCCGATCATAGCCTGCACCTGCGCCGGAGTGAGCACATCGCCTTTGGCTATGCCGGATTGCAGTAACACATCCTGGTCAACGCCAAAGGCAAATTCGCCATCCAGAAATATGGAAAACCGGTCTTTACGCTTTTCCTGTACCTGGATATCGGTTACTTGAGGACTCATTCGTCATTCTTTACTTCAGTTTCGGCTTTACCGGTTTGTTTATTCTCAGCTGCCGCCTCCATTCCCAGTCCCAGTGAAGCTCGTACCTTTTTTTCAATATCCTCAATCAACTTGGGATTTTGCTGCAGGTACTTTTTAACATTCTCACGCCCTTGTCCCAATCGTTCTTCACCATAAGAGAACCAGGTTCCCGATTTTTCAATTATATTGTAATTCACGGCGCAGTCCAGCAAATCACCGATTTTTGATATACCGATTCCATAAATAATATCAAATTCGGTTTCCTTGAACGGCGGCGCCACCTTGTTTTTAACCACTTTGACTTTGGTGCGGTTGCCGATAACATTTTCGCCTTCCTTGATTGCGGCAACGCGGCGAATATCGAGCCGCACGGATGCGTAAAACTTGAGCGCCCGGCCGCCGGTGGTCGTCTCCGGGCTGCCGAACATGACGCCGATCTTTTCGCGCATCTGGTTAATAAATATGACCGAACAGTGCGACTTGCTGATCGCGGCGGTCAATTTGCGCATGGCCTGCGACATTAACCTGGCTTGCAATCCCATCTGCGCATCGCCCATATCGCCTTCTATTTCTGCGCGCGGCACCAGCGCCGCGACTGAATCCACTACGATCACATCCAGGGCATTGCTGCGCACCAGGGTTTCGGTGATCTCCAGCGCTTGTTCGCCGGTATCCGGCTGGGAGATCAACAGGTTATCGGTGTTGACGCCCAGTTTTTTGGCGTACCCGGCGTCGAGGGCATGTTCGGCGTCGATAAATGCCGCCAGACCGCCCAGCATCTGCGCTTCGGCGATAACATGCAGCGCCAGAGTAGTTTTACCGGACGATTCCGGGCCGAATATCTCGATAATACGGCCCTTGGGAATGCCACCGATTCCCAGAGCGGCATCCAGGGAGATGGAACCGGTGGGAATACAGTCGATGGTCACTTTTTTATTATCGCCCAGCCACATAATGGAGCCTTTCCCGAACTGGCGGTCGATTTGCGTCATCGCCAGGTCGAGAACTTTGCGTTTTTCATTTTTTTCTTCTGCCATGTTGTTTTCCCTGCTTTATAATTTGATCCGGAACAACGGCGTATATACAGCGCCGGTTGGCCTGAGATCGCTTTTCATAATAATTATTTCATTTGCATTATATTCGCCAAATTCATATTCCTTGTGCGCCAGTTCCCGGGAAATAGCTTCCACAGCCTCCAGGCTTTTCACCCGGCCCAGGGTTAAATGCGGTGAAAATGCCCTTGCTTCGCGCGCAAAGCCATGCTTTTCAAGAGCAAGGTCGATTTGTTTCTGACATTCTGCCAGTTGTCCGGTGGCTTCATGTACGCCAACCCAATACACCCGCGGCCGCCTGAGATTCGGAAAAGCGCCGGTTCCGGCAATCTTGATCGCGAGCGGTGCTAGTCCCTGCACAGTGTTTTTTACAGCTATATTAATATCCTTTATTTTCACTTCGGGCACATCGCCTAAAAATTTCAGGGTCAGATGTATGCCGGCCGGATTGGTCCAGCTAACGCCCCGGCCGCAGGATTTTAAGTGGTTTTGCAAAACCGCCAGTTGCTCGCGGATCGATGCGGGTATATCAAAGCATATAAATGTCCTTATGTCCGCCATATTATTCTTCCCGGCTCAACAATTTTGTGCGCAGCAGGTTCATTGCCGCTTGCGAAAAACGCGCTTTGTTGCCCAGCCGATCCTGGAAAAACACATGCCGTGAAGCTACTGTTTCCTGCTCATCCGCATAACCAACATAAACCAGGCCAACCGGTTTGTCCGGGGTGCCGCCGGACGGCCCGGCTATACCGGTCGTGGAAATAGCATAGTCTGCTCCGAACCGTTTTCTGGCGCCCTCCGCCATTGCGCCGGCGACCTGCTCACTGACTGATCCAAATTGTACCAGCATTTCTCTGGGAACGCCCAGTAACGTCATTTTGGCGGCATTACTATAACAGACAACGCTACCCATAAAGATCAGCGAACTGCCCGGAATATTCGTAAACTGGTGGCTGATTAACCCACCGGTACACGATTCTGCTATAGCCAAGGTTTTTCTGTTTCCCGCTAACATTCGGGCAATTGCCTCTTCAAGTTTTATATCGTCATCGGCAAATATAAATTTTTCAATAGTACTGCGTACCAGCTTTTCCGCTTCTTCCAGGTTACGCCTGGCGTGGTCATGATCCTGACCAGCGGCGGTGAGCCGTATTTTCACACCGGCCAGATCGGGCAAGAACGCCACACGGGCGAACCGCTCTATTTTCGCCATATCGCCCATTGTTTCAAACAGGGTACTCTCCGGTATACCGGTGGTGGCCAGGGTTTTACGCACACTGAACGCGCCGCGATACCTGTCGAGCATATCGGGAATGATCTTTTCGGTCATCATGGCCTGCATTTCAAAAGGCACTCCCGGCATCACGTAAAAATTTTTGTTCCCTTTTCTGAATATCAGGCCGGGCGCTGTGCCCAACTTATTTATAATGATCTCGGCTATATCAGGCACCATAGCCTGTTCCTCATTGGCCTTGACCATAACAATACCGCGTTTTTTAAAACGCTCTTGTACCATTTTCAGAACTCGCCGGTCAAGAATCAGTTTGGCTTTGAAATAATCACTGATCACTTTTTTGGTAATATCGTCATGAGTTGGACCCAAACCGCCGGTCATTAACACAAAATCCGCGCGGGATTCGGCCAGTTTCAGGGCGTCTACCAGGTGATCGTACTCATCGCCGACTGTAGATACCCACTGCACCCGCATTCCGGCATTCAGCAATTGTTCGCCCATCCAGCCGGCGTTGGTGTTGATGGTTTGGCCGATGAGCAATTCATCGCCAATAGATATGATCTCGATATTCATTTCACTATGCTTCCACTCAGGCCGGTAATTTTATCAGCAAACGAAACAGGATCTGTAACACAATATTACTATATATACCCGCCATAACATCATCGCTCATAATGCCCCAGCCGCCGGGCAGTTTTTCCATAACATTCACCGGCCAGGGTTTAAGCACATCAAAAAACCGAAACGCCAGGAATCCTGCGGCATAGATTATCCAGTGTTTGGGTAAAAAGAGCAGGGTGATCATCATCCCGGCTACCTCATCCCAGTTCACCCGTCCGGGGTCGACGCCCCAGGCCTTCTCGGCTATTCCCGAAGCCCAAACGCCAACAAAGTAACTGGCAATAAATACACTACCCAATACCGGGGTGGATAACGCCGGCAAAAACCATAATGCCACTACTGCAATAAAGGCGCCTACCGTACCGGGGGCTACCGGGCAATACCCGGAATAACATGTAGTTGCAAGGAATAATGCAAATTTGTTCATCATGTCCGTTTTATCATCCTTAATCTAATCATCAAATTAAAACACAATCTCTGCACTGTTTGCTGATTGTCGGTTGAAATAAAATCGAGGGTTGTTTTATCAGCTTTATCACGCCGACGGGCACGCCTTAAATCGGTAACGACCGGCTTGCTGCAATAAACAACTTACCCATTATATTAAAAAAACTTGCTGATAAAGGCAAGTTATAAAAAACGGATGAGTAAAGAAATTAAAATTCCATTCGCCCGGCCAGCGCCCGCACCAGCGTCAATTCATCGGCATATTCCAGATCGGCGCCAACCGGAATTCCCCTGGCTATGCGGGATAGTTTGATATTCATTGGCTTGATCAATTTCGACAGGTATATGGCCGTCGCTTCGCCTTCGGTATTGGGGTTTGTTGCCAGGATCACTTCTTTAACATTTTCACTCAGGCGTTTTAGCAATTCCCGGATGCGTAAATCATCCGGGCCTACGCCGTCCAGGGGAGAAAGCACCCCGCCCAGCACATGATAGAGACCTTTATACTCGCCGGTGTTTTCCAGGGCAATAATATCATTGGCTTCCTCGACCACGCATATTGTACCGGTATCGCGCCGCGGATTACTGCATATATCGCAGGGATCCTGTTCCGTAATATTAAAACAAACCGAACAGTATTTAACCCGGCTTTTGAGATCGAGCAGCGCCTGCGCCAGTTCAGTCACTTCATCGGCAGATGACTTTAACAAAAAAAACACATGTCGCTGCGCCGATTTTCTGCCAATACCGGGCAGCTTGGCAAGCTCGTGGATGGCTTTTTCTACCGCTTCGGAGGAATATTTCAACAGTAATTCCTCCAGCCGGATTGTTGTTTTTTATCCACTTAAAAACCCATCTTGCCCAATCCCGGCATCATACCGCCGGTCACCTGGGCCAGTTCTTTTTCCGCTGTTGTTTTGGCATTGATCAGCGCCTGGTTAACGGCGGCCAGTACCAGGTCTTCCAGCATTTCCACATCGGCAGGATCGACTACCTCCGGGGCAATTTTAACTTCCAGAACCTGTTGGGCCGCGTTCGCAGTAACATTGACCATGCCGCCGCCGGCTGTGCCTTGCACTTTAATATTCACCAGGTTTGCCTGTACCCGTTCCATCTCTTTTTGCATTTTTTGCGCCTGCTTTAGCAGACCGTTCATTGCGCCTCTGTTCATCGCTATCTCCTGTATAATTAATCCAGTAATTCAGTATTAAAGGTATCAACAATATTTTTAACCATATTATTTTCATTCACCAATTGCTCAAATTGCTTTTTCTTGTCCATAACCGGCGCTACTTTGCGGGTTTCTTTCAATATGCCCTTTTCATCTTTGACGCAGCGTATCTTGAATGCATCGCCCAGAGTTTCGGCAATAATGTTTTGCACAACGTCTTTATTACGTTCCACATTACTTTGCTGAAAATTGTTGTGTGGATCAAAAGAAATTTCCAGGATTTTCCCGCTCAAGGCTGTAGGCCATGATTCCGCAAGACACGTGCCGACTGCGATCTTTTGCTTTTTAACCCGCTCGACGACTTCGTTCCACCTGCTCTCAATGGACGCCAGGTCGGCGCTGTGGGCAGCGGTTGCTTCCGGGACAGGAAGCGGGGCGGAATCGTGCAATGCGGGCGCAGGTCGCGGCTCGGCTGATGATTCTTTGACTTTATTTAAAAACCGGGGAGCGCTGTTTTGCGTACTAATATCTTGAGCAGGGGCGGCAGCAACAGGTTTGGGTTGGCTTACGGTATCAGCTTTTTTTTTTACATCATCAAATTGTTCCAGCAATTGCGACAAGCTGATGCTTTTATTCATATTGATCATTTTGATCAGCGCCATTTCAAAATGCAGCCGGGCATTACTGCTGCGGCGGATGAGATACTCGGTATCGGAACTGATCTTGATCAGGCGCAACAGGTCCTCGACCGAAAACTGGTCGCGGATAGCCGTATATCTGGCGGTAAATTCTTCAGTTACATCCAGGCTGGCGGTCGATTGTGTGCTTTTGCAGACCAGGATATTGCGAAAGTGGTCGGCCAGGCCCAGCAGGAACTCGTTAAAATCGTATCCCTCAATAAAAATTCCACTGGCCAGGGCAACCCCGCCGGCAACATCGCCTTTACCGATCAAATCCGTCACCCTGAAAAACATCTCCAGGTTGATAATGCCCAACAGGCTTTCCACATCCTGGGCGGTTATGGTTTTGCCGGCATAAGCAATGATCTGGTCGAGAATACTTTCTGAATCCCGCATACTGCCGTCGCCTTTGATGGTGATGTGGTGCAGGGCTTCATCTTCGATCTCGATCCCTTCGCTGGCGCATAGCTGCTTTAACTGCTCGATGATCTTTTGATTGGTGATGCGCTTGAAATCAAAACGCTGGCAGCGCGATAATATAGTGGCCGGCACTTTGTGCGATTCGGTGGTCGCAAACACAAACAACACATTTTTGGGAGGTTCTTCCAGGGTCTTTAACAAGGCATTAAAAGCCTCGTTGGTCAACATGTGCACTTCATCGATGATATAAATACGATGCTTGCCGGGATTGGGCGAATAGCGCAGGCTTTCGCGCAGGTTACGCACTTCATCTATACCGCGATTCGAGGCGCCGTCAATTTCAAATACATCCAGGCTGCGGCTTTCATTAATTTCCATACAGGAAGAACATTTATTACATGGGGAAATAGTAGGGCCCTGTTCGCAATTGAGCGCTTTGGCTAAAACCCGCGCCACAGTCGTCTTGCCTACCCCGCGCGGTCCGGAAAACAGGTAGGCATTGGCAATGCGTTTTTGCTGAATAGCGTTTTGTAAGGTCCGGGTTACGTGCTGCTGCCCCACAACGTCTTCAAAAAACATGGGGCGGTATTTTCTGGCCAGTACAAGATATGACATGATGGAACTCGATTAGGGATTAACAGTGTTTGCAGGTTTACTGAAAGAACAACTCTGTTTTGAAAAGATCCGGTTTGTATTAATATGCCAGGTGATCCTGCGGCACACAGATTAAGTACTTACCGCTGCTATCTTCCGATCCTGACGGGGTTGGGCACGCATCTGTTGCGCAGGGCCTGGCACTTTTAAATGGCAAAAACCGGCAAGGGTGTTTATTGTTGTGGAATAAAGATAAACCGGTTTCTATTTTGCCTGGTGGAGCCGAAGAGATTCGAACTCTCGACCTATACGTTGCGAACGTATCGCTCTCCCAACTGAGCTACGGCCCCGGTATTTTCCTGCTTCCATTTTAGGAATGCAGGGTGGTTACAAATACTGGCGGAGAGGGCGGGATTCGAACCCGCGGTAGGAATAAACCTACACACGCTTTCCAAGCGTGCTCCTTCAGCCTCTCGGACACCTCTCCATAATCTTACTATTTGCCAAAGCGGAGAGACAGGGATTCGAACCCTGGGTACCCAAAGGGTACAACGGTTTTCGAGACCGCCCGATTCAGCCGCTCTCGCATCTCTCCAAATTCATTCACTTGTCGCTATTCCGGCGTTGCCGAACCTGCGCAAAAAAATCTTTAAGCAACAAACTGCATTCCGTTTCCAGAATTCCGCCGGTTATCGGCACGCGAATATCGAGCTTATCCTGTTCGGCCAGTTGCAGAACCGAACCGCAGGCGCCATACCTGGGATCGCGCGCTCCAAACACCAGGTGCGAAATCCGCGCCAGTAAAATCGCGCCTGTACACATGGCGCAGGGTTCCAGGGTTGTATACAGTATGGAATCGTTGAGCCGCCATGTTCGCTGTGACCGGGATGCGGCATTAATGGCCAGCATTTCCGCATGGGCGGTGGCATCCTGCAGGGTTTCGATCAGGTTGTGTCCTCTGCCGATGATGTGGCCGTCAAGCACGATAACCGCGCCTATCGGCACTTCCTGCTTACGATACGCTTTTTCCGCTTCCCGGAGCGCTTCCCGCATCCAGGTGAAATGCTCATCCATCAATCTTGCTGCATTATGTGCGCGCCCGGAGGAGCTCGAATCCCCAACCTTCTGGTCCGTAGCCAGACGCTCTATCCAGTTGAGCTACGGGCGCGTTTATTCTTAACAATCTATCTTGTAGCGCGTACGGGATTTGAACCCGTGTTACCGGCGTGAGAGGCCAGCGTCCTAAACCCCTAGACGAACGCGCCGCTTGCAATCAAATTTCAGTAAAGCCCTTTAATATACACACTAATTCAAATAAAGTCAACTCTTTTTAGAAAGCGATGCACAATTTCTGATCAGGAATGAAAGAATATTTTCCCTTCCGCCATTCCTTTTACTTTCCAACTTTCAGCACATTGCCTTGCATCAAAAATTCACTTTTCTCCGGCTCCAACACCTTTTTCACCAGACTCATATCATTATTCACAAACATCTGCATCCGGGTTACGTTTTGATGGGACAGAAATATACCGGTTCCCGGTTCAGCCACACAATTACGCACGATAACGCCGCTGCCGTCATTCAAGGCAATGGCGGCGCGGTTGTCGTTTAAATGCGGCTGGCGACCGCTAAAGCCGTCGATCAACACATCTACAAAATGTTCGCAATGAATCGCGTGATTCATAAATTCAGGCAACTTGTTTGCCCACTCTAATTTTAAGTCCTTGATTACCAAATTATTAATATGATTTGCATACAAACCCGGTATATCATGTTTAAAGATCTTTTCACCGGGGTTGCGGGTTGGCCGCAGGTCGAAATTGCCGCCGTATTCCGCATTTAACGGACTGTCATTGATCTTGAGCTGAATATGGTCAAAATGCACATCCAGCGCCGGTTTTGACTCTGTACCCCACACTACAATACCGGTTTCCGCTTCAGCCAGGATATTGCTGAAACGAATATTTTTAATCTGCCCCAGTTCGTATCCTTCTGCCTGGGGTATGGCGGAAACATGGATCGGTTCGCCCTTGCCCCACCAATGCCCGGAGTGCAGCCGGGTTTGAATAATAATATCCGAAAACAGAATATTCTCTATCGAACCCAGGTCGCGGGCAAACACACCAATACCCCGATTGGAGCCATAAATTATAATATTCTGAAAAGTGCAGTTGCGGATGCTGTTATCGCCATAACCGACCCGGATGCCGCTGGAGCGGGAGGTCAATACACAGTTGGTCACGGTAACATTTTCAGCATAACCGGTTTTGTTGCCGATTGTGCGGTCAGTATAAACCTCCCGCGCAGAGTAATCCCCGGATACATCGGTTTTCAGGCCGAACCCGGTGACGATAATGGCATCATCGCCGGCGCGAATATCACAATCAGAAATACGCACATTACGCGAGGTAGTGCAATGAATGCCGTCGCTGTTGGGGATGAGCAGGTTATTCATAATATTTATACCGCGCACAGCCACGTTATCACAATCACCTAAACGGATCGTCCATGACGGCGCATCCCTGAACGTTACATCGCTGAGCAGTACGTTTTCACATTTTAAAATCACCAGCAACATGTCAGGCCGGCGGGTATAAGCGACCGGTCCGTCGGCAAACAACTGGTCGGCCGGCATAAACTTTTCGCCCTGGCGGGTCATACTGCGTTCAAAATCTTCAGAAATATGCGACTTGTTCAAAAGCATAAAATGGGTGCCGTTGCCGAGTATTTCCCCACTCCCGGTTATGGAAATATTGACCGCTTCATCGGCAAAGATCAGCCCATGTTCTTCGCCCTCGAAAGTATAATCAGCCAGGTTCAGGCTGCCGGACAAGACCGCGCCCGCTTCCAAATACAGATTGACATTGCTCAACAACCGGATGGTTCCCGACACAAACACGCCCGCCGGTATCGTTACTGTGCCGCCGCCGGCCTCGTGACAGGTATTTATTGCTTTCTGAATAGCCGCCGAATTAACTGTTACACCATCCGCTAAAGCGCCAAAATCTTTGATGTTATACTCTCCACCCTGTACCTGGGCGCTGCTAACCAATAATGCAACCAATAGAGTTATTAATAAATATTTTCGCTGCACAACAACCTCCTTTATACTTAATCCTGGGCGGCAATTAAAAATTAAAAATTTCATATTACACTGTAATATGAAAAATTCAGGGTAAAAATACAATAAAATATTACAGGGAGATGCAACAAGTCCATTAACTCTTGTTATTGTCAGAATTTATTAATATACTATCCAGATAAAAGTATCGCTAATCATTTTCAGTAAACAACCGGATTCCTTCCAGATGTTTGCTCCCTGCATGTATAACCGATTCTGTATTCATCCGCCGATACTGTAACATTCTTTTAAAATCCAGCATATAATAACTATATAGAACATGGAACTCAAAACGGTATTAAATACTAAGGACAATTACCATGAAAAACAAAACTCTAATTATTGCCGGACTTTTGGCGTTGCTCGTTTTGTGCAGCGCTATTCTTTTTGCCGCGCCCCCCGTGGATAAATCTTCCACAATAACCGGGATATGGGTAGGCGCTCTGAAAATACCCGGAGCGGCAGAACTACGAATGGGGGTTACTATTACTGAAAATGTGGATAATTCACTCAAGGCAACTTTAAGGATTATCGATCAAAATACCGGGGATATTCCCTGCGATGAAGCAGCTTTTACAGAAAACAAGTTTCGCCTTAAAATAAATAATCTTGGCATCGAAATAGAAGGCCCTGTTAGCCTGGAAAATAACAGCATAGCGGCTGAATTTCGCCAGGGCGGCGCCAGGTTCGACGTGCCTCTGACCCGTGTCGAAAAAATGCCGGAATTGAAGAGACCGCAGGAACCCAAGCGGCCCTTCCCTTATCAGGAAGAAGAGGTGGTTTATGAAAATGTTAAAGCAGGCGTAAAACTTGCCGCGACCCTCACCTGCCCCAAATCCGGCGGCCCATTCCCGGCTGTTGTATTGATCACCGGCTCCGGCCAGCAAAATCGCGACGAGGAAGGATTCGGCCATAAAACATTCCTGGTTCTGGCCGATCATTTAACCCGCGCAGGTATTGCTGTGCTCCGGGCAGACGACCGCGGCGTCGGTGGTTCCAGCGGGAATTTTGCCCTGTCAACCACAAAAGATTTTGCAGAAGATGCTCTCGCCGGAGTATCTTATTTGTCAAATCGTAAAGAAATAAATCCACAAAAAATAGGCCTGCTTGGTCATAGCGAAGGCGGTCTGGCTGCGCCCATTGCGGCTGCTGAATCTAAAGATGTCGCATTCCTGGTTTTAATGGCCGGCCCCGGAATCGGTTTTGAGCAATTAGTCATTTCCCAGGTGTTAGAACAATTAAAATTAGAGGGAACCAGCGCAGAAAATATGGAACTGGAACGTGCCTGGCGCACCAGTATTTACAGCCTGTTTAAACACGGCCTGGATTCCACAGCCATCGACGCCGGAATTCGAAAATTATATGCGGGATTAAGTGAAGAAGAAAAGACCCGTATGAACTGGCCACAGGGCAGGCTGGAATATGAAATTAAACGCTCACTCAGTCCCTGGTGGTTTTATTCACTTTCATGCGAGCCACAATCTGTACTCTCACAGGTAAAATGTCCGGTACTGGCTATAAATGGCGAGAAAGACAAACAAGTTCCGGCCGAAATGAATTTACCGGCGATCAAGGCTGCTCTGGAACAGGGTGGCAATAAAAATTATCTTGTTAAAGCTCTGCCGGGGCTAAATCACCTTTTTCAAACAGCAGAGACCGGTTCCGAGTATGAATATGGTCGAATCGAAGAAACTATTGCTCCGGAAGCGTTGCAATTAATTAGCAATTGGATTGATCAACAGGTTAAATAGTATCTTTACGCATTGAATTCATTATTTTTCTTGTATCTTTATAAAGCACCATACAAACAAAAAAGGGCGTCATGTGACGCCCTTTTGATTAAGCTTTTCTTACTTTTGCAAAACCAGTTTTCGGGTGGTAGAGAACCCACCGATTTGCAGTTTGTAGAAATATACTCCGCTTGGCAAATTACTGGCCGTCCAGGTAATAAAATACTCCCCGGCGGGCACATAGCCATCAACAACCGTATCGACCAGCCGGCCCATTGTATCGTAAATTGTCAGCGATACATTGCCGGACTCTTTGAGCGTATAGTTAAAGGTTGTCGACGGGTTGAACGGATTGGGATAGTTTTGCAGCAAGCGAATAGTTTCCGGTCGGTTCGGTCTGTTCACAGGGCGCACCGAGGTTTTGATTGTTGATGCGCCGTCGCCAACCAGTTCAATTTCGCTGATTATATTGGTGCCCATGCCCCGTTCCGCCAGCATTTTCAGATAATTGTCGGCGTATTCATTGACCGGAGTATAAAGTTTATCGGCTTCGGGATCGTTGCCCATCTGTACTGAAGCAATACTATCGGTGGCCACCGGGTCTTTGCCGGCCAGCAGTAAATGATACTCGGCCAGTTGAAAAGTGGAATTCCAGGGGCCTTCGCCGCCATCGGCGTTTTTAATGCCGTCGATGACTGCCAGGTTAACCGGTCGGGCCAGATTCAAATCACATATCGAACGCGGTAAATGCATACGAATATCGCCGCCGTCTTCATGCAATTTTGAGCGATACCCGCTCATGCCTTGCTTGATATAATTTTGTAAAGGCGTAATCCCGATCAGGTTTTTCATGGAATGCGTAACCGCTGCATTAAAATGATGCTTCATCTTGGGAATAGATACAAACACATTCACTTCATCTAAAATCCGGTTCAATGTAAAAGATTCATAATAACAATGCTTGTCACCCGTAGATTTTTCCATAAAATCTGCAAAAGGCGCCGGCTTGTTCAAATCAACCAATTGGCAGCCCAGGGAGGTCTGTACATCTTTATAACCGTAATTATTATATGATTTTGCATCCCAGATCGCTTCGACAATATACAAATCTTCCGGTTTAACGCCGCAATCGAGGATCAGTTCTCCTACCGCGCGTAAAACTTCGGGGTGAGTCCAGACATTGTCGACCAGACTGCCGCCCACCAGCTTGGAATTACTGGCATAGCCTGAACCACCGGTAAGGTTGATTTTTATTGCCACTTTATCATTGGCATGCACCACATCGCTAATGCCGCCAAGGGCCTCGAACAAGTGCTGAACTTTGCTTTTAATAAACGCCCGGTCATAATTATCCGCGCGGGTAGCAGCTACTTTAGCTTTATATTCAGTCGGCAACAACGTCGAAGCGGATAATTTCCCGGCATTTTTTACCGGATTCAACAATAATGCCGCCGTCCCTGCGCCAACTGTTGAAATAAAATCCCGCCTGCTAAACTGTTCCGTTACGTTACCTTGAACTCTTTTCTTTCCCATAAATAAATCTCCAGGTTTAAGTTATGTCATTTATCAATAGTAATAAGAAAAATACTGAAAAGCAATTATTAAGATTTATTATCTGTAAGGCTGGCGGTATTTTACAATATTTTACACAGTTACCCCATGAAGTATTTTGGCTCTATATTGTTTCTAGTGGGTTATTTTGAAAAATAGACGCGAATCTTTTAAAACAAATAGACCCACTTTTTGTTGTAATAGACAAATTTGCGTGTTGTCTATAAACAATTCATTATCTAAAGTATTTTTTAACTGATACTTGAAAGGAATACGATTTTTGATAATACATTCTTGTTTGTTCAATAAAAAATCTTTAGATAATCAACAAGAACAAGTAAATAATTTCATAAATAACAAACAGTTAAGATTTTCTCTGCGACCTCTGCGCCTCTGCGTTTTCATTTTTTTAACGCAGAGACGCAGAGAACGCAGAGGGAATAACAAATTATAATTATCTATTTTGTGGACGGGATGAAATATTAACCTGGTTCAATACCCGAGGTTGTTTTCTTTCAATCATAATACTGTAATAAATTATCAACCAGATTGTTTTTAGTAACCGCTTGATTAAGTACATAAAAAATACCCACTATAAACAATATAGTACCAGTATTTTTATGTTTTAACGGAATAATATTCCCCCAAACATATTAATTCTTGTAGATCAAGGGCTGTCGCCGTGTTACAAATTTTTACACTGTAACTTACACAAAAAATTTGTCAACCGGCTACAGCCCCTGACTTGATTACTTACCAACGACTTTGATTCTGGTATTAGCCGGGACTGTCTCATCCAGGTTCATACCGTTGAGGATCGCCATTTCTTCCAGTTTATTTTGGGCTACTCCATAGCCGGTCAACATTGACCGCAACGTGGCGGCTTTGTTTTGGCTCTTCACTGCCAGCTTTACAGGTTTAACATTGAGTTTGGCCGGATCAGTCAGTTTATTAAATTTACTCATAGTATTTACAAACGGTGACTGAAATGTCGGGAAACTGGCTGTATCGGTAAAGCCATGGAATGTATAAACTTTGCCGTCTTTTTCAATAAAAAATGATTCAACCTGCAACGCCTGTTCTTCCGAAGTAATGTTGCTGATGACCCGCTGCGCCCGCATGCCATTGACGGTGATCGCGTCCGAAGAAGTGACCTGTGCCCCGGCATTGGTGGTGAAATTTGTCGAAGCTTGTAAGGGTGATGAAGCATTATCCATAGCAAAAATGATCGCGGCGTTTTCCTGGGGAGAAATGATCTGTACTTGCGCCGGGGTGTTGCTCAACTGCCATCCCGACGGTACCGGGAAGGTAAGCTGCAATCCCGGATGGTAAAAGGCATTGCCATCGACATAGCCCTGGCGCGGATCATCGCCAAACACTATTCCGTCAACCTGCTGTAAATACTCATCGCGTTTCATAACAAAAGTCTGGCCGGGAATTTTTCGTTGCTCTTCCAGGGTTTTTTTCTTGACCGCCTGAATACGGTTAACCGGGTTAGGATGCGTGGAGAACCATTCCGGCAGACTGCCGCCTTCGGAACTCGGGCTCATCCGCTCCAGGGTAGTAAAGAATGTGGCCATACCGTTGGCATCATAGCCGGTTAATGTAGAATAAAGAACTCCCAGGTCGTCTGACTGGCGTTCATTATCGCGGCTGAAACGCAGGAATAACATGCTAACACCAAACTCGGCCAGTCCGGCGTATTGCCTGAATTTTTCGGAAAAGATCATGCCGACTCCCAGGCCCAGTTGCGCTAATTGCGCGCGACTATACTGCACGGCGGAATGGCGGGCGTTAACATGACCCAACTCGTGCCCCAGCACTCCGGCAAACTCGGCTTCGTTATTCAGATAGCCCAGAATGCCGCGGGTAAAGTACACATAACCGCCGGGCACGGCAAAAGCATTCACCACCGGCGTATCCAAAACCTTGAAAGAATAAGGTAAGTTTGGCCGGTGGGTTTTTTTAGCCATACTTTTTCCCAAACTTTCAATATAAGCGTTCAGTTCCGGGTCTTCATAAATACCATAAGTTTGTACGATTTCAGCATCGGTTTGCTTGCCCAGCGCTATTTCATCGGCTTCGGTGAGCAGCATGAATTCTTTTTTGCCGGTAACCGGGTTCACCGCGCAGGATATGATCCAGGCAGCCAGCCCCAAAACCATGATGCCGAGAATAATATAAATTGCCCTTTTATTTTGCATCGCATTCTCCCTGTAAATAGTTTATTATTTTACTTGTTGTATTCTGCCGTCCTTGTTACCGCTAATGGCCGGATGTTTTATGATATAATCGACCACTACGTCGGTCAGCAGTTGCCTGGTGTTTTCACGGTTGCCGGGAGTAAAAGCAAAAGTTTCCTCTACCGGCCCATCAAGTATAAAGTCTACAGAAGCGCCGTGGTATTCCTTACGTGGGTCAATTTTCTTTCCGCCTATTGTGGCCGATAGAATCTGAATATTCCCCGCCTTGTTCAGTTTGTAATTATAACGCAACCCGGAAATTTGCAAAACCCCGCTTTCGCCGTGCTGCCCGGCCTGAATGTTCTTTTTGATAAATGCCAGCGCCTGCTCGCCGCTGCATGTAAAGGTCTCCACATAATTGCGGAACGGCAAGATTTCAGCTATGTCAAGCTTTTTCACCGGGCCGGCCGGCAATTCCTTGCGAATGCCGCCGTTATTCATTAATGCAAAATCAACGCCGGCGGTTTCCCGCATGGCATCAGCTATAAATGAACCAATATTTGATTCGCCTCGGTGGTTCTCACGCCAGTCCTGTTTTAACTGGCCAATGATGTGGTTATACTGCCGGTCGATCTCGGCTCTGTAGAATTCAACTTGTTGCACCAGTTCCGAGTTGGGATTTTTAACGCTATCCACCCAGGTATCAATCAGTTCGTAATTATAGTCTCTGACCCGGTCATCGGCAACACTCACCGTCAACCGGCCGAGGTTGGTAGTCCGGGAGCCAGCCTGAAAAATAAGAACATCGTTCACTTTTTGCGGCTGTTCCAGCCGGGTGTGCGTATGTCCGCCGACGATAATATCGGCGCCGCGGATTTGTTTGGCCAGTTCAACATCTGCCTCGATGCCCTGGTGGGTCAACAGCACGATCAGGTCGGTTTTGGCGTCGATTCTATCAATTATTGGCTGTACCGTAGCCGCGGTCTCGTCTACACGTACGCCATCCAGGTTTGAAACAGCGGTCATGCGGAACAGATCGGTCAGTATCAGGCCGATGATACCGATACGAATATTGCCCACTTTATAAATATCATAGCCCTTTTCAGTTACAAGGTCGGTGTTGATGGTCAGGTTTGCGGCCAGGTAATCAAAATCGCTCATATCCATCAAGCGGTACAGGTTACCCTGCCCTTCGTCAAATTCGTGGTTGCCCAGGGTGACGACGTCATAACCCATCAGGTTCATCATATTCACAAAAGCGCCGCCATAAACGCTGTCCACTGCAATTTTCGAAAGCTGTGTGCCGGTGAGAATATCACCAGCATTCAACAGCAGTGAATTGGGATACAACGCGCGCTGCTGGCGGATAAAATAGTCCAGCGCCACCATGCCGCCGATGAGAGGCTTGGGGTTTCCGGGCGCCCAGGTTGCCGGCGCCGGTAAATACTGACAATGCAAATCATTGGTGTGTAAAAAGGTGACCTGGCCGTTATGCCGTAAGGTGCAGCCGGCCAGGGAAATCATAAAACAAAACAACAATACGGTAATCCGCAGTAAATATTTCAAAACAACCTCCTTTTTCTCTTTTCTATTAACAAAAAATTTTAAGGATTAATTTGGGCATTGTCAAGATTATTTTGAAAATTTTTAAAAATTTCAGAAAAAATTATTCTTGCCTGGGTGGGCCGATTCATTTACTTTTCAATTTTTGTAATAATTAATATTCATGATTTTTTTGGTTGACTCGACATTTACTTTAAACAAAAAAAACGGAGCAACGATGCTCCTGTGCCACTCGGCGCCTTCCGGGTTCTTTGCGGTTTCATTTTTTTCATTATACGCAGAGGATGCCGATAATGCGGAGAAAAACATTCAAGCAATTGTTATTATAGCGCTTATTGATGGTTATATACTTTGAATAGTGTAAGAATTACCCACTAGAAACAAAATAGAATTAATCATATTATTGATCTATATCCCCAATCCCGCACTTTTTCCTCCGTACACAGCTCCCTGTTCAGCTTTTACGATACGGTTGTCGGATTGGCTGTAAGCTTGTCCCGTCCTGCTGCCCTGTAAAAATCACCAGAATACGTGTAGTAACATTTCTCGCGCCCCCCAACGGTCTCTCCTATTGCAAATCCTTTATCATGCGGGTCTTTTCATCATAACAGGTACATGATTTGGCGTCGTGGTGATGCTTGTGCAAAACAGCAGTATCGCAATGGCCGCCGCCGCAACATCCGGAAGGGCGCTGCTTGTATTTGCTGAACCACAATGCAAAACCGAAAAACAGCAGCGCGGTAATAAAAAACAAAAAAATTATTAAAAACTGTATCATTTACTAACCTTTACTTTTCCAGTTCATCGAGCAATTTTTCAAAACCGGGCGTCATTTTCTCCACAAAGCCCGTATCACTTTTAACGATCATAAACACCATCAAGTTCTGGTTTATTGCAAATTCATAGCCCTTTTCAGGCCCTAATACGTTAATTGCGGTAGCCAGGCCGTCCGCCACCATACAGGAATCGTGCAGGACCGTAACCGAAGCCAGCTTGTGGGTAATCGGCCGCCCGGTCGAAGGATCGATAGTGTGTGAATAACGAATGCCGTCTTTTTCAAAGTAATTACGATAATCGCCCGATGTCGCCACGCCACAATTGTCAACTGTAAGCACTTTTTGAATTCCCGGTTCGGTGACCGGTGAAGAAATACCAATGCGCCATTTCTTATTATGATGATTATGCCCGGCAGACCGTATCTCCCCGCCAATTTCAACCAGAATATTTTTATATCCCCTGGCTAACAGATAATCGGCCACCACATCGACGCCATAACCTTTGGCAATAGCGGATAAATCACAATACATATCCGGAATAGCTTTTTGCAGAGCCGGCGGATCTTTTCGAACTTGCAGGTTTATATAACCAACCAGTTGCTTCCGCTTCTGCACCTCGGCGTCGGGCGGCAGGTCATCCGGGGAAACCTCCGGACCAAAGCCCCACAGATTCACCAGTGGGCCTACCGTAATATCAAACGCGCCGCCGGAAATAGCGCTGATATGTTGAGCATAGCCCATGACCAGCGCCATCGGCGGAGAAACCGGGAACCACTCGCTGCCACGATAGGTATTGAATCGGGATAATTCAGAGGTTTCAAGATACGTGGACATTTGCATATTGACCGTGTCCAGCAGCGCGTAAATTTGCTTCTCGAGAGCTTCCTGTACCTGGCCGGAATTTTCCGGTATGGCTATTTTGATTGAAAAAGTCGTTCCCATCGTTCGCCCGGTCATTGTGACCAGGTCAAATTGCCTGGTTTTGGAACAATGCGCAAAAGTCAGGGTCAGTAATGCAGTTACAAAACCACATGTTCGAAATATGTTTTTCTTCATACTCATTTCTTTTTATGCGTCCATCTCCAGTTTTCGTAATATTCCCAGCTTACCATGGTATTAAGGTCTTCCAGCTCGTGTGATTTTTCCAGCAGGCAAACATGCATCACATCGCGCAATGAGATAAAGCCAATGTATTGGCCGTCTTTTTCAATTAACAGGTGCCGGCGTTTTCTGCCAACAAGTTTATCGAGCAACTTGTAGAGCGGTTCATCATACGGCGCAGAGAGTAAATCTGTGGTCATATAATCTTTGATCAGCGCTTTACGGGGATCAAAGCCCGGTTCAAGGGTATTGCGCATCAGATCGCGTTCGCTCCAGATGCCGACCACCTGACCATCGCGGGTAACCACAATGGCGCCGATATTTTTCTCTACCATGATTTTTAATGCATTGTAAATCGTGGTTTCTTCGGGCACGGTGATCATTGCCGCTTCTTTATTGTCCAGAATATCCTGTAAGGTTTTCATAGACACTCCTCCGCTTAGAGGTTATTTTGCTCTTTAAAAATAAGCTATAATAAATATTACCGGAATGATAATACCGAGGGCTGTTAACCAGGCGCCCCGCCCGGTGATACCGTTTTTCCCTTTTACCAAAAACAGACCGGTAATGGCAATTATAATTAAACATACAGCAAACACATCCGAAAAAACCGTCCATACGCGGGCAGGATTGTAATGCAAGAAATTGAGTTGGTTCAAAACCGGACGTCTTTTTATGGTTTCTTTAACACCCTCGCCGGATTGCAAATCCACAGTAATGCTGCCGCCGTGTAGAAAAATTTTTACAAAACCGGTTTTGGGATAATAATGACTTTTGTAATTATTTTGTTCTCCAAATATATCGAGTAAAAGCTTTATTTGATCATTATCAAGTTGCGTTGGGGAACCGGTCAGCATATCTTTACAGTTAATTGTTTCATTGCGTATATCATAGTTTGGATTCCAGTCGCTAAGATGATTTATAGCAATACCGGAAACGCAATAAATGATCGTCATGCCAAAAAACAAAAAGCCCAGTTCCCTGTGCAAAACACGATTTAATTTAGACCAGTTCATCCTGTAACAGCCTCAATACTTTAACCGGATCAGAGTATACCGTTTTCCTGAGCTATTCCACTTTTTGTATGGATGAACATACAATCGAATAAACGGCCAAAGAATCAGTAGCGCAATCAATGCCTTTGGTTTTAGCAACGGCGCTATCCGGGGCTGCAACAGCAGTTTCCAGGGCAAATTTGCCCTGCACTTTAACCTGGCTGCCTTCCAGTTCAACGGCAAATTGCGGTATATTTTCACCGGTTACAACTTTGATCAATTGTTCGGGAGTTTGACCGGCGATGAACAACTTTTTACCGGTATGCCGGCACACATGGCTTACCAAACCACTCACTTCAATCTGTTTATCCAGGTAATTCTGCGGCGCTACTAAAAGCGAATCGACACTGACGGTAATTACAGCTTCTGCTGCGGTTTGTTCTGTGTTTTCCTGCTTTTTGGCGCAGGCAATCATTAATGACACAACCAGTAAAACTCCAAGAACTTTTTTAAACATAACTTCTCCTCTTTTTTTTAGCATTTTCAGTTTTATAGACCAAAATCATCAAACATTATATTTTCCGGTTCTACGCCCAGACCATCGAGCATTTTAAAAACGGCGGTATTCATCATGGGCGGTCCGCACAAATAATATTCACAATCTTCCGGGGCCGGATGATCTTTAAGATAGTTATTATACAACACCTGGTGAATAAATCCGGTATCGCCTTTCCACTTATCCTCAGCAAGCGGCTCAGAAAGAGCTATGGTCCAGCGGAAATTATCGTTTTGCGCCTGCAGGGCATCAAAATCCTGTTGATAGAAAATTTCCCGTAAGCTGCGAGCCCCATACCAGAATGTCATTTTACGTTTAGTATGGATTCGTTTTAACTGGTCAAAAATATGCGAGCGCATGGGGGCCATACCGGCGCCGCCGCCAATGAACACCATTTCATGATCGGTATCGCGCGCAAAGAATTCGCCATACGGCCCGGAAATAGTCACCTTGTCGCCAGGTTTTAAATTGAATATATAGGAAGACATTTTACCGGGGGGCACATTCGGCTTGTTCGGCGGTGGTGACGCAATACGCACATTCAGCATAATGATACCCTTTTCCTCCGGGTAATTGGCCATTGAATAAGCGCGCACCACCGGCTCATCCACTTTGGATATATATTGCCACATATTATACTTGTCCCAATCAGCCCTGTATTCGTCTTCAACGATAAAGTCTTTATAATGGACGATATGTTTGGGCGCCTCGATCTGAATATAGCCGCCGGCGCGGAAATCGACATGTTCGCCGGCCGGTAAATCCAGTACCAGTTCCTTGATAAAAGTGGCCACATTGTGATTGGAACGCACCGTGCATTCCCACTTTTTAATTTCAAAGATATGCGGGGGAACCTGGATCTTCATATCCCCTTTTACCGGCACCTGGCAGGACAAGCGGTATCCCTGCCGTACCTGGCGGCGATTTAACTTGGCCTTTTCGGTGGCTAGTATATCGCCGCCGCCGGAAACCATGATCACCTTACACTCGCCGCAGGTGCCGCCGCCGCCGCACGCAGAGGGTACGAACACCTGTTTATCGGCCAAAGCGCTTAACAGCTTGCCGCCCAATGGTAATTCATAGGTATGATTGGGATCGTCGTTTATAACCACCTTTACTTTGCCGCTGGCCACCAGTTTGGACTTGGCGAATAAAATAACCACAACCAGCGCCAGAACAATAAAGGTGAACATGAATACGCCGAGTAAAATTAAATTCAAGCCTTGCATTTGTCCTCCCTTTTATAATTGAATGCCGGAAAAAATCATAAATGCAATGGCCATAATGCCGACAGTTATAAAGGTAATGCCCAGGCCGCGCAATCCGGGGGGTACATTGCTGTATTTCATCTTTTCCCGGATGCCAGCCAAAGCTATTATCGCCAGGGCAAAACTGATACCCGATCCGACGCCGAACACCACACTTTCGGGGAAATTATACCCTCTTTCCACCATAAACAGAGAGCCCCCCATAATGGCGCAGTTTACCGTTATCAGCGGTAGGAAAATTCCCAACGTATTATACAATTTGGGAAGGTACTTGTCTACCGCCATCTCCAGTATTTGTACAATAGCGGCTATAACGCCGATATAAGTAATCAGGCCAAGAAAAGTTAAATCCACATCCGGCAACCCGGCCCAGGCTAATGCGCCGGGTTTCAACACATGGGTCAAAATCAGATTATTAACGGGTAAGGTAATAGCCTGGACGACTACGACAGCCAAACCCAAGCCGATTGCGGATTCCAATCGTTTGGATACGGCAAGAAAAGTGCACATACCCAGGAAAAAGGCCAGGGCCATATTTTCCATGAAAATCGATTTGATAAACAAACTGAGATAATGTTCAAACATATTTATTCCTCTTCGACTTGCTCGGGTTTCCAGGTTCTAATGATCCATATTAACAAACCAATTAAAAAGAACGCGCTTGGCGACAGCACGAATAAACCATTCGCGCTATACCAACCGCCTTCAGTGTTTAAAGGAAGTATAGTATAGCCCAAGAGTTTACCACTTCCCAATAGCTCCCTCACTGTGCCAACTGTAATTAATACAAAGCTGTAACCGAGTCCGTTGCCAATCCCGTCGAGAAAACTTTCAACCGGCGGGTTCTGTAGCGCATAAGCTTCCGCGCGGCCCATGAGTATGCAATTGGTAATGATCAGACCGACATAAACGGATAATTGCTTGCTGACATCATACGCATACGCTTTGAGAATCTGGTCGGCTATGATCACCATTGAAGCGATAACTGTCATTTCCACAATAATGCGAATGCTGCTGGGGATATGATGCCGGATAAGACTGATCGCAAAATCGGAAAACGCCACAACCAGGGTGACCGCCAGCGCCATAACAATTGAGGTCTCCAATTTGGATGTGACCGCCAGCGCCGAACAAATGCCTAATATTTGCTTGGCAATTGGATTGTTATTAAAAACGGGATCCAGTAATATTCCTTTTACTTTACTCATTTTTCAATACCTCCCGTTGTTTTGCCAGGAAAGCGCCATAACCGTTTTCACCCAGCCAGAATTTAACCAGGTAATCGACGCCGCGGGTAGTCAGTGTAGCGCCGGATAACCCATCCACCTGGTATTCTGCGCCAGGTTCCAGGGTATCTACTTTACCCTTGATCACAGTAATTTTAACGGTATTGTTTTCATCAAAAGCCTTTTTGCCCTGCCACAGCGCCTTCCAGAGCGGATTATCTATTTCACCGCCCAGGCCCGGTGTTTCACCATGCTCATAAAAAGTAATGCCTCCGATAGTAGTCAGATCACGGTTCAAAGCTAAAAAGCCATACATCGTTGACCACAGGCCATAACCATAAACAGGCAGAATAAACTGTTCAATTTGCTCATTATTTAATACCATATAAATTGCCATTACCCGCGGCATCTTTTTAATTGAAGCGATATCAAGGTCGCCCGCAATCCGTTCTCCATACTCCGGGCTGTCGGACATGGCTTTTATGTCAAATTTTTCAGGATTAAGTTTATCTGTATATTCACTTTCAGGGATAATATCGCCGGACTTTAAATCGATAATAGCCGGGCGAACCTGTTTATTATAAAGATCCATAATATAATCAGTATCATTCTTTTTTTGTTCATCCAGCAAGTTCCCGGCCTGTAAAATATTTTTTATCTTGTCAAGTTTCTTGTTTTGCAACTGGCGGCCCCGTAACGCAACGGTAGCTGAGGCAACAAGCACCGAACAGACAAGGCACACACCCAGCGCTACAATTATCGTTTTTTTGGTGCTATCATTAGACATTACGTAACAGCCTCCTTTTAATGTTTCTGTTAATTATAACCCGGTCGATGAGCGGTGAAAATATATTCATAAATAATATGGCAAGCATCGTCCCTTCGGGAAAAGCCGGATTTACCACCCTCACCATGATCGTTAACGCTCCGATCAGGAACCCGTACAGGTACTGTCCATTTATTGTTAACGGCGCGCTCACCGGATCGGTAGCCATAAATACGGCGCCGAAAGCAAATCCGCCCACCACCAGGTGCCATGCCGGGGTTACTGCAAACATGGGATTGGTAGCGCTGCCGACAACATTGAACAACAGCGAAAACGCAACCAACCCGGCAACAGCGCTAAGAATGATTCGCCAGGAACCGATTCCGGTTATGATCAGTAAAATCGCGCCGAGCAGGCATGCCAGCGCCGAAGTTTCGCCCATCGAGCCGGGAATGAGTCCCAGAAATGCGTCTTTCCAGGTATATGAAAGCTGCATGGCCGGATCGGCCAACTGCGCCAGCGGCGTCGCCTGGCTTAATCCGTCCACAGCAACCCACACTTTATCGCCTGAAATCTGCGCTGGATAAGCGAAAAATAAAAATACCCGACCGGTTAACGCGGGATTAAATATATTCATACCCACGCCGCCAAATACTTCTTTACCCAAAACCACGCCAAAACTGATACCGACAGCCACCTGCCAATACGGTATGGTCGGAGGCAGGATCAGCGGAAATAACATGCTGGTAACGAAAAAACCTTCATTCACTTCATGTTTTCGTATACAGGCAAACAATACTTCCCAAAAACCACCTACAGCCAGGGTAACTATATAGACCGGAAAGAAATACAATGCCCCGTGCAGCAGGTTACTCCACAGGTTTGCCGGATTGAATCCTACGCCCAGCCACTGCATAAATTGAGCTTGCCAGAATAGCTGGCTATCGCCAAGACCCTGCGCCAGAGCCAGGTTGGCCTGGTAGCCGGTGTTGTATAACGCCATCAGCACCGCCGGCATTAAAGCATACATTACCATCATCATGGTCCGCTTTAAATCAATCACGTCGCGGACATGCACATTGGATTGCGTAACTTTGCCGGGAGTATAAAACAACGTGTCCATTGCTTCATACAGGTAAAACAGGCCGGCCAGTTTACCGCCTTTATGAAAATGTTTTCCCTGGGCGTCCAGGAATCTTCTTAATAATTTCACCTAGCCCTCCTTTTCAATTAAATTCAAATTCCTGCGCAAGTTGACTGTATGATCAATTTTGGAGGGACATACAAATGTGCACAATGCCAGGTCTTCTTCGATCAGTTCCAGGCAGCCAAGTTTTTCAGCTTCTTCCACATCATCAACCGCCAGAGCCCGTAATAAATAGGTGGCCAGTATATCCATTGGCATTACTTTTTCATAACTACCGACCGGCACTATGGCGCGGTGGCCTCCATACGTGGAGGTGTTGAAAGGAAATTTTTTGCGGGGTAACAGTTTGGAAAGTACTATGTTTTTTACGGAATACCTGTTAAAACCACTATTCAGCCAGCCAAAAAATTCCCGCTCATGATTTTCCCGGATAACGGAAATTTGCTGGTGAAACCGGCCCAGGTAAGCGGCGGCCCCGGCGGCCGTGTAACCGTACAATATCGAACCGGATATAAACCGGTTCTCGCCGGTGATCGTTTCTTTGGTCAGCAATTGCTCAATAGAGGCGCCGATGCGGGTTTTAATCAAGCGCGGTTTCACAACGCCGGCGCCGGTCAATGCAACCACCCGTTCCATGTCCAACTTGCCGGTGGTAAATAAGCGACCGATCATGACCACATCCTGGGCATTGATATGCCACACGGTTTTATGCCGGCCGACCGGATCGAGGAAATGAATGTGCGTGCCGGCATTACCCGCGGGATGCGGCCCGGCAAATTCTGTTACGCAAACGTTATCTATAACAGGAATTGAACTGCCGGACGCTTTGCATAAATAAACAGTGCCTTCAGTCAATCGCGCCAGTACTTTTATACCATTTTTAAAATCCTGTTCATTTCCCTTTAATATAATCTCTACCGACGGCGCCAGGGGATTGGTATCCATTGCCGTAATAAAAATGGAATGAGGTTTATGGGTAGGATCGGCAACCCGGCCAAAGGGCCGCGCCCGCAAGCTGGTCCATGCCCCGGATTGCAGTAACTGTGCGGTAACCGTTTCCCTGGCCAAAGTATCAAGCTTATCGGCCGGGAAAGCCGTAAAAGTCATCTCGTCATGCCCGCCCAATTCGATAACCAGGGATACAAACGCCCGTTTATCGCCGCGGTTTATTTCTATAACCGTGCCGCTGCCGGGGGCTGTATAGTTTACACCCGGCATTTTTTTATCTGTAAAAAGAACCTGGCCGAGCTTGACCACATCGCCGGTCTTGACCAGCATGGTCGGCCTGAGACCGATGTAATCCTGACCCAGCAACGCCACCCGCGTTAACGGGTTGCCTGCGGATATTTCCTGCACCGGTTCTCCATAAACAGGTAAATTTAATCCCTTTTTGATTTTAATTATATTCATACCTGCCTTTCCATTGCTAATATTTTAAAATTTGAGAAAAGGGTATTGATTAAATTACTAAATAAGTAGTGTAAAAACAATTATTTTTTATGCAAACGTTTTCAGTAATGCCGTATGATACAATGATTTACAGTTATTTTGTTTAGTTAATTTTTAACCCATCAACCCTCCTGACTGGGTAATAAAATTCTTTACTATTTGTTTTTTTAATTATTTTTTTGTACATTTATGGTTTGAAATTTGCAATATTAAAGTGACATTTTCTAATAGTCTGATTTAAGCGGAGGTTTTACAAAGTGAGAATAGCCGATTATTTACAAGATCATTTGATTTTTTTAGATATAGACGCGGCAGACAAAAATTCTGCTATAACAAAAATTGTTGAGTTGATGGATCAGAATGATGTTTTTATGGATGCGGATAAGTTTTTAAATGAGGTTTTTCAACGCGAAAGCCTGGGAAGCACCGGCATTGGCAAGGGAGTGGCCATGCCGCACGCCCGTACCCAAAACGTGAAAAATATTGTTATTTCCATCACCCGCTTGAAAAAAGGCGTCGACTATGATTCCGAGGACAAGCAGCCGGTGCGCCTGGTGTTCCTGCTGGGCACCCCGCTCAAAGCTGTAGGCGAATACCTCAAAGTCCTTGCCAAACTGAGCAAACTATTGCGCGAAGATAAAGTCCGCAGCCTGATATTAAAAGCCGAAACCCCCCACCAAATCCGCAAGATATTTGAAGACGCCGAAGATTGAGGCTGCTGGATATACAATTCTTAATTAATTTTTGGAATTGGCACAATACTATTATCAACTTATCTCTGCATTTTAAATAGTATTTTAATATACCTCTTCATGCGATCCGATTGATTCTAAAAGAATGGCTTCATTTTCATTATATTTAACAAATCGAAAAACAATTCTTAAATAGTAATTTATGCTACAAGCCCAGGAATCATGTAAATCCCCTTTTAATTTATGCGTCTTGAGATGTGGATGAAAAGCATCGGCAGACAGCAATTCAAGAGTAGTTTGTAGTTCCATCGCTAAATTCGGTTGCCGGTTAATTAATTTCCTGGCAGTGTGAATAAAAGCGCTTGAACGCAAAAGAACTCTCGTCATTGAATTATTTCCTTCAACAACTCATCAGGCGAGGCTGGTTTACATTGCTTTTTTGCAAATTCCTTTTGAGCTGCTTTAACGTCTTGCACAATATCTGTTCTGCGTCTTTCATGGATACGCCGGTTCAAAATATCAATCAAAGTTTCCTGATCGTCTACAGGTAAATTATTTGCGGCTTCAAGTACATCATTGAACTTTAAAGAATCGGGCATAAAGAATCCCTTTCCTTGTATTTATACTGCTTTAAACCAGTGCGACAATATTATTTTTGAAATGTATGAAATTTTATTTACAGATGCAAATTTTACTGTAATTTAATTTCCGGTTACGCCTCTGTCACGACATGACTTGGTGAGTGACCGTTTTACAAAAAAATTAGCCTTATAGGCTTTTCAGCAGGTAATTTTACCGATTGAACTATTGTTCAAGTATGAAAGGCTTTATAAGAACTCTATTAATAATCAAGTTTTTATCAATAAAAAAGACCTGGAAAAGCTTAACTTTTTTCCTCTGCGACCTCAGAGAACTCTGCGGTTTCATTCTTTTCATTTTACCGCAGAGCAGAGAATCTCACACCTAAAAAATTTTGCATGACTAAAACAAACCAGGACGCGAAGAACGCAGAGAAAAATTATTCCACTACCGCATTTACATCGGGCGCTTCAATGCTGCCAATCCAGTAGCGGCCGCCTGAGATGGTACGCACTTGTTTTGGAATTCTTACCGGGTTGGCGAACCGGAAGCCACAGGAATACGCGCCCGCCGGTATATAGGGATAGCCTTTCAGCGATATAGTTCTTATCATTTTTTCACCTGGCGTTAACAAGGTGAACCAGGCCGATTCCCAGCTGTCATACGGCTCCGGCCGCTCAATTTGTTTGTATTCCGAGTAGTAATAACAATCATCACCCCTAAAATCGACGCCGTTGGTAAAATAATGGAACAAGTCGCTGCCCATTTTGTCCGGATCGAGAACATAAAGTATGTCCGTATCTTTATTTGTTACTATAAAAGTATATTCCACTGTCGCCGTATCGGAATTTTCAATAATTTGAATGTTGCCGACCGACACATCCAATCCATAATGTAATTTACCAAGACCTTTTAAGGAATATTCTATTTCCTTATTTACCCGCTCATCAACAACGTCATCCCAACCTTCAGAAATATGTAAAACATCTTCAGGATAATAGGAAATATCAATTTCACTAATATGCGGCATATATGGGGCTGTGGCAAGAAATCCATTATGTAATGCGCCAATATACTGCCGGTTCTCCAGCGCCAGAACAACAAATGGCTGATCCGGCATATTGTTCGGATCAATTCTATCGGCAAAAATTTCATCTTTACTTTTTGCTAAATAAATACAGTGGGATGAATAATCGTAATAATCAATATCCCTGGCTGTGAGTAAAGGCTCTTTATCAAGGATCAATTGGTTTATATTCATATTTTTTATTTGTTCAAAGCTTAGAGAATGATCCTGCAAAAGCGAGATGGCAAAGGAATCCTGCCCTGTCGGCCCGGTGGGGGTTTTGTCACGGGTGCAGCCGGCAATAACAACAAACAGCGTCAAGATCAACATTACTTTTTTCATGCTTTCCTCCATAAACATAATTTGTTAAATCACTTAAAATTTAACCAGCTCTCTGCAGTTACCTTCTCTAATTTTTTAAAATAGGCTTGATTGCCGTCTTCCTGCAGCGGTTCATTTCTTATGATATTGAAAAGCACCCCGGTCAGGGCGGTGGCAATGGCATGAATGGCATTATGGCGGCTGAGGCCGTCGGCCATTAATTCTTCCAGTTTTTGCTGCACCTGCTCTATTCCTTCCGCCAGTTGGCTTTCCACAACCTGGTGAACAATCGCATGGATGCGTATATTCGGTACGCGTATATTAATGTCTTTATGATATTGTACCACAGCGTCGATGCGCACCCCTTCGTCGGCGTTCAGCCAGGTTTCTTTATCAACACCCAGTTCAGGATCGTATTTCAGCATAAGGTATCTTTCAGATAAGGATTACAATCATCTTTTTTACACCCATTAAAAACGGAATAGCAAATAATAATCATTATCAGGTCAATTTAATTAAAGAACATGATGTCCAAGTTCCAACCCTTAACCGCCCGGAGTTCTCTGTTGTGAGATACAATAATTATATAATGAAATTAACTGAAAAAAGCAAGGGATTATTTATTCTTGGTCAATAATCGCCGGCAATAATTTTAAAGTAAAAGTAACTTTGCTTCTGGTTCCCAATCTTCCGAGACTGTGTGAAAACTCCTGTAATAGCCTGGTCGTCAGCGCATGAAAGTAGCTCAGATTCTACCGGACCCGGAGTACAGTCCCTTTATGGACTGTGGGCCGCCGCAGGCGGCCTCGAATCAATTTATTGTTTTAATAAAAACATATAGTTAAATGGCATGGAGCATATATGTAATAATCAGTA
>JAKQIY010000043.1 GCA_029561455.1 bacterium
TTCATTGTCTGCTGCCAGATACAATTATGCTGCCATGGAATTATCTAAACTACTCAACCAGACTGATACTAATTTTACAGGTACTGATTTGAAAATGATTTTTGAAATTACCGCTAATTTAAATTGCGTGGAGTAAGGAGTCCTGAAGTTATTAAAAAAAAATTGTTAGTAAAAATACCAACACCAACATATATCGCTGCATATCAATACAATAATTAGCCACAAACTTTTGGATCAAAAATAGTAGTTAATTTTTTTGAAAATTGATTCATTAAGATTATCTTTGTTTTATAAAAATACACTATATTTGCTACGTTTTTTAGACATATTTTATTACGAATTTTAATAAAAAATACTAAAAAAATCGATAATACAGATGCTTATAACATAATTTAATTGTTATATGTAATTGTATCGTTTTTTATTATTTTTCAATAACACCTAATGTTATAACGACCTTTTAAACTTGATTTTAATTAATATTATAATATAAAAAGTATACTAAATCATAAAACTTAAAATTCTAATTGAAATAATAATTAAATAAACCGCTATGAAAAATTCTACTAATCAAAATGCAAACCAGGATTCTGCCTGCAGAAAGTTTACAATGTTATTAATTACTTTCATTCTTGTTGGAATATTTCAATATTCCCCAAGTGCATTTGCAGAAGTAACGCGAGCAAATAATCATGAAATAAACAATGATTCATGGGTAGTGAGTGCTCCTGAAAGTATGCCGGCAATTTCCTATTTGATGCTGCCAACTCCCGGCACTCCGGTTTGTTCAGGCACAACTTCAATATGTAGCGGATCAAGCACTAATGTTTCTGCGACATCAACTGACGCAACGCTCATTTATTGGTATACAGGTGGCTGTGGTACAACGTTAATAGGAACCAGTTCGCCTGGAGCGTCCTACTCTGTTTCACCTGCCACAACAACAACCTATTATGCCAGAGGTTATAATGCATCGGCTTTTTCAACCTCTTGTTGCACAGTAACAATAACTGTTAATCCTTTGCCCGGTTCTGTTTCCGTAACAGGTGGCGGTTCTATCTGCAGCGGCAGCAGTGCAACACTGATTGCCACCGGAGGCGCCAATGGAACCATATACTGGCAGGGCACTACAAGTGGTGGAACTTCCACTGCAACTCCTTCGACATCACAAGTAGTCACTACTGCAGGAACCTATTATTTCAGGGCATTTAATGCCTGCGGATGGGGGACAGAGGGCAGCGCGACCATATCAATCAATACTCTTCCTGCTGATCCGGCCCCGACAGCAACACCTTCTGTTATTTGCGCCGGTGGAACTTCGAGTTTATCAGCAACGGTAAGCGGTGCCATTATTTATTGGTATACCGGCTCCTGCGGAGGTACGGTAATCGGTTCCGGAAGCCCGGTCACGGTTAACCCGGCTGCCACAACTACTTATTATGCAAGGGCATACAATGCTACCACCGGATGCTGGTCTGCAGACTGCGGCAGTGTGACGGTTACTATCAGCAGCGCTCCTGATGCTGTTGTGGTTAATGGCGGAGGCACTTATTGTGCAAGCGCTACCCTCACCGCTACAGGTGGCACGGGTGGCGTGATTTACTGGCAGGGTACCACAAGCGGCGGCACTTCCACAGCTACACCTTCTACGATTCAGACCGTAACTGCTTCAGGAACCTATTATTTCAGGGCTTATAACTCCTGTGTATGGGGAACCCAGGGCAGCGCTACAGTGACCATCAATAATGTTCCCGGAGCCGTAACCGTAACAGGTGGCGGTTCTATCTGCAGCGGCAGCAGTGCAACACTGATTGCTACCGGAGGCACCAACGGAACTATTTACTGGCAGGGAACCACAAGCGGCGGCACCTCAACAGATACGCCTTCCACTTCTCAGGTAGTTTCCGCTGCAGGAACCTATTATTTCAGGGCATTAAATACCTGCGGATGGGGAACCCAGGGCAGTGCGACCATATCGGTTAATACACTTCCTGCC
>JAKQIY010000065.1:0-85000 GCA_029561455.1 bacterium
ATTCAAAAATCCCGCCGCCGTCGTTCCCACCTTTGTCACTGCGCCGGCTTGAAGGGCTATGACCAGTATCATAAATACTAGGATTGTTATCTTTTTCATTATTAAACTCCTTTTTGTCCTGGAATTCAACGCTCTACTTGATTACCGCAAATTTACCTACTACCTCGCCCAACTCGCCGGCGTCGATATGATAGATGTATACACCATAGGCTATATCCAGCAAGTCTTTGGTCTGCATATCCCATACCTCGGTGCCATCAGTCAGCGCCGGTGCGTTATGTTCAAGCTCCCGCACCAGTTGACCGCGAATATTAAATATGCGTATTGTACATTTCTCCGGTAAATGGTTAAAATGCAATTCGCGCGGCCCGCGGCCAGTTGAATAGGGATTTTCAGGTTCCCAGGAGTTTGCAATAATGTACGGGTTCGGTACAACTTTAATTTTTGAAAGATCATTTTTAGCTTTATTATTATCAATACTTTCCGAATAGGTGGTGAACTCGAACGTATCGGTGGACAGGAACGGAATGGACATCTTTAAAGTCGCTATATCACCGGTTGCCGGGTTCACATGCAGTGAATCGTCGGTCGCGGAATCAAGTTCAAACATCCAGGTCGCTGCCAGGGTATCATCCAAAAAGATGATCCGGTCGCTCAATGTCCCGTCGGTAAAGGCGGTGAACAGCCCTTCCAGGGCGCCGTCGGCCTTGTCTTGTGACCAGAATGCCGTCTTGAGCTTTTTCTCCGGCGTTTGTGATATATCGAATACCCGATAGTTCACCGGCTGCGCCTTGTAGGTTTTGGCTTTAGCTTTGTAGAGTATCGAAGTATCCAGACCAACTTCACCAAACTCGATGCGGTAACTTCCGGCTACCGGGTAGCCCGATACCGAACTGTAACGGAACGGCCGCAAGGCCATACCATAAATTCCATCACGGTTCCAGGTGGAAGTTGTTGTATTCAATGCCGTACCGGTTTCGTTAGAGAACTGCAACTGGAAACCGTCGATAATTGGTATAATATCACCGGTATTTACAGCCGTGCTCGCTTTGATCAACGTATCAACATTGGTGGCATTGGTTACATCCAGTAAATTGAAATTGCTGGTTACCAGGTCAATCGTCGTTGTCGTCGGATTAATAAAAGCATCCTGGAAGGTTACACGATAGGTATGGTTGTTTTTGAAAAAGCCCGGATCGATGATTTGATAGCCCACCTGACCGGTGCTGAGGCCACTCGTATGCTTTACAGAATCGATATTCGCCGGAACAAAACCAGCGGCCGGTGGATTGGGGGTGACGATCTTTACATTGCGGCCCAAATCTGTAGCGCCGGAGGTGCTGATCGAGACGAATTTTGAACATTCGGATGGTGCAATACTACGATCCGGCACACCACGATCAAACGACGTGACTGCGTAATAATATTTTTGACCGTTAACAGCCGTTGAATCAACAAAAGTGTTCCGAATACCGGTATCATCACCAAGATAGAAATGAACGCCTTTGGTGGAACCGGATGAATAACCGTTGATACCATTATTCAAGTCAAACTGGGCAAGAGGTTTACGATAAGTAACATTGCCTTTGCCGT
The DNA here is from genome assembly GCA_029561455.1 of bacterium. Taxonomy (GTDB): domain Bacteria; phylum Zhuqueibacterota; class Zhuqueibacteria; order Residuimicrobiales; family Krinioviventaceae; genus Fontivivens. The sequence goes on from JAKQIY010000065.1 coordinate 1,594, forward strand.
CTGTAATGGGCAGCATATCATTCCAGCCGGGATCGGTGGAACGGTAAATTTTGTAACCTTCAAAGTCATACCCGGTAATCGGGTCCAGTGACATTTCCGCAACAGTATCCCAATACAGGGTAACCTGACCATCGCCAGGAATTGCCGACAGGGTCGGAATTAACGGAGCTTTGAAAAAGTTGTAATTACCAAGATATGCGGAAGCGACCCAGGATTTATTTTCCAAAAAGTCATCCAGGTTAGAGCCGCAGATAATACCCATAGAGAAACGTTCAACCTGTCCCGGTCTCATGGGGAAATAACCGGAACCGTAAAGTAATTCAATATTCTGATTTTCCAGCAATGCGTCAAAGTTACCGGGAACAATAGCATTCCATACCAGTTCATCTTCATAATGCGGAATATCTTCCCAGCGGTACAAAGTAAAACTGGTTAAACCCATCATATCGGTTTCATCAATATCGGTTTTATCGATATGCGGTTCACCCGGTAAATCGGTGCCGCGGCCGGAGCTTGGCAGTCCGTCGCCTTCACCTTCGTCGCCGGTATTCTCCACACCGTCGAGACCTACGTCATCGGATAGCGGGTTCCAATCATTATCATTATCAATATTGTCATCGCGTTTTTCATCGATCAACGGGTTATCTAATCCATCGCCGTTCAGATAATTGATATATTTTACACCCTCATACAAATAAGTGGTGGTCTCACCATAGACAGAACCGTTATTCTCATCAATGATACCGTTCAGGTTATCATCCACCAGGTTATTGGGTATTTCTTCCAGGGTTTTTCCCGGCCAGAATTTGAAAACCAGATCCTGGTAATTGACGCGCAGTGTATCGGCGCCCATTTTCTGAATGGTACGTGCAAATGTTGAATAATTAATTAACACAATATCCATACCCGTAGTGAGGGTTTTCGGTGCAAATACAGAAGACGATATTGTATTGCCATTACCTGTGCCGGCGTCGCCATCATTATCGATACCGTCATAAATATTGCCCGGACTTTCCAGGAAAGCGCCGCCGAAATAACCAACCGGGAAGAAGGAACCGGCGCCAATATCATCAAAATCGTACAGGTAAGCCACATCTTCGGCTTTATTATAAGCGCCCATATCATCGCCGCCATCACCGGAGGAACCGGCGTCACCCATATTGTTACCGAATTTATACCCGAATACCATTTTGTCATGTACATGGGTGCCAATATTTTCCAAATCGAACAAGGCAAACATGGCGTCTTCGACCAGGGCATTGGCCCACTGGAAGGCGCGCACATACATACGTATACCAAGTCCTTTTCTGTTCAGATCGGTGCTATCCGGATAAAAACTGAATTCACGGTTTTCATAGTCATCCGCAACGAAATAACTTTCTTCATCGGCGTTGAATATGTTTTTACCAAAATAACCATTCCATTTACCGCGCCAGCCCTGATCAATTTTATCATCATATTTATCGGGCCAAAAATCCGGCCAGGCCCATTCCCATTTTGTCATAGCAATTTTATTGGTATCTTTGCTGGCAAAACCGCGCAATGGTAAAAAGGTCCACCACTCGCCGTTGGGGCCGGTATCTCCCGAAGACCACTGACCCGAAGCGCCCGTACCGGTACTTTTTACATCGCTGACAATATGTTTTACATTGTTCTGGGTATCCAAAACTTCGGAACCGACGAACACATTACCATCGATCATATACCAGCGTCCGGAGTTGATCGGCCATTCACCGGCAATATCGGGCGGGTTATTGATACGACCAAAGGTACCGTCGTTATAAATAGTGGTTCTGAATTGATTGCCGGCATGCAAGCCGTCGCGTAATTCAGTTATATCTCCGTGCAAACCTTCCATTTGCGCAAACAAGCCGCCAATGGTCAGCAGCAAAAACGGAATAAGGAGTAATAGTGTTTTTTTGAACTTTTTCATATAATAAATCTCCTGTTCTGTTTACTTAAAAACCGAGCATGAAACCAATCTGAACTTCACGGGGAGCTGTATACCAGCTTGCTTGTTTCACAAATTCTTCAGTGGTACCGATTCTGGCAGGATCATATACAACACGTGATGGACGAATATTAGTAGTATATTCCGCTGTACCGGTATCGCCATATACCGCAGTTTCATCCCTGTTATCAAATATATTATATACATTGATAAAGAAATCAACCTGCATGTCTGAGAATGAGAAATGTTTGTTGATCAGAAAATCTACGCTCTTTTGCGAAGGCAGACGGGAACTGTTCTCTTTTAAACCAACCAGAGTAGCGCCGCCTACGATCTGACCAACCGGGAAACTCGGTGTATAAGGACGACCGGTCCAGTAACGACCTATCATGGAGAATGTCCAGCTCTGCAGACGGTATATTAAAGAACCGTTAGCAGTATGACGCTGATCCCAGTTCAGAGGAATCAAAGACAAACGCGGTTCATTTTGACTCTGTGCAGCGTTATAAGCGTCATTCGGGTTGGAATAGGTACCTTCAACAACCTGGAAGGTATAATCCAAGCGCGCGGAAAAATTGTATGAATACCGTTTATCTACTTTTAAAGTAACACCACGAACATTTTCGTAATCTTTGTTTTCGTAATTTGAGTATTTGATACCGGGATTCGGGGTATCAATCAACGGGCTGGTTCCAACCCAATCACGCACATCGCGGTAGAACAAGGTCACGTCAACACCCAAATCGCGGGTAATTTGCTGCTGTAAACCGATTTCATACATAACTGTTTTTTGAGGTTCAAGATTGGCATTGCCAAAAGTGGTATAACCGCCGCCCTGGCTCAACTTGAAATCGGCATTGGAGTACAAGTACTGGAATTCGGGAATCTGGAAAAAGTGACCATACGAAAAATGGATCACACCGCGGTCGGTAATCGGGTAAGCAATACCCAAACGCGGACTAATTGCCATTTTGGCATCAACTTTTTCATGCATAAAAGCTCTGCGTTCATCAGGTGTATATTCTGTAAATCCTGCAATGTACTCGGCCATTTCATTAGCATTCAAACCGTCAGGCGGTTCAACCCAGTTTTTATATTTATTCTCGTTTCTGAACGGGGCATAAATATTGGGATCGGATGGATCAACCGGCTGCACGCTGTTGGCGTCAAAATAATCAAACCGTAAACCCAGGTTTAAAATGATCTCTTTTAACTCAATTTTGTCCTGAATATACGCTGAAAATTCGCGTGGTTTACGGGTGTAATAATCGCGGTAAACACTGGAAATATCCGGGCGATCAGGAACGAACGGAACGATTTGTTCGCCTGAATTTGCATCCGTTTTGGGGCGAATGGTAAAATTATCCAGGAATAATTCATAAGTACGGAATTCCGCGCCAAATTTGGCCTGATGCACATTAGTCACCTGGCTGGTAAAATCGAGTTTACCTACCCAGTATGCGGTATGGCGGGTGCCATAATTCATACTCATACCGTCATTCAAAAAGCTGTAACTGCCGGTAGAAGCGGAATCCGGATGAATATAGCCTTCCGGGTTTGCCGGGTCAATTATGTAATCAAACGACCGGCGGGCTGATTTATATTGCTCAAACAATGCAGCTTCGGCCGGATTGGAAAGATCCAGTGTGTCGGCCGGCAAGGAATTGGCCGCATCTGCATAAACACTGACCAGATAATCGGGCATTTTGTTGTAATCTTCATACACATAATTTTTGGATTCGGTGTAGAACCTGTTCACCTTTAACTCGTAAAAAGTAGTTGGCGACAAAACATGGTTCATGGAAAAGATATGTGTATAACCGCCGCCGATTTGCTGGGAGGTTCCATAGGGATTGTATTTGTAATTTTGTGCATAACTGCGGTCATTCTTGTATGCATTTAAAAATACATTATAATTCAGCTTGATAGAATTAGAGAGTTTATAAGTAAATTTTGCCTGAGCGGAGTATCTCTTGTGCGGATTCATCGGCACCAGGGCGCTGTCGCCTGGCAGACCCTGCGGGGTAAACCAGTCGCGTCCATAGAGATAGCCTTCATTCTGAAAATAACGTCCGTTGACAAAAAATGTAAAATCATCGCCAAAAAGCGGTACCGGCCCACTCAAACTAAATTCACCATTGTAAATGGGATTAAACTGGGTTAATGGACTTTCCTGGGTACTCGTTGCCTGGGTTTTCCCGTCTTTATCAGTTACGGGGATTACTTTTTCAAGAACATCAAATTTTTCATCATTACTGAGGTAATCGCCGGCATAAGCTTTTACCTGACCGGTGTACCGTACACCACCTTCTTTGGTGATGATGTTAATAATACCGGACATGGCCTGGCCATATTCCGCATTGAATGTACCGCTGATTACCTGCAATTCCTCAATAGCCGAGTTTTCAACTGTAACACCCATACCGCCGCCAAAAACGTCCGTAGTTGCAACACCGTCGACCCAGTAGGCAACTTCACCGGTACGACCGCCGCGGATATGGAAATCATTACCTGATTTTACAATACCGGCTTGTAATTCGAGAACGTCTCGAACTTCCTGTACCGGCAGGCTGGTAATTTCATCGGAACTGACTGACGATAATGACGAGGTCATATCGGTGCGTACCAATGGGCGTTCCGCTACAACGGTAACTTCCTGACCGGCTTCCAACACGGTCTGCTGTAATGAAGCATTGATACTTGTAGTCAGGTCTATCGAAACCCGCACTTTTTCTACTATCTGGGTTTGATAGCCAATCATGGAAACACGTAATTTATAGGTTCCCGGCGGGATGTTAAGAATGTTATAATTTCCTTCTACATCGGTTGCAGCACCCATAGAAGTTCCTTCAATAACAATATTAACACCCGGAAGGGGTTCTTTGGTTTCCACGTCCGTCACCAACCCAGAAATCTTTCCGGTTGTGCCGGCGAGAACGATGCTGTAAGAAAAAAGTAGCACCAACACCGTAACTACAATTAAACTGTGAATTAAAAATCTTGTCTTCATATTCCTTTACTCCCTTTTGGACAAATAATTCATTACCTTGAAAATTTAATTATTCCTCCTGATTAAATTTACTTACCCTTTTCCTCTTCTCCTTTGTTGAAATTTAGTATTTATTTAGTAATTATAATTATTATCTTTTTTAAAATTAATATTTATATAATCGATTCAAATCATCCTGCCAGGCATTATCCCCAAACAGGCTTGTTATACCCCTTACTGAAGAATATAAAAAATATAAAAATTATACTATATGGATGAATAATTGACAATCTTGGGTCGGAAGTGTAATTCATAAATTGTTATTCCGGGTTAAGGAAACAATTTTCTTTACTATTGCAACAAACCACGCTAGCTTGGCGTATCTTACTATACCAGTATTGGTCTGCAAAACTATTTATTATAACACAAAAAAATTACATTTACAAAACATATTCGAGAAATAAAATAACACTGTTTTTGTTTCAATATAGTATGATAATTTTTCATGTTCACAATTAAATTCGGCACTCGTTATTACTAGAACTTCAATTCATCAATTTGCGTTAACGCACACGCTTTTTATGAAAAATAAACTTCTAACAATCAAATTAGAAGTTTTTTACACCTCTCCCCCACTGTAGTTACCTACTAAAGTAGAGAAGTTAATAGAAAATGTCAAGAAAAAAAAACAAATCTTGTTATTTTTAATATAAAATTCATACTTGCTATAATACCTTTTAAAACATTTATTTGCCTTTCATTGCAGGCTGGTGATAAATAGCCAGGTTCATACTTTATTAATCTGTTTCGAATAATTATCTTTACATATTATAGTACTTGATCTCAGCGTTAAAAGGAACAAATTTTTGCCAAACAAGTTTATTTAATTAGTAAAGTATATCCAAAGCCAATAACAAAAAGTTGTTCTATGGCGACCGGTAATTTAAACCAAAAACCTATTATTTCACTTGATTTTAATTTACTTCATGATTATACTATATCTTGAAATTACTCACTTTTTACAAATTCAGGCCGCTTTGGTTTAATACAATAACCATGACCTCAACTACAATAATTTTCCCGGGAATTGGACCGGTCAAATTCGAAAAAAGCCGTCGCGCACGACATGTTAGTATTGTAATCAAACAGGATACCGGCATCAGGGTAGCCGTACCAATGAACGTGTCTTTTAATAACGCTGAGAAACTGGTTCATACTAAAATCGACTGGATTAAAAAACATCGTAAAAAAATTGAACTGGCGCACCATGTCAGTCAGCAATACTCTGAAACAAAAATTAATACTGCCGCTGCAAAACTAATGCTTATGCAACACTTGCTAAAACTGGCGGCACAATATGGCTTTGCGGTAAATAAAGTTTCAATCCGTAACCAGAAAACCCGCTGGGGCAGTTGTTCTTCAGTAAATAATATCAGTCTAAATATTAAACTGGCTGCATTACCCCGCGATCTGGTTCATTATGTTTTGTGCCATGAACTGGTTCATACCAGAATTAAAAACCATGGACCACAATTCTGGCAAGAACTGGAAAAATATGTACCAAATGCCAGAAAAGTTAACAAACAATTAAGATTTATAAAACCAGGATTAATTCAAATAATTTAAAATGTTATCAATAATGCCGATACTTGTTAATAAAATACATTCAGAAAGGCTTAATCTTGAACGCAGTTGAATTAGAACGGTTGGTTCCGCTACCTGACCGTACAAAACTGGCGGATGCTTATGATAAAAATTATCCCCTTTACGAAATTGAATTACGCAGGCTGAATAAAATTCTTAAAAGATTATTCCAGGATCATCAGGTCAATGTTTCTATAAAATCCCGCATTAAATCTTTTGAAAGCTACTTTAAAAAATTATTACGCCAGTACAATGAAAACGGCGGTGAAAGAATTGTATTAACAGATATTATTGGAGTAAGAATTGTTTGCCCTTTCCTGGAAGAACGCGACATCGTTCTAAAGCTGCTCACTGCCGAATTTCATGTCACCGAAATTGAAACCAAAGGCGCCAAACATTCTTTTAATGAATTCGGTTATGATTCTACCCATCTGCTGGCCGATTTACCGGCTGGAACGCCGGCTGTGAATATGCCGTTTACCGGCAAAGTATTTGAAATCCAGGTTCGTACCATCCTGCAGGAAGCCTGGGCTGAAGTGGAGCATGAGTTAATCTACAAGGCTAACTATTCCCTTTTAAATACCCCAATCAGAAGGAAACTGGCTTCTCTTAATGCCAGCCTGGCCCTCTCCGACATCATCTTTCAGGAAATACGCGATTACCAGAAAGAGATACAGCAATTAAGCGACAAACGTCAGGACATATTGCAGGATAAAATCAAGGAAATTGATAACCTGTCAATTTTAGATAAAATCCACCCGATACAAAATATTGATGAAGAATTGGATAAAGTCAAGTCTCCGGTTAAATTACACAATTTTCTGGATAAACTAATTTTTGATGCACTGGATGCTCACAGCAACCAGCAATACGATAAAGCCGTTGAAATTTATACCCAAATTCTGGATATGGAACTGGACAGCAAAGTCCGTTCTATTATTTATAATCACCGGGGTATGGTTTATTTCATCCAGTCCGAATATCAAAAATCTATTGAGGACTTTACCCAGGCAATCAAAAGTAATAACGATAATTTCCGCGCTTTTAATAATCGCGGCCTGGCTTACAAAATGCTGCATGATTATAATAAAGCTCTCAACGATCTGGAAACTTCCCTGCAACTCAATCAAATGCAAGTCGATGCCAATTATAGCTGCGCTTCGTTATATTTTGATCTACAGAATTACACAACCGCCCTGGTCTTTTGCGACAAGGCGCTCAATATTAAACCCGACTTTGAACCGGCAAGGAAATTTAAAGCTGTAATTTCCTCAAAACTTTTTTCGTAATTTTCCTCTCTCAGTTTGAAACATATTCCAAACATTTACGTATATATCATGTTTATACTATTGCTATCACGTCTGCAATCATTTTAATTCATTGAATTACTAACAAATGGGAGTACCAAGTGAAAACACAATTCAAGATCTTTTCTGTTTGTCTTGTTATAGCAGCAATGCTTTGCATGTGCGCCAAATCAAACAAACAGGCAATTAAACCAATTGATCCGCAAAATATGGATGTAACTGTACAGCCTGGGGCGGATTTTTTCCGTTACGCTAACGGCAACTGGATGAAAAACAATCAAATACCCGATGAATACGCCCGTTATGGCGCTTTTGAGCAATTGATCGAGGAAAATTATGTTTCGGTTCGTTCAATTCTGGATGACGCCGCAGCTTTGAAAAATGCTGAAAAAGGCAGCCTGGCCCAAAAAATAGGCGATTTTTATGCCACCGCAATGGATACCGTAACAATTGAAAAAAACCGTTTAACACCGTTAAACAGCGAATTTGAACGCATCAACGCGCTTTCATCACGTGAAGACATTCTGAGCGAAATTGCCTGGTTACAAAGCGCCAATTTACCGGCGCTGTTCTATATTTTTTCCGAACAAGATCAAAGCAATTCCGAAAATGTTATTGCCTATTTATACCAGGGCGGACTTGGTTTGACGGATAGGGATTATTATCTGTCTGCTGATGGTCATTCCCAGGACATTCGCGCCAAATATATCATACACCTGGTTAAAATGTTGCAACTTGCCGGGCAGGATTCCGTTTCCGCCGCTCAAGACGCTGAAACCATTATGAATTTTGAAACCCGCCTGGCTGCGGCTTCCAACACCCGCCTGGAAAACCGTAATCCGCAAAACACCTTTAACAAGATGGATATTGCAAACTTGCAAAAAACTGCTCCAGGTTTTGACTGGTCTGCTTATTTTACTGCGGTCGGCTTGCCGGAACCGGGCGCTGTGAATGTTGCCCAACCCAAATTCTTTACCGAAATCGGCAAGATGATTCAGGATACCGATGTGCAAACCTGGAAAACCTATTTGCGCTGGAACTTGCTCAATAATGTAGCCGATTTTGTGAGCTCGGATTTTGTGAATCAGAATTTTAATTTTTACGGTCAGGAGATGTCCGGCACTAAAACACTACAACCCAGATGGAAACGCATGCTGCAAACCACTAATGGTGTGTTGGGTGAAGCGGTAGGGCAATTGTATGTGGAAAAATATTTCCCGCCGCAAGCCAAAACCCGCATGACCGAATTGGTTATGAATTTAAAGTTCGCACTCGGTGAACATATAAAAAATGTGGATTGGATGAGCGATGAAACCAAACAAAAAGCTCTGCAAAAACTGGAAAAAATGAATTTCAAAATCGGCTATCCTGATAAATGGATTGATTATACCAGCCTGGAAATGAACCGTGATTCCTTTGTGGAAAACATTCTCCGCGCCAACCGCTTTGAATTTAAACGCAATCTCGATAAAATCGGTAAACCGGTGGATCGCACCGAATGGGGCATGTCGCCACAAACTGTGAACGCCTATTATCACCCGCTCCTGAATGAAATTGTCTTCCCGGCGGCCATCCTGCAACCCCCCTATTTTAACATGCAAGCCGATGATGCAGTGAACTATGGCGCAATTGGACTGGTTATCGGTCACGAAATGACGCACGGCTTTGATGATCAGGGCCGTCAGTTTGATGTCGATGGTAATCTCAATGTTTGGTGGCAAGAGGAAGATTCGGAACGCTTTATGGAACGCGCACAAAAGCTGGTTGACCAATATAACAACTTTACCGTTTTCGATTCCCTGCATGTGGACGGCAATCTCACCCTCGGTGAAAATATTGCCGATCTGGGCGGTTTAAATATTGCTTTGACTGCTTATAAAAAATCCCTGGAAAACAAACCAGCGCCGCAGCCGATTGATAATTTTACCGATATGCAGCGTTTTTTCCTCTCTTATGCCCAGGTTTGGCGGGGAAATATTAGAGATAAAGAACTCATGCGCCGCCTGAAGGAAGATGTACATTCACCAAGTGAGTTCCGGGTCAATGGTCCAATAGTAAATATTGAAGATTTTTATGCAGCCTTTAACATTCAACCCGGCGATGCGATGTATCGCGAACCGGCAGATCGCGCCAAGATTTGGTAATAACGATACTAAAAACGCCTGGTTTAAAAGCCAGGCGTTTTTTATTTTTAAAAATTATTTTATTCCCCTGCCTTATAATTTTTTATTCTTTAACCAGTTCAATGCTGCTGTTCGTTTTTCTTCACGACTAGTCAACGAATCTGCCAATTCAAACAAATCCCAGGCTATGGTAAATTCAAAGGCATCGCCCGGCACTAGTTGTATTAACGGACTGGCGACTTCAAGTTGCGCATATCGCGGCTCGGAATAGACTTTACAGTTTAAATTACCATCCGGGTAAATGGCCGTAGAATCACGAACAAAGAATTCTGCAAATACGGTATTATCAATTACTGACGCAACCCAGGAGTCCGATACCGCAGATACTTTTTGTGGCATCAAACTATCAGGATATAAAAAACCAAGCTTGTTTTCAATACTCAAATTCCCGGGAGTTCGTAAAAAAAATGGCAGAATATAATGACCGGAAGGATATTGTTCAGTGGGAACAGTATTGATTATTATTTCCAGCGGATTGCGAATTTGGGTCGCATTCCAAATTGTAAGTGGAACTGGCTCATACTGTTTATTTTTGGCCGTATCAATTTTTTCCATTCGCTGTACGATCAATAATCGAGAAGTGTTTGCCGACAAACGTATCTCCCGTATCAGCCGCGCACCGACGGCCGGGCTCATCCCGGATGTCATCCTGATTCCATTTCTCAGGAACTTGACCTCAGTTTTTCCGCCATCAAAAGTTACATCAGGAGGCCAGGAGCGATCGTTATAAAGAAAAAACTGGTTTTGCGCAGTGGGCCACACTTTGTCGCCGCCGAAATTTGCCCAGATAACCCGGCCGTTTTCACGAAACAGTTCACCATCCGGCAAGGTTTTTCCTGTAAATTCCGAATTTACCCATAATAAATTATCTTTACCCAAAAAACCGTAATGAATTATCCTTCCGATTGATGGTGCAACCACAACGCGAACTTTAGAATTACTCATTTCAACGGCATCAGGCCATCCTGTATAATTGGTAATCCGGCAAATGGTTGTTTCACGACAGCCAAGCGCACAAATAAAAAAAGTAATGATCAAAAAACAAACCCGGTATGCTAGTAACCTGCTTCTCATCTTCAAGACTCCACTTGAATCAAAAAGATACTTTAGTTTTTGATTTATTTTTAATACATTCCTTTATAATTATATCCAGCCGGTTCAAGGCAGGAAAAATTTTTTTCAATCTAATTTAGGACATTTTATGAACATAAAAAATTACTTTTTTATTGCATTGTTGACAATTATTATTGTCGGCTGCTCAAAAAATGAAAATCCTGTCGATGGTAAAACCAATAAAACCGAGATACCGGCGCCGGCCGGCTGGACACTGGTGTGGAATGATGAATTTGACAAACCCGCAATCGACAACGCCAAATGGGAACACGAAGTGAACGGTCATGGCGGCGGTAATAATGAATTACAATATTATACCGACCGGTCGGAAAATTCCTTTATCGAAAATGGCGCCCTTGTTATAAAGGCGATAAAAGAAAGCTATACCGGGCCCGATGGCCAGCGCAACTTTACTTCAGCCAGGTTAGTTTCCAAAAACAAAGGGGATTGGAAATATGGCCGTTTCGACATCAAAGCCAAACTTCCTTACGGCCAGGGAATATGGCCGGCGATCTGGATGATGCCGACCGATAACGCTTATGGCGGCTGGGCGGCCAGCGGCGAAATTGACATTATGGAATACCTGGGACACGAGCAAAACAAGGTATATGGCACATTACATTATGGCGGTTCCTGGCCGAACAATACGCATACAGGCACTTTCTATTCTTTATCAAGCGGAACGTTTGTGGAAGATTTTCATGTCTTTACCCTGGAATGGCAGGAAGGTGAAATTCGCTGGTATGTGGATGGCAAACTCTACCAGACTCAAACACAATGGAATACAACCGCAGCGCCGTTTCCCGCACCTTTTGATCAAAAATTCTTTATGATCCTCAACCTGGCGGTTGGCGGTAACTGGCCGGGCAACCCGGATGCTACAACTGTATTTCCGCAACAAATGGTTGTCGATTATGTGCGGGTTTTTGCCAAAGCTGAATAATCAAATTTTAACAGGAGCACTATCATGAAAATCACTCTGTTTAGTTTCATGGTCATGTTTTTATTTATAGGGTATAATCAGTTGCTGCCTGCCGAAATAAAAACCCTGGAAATTGGCTCACTGGCGCCAGCTTTTAATCTTCCGGGTGTTGACGGCAGGAATTATTCTCTGCAAGATTTTGAATCGGCCGATATTCTGGTAGTTATTTTCACCTGCAATCACTGTCCCACGGCCCAGGCCTACGAAGACCGGATCATCGACCTGGTGAATGACTATAAAAACAATAACGTTGCTTTTGTTGCCATTTCGCCCAACGATCCCCTCGCCGTGCGCCTGGATGAACTGGGTTATACGGATTTAAGCGATGATCTTGCCGCCATGAAGCTGCGCGCGGCAGCCGGGAATTTCAATTTTCCCTATCTGTATGACGGTGAAACCCAGCGGGTCAGCATGGCGTATGGCCCGGTCTCGACACCGCATGTGTTTATATTTGATAAACAAAGATTGTTGCGTTATAGCGGCCGCATCGATGATTCGGAAAAAGTCGGCCAGGCTAAAATTCACGACACCCGTAACGCCCTCGAAGCGCTGCTGGTCGGCCAGCCGGTTCCGGTGGAGACCACCAAAACATTCGGTTGTTCTATTAAATGGGCGGATAAACGGGATAATGTGCAAGAGGCTCTGGCGCAATGGGCGCAGGAACCGGTCACAGTAACAGACATTACCCTGGATGGCATTAAAAAACTGGTTAAAAACGATACTGATGATTTGTTGTTCCTGAATGTGTGGGCAACCTGGTGCGGCCCGTGCGTGGCGGAATTCCCGGAACTGGTGGAGATAAACCGCATGTACCGCAACCGCGATTTTAAGATGGTCACCCTGAGTGTGGATGACAGTGATAAAAAACAGAGTGTGCTCAATTTTTTAAAGAAAAAACAAGCGTCGACTACAAATTATATCTCCCAGTCCGATGATATTTACAAAATAATAGATATTGTCGACAGTAAATGGCAGGGCGCAATTCCCTATTCCCTGTTGATTGCGCCCGGCGGCAAGATCATTTACCGTCATGAAGGCAGCATCACCAATCCCCTTACAACCAAAAGGGCAATTGTAGAGTATTTAGGGAGAGTGTATAAATAAATTCCAGCCGGTTTATAAAAACCGGCTGGGTTTTTTATGTTTGTACAATTCTAACCGGTGGTGACAATTAATATCATACCCTCGCTAATGTCCATCAATTCGCTAATGTCCATATTACAGGAGTTGTCTTGAATAAAATTTATATTATCCTTCTTTCAATATTACTAACTCTTCAGCCGGGCTGTCGCTCCCAACAACTCAATTTTACCCAAATGTCACAATATGGAATTTTTCATTATTGTGAACAGGATACACAGGCAGTAAAAGATTTACTGCAGTGCTGCGCAACAGTCCTGCCCGGTATTGCCGGGGATTTGAACTTGACGGCGCCGGAAAATATATCTATAGAAATTTATCCGACCCAGAATGATTACAATAGAAATATCATGAATCCGGCCCTGCAAAACAGCCCGGCCATTTCCGGCAACGGTAAAATTCAACTGGTCTCACCGCTGGCAAAGATCAAAATCGACAATCTCACTTATGAGGAAAGACTGCTGTTGCTGGTACACGAATATGTGCACATTCTCATCGACGGTCTTGATCCCGAACCGCCGCTGTTCATTGACGAGGGTATTGCCTGTTATTATTCCTCGTATCAATTTTATAAATCCGCAGCCGCCCAATATGTAAAACAGATCAATTTCATTCCCACTACAAGCCAGTTAAAAGACCATTATCATGAACTGCCTGCGCCGGACTTGTTTTCATTCCTGTTTATAGATTACCTGGTACAACAACAGGGCAAACAAATCCTGCCGGCAGTGTTAACTCAACCGCAATTACTTGATGATATACTAAACACCGGGTGGCTGGAATTTGTAAAACAACATTACTACTAACTGTTTTTTGATAAAAACAAATTTTACTTGTAATTTTCAGTAGAGTTGTTATATTTCTGGTTGGAGAACAAATACAACAATACCCGGGCGGAGTGGGATTCTATATGGTTAAAATACATTTGGCAAAAACATAAAACAGGAGGTAATGCCATGAATACCAGAAATTATCTGTGGAAACTTTTAATCCTTGTCGTTTTTGTGATCATTTCATGTACCAAAAACCCCGCCGGCGCTAATAAAGTCAATTCCCTGGAAATGTATTTTCTGGAAGACGCCACTCTTTCCTACCCGGATATTATGCACACCCCGGTTAACAATTTGCAGCTTGCCGAACAACCCTTTTTTACTCATGAGGACATAAAATCATTTACCGTTTTATCGTTTGAAGACGCTACATACGATAAATATATGTTCACTTTCCGCGACTCTATCACCAACCGTGAGAATGAAACCCGGCCCTTTGTAATGGTCTTAAACCAGGAACGACTTTTTAGCGGCGAATATTGGGGCAGTATGATGGATAGCTATCCTCAGGGCATTCTTATCATTGTACTCACACCACAGGAATTTACATTACACCCCATCAATAAAGCAGGTTATGATAAAATGAAAATTGAGCGGATCATTACCACCCTGGAAAGACTGGATGTAGAAATAAAACACGAATAACAAACCCGGTTGATAGTTATTTTTTATTTTCAAAATTTCTCTGCGCCCCTCCCATCCAAATACCAGTTTGGATGGGAAGTTGCTCTTGAAACTCTGTTTCAAATAAATATTTATTTCAGACAGGATTAGTTATAATTAGGTCAATTCCGAAAACAATCATACCTCATCCACTCTTTCACCTTGTCCGCACCATTCAAATCGCCATGTTTTACAATTAATTATCTCTGCTATCCCTCCAGGCAATAAAATAATAATTTTTTCTAAAAATCTGTAATTTATTGTAAACAGTTTGCAGGAAAAAAGCATCTAAATTTCGTCAAATCATTATCATAATATTATGGGAGGAAATATGTTTTACAAACCGGTATTAAATAAAAGTAACAGGTTTTGTGCCAGTATTGTTACATTCATTTTACTGTTAATCTTGCTTGCCAATTCCGTTTTTGCCGTTTCCGAAGCCGCAGTACTTTCCTTATTAATTTCACCTTCTCCACAGGCTAATGCTATGGGCCAAACTTACGGCAACATTGCCGGCAAAGACCCAATCGCCACCCAGTTCAATCCCGCCAGCCTGGGTTTGTGGGCGCAGAATCATTACTTTGCCACTTCCTACCTTTCGCCCGATGTACAATGGTTACCGGGTTATGGCGATAATTTGACTTACTATTCCAGATCAACGGCATTGGGGGTAAACCTGAAAAACAGTACGGGGCTGCCCATTTCGTATGGTTTGAGCTTTAATTATAGCAAATTTGGTCTGGACATGTCGTCTCTGGAAGCCAGTTCAATTTTACACTCGAATTACTTGTTTGGCGACCAGGTGCAAAGCACCAGCATGGCCCTGGCTGTTGATTATTTTGTAAACGCCAGTGTTGGTTACACGTTAAAAACCATAACATCCCGGCTGGCCTCTGTATATAATGCAGAAATAAATGCTTATGATGTGGGTGTCATTGTCAAAGCGCCGCTCTGTAAATTAGCCGACCAATGTCACCTGCTGCCGCTAAAAAAGCTGCGTCCCTTTCGGCCATATTTCAATCCAGGTTTGTACTACAGTCTCGCAAATGTAGGGGACAAGATTTCCTATACCAATTCTGCATACGGCGATCCGCTGCCCCGCACTGTTTCGCTGGGAGTAAACCTGGAAACCGGCATACAATATAAAATCAACCACCAATACCTGGACCTGGTATCCTTTAACTGGGCCCATGAAACAGATGATCTGCTGATCAAAGTTAATAGGGACAAACCATCCGAATATGTCAACGGTTTTCATGATATAAAAATTTGGGACAATTTACTTTTAGGACAAGCTAACGATGAAATAATTTCTAAAAAAGGCTGGCAGGTGGAATTTGCCAATTTTTATTCCTACCGTATGGGGAAATTTGAAGATCCGGACGGAAGAGTATTTTTGGAGACCCAGGGTTATAAAATCAATTTTCTACAGCCGTTAAAACTTTTACTCATCTGCAAGTCAGACCGGAATTTCAGTCTGATAAACACCCTGTTGATGAATATCAATTTTGAATATCATTACAGCAGGTACAAAACCACAACCGGCCACCCGCTCAAAGACACCAAATTTAACGGCTATGTCATCAGCCTGGATAATTTCCCGCTGCATAAATAAAATTCCCTTTTCCTCCTCTCTATCGGGGAAAATTAAGGGGGCTTCCGTGGCGCGTTGCAACAGCGCGCCACGGGGGGAATATATATTAATTCAATCGTTTATATTCTTATTTATTATTATTGTTGGGCATTATTTTTAATTTCATCATTGATTTTTATTATAAACATATTAAATTACTCTAATTGATGCTTTTAGTGTTGATACTATAAATAAATTGCAAGTCCAAAATGAAAAATACTTTAAATAAAGAAGAACAGGATATTTTAGACTCTTTTAACCGGGGTGAATGGCAATCTATACCCGATCTTGAAAAACGCAAATGGGAGATTCGCGAGGCGGCGCGCGCGACGTTACGTAAGGATAAGAGAGTCAATATTCGCATTACTGAACGCGATTTGAACGAGTTGCAGCGACAGGCGGTTCATGAAGGATTGCCATATCAGACTTTTATTTCCAGCATTCTGCACAAATTTGTTAATGGAAGTTTGGTGGAGAGGAAAGTTAAAGAGACCGGATAAAATCAATTGAATGAATTATAATATGAAATTACAAGAGCTTATAAAACAGAAACGCAATGAAATTATCCATATTGCCGCCCGGCATGGCGCTAGTCATGTTCGCTTGATAGGCTCTGTTGCCCGGAACGAGGGAACCGAGCAAAGCGACATTGATTTCCTGGTGCGTTTTGAACCGAACAGATCGCTCTTTGACCATATTTCGCTCATTCAGGAACTGGAAGCGCTGCTCAATTGTAAAGTAGATGTCGCCAGCGAAGCCGGGTTGCGGGAACGGGTGCGGGAAACTGTTGAGGTGGAGAGTGTAGTGTTATTATAATCAAATTGAATTATTACTAATGTTTAATTAATCGTAAATGTGATTTCTTTGTGATTACAAATGTTAAATTATTCAGAATTTGGTTTCGAAACTCAAAAACAGCAGAGAATTAGAAACATGATATAAAAGGTAATAACATGAATAATATAATAATTCCAATAATTACAGCAATTCTTACTGTTATATTAGGTTGGATAACAATATTCATAAAAGACAGGATACTCCAAAAAACAAAAAATGAATCCAAAAAAATAAAGATGCAAAGAGAAGCTTTCGAAAAATTATTAGACCTTCACTCCGAGAGAATACAAGGAAAACATCTGAAGGATGAATGGATAGATGAATTTGCAAAAATGAGTCATTTAATTATTGTATGGGGTTCTGATAAGGTATTATATGAATATATTAAATTTAGACAAAACCAATTTTCTGACAAAGAAAACATAATAAAGGATTATGAATTATATTTTGGAAAAGCAGTATTAGAATTTAGAAAAGAGTTAGGGTATAAAAATAAAAAGAATTATCTCCAACCAGAACATATTGTACTAATTTTTAAATCTGGTTGGAATAATCCATTATAAATTGTAAATCTCATTTTTAAACACTAAATTGACTATTTCCATAAAAAAATGCCCTCGAATTAATTAAAGTGAGAATGATCTAATTAAAATAATTATTAGTTTTTCTGAATTTTTTTACATAAAGTAATTTTATCATGTATGAAATAAATGATACAAAAAGAGAAATCCTTTTTGAAAAGCTTAAAAACCAAATAGAAATTAATCCGAGTTTAAACAGAACCTTGGTTAGTTTTCAGGCCAATAAAAAGGAATATTTCTATCGCTGGTTTAAATATAAAGAAGGTTTTTCTAAAAAATTAGTTCAATTTTTCCTTTCCCAATATCATCCAGCGCCAGGCCATATTCTTGATCCTTTTGCAGGCGTTGGTTCTACATTATTTGCAGCAAAAGAATTGGGATGGAAAGCCACTGGAATTGAATTACTCCCGGTAGGAGTGTTCGCTTTCGAATCAAGAATTGCTTCGGAATCAGTTAATATTGAATGTTTGAAAGAAGAAATAAATAAATTTTTATTAACTTTCAAGGCAGGGGAAAACAATATACCGAAAAGAATAAATCATATTACCATCACTAAAGGCGCTTTCCCTGATGATTCTGAAAATAATTTGAATTACTTTCTAAATTATTGTACAGGTATTAAGGATTTAAATGTCAGAAAATTATTTGAATTTTCCGCTTTTTCTGTATTGGAAGAAATAAGCTATACAAGGAAAGATGGTCAATACCTTAGATGGGATTACAGGGCTAACAAAAGCTGGGGAAAAGTAAAATTTGATAAAGGCAAAATATATCCATTTAGTGAAGCAATTACAAAAAAACTTGCCGATATGTACCAGGATCTGAAATTTGGTAATGACGATGATTTATTTTCCCAGCTTGATGAAGAAAAAGGTTTTACCGGGATAATGCCGAAATTATTACAGGGTTCATCTCTGGAATTAATGCCCAAGTTTGAAAATGACATTTTTGATTTTATTATGACATCACCACCATATTGTAACCGTTATGATTACACCAGAACTTATGCTTTGGAATTGGTATACCTGGGTTATAATGATGAGCATGTAAAAAAACTCCGCCAGGAAATGTTATCATGTACTGTTGAAAACAAGGAAAAGTTGAATATTTTAAAAGACATATACAAACAATCAGGTAAAACTGAATCATTTGATCAGATATTCTCTATGTATAATACAAATGATGCCATGCTCGAAGTGAATAATACTCTGGTTGCCTTGAATAAAAAAAACTTGTTGAATAATTCTAATGTACCACGAATGGTAAAAAATTATTTTCTGGAAATGGCATTTATCATTTATGAAATGTACCGTGTTTTAAAACCCGGTGGATATTCAGTTATGGTTAATGATAATGTAAGATATGGCGGCCAGGAAATTCCAGTAGATTTAATATTATCAGATTTTGCAGTGAATTTTGGCTTTGAACTGGAAAAAATTTGGACTTTACCAACAGGAAAAGGTAATAGCAGCCAACAAATGGGGGATCATGGCAGATCTGAATTACGAAAATGTGTTTACGTTTGGAGAAAGAATTGAAAAGTAAAGATCAACCATATCTGCATCATTTAAAATCCGCTCAGGATTTAATTACTCCTTATGAAGCAAGACGCGCAGGTTTTGTCGCCCTTGCATTAGAAAAAAACAGAAAAGCATCTCCAATCATTGTTGAGGCAAGGGCTTTAAAAGCGGAAGCAGCAAAGGTCTCGTCTCCACAAAAATTACTTAAATTGGAATCTATTCATTCTTCCCTGTTAACTGCTGCCGGTATTTCCGATAAAGCCGAAAAATTCTTACAAGAGATAGACAAAACCAATGCAATCCAAGGTCTAATTGAAAAATTCTTAATGCCTGCCGGTAAAGATTTTATTGATGAACTTGTATACCGGTTTTTACTTATCAAGGGAGATCAATTAGGGGGAATTATGAGAAATATTGGTGGTTCTCTCGGTGAAAGAAAATTGACTAGAGCAATTATTGCTTCTTTAAATCTATATAACTTTTCATATCATTGGCATCATACAAAAAGTAAAAAATGGATTACTAAATCTGATGATGATGTGGATATTGAACTTCATTTAAACGGATTAAGCTGGATAAATTCAAAAGGAGTGAGAACACTATTATTCAACCGAACCATTCCTCTGGTGAAAAAAAATGTTGACATTAGTATTTTAGAATCGCTTCCAGAAAACATCTCTTCAACAAAGGATTCCAATCATTTAAATCCAGTCAAGTATATTGCTTTGGGCGAATTAAAAGGGGGAATTGATCCTGCCGGCGCTGACGAGCACTGGAAAACTGCCAATTCCGCTTTAAATCGTATAAGAGCTTCTTTTGCTAAAAAATCATTGCATCCAATTACATTTTTTGTTGGAGCAGCAATTGAAAATTCCATGGCTATTGAAATTTTTTCTCAATTAAAATCAGGGCAATTAACAAATGCTGCTAATCTAACCAATGATGATCAAGTTGCATCACTTTGTAACTGGTTAATTACCATATAACTCTCCCCCCTTACCTCCGCTTCGGCCTATACACATGGGTACTCGTGCCGAACAGCATTTCCGCGCTTTCCATGATCGTTTCCGAAAGCGTGGGGTGCGGATGAATGCTCATCTTTAAATCCGTGGCATTGGCGCCCATCTCGATGGCCAGCACGCCCTCGGCGATCAATTCACCCGCTCCAGCGCCAGCAATTCCAACACCCAGTATACGCTCCGTCTCGGCATCGATGATCAGCTTGGTCAGCCCGTCCGGGCGATCCATGGTCAAAGCGCGACCGGAGGCCGCCCACGGAAAACGCATGATGCTGACATTGCGGTTCTGTTCTTTGGCCTGGGCTTCGGTCAGGCCGCACCAGGCAATTTCGGGATCGGTAAATACTACCGCCGGTATCGCCAGCGGTTCGAACACCGCCTTATGCCCGGCAATCGCTTCGACCGCCACATGGCCCTCGTGCGACGCCTTGTGCGCCAGCATCGGCTCGCCGGCTATGTCGCCGATAGCGAAAATGTTCGGCTCGTCCGTGCGCCGCTGCCCGTCTACCTGCACAAAGCCGCGCTGGATGATCTTGACCTTTGTGTTCTCCAAACCGAGATTCTCGGAATTGGGCTTGCGGCCTATGGTCATCAACACCTTGTCGAACACCTGTTCCGGTTCGGCGATGCCTTCTCCGACAAACCTTACCTTAATCCCTTCTTTGACTTCGCTCATGGCTTTCACTTTGGTATTCAGCAGAATCGCCTGGAATTTTGCTTCCAGATTCTTTTGCAGGGTTTTCACCAGGTCGCGATCCGCGCCCGGCAACAAACCCGGCGTCATTTCCACGACCGTCACCTTGCTGCCCAGCGCCGCGTATACCGTGCCCATTTCCAGGCCAATATACCCGCCGCCGATGACCAGCAGCTTGCCCGGCACATCCTGCAAATCCAGCGCCCCGGTCGAGTCCATAATGCGGGGACTGTCCGGCGCGAGTCCCGGTATTACCGCGGGACGCGAGCCTGTCGCTAAAACGGCATTCTCAAAACTCAGCTTTTGCTTGCCGCCCTGCGTGTCGGTTATTTCCAGGGTTTTATTATCCAAAAACACTGCCCGGCCGTGGATATGATTGATCTTGCGCTGCTTGCTCAACTGTCCCAACCCGCCGGTCAGTTTGTCCACCACGCTCTGCTTCCAGGCGCGCAGCTTGTCCAGATCGATCTGCGGTTTTGTATAGGTAACGCCCCAATTCCTGGCTTCCTCAGTTTCGTTTAACAGCTTGGCCACATGCAGCAACGCCTTGGAGGGAATACAGCCGCGATACAAACACACTCCGCCGGGATTCACATCCGGGTCGACCAGCGTCACCTGCATGCCCATATCGGCGGCCATAAACGCGGCGGCGTATCCGCCCGGCCCGCCGCCTATAACGACAACACTCTTTACCTCATCACTCATCTGCTGAATCTCCATTCTCTATAATTAACCTTCCAGTACAATCTTGAACGGCTGTTCAATCGACTCTACCACCCAGCGGGTAAAACGCGCCGCGTCCGCGCCGTCGATAAGACGGTGATCGTAGGACAGCGACAACGGCAGGATTAGCCGCGGTACAAACTCGTCATTCACATACACCGGCTCCATGCGGGCGCGGGACACACCCAGAATCGCCACTTCAGGGGCGTTGATGATGGGCGTAAACGCCGTACCGCCGATGCCGCCCAGGTTGGATATGGTAAAATTCCCGCCCTGCATGTCGTCCAGGGTTAGTTTTTTATCCCGCGCTTTTTTAGCAATTTCGTTCAGTTCCACGGCAAGTTGCACAATGTTCTTTTTGTCGACGTCGCGAATGACCGGCACCAGCAGGCCGCGATCCGTATCCACCGCCACGCCGATGTTGACGTACTTTTTGTAAACGATCTCCCGGCTCGCCATATCCACGCTGGCATTGAACTGCGGGAAGACCTTTAAAGCGGCGGCGATGATCTTTAATAAAATGGCGGTCATGGTCAACTTGCCGCCGGCGGACTCGGCTTTGGGGGCGAACTGTTTGCGCAACTGTTCCATCTCGGTAATATCGGCACGGTCAAACTGGGTTACGTGCGGAATAGTGGCCCAGGCGCTGCTTAAATGTGTGGCGGTCTTTTCCCGCACTTTAGTCATGGGTTCGCGGACAATGCCGCCCCATTTGCTGAAATCGGGTAACGGCGCGGCGGCAATCACTGTCCCGCCGGAGGCCGGGGCGCTGCTGTATTGCTCATGCAGCATTTTAGAATAGCTTTTCACATCCTCGATGGAAATTCTGCCGTTAGGCCCGCTGCCCTTGACTTTATGAATATCCACGCCGATCTCGCGGGCAAAGCGCCGCACCGAAGGCGCTGCCGGCGCGGGCACGCCTTTTTCAGGACTTGCCGGTATGATGGGCGCGGCTGACGCTGCCGTCGGTTGCACCGCTGCCGGGGCGTCAGCGCCCGGTTTGCTTTCCACAGGCGCGGCCGGTTTTACCGGTTCGGCAGGCGGCTGCGGTTTGGCTTGTGGGAGCGGTTCTGCCGGTTTGGGCGCCGTTTCTGCGCCGGTTGCGGCCAGTACGATCAACACCTGGTCGACCATTACTTCCATTCCTTCTTTGATCGGGATACTCGACACGACCCCGCTCTTGTCCGCAGGGACTTCCAGCACAGCCTTTTCCGTCTCCAGTTCCACAATCGGCTGATCTTTAACAACCGCATCCCCCACTTTGACTTTGATTGCTACCACCGTACCGGACTTGATATTCTCTCCCAGCCCCGGTAATTTTATCTCCATCGCTGACGACATATTATTCCCTCTTTTTCTTTAAACCTGTAGTAACTTTGTCTATCAGGTCTATAATGTCCACAATTACATAACATTTTAAAAATTCCTAACTCACCATCGGATTCGCTTTATCCGGATTAATACCCAAATCCTGCATGGCTTGCATGACCACCTCTTTTTTGATCCTGCCTTCGCGCAGCAGCATGGTTAACGCCGCAAAAGCGATATAATTTTGATCGACTTCAAAGAACTCGCGTAAATGCCGGCGGCCATCGCTGCGGCCAAAGCCATCGGTGCCGAGCGATAACATTGCTCCCGGTATCCATTTGCCGATCGATTCCGGCAGCGCCCGCACATAGTCCGATGCGGCGACAAACGGCCCGCTTACGCCTAGCAGCATTTCATCAAGGTAAGACAGGCGCGGCTTTTCACCGGGGTGCAGCATATTCCAGCGATCATTATCGATAGCGTCGCGGTGCAGTTCCTTGTAACTAGTAACACTCCAGACATCGGCGGCAACCCGGTATTTTTCAGCCAGGATTTGCTGCGCTTCCAGTACTTTGGTCAAAATCGTGCCGCTGCCGAACAATTGCATCCGCTGCTCCCCCTGCTTTAAATCGGATTTTTTATACAGGTACAATCCCTTTAAAATGCCCTCTTTAACGCCTTTGCCTTGCGGCATGGCCGGCTGGGCGTAATTTTCATTCATCACCGTTATATAATAAAAAATACTTTCCTGCTTGCCGTACATGCGGTTGATGCCATCCTCGATGATCACCGCCAGTTCATAGGCAAAAGCGGGATCGTAAGCCTTGAGATTGGGATAGGGATACGCCAATAAATGGCTGTTGCCGTCCTGGTGCTGCAAGCCTTCTCCGGCCAGCGTGGTTCGTCCTGCTGTGCCGCCAACCATAAAGCCCCTGGCGCGCATATCGCCGGCTGCCCATACCAGGTCGCCAATGCGCTGCAGGCCAAACATGGAATAATAGATGAAAAACGGCAGCGCGTTGATATTGTGCGTTGAATAAGCCGTCCCGGCGGCAATAAACGAGGACATGGAACCCGCTTCGGTAATGCCCTCTTCGAGGATCTGGCCGTTTTTGGCCTCCTTATAATAGAGCAAAATTTCTTTGTCAACAGGTTCATATAACTGGCCCTGGTGGGCGTAAATACCGATCTGGCGGAACAACGCCTCCATTCCAAAGGTGCGGGCTTCATCGGGTACAATCGGCACCACCAGCTTGCCCAGGTGCTCATCACGCAGCAGCTTGGTCAAAATGCGCACAAACACCATGGTCGTGGAAACTTCGCGTCCCTCGGTGCCCTGGTAGAATTCTTCGTATAAGGATTGCTCCGGGGTCATGACCGGATCGCTTTGCATACGGCGGGTGGGCACAAAGCCGTGCAGCTTTTTGCGCTGTTCCTGCAGGTATTGCATTTCGGGACTGTTTTCTTCAGGCCGGTAGAACGGCAGGGTGTCAATATCGTCATCGGAAATGGGGATACCGAAACGGCTGCGGAAATGGCGCAACTCTTGTTCATTGAGCTTTTTCTGTTGATGGGTAATGTTCCTGCCTTCGCCGGCCTCGCCCATGCCGTAGCCTTTGATGGTACGGGCCAGAATGACCGTCGGCGCACCCCTGTGCTCCACGGCGGCCTTGTAAGCGGCGTATACTTTGACCGGATCGTGGCCGCCCAGTCGCATTTTTTCCAGTTCCTCATCGGAATAATTCTGTACCATTTTCAGCAAGCGGGGGTCGGCGCCGTAAAAATGCTGGCGGATATAAGCGCCGCCGCGTACGGCATAGTTTTGATAATCACCGTCCACTACTTCATTCATGCGCCGCCGCAGCAGACCGTCGTAGTCTTTATCCAGCAGCGCGTCCCAGTCGCTGCCCCAAATCACTTTGATCGTATTCCATCCGGCGCCGCGAAACACCTGTTCCAGTTCCTGGATGATCTTACCGTTGCCGCGCACCGGGCCGTCCAGTCGCTGCAGGTTGCAGTTAATCACAAAAATCAAATTATCCAGCTTTTCACGCACGGCCAGGGATATAGCGCCCAGGGTTTCCGGCTCGTCGGTTTCGCCGTCGCCCAAAAACGCCCACACTTTTTCGCCCAGCGGTTTTTTCAGGCCGCGGTCTTCAAGATAGCGATTGAACCGCGCCTGGTAAATGGCCATCAGCGGGCCCAGTCCCATTGACACGGTGGGGAACTGCCAGAAATCCGGTTTGAGCCAGGGATGCGGATACGAAGGCAAACCGCCTCCTTGATGTACTTCGTGGCGGAAATTGCCGAGCTGTTCGGCGGACAAGCGTCCTTCCAGAAACGCCCGAGCATAAATGCCAGGAGAAGCATGACCCTGGAAATAGATCTGGTCGCCGCTGAACTCACCCTGCGGCGCGCGGAAAAAATGATTGAAACCAACTTCATACAGGGTAGCAGCGGAAGCATACGTAGAGATATGCCCGCCGATACCGCTTTCATTGCGGTTGGCGCGCACCACCATAGCCATCGCATTCCAGCGGATCAGGCTTTTAATGCGCCGCTCGGTCTCGCGGCTGCCGGGGAACGGCGGCTGCTCGGCTACTGGGATGGTGTTGATATAGGGCGTGTTGGCGGTAAAGGGCAGCTTGACCCCGGCCTGGTACGCGCGCTGCTGCAATTCCAACAGCAATTTTGCGGTGCGCTCCGCACCGCCGGACTGGATGACGTAATCCAGCGATTCCAGCCACTCTTTTAGTTCAATATCGTTCAGGTTTGGTTCGTTTATGGAAGAGACATTGTCGCTCATGCTGACATTCCTTTAATTTATCACATTCTGTAAAATTTTGCTCACTCGCTATAACGGCGCTTAATTGATCAATATTCCTTTGGTATTTATGAATAATTTGGTTATTAAAAGAATCATTCTCTATTTATGATGTAATAGCTCTTTAAACGATTCAGATTGAATTTCCCTCTGCGTTCTTTGCGACCTCTGCGGTTAAAAAAATAGAAACCGCCGAGATCGCTGTGGACGCAGAGGGGAAAAGTATAAGATAATGAATTATCAATTTACCAGTTTTAAGATAATTAAAAAAACGATAAATACCCACTATAAACAACCTAGTGCCTGATTTTATGTTGGCTAATATGGCAAGCCTGGAAGAGTTATTCTTCCCAATCTTGAAGTTTTATACTCTTAATTCTTTTAAATTTTTTTGTATTATTTGTTACAAGAACACAATTATTCGCCAAAGCAATAGATGCAATAAATAAATCATTTGGACCTATTATTTCCCCGGATTTTTCAAGGGTTGATCTTATTAAACCATATAGTTGAGCCGCTTTATCATTAAACGGAAATGAATTAAATCTATTCATAAAATATTCTATTTTGATGAGGTTCTCTCTTGGTTTTTGGCTTTTCATTGCGCCATAAATCAATTCTGCTTTAACTACCGAACAAAGGTTTACCATTAATAGATCAACTGATTCCAATTTTTTCTTTATTGCACTAGAGCTACCATTTAGATATTTAATACAGGTATTTGTGTCCAAGATATAATTCATTGGATATTTCCCCGTTCTTCGTAACTGCCTTGTTCAGCTCTTTCAATAGGATTTTCAGCAAGCGAACCGTATGTTGTATCAATAAATATTTGCCAATCCGTACTACCTTCTTTTATCCTGTTCTTTACTAACCGGGAAGCTTTCGGTTCAGATACGGTAAATGCTTTTATTATTTTATAAAGGAGTTCAAGGTATTCATTTTGTACCCTGTCAATTTTTGATTTTATCATTTCTTTTGTAACCATAATGTCACCTTTAGTTAATTCAACATTCTATGTTAAAATATAAAGATGCTTGATTATTTGCAAGAATATATTGATTTTGGTGAATTAATGCTCATAAAATCTTTACAAAATTAATCCGGTCTATTAAATAACAAATCAAACTTGACATTTTAAATGAATAAGTCATTCTAACTTTGTTTATTCCAAACACACAACAATTAATATTCTTTTCCTCTGCATTCTCTGCACACTCTGGTTTCAATTTCTCTCAGCAGTTAAGTAAAGGATAAGGAGAGAAAACTAATAATGTCTCCTCAGTACTCCAGCCCCAACTCACCCGCTACCGAACGCACATAACCCGCCGCCTGTTCGTATTCTGCCGGGGTTTGTAAATGTTCCAGCATGAACGGGATATTGCCCAGTTTGGCGGCTTCTGTTAAAAATGTCCGGTAATCCAGTCCACCCTGCCCAGCGACGATTTCATCCAGGTGTACGGTCAGTTTGGTTTGCAGGATAATATCTTTGGCGTGAATGCTTTTTAGGTGGGGACCCAGCTTTTTAAAGCACTCGCGCAGAAATTCGGCATTGTCGTAATAACGCCTGGGACTGTTGATCATATTGACCGGGTCGAGATGCGCGGCGCATTGCTTACGGTCGATGGCTTTCAGCAGTTCCAGGTACGAATCCGGCGAGTCTGGGTATGCCCAGGGCATGGGCTCCAGGGTGAAAAACGTGCGCTTGGGATTGACCGCATCGATAATGGAGCGGGTAATCTCCACGATCATATCGAACGTTTCGCGCGTTAAATTCAGTCTATCCGGGCCGTCCCACAACCGGCCGCGTGAGCCGCTGATATTCACGCAACAGCGCGCGCCGATGCGTTCCGCCAGGTATAGCTGCACCCGGCATTTCTCCAGGGCCTGGCGGCGTTCCTCCGCATCCGCAGCCAGGGGATTGTTCCACACGCCCACTTCGGCAATAATTATCCCGGACTTTTCGGCTGCGACGGCATACGCTTGTACGGTCTTTTCATCGGCATTTGCATCCACAGGACAATAAGCGGCGCTGTATCCCAATGCCTTGACCGCGTTCACCCATTCTTCAGGCGAATGATAGTCGGCAAACACCGGCCCGCCCAGGTGGATACGGTTGCCGGTTTTCGCGGCGCTGTTTTGCGCATAATTCACAGTCATCATAGCGGCGACTCCGTTTAGGGTTGTGCGGGTAAACTCCCGCCGCGACAGTTCATTATTTCGTTCCTGCATACCTGCCTCACTTTTTCTTTCTGACCGGCGCTTTCTTTTTCACCGGAGTTTTGGCTTTGCCCTTTTTACCGGTTTTCTGCCACTCCCATTGGCCGTCGCGGTAAAACGCTTCCCAGCCGGTAGCGTTACCTTCCAGTTCGCTCATCAAGTACTGCTCTTTCTCCTTGCGCTTGAAGCGGATCACGGAAGGATTCCCGTCCGGGTCGGTGCGCGGCGCATCGGCGAGATAATGGAATTTAACGTCCAACTCGCTGCGATGCCGCAGCAGGTCATCCACCAACGGATTGCGGGTTTCCCTCGACTTGGGAAAAGTGTGCGCCGCCAGGAACAGCCCAGCAATACTGTCCCGCAGCAGGAAATGGGCGTCCGATTTTTCGCACTTTAATTCCGGCATCGGAATCGGCGCGGCTTTGGGCGGCGCGGCCTGGCCATCGCGCATCAGTTTGCGGGTGTTGGCGCATTCCGGATAGCGCGTACAGGCGAAAAACTTGCCGAACCGTCCGGTTTTGAGCACCATCTCTGCCCCGCATTTATCGCATTCCAGTTTTGGCCCCTCATAGCCTTTAATGCGGAACTCGCCGCTCTCGATCAACTGTCCCGGACAATCGGGATTATCAACGCAAATATGCAAGCGTCTAGCGGCATCGACCAGGTAGCCGTCCATTGCCTTGTTGCAGATCGGGCAGCGTTTACGGGCCAGCAGTTCCCGGACTTCCGCCTCTTCATCATTGTCCTTTTCCTTCACCGATTCCGATTCCCCGGCCGGCACCAGGTTAATAGTAGCCTTGCAGCGTTCTTTGGGCGGCAGGTCATAGCCGGTGCAGCTTAAAAACACCCCGGTCTGGCCGTTGCGGATCATCATCGGCTTGCCGCAGGTGGGACAAGTAATATCCTTCACCACCACCGGCTGGTTGCCGCGCATAGCGTCCCCGGCCTGCGCCAACTGCTTGCGGAAATCTTTGTAGAATTCATCCAGCACCTTTTTCCATTCCAGGTCGCCCTCGGAAATCTTGTCCAGATCCAGTTCCATGTTGGCGGTAAAACCGTAATCCATCAGGTTCACAAAGCCCTCGGTCAGCCGGTCGGTAACAATATCGCCAATTTTCATGGCGTAAAAGCGCCGCTTTTCCAGCTTGACATAGCCCCGCTCCTGGATGGTGGAAATGATCGAGGCATAAGTCGACGGCCGGCCGATGCCGCGCTTTTCCAACTCTTTCACCAGACTGGCCTCGGTATAGCGCGCCGGGGGTTTGGTAAAATGCTGACTCGGATCGAGTTTCAGCAGTTTTAATAGTTCATTCACCGCCACTTCCGGCAGCGCCGCATCTTCACTCTTTTGCGGCGGCAGCACTTTCAGCCAGCCGTCAAAGCGCATTATGCGGCCGGTGGCTTTTAATTCATAATCCCCGGCCTGGATTAAAATAGTGGTGCCGTCGAATTCCGCCGGGGGCATCTGGCAGGCCACGAACTGCCGCCAGATCAGTTCATACAAGCGTTGCTGGTCGCGTTCCAGGCCGATCATGCGGTCGGGCGTTTTGTTCACATCGGTGGGTCGTATCGCCTCGTGCGCTTCCTGGGCGCTTTTGCTGCTGGCGTAAAAACGCGGTTTGTCCGGCAAATATTTATCCCCGAAATTATTCTTGATAAAATTCCGACAAGCGTTCAAAGAATCCATACTCATATTGGTGGAATCCGTACGCATGTAGGTAATATGCCCGGCTTCGTACAGGCGCTGCGCCATCATCATGGTCTTTTTGACGCTGAATCCCAGCCGCGTACTGGCGGCCGCCTGCAAAGTGGTGGTGATAAACGGCGGATAAGGATTCTGTTTGGTTGGCGTCATTTTGCGGTCGATGACTTTATAAACCGCCTTTTCCAGTTCCGCCAGGGCCTTGTCGGTTTCCGTCTTATTGACGGGCCTGAACGTTTTGCCCTTGCATTTAACTACCTGGGCGCGGAACGCGGTTTTGGCTTTCAGTTCGGCCCACACCTCCCAGTACTCATCCGGTATAAACGCCCGTATTTCCCGCTCGCGCTCGACAATGAGCCGTACAGCCACGGACTGCACCCGTCCCGCCGAAAGTCCCCGCGCCACTTTTTGCCACAACAGCGGCGACAGCATAAAGCCGACCACACGGTCCAGAAATCGCCGCGCTTGCTGTGCATTCACCCGGTTCATGTTCAGTTCGCCGGGACTCGCAAAGGCTTCGCGGATAGCGTGTTGCGTGATTTCGCTGAATGTCACCCGTTTATAGCGCCCCGGTTCGCCGCCAATGGACTCGCGCAGGTGCCAGGCAATGGCCTCGCCTTCGCGGTCAAGGTCGGTGGCCAGGTAAATGTCGTCCGTTTCCGCCGCCAGGGCTTTGAGTTGCTTTAATACTTTACCTTTGCCGGGGATGATCTCGTACCGCGCCTTCCAGCCGTTTTCCGGGTCCACCGCCATGGTGCGGATCAGGTTCTCGTATTGCCGCTTGCTGCGGAACGCTTCCTTTTCTTCTGCGGCAAGACCGGCCGGCATCTTTTTCGCGCCGCCTTCTACGCCGCTGCTTTTTACCGGCAGGTCGCGGATATGCCCCACGCTGGACACCACAATATATTGACTGCCCAAATATTTATTGATCGTCTTGGCTTTCGCCGGGGATTCTACTATAACCAGGGATTTTGCCATATTACCACACTCGTATGTTCATTATTGTTTGAGAAAAGTTAATATTCTAAAGCGTGGAAATCAAGCGATATTGTTGGTAAAAAAATACCCAATCAAAACAAGGGGTTACAACCCCTTGTTATAAAATCATCACTATTTAGAATTGAAATCATTTAATCTGCGCCCATCTGCGTCATCTGCGGATAATACCTCTTCAGATCGCGCCGGATTCTACCCCGGTGCATATTAAAAGTTGGGGGCTGTGCCATGAAAAATACGAATATAATTTTGAAAAACAGGAATGAATCAGCGGCGCAGCCCCTGTTTTTTGCCGACCCAAAGTACAACCCTGGATCGATCATGAGCCACCATTATTTATAGTGTTGTTATAATTCAATCAGCGCAATCTGTGAAAACTCACTATATTATAATATAAGAAAAAATAAATTTACTTGTTTTGATTGATAATGATTATTATAATATAAAGAGTATTAATTATAACATTAAGGGAAATTTGATATGCCGGATAGAATTTCTATTAATCCCCAAATATGCCACGGTAAACCTGTTATCAGGGGAACCAGGGTATTGGTTAGTAATATCTTGAGTTCACTGGCTTCCGGAGAGACGGAACAAGAAATACTGGAGGATTACCCAAATATTACCAGGGAAGATATTTTAGCAGCCCTTGAATTTGGTGCCCAATTATCTACTTTCGAGACCCAATTCTACGAGACAACTAATAGATGAAATTCTTCCTGGATGAAAATGCGCCCAAAGCCGTAAAGCTACTTCTTGAATCTATGGGGCATACTGTTTATGATATCAGGTCAACACCCCAAAAAGGAGTAGATGATGTAACTATTTTCAAAATGGCCCAGGAAAAACACGCTATTTTTATTACTACGGATAAAGACTTTTTCATACGATTCCCTATCAATTTGATAAACATTATGGTATAATTGTAATTACATTAAGACAACCTCATCGTCATAATATCATTGATAAAATTTTACTAGCATTGAAATTAATTGACCTGAAAAAGATGGAATCCAGGGTTATTCTCTTCAAAGATAATACATATTCTATAATTTAAAACTTTTTACAATCAGTTTTAATTATGTATTTTAAATCAAATAATTCATAATAAAGCTTTTAATAAAACCCAAGATAATCGGGATTCACGGATATCCTGATATTCTCCAAACTACATAATAATGCTGTCACTCATCCGGCAATTCCAGCCGTCAAAACCCCATTAGGGGTGAAATATCTTTAGCAACCCATTACTCCCCAAACACAAGCCACGCTAGTGGCGAAACAATTATAAAAATTTATAAACTATTGTAACAAGGGTTTGCTACCCCTTGTTCTAAAACATCATGATTTTAAGAGTTATAACTATTCAATCTGCGCCCATCTGCGTAATCTGCGGATAACCTTTCTTTCAGATCACGCCGGGGTTGTACCCCGGTGCGTATAATAATGTGAGGGTTGTACCCCCACAAGTGCAAATTTCAATGTGAATAACAGCAATGAATCAGGGGCGCAGCCCCTGATTTTTCCGAGGGCTGTATAAAAAGCCCCCAAAAAGTAGAATAGGTTACAAATTTGAGTAAAAAAACCTTTCATGTCATTCCGAGGAGCGAAGCGACGAGGAATCTTTCGTCTTTAACATATTGTAAAAACAGGATTTCTCGCTTTGCTCGAAATGACAAGTTTTTTATGTATACTTTTTATTTTGAATGACCTTGTATAAATTGAGGCTTTTGATACAGCCCCAATCATAAACCACCATTATTATAGAACTAAAAAACTCAATCTGCGCCCATCTGCGTAATCTGCGGATAACTCTTTTTTGTCCGTTGCGGCAATGCTTCCCCAAAATAAAAAACGGGACGGCTCTACAAAACCACCGTCCCGCTATATACTTGTTATACTAACTTTTCAAAAAAACTATTTAATACCCAACTTGTAATTAATATCGCCGGCTTTGTAATTCATGTTGCCGGTTTGTGATTGTAAAGCCACATTAAAGGTGATCGCAAAATTATTTGCCACATCGCCGATGTTGGTGATGATCAGCTTGCCGTAATGATTATCGCCGGTTTTAATGGCATACACATGGCCCAGCAGCGCGGCTATGGATTCGCCGGTATCGGAATAACCCTGCGCCGGGGCAACATCAGCTTTATCCAGGTTTTCCATATATCCCAAATCCTGCAAGCCGGCGCCGTTCATACCGGCTATCCAGGGACGAATATTCAAATTATTGGCATTGGGGTCGAAAGCCTCGTTGATCATATCGGCTAGGCCGTCGGTGGTCGTATAGTCGCCCAGGGTTGCGGGTACTTCAACAACCGTGAAATTATGAATATCGAATCCCGCCTGGCTGTCATTGCCGGTCACATCGGAGGTTCCGGCGGACTGGACTACAATTGAATTGACATCCGGCCGCGGCGTATCCTTGATTATATTACTGGGATAGCTGACTTTTTCAGTATCCTTTTTGTTGAAACTGACGATAGTAAAACTATAGGTCGTGCCGTTGGTCAGCCCGGTAATAGTGCGACTGACAACTGCATCTGATGAGGTGGTGAAAGGAATGGAATCGACTTTGGCAAACACTGTTTCGTTTATAGTGCTGTCGTTGGATAAACTGGTATAGTCGCCCTGGGCCATAAATACATAATAGCCGCCGAAATCTTTTTCATAGTTTGAAGTATACCAGAACAGGGTCACCTGGCCGTCCTGGGTTACCGAAGTCAACCCTAACGGCGGCGCAAATTTTTCTTTTTCCACAGTTTTAAAGATGCTTTCCGCGTCATCGCATCCGGCAATCAATAAAAAGAGAAACGGGACTAACACTAACAGGGTTAAAAGATACTTTTTCATTACGTTCTCCTTCACATGTTTATTTGCTTATTGTTAATTAATTATCAACAAACGGGTCAAACCGGTTACAAAGTGAATTACTATACAACTTGTACTTTATTAGAGCTCTTTTCCCAATTAAACGATAACCACACGCATATTGTTCGTTTTTATAACTTTATCATTTGGTATAACTTGATGACATGTATAGAATAACAATTCCTGATGACCACAATAACTACCAATTTCTATGCCAATGCCACGGGGTGGGTGTCGTTTACTCAAGTTAAATTTTTATAAACACTTAACGTTCACAATAATTTATTATTATTAAAATCAGATTACACATTGTGTGCTAGTACCAAAAAACGAATTTCCATTTGGTTATATAACACAAAAGACCGGATTGTAAACTAAAAAAATCCTTTGTTAGTAACACCAAAACAAAATACTATTTACTAATATTTCATTAACAATAAACTTTGTTATACTGCACTTGTACAACTTTGGCTTTGCTAAAAAATTGTCCCCGGTATAATCCAGAAATAAAAACTTGCACCTTGGTAAAACTACTTTATCCAACAATCAGATTAACCGGTTCCCGGCCATTTACGCCTGGGAACCGGTTTTTATTTTCAGCTATTAATACGTACCCTGGGTCTGTAACACCACATCGATGCGCCGGTTTTTAGTGCGGCCCTCTTCGGTGTCATTGCTGGCAATTGGTTTTTCCGAGCCGTAGCCGATGCTCTGGATTTGCGACTCCGGCAAACCCATATTCGCCTGCAAATACGACTTGACCGCGTTAGCGCGCGCATTCGATAAACTCATATTGGCGGAAGAATTGCCTTTGGAATCGGTATGCCCCTCGATAATGACCGGCGAATTGGGGAATTCCCGTATGGCCCGCTGCACTTTGGTGAGGATGCTGAAATACTGCGCTTCAATAATACTTCTTCCCGAAGCAAAATTCAGCCCCGCCAGACGAATGACCAGGTTCTCGCCTTCCCGGAGCACGATAGCTTCATCCACAGAAAACAGGCTTTCAACACGTTTGATCTTTTCTTCTTGAATACGTTTTTCTTCCAGCTTTTCTTTCAATCCGGCTTCCTGTTGTTTGGTGGCATCCAGTTCACTGGCCAGGGTGCGGTTTTCTGCGCGCTGCTTTTTCAATTCTTCATTGGTTTGTTCCAGGTTACGGGCCAGGCCGTTTTTATCATCCAGGGTTGCCGTTACGGCATATTTAAGGGATTGAATGGCGTTATCCAGTCCCTTGTCGAATTTCAGTTCCACATTCAGTAATGAAGCCACGCCGGCCAGTTCCTTTTCAGAATTCAGGAACAGGTTTTCCCAATTTGCGTCTTCCTTGCGGGTATCCTGGACGAGTTGCGATAAATAGATAGCGTGCTGCGCTTCATATTCGGCTTGCTCGGCTTTTTCCCGCGCAGTAGCCTGCGCATTACGATTGGTATTCAGGATCTTTTCCGATTCCTGGATTAATATTTGTGCTTTACCATAGGTTTGCGGAGCAAACTTGTCCGCTTTGGTCTCTTTAGCTTTTAATAATAATTCATGCACACTGCCGATAATTGTGCCCTTGATGGCGATCAACTCCGCTTCACGGTATTTATCCTCGCCATCCTTGCCCTTTTTCAACGCACCGTTAATATCATTGTCTTCAATTTTGGTCATTGCTTCATTGAAATATTGTTCGGCCTGGGTAAATTCACTCAGGGCATAATCCGGGGCGCCGGCCGCCAGAGCATCCTCGCGGGCTGTAATGATCTGCGGTAATTGCTTTTTAGCCTCTTTGGAATTTTTTATAGCCAGGGCAAGCAATTCTTCAGCTTTGCCCAGATTCTTACTGATCGTTTTCACATCCCGGCGCTTGTCGATATCCGTTTTGGCGTTTTCATAGTTCTTTAACGCTTCCCGAAAGACATTCGGGGATAATATATTAACCTGTAACGCCTGCGCATCGCTCATAACATGTTCAATATCAATGAGTTTTTGATTTAACTGAACCAGAATACCCTGCTCATTCTGCATGGCAACAGCCTGATTACTGATGATAATCAGCAGACAGATCATCATCAAAAAATATAGTCCTGCATTCCGGGCGATAAACTTTTCAGATCGGATTAGCATAACATACTCCTTGTAAGTTAAATTATTAAGGAAAAGTAACCTTTGCCAGGGCTTCGCGTAAATTATCCGGCGTTACCGGTTTGGTTAAATACCACTCACACCCTTCGCTGAATGACGTCATAATATCTTTAACATCGTTCTTTATGGTGATCATTAAAATTTTCACCTGCTGTGAAAATTTTACTTTTTTATCCGTTTCCCATTTACGAATTCTGTGCACCACTTCCTGCCCGGTAAGATCAGGCATCTCGATATCCATGGTTATAAGATTATAAGGCATGGCGTCGGCATGCGATTTTTGGAACATTTCCAGGGCCATTTCGCCATTGGGAACGGCATCACAATCCCCGTAAGCCGATAATAAGGACTTTAATTTGGTTCGACTTACATAATCATCGTCTACAACAAGGATTCTCATTTTTTTCTCCTTCCCGTTCAACTATATTATAAGACTATTTTTTGCTTTAAAATATATTTTTTTAAATTATCAACTTCACTTTCAAACTCGGTCAGATAACTTCCGGCCTGGTCAAGTTGTCCCTGAATAGCGCAATTTTCCAGGCTTTCAGCGCAATAAGCCAACCTGACGGCGGTTAAATTTGCCGCACCGCCGCGGATGCGATGTGCTGTGGTACGGAGTTTTTCACTATCCTGGTTGTTTCTGGCTGTATATAATATCTTGATCTGTTCATCAAGGTTGTCCAGGAATTCTTTTAATACATTATCCAGCGCCGGTTTATTTCCACCAAATTCATATATTGCCCTTTTATAATCAAATGGCGCCATAGTTTTCCAGAGAATACTGTTGCGGCGATCCGGCGCTTTATTAATTTCCTTATTTTGATTCTTACCTGTTATCCAGTTATCAATAAATGGTAAAAAAGAATCCCTGCGTACTGGTTTTATCAATATATCATTCATTCCGGCTTGAACACAATTCTGCCGCGAAGTACTATCGGCATGGGCGGTAATGGCTATGATCGGTTTGTTTTTGCACAGGGAATTCCCTGAACGTATTGCCCGCGCCGCCTGGTAGCCATCCATTTCCGG
The DNA here is from genome assembly GCA_029561455.1 of bacterium. Taxonomy (GTDB): domain Bacteria; phylum Zhuqueibacterota; class Zhuqueibacteria; order Residuimicrobiales; family Krinioviventaceae; genus Fontivivens. The sequence continues at coordinate 38,486 of JAKQIY010000065.1, forward strand.
CATTTGTACATCCAGCAATATTAAATCATATTCTTTATCATTGCATGCCGCTACGGCCATGGCGCCATTCTGTACAGAATCGACGCTGTAACCGGTAGTGGTCAAATGCTGTAACACGACCTGTAGATTGGGTAAATAATCCTCGGCAACCAGGATTTTTCCGGTTTTTAGTTTCTTATCATGCAAAGCGGCTTGGTTTGCATCACCGGCTTGCTGTTCAACACTCTTTTCCGGTGCAAATTTAAAAGGTGTTGTAAACCAGAACCGGCTGCCTTTGCCCGGTTCACTTTCCAGGCCGCAAGTTCCACCCATTAATTCCACCAGTTGCCTGGCAATAGTTGTTCCCAGGCCGGTGCCGCCATATTTTCGGGTGATGCTGCCATCGGCCTGTGTAAAGCTGTTAAAAATTTCCTGATGTTTTTCTTTGGGAATGCCGATGCCGGTATCAATAATAGAAAACAACAGGGTCATATCGGCATAATTCTGCCGGTTTTCCGTGCTTTCAACCCGAATGTGGATCGACCCTTGTTCTGTAAATTTAACCGCATTACCGCTCAGGTTCATCAAAACCTGCAATAAACGTAATTCATCTCCCTGCAAATAACGCGGGGTATCTTGCGGAATATCTATAATAAAAGCAATACCTTTATCACGGGCTAGCGAGCCAAGACTGCCCGACAAGCGCTCCAGCAGTGCATACAAATCAAAAGGCCGGTTTTCGATCAGCATTTTCCCGGCTTCGATTTTTGCATGATCCAATAGATCACCAATCAGCATTAATAGTAAATCCGCCTGCTGCAAAACCAATCCGGCATTTTGATGAATTTCCGGCAGGGAGCCGGAAAGTTGAATCGACTCGGCAAAACCGATAATACAATTCAAGGGGGTACGAATTTCATGGGAAACATTAAAAACCAATTGTGATTTTAAGCGACTGGCGTCTTCGGCCAGTTTTTTGGCATAATACAATTTTTCTTCCGCCAGGGAACGTTCCAGGTAGGCGGCGATGATTTCACTTGAGGTTTCCAGCATACGAATATCCGCTTCATTCCAATGCCGTTTTTCATGAATATCATCGAAACCGATAACACCATACCACTTTTCATTAATAAATATGGGAATAACCACAATAGAAACAATTGATTGACTGTTTAAAATCTGCCGTCCCGGTTCAGTAAAATCATCAATAATGCCAATGACCGGTTTTCGCTGGCTGAGGATCTCGGCATAGTTGTTTAAACCCTGGCTATAACAAATATTCTTAAAATCATACCCCATGCTACGCAGACAATTTATCCCTTTTGCGCACACTTCGTGAGTTTTGCGGGCGTATAAAACATTATCCGGATCGGTAAAATTTTCAAATATGTAAACTCGGCTGGCCTGGGAAGCCTGTAATAAAAAGGGCAAAGCATTATCGATGGCTTTATCTTTTGTTATCAATAATGCCTGAGAAAAATTTGCTATACCGGTTTCATAGCGTAATCGAATGGCGAGTTCTTCGCGGGCTTGTTTTCTTTCCTTAATCTCGGCCTGCAACTGCTCATTGGTCTGCAAAAGTTTTGAATAAATTTCAAAATAATTACGTCGTGAAATTTCATATTCTTCCGTAGTCAACCGTAAATCGTTGACGAGATGCTTGATCTCGGTTTCATATTCCAGTAAAATTTCAGGTTTTATATCTGCTACAGGCATTAAAAAATTCCCATCTCTTCCATTTTCCGGATTTCATTTTGCATGTTTTTGGCGATCAATCCAAGCGCTATCGGATTCAGATTTAATTTTTTCATACAACTTTTATACAACTCGTCATCTGGAAAAGGTTCATCACCGTAACCAATCTTTTGCGACTGACAGAAATAATTTGCTACATATAAAGTACAGGATATTTTACTGAATTTTTCCACCACTCGATCCGGTTTATGGTGAAAGCCAATAGCCATAACATACTCTTCCGGCAACCCCCAATTATCAGTTATTCGCAAACCAACATCCTGGTGAGTAAAGCCCCACACCTCATTCTCTGCCTGCATTAAATTGATCGAGTTATCGTTCGCCAGTTTAATAACACGTTTAAAATCCTGTTGCAAAAACTGGTCTATGGCAATAATGCCAATATCATGCAGCAGACCGGCCACATACGCATTTTCACCACGTTCGCCATATTCCCGGCGATAAATCATTTTTCCCATCAGCGCAACAGCAAAACAATGCCGCCACAGCATGGGTCGTGAATAACCATCGTACACGTCATTTCTTTTAAAAATCTCACACACTTTTTGACTGAGCACCAGTTCTTTCAAGGCATTAAATCCAAGCCAGATGACCGCCTGATCGATTTCGCTGATTTTATTTTGTGGTGAATAATAAGCGGAATTTGCCACTTTTAAGACCCGCGCGGTTAGCGGCGGATCCACCTGGATAATTTCTTCAATATCGCCAACTGTTGAATCGGGATCATTTATTATACGAATTATACTGGTGACCACACTTTTTATTGTGGATATGTCTGAACCGTTTACTTTATGTAAAAGATTTTCCAGCTTATCTTCTTGTTCTTTTTCCATCATTGACATCCATCATAAAGTTTTTCGAATAATATAGCAATTTTTACTATTATGTCAAGCAGTTTTCAGGTTTCAAATACTATTTTTTTTATTTATAAAAATTATAATGAAAATATCGATGAGTCCTTAATATAGTAATATTTTCTATCATTCATACAACTACCTTATAAAGTTATTTAAATGACTGGTTCTACTTAAATTTAATAATATAACATCATAATATTTTAAAACATGCCTTACACTTAAAAAAACAGGTCTGCAATTTAGGATAATTTTTTACATAACCGGATTTTAATTACAAAACATTCTTGCATCTAATATATACTTACTGATGTTATGCATTATAATACAATATTCCTATGCAAAAGTAAGTAAAAAATTCCCATTTTTAAAAATTTGGCATACATATTGAAATAAATGAATCAAAAGAATGATTGAAAAGATGAAGGCAATATAAATAATCATTAATTATATTAAACTTAACAATAAAAAAATAATTTAAATTTCAATCATCAAAATAAAATCTTGAGGCGCACAAGACACAAAAATGAAAGCGTGTTTCCAAAATGTCCCAATGAAATTAGTCAAGATAAATCCTTTTAAAGCCTACCGGTTTTACAAGGCAGGAGTAAAATTATGAATAAAACAAGAAAAAACAATATGAACAAGTTGGGTATATACAATAGAAAAAATGTATTTTCATTTCTAGTCATCTTTGTACTAATACTGCTTGGAAGCGAGTTTGGATTTACCGAATCCCATCCAATCTGGAATCCTACTGGTGATGTAACTACCCTGCAAACCAGTGTTGCAGATTATGTTAATATGACCGACACGCAACTGCGCAGTCAGTTGACCACCGCCGGAGGTAAAGCCGAACCGCATAATATCGAAATGGTTGATATTACTTATAATTTTGCCCTGTTATATCATTTAACAGGTAACAGCAGTTATGCACACAAATCCGCCGTGTTACTGGATCGTTATGCCGAAGTATTTCCAAGCTGGCCGCTCGATTATAGCGACAGCCGCGGTCATTATATGTGGTGGGATAACTGGTTTCACCGCGATCTCGGCATGGTTGCCCGTTACCTGGCCCAGGCGTATGACCTGTTATACAACAGCGGCGCTTTTGAAGCGATTGCTGCCGGTACCAGAGATAAAGTGAAATCTTTTTTAATCAAAGTTGTTCAGGTGGATTTTGGTTACCAATTTTACTTTTTCAATGCTGCCGGCACCAGGCCGCTTGGCATTATGGTATTTGGACGCGTTTTGGATGATCCGGAACTCGTTCATCTCGGTTTCTGGTATTACAACCAGATGATCCACGAAATGTATACCTATGAAGGCTTTTTTTATGAAGGTAATTATGAATATATGGCCAGTCATGTAGGGACATTAAGTTCGCCGGATTATAAATTCTTCTTTGAAGGCTATTCCGATCCGCCAGGTTATGTTCACACTCCTTTTGACAGCCGTTACGACCCCACTCGCATTGATAATCTCAATTTTGACGCCCTGTTCAAACCCAAATTGGACAGGATGCTTACAATGTTGTGGGATACCACTTTTCCCGATCTCATCTGGCCGGTTTTAAATGAAACCTTTTCTTACCCCATCGGGTATAGCAGCCGGGGCTACCATTATCTCAAATCCCCCCTGCAAAACACTACTTTGATGGGCGGCATTGGTCACGCCGCTTTAACCTATGGCACAGGTCGCCAACAAACCCAGGTCCGGTTCGATTTCAGTCCTTCCATTGGCCATCAACATGCCGATGCGTTGCATCTGCTCTATTATTGTAAAGATGAAGAAGTCGTCGGCGGCACCGGTTACAGCCACATGGATCGCGACTGGAATTTTACTACCTTGAACCAAAACCTGGTTGTTGTTAATGGTGTAGATCAAAAATACGATTATTGGACAAATTATACTTATTCCCCATACATACCGGGTCAGGGCAGGATCAGCGGCCGGCCGGTTACTCAGCCGATGGAGGATACCAACCTTCACAATAATATTTTGATCTTTGAACCAGCCTATCAGGATTTTGATAAAGTTCAGGTCGTTGAAGTGGATGCCAAAGATGCATATAGTCAGTTGAATGTTTCCCGCTACCAGCGCATGCTGGCCCTGACCAATATTGTCGATAATGATATGTATCTGGTCGATTTCTTCAGGGTCAAAGGTGGCACACAATATGATTGGACTATACATGGCGGTCATGTTACCCTTTGGGAACCGGTGCATCCCCCATATTCTGCCAATACCAATTTGGCTATGAGCAGCACCTCCGGTACTTTTGGAAAAATGAATTTTACCCAACGAGCAACTACCGGCAATAACTGGTATGGCGAATTCAATTATAACGGTGTTATTAACCGGTTTATCATGTGCGGTAAAGCCAATACCACAGTTTATAGAGGCACAGGTCCGCAATCGGTCAAGGATGCCACAACCCCGCATGATTATTTTGTTGCCAGACGAACGGCGTCGACCAGTACTGATGAAAATTTCCTGGTTGTACACGAAACTTACACCTCTGCTCCCCATATTCAGTCCATTGAACAACTGACTTTTACTGGCGATGTAGGTACCGCCATTGGCGTTAAAATAACTCTTGATAACGGCATTGTTGATTATGTTATCCACACCCTGGATGATGGGCCATCTTATCCGGCGCGTCAGGTTAGCGGCGTTGATAACCTCGTTATCAAAGGCAGGTTTGGTCATATCAGGGTTACCAATAACGTAGTGACCTGGATGAAGCTGGTGCAAGGCGCATCGCTCAGCTACGGTACACGGATGATTCAATCAACTAAAGGCGATTATGCCTATAGAGGTTCTGTTACCGATGTTAACCGTAAAGAAGGCGGAGACAGTGAAAACAGCTTTGTCGTCAACACCTCTCTTCCCAGCAATGGCGATTTGGTCGGCCAGACCCTGATCGTTACCTGGGGTAACGGCTGGAAGTGGGGGTACAAAATTAAAAATGTAATCGGCAACCGTGTTATTACCGAAGAAGATCCCGGTTTTAATTTAAATGGCAGTACTGTAGATATGAAATACTTCCCTACCGGTCAATATGCCGGACCGGTAACATTCATCATTCCTGGAACTGCTGTAATGGATGAGAACGGGTTGATCAACAGCGTTGAAGGCGAACAGGTGTCGGGCGATGTCACCCCGCCCACGGTGTTAAGTTCCGTTCCGTTAAATAATGCTCAGGATATTGACGGCAAAGCGCCGATTGTGATCACTTTTTCTGAGGCTATGAATACCGGTAGCGTACAATCAGCATTTTCTATAACTCCGGCAGCCAATATGGGCTTTAACTGGAGTGGCAATATACTCACACTTACTCCGCTCACCTCCCTGGCGGCAACCCAGCAATATGTGCTTAAAATAAGCGGCGCGGCTACCGATATTGCCGGAAATTTCCTCGATGGCGATAACGACGGCACTGCAGCCGATGATTTCATTTTAAATTTTAAAACCAAAACCCCGCCGGCTCCGGTTTACCTCTTTGTTGAAGCTGAAACCGGTACGCTAACAGCGCCGATGGTACTTGGCTCCGATCCACTGGCTTTTGGATATTCCTTTGTGCAAATACCGAACGGCGCCGGTAATACAGGCAATGGCGCTGCAGAAATTCCATTCTCCGTTCCGGCCAATGATACCTATATCATTTGGGGTAGAATTATAGCGCCAACCGGCAGCGATGATTCATATTTTGTGCTTTTAGATAATGATCGCGAAAGGATCTGGGATTGCCTGTACGATAACAGCTGGTCGCCAAACTGGAAATGGGATATGATTTCCGAACGCGGCACAGGTACTTTTGATAATCCGCAGTACGATCCCGGTTTGTTTACACTCACAGCCGGTACCCATGTTCTCAAACTGAAACAACGTGAAGACGGGGTTATGCTGGATAGAATTCTTGTCACCAATGACCTCAGCTTTAACCCTGAAACTGTTACCGGACTGGTGCAATATAACTTACCGGCAGGGTATGGAACGGTAGCCCTGCCCGTTAAAAATGATAAAATTACCAAAGCCAGCGAACTGGCGGCTGCTATTGAAGCCCAACTGGGCGCTAATACGGTTAACGGTATATCCTACTGGAATCAGGCTACGCAAAAATTTGTCAGTTTTGCCCCGCATTTGCCGGCCTTTTTGCAAGGACCCAATTTTACTATACCGATTGGCCTACCGATCCTGACCAATACCACAACCAGCGGCAACTGGACTTTGATCGGTACAATAGATGAAATAAATTACAGTTTAGGCCAAGGCTATAATACTATAGCCCTGGAGTTAACGCAAAGCGCTATAACCAAAGCTAGTGAACTGGCCACGGCAATTGAAGCGCAAATAGGCGCCAATGCAGTTAACGGTCTCTCTTATTGGAATACGGCAACGCAAAAATGGGTCAGTTATGCTCCGCATTTGCCGGTTTTCCTGCGTGGCACGGATTTCCAGACCTATCCGGGTCACTATTATCTGGTTAATATGGTTACATCAGGAAATTTTTAATAAAACAACACACACACTAATTTCTTGAACCTCCCCGCCAGGGTCAGCCTTGAACAAGCATTACCGCTTTCAGGCTGACCCTGTCTTTTACAAGACACACTTCCTTTTTGCCTGCTGTACAAACCAAGTTGATAATAAAAACCTTTTTTCTGCTACATCCTGATGATGAAAAATAAAAGATAACACATGACTGTGCCGGCAGAGTGATCGTATTCCCTCCAGGATTATCGTCAAGCCAATTTTCGGGTTAACAAACCAAAAACGAGAGATACAGCCAGTTCAACAAAGCGGCTTTCCAGCTTTTACAAAAACAGCAATAAACACAATTGACCTGTTACCTGAAAATATTCCATGCTTTTGCCAAATCATCATTTAATATCATCAGAAATTATCAAAAACAGGCTTCCTTTATTCCACTAGAAGAAAAACAATCCATCATGGCGTTTCCTACCAATCCCCCGGTTCTATACTCTGTCCATAAAAATGGACAGAGCTTTTCAGCATAGTAATTTAACCTTTATTAAACGGCTCATGCCACAAAAAGCCAAAGGGCTTATTAAAAGTTGTCCCCTCGAAGGGACAACTTTTAAAGCACACTGTGCCCAAGTTATTTATTTTCAATATCTTATTGTATCAATGAAAATTAAAAGCTGCATCTTATTGTAAATAATGATTTTAAGTCTGCAATTTTTGGCTTTCCCGGTGGCATGGTACTTGAATAAGGGTATAGTGAAACAGTAATAAAAAACTTAACAATGGAAAAGACAATGTTTACATTCAATATAAAATCCAGAACAATCCTCGGTGCGGCTTTATTCATGTTCATGCTGCTTTCAATAGTTCCCGATGCTTTAGCTCAGGCCCCAAAACACATTTGGTCATTTGTCTACAATTCCGATGGTTCAACCCCGGCTAATGGCGACATAACGATCAGAGTTTATCTGCAAAAAAATCCAGGTAATGTTATTACCACCTCCAATACTGCCAACGGTTGGGAATATGACATTAACAATGCCTGGAGTTTTTTTCCGAATCCGTCCGAAAGTACTCCCACCAGCGCAACAGTAGATGATGTTGTTGTTATAGAATTTGAAAATACCGGCAGCAGCGCTCATAACGGTGAAAGCAGTGTACTTACCGGCGCACTGGATGAGAATATGTATCAGCAAATTGGTAATAATAATTTTGCCTTACCGGTTGAATTATCTCATTTTTCCGCCACTGAAGAAAACGGCGCCGTTGTGTTAAATTGGGCAACTGCAACAGAGACCATCAATCTCGGTTTTAATGTATATCGTTCGGAAGAAGGCATGAATCAGTTCCAGAAAATAAATGACAAGATCATTGCCGGACATGGTACTTCTGCTGAGAAACACACTTATAGCTTTACAGACAATGATGTTACTTTTTCAAAAACCTTTGAATACAAGCTGGAAAATATTAATGCCGACGGCACCAGCAAAATATCGGGCCAGTTATCAATAACTATCGAATCACAACAACTGCCGTCAAGTTTTTCAATTTCTCAAAACTACCCGAATCCCTTTAACCCAACCACTTCTATCAACTACTCTTTGCCCCGCAATACTCAAGTTAATATCATTATCTACAACACTCTGGGCGAAGTAGTAAAAGAACTCGTCAATTCCCGCCAGGATGCCGGTTCTTATACAATAATGTGGGATGGTTATTCCGATCTGGGTAACCCGGTAGCCTCTGGAATGTATTTTTACGAAATTAAAGCCGACAATTTTAACCAGGTTAAAAAGATGACTTTATCCAGGTAATACCTGAACAGTACAATATATAAATCTCTCCTCCCTCCAATGCTGCCCCCGTAAAATTTACGGGGGTTCTTTTTTTCCAGCCGCAAAAACATCCTGCTAGTTGTATTTATTATTGATGAATTAGTGATTTATTTTTTATACCAATTTTCATATATTCGGCTATGGTCTGGTTCTGATAGTTGACCACAGTATAATAACAAGATAATTACACTAATGCCTGCACAGAATTAACGTGACTGATAAATTATAATTCCAACGACCGCTGCAGAATAAAGGCTGCTTTGGCAAGAGTCGAATAATGAAATAAATTATTCCTGAAAAGCATTTTATTATATGTAATCATTTTTTTGAAAGGACAATATGTTAAAGCATACTTGTAAAAGAATCAACATACCGGGAATAGTTGTCTTGTTAACAGCCATCATTTTCATTTTTACAGCCGATCTGGCAGCTGTTACGCACCCTATCTGGAATCCCACGGGGAATGTCGATTCGTTGAAAAATAATGTTAAAAATTATCTTTCACTTTCCAATTCGCAGCTCAGGAATAAACTGGATAATTCCGGTAAAGCCAATACTCAAAATGCCGCCATGGTCAATATAACATACGATTTTGCCCTGCTTTACCACTTGACCGGAGAAAACCGCTATGCTGATAAAGCCGCGACGCTTTTAGCCAGGTATGCCGAGGTGTTTCCCAATTGGCCGCTTGATTACAGCGATAAACGCGGCCACTATATGTGGTGGAAGAACTGGTTTCACCGCGATCTGGGTGAAGTAGCCAGATTTTTACCACAAGCTTACGATCTGATCGCCACCAGCGGCGCTTTGGAACGAATTAGCCAGGATACAGGACAAAAAGTGCTGACCCTGTTTCAGCAAATTGTACAGGTCGATTTGGGTTATAAACTATTCTTTTTTAATGCCGCCGGCACCCGCCCCCTGGGACTGATGATCTTTGGCAGGGTTCTGGACGACCCGGAACTGGTTCACCTGGGCTACTGGTATTATAACCGCCTTATCCATGAAATGTTTTGCCACGATGGTTTTTGGCTGGAAGGCAGCTATGAATATGGCGCCAGCATTGTCGGTGATATTACCCAAAAAGATTATGCGTTTTATTGCAATGGTTACTCAGACCCGGAAGGTTATACCCACATTCCCTTTGACCCGGTCTGGGATCCGCAGCGTCTCGACAACCTGGATTTTAACGCCATTTTTGGTGATATTTATGATCGCATTAATTTTGCATTATGGAAGACGGCGCTGCCGGATGATAAATGGCCGGTTTTGAATGAAACTTTTGCCTTCCCCACCGGTTACAGTAATCAACAATACCATCCACAGCGGGAACCGTTGACAGAATCACGATTATTCGGCGGACTTGGACATGCCGCGCTGACTTTGGGCAACGGCTTGGAACAAATCCAAACCCGGTTTGATTTCAGTAATGCCATTGGCCACAGTCATAACGATGCCCTGCATCTGATCTATTTCAGCAAAGGGGTTCAGGTTGTCGGCGGCACCGGCTATACCGAGGGTAATCGCGATTGGAACAATTCAACAATTAACCAAAATCTTGTCGTTGTCAATGCCAAAGAACAAAAAAGCGAAAGCTGGAATGATCGCACTCCCTCGCCCTATATTCCAGGCAAGGGGAGAATCGAAGGTATGCCGGAAAGACTCCCCTTCCCGGATACCAATATGCATAATAATGTGATAATGTTTGAACCGGGTTTTCAGGATTTCAAACAAGTGCAGGTAACTGAAGTAGATGCCCTGGATGCCTATGCCAATTCCGGCGCTACCCGCTACCGGCGCACTCTGGCGCTAGTCAGTATTTCAGAGAACGATACCTATCTGGTCGATTTGTTCCGTTTACAGGGAGGCTCACAATATGACTGGTGCATTCATGGCGGCTATGACAATTATCAGATCACCACAAACCTGAACCTGAAAAGCGCCTCAGGCAAGTTCGGCAGTATAGCCATCAAGAAAAAAGCGGAAACCAATGCAGCCTGGTATGGCGAAATTGCTTATGCCAACGCCAAACACCGGTTCACCATGTGCGGAGCGCCCGCCACTGCCGTATTTACCGGCAAAGCCCCGCAATCCATTAAAAACGGCGGTCAGCAGGATTATTTATTCGCACGGCGAATGACAAACAGCAACGCCGATGAAAATTACCTGGTTGTACACGAAACTTTTACCTCCGCGCCGCATATCCGTGCTGTTGAAAAGCTGATCTTTACTGAAGAAACCGGCTCGGCCGTTGGTATCAAGGTTACCCTGGATAATGGTCGGATCGATTATATCATCCACACCCTGGATGACGGCCCCGATTTCCCGGAACATAAAATCACCGGCGGCGACGAGATTCTGATCCGCGGCAAGTTCGCTCATATCCGGATGGTCGGAGGCAGTGTGGAGTGGATGTACCTGGTGCAGGGGAAATCATTAACGGTCAATTCCCTGGCCATCGAATCGCGGAACCCGGAATACTCATTCCGGGGAATTGTTAACCGAGTTGAGAGGAGGCAAGAAGGCGCTGCTGCTAACTGCCTGGTTGTCGACACGTCGCTGCCGGCTGAAACCTTGCCCGGTAAATCCATTATCTTGACCTGGGCTAATGGCTGGAACTGGGCATATACTATTAAAGAAGCGACGGGCAACACCATTACTTTAAATGAAGAACCGGGATTTACCTGGAATGGCGATAAAATAAATATGCGCTTTTTCCCTGCCGGTCAATACCTAGGCCCGGTACAATTTATCATACCCGGAATTGCACTGTTGAATGGTGGGCAAACTATAAGTACGGAATACATTCAATCAGTCGATAAGACACCCCCGGCAATACCAAAAATTAAAGGTGCACGTAAAGATAAATAAAAAACTCACTACCGGACACTTTATGGACTCGGTTTCAAACATGCTACCCCTACGGGGTTTGAGCTTGTATTTATGTATTATTCTATAAACATATCACCCCCTACCGGGGGTTAATTTCATTTAATTGACTTAAAAATAACCGCGAAGCGGTGAAATGTTTGTAGAAAGAGAGCCATCTCAGCACAATCTAACCCCGTAGGGGTGATATGTCGGGAACTTATAAAAAGTGTCCGGTAGTAAGATAAAAAAAAAGCTCCGGTTATATCAGCCGGAGCTTTTACATTCTAAATTCCCAATTCATCGGGCATAGATCATCTTGCGGGTTAAAATAGATTCGTTGGTGCGCAATTCACAGAAATAAATCCCCGCGGTAACCTGCTGCCCGCTGTCGTCAATGCCATTCCAGTTAATAGAAAAAGATCCGGCGCCCTGCTGCTCATTCACCAGGCGGGTAATATAATCTCCCAACAAGTTGAATATGGTCAGTTGCACCATAGTATCTGCAACCAGGTTGTACCTGATGGTGGTTTCGGGATTAAAAGGATTGGGGTAATTCTGCGCCAGTTCATGCTGCGCCGGTAAAGCAGCAACACTGGTTGTGACCGAAACCGGGCTGAACGTACTGGTCTTGCCTTTAATATCCACAGCTTCAAGTTTATAATAATAAGTATGACCGGGATTAACATTTTTATCCGTAAAAGAATAACGAGTCTGTACAGTACTATTCCCGGCGCCACGTACCATAATATTATTGATCTTTTCAAAATTTACCGCCATATCAACACTGCGGTAAACATTAAAGCCCAGGTTATTCACTTCGCTCTCGGTGGTCCACTTTAATTCAATAACACTGTTTCTGTATTGAGCGCCAAAAGACGATAACTCTACCGGCAGGGAAAAATCATTCGGGCCGATTTGCTGGTTTTGATTAATATCCAACGTAGCTTTTAGTGTTTTAGTTTCTCCTGCAAAGGGACCAACACTGACATTTAAAAATATAATCGTAATTTCATCTCCAAAATTAGCATTGGTTGCGCCGCCGCCGCCAGATTGGTACCAGGTCCATTTAGCGTCAACATCCACGCCCCAACCGTTACTGACATTATATACAGTTGTGGTGCTGGTTGGATTTTTGGAAAGAAAAGCGGTTACAAGTATGTCATTATCATTCGGGGAACTATTATCTGAATTATGTACGAATCCCCAAACCGTTTTGGGAACAGAGTATACAAAATCAGGGAGCAGAAAAAGAACAAGAAACAATACAGTTATTGCACCCCAACCCTTGCCTTTAAAATTGTAACAGTTTTTCATAGCTCATTCCTTTGCTTAAAGTCAATATTGAAATTCTTTTATTTCCTTACCGGATAAAATGGACAAATACCAGTACAAAATTACCTGTTTTTTTCAAAATTTTAATTCAATTTCAGATAATTACAAATTTCATGCCGAATTTAATTTTTGTTACAAAATAATCTTACTCAACCAACAGCACAAGTCTTTTATTCATTCCTGGTGTATTAATGGGGCAGGTTACAATGGAAAAGTAAAATATGCGTCGCCAGCATAATAGCAGGGAAAACACACATCAATACCACATAATGAGTTCGAGACTCGGACTGTTATCATATATGGCTTGTAAATAATTTAACATACGAACAAAACCGGTATATTCCCGTTTATGGTAAGAATCTTGCAAATTTTACATTTGGGAGGAATGATTTTATAAACTTGAATGATACTAATTCACTCCGGTTTGCACATTATTTTCTAATGGGCAATAACAGATAAATATAAACTCCGGCGGCCCCCATTTATTAAGCACTGGTTTATTGCTTAGCGTTTGTTTTTCTCCAGCACGTGGACAAATTCATCACCGAGTCTATCACGCGAAAACTCTTTTTCCGCCAGTTTGCGGGAAGCGAGCCCCATTGCTTCGCGCATTTGTTTATCGGCACAAAATTTTTCCACAGTATCGGCAAATTCTACCGGATCGTCCGGCTTGCACACCAGGCCGCATTTGTTGGCGGTTATCATATCTGCAAGCCAGCCGGGATAATTGTTCAACACCGGTATGCCGCTGGAGATATAATCAAAAAACTTGTTGGGTGATGTGCCGTAATAGAATTCCGGGATGTTGGCTAAAATCATCATTCCCACATCAAATCGGGGTAATAATTCCGCCAGTTCAGTTTTAACAACCCGGTCAACCCAGGTAATATAATCTGTCAACCCTTCGTCGACCGAGCGTTTTACCAGTCGCTCTTTTTGCGAGCCCGTGCCGATAAAAATAAAATGCATGCCGTGTTTGTGTCTTTTTTTCAATTCGGCAATGCCGTCCAGAACCGCGTCAAGGCCATTCGCCCGGCCATGCGCCCCGGTAAAAACAAAACGAACATCTCCCGGCTTGCCATAATTCGGTTCCGGCGCGCCCGTTGGCTTGGGCATAAACAAATCCAGGTCGCTGCAATTGGGTATTATACTGATCTGCTCTTCCGGGTAGCCGGCGCGCTTGATGCCATCTTTGATTCCCGGCGCCAGGGCAATAATATGTTGAGCGGCCCGATAGATGGAATGCTCCATGTTGATCAAAAACCAACGCGCCAGGGGATTCTTCATGGCGCCCAAAGCAAAGATCAACTCCGGCCACAGATCGCGCACTTCAAAAACAAACGGCACCTTTAACTTTTTCGCCGCGCTTTTTGCCGGCAATCCTACGGTTAGCGGGGTCGAAGTGGCAAAAATTAAATCCGGCCGTGACTCTAGTATACGGCTATATGTGCCAAACGCAAAGCGGAAAAAGGCGATGGTGCGTTGCCACAGGTTCATATTGTTCGAATATGGCGCTTTGATCAACTTGACGGTGATCCCGTCGATTATGATCTCTCTCTTACCTTTTTGATAAAGCAAGCGTTGGTCCATTTTGGTGTTGCTTTTAGCGGAAGATATCATAGTAACTTTATGACCTGCCGCAACCAGCTTGATCGCCCATTCATACGAACGAATACCGGACCCGCCTTCCGGGGTAGAAAAATATTGATGAATATAAACGATATGCATAGTATTACTTCCGTTAATTTATGTTAAATACTGTTTTGGTCAGGGAAGGAACCCTGTCCACTTGAATATAATATTTATTATTATCAGCGTCCGCCAATACAATAGTATCATTATTATAGTCCGGCAGCATCGTATTGCCCAATGAAATAACAGTTATATACCGCACCGGCAGGTCCCGGTGCGAATTGGCAATTATTACCGGGGACGGTTTTCTTTCGCCATAATAAAGCGAATCAAAACCCGCCGGTAACGATTCATTACCTTTATGATATTCGAATCGGCGCTCTGCTCCTGCCAGTAATGTCAGCATTGCCGGGGAACCGGCGCAATCCAGCCGTACACTGTTGTCCTGAATCTTTTGCATGCAATCGGCAAGCTGCCAGTGCAAGGTCACTTTATGACGGCCTTGCCCGGTAATATCGTCAACGATAATCCAGCAGTTCAAGGCATCAACCTGCATTACAGAACGGTGATGAACAATATGATCACCCAGTCTTTTAAAACCGAAATGAGCGGCGGCAAAGCATGGATTTCCATCCACATTGCTCATTACCGGACGACTGGTTTGCAGCCAGTCGTACATAATGAACCGTTCTCCATAAGACATCTGCCCGGCGTCATCTACCATTATTGTATTATGAGCCCCTGAGCCGTTAAAAAAATGCCGCCAGTGTGTAGCGGTGTTGTATAAATACGACCCGGAATCCCGCAGCACATTTACACCACGCCACCATAAATCCAGGTGCAGGCAGTCCGCCTGGCCCGGACGGGTTTTAAAACTGTGACAACGGATCAATCCCCAACTTAAAGCGCCGCGCAAGGTATAATACCCGCCGTCGTTAAAAGCGCTGGTTACATAAGGCACATCTACACGAACTGCCGTTGAGGCGTTTTCACCCCAATACCACAACAGGTCTTCATCCCAGGGTCCGGCAGGATATAATTTTTGGTTATATAACTGGTAATAGAGCGCCTGGATCACCGGTCTGTAATCGAGATAGTCACAGGTATTCAGGGGTACAATGATCGAACCGTCATTCGAACCGTAATTCGGCACCCGGCCGGTTTCACCATCCTGCATCTGATAAAGGAAATCAACCGCTTTTTTTACTTTATTTATAAACGTTTCAGGAAAAGTATCTTTATACACCTGTCCCAGGCGCAGAGACCATAAAATTGTGTGCAGCATCAGGCGGTGATAATTTAAAGAATGTTGAATATAAGCGCCATCGGCAAAGATCTGTTTTAATGCGGTATTTACCAGGATTGCTTTACCGCGCCGCCGCCAGCGCCGGGCTTGTTTAAACTCCGGGAATAATAATCCAGCCGTGTATAACCCGGTCGCTTCTGTAAGCGCATGATTGGTACGAGTGGAAATGGCATAACGAATATTCCCATCTATGCGCTCTGCGTGTACAGCAATAGCCTTGAACAACTTGAATTTTCGTTCTGTACTGGTAGCGGCGGCATTATTAAATGCGAAACCGGCAAAACATATAGCCATCAGGCGCAGCGCGCATTCCTGGCCGCAATAGTAATTCGGACCCCGGTTTGGCTGATTATTCTCAAGCCAGTCCTCAAACAACTCCCAAAATTTTGCCGGGTACTTGTTATCGCCAGTTACAGCAAAAGCGCGGACTAGCAGGTATGCCCAGGCAAACCGCGATGGTTCCCATATATATTTAATATCTCCCAAATCAGGATCAAAATCTTGCAATTCACACCAATGGCGGGCGGAATCTGCGCGTTTGCCGGTAACAGGATTGCGAAACCAGTCCGGTTTATCACCCAGGGAATAACTATGATTAAAAAAATAAAAAAACCGGTTATGCAGTATTTCATCAGCCCTTTTAATGATATCTGAATGCCAGGCCGACGTGCATACCGGTAAATGGTTTGCAGTAAAAAAGAATTTCCTTTCCCTGGTCAACATGCCCGCTACATCGCCGCGCACATACTCTTCCAGGTGAATTTGATCCCACAAACGCATCGGGAATTTGTGCTTTTGCCACCCGGTCTTCCGTTCCAGCAAATAATAAATTCGGAACAAAAGGAATCCTGGGCCATAATTTTTTATGATTTGCAGAATTCTATCGAGCCTGTTCATTTTTTTAACATTCCGGCATAAAAGAGCCCCAAATTCTTTTCCACAATGCCCCAGTTAAACTTTTCGATAAAGGCTTTTCTGCCGCGTTCACCCATCTCGCGCGCAAGGGATGGATTATCGACTATTTTGAGAATAGCATCAACATAAGCCTGGGGATCATCAGCCTGCACGACAAATCCTGCCTGCTCATTTTCAACATACGTATAACTGGACGGCATGTTGGAAGCGACTATCGGCACGCTTTGCGACATGTATTCAAAAAACTTGGAGGGCACATTTTCCTTTTGCACATACTGACCGCAATATTGCAGTAAACTCAGCCCGACACCGGCTTCGCGGATAAATTTCGGCAGTTCCTTGCCGGATAAATGCGGCACCAGGTTAAGCACATCTTTATATTCAGGCTTGGCGGCATATTCGTTCATTATATCTTCATGAATTTTGGCCCAGTATCTTTTGGTGGTATACACCTGTATTTCAGGGCGTACCATTTTTAAAATCCGCGCGACTTCAAAAAGCACCAGAGAACCCCGCGACGGGCTCGACGTGCCGGAATGAATGACCGTATTTTTCCGTTTTTCCCATAATTCGTCCGGCACAGGTTCCGGGTTGTAATCATCCAGCGAGGCATAATTGGGCGTCCATACTGCCCGGCAGCCCAATTTTGAAAAACGGTTAAAATGGTGCAAATATACGGCGGAAACGGAACCACAGATCATACCAAATATTGTTTCCAGAAACCATAGCAGGCCGCCAATGACCTGGCGAAGCGGCCATATATTAGGGAATTTCATGGGGATCTGCTTAAAATAAAATTCATGTATATCATACACAAAAGGTTTCCATTTGACCAGGCGCAGAAACGCAGCAAAGGGTAAAAAGTCGGGATCGTGAAAATGATAAATATCGGCTTTTTGACGGAGGACCAAACCGCTTATTTTAAAATAGGTCTTTAGCCTTTCTTTTATACTATGCCAGCGGGGTATACCGATTACCTTTATACCATCGACAACCTTTTCATATTGCTCCCTTTCGGTAATGGCAATTAAAGTAACCTGCATACCAAGTTTTTGCAGGGATCGGCAATGCCGGTAAAACACGCGCACATCGTTATCGGGATGTATGGTAAAGACACAAATTTTGCAATCCACTCTCACATCCATTCCAGTGATCCTTTCCGGGATAATTATTTACACCAACTGTTTACACAGTTTTATTAACAAACGTTGCCAGGTAATTGATAATCGTACGCGCAGTCTTTTCCACGCCGAAACTTTGTTCGGCGCGCTGCCGTGCAGCCAGGCTCATCTTTTTTAACAAATCGTCATTGGCCAGCGCCCTGAGCATGGCATTTTTCAGTTCCACGACATTTTTAGGCGGGATCAATATAGCGCCGGGACAGTCGCCAATTGCATCCGGCAGGCCGCCGACGGCGCTGACAACCACCGGCGCTCCGCAAGCCATGGCTTCCATTACTGCGTTGGGCATACCTTCATGCCAGGTTGGCAGCACAAACAGGTCGCAGGCTTGCATCCACAGGTTGACCTGTTCATTATCAATAGCGCCCTGCATTATTATTGCGCTTTCCAGTCCCTGCTCCTGAATAAACCGGAGCATACCCTCTTTTTCCACACCATAACCGCAGATCTCAAGAATGGCTTCCGGCTGCTCGTCATGTAATTGTTTAAATGCCTCCAGCATTTCATAAACACCCTTGTCACGCTTAAAGGTGCCCAGGTACAGAACCAGCTTTTTATGCAAAGGCAGCCCCAGCTTTTCCCGCACCGGAATTTTATCGGCAACCGGGGTAAAACGGTGCAAATCGACAACCCCATAAACGGACAAGGTCTGTTTGCCGCTCACGCTATCAATAATTTTTGCAGCGGCTTTGCCGGAAGCGATAGTACCGTCGAGTCGGTTGGCAATTTCAACAAAACGTTTATATATTGCCTTACTGTAATGAGGAATAATATTAATATCCCGTCCTATCCCCACACAGACGGCTGGTAATTTCAACACCTTTGCCAACCGCACCGCGGCATCGCCATCCGGGAAAAAACTGCGGGCATATATAATTTGATAATTATTTTCTTTGTGCAGTTTACAGGCTGATTTTTTTAAAGCCAGAAACATACTTTTTCCTGCCCAGCGATAAAACCAGTTACCGGTGATCCTTAAATAGGGGACCGGTATGGCGTTAAGACCGGGAAACTGACACAAAGGGACATCATGGTCATAATTACGCCACTTTTTAAAGATACGCATAAAAGGAGGCGTCCAGATCGTCGGCACAATCACGGTAATTTCCATTCCCTGACGGGCCATTTCAATTAATTGGCGCGCCATAAAAATACCATAATTTTTATTTTCAGTATTGGGGAAAAGGTGAGAAATTACCAAAATCTTCATATTAACGGCTCCGTCAGTTCTACTTGTTCAGACTCATGTTTTTATCCTGGCCGCGTGTATTCGTTCATCATCGCTGTCAATTTCACTGGAAATATTACCGGCCAGAAAGGCTACGCCAATTGCATACCAGTACCCCTTTTGAACAATGGTGGTCGAGGTCATACCGGTAATTAAAGTAAATACAAGAAAGGCTATAGCCAGCCAGCGTAATGGAGGATGGGTTAATTTCAAAGTTTGCAGAAATACTACAATATAAATTGAAATCCAGATCAAAAGACCTGTAACACCTAGTTCTCCGGCGATGGCAACTATGTTATTATGGGCAGATTTAACCGGCTTGTAATCCGGAAACATCTCAGGGAAATTCCTCCAGCCCCAGCCATTAAAGGGACGTTGCGCCAGGAACTCTAATCCGGACCGCCATTGATCTACACGGCCGCTTTCTTCCAGGTTGTTTTCCGAATTACGCATACGTTCCTTGGCCATTTCAGTTAACAACGAGGTATTCATTGCGGCAAAGTACATTCCATAGCCGATCAGACAGACCAGACCGATACCCAAAATATTTTTTACCAGGTATTTGCCCTTGGCCGATAGTAAAAAAGCGGCAATAGGCGCCATTACGGCAGTACCCAGGGCGGTACGGTTTTGTGTGTTCAAAATGGCATAGAGCATTAACGGCCCGCCGATTAAGAACAGCAATTTATTGACCCACCCTTTTTCGTTAAACAGGTAAAAGCCGCCCAAAAAGCAAATCAAAATAGAATTACCCAAAACATTCGGACTGGTTCCTTCCCCCAGGGTTACCCGGCCCATTTTTTCACCGCCCCCGGCATAGGTAACCTGGCCCTGGGCTATCATGATCGATGCAATAACGCCTCCCCAAAATAATGCCCACAAGAGCATCTTCATTTGCTTGACATCTTTGATAGTATTCATTAAAATAAATATCATTATTATATTCAACAGTAAAGACTTGGTCCCTTCAACAGTGACAGACGGTTCTACTGCCCAAATAATACTCAGGCTGGCAAACCATAAAAACATTAAAATCGGGATAAATGATTTCGGCATAATAACTTTACCGCGAAAGCGGGTAACAACATAACTCAACATTACAATCAAACCTACCACCCGGCTGCCGGCGCCGATTTGACTCAATGCCACGCCGCCCTCCAAAGGATAAAAGAAAAACAAAAACATCAGGGCGAACGGCGTGTGATAAAAACTTAATCCGACAACCGCCAATCCTAGTATAACCATAGCATAGATTTTACTTGATAAAAAAAAGAAAATTCCCGCAGCAATCACAGTTGCCGCTAACAATATTAAAATACACCGGATAGTTCGCTGATAATCGGCATCGCGTTCCTCAGTTATTGAGGTTTGCATTACAAGCTGTTCCCGGGTCAGTACTTCCTGTGTTATTGCCATAAGATTTCCAACAATGTTAAATTATAATCCTTACCAGGTAATACATGCTAAAAAAAATTCAATGTTTTTACTAACTTTATTATCCACAAAAAATTATCGGAGTATTAGCATATACACTATAATCATGAGACAGCAGATATTATAACCAACACTCAAATATTCACATAGTTTCGGTAAACCGGGAAATAAGAATTATTATACACTTCTCCATTTGATTTTTCCAGGTACTGGTCTTTTCCCAACTCTGTGCATAAATTTTCATATATTTCAGGATTCACAACCCATTTCCATATTTTAAAATCATGCCGCTTTTTTGAAAACCCGGCTTTAAAAGTATACAATGAATCCCGTTTTGCGCCTAAACCTCCACCAAGATGAAATATCCGCGCACCCTGCCGGGTTGCCCAGATCCGCACTGTGTCTTTCTCCAGTTTGCGGGGCGCTAACGGCATAAACTCTGTTCTGGTGCCACCTAAATGGGACTGAACCATATCATTGCACCTGACATACATGCCACTGCAAATAATTTTACCCTTGAGTGTACACATAAAATGATGAACCTGCGCGCCCAGGCACGATATTAACCTCTCAAAATAGGCTTTATTAAAATAATAATACTTTTCAGCATTGACCCGGTTCATGGTTTCATAATAAATATCAATAAAATCATCCAGGTACTCCATTTTTTCATCATGATAACATTCAACCCCTAACTCTCGTAATTTATTTATCCCGCTTTTATGTCCTTTGGAATATTGATGTCTTTGCACGTCAATAGGAAGAGTAAGGTCGATAGAAACGGTCACTCCTGATACTGAAATAGTACCTAATCCATTTAAAATATCTGCCTGAGGTATAAAAGTATGCAGCCGGGAGAATACTGTAATGATATTATTTTGTAATAACACTTGCCGTAAAGAATCATGAAAACCGTTGATGACGTCCTCCGGAATTGGGAAATGCGAAAAAACCGGTCCGGCGTAGCCGTAAACCGACGTGGCATCCCATAAATCTTTTCCCAGGATTTCCAGTCCGGGAACCTCCTGAACGGGGCGTACCAGCAACGGTAATGCAATCATATACTGATTTTTTCTATATACATATAAATATGCAGTTCCTTCCCCGCGTTCTTCAGCCAGTGCATGATAACAGGGTAGATGGTAAAAGTCATAATTAACTGACGATTGAATTATTCCCCTCCATTTGTCAAAATCTTTTATTGTTAGCGTTTGTAAATTCACCATATTGCTGAATCCTTATCTAGTTTACTAAAAACATCTTTCTGGTAAGATACTGCATTTCGGTTTTTAATTGGTATACATAAAAACCGGCCGCTACTTTGCTGTTATAATCATTGGTACCATCCCAGTTCAGTGAATAAAAACCGGGATACCGGTAATCTTCCAGCAGAGTTTTTACTCTTTGCCCCGTAACGTCAAAAATTGCCAACGTTACATGAGAATAGTGTGATAAACTAAACTGAATAACAGTTCTGGAATTAAATGGATTGGGATAATTTTGATATAAATGAAAAGTATTCTCCTGTTTTATTACAAGTGTAATAGTTTCAGAAAAATTTAAAGTACCATCATTATCTAGTAGTTTCAAACGATACTTGATCTTTCCGTAATCACTTTCCTGATCGGTAAAGCTGTATGTCCGGTAGCGTTGATTAAATTCTACAAAACCAATTTTTATGAATTCATTATTGTCGGTAGATCTTTGAATTTCATAACCAAAAAATCCTTCTGCCTGCTCCACCTCCCAACCCAGTTCAACCTGGTTATCCACGATACGGGCATAAAATACTACCAAATGAACCGGGGTCGGCTCGGTATGCACAATTATTTTTTCTTCCGCCAGGTTGCCAATTCCCAGTGCGTGACAGGTATTGAGGTACTGCCGTAACGGTAATTCAGCAAGATCGGGATTCATATATGGTGCAATATTTTCATTCTTCTCACTAGCCACCGGGTATAAAACATATTTGGAGGCGTAATAATCCAACGCGACCGGGTCGGCGCTAGCCAGAATCACTTCAGTATGCTCCGCAACCGATACGGTTCGTCTGTCTGCCCAGCCAACCCACTCGGCAGTAGTAATAAACAAATCTGCGCAGCGTACCTGTTGTAAAAAAGTGCCGACCGCGCCCCCCATAACTCCCGGCGCCGGGCCGGGATCATCCCAATTATAGGCAAAGGCATGAAAATTATAAAATCCGCCGGTGATTATACCGTCAGTTGCCGGGTTGCTGCCGCCGGATAAATCGACAATGCCGAAATGGTTTTTCAAAGCGCTGGTAACACCGGCATAATTACTATGATAACATAAAGCGGAAAAAACAATCAACTTGACCGGTTGACCAGTGTACTGCCCATTCTTCCAGGCGCCATTCTTTAAATCGATGGTAATTCCACTATAGGAGGAAGTGAATACCGGGTAACTCATAATCGTTTGCCGGTGGTCATCGCCGGAAGCGCCGTTATCATAGATTATATCTGTCAGATAAACGTACCCGTCACCTTCTTCCGGCCCGGTAACCCGTGTACCGCCATAATTCTTTACATCGTTCCAGCAATAACTTGTTACATTGGCGTGTCCCTGCGATTGCAACAAATCAATCAGATCAACAAGATTATGTACATTAGCAACATCCGAATTGATTTCAAAAGTTGTGCCCCAGGCGCCTTTGCTAAGTGGATCGGCGCGGTGGTTGTTATCGCAAATAATAACCTCGCCGGAAAAACCGGGACTGGTTAATATCAATTCAATGAATTTTTTCATGGCTGCCAGGTTTGGTGAACCCTGGTTCCACCATTGGGCATTGGTCTTAATTACTACAATGTCATTGTTCTGTATGATTGTAGATATCCCTCCCATCTGGGAGATAACGTTCTCCATATTTTGGGCGGGGCCGTTATTTCTGGCCATAAAAATATGGGAAACATCATCACGGAAAGGATTGCTTTTCACTGATCGGATCGGCAACAACCCGGCGGCCAGCGCCGCTCCCGATGCCAGTCCACTCTTTTTAATAAAAGTTCTTCTGTTTATTCTTTTACCAGCCATTCAGTTTACTTTTCTCTTTAATAATCCTTATTGGCCTTTAAAAGTAAGCCAATACCATACCGTTTTAATCACTTCCCAAACAAAAATTCTGATATTTGCCCGGCTGGTCCACCAATATGTTGGATTAAAAGCGCTTTGTTCCGGGTGAGAAATAATTAAATGGATACCGGTATTTTTAAATGCGCGGTCAAAAATAAACCGCACCCGTCCGGTATGATAATTTGAAGTAACCACGATGGCGCTGTGAAAATTAAATTGCTGCATCATCTGCCGCAGGGTAATGGCCTGATCGCCGGTTCCCGGGCTGTGACCTTCCAGCACATCCAGCAGGATGCTGCTATCAGGAATGCCCATATTCATAGCAGTTTGACGCATTCGCAAGGCGCCATACACATCGGTGCCGCCGGCGCACCCGGAAATGATCAGGGTATCCGCCAGATTTTTGTTGAACAGATCAACTCCATGGGCAATGCGCTCATTGCTACCGCCGCCCAAAACAATTATTGCATCTACCTGTCCGAGGGGATGATTTACGACCAGCAAGCGCCCCCCCAATACCATTGCGGCAGCTAAAAGAACAAAAAAAACAACCAGTATTATTCTTACATTTTTTTTATTTATATATTTCATTCATCACCTAAAAGTTTATTAATAGGCCGCGCCGGGTTGCCGAACATGAACGAATGATCCGGTACATTGCGCGAAACAACAGAACCGGCGCCGATTTTACAATAATCTCCGATTACCGTTAATGGCGGAACGCTGGCGCCAACCCCGACCAGGCAGCATTTGCCTATATGGGTGCCGCCGCTGAGCACTACCCGGCCGCCAATATGACAATAAGCGCCGATGACAGAATTGTGTCCGATAATCGCATTGTTATTGATTATTCCATGCTCGCCGACAACGGCTTCAGTTTCCAGAATTGCATAAGGCATAACTACTGTGCCGCAACCGATTTTTACAAATTTACCAACAATCGCTGTTGGATGAATTATTGTTGGAAAATTGAAATCCCGATAAAGTTCTGCCAGCTTTTTGCGAACAACATTATTGCCTATTGCAAATATTATATTTTTTATATGTAACCGGTCGCTTTCAAGCAAAAATTCATCCGGCGCAAAAACCCTGGCTTGCTTGTAAAATATTTTCCCCTGCTTTTGTACATTATCATCTATGAAACCGGCAATTTCAAAACATTGCATGGATAAAATCATATCGGCAATTACTGCTGCATGACCGCCGGTTCCATACAACCAAATTTTTTCCATTACATTATACTCCAAAACATCATCTGGTATTATTCTGCTAACCACGATATGCCGGAAAATAATTATTATCGACTTCCGGCAGGTTGTTCTTTATTTTATAATTAATTTTAAATTCTGTCAATTGTTTATAAACATCATTGTGATGTATTTTCTTGATGATATAAAAAGGCGCGGTAGTATCTGAAAAAGACTTTTTAAAGCGGAACAGATCATCATCACGGTGCCGGCCGCCGCCCAGATGCAATAACTTGTAGCCGGCATTTTTTGCCCATTCTATAATATGTGAAAATAATATATTATTAGGACGCAGGTGCAGCGTTTCCAACTGTGAAGCGCCCAAATGATAATGACAATACTGACCAAAGGTGAAAAACAAACCCAAAGCAATATATTCCTGGTTATACTCCACGGCAAATAATTTCACATATTCGCCAAGCAATTCCCGCAGAGAATCGAAATAATCAAGGCTGAAAAAATAAAAAGCGGTGGTTTGCAACCGTTCCATTGTACTCGTATACATTTTATGGAAACGGGACACATTCTCGGTATTATATGGCAGTTCAACTACTTTTAAACCATTTTTCACCGCTTTTTTAATATTACGGGTATTCGTATCGCCAAAACAGCCTCTAATCTCCTCAAGGCTTTTATCCAGCTTGATATGTACTGTTTCATTCCATAAAACAAGTTGCCGGCTTTTCTCCAATCCCTTATACAGATCATTACGAATCAGGGGATGTAAACGGACAAATTCGCTGATAATATTATTATCCAGGCAATACTTGTCATACTGCGTAAAAAAGTCCTGAATATCACATTCCTGGCAATTAGTCAGGCAGCCGTTATAACCATAGGGAGAAATTGTATCATAATAATCTTCCTTCAGGGTCGAGAATTCCGGTTCATCATTGATCCGCCGTTTAAAAAATGGTTTGATGATCACCTTATCCGCCGCCTGATGATAAACAAAACAAAAAGGAGTGCCCGGCATGATCCGCGTACAGGTTTCAATGTAATTCGGATGAAAATAAATATCACAATCCGGAAACCTGCGCACAAGTTCCCGCCACTCTTGTTTATCGCTTAAACTCAATACTTGAATTTTTTTCATATTGCTCCACTCAGGGCTTTCAGGTTTTTTTCCGGCTTGACTTTAGAATATTATTAATTTACTTAATTAAAACACTATGCTCATGAATAAAATGGTAAAAACCGGTTTGCAACAAATATCTAACTTGCACATTATTCATGAATAACCTGTTAACGGGTTTTCTTTACTTTTTCCAACTCTTTTTGCAAAACATTACAAACCAGGTCAATATCTTTTTCCTGTAAATTGTTATAAAACGGCAGCGCCAGGGTTCGGTCAGCTATTCTCTCCGTTACCGGCAGATCACCACGTTTGTAACCAAAGCTGTTGGTATAAAATGGCTGTAAATGAATGGGCGGGAAATAATTATTACTCCCGATTCCATTCGCAATCAATCCCTGCATGATCCGGTTCCGGTCATCCTGGCAGAAATCATCATCCAGACGAATAACATACACAAACCTGCTCCATTTGTTATTTGGCGCCTGGAACGGTATGGTTATACCCTTTATACCCATCAATTTTTCATTATACAATTGTCCTACCCGGTCACGCTTGGTCAAAATCTCATGCACTCGTTCCATCTGGGCGATGCCCAGGGCACAATTAATATCACTTAACCGGTAATTATATCCCAACCGGACATGCGACAGCCATTTGCCATCCACATTCCGGCCCTGGTTACGCGTGCTGATACACAACTCGGCAATTTCATCATCGTCGGTAATAATTATTCCGCCTTCGCCGGTTGTCAATTGCTTGTTGGGATAAAACGCATACACGCCGGCTCTGCCCATAGTTCCGGCTTTGGCCCACCCTTTTTTAACAACACCATCGGGCTTGGTGTATTCATAATTATTGAAATAATATTCCGAACCCAATGCTTCGCAGGAATCCTCCAATACATGCAGATGATATTTATTGGCAATTTGCATGATGCGCTGCATATCCGGAGGTTGGCCAAACACATGTACCGGTAAAATTCCTTTGATCTTTTCTCCACGCCCCTCGGCAAACGCTTTTTGGATATAGACTTCAATTTGATCGGGATCGATATTATAACTATGCTCGTCAATATCGACAAATACCGGTTTGACATTTTCAAACAACAAACAATTGGCCGAGGCAATAAAACTAAAAGAGGTTGTTATCACCTCATCTCCGGCAGTAAAACCAAGTGCGCGCACACATAAATGTAAACCACTGGTGCCGCTGTTCACAGCAATCGCATGTTTGGTGCCCGCAAAAGATGTCATTTTTTCTTCAAATTCGGGTAGTTTAGGCCCCAAACTAAGAGAGGGCGTTTTTAAAACTTCACTAACGGCGTTTATTTCCAGATCGGTAATATCGGGCCGCGACAAGTTTACTATCATAAAGTCCCATCCATTTTATAAAAATATTATATTAAATTCTTTATCAGACAAATCAAAATAATTGCATTACAAATACTTTGCCATTCCTTTCAATTGATGCTTTTTTTCAGGTTTTAGACAAAAATTTAAACAAAATCATCATTCATACCATCCTTACCATATAATCCTTCCCGCATCAAGGCAACTTTAAAAGTACGGAACAGAATAACAAGATCGAGCCATAACGAATAATTATCAACATACCACACATCATATTCAATTCTTTCCGCCCAGGTAAGTGAGTTTCTGCCGTTAACCTGCGCCCAGCCGGTCACTCCCGGTTTGACCTTTAATCTTTTACGTTGTATGTCATTATACGCCGCCACCTGGTAGTCCAGGGTCGGGCGCGGCCCGATAAAACTCATATCGCCAATAACAATATTGATCAACTGGGGTAATTCATCAAAACTCCAGTCACGCAGGAATTTACCGACACGGGTTATACGAAAATCATCTTTGCATAAATTCAAACCCAGGCCAATCTTTTCTGCATTATTTACCATGCTGCGAAATTTATAAATTACAAAAGGCTTTTCATCTTTACCAATTCGTTTTTGTTTAAAAAAGACCGGACCTTTGCTGTCGATTTTTATTGAAACTGCTATAAGGATAAAGACCGGCAGTAACAGAATTAATAAAATAATGCCAAAAATCACATCCAAGACCGTTTTAATTCCCAACATCCACTTCATATTACTCCTCATCATTTATTTACGGTTTCATGTTTAAATATTATATATAGCAATTAATTGTTTTTTTGTTGCTCGCGTAACACAGCCTTTAGTATTTTACCGGATTCATTTTTGGGCAGCGCGGTGCAAATCTCAATATACTTGGGATTTTTGTAATGCGGTAATCTGCCCCGCAAATAAACCATCACTTCTTCACTGCTCAATATTGCATCGGCGCGTGGAACGATGAAGGCCTTGATCGCTTCGCCCAGAGTGGCATCATCAACGCCAATCACCGCAACCTCATGGACTTTATCAATTTCCAAAATTACTTCTTCAACTTCTTTGGCGCTGACTCTTTCTCCGCCTACTTTGATCATATCCTTTTTTCGGCCCACCACATATAAATAACCTTCTTCATCCATTCTGCCCAGGTCGCCTGTATAATACAAGCCGTTGCGCAGCACCTGTGCAGTTTCCAGGGGGTCATTCCAGTACCCAACCATTAAATTTGCGCCTCGCCCGACAATTTCTCCAATCTCTCCGGTCGGTAACTCGTTACCGCGATCATCGGCGACAAATAGATCTACATTGGGTATCGCTTTACCAATCGAACCCCATTTCCGGGGTAGCGCTTCAGGGTCCATATAAGAAAGCCGGGCCGATGCTTCCGTAGCACCATACATAATAAAAAGCTTTGCCGGAGCAAAAACTGCTGCCACTTCTTGCTGCAGGGTTGGCGCCATTGCCCCGCCAGCCTGAGTTATATAACGTAACGAAGCAAATTTTAATTTCCGTACGTTCGAACTATTTAATAATATCGAAAAAGTGGAAGGCACACCGGAAAAGCCGGTTGCCTCTGTTTTGATTATATTCTTCAACACCACATTTGGGTAGGCAAACATGTTATCGATTACAACGGAACCACCGACAAAAAAATGAGTGTTTAATAACGACTTGCCGTAAATATAATAAAATGGTAATACAACCATGATCCGATCCTGCGGTGTTAATTGCAGATAAGAAACGATCGAACGGGTATTGGTAACAATGTTTAAATGAGTAAGAGTTACTCCCTTGGGTTTGCCGGTGCTGCCGGATGTGTAAACTATGGATGCCAAATCTATATCGATGCAACGCACCGCGGGATGCTCGGGATTGCCGCTGTTGTAAATATCGTTCAGCCGGACTTGACTACAATGCCCAATCAACTCATACTCGGAGAGATCATCCTGACTTATAATAACATGTTTTACATCCGGTGTCCTTTTTATAGCCGGAACAACATATTTGGAAAACCGGGCATTGGTTATAATTGCCCTGGCGCCGGAATCGTATAATAAATAAGCCAGGGAATCGGTAGTGGTTTCGGTGTTAAGAGCAACAGTGACCCCGCCGGCTTTCAAGATTGCATAATAGGCAATTATATAATTGAAACAATTTTCATAGAGGATAGCTACCCGTTCTCCACGGCGAATACCAATTTCCTTTAAATAATTTGCCAACTTGTTGGCAAGAGTCTCCAGAGTAATAAAAGACATCCACTCGTCCTTATACCACACAGCTTCCTTGTTTGGGAATTGGGCGGCAGAATTTTCTAAAAATTGATTGACCTGCATAATAACTCACACTTTCTATACCACTTACCAGGTTTTTTTAATTTGCTCCACTTGTATTCTGACAGGCTCGGTGCGTAAATAAAGGGTATTACGATGTTTTTGACATATATCCAGAATAACCCTCTCTACCTGTTCAGGGTGTAAATTTAATTGCCGGGCAATTTCTGCTGCTGTCAGGCCATCGCCGGCTGCTTCCCATATTGCGTCCAGTGTAGCAAAAGGCAGCCTAAAAAAGAACTCTTCCTGCGAAACATGGGCGGGATAAGTATCGGTTGATGGCGTTCGGTTGATAATTTCCTGCGGAATCTGCAATTCTTCAGCCAGTTGAAAAATCCGGCTTTTTAAAATATGGCAAATCGGCATAAAATCGGCACCGCCATCACCATATTTAACAAAAAAACCCAAATCATATTCATTACGGTTAGCAGTTCCGGCTACTGCATAATTTCTCGCTTCAGCGTGATAATAGAGCATGGACATGCGCATGCGCTGCTTCATGTTTGATGCGGCAACAATTTGTAAATATTCCTGCAAAGGTAAACGTTTTTCGTGTACATTACCTTGCTTGTCGATAACATGACAATAAAACACATGATAGCTTTGGTTAACAAGTGGGTTCGACTGCAAAACTATCTTGAAACTGCAACCCGGTTCATACTCCGGGATAACCCTTTTTACCGCGTCATCACGTCGCCGGTAAGCGCCCATTCCTTCCAAACCGTTGGTCAGATCTTCGACAATAAAATCTAACCCTAATTTTTGCGCAAGCGATGCCGCCAGTTCCCGGCTTTCCGGGCTCGAATCCTTTTCCGGCAAAGCCAGCCCGGTAACATGTTGTGAGCCCAGGGCCCGGCAGCACAACGCGGCAACCACAGAAGAATCAATTCCGCCGCTCATACCGATGACCACGCCTTTTTTCTTTAAGGTTTTCTGCACTATAGTGCAAATAAATTCAGTCAATTGTTCTATTGTCGCAGTGGTATTCCAACGCATAAGAGTTCCTGTAGTTTTTATATAAAAATTTTAACTTAATGCCGCAATACCTGTACGGTTATCGAGTATAATTGCATGTTTTGAGCGCTCTGCCGGTTTTATGGACATAAAGCGGCGCATCATCATCTCACACGTCATAATAAAAGTAATAGCCATCTCTTCACGGGCGGTAATATGCCCACCCGCCTGCCTGATTTTTTGATAAAGCAGCGCCACTTTTTTTTTATCAAATAACTCGGTTTCAGTCTTATCCTCATTTAGCCAGCCGGGAATTGACTGTTCGGCAGCGGACAGGCTGGCATAGATTGGCGCCCGGTAGGGTTGTTTGGGTCGGTTCAGCACTTCCTGTGGTAAAAGATCTCCAAAAGTTTTTTTCAATATCCATTTTTCATGCAGTGTTTTTAATTTTAAAGCGGGATACAACCGGTTGGCAAATTCTATTACCCGTTTATCCAGAAACGGGTAGCGCCCTTCTACAGCGTGACCCAATATTACACGGTCACCCTGTGAACTGAGCAAATAACCGCTGAGAAAAAGAGTTGCTTCCAGAAAATGCGCACGAGTCAATGGGTCATAAGCGGACAAATCATTATGATAGCGGCTGTCAATATCCTGAATTGGAACGTAATCTTTAATTTTTGTCTGTACATTAGCGGCAAAAAAACCGGCCAGGTAATCCTTGTTCGCCCAGCGTAATCTGTGCGAATAATACAGGTCATCGGTATGCAAAACATCTTTCATAAAATAACTGGCCCAGAATTTGGCATTACGACTTTCACCCGCGATATAAGGATAAATTCTGGAAAAGAGTGATGGGCGTCTTGTGGAACCGGGTTGCCGGGCTGCAAAACAGCGAATTTTGGTTTCTTTATAAATATTATAGCCGCTAAAAAATTCATCGGCGCCTTCACCGGTCAAAACTACTTTAAAGCCAGCCTCGCGTACAAAATGCGATAATAAATATAGCGGCGCCGGCGCAGTGCGCAAGACCGGTTTTTCTGTATGCCAAATCACTTCATCCAGCATCTCTCCGATACGGATGTTACTGCATTGCCAGGCGCTGTGATCTGTCTGTAAATGTTTAGCTGTCAATTGCTGATAATGCGATTCATCATATTGCTGATCTTCAAAACCGATGGAAAAAGTTCGCAGGCGATTATTATTTTTAGTTTTAATCAACGCGGTTATAATCGAGGAATCCAACCCGCCGCTCAGGTAAGCGCCGACCGGGACGTCCGCCCGCAACCTTAACCGAACCGCATCTTCCAGCAGCCGGGTTAATTCTTCTGCAGCGGCATCAGCATCGGTAATAAAGCCGTCTGGGGCCTGCGGGTACTCGTTCTTCCAGTATTGTTGCTGCCGGATACCCTTTTCAGTAACATATTGATAATAACCGGGTTTAACTTCATAAATATTTTCAAATACCGTATCGCCCGGCAGGGGCGCCCAAAATGTCAGGGTTTGAACCAGGCCCGGTAAATACAGACGCGGTTCTATACCCGGCAATTGCAAAATGGCTTTAATCTCGGAAGCAAAAACGAACTGGTCATTTCTAAAATAATAGTATAACGGACTGATACCGACATGATCGCGCGCCAGGAACAATTGTTGCCGACGGCTATCCCAAATCGCCAGCGCAAACTGTCCGTTAATATAATTCAGCAGCTTTTCACGATGTTCTTCATAAAGGTGTAACAACACCTCAACATCACTGCGGGTAGAAAAAACATGGCCTTGCTTTTCCAGATCGGCGCGCAATTCAATATAATTAAAAATTTCCCCATTACACACCAGCCACAACGAACCGTCCTCATTACATAAAGGTTGTCGCCCTCCTGCAGGATCGATAATGCTCAGCCGCGTATGCCCCAGAGCGATAAAATCATCGATATAGATACATTGACCATCCGGACCACGATGTGCAAGCATGTTAACGCACTGTTCGAAAAACGGCAACACCGCCGGATTTAATTTTGAAAAATTAACAACTCCTGCAATTCCACACATAGCAACCTTGACTGAGTTTTAATATTTGAATATTAAAAGATAGGCAATGAATATATACAAAATAATGTAGTGGCCCCCCAACTTGAAACAGGTAAAAAATGTTACCTTTTCTTTTGTTGAATAAACTGATCAAGTTGTCCCACAGAATCCAGATTTTCAGGTAGTAATTCATCATCGGAAATCTTGATAGCAAAGGTTTCCTCAATGAATGTAACCAGTTCCAGAACTCCGGTAGAATCAATAATTCCGCTTTCTAAAAATGATTCCTGATCGGAAAGAGTTCGGGTATAATCGTTAAAAAGAAAATTTTCATATATAAAATTCCGGATTATCTCTCTCACCGATGCCAATTTTACATCCTTTTTATCTTCACATTCAATAAGCATTTAATAATTCGCCTTATATTCATATAACAAATTCATTACATAATTGCGCGGCCTTCCTGAATTATTTCCTCCAGTTTACTTTTGAATCCGTTAAGGTTCTTTTCCTGAGCCGAAGCGACCCGGATAATGTTATTAATTTTTCCCTTAAATTCCCTCAGGTTGAATTTATTAATAGAACGGCCTTTGAGAACATAAAGATTCTCATTTACATTTTGCACCAATTCTTCCGATTCTTCCCATAACTCTTCCAGTATCTTCTCGCCAAAACGTAATCCGGTATAACTGATCTTGATTTTATCCTGGGAGCCGTTGCCCGACATCATAATCAATTCTTTGGCAAGATCATTGATCTTGATCAGATCGCCCATTTTTAACAGGAAGGTTTGACCACCTTCACCTAACACCGCGGCCTGCAAAACCAGTAACACGGCTTCTGGTATAGACATAAAATATCTTTTAACATCAGGATGGGTGACTGTTACCGGGCCGCCCTTGCTTATTTGTTCCTGAAACAGACGAATAACGCTGCCGCTGCTGCCGATAACATTACCGAACCGTACGGCCAGGCACCTGGTTTTGCTGCTATTATCGCTCGCCTGTACCAGTTGCTCGGCTATTCTTTTGGTCATGCCCATAAAACTGACCGGGTTGACTGCTTTATCGGTCGATATGAATACAAATTTCTTTACCCCATGCTGAATAGAAACATCCAGAACATTTTTGGTGCCCATAACATTATTTTTAACAGCCTGGCTGGGATGTAATTCCATCATAGGCACATGCTTATAAGCGGCTGCATGGAATACAATTTGCGGTTTGTGTTTGTTGAACACATTATCCGTTTCGATGAAATCGGTAATATCTGCAAGCGCCAGAGAATAGTTCAGTTCCTGGAACTTTTCCTGCAATTCTCTTTCCAGGTAAAATAAACCGTTTTCGGAACGATCAAAACATATCAACTGTTCTGGGCGGAATTTGGCTACCTGACGGCATAATTCCGAACCAATGGAACCGGCCGCCCCGGTAATTAAAACCCGCTTCCCTTCAATGTATTTTTGGATTTGATCAAAATCAATTTTTATCTGTTCTCTGCCGATTAAATCCTCAATATTAATTTGCCGGATTCGATCAACAATAGTCTTTTGATCTACAGGAACCTCATGCTTGCTGATAATTTTAAATGGCCGGTTAGACAAACGGCAAAAATTTACTATTTCCCGCATATCTTCGCCTTTGGCATAAGCAAAAGCGATAATAATTTCATCAATATTCATAGTATCCACAATATGCGGAATACTCTTTCGGGTCCCCACCACTTTAACGCCCATAATCGTCGTATTCAATTTGGCAGGATTATCGTCAACCAGGGCTACCGGGCTATATCCCATTTCCCAGTTGGTTTTCATCTCTTTAATTAACCGCCTGCCGATGATACCTGTGCCGACAATCAACACCCGCTTTACTTTATCCGATTTTTTCATAAAAATTTCATTTATTAATCGAACAGAAAACCGGGCGCAGCCGGTAAAGGTTATTACCATAAACAGATCAATAACCAGGGCGCTGATGGGAATTGATTCAATATCATGAAATAAATACATCATGAATGTAATTAATAGAGAACTGACAAACGACGCCTTGACAATTTGAACAGCATCACTTATGCTGGCATCGGCCCATTGACCATTGATGACCTGAAAAACAATAAATAATATTAACCGGGCTAAAATCACAATTGGCACAGTGATATTAAATATATACCAAACATTCGTCGTCATCTTCCCATTATAAGCCAGAACAAAGGCGGTTAAATAGGATAAGAAAAATAAAATCAGGTGAATAACCAGATCAATTTGTACTTTTCGATTTTTGAAAATTGTGCTAAACATTTTTATCCCTGCTTCCTGATTCTAAAACAAATATTATTAATTATATATTATTAACTAACTTTTTGACGTTTTTTCTTTTCCTTTTTATTATCCGAAAAATAGGAATAATAATAACTAGAGTAACCTTCTTGCTGGGTATTAATGAAATTTACTACAATACCAGCTATATTACTCTTGGCTTGTTTCAAAAGGTTTGTCGCTTTTAACAGATCTTTGGGAGAATTGGCGCCAGATCGTAACACTAAAACGCAACAATCTACCAGGTTGCTCACAATTCCGGCATCGGTGACTATATTAATCGGTGGTGTATCAATAAAAATAATATCATAATACTCGCGTAATTCCATGATCAGATTCTTCATCGCGCGTGTGCCCAGTATCTCCGATGGATAAGGAATAATATCGCCACAGGGTAAGAAATCCAGGTTTTCAACAAAGGTCTTTTTTATTGTCTTTTCCAAATTTATTTCATTTTGAGATGTATTACTATTTTTACCATTGTTATCCTTTTCTTTGCCGGCGTCCCGTAGTGGCGCTATTGAGGTTCTTTCATTGGTAATATCAAAAAGTTCCGGCACTCCAATAACATCCCTGAGATTCTTTTCTTCATCCGGAGAGAAATTAGTAATTCCCGGGAAACGTGGCCCGGGATTCTTTTTATTTGCCTCGATGAGGTTCGATAAACCGGGAGTTGGGTTACTATCAAATACTGCATGTAAAACCGGGCGTCGTAAATCGGCATCGATCAACAAAGTTTTTAAACCCATTTGTGCGGCAGTAACACAAAGATTGGCGGACACAAACGATTTACCTTCATTCGGATTACCACTGGTAACCATAATCACTTTGATGCTGGCATTATATTGCGTTATATTCAGATTGGTGCGCAAAGAACGAAATGCTTCCGATTCAGGCGCCTGAGGATTGTACAAAGTTACCAGATCAAGATATGATTGCGTTGGCGCAGCACGCACCAGTCGCCGCAGTCGCTTTACAACTCTGGTCGTCAGTTTCTTTTTTATTCTGGGTATAGTACCTATGACCCTGACCCCGGTTATCCGCTCCGCCTCTTCCACCTTTTTAACATTCTCATCCATGAATTCCAGCATCAAAGCTAAACCAATACCTCCGGCCAGTCCAACTATGAAGCCAACTACCAAGTTCAACATTTTGCGCGGACGAATTGGCGCTTCAGGTAAAATAGCGTGATCGATAATGCGGATATTACCTGCTATTTCAGCCTGGGCTATTTTCGCTTCTTCTCTCTTGGCTAATAACATGGTATAAATATTTTCATTGACCGCTTTTTCACGCATAAGCTGGGCAAGCCGCAATTCCTTTGATGGCAGAGTTCGCAGATTGTTTTCATAATTATTGATTACTTCATTTAATGCCGCTTTTTGTGCTTCAAGGGTTTTTATTTCGATTTCCAGGGAAATTGACTCCTCAACATATTTTTGAATTTGCGATAAAGGATCAATCGAGGTTTCGCCGGAGGCAATTTTTAAACTTTCTTCCAGTAAATTCTTTTTTGTTTCTTCAATTTGCGCTTTAAGTGACGTCATCTGCGGATGAGTATCGGCATACTCTTGCACTTTTAACTGGGTATACTGGTTTTGCAATTCAATCAATTTTTCACGCAACAGTTGCGCCCTGGGCGAGGTTGTTCTGGTAACTGCGGGTACCAGTCCTTTCCGTTCTTCACCCAACCTTTGTTGAATAAAGGTAAGCCTTTCTTTTGAAGCATCGAGGTTGGTGATATTCTGGTTTAACAAATTCTCCGCTTCAGTAATACGTCGTAATACTTCCTGCGCTTGTTGATTTATTTCCGTTACCTTGTATTCTTCCTTAAACTCGCGCAGGTTTAATTCTGCCATATCCAGTTGTACTTTATATGACACAAGTTGCTCGTCAATTATGGAACGAACACTGGTTGCCTCGGCGCCTACCACTTCAAGATTTCTCTTGATTAAAATATTGGTAATCATATTGGCAATTACTTTGGCAGCAATAGGCGAGGTCGCCTGCACTCTGATTTTGATTACATCCGAACCGGTGATAGGACTGGCGGCTACGCCCTGACGAATCTGTTCAGCAATATATTCAATTTTATCAAATTCAACACTGCGCTTTTCCGGCAGCCTGAATGTAGAAATAATGCTATCCGGCAATGACCGGGTTACTTCAAGCGCCATTGATAGACTTTTAATTTCTTCTATCTGATTAATTATGATATTTTCCGATTTGGCGCCGTAAGATTCGGTGATCGATTTGCTACCTTTGTAAGGATCGTATACTATTTTAGTGCTTGCCTGGAATACGGGAATCGTTTTGGTATTTATCACATATACCGGTATCATAATCAGCAATAGACATAATACAATTATCCATTTTTTACGGTATATTACATAAAAAATTCGTTTAACGTCAAATTCATTTGCACTCATGTCATTCCTGACTCACATAAGCATAAAAAAAGAAAAACTGTGAATTAATTTCTGTCATTGCTCCAGTAATACCATACCTGGGCGACAATAGCAAGCTGCGATATTACCCGTACCACAGTTTGCCAACGATACCAATTATTACGACCGATCATAACAATATCACCCGGCTGCAATGTTGGTAATAACTGGTTGAAATCATTTTTTTCCAGTATTTTTTTCATATTCACTTTTACTACCATTTTACCGGTTAAATCATTTGCTTTTAATCGAGCTGAGCTGACACTGGCAAGTTTTAATTCACGACCGCCATAACGCAACAAACCTCTGGTTATGGTAATATTATTTAAATTTGAATATTCGGTAGGACCGCCTGCTTTGGAAATTAACTCCAGTAAATCGGTTTTATCTGGAACCACATATTCTCCCGGTCTTTCAACTTCACCCCATATATGAACTGTAAACTGTAACTTCCCATCTTCGCCAATGATATAATCATCCTTTTTTAATATATCCTGGGACATTAAATCTGCAAACAAACCTGTAATGGAAAAGAAAACAATTATCAGGAGACTATTTTTCATCATTGTTTTTACCATTCTCAATTGTCCGCATCATTATAAAGTAAAACAACACTACATACTCGTATTTGATTCCTGAAAATGTATTTTTACTTTATATTTTGAGACTGTTAATGTATTATACTACACAATTAAATATATAATTATTACGGATGAATCTATTAAATATTATAAAACTTGGTCAAGTTGAGGTGTTCACTTGTGAATAGCAATAAATATACCAGAGCTTACCCGGAGAACTGCAACCTGAAGAAATTCTCTTTTTATTATGAAATAATAAACAGAATAACCCTTTATGTTGTTTTTGCAAAAAATGGATACATTATTATTATATACTCACATTCATAGCTTAAGCATTTTATTTTAAACAATTTCAAGAATAATGTCAAGAAAAATCTCTGGTTTTTATAATAGCAACATAACCGGAATTTGCTGAAATAAATCTTTCACCTTTAAATTATAACATTATTTTAAA
Source organism: bacterium (assembly GCA_029561455.1). Classification (GTDB taxonomy): domain Bacteria; phylum Zhuqueibacterota; class Zhuqueibacteria; order Residuimicrobiales; family Krinioviventaceae; genus Fontivivens. The sequence continues at coordinate 77,188 of JAKQIY010000065.1, forward strand.
AACAATAAATACAGGCACATTATATTCTTATTCTGACTTGACTTTTATGTACCACAATAAGTAAATCTATCCGTAGCACCCTGGTAATCCAACTAAAAAATATTTATCATTATTTTCTTGTGTTTCAATTCCCCGGGGAAAATTAATACAATATAAATTTGTACCAAACAATCAACTCATAGTTACAACAAAGTTTAATAAATTCATAGAGTTACTAATATAAAAGCATGTACATGAAGGATATATTTTATCAATGACTAGGTAAATTATTCCATTTTCGGTTTATTGCATTTTAAACTGATCCAATAGGCTGATACTATTCTCATAATCATAATATGTATTTGTCATCAGGGTTAGTAAGGATTTACGGTATCCCAGGTAGACTTCCAAAAAGTTAAACTCGGTATCGGACTGGCGAATGATGGTTTGCAGTAAATCCTGAAGAGAAATTTTACCATTTTGATACAAAATCATGCTTTGCGCTGTGATCTCTTTAGCAATTTCCATATTCTCCTGCATTTTTAAAGCCCGTTCCTGGTACTCGTCCAAATTGGAAACGGCATTTGTAATATCGGAAGCGATACGGTTTTTGATTTCTTCCAAATCCAGATCGGTCTTTTTTATACTGATCTCTTGTGCTTCAATCCTGGCCTGGCGTTGCCCCCAGTCCCACAAGGGTATATATGCAGTTAAAGTAACGGAATTACTGTTATCGCTATTTCCCCACAACTGTCTGTAAGAGTCATCCTGTTTTTCAATACCATAAGTCATTTCCAGGTTCATGTGAAAAGCATTCCACCCTTTAACATTTTCAAGATCTATCTCGTCGCGCCTTTTATTATTTGCCAGTGAACGTAATTGCGGACGCAAGGTATAACCATATTGAATAGCTTCCTCGACATTAACTTTAACGGGCACAATATAGATATTCGGATTAATTATCAGGTTATCTTCCCCGTTCAAGCGTAACCGCTGCTTCAAACGTGAAGTCGCAATTCTGATATCACTCTGATTTTGCAACAATTTTTCCTGCACATTGGCCAGTTCAACCTGAACCTGAATTGTTTCAATCGTCCGGGTACTATCCTGCTGTAACATATGGTACACAAGCCGGGCTATCTCGTTCAAATTTTCAATTCGCCATTCATAAATTTTACGGGTATATGATAGTTTAAAAAGGGTATAATAATCATCGGCAATTTGCCGCAGAAATTCGATCTGGTCGTCGATATACTCCAACTCCCGGCTTTTTAAATTCAACTCGGCCAATTCAATTTTATTTTTCAGATTATTAGGCAGAAAAAAGGGTTGTTCAAACTTTAAAAAATAACGGTTATAATAACTGATATCATTACCATTAGGATCTTTTTGCAAATATCGATACATTTGGTTATTAAGCGACAGATAACCATCGGTTGGATAACCAAACAACACAACAGGCTGCCTGACCGATAAATCCATTTGCCAGCGCTGCGTGCTTTGCCGAACGATTTCATCGCGTTGCAATAGAGAATTCCACTTGTAATCCGACAAATCCTCAATTTCCGGGGCGCTTATATTCATGTAAATTCTGGATTTCAATCCGGCTCTTTCAGCCTGCAACCAAAGCCTGGTTCGCTCGATCCCCAAACGTAGCTGTTTGATGCGGTAACTATTGTCCATGGCAATGCGCACCGCAGAATTCAATGTTAACTCAATATTTTGTTTTATTGCTCCGGCAGCCGTATGCCGGTAAAAGGCCAATATAATCAAGGTTATTAGTAAATATCGCTTCATTCCCGTCCTGCCTGTTTCTATTATCCATTTTGGGATAGAAGGATTTATCGCTTCTATGCACCGCAATGAACCGCTGTTATGGTTCATTTTTTACTATTTGATGGTTTTTATATATTTAAGGTATTCCTCACGCTTGACAATACCAATATATTCTTCATAAATTCCTCCCTTCCAACCTAAATCCAATACCCTTACGGCAATAGCATTAACCGCGCCGGGAATGATTAAATCCGGGGGAATAAAATAAGCCCGATATATATTTTTTAAACTTTCAAAATCCTGATCTCTTTCTAGTTTGGGAAAAATACCGGTATTACCAATCAGCGTGCCGTTAAAAAAGACCTGATCCATATCGTTAATTTTTCCCAAAAGCAATATCAATTTCTGCCGCGCTAGTTTTTTATTGATTTCCACATCTTTCCGGTACCAGGCAATTCCATCAAGATTTACATAACCAACATGCTCCCAATAGGACGGCACTTTGATCTCCGACCATGATTCGTCATCATAATTTGCTTTTGCCCATTCTTTATTATCACCGGGCCTGAACTTCCATTTACCGCTCAAATCGAGAGCCAAGTCGACAACGTCGAGACGTGAAAAAATACCGACTTCATCGCGGTAAATACCGCCGCTCCCCTGAAGGTCGTAAACCCGAACCGATAATACATTCCTGCCGCTATAATTGATCACACTGACAGGCAGGCGATACAGACGCACAACATCCCAGGCGGTTTGGTAATTGGGCGGAAATTGACCTTCTCCGCCAATATAATGCCCGTTCAGATAAACCATATCGGTATCATCGATCCGGCCCAGTTTTAAATACAACTGTTTATTTCTGAGATTATTATCAATACGAAAGGCGATCCTGTACCAGGCATAACCATCATAGCCGGGAAATCCTTCATTCTCCCAACTGTTTGGTACATTAATATTTTCCCAACGGGAATCATCGTAATTGGGGCTGGAAAATTCCTCCTTGTCCCCGATTTCAAACTTCCACTCGCCTTCAAGAACAATTTCGCGATGCAGATTCATTGCTGAACCGGTAAACGGGAGAAAGAGTATACAAAAAGTATATAATAAATATATTCTGAACTTGGTCATCACACAACTACTCCATTATCTCTGCTATAAATTAACAAAAAAAAATTGGCAAGTGTCAAACAGGTGTTAACAATTGTAAAAAATTGTACACATGGTAAAACGGTCCCATTACATTTTAAACTAATACAAATCTTTGTCAATCTATATATTTGTAACCAATAGCGTATACTGTTAATATATGTTTCGGGTTTTCAGGATCAATTTCAATTTTTTTACGCAGCTTGACAATATGATTATCTACAGTTCGCGAGGTCGGGAAATAATCATATCCCCATACTTCATCTAACAGTTTATCTCTGCTTATTGTTTGCCCCTTGTGTTCCTGGAAATATTTTAATAATTCAAACTCTTTAAAAGTCAATTCAACCTTACCATTATCATCGTATGCGGAATAATGCTCAAAATCGACCTTGATCTTGCCAAACTTGTGATAGGTAGCATCTTCGCTAACCTCGTCCGGAGATCGGCGTAATACCGCCTTGACGCGGGCCAATAATTCACGAACACTGAAAGGTTTTGTAATATAGTCATCCGCACCTAGTTCCAGCCCCAAAACCTTGTCGATTTCCTGCCCTCTGGCTGTAAGCATAATAATCGGTGTTTTAATGCCGCGGGCCCGCAGCTCCTTACAAACATCAAATCCGGACTTTTTCGGCAACATCACATCAAGAATCAGTAATTGTGGATTACCTTCCAGCGCTAGTTGCACACCTTTTTCACCATCCTCGGCAATTAAAACTTCATGGCCGTCATATTCAAAGTTATCCTTCAAACCCAGGGCCATATCAACTTCATCTTCAATAACGAGAATTCGCGCCATTAGTGTTCTCCATTTTTTAATTGTAAGGGAAACATCAAAGTAAATGTGCTGCCTTTATTTAGTTTGCTCTTGACGGTTATTTTACCTTGATGCACATCCATTATATGTTTTACAAGCGAGAGCCCCAAACCGCTCCCCTTGGTATTGTGAACCAGGCTGCTGCCGGCCCGGTAAAATTTTTCAAATATTTTTTCATGTTCCGATTCGTGTATACCAATTCCCTTGTCTTCAACAGCCAATTCCAGATAGCCATTATTGCGGTTGAGGGATACTTTGATATACTTTTCATCGACAGAGTATTTAACGGCATTATCGAGCAGGTTGACGATTGCCTGGGTTACAGCCTCAGAGTCCAGTTGCGTATCAGGCAGCTTATCATCAATATCAACATCTACCTCAAACCCGGTTTGCACAAACCTGAAATGATAAATATCAAGTGTTTGCGTTAGTATCGCTACCAAACTTGCCGTTTCAAAATGATATTCTTTTTTATGGGACTCTATTTTAGAAAAATCCAGAATATTATTGATCAACTGAGAAAGCCGCGCGCTTTCACTCATAATAGTTTTATAATAATGTTGTTTTTTTTCTTCGGAATTCACTCTGCCCATTTCCAGGGTTTCGGCAAACATTCTGATCAAAGCCAGAGGTGTTCGTAATTCATGGGAGACGTTGGCAACAAAGTTGGTTTTCATCTTGGCCAGAGAAATTTCGGTGGAAACATTATATATCAGGTAACCCACGCCACACAAGAACACGACATTAACAATACTTAGCAATATTAAATTATTACGCACACGGGTTTTGGAAAGCTCGGCCAGAGTTGTTCCTTTTAATTTGATCTGAATGTCCAGATCGGGTAAAATCCAGAGAGCTTCTTTTTTTTCATATTCCCCTTCTTCAGCCTCATCGGTAGTAAATATGATTTCATCTTTTTGGCGGACGGCGAACACAAAATTGCCGTCATTCATTGAGCCAAACTTGCGGGCGACGATTTCCTGGATATAATCAAGATTATTAACAAATATTCCGGCAAGTATTGTGCTGTCCCCTGTGTACGAGTTTTCTATAATGGGAAAGATCAGTAAAGTGATCTTGTTCATTGAATTAGCATCCCACAAAAAGGCAATGGGGCGTACATATCCTTTTTGCGCCTGGCTAATGATTCGTTCCAGAGCTGAATCATTATCACGGATCAGGGAATTGATTTTGGTTAAAAATTCCTGGCGCCGTGACTCTGAATTTAATTCTTCGATTTCATTTTCCAGCGAATAGATGATGATCTGATTGTTAAATCGAACAAACGCGCCGGTTACGCTGGTTTGCGATTGATGGAAATTATACAGCCCGGATTTCAGACGACTATAGGAATGCCGGGTGAATGACTCGGCCAGAGTGGTAATTTCCGATTCCCATGATGTAAAGATATCCCAGCAATGTTGGTTAACAGAAAACAGGATACTGCTCAACTGCCGGTCATATATAGTTTCAACGAATTTTTCATTTTTATCGCTTTCGATGAACTGGAGTATGGAATACATGAGAATTGGCACCAGCAGTGCAATAACCACAATAATAATAATTTTTTTAATAGGAGACTTGTTCATAACATATTATCAAGTAAGCGGTCACGGATCAATTATTTAATATATAAATATCCGCAGCAATATAAGAAAACTTTTTTTTTAACAAAAGACAAAAAAAAAGCCCTGTAATTTCTTACAGGGCTTTTAAAAAATATATCCGGCAATTACCTACTCTTCCACACGGTCTCCCGAGCAGTACCATTGGCGATAGAGAGCTTAACTTCCGAGTTCGGAATGGGATCGGGTGTGACCTCTCTTCTATGATCACCGGATTTTTCAAATTCAATATCAAGCAACAACATTAATAATGCTCATAACCATCTGTTGTTATAATAAATAATTGGTTAAGCCGCGCGGCCTATTAGTACCACTCGGCTGAACACATTACTGTGCGTACACCTGTGGCCTATCAACCTTGTCATCTTCAAGGGGCCTTTGGATCGCATAAGCGATGGGATATCTTATCTTAGGTGAGGCTTCGCGCTTAGATGCTTTCAGCGCTTATCCTTTCCGGACTTAGCTACCCAGCCGTGCCGCTGGAGCGACAACTGGTGCACTAGTGGTCCGTCCGTCCCGGTCCTCTCGTACTAGGAACAGCTCCCTTCAAATATCCTACGCCCACGACAGATAGGGACCGAACTGTCTCACGACGTTCTAAACCCAGCTCACGTACCGCTTTAATTGGCGAACAGCCAAACCCTTGGGACCTTGTACAGCCCCAGGATGCGATGAGCCGACATCGAGGTGCCAAACCGAGCCGTCGATGTGAACTCTTGGGCTCGATAAGCCTGTTATCCCCGGAGTACCTTTTATCCTTTGAGCGACGGCAATTCCACACTCTACCGCCGGATCACTAAGTCCTGCTTTCGCATCTGCTCGACTTGTTTGTCTCGCAGTTAAGCTCCCTTATGCCTTTACACTCTACGCACGATTACCGACCGTGCTGAGGGAACCTTTGAGAGCCTCCGTTACTTTTTGGGAGGCGACCGCCCCAGTCAAACTACCCACCAAACATTGTCCCAAACCCGGATATACGGGTCATGGTTAGATTCTCAATAGAACAAGGGTGGTATTTCAAGGTTGACTCCACGCCTACTAGCGTCTGCGCTTCAACGTCTCCCACCTATCCTACACATGCAATACCGAAAATCAATGTTAAGCTATAGTAAAGGTTCACGGGGTCTTTCCGTCCCGTCGCGGGAAACCGGCATCTTCACCGGTACTACAATTTCGCCGAGCCTCTGGTTGAGACAGTGCCCAAATCGTTACACCATTCGTGCAGGTCGGAACTTACCCGACAAGGAATTTCGCTACCTTAGGACCGTTATAGTTACGGCCGCCGTTTACTGGGGCTTCAGTTCAATGCTTCGCTTGCGCTGACATATCCCTTTAACCTTCCAGCACCGGGCAGGTGTCAGTCCCTATACTTCGCCTTGCGGCTTTGCAGAGACCTGTGTTTTTAGTAAACAGTCGCTTGGGCCATTTCATTGCAGCCTCTTTCAGCTCCACTAGAATTAATTTCACTTACTTGAGGCACTCTTTATTCCGAAGTTACAGAGTCAATTTGCCTAGTTCCTTAACCAGAGCTCACTCGAGCACCTTAGGATTCTCTCCCCATCTACCTGTGTCGGTTTGCGGTACGGACACCTATAAACTTCACATAGAGGTTTTTCTTGGCAGCCTGCTTAGAGTCAATTTGTGGGCTAGGCCCTTTCATTCGTGTCTCGGAGTTAAGAGCTGGCGGATTTACCTGCCAATTCCTCCTACGCACTTAGACCGGCAATCCAGAGTCCGGCTGACTTTTCACTTCTGCGTCACCCCATAGTGTCTTGAGCAATTTACGGGTGGTACAGGAATATTTAACCTGTTTTCCATCACCTACGCCTTTCGGCCTCGGCTTAGGTTCCGACTAACCCTGAGAAGATTAACTTTACTCAGGAAACCTTAGATTTACGGTGACCATGTTTCTCACATAGTTTATCGCTACTTATGCTGGCATACTCACTTCTATTTCGTCCATCCAATCTCACGATTGAACTTCGACCTACAATAGAACGCTCCCCTACCACGCACCTAAAAGGTGCATCCGCAGTTTCGGCGGCAGACTTAGTCCCATACATTATCGGCGCAAAACCACTTGACCAGTGAGCTATTACGCATTCTTTAAATGGTGGCTGCTTCTAAGCCAACATCCTGGTTGTCTATGCAATTTCACATCCTTTTACACTTAGCCTGCACTTGGGGGCCTTAACCGGCGGTCCGGGTTGTTTCCCTCTCGGGAATGAAGCTTATCCCCCATTCCCTGACTCCTGCGCAACGAAATGTCGGCATTCGGAGTTTGGTTGAAGTCGGTATCCTTGTGAGGACCCTAGTTCATTCAGTGCTCTACCTCCGACACTCTAACGCAAGGCTAGCCCAAAAGCTATTTCGGGGAGAACGAGCTATCTCCGAGTTTGATTGGCCTTTCACCCCTATCCACAGTTCATCACCCAAATTTTCAACTTTGGTGTGTTCGGACCTC
>JAKQIY010000065.1:87500-381607 GCA_029561455.1 bacterium
TGAGCGATAGCTTGAAACAGAGGCCATCTTTGGCAATTCAATCATGCGATCAAATTGCAACATCCGGTATTAGCACCGCGTTGGCAGTGTTATCCCAAACTTAAGGGCAGGTTATCTACGTGTTACTCACCCGTTCGCCAGTTTACTCAGACACCCGAAGACGTCTTTTCTCCTTGACTTGCATGTGTTAAGCACGCCGCCAGCGTTCGTCCTGAGCCAGGATCAAACTCTTCATAGTAATTTATTTCATTTTTCATTTTTTTCACAAAAATGAGCTCATGAACGTCAGGCCATGCACGCTATTTTCAAAGAACAAATTTCTATTTCATTTCTTTAACCCGATCAGACTCAACCTTCTCCATTATTATCTTCTTTCGCGGTCTGATTTTTTTGTTCGAGTCAAAGCCTATTAAGATACGATTCTTTTTTGTTATTGTCAAGCAGTTTTTTAAATTTTTATAACTTTTTTTTACTGCTTTTCGCCACAAAAAGCGAATCTCTAAACAAGGCTATTAATATAAGATTTTTTCCAGTTACTGTCAAGCTTTATTTTTTCCAAACTCTACTTTTTTTCCAGTTTTTCTGGTCAAATCTTCAAAGAACACACAGCTATTAACATAGTAAAACTTTTTCTCTTTGTCAAGGGGAATTTTGAGGTATTTCTAAATTCTTTTCTTACTTCAAGTTTTTCCCGTACTGCAAAGCCTAATAAGATAGGACTTTTTAACTACATTGTCAAGCTCTTTTTTAATATTAATGCACATTTATATAAAAATATTTCTTCTTTCCCAATCTTATCTCAATTCGACCCTGATTTGTACTGCGGCCGTCTATCATTTGTTCGCTATCCTGAATCCGTTCGTTATTAATATTTACTCCACCCTGATGGATCAATCGCCGCGCTTCACTGCGTGATTTGACCAGGTCAAAACGCTGCATCAACTCTACCAACTGTATGCCGCCGGCTAACTCGCTACTGCTTATCTCGCCCCCCGGCACATTTGTATCATCAATCTGTAGCGCTGCGCGGGGAACCGTGCTGGAAGGGATAAACGATTCAGGTATTTCGCGTTTGCCAAAAGCCGCCATCGCAGCGCTCATTGCCTCCTGCGCGGCTTGCCGGCCGTGGGTCAATTGGGTTGCTTCCCAGGCCAGAATGGTCTTGGCAATATTATACTCGCGGTCGTGTAAATCTCCCAATTCTTCAATTTCTTCCGCTGGAAGTAAGGTATATAACAGTAAAAACCGCTTCACGTCGCGGTCATCCACATTCACCCAGTACTGGTAATAGTCATACGGCGATGTTTTTTCAGGGTCAAGCCACAACGCGCCGGCTTCGGTTTTACCCATTTTCGCACCGGTCGCGGTGGTGAGCAGCGGAAAGGTATGCCCATAGGCATCGGCGCCTTCGATCCGGCGGATCAGGTCGGCGCCGGCCAGAATATTGGCCCATTGATCATCTCCGCCCATTTGCAGGCGACAGTTATAGTTCTTGTATAACATGTAAAAATCGTATGCCTGCAGCAACTGGTAGTTAAATTCAAGGAACGATAACCCGGTTTCCATGCGACGTTTGTAGGTTTCGTAGGTGAGCATTTTATTAACGCTGAAATGCCTGCCAATATCCCGCAGAAAATCTATATAATTAAGTTTGCCCAACCATTCATAATTATCGACCAACAATGCCTTGTCTGCGGAAAAATCGAGATAACGCGCCAATTGTAATTTGATCTTGCGGCTGTTTTCGACTATTTGCTCGCGGGTCAGCATTTTACGCATCTCGGTTTTGCCGCTTGGATCGCCTACCATGGCCGTGCCGCCGCCGACAATTGCGATAGGCCGGTGCCCATAACGCTGCATTATTGCCATGCCCATGACCGGCAGCAAATGTCCGGCATGTAAACTATCCGCGGTCGGGTCAATACCGACATAAAAGGTAACGGACTCGTTACCCAGCAATTCATACAGCTTTTCGGGATCCGTTTCCTGCTGCACAAATCCGCGTCTTTTCAACTCGTCAATAACGTTCCTGCTTTTCACCACTCTTCTCCCTCGATTCTTAAAATTTCAACCGATAACTGTTCTTCAATTCCCGTTGGGCATCGCGATTCATGTCTTTATCAGCGATACTTTGACGCTTGTCATGCAGTTTTTTTCCGCGCGCAACCGCAATTTCAACTTTAGCCCGGCCGTCTTTAAAATATAGTTTAAGAGGAACAATAGTCAATCCCTGTTCCTCGCTTTTATTATACAATTTTTTAATTTCGCGTTTGTGCAATAGTAATTTACGCATCCGCATGGGTTCGTGGTTCGAATACCCGCCGTTGGCATAGGGTGAAATATGCATATTAACCAACCACAGCTCGCCATTGATCACCCGCGCATAACTGTCCTTAAAACTGGCACGGCCCTCACGTAGCGCTTTCACCTCGGTGCCGACCAACACAATCCCGGCTTCGAATTTTTCCTGTATTTCATAATCGAAAAATGCTTTACGGTTACTTATATTTATATTTTGCCTGGTAGATGCCACCAAATACTCCATTTTTTGTAATTGCAGAATTATAAATTAACACTTGTTGGCAAGAAAATCAAGAAAAAGCTCATAATAGTGAAAAACTTGTTGATTTTATTTTTCAGGTTACGTATATTATTTGGCATTGCAAAACATGTATTAAAGTATAAGTATTATGTTCTTTTTTCAATTCACTGGAATTGAAAAATTAAAATCCCGAATTTCTAAGTAGTGTGAAAGGTAGACGCGCACTGCTCTTTTTAATCAAATCGATAGATTTGATTAAAATTAAAATCTTCATGCCGAAGTGGTGAAACTGGTAGACGCGCACGGTTCAGGGCCGTGTGGGCTTACGCCCATGGGGGTTCAACTCCCCCCTTCGGCACTAAAATTCCCGCCTTATCTTTATATCCTAATATCTGACAAGTCTGAAATTTAATTAGTAGAGTTTGTGCGAACAATATTTTCAATGCAATCTTTCAAACCTTATCAATTTATTCGGTACCTGTTGTTAACATGAAATAAATCAATAGATTAAATTGTTATTGTGGCATAATTATTGTTATATATTTTTTTATAGTACTATATACTATAATTGCACAGTTGCTAAAGATCAGGTGCTTTAAAGGCCGGGCGGCCAAAATCAATGAAAAGAGTATTAAAATGAGGAAATGAACCATGAGTAAAGACCTCTACACCGCCACACAAAAAAAGTATCTAAACGCTAAAGAAATCAATGAATTGCAGGTAATTATGGGTGATCAGATCATTTTGGAAACTATGGGATTACTGAATCAACTCAAAATTTATAAAGCGATGAAAGCTCCGGGATTCTTTGGTTCTTTGTTCGGCGGTAACAAATTTGAAAAAGAACATGATACCTGCACAAAATTGATCTGCCGCGCAATTGCCATTCTTATAAATTCTATACGATATATCCTCTATGATGAATTGAATAAACATACTACAGAGAATGCCTTTAAAGAGGTTATTCAATATGTAGGCGATAAACTGCCTAGTAATTTAAAATACAAGATCAAAGATAAAAACCTGTTTGCACGCATGATCTATAACGACGTTGTTGAACATAATTTCCCCCGCTCTCACGATAGTTTTAAAAAAGATTTTCAATTCCTGAATGAAGCATATAAAAGTATGGGGCAGTTTTCCCAACAGGAATTAACCAGTATCCAAAAGTTCTCTTCCGATGGCTGGGTAAAACTGTACCCGCATACGTATGTTACTCAATATAAAAAATATTATAATGCCATAAAATAATTTAAATCAGGCGTCAATTTTTCTGCCGTTTATGTCGGCTATTCATATTTGATCGCTTCTATCGGGTTGGTTAGTGCCGATTTTGCTGTCTGTATGCTGATTGTTAATAAAGTGAACACCAGAATTGACAATGCCGGTATTAAAAAAAGCATACCGGATACTGCAATCCGGGCAGCAAAACCATTCAACCAACCTTTCAGACCATAAATCAACAACGGACAAGCGATCACAAACGCCAATCCCAATAACAGTACAAATTCTTTAACCAGTAAAATAAAAATCAAATGAGCATCGGCGCCCAATACTTTACGGATACCGATTTCACGATTTCGTTGTGCTGCATTAAAGGCCGATAAACCCAAAAGACCCAAAGCGGTAATGAGCATGGCCAGGGCGGCGAAAATTCCAAACACGGTACCAAACATCTCATCGCTTTTATATTGCTGATCATAATATTCGTCCAGGAAAAAATATTCAAACGGATTGCCGGGAAAGAACTCATCATATTGATTTTTTACATAGTCCACAGTTTGTTTAATATTACCGGGGGTCAGTTTTGCTACCAGGCAGCCGCGTACTCCCCGGCCTTCCGGCATCAGGCGGAATATATGCGGTTCAAACGCTTCCTTGAATGATTGCTGATGGTAATCTTTGACCACACCGATTATTGTAAATATCTCATCCCAGTAATTCACCTGTTGATTCAGGGCGCTTTCAGGACTGTCAAAACCCATCCACTTTATTCCGGTTTCATTTAACAGTAAAGCCATTTTATCGGTGGAGTATTCTTTAGATAAACTGCGGCCACATACCAGCTCAATATCGAAAAAATCAATAAAATCATAATCAATACCGACAATCTGATAGTTTTTACCTTTGCTGGGATCTTCTCCGACCCTGTGAATAGCGCCGGCATCCCAGTATATCTGCCGACCCGGCACTTCGGTTGCCGTGCAAAACTCTTTAACGCCAGGATACCCCAGCAGGGTTTCTTTTAAAGTTTGCAATTTAACCGGATAGGTTTCATTACGAACCCGCGGCGCCTGTACCACCAACGTTTGCTCCATATTGAAACCCGGATCCTGAGTGCGCATGTATGATAACTGCCGGAACACAGTAAATGTACCGGTTATTAAAATTAACGACATCACAAACTGGAATACAACCAGTCCTTTACGCAAAAATATCCCGCCGCGCGAATGGGTCAGCCGGCCCTGCATTACCTTGAGCGGCGAATAGGATGATAATACCAGTACCGGGTACAATCCCGATAAAAACACCCCCGCGATAAACAAAACAACCATCACCTGCCAAAACCATACACTTGACCATAACGGTATTGTCATTGGCATTCCGGTGATATGATTGAATAATGGTAGAAAAATTTTAATCAATATCATGGTAAACAAAACCGCAAACAGGTTTATGATTACTGTTTCCAGAAAAAACTGCACAATCAGTTGCCAGCGGGCAGCACCGATCACTTTGCGCAGACCAGTCTCCTGCGCCCGGGTAATGGCCCGCGAGGTTGATAAATTGATATAATTGACCCAAGCCATAATTATTATGAAAATGGCGATGAGCGATAAAAATGTGACATTATCGCGGTTGCCGTTCATTTCATATTCCTGCATAAAATGCGAATACAGATGAATGTCATACAACGGCTGCAACACCAGGTCGATTTTCATCTTGTATTCAACCAGCCAGGGGCATTGTTCGGTGACCAGGGCGGCCAGTTTGGTTTCAAAGGCGGGAATATCGGTTTGGGGCTTTAATTTTAGATAAGTATATGAACCGGTATGCCCCCAGGCCTCATAGTAATCCGGCCCATATTGCTGCTCAAGGTTTTTCCAGGGCAGTAATATATCAAATTTTAAATGCGAGTTGGACTGTACATCGGCAAACACCCCGACGACCTGGTAATCCACTTTTTTATCGACACTCAGGGTTTTGCCGATGGGATTTTCATCGCCAAAATACTTGCGGGCAATGGATAGCGAAATCATAGTCCGGTTGGGTTCGGAAAGGCCGGTGAGCGGATCGCCTTCTATGAATTCAAATTGCATCACCTGGAACAACTCCGGTTCGGCAAAAAACATGCGCTTTTCCATGAACTTGATCTCACGACCATTTTGAATGGTGGAAACGCTGACCTGCGATTCCAGCATCCGCCCGATCTTTTCCACTTCCGGGAACCGTTCCCGGATCAACGGTGCCGCCGGGGGGCAGCAGGAAGCAAACCGCACCGCCGAGCCGTCCGAATCCGTTCGTTCATATCGTAGCCGATAAATCCGCTCTCCGCCGGGATGAAACTTATCAAAGCTTTTTTCATAAAAAACATAATGCAAGATCAATACACAAGCTGTCATTCCCAGGGAAAGACCGATAATGTTCAATAAAGTAAACACCCTGGTTTTAATCAGGTTGCGCCAGGCGGATTTGAAATAATTTTGCAGCATATCTTCTCCTGTTTATTATCTTTTTCTGATCGAGATTTTTATTATTGTTTAATGTCATATAAATTTATAAAAGCTATCAGTTGTCAGTTGTCAGCTAAAAGCCGTCAGATGTGAAAAGTGAAACGTCAAACGTAAAAAGACATACTCTCCTTTTCTAAAAGCTGATAGCTGATAGCTGATAGCTGACAACTGACAGCTTGTCGTCTCACGTTATTCGTATCTGAGGGCTTCAACCGGGTTGGTCCGCGCCGCCCGGTAAGCTTGCCCGCCGACCGTTAAAAGTGCAATGACCAACGCCATGAACCCGGCTAACAGAAATATCCACCAGCTCAAGTTGATGCGATAGGCAAAATTCTCCAGCCACTTGTGCATGGCATACCAGGCAATTGGCCAGGCAATGATATTGGCAATAAATATCCATAAAGAATATTCTCCTGACGATTTGAGCAGGAAATTATGCAGCGATGCGCCCAACGCTTTGCGAATACCAAATTCTTTAGTTCTTTGCCGGTTTAAAAATGCAGTTAACCCGAACAAGCCGAGACACGAAATAAATATGGCCATCAACGAAGCATAGAAAAGAATTTTACCCATCATCTGCTGGGTTTTCACAAAATCGTAAGCAAATTCATTCAAGTATTGGTAGGTAAGTGGACGTTCCGGACTGTATGGGTCGCATGTTTTACGAATAAAATTGACCGTTTCAGTCAATACAGCAATATCTTTTACAGTTGGATCAATCTTGACAAACAGATAATTATTGCCCGCGGCATCCAATACAAAACTCAGCGGATCCGGGGCGCGTTGTAAAGATTTATTGTGTTGAAAATCTTTAATAATGCCGATCAATGTATAATATTTATCCCTGTAAAGAAATGGCTTGCCGACCGGCGATTCAAGCCCAACCGCCTTGATAGCAGATTCGTTAACCACAATTGCATCGGTAAGGTCGCCTGGGTACTGTTCCGAAAAGAACCGGCCCTCGGCCATTTCGATTGCAAATGTTTCTATAAAGTCATAACCAACGCTAGTTTCACAAATACGCCTGCTTTTATCATCATCCTTACCCCACCGATAAAATGAACCGGACCTGATGGCAATTGGTAAATTTGAAGCTGTCGTTACGTGACTAATGCGGGGATTTTGCAGCAATTCCTGTTTCAGAGTAGTATACCTGGTTTGCATATCATCATCCATCGCAATATATAAAACATTATCTTCATTTACACCCAGGTTAAAATTTTGCACATAACGCATTTGTCCGCTAATAACCAGCGTGGCAATGATAAATACTATTGAAAACACAAACTGGGTTATAATCAATACTTTTCTCATTATCATGCGCCGGGATGCTGTCAACCGCTGGTTGATAACTTGAAGCGGATTATAACGGGACATGAAAACAGCCGGGTAAATTCCTGCCAATAAACCGGTAAAGACAATAATTCCCAGCAATTCCAAAATAAATAGTGGATTCGTATATGGTACAGTCATCACTTTTCCGGTAAACTCGTTTATCAAACCCAAAAACATATTAACCAGTATAACCGCTAAAACAGTTGCCATGCCGGTCAATATAACAGCCTCGCCCAGGAATTGTTGTACAATGTGCCGGGGGATAGCGCCCGCTACTTTACGTATACCGATTTCTTTTGCCCTGGTCATTACCTGAGCCATGGTTAAATTTATAAAATTAATACACACTATACCTAAAATAATTAAAGCAATAAGCCCAAAAATAACCAACCGGGTTTTCCCGCCGGTCTCGAAAAGGTAAACCTCCTTAAAAGGCTTTACCATAATTTCAAACGACACATTTTCATTCGCTTCAATGGTGCGCTTTTGTACTTTATCACTGAGATTAAGAAAATCAACGCCCGGCTTAACAAGAACAAAAGTCAGATAACTACATGGGAAGTATAAACTGCCTTCGGTATCGTAACCTATTTTTTTCAAGAATGTAAAAGGAACCACAAAATCGAATGTGTAAAATGAATTTTTGGGTATATCATTAACCACGCCGGTAACCTGAAGATCGATTTCGTTATTATAGCGTAATACCTGTCCTAGTGGATTGGCATCGCCAAAATATTTGCGAGCCATAGAAGCGGTCAGGATAATGCTTTCCGGATTTTCCATAGCAGTAGTAGGATCGCCGGACAGGAAAGGAAAAGTCAATATTTTAAACAGCGCGGGATCGGCGGCAATACCCCCGGATTCCAGTATACGGGTCTCACCGGATTTGAGGACAACCTCCGGCAGCCCTCCCACCCGCGCTGTCTCCTCGACCTCCGGGTATTCATCTTTTAATAGAGTTGCAACAATTGGCGCGGTGGTCGACTGATAACTACTTTGCTCTTCCTGGGTTACTTTTAAATAAGCCTGACAGATACGATCTTTATTCTTGTGATACTTGTCAATGCTCAATTCATCCTGTATCCATAATAGTATAAGCAGGGCTGTGGTTAAGCCAATAGTCATCCCGATAATGTTGATAAACGTGAATAATTTTTGTTTTTGTATAGTACGAAAGGCGATTTTTAAAAAATTTGTTAACATTTTTATCTCCCGCAATTTTCTTTATATCAATACTTTTTAGTTATCTGTTTTCAGTTTTCAGCCGTCAGCCGTCAGAAGAGAAACATCAAACGTAATACGAGAAAATTTTTTTGTTTATTGTCTTTACCACTTCTGTTGTTCATTTTATATAAAAGACTGTTAGCTGACCACTGATAGCTGTTAACTGACAGCTTTTCGTCTCACGTTTCACGTCTCACGTTTGACCTCTATAAACATCAACCAATCTGTACTCTCAATAAAAATCAACTGACAACTGAAAGCTGATAGCTGTTAACTGACAGCTTTATTCTTATGTCTCACGTCATTCATATCTCAGCGTCTCAATGGGATTCGCCTGCGCCGCGCGTATTACCTGCCAACTTGTAGTGATTATGGCAATTATTGCGGCAAAGGCGCCCGCCAGTACAAATATCCACCATGCTAATTCAGTGCGGTAGGCAAAATTCCGTAACCATAAATGCATCAGGTACCAACTGGCCGGAACAGCCGCGCAAAAGGCAATTGCGGTCCACTTTAAAAAGTCCTTATTCAACATGGCAGTAATTTCCCGCACGGATGCGCCGTTCACCTTGCGAATGCCCACTTCTTTGCGACGGCGGCGGGTGGAGAATTGCACGACTCCAAAAGTGCCCATACAGGTAATTAATATGGCAATGATGGTGAATAACCGGATGGCATATCCCAGCCGATCTTCCGCTTTGTATATTGCATCTACCCATTCATCATAAAACTGGTATTCATACACAAATTCAGGACATACCTCATTCCAGACTTGTTTTACAGCCGCAAGCGTACCGGCCACATCATTCGGGGTAATACGCAAAGATAACCATGAAAAGCTGTTTCTTGCTTGATAAATAAAGAATGCCGGTTCCATGCATTGATACAAATCGGCAAAATAAAAATCTTTTACCACGCCAATTACTTTACATCCGGCGATATTTTTCCCTTCGATAGTATCCCAGTTAATCAACCGCCGTGCCGTTTCATTGATGATCATGAGCGGTTCGCTGCTGTTTTCTTCAGAACTAAAATTCCGTCCCTCGATGATAGGAACGTCAAATACTTTAAAAAATTCGGTATCTATATAAAAAGCTGGTACAGCCTCTTGCCAAACTCCGGCCTCTTTCGCTTCTTGCCATCCCATGCCAATGTTAATTTGTCCTGGCCCGCCATGCGAAGCGGTCACTCCTGTTATCCCCGACAGCCGTTGCAGTTCATTTCTCAGGGTTTGCAACTTTTGTCCCAATTTATAAGAAATTTCCATGCGCACCAAAGAGTCCGTAGTAAAACCGAGGTCTTTGTGTTTTACATAATCCAACTGCCGGCTGATTACCAACAGCGCCACAATCAACATAATGCTGACGGTGTATTGCACTGTCAACAACCAGGATTTGATTTTCATGGCATTGCCGTTAACATTGCGGAACATGGACAACACTGAAAACCGCGACGCCAATAACGCCGGAAATAACCCGGCTATGATAGAAAGGATGATTAAACCGGCGGGAATGCACAACACATTGGGAAAGCTGTAAAGCGCGGACAGGGGGAAACGTTTA
This sequence comes from bacterium, assembly GCA_029561455.1. Lineage (GTDB taxonomy): Bacteria > Zhuqueibacterota > Zhuqueibacteria > Residuimicrobiales > Krinioviventaceae > Fontivivens. The sequence continues at coordinate 97,898 of JAKQIY010000065.1, forward strand.
TCAACTATCGATTCAAACAGGGGATGAACGGTGTTGGATAGAATTACGGCAATAATAAAAGCTATACCGCCGATTAAAACCGATTCCAGGATAAACTGCATAAAAATTGCCCCGCTGCCGGCGCCAATGGTTTTCTTTAAACCTATCTCTTTGGTCCGCGTCATGTAATGCGCCGTAAATAAAATGATAAAGTTGAGAATGGAAATCAACAATACCAACAAAACAATACCGCTTAAAATGTAAATCAGTTTAATATTGGTGTGCATTAAATGACTGCCGTCTCTGAGGCCGCCGATATAGGAATTTTTGTGCGGCGTCAGGAACACCGGGTTATCAACCATTTTATGGTTCATCAAATGCGCTGATATTTTTTCACCAAGCAAAGATATGTCCGTACCGGGTTTAACCATAACAAAAAACCGATTAAAATAAATAGTTTTGCCTTCACTCATCCAGCAATTTGTAAAAGTTTTTAAATCCCTTTGTATAATGGCATCCGGCTGCATGCTGGAATTTTGCGGGAAGGCCTTGATGATACCGGTGACTGTTAAATCATTTTCATGGTAAATCCGCACTGTCTTGCCCATGGGGTCAACATCACCGAACAATTTACGGGCAGTTTCTTCAGTAAGTACCAGGGCGTACTTGTCATTTAACGCCGTTTCTTTATCCCCGGCCACAAATTCCACGTCCATAATATCAAAAAACGCCGGTTCGGTATGCAAAATACTTTTGGTGGTTATGGAATGATTGTTAAATGTCAAATAACCAAGGTTAAGAATAAAATGATTATAACGACAAACACTCTCAATTTCCGGGAAATCGTGCGTTAAAAATTCAATCGCGTCCTCGTTGATTTCACTGTTATTATCACTCCGTATCAACCGGTAAATCCTGTTGATGTTGGTATTATAGCGGTCATACGACAATTCATTAAACACAAATGCAGATAACAGGATTAGAACGGTTAAACTCAACGTAAAACCGGCAATGGTAATGATGGAGAACGTTTTGTTTCTCATCATATTGCGGTAAAACAGGGTGATAAAATTCTTCATATTGTTGATCCTGTAATTAACTTAATATCAATTAATATCTATCGGTTAAGGTATCAGTTATCAGTTGTCAGCTATCAGTTATCAGCCGTTAGACGTGAAACGTGAGACGTTAAACGTAAAAAAGATATTCTTTTTCTTTGCTGAAAGCTGAAAACCGACAACTGACAGCTTTCGTCTCACTTCTCACGTTTGACATCTCACCTCTGCATTCCAACAGTCCTCCAGACATAACCACAATTCCACTGACAGCTGATAGCTGAAAGCTGATAACTACTTTTCCATGGCCCGCTTTTTCATCTCCGCCGGCATTTTTTCAATGGCATACCGCAAAGCGGTGCGCGGCATAACCGCCTTTATTGCCAGCACATATTCAAAAACCTCCTGTTGATGCGCCTCGCTGGCGGCTTTAAGCATCCAGCCATAGCCCTTTTGCACCAGGTCATCCGTATCGAGCAGTAGTATATTGGCAATTTCAAAAACATCCAGCAAAAACAAACCATGACGCGCCGGAATGATCAGAGTTACGGCAGCAGCCCGCCGCATCCAGCGGTTAGCTGACTTGGCCCACTCTTTTAAATTGGCAACATATTCGGGATACATTTCCACAAACGTACCGACTGTATGGTTGCACAAAGTATCACACGCCGCCCAGTTGTTTACAAACTCGTTCACCCAGTTCTCAAACACCGCAAAATCCAGTCGTTCATAACGCTCGTGTATATAATAGGACCAGTTACAGGCTATAAAAGTATTTTCCATATAACCTGATTTCCACAATTCTTCACAAAATCCGAATATTTCTTCTTTACTCCGGTTAGCTATCTGTTTAAAATAGTCTTTCGATATTTTAGTTACTAGGGCGGTTTTCACGCCATACAATTGTATCTTTTCTTTGAAAAAATTCTGCCCGGTTGCCAGTGTTTTTTCATCGACATTTCGTTTTAGTTCCTCGATTACCTGGGCAATGATCTCACTCATTTCTTATTCCTTCATAAAATGTTCTTGTACTCACGACTGACTATTAACTGATGACTGTAAGCTGACAGCAGACAGCTTTTCGTCTCACGTCTCACTTTTGACATTTCTTTTCGTCTCACGTTTCACTTCTCACGTCTCACGTTTGACGTTTCACGTCTCACTTTATTCATATTTCAGCGCCTCAATCGGGTTTGCCCGCGCCGCTTTCACGGTTTGCCGGCTAACGGTGAGCAAAGCAATGATCAACACGGATAATCCCGACAGCAAAAACGGCCAAATCGTCAGATCGATGCGATAGGCGAAATTCTGCAGCCAGAGATGCATGGCGTACCAGGCGATGGGCCAGGCAATCAGATTGGCGGCGACAACCCATTTTCCATAGTCTGTCATTAAAATAAGAAGGATATCCCGGAACGAAGCGCCGAGAACCTGTCTGATTCCAAATTCCTTTTTCCGTTTGGCTGCGGAGTGAGCGCACAACCCGAATAATCCCATGCACGAGATAATAATCGCGATCATGGTAAACACTGTGACCGTTCTCCCGAACTGCCGGTCCGCTTCGTATTGTGTGTTAAAAGTATCCTCGGCAAATGTGTAGGAAAAGTTATCCTGGGGATAAATGCGCTCCCAAACATCCTGGATGGCCTTGATGGTCTCCTGACATTTCGCGGTGTTTATTTTAATAGAATAATAGCCAACACTGAGGTGCCATTCGTAACTATTAATAAACAAAATCGGTTGGATCGCTTCCCGGAGCGATTGATTATGGTGATTCCAAACGATCCCGCTGACCAGGTATTCATTCCCCCTAACCGTGATAAATTGATTCATTGCCTGACTCGGAGAATCGTATCCCAGTTGCGTCATGGCCAGTTCATTTAAAATTACTTTGCGGCTATTGTTCGTCTGCTCCTTTTGAAATGCCTCTCCAGCCACAAAATGAATATCATACGCGACAAAAAAATCTTCATCCACATTATAAATAGAAAAAGTGTGGTCTATCGGCAGGGCGTCGGTCGCTTTACGGACAGAGCCATCGCTGAAATAAATCTCCCTCCCCGGCACGGCAGAAGATGCCGTCACGCATTTCACGCCGGGAATCCTGGCAATTTCTGTCTTGAAGGTTTCCAGCTTTTGTATTTCATCAGGCTTTTTGATCATACTCATGGGAGTGGTTGTCACAAGCACCTGATCCAAATCAACGCCCAGAGATTGCATGCGCATGAAACGGATTTGCTCAAAAACCAGCGCCGTAACGATGAGCAGCGTGATAGCGACTGCAAACTGGAGCATCATCAATACAATTTTAGGACGAGACGATTTCGACGTTACATACGATTTTCTCTTTAACATTTGAATGGGTTTTGCCGAAGCATTCACAAGAGCGGGATATAACCCGGATAAAAGCATTCCCGCAGTCAGGATAAACAAAATCGCGGCCAGAGGCTTGAGGTCGTCGAACGACAGCGGGATGTAAATTCCAAGCGCGGATTGCGCCACATTTCTGAACAGGGGGAAAATAGCAAAAGCCAGCAGAATGCTGATTCCGTTAAGGATGACTGTTTCGAGCAAGAACTGGAGCAACAGTTGCGAGCGCCCTGCGCCAATCGTTTTCCGGATTCCGATCTCTTTTTGACGATCCGTTGCCCTGGCAAGACTGAGATTAACCGAATTTACCCAGGCGACGATAAGAATGATCAACCCGATCAAGTAAAGCATGGAAACGGATTTGGAATCGCCGTTCACTTGAATTTCATCTTGCAAATGAGAACTTAGATGAATATCCCGTACCGGCTGCAAGTGAAATTTTACCCGGATATTTTCCGCGGCCAGGAACGGCGCATATTTATTCACCATATTAGAAAGAGAACTTGATATTTCGCCAATATCTGCTTTTGGGGCGAGCAAGACATACGTGTAGGAATTATTGGCGCGCCAGGTCCACGCCTCCGCGGGAGACGGCGCACCCGCATGGGGATGAGCTTGAGTTAATTGGCCGGTGGCGTTGTCGAAATTTTGCATATAATAAAATACGGAGGGTATACTGATCAGCATATCGATGTGGATGTGGCTGTTTTTCGGCGTGTCTTCGAAAACGCAGGTGACGAAGAATTCCCAACCTTCATTCAATTTAAACCTTTGCCCAACGGCGGACTCGTCGCCATATAAACGACGGGCGAGCGACTGCGAGATGGCGGCCGAATGGATGTCCGGGAATGGATTCCGGGAATCACCGGCAACGATCTCATGATTTAAAACTTGAAAGACCGTGGTATCGGCAAAAAAAATGTCGATGTCTTTTATTTGAATGTCCGGTGTGTATACGGGGACCTTGTCCTTGAGCATCCGTGTTGATTGCGCGATTCCGGGGACTTCTTCCTTGATGACCGTTCCCAATCCCATCAAAGCCGGGGCGCTGTGAAATTGAAGGGTTTCGTTTCTGAATTGTTCCATGTTGATGCGGTAAAGGTTGTCGGCGTTTTTCCAGAATGCGTCGAAATGCCTTTGATGGTAAATATACTGCGAGATGCAAAGAAACGCCACCATGCTCAGGGCCAGGCCAAATATCGTGATAATAGAGAATGTTTTACTCTTCAGGATGTTTCGAATTGCTGTCTTTAGATAATTGCTGGTCATATTTTTCCTCTTTGAATTTTACGGTGTTCCTATTTGTTCTTCGAATAAACATATACTTGTATCAAAAAGCTTCTATCCGGCAAAAAACGCGGGATCTCGTCACTCATTTCGGAGTGACTCGACCGGATTCGCTGTCGCCGCCCGTATAGCCTGCCAGCTTACGGTAAGCAGGGCGATGAGCAAAGCCAATAGACCGGAGAGTAAAAACGACCAGATGGTTAAATCAATACGGTAAGCGAAGTTTTGGAGCCATTTGTTCATCGCAAGCCAAGCAACCGGCCAGGCAAAGAGATTGGCAACAACTACCCATCGGGTAAAATCTTTTGTCAGCATGAAGACAATTTCGGAGACGGAAGCGCCCAATACTTTTCTCGTGCCGATTTCTTTGGTTTTCTGCTCGGTCAAAAACAGGGAGAGTCCGAAAAGGCCCATAGAAGCAATCACGATGGCGAGCATCGTAAACAGTTGAATGAGACGGCTGAACCGCAAATCATTATGGTAGGCCAGGTTCAACGCTTCATCCACAAATTGAAAGGTAAAGGGAACATCGGGATTGATCTCTTGCCAGATTTGCCTGATGTCCTGCAACGCCTTTGGAATCATATTGGCTTGTAACCGGACAACCGCAGCCGAGATGTTGTCCCGGCTCATTTTGAACATCACCGGACGAATACTGCGATGTAAAGAACGAATGTGAAAATCTTCCACGATTCCGATGACAGGCCCCTGACCGAACAGGTCCTGCCCCACGGGATTTTCGAGTTCCAGATAAGGAATGGAAGAGGCTGTAAGCACCACGCCGTTGTCGTCCGATACCCGTTCGTCTGAAAACACATTCCCCTCAAGCATTTGGATGCCCATGGTTTCAAAATAGCCCCGATCCACAAAAATATATTCAATCCCCTTATCTGTATTTTCGAATTTGGCCCAAATAAAGTTTTCGGTCGGCGGTGTATAGGAAGCGCCGGACACATTGACAATGGCCGGACTGGTTTTCAACCTGTTCTTGAGGAGCGGATATTGGCTTACAAGCTGTTTACTGTCCAGCGGGATGGTAATCAAGTGTTCTTTATCATACCCGAGATGTTTATGCTGGATGTAATGAAATTGCCGGGATATGGTAACCGTGCAAATAAGCAGTGCGATGAAAATGATAAATTGTACGCCGATCAGAATGCGTTTCAGCAAAGATCTATTGGAAAAAGAACTATGGGCGATTTTTAAAATATGATGAGGTTGGAACCCGGAATAACGAAACGCTGAATAGCTGCCCGACAAAATTCCCGTGAGCAACGTCAAGCCGATCACACAGAGGATGAAAGGCCAGTTTTGCCAATCGAACAAAACCAGGTTTTTTTCCACCTGATGATTGAAAAACGGCAGGACCGTTTCCGCAAACAGCAGCGCCACGGGAAGAGAAAGAATGGCCGTACAGATCGTTTCCGCCAATGTCTGGCGGATAATATCCTGTTTTTGAGCTCCCAGAACTTTTCGCAGCCCGATTTCCTGAAGCCGTGTATTGCTCCGCGCCATGGCAAGCAAAATAAAATTGAACACCGCAATAAAAAGGATGAGCAGGGCGATTGCGAGGAGAAGCAGAATTTGCTGTAAATCGCCTTTTTCCCAATCATTGTTATTGATGTCGCCGGAGTAAAGATGAATGTCCCGGATGGATTGGAGCCTGTAATCCACATTCCCGGGATTTTTTAAATGGGGTTGTGATATTTGTTTCAGTTGCGCTGTGAGGTTCCGGATATCCGCGTCTTTTTGAACTTGCGCATAAGTCTGTATTGCATTGCGCTCCCATGAATCAAAAGCATGCCATTTGAATCCCATAAATTCCTGCTCCTTGTAAATTTTCGCAGCGAGAGCAATGGGAGCGATCAGATCCATTTTAAGATGGGTGTTGGAAGGAAGGGATTTGAAAATACCCGCTATTTTCAAAGTGGTTTTTTGATTGTTTTCATCAATCGAGATGACCTGGCCGATGGGATTTGTATCCGGAAAGTATCGTTTCGCCATTTGATCGTTGATGTAAATTTGAAACGGATCGTCCCAGTCTTGAACTGAAAGCCCGCTTGTGACAGGGATGTCGAACAATTCGAACAGGGCTTTATCGGTAAAGACAATGTCCTGTTCTTGCGATTTTACCTCGTCGGACAGGTTAAATGGGATATGGCGATTGAAAAGTTGCGATGCCTTTTCGACCGCCGGAAGGTTTTCCCGAATGAGTGCTGCCAAGGGATAAGGGGTGCCACCTTTCAGTTCGTTTTTTTCAAGATCACTCATTAAAATACGATAGGTTTGATCGGCCTTTGGATGATTGCGGTCATAAGTGAACTCGTTAATTGTGTAAAGCAGAAGCAGAAAAGTAGAGCCGAGCCCAATACCGAGACCCAGAATGTTAATGCTGAAATAGACCCGTTGTTTTTTCAGATTCCGAAAAGCGGTTTTTAAGTGATTTTTAAACATCGTCGATTCTTCCTTATCCTTTGAAATCCTTAAACTTTTCACCTGCTTTAAGCTATAGGCTTACCACGTCAAGCATATTTATTCATAACGCAAGTGATCCACCCGCAAAAACGTGGGATTTCGTCATTCATACCTCAACGCCTCTGCCGGGTTAGCACACGCTGCCCGAATAACCTGCCAGCTTACAGTGACTGTTGCAATACATAATGCAATGAATCCGGCCAGCGTAAAAATCCACCAGCTCAAATAAATGTGGTATGCAAAGTGCTGAAGCCAATTTTTCATCAGGAAATGAAGAAGCGGCGTGGCAACAACAAACGAGACCAAACTAATGATGATATATTCCCGGCAAAGTAATAAAGTAATATTTTTGATCGTAGCGCCCAGGGTTTTGCGGATGCCAATTTCTTTTGTGCGCTGCCTGGCGGCAAAGCTGCTTAAACCGAACAAGCCCATACAGGCAATTACTACAGCAAGAAGGGTGAAAAAATTAATTAATTGAGCAAATTTTTCATCATTTTGATAAAGCTGGTCAAACTTTTCATCGATGAATTGATAAGAGAACATATCTTCGGGATAAATTTCCTGCCAGATTTGTTTTGCCTGCTGAATGCCTTCCTGAATTTGACCGGCAGCAAGTTTTACGGAAATGCATGCAATAAAATTATCCGTGTCATTTTCGATAAACAACGGGCCGATTTTCTGGTACAGGTCATGGGTATGAAAATCATGGACAACACCCACCACTCGTTTTTTATTATTCGCGCCGATTTCCATTTCAGGCACAAAGGGTTGTCCCGGAAATTTTTGCTGAAACGCGGTTTCGTTCAATAAAATAGCGCCGGGTTCATTATCCCGATAATTTCTGCCCGCCACCAGTTTTAGATCCAGTACGCTTAGATACCCGGTGTCGGCTATTATCCATTCCAAATTGTCATTCTCGTCAAGGGTCGTCCATAGCCAGTTGCCGAATGCGGGAGGCACAAATGAAGAGACCGTGACGCTTTGAATGGCTGTACAGTTTTGTAACGCGGAAGCAAAGACCTGGTATTTTTGATTGGTATCTCCATCCGGACGCAGAACTACCATTACCTGATCTGTATTATAGCCTACTTGCTTGTCGCGTAAAAAAAGCATTTGGTTCCGAATAACCAGACTGGCGATGATCAATCCGCAAAAAGTAATAAACTGAAAAGCCAGCATGCCCCGTTTGAACCAGGAATTACCGGAAGAGAGTATTTGCTTTTGGGAAAATAACACCACCGGGTTCAGAGAAGAGAGGATGAAAGCGGTAATACCGCCACAAACTAATCCAACCATGAGGGCAATCATAATCATTGTAGCAAAGAACGGAAAATTTGTCATCACCCCAAGCTGCATTTGCCGGTTAAAAATGTGATTGGCATAAGGTAAAAGCAGATTTAGTAATACAAGCGCCACCGGCAGCGCCAACCCGACGAGCAGGAGCGATTCGCCGACAAGCTGGCAGACCAAAGCCGCCCGGCTGGCGCCAACCACTTTCCGCACCCCCACTTCTTTTACCCGGCGACTGACCTGGGCCAGGCTGAGATTGATAAAGTTGATGCATGCAATAATAAGAATTGCCAAGGCAATTGCGGTAAATAATCGTACTTGCACTATATTGCCATACATCCCAATCCGGCATCTAATATCCGCAGAATACAGATGGGCCCGGGTAAGGGGTTGCAACCGATAATTTGGTTTGAACCACTCCGGCGCAATCGTAGCCACAAATTCATTTAATTTGGCGGTAAATTGGGAGGCTAGTGCATTCTCTCTCAGTAAAAACAGGGTCGTTATGGAATTGTAACCCCAACTGCTGGCGAAATCAGCATGGCTCCCCTTCTCGAGAAATTTTAAAGGCAACAGAATATCCGGATTTAAAAAAGTGTTTTCAGGTATTTCACCCAAAACAGCAGTTACCTTAACATCATATAATGAACCGCCGAACTGAATCGTTACAATTTTACCAAGCGGATTCTGTCCGTGGAAATATTTTTCAGAAAACGCCCGGGATATAACCAGGGCGTCAGGATCATTCAGACACGTTTCGGGAGAGCCCTGCAACAAAGGAATTGTCAGCGCCTGGAAAATTTCAGGATCGGCGAAATAAAACGGCGCGACTTTTTCCAGCCGGTTTTCATAGCGAATCAGGCTGTGATCCCGCCAGTATTTTCCTATTCGAACCACTTGTTCAATTTCCGGGAATTTGTCCTTGACGGTCGTTGCAAGCACAGCCTGGGTTGCGCCACTTTTTTCTTTGCCTTCCTGATAAACCCGGTAAATAAGATCTTTAAACTGATTGTGATGATCGTAATTCAATTCTTTAAATACAAACAATGCGATGATAAAAACCGCTACCATGCCCATGCCAAGACCGAAAATATTGATTAAGGCATAACTTTTGTTCTTTTGCAAATTGCGTACTGCAATTTTAAAATAATTCTTTATCATTATATTTTCCTTAATAATTACTGATTTTTACCAACCACATGGCCATTTTAATACTTCTACTGAAAGCTGATAGCTGACAGCTGCTTCTCACGTCTCACGTCTCACGTCTGACGTTTGACTTTACATTCATCAACCAATCTATACTCTCAATAAAAAATCAACTGACAACTGATAGCTGACCACTGACAGCTTACTCATATCGCAACGCCTCAATCGGGTTGGTCCGCGCCGCCCGGATTGCCTGGCCGCTAACTGTTAAAAGGGAAACTAAAAATGCTGCCAAGCCGGCCAGCAGGAAAATCCACACACTCGGATGGATACGATAGGTAAAATTTTGCAGCCATTGGTTCATAGCATACCAGGCTATCGGCCAGGCGATGAGATTGGCAATGATCAGCCACCAGGTAAAATCTTTTATCATCAGCATCACAATTTCCGTTAACGAGGCGCCGACGACCTTGCGGATGCCGATCTCCTTGGTTCGCTGTTCAACAATTAACGATACCAGGCCCAGCAACCCCAAACAGGCTATTATAATTGCCAGTAATGAGAAAGCTATAAATATCTTTTCTGTCCGCAACTCATTCTGATACTGATTTGCCAGCATTTTATTCATGAACTGGATATCAAACGGGATGTCCGGATTATATATTTTCCAAACACTTTCCAAGCGGGCAATTGTATCTTTGAGAGTTTTAAAATCATCGGTTATTATTTTCACAACAATAATTCCGGAAACCGGTTCCGGCTCGAAAAAAAACACAAATGGAGTTATTTTTGAATGTAAGGATTCCTGGTTAAAATCTTTAACAATGCCTACTACTTCTGCGGGTCTGCTTAACCCTCTATCGCTAAATGTGGTAAATTGTGCCAGGTTTACATCATCAATGCCAAATTCACGGATCGCTGTTTCATTCAGAATGCAGACTGGATTGTTTTGATCCCTTTCTTTGGAAAAGAAACGGCCTTCTTTCAGTTGAAACTTTAATAACGGCATGAAATCGGCGTCGACGTTATAATGCATAAAGTATATTTCTTTTTCAACCCCCTTGTAGGTCCAACTCATATTAGAACTACTATGGCCGGTTCCAGGCATATTGTGGGTAACAGCCACTTGCTCCAGGTTGGGAATTTGTAATAAAGACTGGCGGAAACCGGTTGATATATTATCCGAATAATTTAACAGTAATATTTTTTCGGCAGAAAACCCCAGATCATGGTTCTGCATAAAAGACCGTTGCTGTACCATACCCAACGTACAAACAATTAAAACAATCGAAACGACAAATTGAAATATTAATAACCCGGTTTTCAATTTACTCTTTCGTCCGCCCAATACCCTCTCGCCCTTGATTATCTGAACCGGATTCTGCATTGTCAGGTAAAGCGCGGGGTATAGTCCGGCAATACATCCCAATCCAATACCGGCGGCCAGTAAAATTATAACCAGCAGCGGCCAATTAATGGCGCCGGTAAAAACAACAGTATTAAAAAGAGTATTAAAATATGGAGATAAGAATTGCGCAAACAGGAATCCAAAGCCAATACTGACCAGAGTTATTATTACCGCCTCGATCAGGAACTGGTTAATTAAACTCAAACGACTCGCGCCGGTTACTTTGCGAACCCCTATTTCGGGCATGCGCCGTACAGATTGAGCAATAGCCAAATTAATATAATTAATTATCGCAATGACTAATATAAGGAATCCGATTGTGATGACCAATGCCAGTTGGGTGCTGTTACCATGATAACAGGAATCATGAACGGTCCTGTTAAAATAAATTTCACTAAATGGAAGAACTGAATAGGATGAGTTGTGAAAATAGCCGGGGTTTCTTGAATTAAAGCTCAATTTAATTTTATCGGCCAGGTCAACCATGTTGACATTTTGCCGGCATAAAAAGTAATGCGCAAAATTTGTAGAGTTGATCTGTTCCCAATCTTCTCCTTCTACTTGTTTTAAAAATTGCACAGGAATAACGGCGGAAAACTTGAGGGAAGAATTTGCCGGCAGCTTTTTTATTACTGCGGTTACTGTTAATAAATGCTCGTTGTTCAATTTAACTACTTTGCCAACCGGGTTCTCCGCGCCAAACAAACGGCCGGCTTCCCGATCCGTTAACACCAGCGAAGCCGGCTCGGTCAAAGCCGTGGCAAGGTCGCCGGCAATGACCTCACAGGTAAAAATATTAAAAAACGTCGTATCTGTAAAGAACACATCGCTAACATATAACGGCTGGTTATAATCAAGGACAACTCGTCTGTACCCTGATGCGATGCGGGTCACCAGTTCTAGTTCCGGGCAATTCTCCTGCATTATCTGATAGAATTGGGGTGAAAGGTTCGCCCGGTCGGTTTCCTGGAATCGATATATATCCCGGTAATTTTTGTGAAACCGGTCGGCGGTAACCTCGGTGCGGACATAGAAAAATAACAGCAAAATCACCGCTAAAGATAGTGATAAACCCAAAATATTAATAATGGAATGAGATTTATCCCGCATGATATTTCTAAAGGCAATTTTTATGTAATTAACGAACATCCTTTTTCCTCTTATTAGTTTATCATTAGCTATTAGTTTTGAGCTTTCTTCTCACGTCTCACGTTTCACGTTTGACCTTTCTGAACACCGACAATTCTCCACCCGCCACAGTTCTTCTTTCACTGACAACTGATAGCTGACAACTGACAGCTTTCGTCTCACATTTCACATCTCACGTCACTCATACCTCAGCGCCTCAACCGGGTTGGCTGTTGCAGCCCGGATTACCTGCCAGCTTACACTTAACATGGCAATAAGCAGCACTGTTGCCGCCGCTACCAGATACACCCACATTTTCATATTCACATGGTAAGCAAAATTTTGCAACCATTTATTCATGGCATACCACGCAACAGGAAAGGCAATTATATTAGCCATAACGATCCACTTTATATAAGAACTTGTCAAATATAAAATAATTCCGGGTATCGACGCGCCAAGCGCTTTACGAATGCCGATTTCCTTGGTCTTACGCTGGGTAAAAAAACTCACCAGACCTAAAAGGCCCAAACAAGAGATAAAAATTGCCAACAAGGAAAATAAAGTTAACAAATTCCCTTGTTTTTGCTCTGTGTTATAAAGTCGATTATACCTGTCATTTAAAAAAGTATAATGAAAAGTATCGTTGGGCAGGTATTCCTGCCAAATACTTTTTAAAAAGGCGGCTGTTTCCTGAAAAGTATTATGCGTTTGCGGCGCCAGTTTTATAGTTATCGTATTAAAGTCATCGGGCGCAATAAAGAGCATAAAAGGTGCGATAGATTTGTGAAAAGATTCATAATGGAAATCCTTAATTACGCCAATTATTTGCCCCCTTAATCCTCCATAAGTCATGGGTTGATCGAGCGCCTCAGAGGGGGATTTCCAACCGATCTTTTGCACAGCCGTTTCATTTAAAATAAAGGCATACCCGTTATCCGTTGCATAGGTCTGGTCAAAGTCCCGTCCGGCGGCAAGTTTAATTCCATATACTTGTAAAAAATCATAATTGACCCGCACATTGGCCAACCGGAAACCCAAAGTCATTTCTTTTTTATCAAAGTATACTGTCGCTTCACTGTTATCTGCCAACCCGGCTGAAGGTACACGTTTTGAAGCCGTTACTCCTGCAATGTTGGGATTTTGCATTAAACGGGCCTTAAAAGCCTCATAATTATCTATCATTTCACGGTTAGCCGGCAAGTTAAGTAATTGCTCCTTATCAAAGCCCAGGTCTTTATTTTTACAATAATTTAATTGCTCAAAAACAACTCCCAGACAAATCATTAATATAATACTGATTGAAAACTGGCTAATCACCAGCGCTTTACGTAATGATGATTTTAAAGTTCGGGATTGCTGAAATGCCCGTAATATCAGCAAAGGAGGGAATTGGGCCATATAAAAAGCGGGGTAGCTTCCGGCAAATAATCCAACAATTACGCTCAGACTGATAACAGGTAATATCAAACCAGTTACATTGTTTTCTAAAATTGTAAAACCAAAAAAGTTTTGTATAACCGGGCGTAAAATAACTAGTATTCCAATAGCAATAAGCAGGGACATAATTGATAGTATAAACGTCTCGCCAAGGAATTGTACAATAATTTGTCTCCGGTTGGCGCCAACAACCTTTTTTATGCCAATTTCCTTAACCCGGGTTGTGGAACGGGCAGTTGCCAGGTTAATAAAATTTACACAAGCCAACATTAATATGATTACCGCTATAATGCTTAATATATAAACATAAATTATATTGCCGTTAGGTTCAAATTCGGCATCCAGGTGAGAATGTAAATGGATATTCTTTAACGGTTGCAAATGCAGGGTATTCCATTCATTGGCGTTATCCCCTAAATGTTTAATTAAAAATTGCGGGATTGCTCTGTTAATGTTTTCAACATTTGCGCCTTCTTTTAATAAAATATAGGTTGCATAATTATTACTGCCCCAATTAGAAAATTCCTCTTCGCCATAAAACTGCCTTAAACCAACCATCGAATTCAAAGCTTCAAAATGGAAATGTGAATTTACCGGCGGGTCGTTAATAATGCCGGTAACGATTAAATCTATTTGTATATCTTTGGTAACCGGCAGAATCAGGATTTGATGCAGCGGATTTTTATTGCCGAATATTTTTTGCGCTGTAGATTGCGTAAGTACAAGCCCATTGGGTATTTGTAGTGCGGAGGCGGGATCGCCCTGTATAAAAGGGAATGTGAAAACATCAAATACTTCCGGGTCCGCCGATAACATTTCCGCCTGGTAAATCTTATCCTGGTATTTTAAATTTGCTATTCCGGCTTGAGCAATTCGAACAGCTTGTTCAACTTGTTCAAAATCATTCTTGAATAATGGCGCAATTGGCGGCGCAACAAAACCAAAGTATATACTGGTGGAACCGTCGCTGTTGAACCACTCCCTGGTAACCCTGTAAATCCGGTCGGCGTTTTTATTATAAATATCGAAACTTGTTTCAAAATTCACATAAAGCATTATCAAAATAACGCTGGCCATACCAATAGAAAGCCCCAACAAGTTTATGATTGCATAGGACTTGTATTTTAACAAATTGCGCACTGCAATTTTAAAATAATTCTTTATCATTATATTTTCCTTAATAATACTGATTTTACCAATCACATGGCCATTTTAATTCTACTACTGATAGCTGACAGCTGATAACTGAGAACTGACAACTTTCTTCTCACGTTTCACATCATTCATACCTCAACGCCTCCATCCGCCTGCGGCGGATTTCAGCCCCCAGTTATTCGTATCTGAGGGCTTCAACCGGGTTGGCTCGCGCCGCCCGGATCGCCTGCCAGCTGATGGTTAATAATGCAATCATCAATGCCAGCGCGCCGGCCAAAATAAATACCCACAAATCTATATCTATCCTGTATGCAAAATTCTCCAGCCATTTGTGCATTGCAAAAAAAGCCGCCGGCCAGGCGATCAGGTTGGCGAACAACACCCATATTACAAACCTTTGTGATAGCAGCACAATGATCCTGCTGATGGTTGATCCCAAAACCTTGCGAATACCGATCTCTTTTGTCCGGCTCTTGACAATAAATGTGGCTAAACCGAATAAACCAAGGCAGGAAATAAAAATGGACACCACGCTGAACCAGGTAAAAATAGCGCTTAATCGTTTCTCAAAACCATATTGGCGTTCTATCGTTTGATCCAGAAAATGATATTCAAAAGGCAGATTGGGATTATACTCCTGCCAAATTTTCTTTATATTATCCAGCAATTGCGGCACGTCCTGTCCGGAAAACTTAACCAGCACCACACCAAACAAATCAATGCTTTTATAATCGTCTAGTTGCATAAAAATTAACGGTTCAATTGTATGATGAAGGGACTTGAAATGAGAGTTTTCCACTACCCCGACGATTTCACCACTACGACCCGCCGTCCTGATTTTTTTACCAACCGGGTTTTCAAATTCCAAATAATCCACCGCCGCCTGGTTCAGAATAAAAGCGGACTCTTTATCCGTAGTGAATTCCTCGGAAAAACAACGGCCCTCTGCCAAACCGATGTTCATTGTAGCAAAATAATCGGGCGTTACTTCAGTGTTTCTTACCACCAGGTCCTGCTTTGTTTGCCCTTCCCAGGAAACCCAACTGCCGTTGATCGTTGTGGTTGGAACACTCTGTTGCATAGTGACATTGCTGATACCGGGATATTCCAGCAACCGACTTTTTACAATATCATATTTTTCAGCCAATTGTCCTTTGGCGGGAAAGTATAAGATATTGTCTTTATCAAAACCCAGCTTTTTATGCTGCATAAAAGTCAATTGACTGTTTATTATCAAAGTGCAGATAATAAGCAGAATCGAAATTGCAAACTGAAAAACAACCAGCGCGCTTTGTAATGGCGCCCTTTTGTTTGTGCGATTCAATTTGTTTTTTAAAGCCTCGCCTGGTGAAAATGCCGATATGTAAAAGGCAGGATAGCTACCGGCAAACAATGTCGTAAACAGAATAATAACAGAAAAGAATGTGAAAAAATGGACGTCAAGTGATAATACTTTACCGGTAAAATGATTAAATGCCGGTACAATCAAATTGATTGCCAACACCGCCAATAAAGAGGCGCAGCAAGTTAACAGGGCAAACTCGCCGATAAATTGCATAATCAGCTTGCTGCGCTGCGCGCCAACTGCCTTGCGAATGCCTACTTCCTGCGCCCGCGACATGGAATTCGCCGTAGCGCAATTGATAAAATTGATGCAGGCAATGAATAATATGCCAAACCCGATAAGCAGAAAAATGTTGACATACTTGCGATCCCCGGTCAATGCTGTACTATGTGTAATACCGGCATCTAAATGAATATCGCCAAGCGGCTGGAGATGTACATAATAAAAGCGGTCGGTTATTGGATTATTTTGATTAAGAATGCTCTCGATCTTTTTTTCAATGTCCGGGACAAAACTGTTTTCCTTGACTTGAATATAGGTTTCATGCACAAAATTTGACCAATTATAACCGCCTTGCCAGAACCTTTCGGCCAGAGTATGCGTTTCTGCAATTTGCATTTGCAAATGCGAATTAACCGGCATGTCTTTCATTACGGCGCACACATGGTAATTACTCCTGTTGTTCCAGGTTAGATTCTTACCGATGGGATTTTCGTTCCCAAAATATTTTCTAGCGATTGTTTCACTAATAACCAAATCATTGGGGTTGACAAGTGGATTTTCTGCATTTCCGGATAGAAATTGAAAGGAAAACATTTTGAAAAAATCGGGGTCAACACAAAAAGTCTGACCCTCATAAAATGCTTTATCATTATATTTATATGGATTACGATGATTTTGAATTATTCTGGCAGTATATGTTACTTCCGGAATTTGTTTCTTAACAGCGTCGGCCAACAACCCTGGTGTTATCGCCATAATTTCATCTGTGCCTTTTCTCTGCAGCAGGATTCTATATATCCGGTCCTTGTTTTGATGAAAACTGTCAAAATTCACTTCATCATTTACCCACATCAGGATCAGGGCGGTGCAGGTAATGCCGATTGCCAAACCGGCAATATTTATTATAGAATAGACCCGGTTACGAATAATATTTCGGATAGCCGTTTTTAAAAAATTCATAAACATAATATTTGCCCTTGATTTATCTGCTGAATATTAACTATATACCTTACAATTCTTCTTTCACTGATAGCTGATAGCTGACAACTTTTCGTCTCACGTTTCACATTTCACGTTTGACGTCATTCATACCTTAAACTCTCAACCGGGTTCGCCATTGCTGCCCTCAACACCTGCAAGCCGATCATAGCCAGGGCAATGAATACGGTAATTATTCCGGCAAGAATAAATAACCACAAATTCAGAGTGATCCGGTAAGCAAAATTTTGTAACCAGTGATGCATCGCATACCAGGCTACCGGCCAGGCCAACAGATTGGCCAATACCACCCAGGAAATAAAATCCCTGGATAACAAATAAAACAAACCTGGAACCGAAGCGCCCAACACCTTGCGAATGCCAATCTCTTTACTACGCTGTTCTACCATGAACGAGCACAGACCTAAAAGTCCGAGACAGGAAATAAAAATTGCCAAACCGGTAAAGCCACGGGCAAAAACCATAGATCGCTGTTCGTTATGGTAATAATTATCAACCGCATCTTTAAAAAACATATATGAGAACGGGCGATCGGGCACAAATTCCAGCCACTTGCCTTCGATAAAAGCCAGGGTTTGAAGAATATTATCCGGTTTCATTTTTACACAAATATAACAAGGCCCGTTATACATTTCAAAAATAAAGGGTGAAATAGCGCTGTGAAATGAAGTATGATGAAAATCTTTCATTACGCCGATAATTTGCCCGGTTCTGCCCTTGTAGGTTATTGTTTTTCCCAGGGGTTCCTGCAGGCCCATTTCTTTTATAGCGGTTTCATTTAACACATAATTATCCAGATCAGTCGACATTTCAGAATTGAAAAAACGCCCCGCCGTCATACTTATACCAAAAGTTTGCAGGTAGTCGAAATCCACTATTTTATGATAAATTACAAACTCCTTATCAATATTCTTTCCCGGCCACATAATATCACTGCTTTCCTCTTCACCAGGATAAAATGGCGGAAAGGCTTTGGAAATACTCTCTATATTCGGATTCTGTAACAATGCTTCACGGGCGCTGTTATAATCGGTCATATACTTGCCATAACCATAAAAATACACAATATTGTCTTTATCGTACCCTTTGTCGGTATGTTGCATATAATAAAGCTGCTGATAAAAAACCAGGGAGCCGATAATAAAAACGCTGGCGGTGAAAAACTGAATAACAACCAATATATTCCTGATCCGAGCATGCGATGGCACATTGTGAACCAATCCGGCTTTTAATGTGTTTATTGGAGTAAATGATGACAGTACAAAAGCTGGATAACTGCCGGCAAAAATACCGACAACGAAAGTTAATGCCGTTAACCAAAACAGCATTTTAAAATTGCTAAAAGAAAGGAATTCCAGGTTTTTACCGATAAATGTAGTAAATACCGGCAATATGAGTTTAATAATCAGTATTGCCAATATCATAGAGATTAAAGCATACATTACCGACTCGCCCAATAACTGGCCAATCAATTCCCAACGTCTGGCGCCGATAGCTTTACGCACCCCAATTTCTTTAACACGTATGCTCGACCGTGAAGTGGACAAGTTCATAAAATTGATACATGCCACCAGTAAAACACACAGCGCCACCAACGATAAAATATAAACATAAGTAATGTTGCCCTGTTGATAATTACATTGATCCGGAAAAGTTGTGCGTAAATGAATATCGATCAGGGGTTGTAAGCTGAGTTGCGCTTTCATTTGCGGATTATGTTCGGGGATGATCGAGGCTATCTTTTTCTCCACTTCAGCTCCGGGAAAACCGGCGCGAACCTGGATATAGGTTCTGAAAATTCCCACATCCCAGCTTTCCAGATCCTGGTAAAACCACCGGCGCATATTTTCGATCGGGAATAGGTAATCGAACTGAATATGAGAATTCTCCGGTATGTGAATAACACCGGTAACATATAAATCCGAGTTGTCCTTTTTTATCACTTTACCCAGGGCGGTATTATCGCCAAAGTATTTTTGCGCCATTTTATCGGTAATTACAACGGACTGCTGATCCTGCAAAGCAGTCGCCGGGTTGCCCACAATAAAAGGAAAAGAAAATATTTGAAAAAAAGCGGGGTCGGCAGCCGCCCACCGGTCATTGGTAAAAGATTTATCTTCATATCGTATCAGCCATCCCGAAAACCCGCCCACGTAACGGGTCATAGCTGTAATATCATTATAATTTGCCGCCAACACCGGGCCAAGCGTATTAGGCGTAGTAGACGATTTTGTAACACTGTTTGCAGATTCCGTATCGACCAGAATGCGATAGATATTTTGCCGGTTAACATGGAACCGGTCATAATTCCATTCATCGGCAATCCATAGAGAAATCAAAATGCTGCAGACCATACCGATAACCAGACCGATGATATTAATAAAGGTATACACTTTATTCTTTTTAAAATTTCGCCACGCAAATTTAATGTAACTGAAAAACATTTATTCTCCTTTTTCCTGCAAGCCGATAGCTGACGGCGGACAGATTTATTCACACCTCAACGTTTCAACCGGGTTTTCCGCCGCCGCTTTTAATATTCGACTACTCACTGTAACCAGGGCAATGACCGTTACAATCACTCCGGCCAGAATATAAACCGGCGCGCCGATAGTCGCCCGGTTGGGGTAATCTTGCAGCCACTGCTGCACAAAATACCAGGCTAACGGCCAGGCCAGGACATTGGCAACCAGAACCCATTTAATAATATCCGCAGTTAATAACCCGACTATTCGCGCGGTTGTACAACCTAAAATTTTGCGCATCCCTATTTCCTTACTGCGCATTCCGGTTATAATTGCTATGAGGCCGTATAAACCAAGACAGGCAACCCACAGCGCGAAAATTGCAAAAGCTGTTACCATACGGGCCATTTGTTCCTCGGCGGCATACAAGCTGCGCAGCGACTCATCTAGAAAATAATAACTGAAAGGCTTGCCGGGGAATAATTCCGCCCACTTTTTTTCAGTCAGGGCGAGAATGTCCCTGTTATTCGTTGAATTCAAATTCATAGTAATCGTACTGTAAAATCCCGGCGTCATCAAGATGAGCAGGGGTTCTACTTTTTGATGCATACTGCGGTAATTAAAGTTCCGCGTTACGCCAACAATTTCCACCTCGGAATTTACAATACTTTCATGAATTTTTTCCCCGATAGCTTGCTGCGGTGAAGCAAAACCCAAAGCTATTACAGCGGCCTCGTTGATGAGGCAGCTACGTTCCACATCTGCCATATTCCCGGCATTAAAATTCCGCCCGGCAGCCAGTTCAATTCCATAATTCGGAATAAAATCTTCATCATAAAACAACACATACAGCATTTGTTTGTTATCTCTGTTTGCACCTGTCGGCCAAACCGCTGTACTGCCCGCGCCTTGTCCCGGTTCGCCGGAAGAAACTGAAACACCGGCAACGCCCGGCAGGGTGCGCAGTTCGTTTTTCACAGTAGTATAATTCTGTTCCAGCGGACGTATTCCCCGCACCGGGATAATCAGTTTTTGTTTGCCGCTAAATCCGGGATAGCTGTTTTGCATAAAGCCAAGCTGCCGGTAAACTACCAGGGCGCTAATAACAAGTATAACCGTAATAAAAAATTGCCCGGTGACCAGGACTCTGCGCACCAGCATGCCCTGCGGGCCGGTTTTTATCTGCCCGCGCAGAACCATTACCGGTTTAAAGCCGGCAAGCGCCAGCGCCGGAATTCCTCCGGCGATTATTCCCAAGAGCAAGGTTATGAATACAACCGGAATGATTATATTTTGTTGCGCCAGGCAGGATATTGAAAAATGACCGTCAATAATCCGGTTATAAAATGGCAGCGCCAGCATGACAAGGATAAAAGCCAGCAGCAACGCCGCGCCTGTCACCAGCAGGGAATCTCCCAGGAACTGGCTGACAAGTTGTAGCGAATTGGCGCCAACAACCTTACGAATGACGGCTTCTTTGGCACGCACCGTATTACGAGCTATGCTTAAATTGATAAAATTGGATGCGGCAATAATTAAAATCAGTAAACCCACCCCGGTAAATAACAATAACATCCCGGGGTCTCCGGGATAAGAAGATTCATATAAACGATGTGAATGCAGGTGAATATCGGCGACTTGCTGCAAGTTAAAAGTAAATTTTATACCGGCAGCGCGGGAATCGTTTTTGGCATGTTCGGCTGCCAACAGGTTGATTTGTTGTTCAAGAGCGGTTATATCGCTGCCCGGTTGTACTTTAATATAAGTATAGGCCCCCGGCCAGGTCCAGTCATCCATCCACGCCATATTGGCAAACCGTTCAATGGAGGTAAACATATTGTATTGTAAATGTGTATTATGAGGGCAATCCTGTACAACGCCGGTAACTGTATAGTCCCGGTCATCCATGTTCAAAACAAGTCCCAGAGGATTGACGCTGCCGAAATATTTTTTCGCCAGGGTTTGGGAAATAACAACAGAATGCGGGTTATTCAATGCCGTTTCCGGGTTGCCGGCAAGAAACGGGATCGTTAAAATAGCAAAAATTTCCGGGTCAGTATAAAGCAATTGTGATTCGTAAAAGTTGTTGTTCCCGTAACGTACCTGGACGCTGTTACCCAAGTTTAAAATGCGCCCCGCATTCTCTACCTGGGGGAAATTCTGTACAAGCGCCGGAGCCAGTGGCGGTATATTGAACGCATAACTGTTTAACTCAGAGCCGGATTGAAAATCCACGGTCACGCGGTAAATTCGTTCGCCATCGCGGTGATAATTATCGTAACTCCTCTCCCGCTGTACATATAACAGGATAAGGATAAAAACAGCAAATCCTGTCGCCAGTCCGGCTATATTAATAAACGAATACAATTTATATTTACGCACATTCCGCAGAGAAATTTTTGCATAACTTGTCAATAAATCAACCATGCTGTTCCTCTTTTTCGACATATCCATCAGCCAGA
Organism: bacterium; assembly: GCA_029561455.1. Taxonomy (GTDB): domain Bacteria; phylum Zhuqueibacterota; class Zhuqueibacteria; order Residuimicrobiales; family Krinioviventaceae; genus Fontivivens. The sequence continues at coordinate 120,130 of JAKQIY010000065.1, forward strand.
TGGATTATACGGTTGCCAAAAGCCGCTTTGTTTTCATCATGAGTTACCTGGATGATGGTCGTGCCTTCTTTGTTCAGTTGTTTCAGCATTTCCATAATCTCCAGTCCCTGTTTGGAATTCAGATTGCCGGTGGGTTCGTCTGCTAAAATAATTTTGGGATTGATGATCAACGCTCTGGCCACCGCTACCAACTGTTGCTGTCCGCCGGAAAGCTGGTTGGGGAACAAATCCTTTTTCGCCACAATATTGAATCGATCCAGCATATCGGCGATCATGCTTTTCCGTTCGGCGGTTTTGACCTTTTTGTATAACAACGGCGTTTCCAGGTTTTCATAAACCGTCAGTTCGTCGATCAAATGATACGCCTGGAAAACAAAGCCGATGTACTGCTGGTGAAAAGCGGTGCGCTTTTTCTCATTCAATTTATGCACCGGTTCATCCATAAAATAATACTCGCCGCCGGACATGTCGTCCAGCATACCGATGATATGCAACAGCGTGGACTTGCCCGCCCCGGATGGCCCCATTATCGAGACAAAATCGCCTTCATGTATTGTTAAATTAATATTACGCAACACCCAGGTTTTAATGAATTTATTGGCGTAATATTTTTCAACATCGACCAGTTTTATCATGTTATTCTCCACTCATATAGTTCTATATTGAGGTAATCCATATTATCGGTTGTTCAATAATATGGACTACCCTTGCTCTCTGTTTTATTACAAACCTGTATCAAAGCTAACTGTTTTTACCGGGCCGTTATAGACCTCAGTGTCATTCAGAAAAACCGTCATTGTTCCTTGCAAACCAATCCCCATTAGTCCATCATCATACTCGCTCCCTATCACTACTACCCGCTTTGTTCCGAATGAATGTATCCGTATTATATTACCTTCTATCTTGCAGGTAAAGCGGGGCAATGCGCTTATTGTCAGATCACGCTCGATATAAACGCCATTCCTGCCAGCAGGCAGATCATTATTATCAACAACAAAGCTAAAGCTATCCGGCCGGGTACGGGTAAATTGCAGTAACCATTGCAGGTTTGTGCGCCTGGCCGGTTCCGGGTACTCGTGTCCGCCGCCCGGTACTATGACCATATTCGGATTAACACCATATTTTTTCAGCTCTTCTGCCATGCGATAGGCCTCGGTAACCGGTACAGCGTTATCGCTGTCGCCATGCCAAATCCGAATCGGCACATCATACAAATTGCCTCCCATTCCCCTGCCGGTCGGCGCGTACCAGGTTCCTCCGGAGCAGATTGCAACCGCCGCCCACATATCCGGATGGCGCAACGCAAAAGCCCAGGCGCCGCCGCCGCCCATAGAATGGCCGGTCAGGTACACCCGTTTATTATCGATCATAAAAGTTTTGGCCATGTCCTCAATTGCTTCATACACATCATTGCGGGCATATTCCTGGTATCCGCGGTTGCCCCGTCCCCATGGCATTAATATAAATGGTTCCGCTTCACCGGGGAACTCTTCCCGCTGAATACCGGCAGTCAAAGCAGCATACGAATTGGCCACATTATTCAAAGTATGTGGATTCCCGGCGCCATGCAAATCTACCACCATGGGATAATTCTGACCGGGGTTCCAGCCGCGCGGCAGTAACAGATTATAATACTGCAACGTGTTGTCCGAAGGGGAAATAAAAGCCAACACCAACGACCGTCTACGGTCGAGGTAGGTTTGCCACTGCACCGCATCCCCTTTTAAACCGGATCGTATTATGGAAACATAATGGATAACATCCCTGGCCAATTGCGGATTATCATCAAATTGCAAGGCTGCCTGCGCCCATTGCGTTTGTACCAACGCCAATGTTGAATTTAAATGCCTTTTAAAAACCGGCTGCTTTTCCTTTTGCGCCAGGGTCTCCATTTCACTGATAAAATCTTCAATAACATTACCCGGCGCGGTCAGATTGATCTTTTCACTAAATACAATACGTTCTTTTTTATAGACTGTAGCTTCCAACAGTAGTTGACCGGTAGGTAACAATCCCGGGTACCCCTGTACGGAAAAACGACGTATACCGTTTCTGCGCTGTCGTGCCGGCAGCGTTATCACCTGTTCTGTGGATTCCAACAAACCTTTTACAAGGCATGGTTGATCCGAGTTCACGGCGACAATAATTTCCCCGTAACCGGTTACCCGCCAGATTTCATTACGGACTCCCAGGGCGGATACATATTCCCGGCCGGGGTTGCCGATTGCCAGGTGATGGAACAAACCTGGCCGCAGCGCGCCGCCTGCTCCATCGCCCCAATACAGTCGCGTGGAATTACTCTTTTCCACATCATTCAATTGAATGGCAAAACCGATAACCGGGAATATTCCGGCCCGGGTTTGGAATTCCTGCCAGGGCATTACCAGGTTATAGGTTGTGGTCTTGGCTTTTTCATCACGGACGATATTCGGCGTCAACTGCGGCAAAGCGCTAACGCCGCCGGGACGGCCATGATAATGCGCCCAGGCTTTGGGCCCGGAATCGGTCAATGCAAAAGTGATCGAAGCGTCGTCCGGTCCGGTAAATGCCATACCCCGCGGCAGGCTGCCGACGCTGTCGCCGCGTGCATCAATGCCGAACTGGATCGCATCGCCGTTCCAGATATCCTCACCGCTTTTATGATTTTCATGAACATCATCATTTACAATAATTTTAACCAGGATGTTCTTTTCGGTTACGGCAAACCAGCCCTGGGCGCTTGTGCCGGCGTTTTCATCCCTAATCTCAAAAACCGGGGCGCCGCTGCTCCAGGTTTTAATATTTTCCATCACCCAGGGAATGGCGGGCAGTTTCATCAAGGTTGAATCAATGGGAATTTCCTGAATTGTTACCTTGCTCTCTATCGCATGCGCCAGGGCAGCGCAAACAATCAACAGCAGCATAAGAATACTTTTTATCTTCATAAGTCAAACCTGTATTAAAGGATACGTTAGTTTATTATTTTAAATTCACCATGGTAATTGATAATTCAATCCAAATAATAATTAGCCATACTCACATAATTATTCATACCGCAGCGTCTCCACAGGATTGCGCGCCGCTACCCGCAGCGCCTGCCAGCCGGTAACCAGCAACGTAAGCAGCAGCGCCAGCAAACCGGTAACCAGGAACATCCACCACCCGGTATCTACCCGGTAGGCAAAGTTATTCAGCCATTTGTTGATAAAATAAACAGCCAGGGGAAAAGCAATACAATTAGCAAAAATTACCAACAGGAAAAACTCTTTAAAAATAAGCAACACCAGGCTGCTAACCGGTGCGCCGATCACTTTGCGGATACCAATTTCCTTGGTTCGCTGTTCGGCCATAAATAACGCCAGGCCGAACAATCCCATAACCGCGACGATTACGGCAATGCAGGTCGAAACCAGCATTAAACTGGCCATGCTGTGTTGGGTTTGGTATAACTCTGCCAAACTATCTTCAACAAAACGGCAATCAAGATTAACATCGGGGAAAAACTGCACCCAAACTCTTTTAATATGAGCTATGGCGTCCTGTTCTTTTCCCGCTACCGGACGTACAACCAACCGCATTAACAGTTCTTTACTGGGGATAAAAACAGTCGGACCGATTTTATCCGTCAACGATCCTTTATGGAAATCATGAATTACTCCAATCACCAGGCGATTTTGATCTCCAAAATAGATTGTACTACCAAGAGGGTTGGTGAATTTTAAAGCAGCGACAGCCGCTTCATTAATAATAATCGCCTCTTTCGCATCTGTGCCATACTGCTCGGAAAATCCCCGGCCATCTTTGATTGTTATTCCCATCGTTTCTATATAATCATAATCCACTGCAATCCATTCCATATCCAACCCGTCGGGGAATTGTTCTACAGTTATTTTTGATTGCATGCCGATTTGAAACGGCGGCGCGCCGCTTCCCGCTGAAACCTGCTGAATAGCCGGACTTGACAACAACGCCTGCTTTAAAGTCGTATAATTATTTTTAACAGATATTCCTTCCATTGGAATGGATAACAAATTATGCTTATTATAACCCAGGTCTTTATGATCGAGATAAAACAATTGCCGGTAAATGACCAATGTACAAAAAATCAATGCAATAAACACCGTCACCTGGGTAACAATCAATCCCTTGCGCAGCAACGACTTGCCGGTGCGGGCGCTTTTCTGTTTGTATAAAACCTGCACGGGGTTGAACCTGCCGATATAAAAAGCTACATAACTACCCGAAATTACCCCTACCAGCGTAGTAATACCCAGGAAACCTGTCGTAATTCTCCAGTTATGCAACAGATCCATATTGATTGACCGTAATGTAAAGCTGTTAAACACCGGCAGGATCAGTTCCACAAGGATCAAAGCGACAGGTAATGCAAGACAGGCAATTAATACTGACTCGCCAATGCTTTGTATAATCAAATCCAACCGGTTGGCGCCAATTACCTTGCGCACGCCGATTTCTTTGGCGCGGATGGTGGAATGCGCCGTGGCGAGAATAATATAATTAATACAGCCGATCAATAATATCAACAGCGCAATGCCGGAAAACAGGGTTATTTTACGTATATCCCCACCGTCCTGACCGTGCAGATAAGATGAGTGTAAATGGATTGCTTTTAACGGCTGTAATTCATAGAGTACCGGGTTGCCGTCGCCAATATGCCGTTTTGTGAATTCCGGGAATCTCTGCTCGATTTCCGCAGCAGTTCGCCCCTCCTTCAACAGGACAAAAGTGTTGAACATATTTGCGCCCCATTCCTGCAGAAAATCAAATGCCTGGCCGAAAAATTCAAATTTTATGGCCCGGCATGATTCCTCACTCACATCAATGGAACAAATCATATTGGTTTGAAACTGTGTATTCCCCGGCATTGACGGCATAATACCGGTAATCATTAATGGATATAAATCCTTACCGATTTTAATGTTGATTGTTTTGCCGACTGCTTCCTGGCTACCAAAAAGTTTATCAGCAAGTTTTGAGGTAACTACCACGGAATGCGGCTCTTTTAAGGCAGTGGCAGCATTTCCCTGTAAAAGCGGAAAAGAGAACATGGTAAAGAAATCTGCATCCGCAACCAGGACATTTTTCTCATCAAACCAAACGTTATTTTGCAGTGTATAAATTCGCTCTGTTTCTCTTTTTATCACTCGCACTATTTGTGCAAATTCCGGAAAATCAAAAGGTAGTTTTTCTGCCAAAATATATGGAGTGTTAGCAATACCGGACAGTCCATCCGGGGCCTCGGTTATAACCCGGTAAATCCTGTCGCCATTTATATGGAAATTATCATAACTGAACTCGTGCAATACAAACATAAGAATAAGAAAACAACATGCCAAACCCACCGCCAGCCCGGAAATATTAATAAAGGACAAAGCCTTTTGTCTTGCCACATTTCTGAACGCCAGTATGAGATAATTTTTAAACATTGTATTGCCTCACGGTTATTGCCGGAATCCTGTAACAGTTTTTTACTTTGCTTCCTGCTTTTTAAAATACAGATCGCTGAAAAATGGCGTCGCTTGTTTGTAATTGAACATTTCGGTTATCGAGTGTGTAATAATATTCATTTTTACGGAATCTACCCGGATCGTTAATAGATCACCATTCACTGTAAAAGTACAAAACGCTTGATAAATTTCCGCATTTTCCATTTTCAGGAATTTATCCATGACAACCCGGTTACCGGCAGCCTGGTATGTTCCTTCGGTAGTGGTTTGTTTTTGCTTATTTTTAATCTCTGTCATGGTAAAATTATGATCGTCCGGTATGACAAGCTCCAGCATCCAGTTGGCCTGCTCAGCAGTAACTACAGTGGTATCGTTAACCCGGAAAGAATCAAGAATATATTTGCCGCAGGGGAAATTAGTTTGAGCTTTACTGGTAATGGAAAAGAAAATTATCGTTAATACACTCAAAACAATGATGAATTTAATCATCACGCTAATATCTTTGGTTTTTAACATATTTCCTCCAAAACAAAGAGTTAATAAAAACTCTGGTATCTACTCATGTATAAAAAACAATTACCAGGTATTACTATTCATAATGCAGCGAATCCACGGGATTCGTCCTCACAGCTCTCATAGTCTGGTAGCCAATGGTTAACATGGCAATAATCAACACCAATCCTGTTGCTAAAATAAATATCCACCAACTCGTTTCTGTCCGGTAGGCAAAATTTTGCAACCATTTATTCATAACATACCAGGCGCAGGGCCAGGCAATAACATTTGCCAGTAAAATCCATTTGGCAAAATCCTGAGCGAGCATACCAAGCAGTGATAACGGTGATGCGCCTAATATTTTGCGGATGCCTATTTCTTTAAAACGCTTTTCAATGACAAAGGCGGCCAGTCCGAACAATCCCAGGCAAGCTATAAATATGGCCAATATCGAAAAAACAGTGGTAACAATTCCGGTTTTTTGCTCGGCAATATACATATTCGCCAGGTTCTGTTCTAAAAACGTGTAATAACAACCCTCAGTCTGTATAAACCGATTCCAGGTTTCTTCAATATATTTAATGGTAGCCGGTAAATTTTGCGATGCAACACGCACAGTTAAAATACTTGCCGGCTGGCGCGGATGGCAAAGATGAAAAGCCAGCGGCCGAACCTCCCTGTGCAATGATTCATAATTGAAATCCTTGACAACGCCGATTATAGTAAAAGTTTGGGACCCTCTTTCACCAATTTTTGTCAGCTCTTTGCCGACCGGGTCTGTTGCGTGGCAATCCTTAACCCCTGCTTCATTGATCACCACCGCGTTTGTATCCGTCGAAAAATCCCGGGAGAAAAAACGTCCGTCTCTTAATTCTATTTGAAATGTCTTGAGAAAATCATAGTCAACATCCAGGTACTGAAAAGAAACCGGATCGGTGCCTGATTTTTTATCATACAGGTAACCATTACCCGGTATACCCGATTCAAACATCCGCGAACCATTGGTCAGGGAGATTATACCGGGATTGCCTTCCAGTTGTTGTTTAAACTCCTCCATCCTGGGTCCTAATACGCCGGCATTGTTTATGGAGAGCAGAAAATCCTTTTTAAAACCCAGATCTTTATTCTGAATATAATTGACCTGCTTTTTAATGACAATTGTGCCAATGATCAGGGCAATGGATATAGTAAACTGGATGATAACCAGGGCGCTGCGCAACGCACTTTTGCCGCTGCCCCGGCCTGTGCTAGCTTTGAGTATTTGACCAGGTTGCACTGCGGCAAGGTAAAATGCCGGATAACCGCCGGCGAGTAGTCCCACAACCAGGGTAAATAGGATCAATACCGGTATGGTTGCAAGATTGTTGAAAAACTGCAAATCCAATTTCTTACCAATCAATGTATTGAACCAGGGCAGTACCAGTTCCACCAGTACCAGGGCAATGAAAACAGCAATAGCGCACATTAACACCGATTCAATAATAAACTGCCCAACCAGCTTGAATTGACTGGATCCAACAGTCTTGCGAATGCCCACTTCTTTAGCCCGGTTTTCTGAACGTGCTGTGGCAAGATTAATAAAGTTTATAACCGCAATCAGTAAAATAAAAAATGCCACTGCCGAAAAAAACCATACGTATACTATATCACTGGTCTTTATATCACCCCATTCGGTATTCAGATCAATCTGGTAATCCCGCTGCGATCGTAAATGTATGGAAGTTAATGGTTGCAGGTAAAATCCATAACTATTCCCGGCCGCATAAAACTGCTCCAACCGGATGCCCAACAGTGCTTCTGCCTGGGGACCGACATTATCCAGCACTGTCTTTTGCATTTTTTCTTCCAGTTCTCGTGGCTCCGTTCCTTCCCGCAACAGGATATATGTTGTATACCACAGATCCAGCCAGTAGTGGCTTTGAGTTATCGGGTATGTAGAGGAAGACAGCAAACCATCACAACTAAAATGCGATTTGTCCGGATAATTCCGCATGACCCCGGTAACCTGAAACGCATCCCGGCCTTCAATCTGAATCATCTTGCCGAGCGGATTTTCATCGCCAAAATATTTTTTAGCCAGGGTTTCCGTCATCACCAGTGAATTCGGTTTTAGCAGCGCAGTATTGGCATCCCCGTAAAGCAAGGGCAGACTGAAAATCTGAAAATAGGATGAATCAGCAGTATAAATCCCGCTTTCCCGGAATACCTGGTCCCCTTTTCTAAATTTATAATGCTCAAAATAACCGATACGGGTATAATTTTCTACTTCAGGGAAATCGCGCAGTAAAGTTTCACCTGTTGGCGCCGCAGTTTTGGAATTGCTGGTTTCGATACCGTTAACAACCGAATGCACATACACACGATAGATCCGGTCCGCATTCTTGTTGAACGAGTCATAACCCAGTTCATCGAGTATGAACAAAGACAATACAATAAAGCAGGCAATTCCCACCGCAAGGCCGGTGATATTAATTAAGGTAAATCCTTTATACTTTTTCAGATTCCTCAGGGCAATTTTAAGATAATTACTAAACATGCTGTTTTCCTAATACTCGATAATTATATTCATCTCAAATTTAAAAAAAATTCAAGTTGGTTTTTCACTTTATAAATGGAACTTGTTCTTCATATTTTCTGTTACCACTTTACCGTCAAACAGGTGGACGATACGATTACTGTACTCCGCATAAGAGGGTGAATGGGTTACCATGATGATAGTTGTGCCGGCTTCATTCAATTCTGTTAATATATTCATCACTTCATCGCCATGTTTGGAATCCAGGTTACCGGTCGGTTCATCCGCCAGAATCACTTTGGGTTTGGCGACAACCGCGCGCGCTACGGCCACACGCTGCTGCTGACCGCCGGAAAGCTGCTGCGGGAAATGGCTTTTGCGGTGCATGATCTGCATGTGCTCCATGACTTCATTGACCATTTTCTTGCGTTCAGTCGCCGAAACTTTTAAATACAACAGCGGCAATTCAATGTTTTCATATACAGTCAACTCGTCGATCAGGTTAAAGGACTGGAACACAAAGCCGATGTTGCCTTTGCGAATATTGGCCCGCTGCCGTTCATTAAATTTGGCGACTTCTATGCCGTTAAAATAATACTCGCCGCTGGAAGCGGTGTCGATTAACCCGATCACATTCAGTAAAGTGGATTTGCCGCACCCCGATGGGCCCATAATCGAAACAAACTCGCCTTCGTTTACCTGGAAATTAATATTATTCAGCGCGGTTGTTTCAATCTCGTCTGTCTGGTACACTTTGGTCAGATTGGTGGTTTTTATCATTTGTTTATCCTTTATTTATAAAAGTTTTTTTATTGTTTTTTCATTTACTTATTGCTGATGACTTTTAGCTGTCAGTTATCAGTTATCAGCTTTCAGCTTGTTTATCAAGGAACTCAACATACGCTTTACTTCTATAACTTTAGTTTTAATTATTTCATAATTGTTATTATCAGTATATTGAAGATCCTTGGCAAGGTATAACTGGTATTCCAGTTCACTTGCAGAGCCAACAGCAATTTGTAAAAATCTTTTAAAATCTGTCTCACTTCCACGACAGCATCCTTCAGCTATGTTTGAAGGAATTGATACAGCGCTTCGGCGAATTTGGCTTGTCATACCGTACATTTCTTCTTTAGGAAAACTCTTTGTTATCTTGTAAATCTCCAAAACCAGTTCATGACTTTTTTCCCATACCTTCAGATTCCAGAAACTTTGCATTGTTGTACCCTCCCTACATATTCCAAACTTATCATTAATCTGATTGTTTACTAATCTATTACTTGAATATTACTGCTATTAACTGATAGCTGATAACTGATCACTGATAACTTTTTTTACTGATAGCTGACAACTGATAACTTTTTTACTGATAGCTGATAGCTGACAACTGATGACTTTTCCATAAATTTCCACATCTCTCCAATACCAGTTCACTCTCCAAAAACCTGCCCTCATTTCAACAACAACACCTCAATATCTCCATAATTATCATACGACGAAGTGATTACTTTTTCACCGGGCTTCAGGCCTTCCAGTACTTCATAGTTCTGTGTATTCTGCCGGCCGATGCGGATATTGCGTTTGTGCGCGGCTTTGCCATTATCGTCAACCACGTAAACCCATTGCCCGCCGGTCGAGTTGAAAAACCCGCCGGTCGCCAGCAACAGCGCTTCGGAAAGGTCGCCCAGCGCCAGCCGGATGTGTACGGTTTGCCCGCGACGAATGCCGTCCGGTTCTTTTTCGGCAAATTCCATATCCACCTCAAACCGACCCTCGATCACTTCCGGGAAAATCTTTTTAATCAGCAGCTTGCAGGTCTGCCCGGCAAATGTAAACTCACCCGTTTGGCCCAACTGAATGCGGGCAATATAATGTTCATCCACCTGCACGCGGATTTTAAAGCCGTCCAACACATCGATTTGTCCCAGCCGCTCGCCGCGGTTTTTCGATTCACCGATTTCGGCATTGAGGGAGGTCAATTGCCCGGTTATCGGCGCCTTTAAGGTTAAATCCTGCATGTTCTTACGGACTATTTTTAAATTATCCTGCATCCGCGCCAGTGAAGATTCCAACTGTTCAATTTGCACAATTCGGAATAAAGAGTCCTGCTTGTGGGTTTGCAGGGTGATCTCACTTTTGCTTTGCAGGTATTCATACTTGTCCCGTACATCTTCATATTCCTTTAAAGAAATGAGCTTGCGTTCATACAATTCCTGCGCCCGTTCCCAAGCCCGCTTCTGCTGTTTTATTTCATAATCCAAACTGATGAGCTGCGCCTTTAGGTCAAGCCGGTGCTGATCCATAGCCAGCCGGGTGTTGCGCAGGTTGTTGCTTTGCTCAAAAAGCTCGGCTTCACGATACATAATATTCATCAACAGGTCCGTATTGGCCAGGGTTAATATACTGTCGCCTTTTTTCACAAAGGTTCCGGCCTCTAAATACTTTTTCTCCACTCTGCCGCCTTCGATGGCATCCAGGTAAACTGTGGTTATTGGTATCACCGTCCCGGTCACCGGGATAAATTCCTGGAATACATCCCGTGTAACCTCAGAGATTGTAATGCGTTCGGACTCGACATTTAATTTTGACCTGTGATCGCCCAGGATCAGGTTGTATAGTACCAGAATGACCAACACACCTGAGACAGAGAACAATACGATTTTGCGCGGCGGCCATTTCTTTTTTTGAATAATTCTATCCATTTTCATCCTCGCTGGTTTACATTTTGCAGTTTAATTTAGCATAAAACATGCCAACATTGTTTTTATTGAACTTATGTGTGTTTTATACCCGCTTGTTTATCAGTCACTATCCGGTTACAGACACCCGGTGTCCGAAATCGGACACCTGACTTGAAAAAAATTGAGGCTGTATCAAAAATTTAATAGTATAATTCCTGGTTCTGCTTATATAAAAAACTCCCTGCCTTGTCATTCCGAGGAGCGAAGTGACGAGGAATCTTTTTCTGTTAATACTAAAAAAATAACTTTTCTCGCTCCGCTCAAAATGACAAGAGTACTAGAGAATTTATAATATTAAAGTCATTGGATTGAATGTTAAATTCAGGTTAAAGGTATTAAAAGTAATGACTTTATAAAATGTCCACATATAATGTTTTCCTCCGCGTTCTGCGTCCTCTGCGTTTAAAAAGATAGAAACCGCTGAGATCGCCGAGTTCGCAGAGAAATAAATTATATCTTTGTGTTCTGCGGATAACCCATTGCCACGACATTCATGTCGGGGGTTATATAAAATCAAGAATTGACTTTAGTCAAAAAAATTCTGTTATTAAGACTAAAGCCTTTTAGTATGAGTTGTTGAATTCCACTATCTAAAGATAGTGGCTATGAATTAACTGCCGGCAACCTTTTATGCGAGTCTGCGACCCGCAGCATTCCATAAAGGGTATGCACTCCGGATTGCCTGGCTTTTATGGGCAACGCCTTTATGCGCTACAGTTCGAGTATTCATTCAAAATTTAATTTCTCCTTTGCAAAAATTAGATTATATTATAATCAACCACACTTTACTTACAAATGGAACAAAACCATGCACAATCAACTCGGTAAAATCCTGATCGTCGACGATAACGAAGATATTCTTACCGCCGCCAAACTGCTGTTAAAAAAAGAAGCCAAACTGGTGCACACGGAAAAAGAGCCGCACAATATCCCGGCGCTGCTGAAAAATGAGAGTTATGATATAATTCTGCTTGATATGAACTTTACCCGCGATGTTACCAGCGGTTCGGAAGGGTTCCACTGGTTAAACGAGATCCTGCGCATCGATCCTTCGGTAATTATCATTCTGATGACCGCCTATGGCGACGTCGACCTCGCCGTCCGCGCCATGAAAGCCGGGGCTTCCGATTTTATTCTTAAACCCTGGCAAAATGAAAAACTGCTCGCCACCCTCTCTGTAGCCATGAACCTGCGCCAGTCCCGCCTGGAAATCGACAAACTGCGCACCCGCCAGCAGCAGTTGAGCGCCGACCTGGATCAGAATTACCATGATATGGTGGGCAGCAGCGCGGTTATGCTAAAAGTGTTCACCGCCATTTCCCGCGTAGCCGGCACCGACGCCAATGTGCTCATCATGGGGGAAAACGGCACCGGCAAGGAACTGGTGGCGCGCGCCCTGCACCGGCAATCCCTGCGCGCCGATGACGTATTTATCAGTGTGGATATGGGCGCTATCTCCGAAACCCTGTTCGAAAGCGAACTGTTCGGTCACATGCGCGGCGCCTTTACCGACGCTAAGAACGATAAAGCCGGACGCTTTGAAGTGGCTTCCGGCGGCACCCTGTTCCTGGATGAGATCGGTAACCTCTCCCTGGCCATGCAGGCCAAACTATTGCGCGTGCTGGAAGACCGCCAGGTGATCCGCCTCGGCTCCAACCAGCAGCGCCCTATTGATATCCGCCTGATTTGCGCTACCAACATGCCGCTGTATGACATGATCGCCAAAAAAGAATTCCGGCAAGACTTTTTATACCGCATCAATACTGTTGAAATCCATTTGCCTCCATTGCGGGAAAGAAAAGAAGACATTCCCTTGCTGGTGCACCATTTTCTGGCAATTTATGCCAAAAAGTATAAAAAGCCGGCCCTGCACATCAGCGCCGGGGCGCTCGCCAAACTCCAGCAATACCCCTGGCCCGGCAATGTCCGCGAACTCTGCCACGCCCTGGAACGCGCCGTGATCATGACCGACAAGCAGGTTTTGCAGCCGGAAGACTTTACCTTCCAGGTAGCCCACCAACAACAGGAAACGGCAGGTTTTAATACTTTTAACTTGGACGAAATTGAAAAAACCATGATCCGCAAAGTGATGGAACTGTGCGGCGACAACATCAGCCAGGCCGCGCAAAAACTGGGCATCACCCGCTCTTCCCTGTACCGAAGGATGGAAAAACATGGCCTTTAAACATTACCGTATCCTGCTGTTGTACCGCATCCTGTTACTGAGCGTATCTATATTTTTACTGGTGTATCTGGGTCTCGATACCAAATTATACGGCCTCATGGCTGTTGTCGCATTTGCCTTTGTTCTACAGATCATCTCTCTGTTCCGGATTCTGGATACGACCAACTATGAACTGGCCCGTTTCTTTGCAGCCATGCAGTATGCCGATTTTACCCGCAGCTTTACACCAAAACTTACCGGAAAAAGTTTTCAGGATCTTAACAGCGCTCTATCGCAGGTGATGCGGCAGATCAACAAAAACCGGGAGGAAAAGGAAGAACAGTACCGCTATTTGCAAACCATCGTCCAGCACATCGGCATCGGCCTGATCGTTTTTGACGACAGCGGTTCAATTGACCTGGTCAATAATGCCGCGCGCCGGATTCTCAATATGTCGAACATCCGTAATATCGAAAAACTGAAAAATATCGATACCGCCCTGGTGAACCGCATTACCGCCATGCAGCATAACGAGCGCGATATAATCAAGCTGAAAATCAATGAAGAAATTCAGCAGATCATGATCTTTATTACCGATTTCATTATGCATCAAAGGAATTTCCGGCTGATCTCTTTTCAAAACATACAGAGCGAACTGGAAGAAAAAGAACTTGAAGCCTGGCAAAGCCTCATCCGCGTGCTCACACACGAGATCATGAACTCGATCACCCCCATCTCCTCGCTCGCCTCCACGGCCAATTCATTACTAGCGCAATATAGCCGGGAAGCCAACGTCAATCTTCAGGATGCCGATACCCTGCAGGACATCGGCAAGGCGGTGGAAACCATCGAAAAACGCAGCCGCGGCTTGTTGAATTTTGTGGAAAATTATCGCAAACTCACCCGTATACCCAGGCCGGATTACAAGATCATCCGCGTGCGCGACTGGTTTGACCGTGTTGAACAGCTCTTTAAACCGCAGCTTAACGAAAAAGCAATCGTCTTTACAGCCATTGTGGAACCAGATGGTTTGGAATTAACTGCGGATAACGATCTGCTCGACCAGGTGCTCATCAACCTGGTAAAAAACGCTATCGAAGCCGTGCAGCAGACCGAAAACCCGGAGATCAGCTTATCCGGCAACATGGATTTGTACGGCCTGCCCGTCATTAAAGTGACTGACAACGGCTCCGGCATCAAAAAAGAGCTCCTCGACAATATATTCATCCCCTTTTTCACCACCAAAAGCAACGGCTCCGGCATTGGCCTGAGTTTGTCCCGCCAGATCATGCGCCTGCACGGCGGCAGCATCACTGCCGGCGTTAGCGAGGGACAAACGGTGTTTACGTTGAAATTTAAATAAAAATCCCAATATTGATCGCCCTGGATTTCCAAATCCAGGGCGCCAAATAAATGCGGATTCCCAATCCGTAAAAATATCAGATCGTCCCAGGGCTGTGCCCTGGGATGCACAATAATCGGGGGCTTGGCCCCCGAAAAATTGAATTAACAACCAACCCCGGCCATCTGGAAAGCACCGCTTGTCGTGTAACCCGGTTGCTATCTACAAAAAAACCGGGCCAAAAAGAACCCGGTTTGCCAATTACTGTTACCAAATAGATTTTTAGAAATTAATATACTCTTTCGGTTTTAAATTTGTCTCCCTCGTCCAGAAATGCGCCTGACCATGAGGAATCCGAAAAAGGATCAATCCCGGACTGGTTGCGCTTAATCCAAAAGCCTGCAGGAACGGCCGGTCGGCCATTGCTTTTTCTTTTAATTTAATATCATCCAGGAATTCAACGTTTCCGGCGATGCGCAGCATCATGCCCATCCTGGGATCGTTATTATAAAAACACACCTCGGTTTTGGGATTTTCCTGCAACTGGCGATAGAATAGCTTGATTGCGCCGGTTTGAAAATAAAATCCGCTCTCATCCGCAAACCAGAACGCCAGGGCGCGTACGCGCGGTTGATCCTTTTCCACAGTCGCCAGGTAGCAGATGGGGTTTTCATTAGTGAATTTGATACAGTCTTGCAGCGTCATATACTTTTCCTTATCATTAATGATCCGACTATATCCGTTGCCGTAGTATTACATTACGGCCGCAAAATTAAATTATAATCTTTCACTTTTACCTCAATTCACCGCTAAAAGTTACAATTATTTTTTCTCGCGCAGGTTGTCGGGATTGAAAGCTACCGATGCCCGGCCATACGCACACTGCAAGGCATTGCCGGCAAAGGATTGGTACGGTTCGCCTTTGCATTCGCCGCTTAAAATTTGTTTTACGCAGGCGATCTGATCGTCAATGAAAGCGGCATCCAACGGCTCGCCATGTCCGGGGTACATGGTGTCGAATGCGGTAGCCATGGCTTTTTGCTTTTCCAGGGTCTTTAAATAGCCTTCCAGCGGCAGGCAGCCGTCGAGGAATAACCATACCAGGGTATTGTTATTATCGCCGGTAAAAAGTATTCTATTGGCCGAATCCAGCAGACAAATGCTGCCCGGAGTGTGACCGGGGGTTTCAATTACTTTCAGTTTACGATTGCCCAAATCGAACACATAACCCTCTTCAACCGGCAGCAGCGCGGCATCGGGCATCTCTTTTCGATCCTTTATCAGTAACGGCTCTACCGCCGGGGTGTTTTTAACGGCGTCCTGAACCGCGCCGTCATGGTATTCCAGGGTGTTGAATATACCGGTTAATTCAAAATCCAGCGGATGCGAGTATACCTCTTTGAACTGGTAATTAGCCCCGGCGTGATCGGGATGGCCATGAGTGGTAACCACCAGCACCGGTAAATCGGTAATGGTCTTTAAATAGCCGGCCAGGTCGGCAACGCCGACGCCGTTATCGATCAACAGCGCTTTTTCGTCACCCAATACCAGGTACATGTTATCGGTTTTATGATCATCGATGTGCCACACTTTGGGGGCAATTTCTGTGCCGGTAAACCAGGTGATCGGGTTGCCTGCGGCGTCGAGCAATACCTTTTGTTCAGCTTTTTTCGCCTGGCAATTCATCATTATACTGACCGACAACAGCAACAGGATAGCAGCAACAAAGCTGGAACTAGAACTTTTCATTTTTTTACCTCTCCATTTTTATTTGAATTTATCGAACCTATGAGCCCGATTGATTATTTTATTTATTCTTATTCAAACCGAACAGTCGGTTTTTTCCAACCACCTTTTTCCTTTACTTACCGGGATCAGTAATTCTACTCAATTGGGACTGTGTAGCCGGTTTGGATCAAAAACGATTTTCGCCCGTTTATAGGTACAAAACAAGGCATGACCGGTATTAAACGGTTCACCTGCACATTCGCCGCTGAGTATATTTTGCACACACGTTATCTGCTCGCTGATAAAGCTTTTATCAATACGCCCGCCATGACCGGGGAACAGGGTATCAAAAACGGCTGCCCGCGCATTCAGTTTTTCCAAAGTTTGTAAATAAACATCCAGGGGTAACGATACGGACGTAAACAGCCATTCCTCCTCATTATTGGTATCGCCAACGAATAATTGTCTGTTGACGCTGTCCAGCAGGCAGATACTGCCGCCGGTATGGCCGCGGGTTTCTATGACTTGCAGTTTACGGTTGCCAAGATCGAAAACAAAGCCCTCTCTCACCGGTATAATTTCAGTATTTACCACGCCCCGTTCTTTTAAAAGGACTGGTTCCAACTCGGGTGATTCCTTTAAAATACTTGCGATAGTATTATCATGATAATATTGGGTATTATAATTATTCGATAGATAAAAATCCATCGCCCAGCCATAAACTTTATCAAATTGATAATTGCCGCCGGCATGGTCGGCATGACCATGCGTATTGACGACCAGCAGTGGTAACCCGGTAATAGTCCTTACATAGCCTTTAAGGTCGGCGGCGCCAATGCCGGTATCGATCAACAGGGCTTTTTCACTGCCCAGCACCAGGTGGATGTTATCGTAACCATGATCGCTGATCCGCCACACGCCGGAATTAAGATGTTTGGCCGTGAACCACACAGGGGTCTTGTCAACATTATTTGTAATGCTTTTCTGCTCATCATTTTTACAATTGCACAGTAATATCAGGAAAAATCCTGCCAGGCACCACAACCATATACCAGCCAGGGTAAACGGACTTTTAACTTTTATTATTCGTTTCATTATCAAAAATTCCGTATTATTGAATTATTCCATTCTGGCTAAAAATCCGCTTTTCCAGCAGTTTATTAAATACAATAACATTTGGATAAGCAGCCTGCATAGTCGCCAATTCTGTCTCAAATTCTTTTTGCGGAATATGCAGGGCAATGATATGTTTCGGTTTAACTACATCTTGAATATATTGCACCTTTTCCCTGGTATGGCCGAAATACTCAACAAACAGAATGTCAATATTTTCCTGGCCAAGATTGAATTTTTCGTACAGGTCATAGTTATAATCCATCGGCCCGTCGCCCAGGAACATGACTTGCATACCGTTCAGCGTCAGCAAAAATGCATAATTCTGGCATTGCTCTCCGGAATCATCGCCCAAATGCCGGGTGCGGTAGATTTTCACCGGTATATTTTGAAATACAGTATCGATAACCTGGCCAAGTGATAATGGTGCATTGCTTATTTGTTTATTAATGAGCGAATCGACTAGCAGGGAATCGCAAACCTGCGGCGAAGACACCAGCCGGGTTTCCGGGTGTTTTTTAAGGAACTCGGCAACCCAGGGGGTGAAAAAATGGTCGCCGTGATCATGCGTCACCAGGTACAGATCGATCTTTTGGAACGGCGCTTCGCCATTGGTTATTTGCACCCGCGTCTGTTCATCCGGTACAAGGTAATAGCCGAATCCCTGGTTGAACAGAGCGTCGATCAGTACGTTCCCCTCCGGGGCAGATAGCAGGAATCCGGAATTGGAAATATAGGTAACGGTAAGTTCCTGGGGCTTTTGCGAACAGGAAAATGCTAAAATAACTACCACCAATAAAACAACCGGCATTATCTTTTTGGACAACATGGTTCCCATCCTTTCAAAATGAAAATGTAGTAACATAGGACACGTGGTAGTAAAAAACACATACAGGCGAGAAAATTCAGTAAGAAAATATAAGGAAAAAAATAATATTGTTAAAGATAATTTTTATTAACATCAATGACATCAAAAGACAACAATTATTTTATACTAGCTCACTATTCTTTCAGTAGCCCTGCTTTATTGAATACCCTGCTTTCCATTGGCTTGCTGAAAATGATCGCCCCGGGAAATGCGGCCAGGAATTTCGCCATATCCTCCTCATAATTCTTTTCCGGAATATGCATGACAATAATGTGCTTCGGTTTAAGGACATTGCGCACAAATACCTGGGTTGACTCGGAATACTCGAAAAACTCGATGAACAAAATGTCGATTTGTTCCTGCTCCAGATTGAAACGGCTGTATAAATCAAGATTGTTATCAAACGGGCCGTCGCCGGGCAGCAGAATTTTCAAGCCGTTGATCGTCAGTAAAAACGCATAATTCATGGTCGCCCCGTCCGTTTCGCCAACATGGCGGGTGCGGTATATTTTTATGGGGATGTTTTGCAGAACGGTATCAATAACTCCGCCCAGTTCCAACTGAATTGAGCAGACTTGACCGGCAATATCGGGAGTATTCCGCAGCGAGTCGCACACCTGCGGCGAGGCCGCCAGCCGCGCTTCCTGGTGTTGAGCTAGAAATTCCGCGACATACGGGGGATAAAAATGGTCGATATGCTGGTGCGACACCAGGTACAAGTCCACCTGCTGAAAAGGAGATTCGCCGTCGATCATTTGCTTCCGTAACTGCGCATCCGGGATCATATAAATGCCATGTCCCTGGTCATACAAAGCGTCATACAACACATTTCCCTGCGGTGAGGACAAGAACACGCCGTTATTGGCGATGTGGGTAATGGTCAACTCATTTGGTAGACGGGCACAACAGAACAATGTACAAATAGTTGATAATAAAAGAAGAGGTTTTCTTGTCAAATCACTCATTTTCAATTCCTCGCCCTCACTCCTCCGGCGGCACGCTCAACTCGGTGGCTGATTGTATTCCCACGGCTACCTGCGGAATAATGCCCAACCGCATATAGATCGGTCGTATCAGTACGCGCAGTCCCTTTAGCCTGGTAGCAAACCACACCGCCCCGCCCACACAAAACAAGCCGCCGATCAGCAACGCCGTGGGCGCCCCTACCAGGCTGGCCAAACTGCCGGCCAGCAGGCTGCCGAACGGCGCGGTGCCCATGAACGCCATGGTGTAAAAACTCATCACCCGGCCGCGCTTGTCGTCATCGACTATGGTCTGCAAAATCGTATTGCTCGATGCCATTTGCAGCATCATGCCCAGTCCTGCCATGACCATCAGGATCAATGACAGTGTAAAATAACGGGAAAATGAAAAAGCCGCCAGTCCCAGCCCGAAAACCGCAGCCGCCAGGGGAATGAGCCCGCCGAGTCCCAGCACGCTTTTGCGGGAGGCAAGGTACAGCGCCCCCAGCAGCGCGCCGATGCCCGAAGCCCCCATCAGCAAACCAAAAGTATGCGGGCCGCCATGCAAGATCTCTTTGGCAAAAACCGGCATCAAGACAACATAACTCATGCCCATCAGGCTGATCAGCGCCAGTAGTAAAATAATGGACTTGATCGGCATAAATCCAAACGTATAGGTAAACCCTTCTTTGAGTTCTTTCAGCACATCGGCTTTTTTAATAATCGGCGCTTTTTTGCTCATCTTCATAAACAATAATGAGGTAATAACAAAAATATAACTGACACCGTTCAGCAGGAAACAAATTCCTTCTCCCAGCGAAGCTATTAAAACTCCGGCAATGGAAGGTCCCAGCAGTCTCGCCCCGTTCACCAGCGAAGAATTCAACGCAATCGCATTGCCCAAATCCTCTTTTTTATCGATCATTTCCACCACCAGAGACTGCCGCGCCGGGACGTCAAAGGCATTAACACAGCCAAGCACAATACTCAGCGTAACCACATGCCACACCTGGATGACGCCAGTGAAATACAAAAAGGCCAGGATCAATGCCTGGATCATGGCCAGTACCTGGGTTATAAGCAAAATATGATAACGGTTCCATCGGTCGGTCAATACCCCGGCAACCGGCGCCAGTAAAAAAGTAGGGATTTGCCCGGCAAAGCCGACCACCCCCAGTATAAAAGCGGAATCGGTGAGGCGATATACCAGCCAGGGCATGGCAATGCGCTGCATCCACGTGCCGATCAACGACACGCTTTGTCCGGCAAAAAACAGGCGGTAATTGCGGTATTGCAGGGAGCGAAAGATATTTCTCAGGCCATGCGCATACCGGCTATCAGTCATGTCGATTGTCATGTTAAGCAGAAATCACTTTATCAATGGAGAAATGCAAAGTAATTAGCAGAGTGTAAAAAGCTGCACGGTCGGGATCATATCACCAGCGTGTACATTTCTTAATCTCTAAAGATTAAATACAGATACAATCCCGGTTATACAGCTCTGCAAAATATTTCACCTGTAATATACAACAGGGAGCAGACTTTAACAAATAAAACTTGTGCGGGTCTATTTTAACGAGGTAAAAACAATTGCAAACTTCCAGCCGGTCAGCGGGGAGGTTTTATAAAGCGCTTTTTTGGTAACATTGTTATACTGATAAGTCACTTCTCCGGCAGGATTTGCCAGCATATCATTGACGGCTGCTTTGAGCGTTTCGCTGCCTAAATCGCGCGGATCAAGGAAATGCCGGTCGGTTTTTCGATGTAGCGTGGTCAGCCCATCCGGCGCCAGGGCGAAAAATGTGGCATCGGGACGCAGCGCCAGGGTTGAATCGATCTGCACGGCGAGTTTATCCAGGAATAACGAAGCGCCGATTGCGCCGGCGACCTTGTCGTTAATCATCACCGGTATGGCGATAATAGCAGAGCGCTGACCGGTGCTTTTGCTGACCACCAGCGCGCCGGTTACCAGTTTGCCGGCAACAAGGTCCGGGTAATAAATGCGATCACTCAGTGTGGCATTCACCCGGCCCTGGTTTGCAGTATAATAGGAACCGTCCGGCTGCATGAACCAAACCGCCAGACCGTCATCGGTCTTTTGATACTCGGTCAGCAGAGCCGCCATCTTTTCCCATTTGAGCGATTTAACCTCGCCGGTGGCTGCCAATATTTGTAAATTCTGCTGTACAGAATTAATACGCTGATCGGTAAACCCTATAAATGCCGAAAGCAGGCTGGGCTCGTCGGTCTGTACTATTTTTTGCGTACAGCCGGTTGTAAGCGCCATGATTATAACAATAATACCCCATACTAACTTTTTATACATTTTTCACTCCTTTTAATGAACACGCCAGTCAAAGCAAAGCTGATTTTTCATATCCTCATCCAGGTTTTCGATTAGTAATTGCACCTCTACTCCGCACAATTAAAATCTTTTTAAATTCCAGGTTTTTACAACATCGGTAATGTTCCCTGGAGAGGCGTCCTGAGATTTATTGAAAAATACCCAAATGTCCCAATAGCCACCATAACAATAGAAAAATAATGATTGTGGAAATACACCCGCCGCCCAGTTTTTTTGCGCCCCAACCGGCTACAACTGCCCGCAGTAATTTACTCATGAAACCTCCATTCTTTAAACTATTATTTAACGACATTAGAATAAACAATAAATCTTATAATATCATCACGCCGTATTTAGTTTTTTTTTCTTTTTGAAATAACTTGTCAAAAAAAGAATTCCCACAATAACAAATGGAATTGTTATCATCGAGATTATTGCCAGACACATGCCAATAGAATGAATTCTATTATAATTTAACATAAATACAAATGGACTCAACCCTAGACCTGTTACAATAAAAACAATACCACCGACGAGTTCCCATTTCCAGGCGACAATAAGAAAAATTAGTAGAACCAAAGAGGGAATGAGATGAATAATGAATGCGCCAAGCTGTTGCCAGATGGTGAGTCCGGGGGCAAATGAATCCAGTGCGAACATGCTGATAAAAAGAATTGCCAGAATACATAAAATTCGCGGCAACCAATGCCAAATTTTGAGTGAGGTTGTCATTTTATTAACTCCTTTTGAAAACTTTTCATTTTCAAATATTAATTCTGGTTACTCGCTCTGTAAAGCCCCCAAATGGTTCCCGGACTTAACGAACAAGCACCATTTTTTTGGTTTCGCTATACTTACCGGCTTTAATTTTATAAAAGTAAACCCCGCTCGGAAAACTCTTCATATCATAATCGAGCGAATACTTGCCGGCTTGATTAAAATAATTTTGTGTTATAATTTCTTTCCCGGTAATATCAAATATTTTAATTTCCACATAACCATCACCGGGAAGGTAAAAATCAATCCTGGTAGCAGAGTTGAAGGGATTGGGATAATTCTGGTAAAGACAAAATTTTTGGGGGTTCGCTTGTGTAAAATTTATTGATACCGGCTGATCAGAAATTTTAAATTTCTCCACATCAACCATCGTTACCTGCCTTAATGTGGAATTAATTGCCGCCAGGCGGATTGTATAATCACCAACAGGAGTTTCCGGTAAATCAGCGCGTACACTATTATTTTTAAAATAGCCATCGCCAGCCTCGCTATCGCCAAACTCGCCGTTATCCAACAACAGCCCGGAATATGGCCAATCGGCCTTTAACGCACGAGACTGCACAACGCCGTCTTTGAATGCCTCAAATGTAGCGGTGTGAATGTTTTCCGGGGCGCTGGTAATATGAGCCTGAAATGTTGCAGTCGTTGAACCATCTACCAACACAAAATCCGGATTAAATTGCACCTCGCTGATAGCTGGGAAACTTGTAATGGCATTAGTATTTATTTCACCAATCCATATTTGAGGTGGATTACTTGAGGCTAAAAAACAAAACCGGTCGCCATTGCCATTGATTGAAGGTAAAAGTGAGGTTGAAAACCGGAAGCCTCCCAGAGCAGCCAGGCTGATGCCATCTATACTAACCAGATCCAGCCGGGACTGGGTAATTCTATCCACAAGAGTTATTGGCAGCCGGCCATTGCTACTCATAATGATCGCCTCGGAACCATTATCAGCTATTTGCGTCATGGCCGCAGCGCCAAACACATCCAGACCGTTTATTACTTTCACAGGGCTGCCTGTCCCGATTGGGATAAAATATACATTAATCTCATCAGACCCCAATGCGGCATTTAATTCCCGCTTGAATACAATAAACTGATTTCCGTCTTTACATGTTGCGAACGGCTGGCTACCAATGGCATAATCGCCTAAATGATAAAATGAACTGCCCTCATAGACAATTGCATCTCCACGATCCCGGTCGTTTGTTTCAAGTTTAAAATTCAAAGTCCCGACTATAATCCTGGCGCCGTTGCCGGATATATCAAAACCGTTTGAAAAGCTATAGGTAACATCATTGTTCAATTCAGGGGTAAATAGCTGTTGCGCCATGGCAAGATAGTTGAAAACCTGGGTCAAATTCGACCCATTTGCATCGACCCGCCACACCCCGGTTGCCCGCGGATCGCGGTGATTATGAATAAAGAAAACCTGGGTTCCATCTCTTGTTATCCTGGGCGGCAAAGGTATATCTGGCCGCATAGCAGCAAAGACCGGGTCCGGATGGGGCAATTCACTGACCAGTTTTATACGCCCGCTGCCATCGGCATTAGCAATATAGATCGCGCCATCGCCAATCCAGTCGCACCAGATCACTTTCTCGCCATCTTCACTAATATCGACAAAAGGCGCATAGCCGGTTCTCTGAAAATCATAAACCTGTTTAAATCCACTGCCGTTTGAATTAATAGTATAAACTTTAACTTCCGGCCCGCCTGTGGAAAACACTATCCGTGAGCCATCGGCGCATATTTTCATATTAACAATGGATAAAGCCGTTTCAAAACTACTCACTTGTTGATATTGCACAGAATTGGAATAAACGAGTTGGGAAGGGCATTGATCAGGTAAAAAAAACAGTAAACAATTAATGATTGATAAAGAAACGACAGTTTTTTTTATTTTCTTCATGTTCTCACCTCGCAATGAACACCTGCAAACGCTAGCAATGATTATATCAAGCCGGCGAGTCCTCTTCCGTATTATCGACATGCTTATTAAAACCAGCCTGCTCATTTAATCTTGATGTATCATACTTAACTTTTCTGCAGGAATTATTATCCTATTAAATGAAAAAAACCGGATTAAATCTTGTTTAATATTGGCTACTTTGATCTAAACGGTAAAATGACAATCATTTATTTCAACAGCGCAGGAAATTTTTATAATTTTGTTATATTATCAGAATAAAATAATGTTACATCCCCCTTGCATTCTGTATGCGATGGATAATTGAGGTTGTATACAGCGTCACCTGTATATTTACCACCACACACTTTTATAAAATGAACACAGGTCGTTATAACCTGGCAATTATTGAAAAATACCCAAATGTCCCAATAACCACCATAACAGTAAAAAAATGATGATCGTGGAAATACACCCGCCGCCCATTTTTTTAGCGCCCCAACCTGCCACTACTGCCCGTAACAGCTTGCTCATTGTTCCTCCTTTATTTTCAAATTGCTTTATTAATTATAAATCACTGTATTAACAGGTGATAATTTTTATTTATTCCACCTTGATTAATATTGAATATTGATGCCTCTTTAATCAAAACCTACACTGGCTGAATAATCGTTTCATTCTGACTTTAATTTAAATATGTTTTACCCTATATAAATTTTTCCACCACCCTGCCGTTCCCACCAGGTATATAACACCAATCGTCAATGATATGAACGATGAAACCACAAACCGCACCGGCAGCGGCTCCATAGCCGGCCGCAACCCGGTAACAATGAGCAGTTGCGGAACGATCACCAGTCCCCGTAAAATGAAAATAGCGCTAATGGCGCACAGTCCCAGGCGCAGTAGTGGCAGGCGGCGGATGACGCCGGCGCCGGATAGGCCGTACAAACCGAAAATAGCAAAAAACAGCGCGGCAATCACCCCGGTCGTGAACAACAGCGGATGATTGTCGGTAATATTCTTTGGCGCTCCAAAATATAAACTCCACGCCGGATTAAAGGTAATGACCACCTGGAATACCGCTAACAATAAACCGCTTATTCCCGCCAATACCAGCAATCGCTTATAAATACTCATCCAATTATCTCCAATTTCACTTCTCACATCATACTTTTCATTTCTGATAGCTGATAGCTGACAACTGACAGCTGCCACCTCACATCTCACATTTCACTTTTCACACCCAAAGCTCTCCGGGTACGCCGCCAGGTTCTGCATATCCGTATCGGATACGCTCATGGGAATACCCCAGCCGGTAAAAAATGTAAAGGCCTTGACGATAAAGCTGTGGTTCAATGCCGTAGTAAAATCCACCATGTTGGCATTCATCACGCCCTCGCCGTCATAATCCAGGTCCAGCGCCTTGCCTGCATGAGCGCAGCTAAAATCCAGACTGTTAATATCCACCACCTTCAATTTTGCTTCGCCCGGTGTTCTGGTAAATATTTTTTGTTCACCGGCAATGGTTGGCGTTTCATACACCTTGAAATAGATTTTCAGGTCGGTTATATCATATACAATGCTCCACTTGGTAAACAGCCCCTGACTCACAACGTTTAAAATGGAAAACGCATTGGCCACTGCTGAATCACCTACGGCGGACTGGAACCGGCAGGTCATCTCCGCCGCGGTCGCAAAATGCTGTAAGGACGGATCGCCCGGTTGTTTCTCCCGGTCATCATAAAAACGCATGGATTCGTTATATGTACTGTTGGCCATTGCTTTAACAGGACAATCCGCGCCATGATGCACTACTCTTTTACCATCTAAAAATTCGATCACCGCCGCGTCGCCGGAACGGTCGCACACCATATAGTGGTAATGTGATTGCGGATCATAAATGCGTACCAGACTGTCGCTTTGAATAACCTCTTGCACAGTGGCGTAATTATCAAGCTGATACTGGATCCATTGCAGCGCGCCAATGGCGGGACGCCCATCATGGGCGGGATAAACAGTTTGATCCAGCGTGGCATGTTCCACCACCAGTCCCGCCTCGTTGATGCCGCCATACGGCAGTTCCTTGCCGACCTGGTTAAAGGTAACGCTGCCGTACTTGGCAACCCAGGTCGCCGGGTTTTCAGCAGTATCGACTAACGCTGTTTTTTGCAAATGGCGCTGGTTGGTCATCAGCAAGCCGTTGCCGCAAACCCAGTCAAGATTGCGGCCAAAGACAAGTTTATCACCCTGGTTTAGCACAAAGGTTGTACAGGGCTGAGCAACGGCAACGACGAACAGGATTAAACTCCCTAAAATAAAATATTTTAAATGATTGTCAGAAAACATTATTTTCTCCATTCTCAGGTATAACGGCGCTATTGTGGATTTTTCAACACATCAATGGTATGCTGTATTATACCCAGGTCGCCCAAATCGCCATGGCCGGGTATCACAATCCTGGCGTTCGGAAACCTTGCGCATATACGCAGTAAGGACTTGGGCCATTCCTCCATATCGGCGTCGCCGGTGTAACCGGCGCCGGTATAGCTCATTGCCCGCAGAATACAGCCGCCGAATAAAATCTGTTTGTTCCGCCAGTATACGACAATATTATCCCGCGTATGTCCGCCGCCGGGATAATAAACCTCAAGGGTATCATCGCCAACTGTGATTACCAGTCCATCATTTATTTTAAACAGATGATCGGGCGGTAACAGTGTTGTGGCTTTTAAAAGGTCATAATAGCGTTTGTATTGGGGTTGCTGATAAAAATCACCAATATTATCGCGGGTCGGGTCACTCATTCTTTCCGTCAACAATTTAGCGGTCAGGTCCGAGCCATATACCGGAATATGCTGCGCCAGCAGGTAACCGTTGCCGCCCAGGCAATCACGATGGAAATGGGTGTTGATAACCTGTAAATGAATTCCATCATGCTTTTTCAGGATCCATTCCACCAGCAATTGCGTGGACTGGTTTTCATTCGGGGTATCCACCAACACATAATGGGTGGAATCCAGTCGGCATAATAGTGAATTACACGGCCAGGGGAAATAGTGGATCGCCTGAAAAGCATCCGGGGCGATTGCAATAACATACAATTCATCGCTTAACTTTAAGGTATCCTGCTCAGTTGCATTGGCGACAGATACAAACAACAATAAAAGAAAACAGTAAAGTAGTACTTTGAACAAACCTGGTTTTTTCATAATCTTTTCCACATATTTATAAAGTATTACCAGACAAGATATTGGTGGTTTAATATACGGAAACTTGTCCAAAAAGTTCTACAATTGTAGAAGAAATTTTATTTTTATTACGCTTCTTTTTGAGGCAGCGTTAACGCCAATAAATAGACGAGCGCCGTAACCAGGCAGGCGCTGAATATGAGCGGGGAAAATTTTGGCGCGATGACAATTTCTTCCAGCGCCCGGGTGCTATAGATCAAGACAACTAAAATCATGGTTGCCTTGCCCAACCTGGTAGTGAGCATTTGCTGTATACAAAACAGAGAAGCATAAGCGGCAAAGCCGATCATCAACGTCCCGCCGAAGGCAAGCATCAGCAATAAAGCATGAATTTCAGAGGACAAACCGGTTATTTGTGATATTTGCCAGGCTAACCAAACATGGAATATTGTGAACAATACGTTAATTATCCCGCCGACAAACAACAGTTTTTTCTTCATAATTTCTCCCTTTAAAAAGACCGGGTAACATAATTTTTAGTGTTGAGCCATACTAATATAATTTTTTTACAGCAAAACAACAAAATATAAACTGCACACACTTTTAATAGTAATTTGCTTTTAAACTACCGGTATTGTTACAGGTTCATTTTTATTATTTTGTATTTTTCCATGTAATGTTGATTCCCGGTTGTCCGCCTGCGCATTTGTCTTTCTTATGATAAACTATTATGTTTTTTATTGCTTATTAAAACAAAATTAATTAAGTTTACCTTTTAATATCAGGAGTCTATTATGTGGTTACAGGTGCTGGCAGCAAGTGTATGGAGCGGATTTGTTGCTATGGATACCACAGCGGCGCTCCAGATCATGATTTCAAGACCGGTAATTTCATGCAGCGTCACCGGACTACTTTTGGGCAATTTCAAACTGGGCTTTATGGTAGGCATTCTGCTCGAACTGTTCTGGGTTCATGAATTACCAATCGGTGCGGCGCCGTTTTCCGAAGGCAATGTTGGCGCCAGCTCTGCGTCAGCTATTGCAATAATATCATACAATCTGACCGGCAGAGAATATCCGTCGCTGGTATTTGCCCTGGTTTTAGCTGTTTTTATCGGCATAATCGGTGGTTATATGGTTGAACTGATGCGCAAGATCAACAGCCGGCTGTTTACCAATCTCCTGAATGATAAAGAACTTACAATGAGCCGGATTAGCAAGGCGCATTTTGCCGGAATTGGCATGGCTTTTCTATTAGGATTTTTACTTTCCGGTTCAAGTATCTGGCTTTTCGGCTTTACAATTCTGCCGGCAACAATATCTCTGATACCGGCAGGGTTTGACCATTATATACAGCCCTTTAGTAATATCTTTTTAGGCGCCGGTTGCGGTATACTCATTTTTATGTTCTTGAAAAATAACAAAAAATGGTGGTTAATCTTTATCGGTCTTGGCGTTGGATTATTATTAAACTAGACTCGGTCATTTTTTTATGACAAATCGCATGCAAAACATTGATCTCTATAAAATATTTTTCCGTTGCTTCCTGGTGCAGGGTTCCTGGAATTTTAAATCCTTGCTAGGGCTGGGTTTTTGTTTTAGTGCTATCCCGGTCATGAAAAGATTATACCATACACCGGAAGAACAATCCGCATTTTTAGCCCGCCATTTGACCTTTTTCAATGCGCACCCCTACTTTGCCAGTTGGTGTCTTGGCGCTGTTGCTAAACTGGAAGAAGAAGCATTACTGCGCCAATGGCCGGATACCAATCCAATCTCGGTATTCAAAGAACGTTTGGCCGGGCCGCTCGGTTCTATTGGCGACCAGTATTTCTGGAACGGATTAAAACCTCTCACATCCGGCATCGGTGTTACCCTTGGCATACTGACCGGCTGGCTGGCTATTCCGGTTTTCTTTCTGGTATACAATATTCCGCATATCTATATCCGTTTTAAAGGCTTATGGCTCGGCTATAAAAAAGGATTTGACATTATTTCCGATCTCTCCCTGCGTAAGTTCTCCCATGTTTTTCAAACGATTTCCGCTTTAGGGGTATTGGTTGCAGGATTATGTGTCAGTGTGGCGGCTAAATGGAATTGGCAGCAAAGTGATGAGCATTTGGCCATTTTTCTGATCACTGTTGTGGTTACGTTGCTCTCTCTGCATCGGCAAAAAAATGTTACCTTTGCCCTGGTTCTGTCATTATTACTGGGCATAGCTTTTGTGATACTTAAAAATTTGATTCACTCGACAGAAAATATCCCGCTCTAATGGTTCGAAAATGCTACGAAATCAGAGAAAACTATGATAATAAAAAAATACACTGTCCAAAATAAGCTTGGTATCCATGCGCGTCCGGCAGGTTTGCTGGTAAAGACATCATCACGATATAAATCATCTGTTTATATTGCTAATGAAGGGAACGAAGTTAATGCCAAAAGTATTATGGGAGTTCTGATGCTGGGCGCAGCCTATGGTAGTGAAATACACATACGAGTTGAAGGAGAGGATGAAAACCAGGCTATTGTTGCACTGGAAGAATTAATTATGGTAAGAAAATTTGATGAAGAATAATTTTGTTCTGTTCAACATAGCGGAATAATAACATGACCGATGAATTAGCACCCAAACTGGAACAACAATTTGAGGGCGTTGCCGCATCACCAGGTATTGCTATGGGTCCGGTGTTTTTTATTGGCGCTGATGTTGTAACAGTTGAAAAAAAGACTTTAACACCCCAGGATGTTGATCAGGAAGTGGTTAAATTCGCCCATGCCCTGGAGAGCGCTAAAAGTGATCTGCAACAGCTTGTTGAAAAAACCAGCCTCTCCATCGGTATTGACAGCGCTAAAATATTTGAAATACACCAGCTCTTACTTGAAGATGTAATGATTGTCGATGAAACGGTTCGCCGTATTCGCGAAGAACACATGAATGCGGATCAGGCTTTTCTTGAAGTGATGGAACATTTTGAAGTCTCTATGGAGTCTATCGAGGGAGAATATTTAAAAGCCCGCGCCGCCGATATCAGGGATGTAAAACGCCGTGTCATTCGAAAAATTCAGGGAGATGTTCGTCCCAACCTGAAAAAATTAAAAGATCCGGCGATAATCTTTGCCAAGGAATTGACCCCTTCGGATACTGTCAACCTGGAACGCAATAAAGTACTTGGATTTGCTATGGATTTCGGCGGGCGTACCTCGCATGCTGCCATTATGGCGCGTTCCATCAAAGTCCCTTCAGTGGTTGGTCTTAAAAAAACCGGCAACCTGCTACATACCGGCGATTTTGTGATCCTGGATGGTAATTCCGGGATACTTATCATCAATCCAAATCCGGAAACTATTACCCAGTATAAAAAACGCTTTTCCGATTTCAGAAACATACAACGGAAACTGGAACATTTAAAGAATCTGCCCACCAGAACACTCGATGGCAAAAATATCGAATTATCAGCCAATATCGAATTCCCAGAAGAAGCAAAATCCGTTCGTGAATATGGTGGTTTCGGAGTTGGTTTATTCCGCACCGAATACCTGTATTTAACCAAGGATGAATTACCCTCCGAAGAGATGCAATTTAAAGAATATGTGCGAATTCTCCAGGCGTTGGGCGATCAACCGGCTATTATCCGTACTTTTGACCTGGGCGGCGACAAAGTGCCTCATACAATAACCCTGCCACCGGAAGCCAACCCCTTCCTGGGCGCCCGCGGTATTCGCCTCTATCGTGATGGCGGTGCAGATTTATTTAAAACCCAATTGCGTGCCATAGTACGCGCCAGTGTTCATGGCAAAGTTAGAATCATGTTCCCAATGATCTCGTGCGTTACCGAAATTCGCTATTGCCAGTCTATGCTTAATGAGGTTAAACAGGAACTGCTGCAGGAAGGAATTGCTTTCTCTGATAACATTCCGGTTGGTGCAATGATTGAAGTTCCTTCCGCTGCAATGGTAGCAGATATGATTGCCAGGGAATGCGATTTTCTCAGTATCGGCACCAATGACCTGGTTCAATACACCCTGGCGGTGGACAGGGGTAATGAACATATTGCATACTTGTATCGCCCCTATAACCCCGCAGTTTTGCGTTTGATCAAGAACACCATCGATAAAGGTCATAAAAATGGCGTTTGGGTTGGCATCTGCGGTGAAATGGCCAGCGACCCATTGATGACAATGATATTCATTGGTATGGGTATGGACGAATTCAGCGTCAGTCCGGTTTCATTGCTGATAATGAAAGAAATTATTCGGCGAGTCGAGTGTAATGAGTGTATTATGCTAGCGGATCAGATAACCGGATTCAGCACCCCCGGCGAAATTGAAGGATTTTTACGGGAATTGATGAAAACCAGGTTCCAGGATCTATCCCTGCTCTTTTAATAAAAATATCTGAACAAAAAACAAGGAATAAAGTATATACTAGTAATATTATTCAGTAATATAATTAACTAAATGCTAATACAAAGGAGATGTTTTAAATGACTCAAATGTTATTCACTTCCGAATCAGTAACCGAAGGACATCCGGATAAAGTAGCGGATCAGATTTCAGATGCCGTTTTAGATGCTGTTTTTAAAGATGACCCCAAAGGCCGCGTCGCCTGCGAAACTTTTGTAACCACCGGTTTGGCGCTGGTTGGCGGTGAAATTACCACCTCTACTTATGTTGATATTCCCAAAGTTGTTCGTGATACCATAAAAGAAATTGGTTATACCGATGCCGCATTTGGATTCGACTATTTGACCTGTGCAGTTATTACAACCATAGATCAGCAATCAGCCGATATTGCAATGGGCGTGGATCGCGATGGCGCCGGCGATCAGGGAATGATGTTCGGTTTTGCCTGTAATGAAACCCCGGAATTGATGCCCCTACCGATCATGCTGGCTCATCAACTCACTCAACAACTTGCCAAGGTCAGAAAACAAGGCGCTATACCTTATCTGCGCCCTGACGGCAAGTCCCAGGTTTCGGTAAAATATGTGGATGGCAAACCGCAATCAATCGACACAGTGGTCATTTCAACCCAGCACAATCCGGAAGCTACCAATAAACAAATACGTGAAGATATGATCGAGCAGGTTATATTACCGGTACTACCGCAAGAATTACTGGCCGGCCATACACCGACCTATCACATCAATCCCACAGGCCGTTTCGTTATTGGCGGACCTCATGGCGATACCGGTTTAACCGGCCGCAAGATCATTGTCGATACGTACGGCGGCTATGCGCGGCATGGCGGCGGCGCTTTTTCCGGTAAAGATCCCTCCAAAGTGGATCGTTCCGCATCCTATATGGCGCGCTATATAGCTAAAAATATTGTAGCCGCCGGCCTGGCAACAAAATGTGAAATCCAGGTTGCCTATGCTATCGGTGTTGCCGAACCGGTCTCGGTTTTGGTTGATACCTTTGGCACCGGAACCATGCCGGATAACCAAATAGAAAAACTGGTGCGCAAGCATTTCGACCTGACCCCCAAAGGTATCATTAAAACTCTGGACCTGCGGAAACCGGTTTATAAAAAGACTGCCAGCTATGGCCATTTTGGTCGCGAAAACCAGGGCTTTTCCTGGGAAAAAACCGATAAAGTCAAAGACTTGTTAAAAGGATAATTTAATTTCTTACTGGAGGTATTTTGAAATACGATATTAAAGATATAAATCTGGCTGCCAAAGGAAAGCAGCGGATTGAATGGGCAAATGGCGATATGCCCGTATTGCAGCAAGTTTATAATCGTTTTGATAAAGAAAAACCGCTGCAGGGCAAAAAAATGGCGGCCTGCCTGCATGTAACTGCAGAAACCGCCAATTTGTGCCGCGCTCTGAAAGCCGGTGGCGCCGATATGGTGCTGTGCGCATCCAATCCCCTTTCTACTCAGGATGATGTGGCAGCCTCTTTGGTCAAAGATTATGGTATTCCGGTTTTTGCTATTAACGGTGAAGATCACAAAACCTATTACAACCACATCCACGCTGCTATAGCACATGGCCCGCAGGTAACTATGGATGACGGCGCCGACCTGGTTTCCAATATCCATTCCGATTACCCGGAACTGGTAAAAACCATTATCGGCAGTATGGAAGAAACCACTACCGGCGTTATTCGTTTACGCGCCATGGCTAAAGACGGGGCATTAAAGTTTCCGGTCATTGCAGTTAATGACGCTACTACCAAAAACATGTTCGATAACCGTTACGGCACCGGGCAATCCACGGTAGACGGCATAATCCGCGCTACCGATATACTGCTGGCCGGTAAAAACGTTATTGTTGCCGGTTACGGCTGGTGCGGCAAAGGCTTTGCCATGCGCTGCCGTGGTATGGGCTCCAATGTTATCGTTACCGAAGTTGACCCAATCCGCGCCCTGGAAGCTGCCATGGACGGGTTCCGCGTAATGCCAATGGCTGAAGCGGCAAAAATAGGCGATCTGTTCTGCACACTGACCGGCGACATTCATGTCATTCGTCCCGAACATATGAAGGTAATGAAGAACGGCGCAATTATTGCCAATTCCGGTCACTTTAATGTGGAAATCGATCTGGAAGGATTGAAAAAAATCGCAAAAGGTCAACCGGTCACGGTACGTAACCATGTTGAACAGTATACCCTGCCGTCCGGTAATAAAATCAATATTCTTGCCGATGGCCGCCTCATCAACCTGGCTGCCGCCGAAGGACATCCGGCTTCAGTAATGGACATGAGTTTTGCCACCCAGGCCCTGGCTACCGAATGGGCGGTTAAGAACGCCGGTAAACTGGGAGTCCAGGTTCATAATGTACCCAAAGAAATCGAAGACTGGGTTTCAAAACTTAAATTACAAAGCATGAACATTACTATTGATGAACTGACCGAAGAACAAAAGGTTTATTTATCATCATGGGAAATGGGAACATGATAATTAATAAAAGCATGACGAGACCGGTTGCAACAGGAGCCGGTCTCCTGCTCATTTTACTGCTGGCGCTGCTACTGTTTACAGGCTGCAGCCGCGAAGATAAAGTACAAGAGTTACAACCACAAACCAATGTGGAAGCAACAGCAGAGATAACTACACCGGAACAGTCGATGGCAATACTTTTACCCTTGCAGGAAAAGATCTTGCAAACGCCGGATAATGTTGACCTGCGTCGCGAACTGGTAGCTGCAAGCGTTAATAGTGAGCAGAAAACACTTCGCGCTGTAGGTTATGGCCTGCCGCCGGAACATGCCGCCAACTCCGCTATGGCGCAGCAAGCTGCAGAACGCGCCGCCTACCTGGACGCCTGCCGCTGGGCTGCTTATATCATAAAATGGCAAGACTCGCCCGATTCCCCGGCATTTGGAGAAATTGAAGGCAATATCCCCGGCGCCAGGATTATCTACAAAGAAACTGCCGATGATGGTAAAATAAGCATGGTGGTTGAACTGGCTATGGAAAACAACTGAGTATTTTTGATCTCGCAAATTATAGTTTTAAGCATGATCTTGATGCGGAACTCTTAAAATACGATACAATTAAATTGATAAGTATTTTCCATTTGCATAGACAGTCGCCTGTTTACATTTATTATACAACTGGATAATAAAAAAAAAGGCGTACATATTTCCTTCCCCAAGACTGTTTTGTATTTAATCTGATATTGTTGTAAAAAGCCCGGCTATTACAAATAACCGGGCTTTTTTATTCAAAATCAACTTTATCCTATAATTCAAAAAACTTAAAGTACTATTTCAACAGCAACATTTTACGGGCTTGTTCTTTACCGTTAATAGTAATCCGGTAATAATATACCCCGGATTCGAGTCCGGAGGCGTTAAATATCTGCTCATGGTTTCCGGCGGCCTGGGTGCTGTTTATCAGGATGGCAACCTG
Organism: bacterium; assembly: GCA_029561455.1. Taxonomy (GTDB): domain Bacteria; phylum Zhuqueibacterota; class Zhuqueibacteria; order Residuimicrobiales; family Krinioviventaceae; genus Fontivivens. The sequence goes on from JAKQIY010000065.1 coordinate 155,589, forward strand.
TTGACCAAGGACATTAATAACATCTATCTTAACCTGCGCCGCTTTTTCCAGCGCATAACTGATAGTCGTCGCCGGGTTGAACGGATTCGGATAATTTTGCGCTAGGGCAAAAGTCTCAATAGTCTTTTCATTGGAATTACTGATTGCCAGCGGCACGGATTTGTTCTGCGCAAATACCCAGGGGAAAAGCTGCGGCAGGTCAAACGATTCCGCCCACATCACATGGTCTTTGCCCTTCCATTCCGTATACAGTAAAGACGCACCATGCGCAATAGCGGCATTCAGTTCATCATCGCTCATGCCGTCGCAGTCGCCATATTGACAATGAGTAAAAACTGCCGTGCGCCCGGCCCGCTCCAGGGCGGTTACCATATCGCGCGAACCGGCCGGCGGTACCGTGGTATCCTTTTCACCATGAAATGCCCACACCGGTATATGCTTGATTTGACTTGCAAAAGTAGAATCCCCGCCGCCACTCATGGGAATTGCTGCGGCAAACCGGTGCGGATAACGGCTAATCATATCCCAGGTGCCATAGCCCCCCATTGAAAGACCGGTTATGTATATTTTATTTGTATCAATAGGAAATTCACGGATCAGGCTGTCCAGCAGATCATTTACCGTTTCCACTTCATTACTGATGGGGGTTTCGGCAATACTATAATGACCGATACTCCAGTCGCAATCCACCCATTTATTGTCGGCAGGGCATTGCGGTGCGACAACAAAACAGGGATAGTTTTTCTGGTTGGCGCTGTCGGCCCAGGAAGTTGCCATACGATGCACTTGAATATGAATTTCGTTGTCAGTGCCGCGTTCCCCGGCGCCATGCAGGGCCAGCACTAACGGGTATTTATTTTCAGGATTGTAAAAATCGGGCTGGCATAACCGGTATGGCAAAGTGGTTTCTCCAAAAGTGTGCTGCCGTTTTGCAAACTTTTCCACTTCGGTAAAATAATCCGGATCATCAACATTGGTCACATACACAGAATCCAGGTAAACCTTAACATTGTCTTTGCCACCAACCAGGAAACGTAACCGGTTAGCAGCGTCTTCCTGTGTCGATTTGAAAACAAATGGCCCAAACATACGTGGAGTAGTATCTACGGCTAGGACTGGACTGGACCAGAAAACCGTCATATCGCCAGTATATTTTTGATAATAGACCTGAATGTTATGCGGCGTATCCGCTCTGGCCATAAAAGAGAGTGTATAAATTCTGCCTCGCTGCAAGCCTAATGACTGGTATACCTGCACCTGCCAGTTTTCAGCTCCACCGGCAGTTACACTGACTTGAAGTGAATTGGGGCCTGACAATAATGTGTCCGGGGATACTGCAATTGCGGCAGTTGTACCGGTTTCTTTTTGCAGCTTCCACGATTTTGTGCCATCGTCAAATTGCGGATTTTTTATTATATTTTGTGCTTCCTGCGCAACAGCCAGGGTTGTACCAATAAACAAGATAACTGTAAAAAATTTTACCCAAAAAGTACTATTCATAGCTTCCTCCGCATTATAATGTTAAAAATGAAAACTGTTTATATCAGCAGTAACCGGTTGTTAACAGAGAACCAGATGACAGAATTACTACATACTAAATCTTTTTACAGTAAAAATTTTTAAAATATTTACATTAACTTATGTAATTATATTGACTATTCAAATAATTTTTATATCTTTATAATGTTAACAATTCCATTTATTAATTCCAGGCTTTTTTACAACAAAATAAATACTTTAGTAGAGTATTTATTTAAAAAAATGTTTATATTTGACCAGGAAATCCTGTATTAAACCTTTTTTAAATAATTATTTGATCATGAAGAATCTTGTCACACAATCAGCTGCATGGATTTTGTTTTTCATATTACCGGTACTCGGTTTATTGTATTGTGAGGCGCCGCGCAATAATCCCCTCGATCCCGGCAATCCAAGAACTTCTGTTGCCAGGATTAAGGGCCGGGTGCTTTCCGCCCAGGTGCCGACCAATCCCGTTCATCGTGCTGTGGTATATTGGGATATAGACCAGGTCTATACATATACAAATGCTAATGGTGATTTTGTTTTGAATAATATAACTCCGCAAAACGGAACCTTGCGTTTTGAAAAAACAGGCTTTATCACAGAGACATTTAAAATTACCTGGGGTGGTGCGTCCAACTCCAAAACTGTTTCTGTGAACCTCAATGCTGCCCCCCAGTTAGACAGCCTGGAAATTTATACGGTCGTTAAAAATCGGCAGGGCGATATTGTCCCACAAACCGAACTTGTGATCAGAGCGCTGGTCAGCGATCCGGATAATGATATTGATACTGTGTATATTAAAAATGACAATTTAAAAATATCCCAGGTTCTTAAATATAATCCAGGCGACAGGTATTACCAGGAAAAATTCACCTATAATGATTTCCCATCTTTGCAAAAAATAATCGGCCACAAATTTGATATTTTTGTTAAAGACAGATCATCTCATACTATTCCGGTAGGAAGCGACAAGGCGGTACGGATCATTACCGATAACTTTTCACTTGTTTATCCCGCAAGCTACCAGACTGTTTCTCCCCAGTTGGAATTAAAATGGAACAAGTTTGATCCGGGTTACAATTTTACCTGGGCGGTTGAAATTTATGTAGACGATATACCTGCTACAGTTGTCTGGAATAAAAACAACCTGGCCGCTACCGATACCAGTTGCATAGTAGATGCTCTTTTAGGCGATAATGACTACTTTTGGATGGTGTGGTGCATAGATGAATTTCAAAACCGAGCACGCTCCAAGCCCGTCTCTTTCACAATAAAGGAATAGATGATCTTATGCAGGAACAGGAATATATTCAAACACTTGGCGGTATGCAAAAAGAGCAATGGGATGCCCTTTTCCAGATCAGCCAGATGTTCAATGATGTTAAAGTACAGGAGAACCTTGTATCTGAAGTTCTGGACCTGGTCGTTCAGGTGCTCAAAGCGGAGCGCGCCCTGTTTACCAGGCTGGAACCCGGTACCGATAATTTTAATATTATTGCGGCTCGTAATACGGAACACCAGGATATCAATGACCTCTCGGCGTTTTCTTCCGGTATATTAAAAAAAGTAATTGAAAGCGGTCAGTCATGCCTGTATCATGATGTACAAACCGACCCGGCGGTATCACAGTTCACCAGTGTGCAGATCCATAAAATCAAATCGGTTATTGGGGTGCCGATATTTGTGGATGGCAAAATATGGGGAGTGATCCTGGCGGACAGCCAAACAAATCGCAAAAACTTTACCGAGGAAAGTCTGGAATTTTTAAAATTTTTTTCCAACCTTGTATCACTTGCTTTGGATAAAGTTATTAAAATAGAATCGCTGCAGGAAGAAAACCTGCTGCTAAAGAATAAAGTCCAAAACACAGATGTAATACCGGATATGGTAGGAACCAGTCGGGAAATGCGCAAAGCCGCTAACCTCATCCATCGGGTAGCAGCTACAGACGCCACAGTTTTATTACTTGGCGAGAGCGGCACCGGCAAGGACATGGCGGCCAGAGCGATACATCTTCTCAGCCAGCGTAAAGATAAAGCCTTTATTGCCCAGTTCTGCGGCTCAATACCTGATACACTATTGGAAAGCGAATTATTTGGCTATAAAAAAGGGGCTTTTTCCGGCGCCAATACGGACAAAAAGGGGTTGTTTGAGGTAGCTTCCGGTGGCACATTCTTCCTGGATGAAATTGGCGATATTGCCCTTTCTACACAGGCAAAACTCTTGCGCGTCATTCAAAACCAGGAAATCATACGTCTCGGCGATACCCAGGTGAAAAAAGTAGATGTCCGCATTATTACAGCAACCAATAAAGACCTGAAACAACTGGTGGATAAGGGCAAATTCCGGCAGGATTTGTTCTACCGTTTGAACGTTTTTCCCATAACGCTGCCACCGCTACGTGACCGCCGCTCAGACATTGCATTGCTCACCCGGCATCTTATCGAAAAATATGCGGATAAACCAATTCAAATTCCTGTTAAAACCATGCAAAAACTGGAAACCTATTCATGGCCCGGCAATGTCCGGCAGTTGGAAAATATTTTACAGCGGGCCCTCATCATGTGCGATTCCAACGTGCTGTTGCCCGATCATATTATCTTTGAAGATGAAAATCAGTTGACAGAATTTGGCGGTAATTTAAAAGATTTTGAAACGGTATTGTTACAAAAACGCCTGGCTGAATATAATAATAACCGCACCCAGGCGGCTAAATCACTGGGAGTATCAGTCCGCTGGGTGCAAATGAAACTCAGAGAAATTGAAGAAAACAATTAACTTTTATATACAATCAGTATGATCGAACAACAGGAAAAAATTCTCTTTGACAAATTTGAAATCCTGCAATGTATTAAAAAGGATTTAACTTCCTGTGTTTATATTGCCAACCATATCTATCTCGGCAAAAAAATATTTTTAAAAACCCTGGCCAAAGATAAAATCTCCGACGAAGCAATTTTACATCGTTTTCAACGCGAAGCCAGATCGCTGGCGGCAATCAATCATCCCAACATCATCCAGGTATATGATTTCGGCAATTTTAAAGATTATTTTTACATCTCGTTTGAGTATTTTCCCAGTAGTGACTTGCGCTCGATCATCCTTGAAAAGAAAATTTCCGTCCAGGACAAGTTAGCTATTTTCAGCCAAATTGTTCAGGGGCTTGCAGAAGCGCATCAGCATAACATCATTCACCGTGATATTAAACCGGAAAATATACTGGTCAATGCACAACACCAGGTTAAGATCGCCGATTTTGGCCTGGCGCTGATCAAGGATGATATTAACCAAACCCGCCAGGACTCGATTGTCGGCACACCCGGATACATGTCGCCTGAACAGATCATGGGAGACGATCTTACACCTGCTTCGGATCTATTTTCGCTGGGCATTGCAGGGTATGAGTTGTTCACCGGTAATAATCCCTTTCTTGGTAAAGATGCCGGCGCCACGATCAACAATATTCTGGCTTGTGATGTTGTCACTTCACTAGATGCTGAAACCGGCATTCCCGCTCAGGTCAGAGATATTTTCAAGCTGCTTTTACATAAAAACAAATCGAAAAGACCGGTATCGGCTCAGGACCTTTTACCCCGCTTTAATATAGGAGACAATCACACCACGGCTGTGCCGGCCAAAGCTTCAGTTCAGCGTAAAAGCGGTAAATACTATTTCGCTTTCATCTTGCCGGTTCTGCTGCTTTTTGTAATAATAATTGTTTTTACCCAGACCAAAGACATTAACAAACATGATGATCAAACTGTAATCATTCAAGATAGTACCCGAACATCGGCAGATTCTCAAAGAACCATAACCGTTGCTGATTATAATAACACCATTGAAAACGATAATAAACTTACTGCCGGCTTGAAAACTAAAAGTCCTGTCCCGGAACCCGCTCCAGGTTCTATGCCTAACAATAACCAGTTATTGCCAGATTTGCCGGGAAAACTGTTTATCCAATGTTTACCCTGGGCTGATGTGTTTATTGATGATGAAAAAATTGAAACTACCCCGGTTGATGAACATATCAACATAGAAGCAGGTTTTCATGAACTGGTTTTGCAACACCCGGATTATCCCCCCGTATCCAGGAAATTAACCGTAAAACCGGGCGAAGTAATAACCGTATCGGTCAACCTGGACACGCTGGTAGGCTACCTGCTATGTCGTGTTTATCCCTGGGGGAATGTTTATGTCGATAATAATTTCATCGGACAAACGCCATTGCAACGCCCGGTTTGTCTTTTGACCGGCAGACATGTACTTACCCTGAAAAATGATAATTTTGGAAAATTTGATGATTATATCACTATAGCTAAAATGGAAACCCTGAAATATAAATTTAATTTTGAGCGCCTGATAAAGCCCGATGATTCTGTAAAACCATAAAAAACGGTACGGTTTTTGCGCTTAAAATGTGTAGATTAACAAACGGAATGACTTGTGAAAAATAAACAAATAAAAATAGCGGTTTTCTTCTTGTTGACTTGTCTGAATACAGTTTACGCTAAAGCCCGTGAATGGGAAGTGTTGGAAGTCGGTATGCCCTTCCCGGTTTATAATGGGGAAAGTATCCTTTATAATTCCCGTATTTACATACTTGGCGGCTATAATCCGGCAACCAAAATGCCGACCGATACAATCCAGGTGTTTGATCCTGTGAGCAAAACCTGGGAATATGCAGGGAAAATGAGTTCCAAACGGGCCGGGTTTGTTGCCGATTTGTACAATAACTCATTTATAATCTATGGCGGAACAACCGGCGATACGAGTAAAATTGAGGGAATTGAAATATGGGACTCGGTCGGAACCCCTGATATTATTGGACTTTCCGACACAACCAACAGAATCAATTCTACCGGCGGTATTTACAATGATTGTATGTACATTTTTGGCGGTTACACCGGTATAACTCTAAACGACAGCGCCGCTCCCTACATTCTGGAATTTAGCATACCAGAATCAAGAATATCATACACTTATGACAACACTGTATATGACGGTCAATTGCTCTACCAGGAACTTTCTGCGCTCTATGATGATAGTTACTATTTATTCGGCGGCGTGTTTTTCGGAGTCTCCAAAAAAATCAATTACTTTAATATAACCAACAAGATATATGAACGAATTCGGCCGGATCTGTTTGAAGCTCGCGCTGGTGGTAAGGCGATTACTGCTCAAAATAATGAAATTTTCATTATCGGTGGTTTCAACGAAGCGCAAAATGCTCTGGCTACAACGGAAATTTTTACAATCATTGAAAAAGGGCAGCAATATCAAATATCTCCAGGCCCGGCGTTAAATTACGCCCGTAAACAATTTATGGCGGAATTGTTTGATGATTATATCTATGTTTTTGGCGGCCTGGATGAAAACGACAAGATCGTCCCCTACATCGAAAGGTTGCCGGTTATCGAAAGCAGCACTCCGGTGAACAATGAAAAAGATGAGTGCTCTTCAAAGAAACAAGGAGTCTCAAATCATTATTTATTATCAAATTATCCAAATCCATTCAATGCTGCAACGACTATATCAATCCATCTTGAGGATGAGAGTTTGCTAAACCTCGATATATATTCTGTTCAGGGCCGTAAAATAAAGACACTGGTAAATAACATGTTACCCCCGGGGAATTATCAATTCCATTGGGATGGAACTGATGAAAAGAATAATCCGGTAGCCAGCAATTTGTATTTTTGCAAATTAACCACCCGTGATAATACTGAATTCATTAAAATGTTGCTGATTAAATGATTATAAAACAAAAACTTGCAGTGTTTTTTTCTATTTTCCTTTTCTTCTCCGCATGTGCGTTTGGGCAATATGGGGAAGTGGAAATAGATATTATGGAACAGCATTTCAGGAATTTTGAATACGATCAGGTTATTGCAATTGCCGACCAGGTGCTGCTCAATAAAGACCGTCTTGCCCGGGAACAGCTTGTTACCATACATAAATTGCGGGCATTATCGAATTACTCCTTGCTGCAAATGGATGTTGCCCTGCAAGACTTTATTGAAATCCTGAAAATCGACCCGGATTTTAATCTGGACCCGGTAACAACCTCACCCAAAATTGTCACTTTTTTCAATGAAATCAAGACCGGTTTGCAAAGCTACGAATCGTCCAGGCAAACCATTGAAATTAAAAGAGATACTGTACGCATAACATCCGACAACACCATGTTATTAAGAAACATGGTCGCCCGCTCCTTGGTCATTCCCGGCTGGGGCCATTTGTACCTGCGTAAAACCGAAAAAGGCGTGGTGTTGTTTTCACTGGGCGTTGCTTCCATGCTGGGGTCGGCTTATTATGTGTATGATTGCTACTATTCGCAAAAAGCCTATTTAAATGCCAACAATCCGGACCAGATTGCGAAAAAATATGCAGCCTTTAACAGCGCTTATAAAAATCGCAACCTGTTCCTGACTGCCTATGCGCTTCTTTGGGTGTATAGTCAAACCGATGTCCTGTTCTCACAAAGTAAAAAGCTTAATTATAAAATTATTTTCTCCGTTACGCCGTCCGGGGAATCATCAACACCGTCTATTTGTTGTTCCTTTCACTTTTAATATTGAACTACGCAAAAAAATCACAGGTACGAAAAATTTGCGTACTTTTTTAAGGGGTAATTCATATAAAAAACCCCTGCAAAAAAAATATATTGGGCAATAAAAACTCTATACTGAATAAAAATAATAATTAAAGCACTTTTCCCTTTAATAAAATTAAAAAATTTTTTTTACGTTTCTAGTGGCATCATTATTGATAAACCCCGGTTGTACTCGATCATCAGGGTTTTTCTAATCGTTTTGGAGGGATCATGAAAATTTTGTTTACAGTTCTACTAGTCATTCTGGTTATTTTCAATTCAACATCCCAGGCATTTGATAAAAGTGATTACGATATTACCGAATCTCAGGGCTTGTTAAAAACTACCACAACAGCGATTTCAAATTACGGCAGCCACCTGGCAACAACTGCCAAGTTGGAATACAGTCTCATCACCGGCGGCTATTTCACTATTGGTACACTCTCCGGTTCATCCACTTCCACTCTGGATGATAACTGCGGTATCTCCTTTGGCCATCCCTACGCCATGACCTCTTATCCCCTGCTGGGCATCGACGGCGCCTGGGAGAAATTCGATATCCTTCACTCCCCGCTTGGCGATCTGTCTCCGCAAAAAAACCAGGATACCCTGCGCGTGCGCTTTACTCACAATGCCGTTCTGGTCGATTTCCTGATCGCTCCCGCCCAGTCCGGAGCCGCTCTGCAACTGGCGCTCACCATGAAAAATACCGACACCCAAAATCACTCCTGCGGCGGCGCCATTGTGTTCGACCCGGCGCTGGGCCGTAATGGCGACGGCGCCTTGTTTGTCAATGAGCAACCCCTCGCTGTCGAATCGGTTCTGTCCGGCGCCGGCCTCAATTCTTCGCTAGCTGTATATGAACGGAACTCGCTTGCCAAAGGGATGGGCGTTTCCCTCTCCCTGCCCGACCAGCCCAGTCGCCTCATTGCCGCCAACTGGCCCGATATTTTGAACAACCCATCACATCAACATACAATCACACAAGCAAAACATCTCTACGACCTGGTTCTGAAACTGGTCTGGGATGAAATCACTATGACACCGGGGCAGACAAGGTCTCTCTCTGCAACCATCGCCCTTGCAGAAGCGGATTTTTCCGCCCCGGTCTTTTTACGTTCGAATTTACCCAACGCGCTTACTCTCAGCAATAATGTGCTGTTCCCCAAAGACCTCACCGGCACACTCCAGTGTATCAACACCGCTCATAATAATTATAATAACGCCCGGCTGTTGTTTGACAGTCCCTATGAAGTATATGCCGAAGCGGAATTTGTTGATCTTACCATTCCCGCCGCCGGGCTCTCTACGCCGCTTGAACTGCACAGCCGCGAAATTTATGAAGAAAAAATTGTCAAATTCTGCATTATCTGTACCCATAACGGCGCCGTGCTGGATAGTCTTTCCCGGTATATCTATATTCCCGCCACCCCGGTTTCCGATACCGGACTGCTGGTTACTATCGATTCTCTGGATATTACCAACTATCCAAACGTCAACATCATCTTTAGCAGCGAAATCGAAGAAACCGGCCAAAAGCTGTTAAACCTGCGCCGGGAGAATGTATTACTATATCAAAACATGACTCCCATATCCAGGTTTACCTTTGCCAAAGATACCACCGGGGGAGTTAGCGCCGCCGATATTATTTTTGTACTGGATGTAACCGGAAGTATGGGAAATATCATCAATGCCGTTAAAAATAATATCATAGAATTTGCCGATAGCCTGTCGCAAAGGAATGTCGATTATCGTCTGGCTATGGTTACTTTTCTTGACATAATTGAAAATGCTTATCCGTTTACCAGCAATGTTAATGATTTTAAGAACCTGGTTGCCCAGCAGAACGCGCATGGCGGCGGCGACGCACCGGAAAATTCGTTAGACGCCCTGCTGAGAGCTTCGCAATATGATTTCAGAGTAAACGCCAAAAAGATCATTATTTGGCTCACGGATGTTAATTATCATATTGCCGATAATGTAACGTCGCAAACCATTCAGCAGGTGGTCAACGCTTTATTAGAAAAAGAGTTGCTGGTTCATGCCATCGGGCCGGAATCGTATAAACAGCAGTACTATGATCCCTTTACCATGGCTACCGGCGGTAATTATTATAACATCTATGGTAATTTCCGTGATATTCTGTTAGATATATCCCGTATAAAAACCCAGGATCGCTACCTGGTTTCATATAAAAGAGACCAATATAATACATTACCCGAAAATCAGGTTATGGTTAAAGTCCGTTATGCAGGACTGGGTGGGGAAGCTTCGATTATCTATTATCTTCTTGACATTATGTCTCCAGGTAAATCCCTGGTTTGTTATCCTAATCCCTTCAACCCGGAAGTCAAGATCACAATTAATAATCAAATGAATGGAAAAGGCCAGGTATCAATTTATAACCTGCTGGGGCAGAGGATAAAGAATTTTGAATTGCACAACAATAGGCCACAGCAAATTCTCTGGAACGCCCGCGATGAACAGGGCTTGGCGGTCAGTAGTGGATTATATATTGTGCAATTGGAATTGCATAATAAAAACGGCCAGGTGGTTCGCGAATCACAAAAAATTATGTTTCTGAAATAATTATGACGGGAGGAATGACAATGAAACGAATCGCTTGGATTGCTCTAGCTTTAATTCTTTATTTTCACCCGGTATTAGCGTTGGACAAAGACGACTTTGATCTCCAGGAACAACAAGGATTATTAAAATCCGTTACAACATCTTCAATTGCCAATTACGGCAGCCACCTGGCAACAACCGAAAAGTTGGAATACAGTCTCATCACCGGCGGCTATTTCACTATTGGTACGCTCTCAGGTTCATCCACCTCCACTCTGGATGACAACTGCGGTATCTCCTTTGGTCATCCCTACGCCATGACCTCTTATCCCCTGCTGGGCATCGACGGCGCCTGGGAGAAATTCGATATTCTTCACTCCCCGCTCGGCGATCTGTCTCCCCAGAAAAACCAGGATACCCTGCGCGTGCGCTTTACTCACAATGCCGTTCTGGTCGATTTCCTGATCGCTCCCGCCCAGTCCGGAGCCGCTCTGCAACTGGCACTCACCATGAAAAATACCGACACCCAAAATCACTCCTGCGGCGGCGCCATTGTGTTCGACCCGGCGCTGGGCCGCAATGGCGACGGTGCCTTGTTTGTCAATGAGCAACCCCTCGCCGTCGAATCGGTTCTGTCCGGCGCTGGCCTCAATTCTTCGCTAGCTGTATATGAACGGAACTCGCTTGCCAAAGGGATGGGCGTTTCCCTCTCCCTGCCCGACAAGCCCAGCCGACTCATTGCCGCCAACTGGCCCGATATTTTGAACAACTCTACACCTCAACATACTATCACACAAGCAAAGCATCTCTACGACCTGGTTCTGAAACTGGTCTGGGATGAAATCACTATGACACCGGGGCAGACAAGGTCTCTCTCCGCAACCATCGCCCTTGCAGAAGCGGATTTTTCCGCCCCGGTCTTTTTACGCTGGAATTTGCCTACTGCTCTGACGCTCAGCAATAATGTGCTGTTCCCCAAAGACCTGACCGGCGCGCTCCAGTGCATCAACACCACTCATAACAACTATAATAATGCCCGACTGTTGTTTGACAGTCCCTATGAAGTATATACCGATGCGGAATTTGTTGATCTTACCATTCCCGCCGCCGGGCTTTATACGCCGCTTGAACTGCACAGCCGCGAAATTTATGAAGAAAAAATTGTCAAATTCTGCATTATCTGTACCCATAACGGTGCCGTGCTGGATAGTCTTTCCCGGTATATCTATATTCCCGCTACCCCGGTTTCCGATACCGGACTGCTGGTTACTATCGATTCTTTGATCACCTCTTCTTACCCGGATGTTAATATTATCTTTAGTGGGGAGGTGGAGGAAACCGGCCAAAAACTTTTAAACCTGCGTAAGGAAAATATTTTTCTATATGAAAACAATAGCAGAATTTTAAGCTATGACCTGGAAAAATTCCAGGGAGGGGGCTCAGCATTAGCAGATATAGTATTTGTTCTTGATGTAAGTGGCAGTATGGGAGATGAAATTAACCAGGTTCGTAATTATCTGGGTGAATTTGCCGATAGTCTTGTTGCCCGGGATTTTGATTATCAAATTGGAGTAGTGACGTTCAGTACTACAATTGATCTGGTAATAGATATGACTAAAGATATTAACTTTATTAAAACCAAACTCAGTCAAATAAACTTATGGGGTGGTGTTGAAGATTCACCTGCCGCTTTATATCGCGCCACCCAATTATCACTTCGACCGGGTAGTAAACGAAATATAATATGGGTAACAGACGAAGAATACCCGGAAACAAGTTATACTAAAACACAAATAGTTAACAGAATGTTGGAAATGGATTTTAGAGTACATGGAGTCGGACCCTTGTATTTACAGACAACCTGGTTCAATCCCATTGTATTACCTACTGGTGGTAATTTTTATGACATAACCGGGAATTTCAGAGATATACTTTTGGATGTCAGTCGTATGAAAGTTCAGGATAAATACAGCTTAACCTACAAAAGTCCTGGTAATATTGGCGCCAATACAATTCGGCTACAAATTCATTATGCCGGTTTAGGTGGTGAAACGACAACAAGTTATTCTGTACCAACTTTTAGCCGAATTGCAAATGCCTTGGTTTGTTACCCCAACCCCTTTAATCCTGAGGTTAAGATTAATATTAACGCGTCGCAAGAAAGTGTTGGCCAAGTGGGTATATATAACCTGTTGGGGCAAAAAATTAGACAATATGAATTATATAAAAATTCTCCGCGCCAAATAATCTGGAATGCCAGCGATGAACAGGGTTTACCGGTTAGCAGCGGAGTGTATATTGTTCTGTTGGAATTACATGATAAAGATGGTAATAAAGTCAGTCGTGAATCACAAAAAATATTATACTTAAAGTAACGGACGGGAGGAATTACAATGAAACGAATCAGCCTGACAATAATTGCTCTTTTAATAACCGTAATGCCGGTTTTAGCCGATGGCTTGTTAATTCCAGCCAAACCAGGTTATCCGCAGGATTTTATCCAAAACCGTCTGACCAGGGTAACAGTGGATATTTATGGAATGCTGGCCGTTACCACTGTTTACCAGGAATTCTTTTGTGAAAGTACTGATACTATTGCCGCCGTCTATTCTTTTCCCCTGCCGCCCGATGCCCGGGCTACGGAATTTCTATACTGGAGCAATAATAAAATTTATAAAGCGGTTCTCAAAGTACGCGAACAGGCCACCAATCCCGGCACCGGCGAAGGCGGTATCATTGCGCTGGTGAATGAATATATCGGCAGGAACGGTATTAAAATATCCCTGCAAAAGGTTGCTCCGCAAACCGTGCAAAAAGTGCAGTTGACCTACATCAGCAATTGTGATTATTTCGCCGGTGAAACCAATTATACTTTTCCCCTTAATACCGGTGATTTTATAAAATTTCCGCTCGATCATGTCCAGTTTACCTTCCATGTACACAGCCAGGCAGCTATTACCGGTTATAGCTGCACATCCCACCAGGGATTGCGCGCTATTTCCGCCGATAATAATAACCTGAATCTGGAACTGATCATGGCTAAACAATACCTCGACCGCGATCTGGTGTTTTCCTACCAATGCAATCAAGATGTGACCGGCGTGGACTTTTATTCGGTAGCCAACGACAGTGTAGACGGGCATTTTGTGCTGTACGTTAAACCGCAAACCGAGATCACGGCCGAAAATGTGCTGCCGAAACGCATCCTTTTCCTGGTCAATAATTCCAGCCAGATGTTTGGCTATAAACTCGACCAGACCATTAAAGCTATTAAAACCATGCTGGATAAGCTGAATACCGGGGATGTTTTTAATATTATTCTGTATAGCAGTTATTATTACTCCTGGAATACAGCGCCGGTCGCCGCTAATGCGACCAATATCGATAATGCCAAATCTTATCTGAATTCCATCTCTTCAAGTTCCGGTTCGTATTATGCGGATCAGGCATTAAAATCGGCGTTAACCCAGTGCGCGGATAACAATTACAATAATATGATCCTGGTATTTACCGATGGCCGTTCGGCTATTGACCCGCGTGAGATCGAATCGCTCAACACCCATAAAGCCGGTATTTTCCCGGTAGGCATAGGCGATAATGTGGATCGCGCCCGGCTGGAAATGACCGCCGCTCTTAATTACGGTTTTGTTACCTACCTCGATGCCGAAAGTAACATTTACACTGGCATGGAAAGGCTGATGAACAAGATCAGCAAACCGATCCTTCAGGATGTGGTTTTTGAATTTGGCCGGGTAACTCCCCACGATCTGCTGCCGGGGAAAATTCCCGCTACTTTTGCCGGTAGCAGCTTTTACATGACCGGACGGTACCAGACTACCGGTTCCTCAGCCTTTTCAATGGCGGGAACCTCGCCATCCGGCGCCCGCGCTTTTGATTTTAACCTCGACTTTAGCGCTGTAACCAATACCCATAAATTCGCCGAAGCAATATGGGCCAAAGAAAAGATCGATGCCCTGGAATGGGAAATTGAAATCTATGGCGAAACCCCGTCCCTTAAAAATGAATTGATCGCTATCAGCCTGGCTTATAATATTCGCTGCCGTTACACGGCTTATATTGCAGATTACGAGCATGAATTAACCGATATCGAAGAGCAGCTTGCCGAAACGCTGGCAACGCCGGCTTCATACCTCATCGGCAACTATCCCAATCCGTTCAATCCAATCACAACCATCCGTTTTGTATTGCAACCGGATGATCATAGTCGTACTGTGAAACTGTTAAAAATATACAATATGTTGGGACAACTTGTCTGGGTCATTGATATCAGCTATATGGAACCGGGTATGCATGAAATTAAATTTAACGGCGTGGATTTGCACGGCAACCCGCTGCCGTCAGGTTTGTATTTTGTCTGTTTGCAGGTTGGCAGCGAGTTCAGTACTCTGCGCATGAGCCTTTTAAAATAGTCTGTTCACAATGTAAATAAAGGAAACGAACCATGAAAAAATTTACCCTGACTCTTTTTGCTGTCATACTGTTCATCCTGGCAGCGCAACACTCCGTTTTCGCCATTGGCGCCTTGTTTACCAGGCCGATCGGCAGCAACAGTCACTATGATAAAGTATGGATCAAGACCGTAGACGCCCGCGTGGAAATTGACGGCCAGATATCCGTTACCTATGTGGATCAAACTTTTTATAATGAACTGAACCAGACCGTAGAAGCGATATGGATATTCCCCCTGCCGGAAGGCGCGGTGGTCTCGGAATTATTTTACTGGTTCAACGGCAAACGCTATGCCGGCGAGATCAAAGAGCGCCAGGAAGCGCAACAGGCCTATAATGATAAAATCCGCGTCAACCTGGACCCGGCGCTGCTGGAATATCTTGGCGATAACCTCTACCGGTTGAGCATTGCCCCGATTTTTGGCAGAACCGACGTCCGTACCGAGATCACCTATGTGGAAATGCTCCCGTATGAATTCGGCAATATTGACTATACCTTTTTACTGAACGCCGTTGAAATATCGCCCAAACCGCTCAACCGCGTTTCTGTGGACGGTAAAATTTCTTCCACCAAACCGCTAAAATTTTATGAATCGCCTTCGCACGAAAACACTACGGCATTTCAGTTCAACAGGATCAATGACAACGAATGCAGTTTTATATTTGGCGATGAAAACTTTACTCCGGACAAAGATTTAAATATCCAGTTCGAGACCGTACGCAAGGATGTGGAAGTCAATGTTCTGCGCTACACGCCCGCCCCGGCCGATTCCATCGGTTCCGATTCCTATTACGCCGTATGGATCACCCCGCCGGACAGTATTACCGATGACGAAACGATTTCCAAAAAAATTGTCTTTACCGCCGATGTCTCTTCCAGTATGGAAGGCGAGCGCATCCTGCAGCTTAAAGAAGCGTTAATGGCCTTCCTGGATAACCTGCAGGGCAATGATATGTTCAATATTTTAACTTTTGGTACTTCAGTACAAAAATTTAAACCAGACCTGGTGCAGGCCACCGCCGAAAACCTTGCCCTGGCCCGCGCTTTTGTTATCGATATTGGCGCCCTGGGTTTGACCAACATTGATAAAGCATTGGAAGAGACCTTAAAACAATCCTTCTCCGCCGGCTATGCCAACATGGTTGTTTTTCTGGCCGATGGTGAGCCGACCTGGGGGGAAACCTTTGTCCCTACAATACTGCAAAATGTAAAAACCCGGAACACTCAAAATGTCCGCATCTTTACATTCGGGATAGGCGATGAGGTGAATGAACAATTATTAACGCAAATGGCTGTGGAAAACGGCGGGTATGCTGAATTCATTGAACAAGACGACGACATTGCCGAGATCATCGGCCTGCATTTTCAGCGCATTTCCAAACCGGTGCTGACCGATCTCGAAATCCAGATCGACGGTCTGGTTACTTCCGATAAATTCCCGCGCCCCCTGCAAGACCTGTTCTGGGGCAACCAGGTGATGCAACTGGGTATTTATAAAAACCAGGGGACTTTTCCAGTCTATCTCATCGGTTCGGTGAATGATAAAAAATTAAGTTTTCGCGCCGATGTTACATTCAGCAATACCGTGGGCGGGCACCGTTTTGTGCCCCGGTTGTGGGCTAATGCCAAAATCAATTACCTGCTCGACCAGATTGCCATGTATGGCAAACTCAAAGAGCTGGTTGACCAGGTGATTGAACTGTCGTTAAAATACCAGATACTCACTCCCTATACCGCATTTTACTCTGACCCGACGGCCATTGATTGTAAAGAAATTCAGAATACAGAAATTCCGGAGACGTTTACCCTGGAGCAGAATTACCCCAATCCGTTCAACCCGGCAACCAAAATCAGCTTTACCTTGCCGCACAGCGGAAGTATCGTCATAAAGATTTATGACGTCACCGGCCGGCTGGTAAAAATGATCACCGATTCCCACTTTGCAGCCGGAACCCATACCTGTATATGGGATGGTACGGATATGAACGGCAGCCTGGTCGCCGCCGGGTTGTATATCTACCAGGTTGAATACACTAATAATTTTGGTAAAACCTTTACACAGAGTAAAAAGATGAGTTTGATAAAATAATTAAATATGTAATTGGCGGGAAACGGATAGTGGGGCTCTGTGCGTTTCCCGCGGGGATTGGCAATTATTATGATAACTATCTTTTATACTTTGTTCAAAATTCTCTCTGTCCCAAACTCCGGTTTAGAGCGAAACCTGGAACGATAACTCTGTTATCGAACATTATACAAACCAGGCTGAAATAGAGTTTCTGGAGCCCGTTCCCATCTAAAATAGAGTTGGGATGGGAGGAAAAAAGTTGTAACTATATATTGATTCTATTCTTGCTTTTCATAAAATAAATATGTAATATCTTTAAATGTTCAATAAAAAAGGATTAATATGCCAAAAGTATTTGTTTGGCAAGGCTATAGATTTCATTTCTTTTCCAATGAAGGTGATCCTTTAGAATCGATACACATTCACATTCAAAAAGATAATAAACGTGCAAAATTTTGGCTTGATCCTTATATTACCCTGGCTTATAACTATGGCTATTCCGGTAAAGAATTGAATCAATTCCATAAATTAATTGAAGAGAATGAAGAATTAATCAGGAGTAAATGGGATGAGTATTTTAACCATTGAAGCTTCGGCAATCAAAATATGGTTTGATCAATATAATATGTGGGTGAATTTGTCCGATGGCAGGCAACTTTCTGTGCCCCTTGAATTTTTTCCGCGCTTACTTAAAGCCAAACCGGAGCAGCGGGAAAACTATGTTTTAAGCGGCAATGGTACTGGAATCCATTGGGATGAATTAGATGAAGATATAAGTGTTCCGTCATTACTATTGGGAAAAGGTGATTTAACTCGTTTTTGAGGGTATTATTATTTTCCATCCGTCCCAAACTCCGGTTTGGATGGGAAAAACCCCAAAATACCCCTCCTGCCATTTTTTATAAACCTCAAACCCGCCCTGGCCCCATTTATAAATCGTAATTCGTAATTCGACATTCGTAATTCCTTTTCTTCTCACCTCCAATGGCTGACGGCTGACAACAGAAAGCTGATAACTGATAGCTGCTTAAATGATGGGGTATCTGTATTGTCATTATTTTCCTGTTCTATGATCCAATACGGCAAGTTTAAATCCGGCAAATTGCCGAAAAGACCCCATCCTACTGGCTGATAGCTGACAACTGATAGCTGCTTAAATGATGGGGTATCTGTATTGTCATTATTTTCCTATTCTGTGAAACAATGCGGCAAGTTTAAATCCGGCAAATTACCGAAAAACACCATCCTACAACTGAAAGCTGACAACTGAAAGCTGACAGCTTTTTAAAAAATTTTCCTTGACTATAAACAAATTATTCATTATAATAATGCACGTTCACTTACGATTAGATTATAACACAAAGTATACGTAAAGGTACACTATGAATCAAATAGCATACGTACTGGATGAGTTCCTGCAAAAAACCGGGATCGATAAATCCACTCTCGAATTGTGGGAAAAACTAAAACTGCTCAAACCCGTCGGTTTTACGGAAGACAAAATCCCCTTCTATTCCCATGCCACCCTCGAACAGGTTGCGCACATTAAAAAGCTGGTCGAATTGGGCTATGGGCCGGAGGAAATACAAAAAATCATCCGCAAAATCGGCCTGCCGCACAAAAGCGAAGAAGCCAAAAAAGATAAAAGTACCAATTTTTTAACTGTTGGCACCCTGGCGGAAAAAGTGCAGGTTAGCCCGCGCACCATCAAGCACTGGGAAGACAAGGGCATTATCGACGCCGATATGCGCAGCGAAGGCGGCTTTCGCATGTACTCCGAGCATTATATCTATCTCTGCCAACTCATTCAGGACCTGCAACTTTTTGGCTACAGTCTCGATGAAATCAAAACCATTTCGGATTATTTCCGGGATTTCATCAAACTCCAGTCCAACATCGAATCCGCATCCGCTGAAGAGACTGCGCAAAAGCTGCAAGCCATGTCCCATGAAATTGCCCTGTTATTGGAAAAAACCAATCAGTTAAAAGCGGGCATTCAACGCTGGGAAGACCTGTTGAAAAAAAAGAAAAAAGAACTGACTGCCCTGAAATCACAGAACCAGAAGAGATTCTCCGGTAAGGAAGGAAAGAACCATGAAAAAGATGATCTTCATTGAACCCAAATCACCCAATTTCCATATATTCAGCCAATTTCAAATCCCCCGCCTGGGCTGCTTTATTCTCGGCACAATCATGAAAAAACGCGGCTGGCAGGTGGAAATAATCATCGAAGAGATGCAAAAAATAAACTATAATAAATTGCAGCAAGCAGATATTGTCAGTATTTCCACGATAACCCCGACCGCCCCACGCGCGTATGCCATTGCCGATAAAGTACGTTCTATGGGTGTGCCTGTCATCATGGGCGGCCCGCATGTGACTTTCTTAACCGAAGAAGCGTTACAGCACGCGGATTTTGTCATTCGCGGCGAAGGCGAAGCGGCCTTAACCGCTTTTATCGACGCCTGGGAAGGCGATAAAAATTATTCTGCTGTACCCAATCTCTCCTGGATACAGAATGGACAGGTCATCCACAATCCCCAGGCTTGTCATTTAAAAGACCTCGATTCCCTGCCCTTTCCTGATTTCAGTTTGAGTCCGACAAAACCCAAACGCATCGCCGGGCGGCGTATTATTCCCATTCAAACCTCGCGCGGCTGCCCGTTCGACTGCTCGTTTTGTTCTGTGACCGGTATGTTTGGCAAAAAATATCGGCATCGTTCAACAGAAAACATAATTAATGAATTGCGGCAATACAACGACCGTAAGAATTTTTTATTTTTTTATGACGACAACTTTACCGCCAATCCGGCGCTTGCCAAAGAGTTGCTGCATGCCATGATTCGGGAAAAATTTAAATTCCAGTGGTCCACCCAGGTGCGCGTCGATATTGCCAAAGACCTGGAATTGATGAAACTTATGAAAGAGGCCGGCTGTCACACTCTGTTTATCGGCTTTGAGTCGGTCAATCCCGCTAGTCTCAAAGAGATGAAGAAAAAACAATCTGTTGAAGATATCAGCCGGGCAATTAAAATCATTCAGAATCACCGTATTCACATTCACGGCATGTTCGTATACGGGTTCGATACCGACGACCGGCAGACCGTCAAGGAAACCGTGCGTTTTGCCAAAAAAGCGCGCCTCACTTCCACCCAGTTCCTGATTCTAACCCCCCTGCCGGGCTCGGATCTGTACAATACCCTGAAAGCAGAAAACCGGATTGAATTCGACGACTGGTCCCTGTACGATACCCACCATGTCGTTTACACACCCAAAAACTTTACCCTGGCGGAATTGCAAAAAGCGCAAATATACAGTCACAAATCATTTTACTCCATACCGGAGATCATCAAGAAAATCGCCCGTTTTAAATGGGTAGATATGAGTCTGGCGCATTACGCCCGGAATCTTAACATCATCTGGCAAAAGAAAAACCGCACATTTATGCAAGCGCTGGATTTATTATCCTGTAAAAGCAAAGCAATCCTCTCTATTAAATACCGGGAAAAAGTAACCCTGGATGATGAGCAGGTTGCACTACATTCATGAAAGGAAATAGAAATGGCTAAACCACTGCGAGAACCGATTATCGGCATAACCCATTGTGTTGGAACCGCCCTGGCAATTGCCGGGCTGACCTTAATGGTTGTAAAAGCCGGCCTGCACGGCAGCGCCTGGCATGTAGTATCATATAGTATCTTTGGCGCCGGACTAGTATTATTATACACATTCAGTACCCTGTACCACTGGCTCAATTTAAGCGAAAAAGGCATGAAATTTTTCCGTACTATGGATCATATCATGATCTTTGTACTGATTGCCGCAACGTATACACCTATTTGCCTGGTGGCTCTGCGCGGCGGCTGGGGCTGGACCCTGTTCGGGTTGGTGTGGGGATTGGCAATTCTGGGCATGCTCATGTCTATCTTTTGGCTGCATGCGCCGCGTTGGTTTTCGACTACAATTTATATCCTGCTGGGCTGGCTGGTCATCATTGGCCTGGCGCCGCTGGTACGCGCTTTGCCTCTGAGCGGTTTATTGTGGCTGGCTTTGGGAGGTCTGCTCTACACCATTGGCGGAATAATCTATGGTTATAAAAAACCGGATCCCTGGCCGGTAAAATTCGGTTTTCATGGAATTTTCCACATCTTTGTCATTTTAGGCAGTTTTGCACACTTTGTCGTTATGTATTTTTATGTGATAAACCTCTAATTCCGCTCAACAAAACCCCTGATAATCAAAAAGCCCGGTGCGAATGTTGTACCGGGCTTATTTTTCCTGTCACTTTATTAATGCCTGCCATTTTTTGCGTCAAGATTGAACTTGGCCAGTAATTCTTTTTCTCCTTTGGCCATATTTAAAAACATATTGGAAAGAAGTGTTACATGCTCCAGTTGCGCACTCATAGTTTGCGTCGAGGCGGAAACCTCTTCCACGCCGGCGGCGTTGCGTTGACTGATATCGGCGACCTGTTCCATTGCATTACCAACCTGATTGGAAAGGTTCTGCATATCTGCGCTGGCGACTGTAATATCGTGGATACGATCCTGATCCTGAAGCACAGATTGTTTGATCTTTTCAAAAGTTTTCTTGACTTCATCGGTAAGCCCGGAAATATTATCAAATTTTTGCAGATCATCATCCATCAATTTATTCACTTTATTTATTTCGGATAATATCGTCTGCACCACTTTTTCCACATCTTTGGTGGCATTAGCGGTATTATTGGCCAGGTTGCGGATTTCATTGGCCACAACCATAAAACCTTTACCATACTCGCCGGCGCGCGCCGCTTCGATTGAGGCGTTCAGCGACAACAGGTTCACCTGGAAGGCTATATCATTGATCATTTTTAAAATGCCATTGATCTTACTGGAATGTTTTTCCAATTCTTCCACGATACGCCAGGTTTCACCAAATGATGAGCGAATGACATCGATACTGCTCAGAGTATTTTCCAGAATCTGCGAGCCGGAATGAATTGCTCTAGTCGTATCTTCTACCGCATCAGCGCTGTCTCTGGCTTTTTCCGTCACTGTATCGATATTCTGCAATAATGAGATCAGGGTATTCCGGGTCAGGTTAACCTGGTCGTTCTGCTGCATGGTATCTTGCGCCATTTCAAACATAGATGAACTGATCTCCTTGGTTGCAACATTAACTTCTTCGGCGCTGCTGCTTAAACTCTTGCTTGATTGAAGTAAATTATTGGACTGATCATAAATTGTTTTGACAAGACTACGCAGACTGGTTGGTTCGCTGTTGGCGGTAATAACCGGAATTCCGTTTTGCACCGCACGGTTGATATATGGCACCAGGTTGCGATCTACAGATACCAGCGCCAGACCGTTGTATCGTTTGCTGATAACCTCTTCAACCGCCGGGCCATAAACAGCGGCGCTGAAATCTTTTTTAGTGCGTGTTCCCTCTGGAACAATCCAATCCACTATTACATTCTTATTTCGTAAGACAGAGGCGGCATCGAGCACCCCTTTTTTTACCGGCGCCCAGAAAGCGGAATCCTCACGACCCAGCACCGCTATCTTTATCTGGCGATCCGGTGTTTTTTGCACCGGTTTCGCCAAATGTTCCAGGCTTTCACGGGACTGGATCATGCCGACGCCTTCACGCCAGAATTGTTCATAATTTTCTTTATTAACTACATCCATTCTGGTCAGCAAGCGCGGGGAAACCGGATGCCAGTTATCGACAATGGTATTGTAAAGATGAATGACCGGATCATACCCCTGGGCATAAGGATCTTGTCCCAATGTGCCGGAAATTACACCCTTTTTAATATTGACCATTGTGTCATTGGTCAAATCATGACCGACAATTTTTATCATTCCGGCTTTACCCGCATCACTAACCGCCTGTGCAACTCCGCCAGGTGTGGCGCCCTCGGTTACATAAATACCGACCAGGTCCGGGTGTTTTTTTATACCTTCAGAAATCAGTGTATATGCCAAACCGGTATCTTCATGATTTTCCAGAACATCGACAATCTGCATGGAACTGTGCTTTTCAGCAAGATAACTCATAAATCCCTTACGCCGCAATTCCAATCCTGATGAGGTAAAAGAGCCGGTTGTAACTAAAATTTTTCCCTTGCCGCCCAAAAGTCCATCAAGCACTTCGCCGGCTTTACGCCCTTCCAGGAACGAATCGGCGCCCACATAACATAACCGCAGGCAATGAATATCGGTCAGTTTGTTGAACTCATCAGCAGCATTATGCAGACTGTTGATTATAATATTCAGCGCATCAATGGCGGGATTCAATTCCTCATATTGCGAACGCGGCAGCGGTGTTGACTTTATATCCAGGTGTACCGATAAATTACCTTGCGCCAGTTCGGCCATGGCGGTTGTAAATTCCTGGCTGTCATGACTGACTGTGGCACTGTCGAACCGGATAATCCGGTTACGCAATTCTTCCTGATATCCTTTACCTAGTAGAGCAAAAAAGATCAACAGACAAGTCATTACAAAAAACCCACTGACCAACAGCAGGCCGGGTAACAGACGGGAAGACCCATCAACAACATCTGTTGCAGAGGGTGAGGAGAATACCAAAACGATCCCCGTCAATGCAAGGCATACGGCCAGGATCACCAATCCATATATTGCAGCTAAATTTTTCTCATTCCGTGCAAATGAAAGCAGTTTTCGTAACATAATGAGTTCCTTTTATTTATAAAACATGCTCCTTTTTTCATACAGAAAAGATACCAACATAATAAAAAACAGATATTGCTAATATAATTGAAAAAATTGTCAGGTTATTAATAATACCTGCTTGAACATTACGCGGCTACACTTAAATAATTGATCGACAAAAATTAAAATAAACAGATTCCATAATGGATAATAAAGGAAGAGGTATAATAGTAATAAATGATCTAGATAGATATAGGCAATAAATCATATCCGGGTATCCAGGTACTAACATAATAATGAAAAATAACTTGTATTCATTTGTCATGGCCAATTTAAATGATTAAATGACCGTACAAAATTGACGTTGCAAATTTTACACCA
This sequence comes from bacterium, assembly GCA_029561455.1. Lineage (GTDB taxonomy): Bacteria > Zhuqueibacterota > Zhuqueibacteria > Residuimicrobiales > Krinioviventaceae > Fontivivens. The sequence continues at coordinate 179,854 of JAKQIY010000065.1, forward strand.
GCAACAATAAAAAACAAAGGGATACGATGTGCCAAAAAGTTACTGTTTCGTTTAAATATCTTCAATAAAACGGAATAATTTACGCGAATGCTGCCTATAAAAAATTATTGCGTACAATCAACCCTCAGGGTGTTGCCCTCGCTTCCCGGCATTGGGACATAATTTCCCTGGTTGCCCTGTTACAGTGAAAAAAACGTTCGAGGCATTGTAAAATGATTTCTAATTGTCAGCTCTCAGGTACAGAGTGGATTTTCAGACCAACTCTTTAAAACATCGGGAACGCCCGTGGGTTAGGTATGTAGTACCGGCTTTCACCGACTGTATAAAACAGCCCAAGGCCGGACTATTAACGAAATGCAATTCCGCCACTAACGTGGCTTTTTATGTGGGTAAGGTAGTGCTATAAACATTTCACCCCTAACGGGGTTTAGATTTGATCGCGCCGGTTATTCAGCAGGTGCTTATGATTATACCGGACATTCATCTGGGTAACTCTGTCAGGTTTCAGATCCCGCCGGGGTTATACCCCGGTGCGTATAATTATGTGAGGGCTACGCTCTCACAGGTGCAAATTTCATATAGAATAACAGGAAGGAAACAGGGGCACAGCCCCTGTTTTTTGCCCGACCCAGGGCACAACCCCGGGTCGGGCTATGTATGTAATACCCGCGTTAGCCGGTTACACAAAGACCGCCAAAAGGCAAGTCTTTAAGTAAATATCAGTTATCCTGCCCGGCGACTGACGACTGACGACTGACGGCTGACAACTGATAGTTAATAGCTGAAAGCTTTCGTCTCACGTTTGACGTTTCACATCTTACGTTTCACATCTCACATTCCACTTTCCATTCGTCATTCGTAATTGACCAAAATCACGCTTCAACAATGCCTAGCGGCTCTCTCGTTTTCCAGGCGCCGCGTGTGAAATCCGGAATGTCTACCGTTTTACTGCGGTTGGCAACGGATTTTTCGCTTAATGGCGTTACCACGCTCCAGGCTGCTGCATCGTATACATCCATATCCGGAGCAATGCCTTGGCGCAGGCATTTGATCAGCCGGTAATCCTCGATGAAATCCATGCCGCCATGTCCCGCGCCGCGCGATTGGTCGTTCAACTGCTTCCACAACGGATGCTCGTATTCATCATATTTGGCATACTCTTCCCACTCGTGGGCTGGACTCTTGCCTTCGATATGCACCCGATCCGGCCACTTTTCGGCAATTCCTCGCGTGCCCTGAATGACATTTTTGCGACTGTACGGCCGCGGCGATGAACAATCATGGTATAGCGTTATGCTGCGACCCATTTTGGTGCGGAGCAGGCTGACATTCACATCGCCCAGCGCATACTTTTGTGTGGCATATTTACTGTCCTTGCCGAATTTTTCCGCGGCGTATAAATTCAGGCCCAATGATTTGGTACTCATGGACACCATATAATCAAACTGATCGCCGCGATTGATGTTCATACACTGCGCCGCCGGGCCCAGGCCGTGCGTGGGGTACAAGTTACCGTCCCGCTTAATGGAATGAGCCAGCCGCCACACCGCTTCGCCTTTAGCTTCAAAATCAAACTTGACCTCGCGCAGGTCATGCAAATAGCCTACTTCGGCGTGGATGATCTCGCCCAACAGTCCCTTGCGCACCATATTCAGCACCATCAATTCAACCTGGTCATAGCAGCAATTTTCCATCATCACACAATGCAGTTTGGTTTTTTCCGAGGTTTCCACAAGCTGCCAGCATTCATCAACAGTTAAAGCCGCCGCTACTTCAGTAGCTGCGTGTTTGCCCGCTTCCATGGCCGCAACGCAGACCGGCACGTGCCACTCCCACGGGGTAGCAGTATACACCAGGTCCAGGTCATCGCGCTCGCACAAGCGTCTGAAATCCTCCGGGCCGCGACTGTAACCTTCCGGTTTGGGCTGCCCGGCTTCGACAGTCCATTGCTGAATCCGCTCCACCCGTTCCGGAATAATATCGCACACTGCTTTCAACTCTACTCCGTCAATTTTCAGTAAATTGCGCACATGCGAAGAACCCATGCCGCCCACGCCTACATACCCGATGCGTACAGTCGATAACGGTTTGGCAGTAAAAAGCTGCGGCGCATCTTTAGGTACCGGTTTAGCCAGCGCCACACTGGTCAATGCTGCGGATAGCGGCGCCGCTGCGCCGATCTTTAAAAAATCCCGCCGGTTGAACCCCGCCGGTTTATTATCCATAATGTCAGACATAAGAGACCTCCTTTATTTTACATTACTATCTATTATCTTTACAAACAAGGTTGGGCAAGACCCTCCCTACACGCTATTATCATCTTCACAGGCGCCCCGCCCGATTTCAACAATAAAGGCCTTGCCACCGGCGCGCTCGATGGACTCGGCGACCTGTTCGTACTTGTCCGGGGCATACGCAAACATACAGCCGCCGCCGCCGGAGCCATTAATTTTCGCGCCCAGCGCCCCGGCTTGAAGCGCCGCGTCGATCATCCCGTCTATTTTGGGCGTGGAAATCTGCGACCTTTCCCGTAATTCATCCTGGTGTCGGTTCAGCAATTCACCCAGTTTATGCGGATCAAATTTTTTACTCAATAATTCAGTTTTTGCCTGCTGCACTAAATCCCGGTTGATGACATTGGCGTACAACACATCATATTGCGGCCCGGTCAACAGGTTGCGGTAATGATCGAGTTGCGCCAATGATATAGTATGAATCGTTATGGCAGGATCCTGTTGCTGCAATAACGACAATGCCTGTAAAGCGCCCTCCTTTACCCTCTTTAAAATACCTTTGGTATCTTTGGGCTGGCGGGAATCGCCCAGCACAAACTTGCCCAGGTTAGCGGGGAGTTGCTGATAGGCATCGGGCGTGCTGAAATCGATATACAAGACCGAACCGAAACTACATGCAAAATGATCCATCATGCCGCCGGGTTCATTAAATTCCAGAACTTCAGCGCGGTGCGCCAGTTTGGCAATAACCAACGCGTCGTTGGCGCGGGCATCGCCGGCTGCCGTTAACAAAAATTTGATCCAGGCAACGATCAACGCCGAAGAACTGGAGGTGCCGGAATTGATGGGAATGTTGCCCCGCACCGTACAGTCATAACCCTTCTCAATAGTCACACCCTCGCGCTGCAAGACATTAATAACACTGCGAAAATAATCCCGTTCGCGTTCATAAATGACCGGTCGGTCTAAATTTATGATAATCTTATCACCAATATCCGGCAAATCCAGCGTTAATACCCGGTCTCGCCGTATTACACCATAAATTGAAATTCGCAAATCAATGGCAGCAGTAATTACGGACAACCCTAGATAATCCTGGTGTTCGCCAAACAGGCAAATGCGGCCCGGCGCGGAAACGTGCAGCTTTTCACCGCTCATGCGTTTGCCTGTTTTTGTTTATGCTTTCCTTCCTGCTGCCTTTCCTTTACCAGTTGTTTATATTCGCGAAAAGGGACAACTATCCATACCACGAGAATAATGAAACCCAGCAGCCAAATACTCCATGTTACCCAGTCAAACATAATTTCTCCTAGTTAAAACTCAATCATAACGCAGGCGGATCAGTCCGCCGATAAAATAAATAACCATTCCGGTCACGGCCACATGCCCGGCGTACCCCGAACCCGTACTGCCCATTATAATACCCCCCAAAAACACTACCAGCCCACCAGCCACAACACCCAAAAGCACCTTCCCGGCGGTCGTCTGCGGCCAGATATGATATATGGAGCCGCTTTGTATTTCCTCATCGGAAATTGTGCGCATCTTCCAAATTTCCTGCAATTGCGCGCCCTGCACCGGTTTGGTCAGAAAACTGATTAATGGTGTGAACAGCAGGGTTGCTCCGGCTGAATAAAAGGTCGCTGTATTGAAATCATAACCCAACACAAACTTGGCAATACTTCCTGCCAGCGCCCCGGCCACGTACCCGGCAAAAGCGCCCTGCCAGTTGCAGCGTTTCCATAATAATCCATAAAAAATCGCAATCACAAATAACGGCATATCCAGAATGGCGATCACCGTCAAATATGCCTCTACCGCTCCTCCCAGTTTCGGTACCAGGTAGGAAAATGCCATCATAAATATACCGGTGATGACCGTAATTAAACGGGCTACCCGTAACACATCCTTACCGGTGGCATTTTTATGAAAAATCCGTGTATACAGATCATTGGTAAACAATGTGGCGACTGAATTGAGGTTAGCGCTGATAGTGGACATTTGCGCCGCCAGCAGACCGCAAAACACAAATCCCAGCACAATATTGGGCACATAGGTCACCAGCACCATCGGTATCGCGGAATCGGCGTTTGCCAAACCGGGGAATAAAATGGAAGCCGCCAGTCCCGGCAAATTCCACAGCAAAGCAAACGGTGTGGTAATGATCCCGGCCAGTACCAGGCCTTTGGCGACGGTGCGGGTATTGGCGCCGCCGAACGCCCGCTGCAGCAGACCCTGGTCGACGCACGCCCACTCTATACCCAGTATCCAGATAGCGAGGATAAATTTCCAGTTATAAGTACCGGTTTGCGACACCAGTTGTAAATGGTTTTCGGCAATTTTTTCTACCAGTCCCGGCCACCAGCCAACCGCCGCCATGACCAGCGGCAACACAATGAGCGAACTCGCCAGCATGAATACGAACTGCAGGGTGTCGGTAAGCGCCACCGACCACATACCACCGAGCATAGTATAGATGATGGTAATAACGCTGAATACGATCACCCACAGGGTAAAAGAGTGTAGGCCGGTCAGCGTTTGTGCAGCGACAACTGCCGTATAGAGCACCACGCCCAGCCAGAACGCAAGGCGAAAAATCCACAAAAAGCCGACAAAATAGCGCACCAGTGAGTTATAACGCATTTCCAAAAATTCCGGGATGGTGCGGATTTGCAGCCGGCGTAATATCGGAATAACAAACAAACCGGAAAACACCAGCGCCATGTTGCCGGTCCAGGTTTGCCAGATGATCGAAATGCCGGATTTATAAGCAACCCCGGCCTGGCCGACAAAGCTGTACAGGTTGACATTGGTCGCTGCTATTGTAGCTGCCAGAATGAACGGCGTCAATTGCCGCCCGGCCACGAAAAAATCATCGGGGGTGCCCACCCAGCGGTAGAAAACCGATCCGGCCCAAAACAGGAACGCCATGAACACAAAGACAATGACATAATCTATTAATATCAATTTGCTCTCCCTATATTTTGATGAAAATCTGTTTCTTGTATAACCAGTAACACAAATACCATTCCAGGGCCAATACCGCCAGGGCATTGAGCGCCAGCGCCGGTTCACCGGTCAAACCGATAGCGCCCAGCGCACCCAAAGTGAAAATACCGACAAAATCGTTTACCCACTGTCCGCCCACAGTATTGCTGAAAATATAAATGAAAATCGGGTTCATGCCGACGATTATTACAAACAGCGTTCCCCAATGCCAGCCTTTTATATCGATCAGCCAATATGAAAACGCCAGAGTAACCAGGCACCAGCCGCCGGAGGTGATAACAAACGAACTGGTGCATATACGTTTGATGATCGGCGTTAATCCGGTCCAGTCCATAGTATAACCGATGATGAGCCCAAGTAATCCGACACCAGCCAGTATAAATGCCTTGTGCAAATCCTTGCGCCGGCTCATTAACAACTTGCCTGCCACAACGCCCCAAATGGTATGCGCAGCCGTGGGTATACAATTAACAGCCACCCAACCGCCGCTGTTGATCTTGCCCATTAAAACCATATCCATCCACGAGCCGAAATTATGACCCTTGACAAACGCCATTTCATAACCCGGTACGGAAAAACTGCGATAAGTAATTTCGGTAAGCAGCAGCAACACAAAGGATAAAATCAACTGGTATTTAAGCGGCCATTTAAAGATCAGATAAGCTATCATAATAGTTACTGAAAGCTGCGATAATACATTCCACAACTCCCACACCAGTCTGCGGTTGTAGCCGCAATGCAGCATAACACCCAGGGCCAGCAATAAAAGACAACGTTTAAGAATATGAAAAAAAGTGCTGGTCTGCGAAGCCCCACTTTTCCATCTTTTTTCCAGTGAAAAAGCCATTGCCACACCAACAATGAACATAAAGAAAGGCTGGATCAGATCCCAAAAACGCAGTCCGTTCCAGGGGTGATGGTGGAACTGCTCGACAATCTTCCAGCCCAATGTGCCGGGGGCCGCCCATTGCAATAAATGATCGTATAATTCAGTTCCCTCAGCCACCAGTAAAAACATCACAAACCCGCGAAAAAAATCCAGCGACCGTAACCGGCCACTCCCCGTATTTGTTTGCAGACCAGGCATAATGTAATACCCTTCACGTGAATTGGGATAATTTATTTTTTATCTACAAAATACAATGGATTTTTCTGTAATTCTTCATACGCCTTTTTCCACAATGCCGTCGCTTCAATGATATGCACCGTCGCTTCCAGAACTTTGCCGGTTTTTAACTCATTGCCGGTCAAAATATTCGCCACCCGGTCATAACGCTGCTCCCAGCCGCGAAAATCATGCGGCAGGTAGGCTTTATCTACACGATTCCCGGAAGCATCGACCAGGGTATACCAGCAGCGAAAACCGAATAAATACTCCGGCTCCACCAGTTCCTCGATGGCGTGCATGGAAGTATTGGGTTTCAGTCCGCAGCCGAGCATAAGTATTTGTCCCTGTAAATCCCGTAATTGCCGAAAGGGGGAATTGGGGCCGCAGGGAGTTGAATCGTTAATATGTTTTTCGAGGATTTTCTGCGCCTTTTTACCAACGCCGCAAATGGAATGAGTGGGATGCATGCTGCGAATTGTGTCGGAACGTTTGCGGAAATATTCCGGTATAGCGCCGATGCATACGGGGGCTTTGGTAATGTTAAAAACCGGATCATCGCGGTTTACCTTTTCATAGGATAACGCCGGCATCAGTAAAGTTCCATCCGGCCCCAGAGCTTCCAGCAAGCCACATATCACCGTTTCCGCGCCGCCGGGTACCTTGCCCAAAGATTTTAACGAGGAATGCACCAAAAGCACACCGCCGCGCCGGACTCCGGCTTGCAGCAGTTCGTCGCTGATCTGTTTAATCACGCCTGCTTTGTAATTACTCATACTCTCCTCATTTTTCACTCAATTCAGTAAAACAGCGCCAGCATAACCATAACGCCCGCGGCACATGAAAACAACCCTTCCATTTTCCCCCTTTGAGAGGCAATAACACCTCGCCGCGCCGATTCAAGTAACCCCACCATTCGCCATACTCCGGGTCAGGAAAATGACTCCAGGTATAATTATGCACTTTTTCATACCACTGCCAAAGATCCTGGTTGCCGGTGAGCGCATACCCCTTTACCAAAGCAACCAGCGTTTCCAGGTGCACCCACCACAGTTTCTGATCCCACTCCAATTGCTGCGGCGGATGCCCGTGCGCATCCAGGAAATAGAAAATGCCGCCATATTCACGGTCCCAGCCATATTCAAGGATTTGCAGCACGATCTGCGCAGCCTGCTGCGCCAGCGCCCGATCGTTTCTGCGTCTGGCAACATCCATCAGGAACCACATAGCTTCTATGCCGTGCCCGGGATTGATAAGTCTGCCTTCAAAGCTATCCGACAGCGAGCCGTCGTCTTGAATATTTTCGAACACCAGTTTATAGTCCGGTCGGTAGAACCGCTTTAAAATACGCTCACAACACAAATCAATAGCGCTATCAATCACAGCGACATTGAGTACATGTTCCAGTTCCAAAGATAAATTGCACAAGATCATGGGCAGGGCAAAATTTTCCAGGGGCCTGGTTCCCGGTATGGTTTTATTATATTTGCCTTTGGGATTAGTTTGGCGGTTAAGAATATTCCGCCAGGTCTGCACCGCAAGATCAGCGGCCTGGCTTTCTCCACTCGCCCTGGAATACTGCCCCAGCGCCATGGCGGCGAAACAATCGGAAAAAATATTATAGGGTTGAATGAGCGGTTTGCCCTCGCGGGTCAACGAAAAATACCAGTCCCCCTCCGGGCTGCGGCCATTTTCCAGTAAAAATTTTATCCCCAAAGCGGCCATATCCAGCCAGGCCTTTTTCTTCTCAACATCATTATAAAGCCGGGAAAACAGCCATATCTGCCGGGCTTGCAGCCAAACGAACTTGTCGGTATCGTAAACACGCCCTTGCCGATCCAGACAGGTCAAATACCCGCCATATTCACGATCCGGCGAATGGCGCTCCCAAAAAGGAACCACATCGTTGAGCAGGGTATCCCGGTACAACCGGGCATAGTCCCGGAATTTTGCCTTCAGGTTCAACCTCCTGGTTGAATATGAAAATGCTCACAATAACGCTGGTATAAATGTCCCGCCTGCAGGTAACAGGAATTGGGACTCATAAAATGCGAAAACTCAAAGGTAATGGCTTTTTCCAGGCCGGCTTGTTCGGCAGCCTGTAACTTTAATAATAATTTCTCCCATTTAATGGGTAAAAATTTAATGGGCATATCGCGGTCGAAAGATTCACAATTGGTCCAGCACCGCAGGTGATGTTTTTCCATCAGCATTTTGTTGACCTGCAGGTAATCGTACAATTCATTGTAATCAACATGGCCATCCTGAAAAGCGACAATATCTACAACACCGCGAATTCCATCAAGTATTTCGTTCCATTCTTTTTCATGCTGCGCCAGACCGACCGTAGATGTTTTACTTAATCCGGCTTCTGCCGAAGAAACATTTTTTATGCCGTCGATATAGGGCGAAATGAGCACCGGCAACCCGGTTGATATATCCTTGCAATGACGTCCCATGCTCGCATACACGTCGGTCATTTGCCCGGTCTTGCGGCTCACTTCCTGGGAAAGATACCAACCTTTAAATGCCTTGCGATAGCCATACCGGGCCCACACTTCATCTATAACCTGTAGATTAATATCTACCTCTTTTTGATACTGTCCGGCACTCCAATACTGACCAGAGTCGTACAGTCCGAAATAAAAATCAATTCTATATTTTTCCGCCAGGCGCAAAAACAGATCAACTAGGTCCAGCGGTGGGTTAAAGCAGCCTTGTTTTGCCGACAATGTTTGCGAGGGAAAAGTCATCCAGCGCCGGTGCCCGCACCGGATCAGGATGACCGTATCGATGCCGGTTTTTTGCATTATCGCAAAATCACGCTCCCATTCCGCTTCTCCCCAATTCTGGTGGGGAATATCGTGGCTGATTTCGTCGAGAAATGTACCGGTAATTCTCATTGTCAATATTATCCTCTTTACATGTACCGGAGTTAATATAATAAATATTTTTACAATGTGAACCAGTAATTAAACTTGACCATAAAAATATTTTGCGCTTCTAAATCGAACAACCTGCTAAAATTTTTATTCAGATCAATTACATTTTCATTACGGTAACCGGAGCGGTCATGGGTCCATACAAAGTAAAAAGTTGAACCGGGCTTGTATTCCCAGCGTACAACCAGGTTGGAGCGGAATTCCTGGAAATTAAAATCAGGCCGGCCAAAACCATAATCAACAATCCCATCCAGGTTCTCATCAATATGATAATAACTGCCGGCGTCATTGAGAGCGATCTCCTCTCCTTGCAGGGTGTGGAAACGCTCCTCATACTCATCCGCTGCCGGATTGGTAATCCACTTAAGATGCGAATATTTCCCAGTTGATATATAAGGACTGCCATAGTATTGAATAGTAAAATCGGGGGTTATACAGATATCCGCCCTGAGAGTCAAACTAACTGTTTCCTGATCGATCCGCCCGAGTATATAACGGGGATTTGTGGTATATAAGGTTGTTCCGACATATTGCGTATCATCCAGGTTTTTACTGTAACTGAGATCTGTGGAGAAATTCAGTTTTGACCCAACCCGCATGGATATGCCTCCGAATGGATTAAAATGGCTGGAAATCCCGTCGTCGGCTTTGACATAGACAGTATGCAAACTAAAACTAAATGGTTTACGGTAATCGGAATGAATACCAACCATATATTCATTACTCCCTTGCAAGCGCATGGCCGGGCCGCCGCGCAACATATAGTTATCGTAAACACCAAAATTTTTCTCCATACTGCCGTGTATCGACCAATTGCTCAAAAGAGTAAAGTTCGTCGATGCTTCAACATCCCGGCGGGTGACCATACCGCCGAAATCCCATTCGGTTCCCTGGTTAACTCCGATTGTATAGCTGAGGAAACGTTTATCCGGTGTGGTTACCTCATAACTTAAATCGGTATGCTGGGAAATATTATCGGCGCTGCGCATATAACCGACATCGTTAAAATCGAGTCCAGGTGAACGCCAACTCACTTCTTCCGAATAATGCCACCGGCCGTTGCCGGCTTTGCCGATAGAGAAACTGCCGCCGGTACCGGACAAACTGGTGCGAGTGGTATCCATATCGACATAATCGGCGTCCGGGCGTTGAAAATAATGGCGTGAACTGGTTTGCAGTTCCCGGATTGCCCGTTCATCGCCATCGATCTGGCTATATATAGTTTTCATTTTAATAAAATAGGTTTTATTCTGCCATTGATGCAGTAAATCCGCTCCCATTGTATAAGCATTTTTACTGAGAAAATTCAAATGCTCATCATTGATAAAACGATTGGTCGATGTTATAATGCCGCCGATGGCTGTGTTGCCACCACGATAATCTTGAAGCATACGGGCAACAAAATAATTGCTAACCGGTTCCGAGGTCTTTTTTTCAATGCCGGATGGCGTCTGAATTTCCGCATTTTCACGGGCAGTTATGCTCTGAATGACTCCGACCGATAATCCATTCTGGGTTTTACCGGATAACTTGACCGCATTCAAGATGGTGGTAACATCCGGAATTTTAGCATATTCTTGTGTTCCCAAACCGGGGAAATAAGATGGCCGGTGTCCGATGCGGCGGGAATAGAACACCTGGTCTTCACCCAACTCAAAATCAAAAATGTTTTTCCCTTCCAGGAAAAACGGCCGTTTTTCATCATAAAACGTTTCGTATGCTGTTAAATTTAAGGTGGATGGATCGGCTTCCACCTGGCCAAAATCGGGATTAAACGTAAAGTCCATAGTAAAATTGCTGGTAACGCCAACTTTGCCGTCCAAACCAAAATTATAATCCGTATCGCTGCCATCGGCATAGGGATTACCGGCAATTTCCGGGTAAAATTTCTGTCGGCCCATACCATAAGGCAATAACTCGATACGGCGGACATTTTTTAAATTTTTTATACCATGCAATTCCCCATAATGATCCACCCAGCTTGGCGCTTCATTAGAAAATACGTTCCATTGATTTTCTTCATTATACCGTTGAATCCAGCGCCAGACATGCATTCCCCAAACATGTTCTTCCCGTTCCGGGAATCGGATCTGGCTGAGGGGAATTTTCATTTCCGCCACCCAGGCAGAGTCTTCAACACCTGTCTTTCCATACCAAACCGGGTCCCAGTTAAAGTGAGAATTACTATCTGTATTAATTATATCGATTTTGACCCCGGCAGAAGTAATATTAAATTCAAAGGCAGTGCGTAAGTCATGATAGCTATCAAACCCAACGCCGACGACATCACCGCGAAACATATCACGCCGTCCTCCCAGGATCATCATATTTTCAGGTTCATCATAACAGCGAAATGCCGCATAAATATATTGATCATCATATAAAATTTTAAATTCGGTTTCGCGCGATGCTTTACCAAAATTATAAGGTATAAACTGTTCAAACTTGCCGGCCCATTCGCCTTCATTCTGCCAGCAACTCTCATCGAGATGCCCGTCAATTACCGGCGGCTCTGCCTGTATACGTTGAGTATTATAAATCCTTTTCGGCCGCTCTGCTCTATTTTTTAACGAATCTGTTTGCGCTAGCAATCCCTGCTGAATAATTAAAACCAGTACAATAAATATACCCTTGCCTGCTCCTGCCCATTTCATTATTCATACATCCTTTGTTGGTTAATTTGAATATCCCGTTTGTCGGCATGAATTATTCACTATTAATGAAACACTTTATTTGCAGGATTGCAAGTAAAAAAATGTAAAGTTCAAAGGTTTAGCTGCCTGTCGGTTTAAAAGTTACCACATATTATAACAATCACTTGACTGCTGATACTTTTGCTCATTCTTGATTCATTTCAATGGCCACAATTCATGCGGTGAACGGGCCTGCGTCATGATCTCCCGGCAACGGGCTGTAATTTCCGGAAAATGTTCGGCAATATTGTCCTGTTCGCCCGTATCGGCGTCAAGGTCATATAATTCAAGCGGTTCATCCGGTGCATGACGTACTGCTTTCCAATGCCCCAATCGCACCGCTTGTGACGTAGCAGGATTTTCGTGGAATTCCCAGTACAAATAATCATGCCGGCGTTGACTTTTGCCGGTCAATTCCGGCAGCAGAGATATTCCGTCCAAATCCTGCGGAACAGGCGCACCGGCCAATTCGCAGGCGGTTGGCAGCAAGTCCCAAAATGCGCAAGGCAAGTCGGATACGCCGCCGGGGTTGATATGACCGGGCCAGCGCACAATGAATGGTACACGAATACCGCCTTCATAGAGATCACGTTTGCCGCCGCGTAACGGCCCATTGCTGTCAAAAAATTCCGGATCGGCCCCGCCTTCGTGATGCGGGCCGTTATCGCTGGAAAACATGACCAGGGTATTATCATCGATCCCCAATTCCTGCAACAGGGCAAATAACCTGCCGATATCTCGATCCATCCTGGAGTTCATTGCAGCAAAAGCGGCGCGCGGCGTTTCCTGCGAGGCATACCCTCCCATACCACCGCCGCCATTGTTGATATAGGGAGTTTCCGGGAACAGTCCTTCATATTCATGCAGAGAATCTTCCGGGACCAACAACTCGGCATGAGGAATTGTTACCGCCAGGTACATAAAAAACGGCTGCTGACTGTTGCGTTTAACAAACTCTAATGCTTCATTAATAATGAGATCATGCGCATACTGGCCCCGCTTGCCGCCCCGGTTACCTTCCAACTGCACCTGTTCGCCATTTTTCCACAGGTATTCCGGGTAATAAAAGTGTGCATGTCCCTGGTTCAGATATCCGAACCATTCATCAAAACCTTTTTTACCGGGCTCGCCGGTTGTTGTCATAACCCCCAGTCCCCATTTACCAAATAAACCGGTGCGATAACCATGGTTTTGTAATATCTCGGCAACAGTAACATCCTGAGGGCGCAATTCCAGACAGGCGCCAAAGCCATGCGGGCCGGTCTCGTAATTACCGCGCACTCGCGCGTGACCGGTATGCAGACCCGTCATCAGCGAACAGCGTGATGGGGCGCAAACGGTACTTCCGGAATAATGATCGGTAAAACGCAATCCCTCTTGAGCCATCTTGTCCAGGTGCGGGGTTCTGAAAAGTTTTTGACCATAACAACCCAAATCGCCATATCCCAGATCATCGGCTAAAATATAAATAATATTCGGCTTGCGGGCTGTTCTCTTATCATTACACGATAAAAACGTAACTGCCGGTCCTGTTACAGCCATGCCACCAAATATCGCTTTTGCAGCGTAGTTTAAAAATTCCCGGCGTTGCATTGTCGACCTTTCTGTCACTTTATATTAATTCCCGGCCAGGGTGTATACAAAGAAACGGCCTTGTACATCCGCTGTTAACAGGGTTTTGCCGGTATCGTTAATTACTCCGGTTGTTACCGGAATGTTTTCATTATTATCATTTACTATCCAAACCCGCTCTGCCCGGTTAAAATTGTCAAATACCATTTGCACCGGCACGGGACTGTTAAATTCGTATATAAAACCGTTTGCGGTTACTTGACAATCTTGCAATTCGGCAGTGGAAGAATACAAACGAAAACCGCCAAAATCCTGACCACGAGTAATTTTCAGATCGTTCCTGCCGGAGTGCAGCATATTTTGTGGTACTTGTAATGTCCCGGCCACTGCTTTGCCGTTCAGTGTATATCCGGCAACTATATCTCCCTGGCCTGTGGCGCTGACATTGATGCGGGCTTGCCGGTAACAAAAATTATTAAGCGCCTCGGCCTGGTCACAGACGCGCACGGCCAGGCCGCACGGCAAACTCTGCAGCAACAGCGCAGCAGTTGAATAATAAAGGCTGCCGGCGGAAAACGGTAACGCCCGCCAGCTTTCAACATCACCATAATATTCGGTTAATGCGCCGGCCATGGGGAATTTTTTCGTGGTCAGCAGCGCTTCTTTTATTTCATCTCTTAACATATTTTCATAATCCGTACCGTTCATGCCGTACTCCTTGAGATAGCGGGACAAGGTATTCCAGGGGCAATAGCCATAGTTACGGATCGTTGGCCATACTTTTTTTACCATTTCCGCACCGGCCAGTTGTGCATCAGGCAAAGGATAAAACGGCCCCAGCGATACCGCCCAGGCATATTCCCAGTAATCTGCATGTTCAAAATCCACCCACTGCTCGCTTCCGTCCGCGTATTCCAGGTAATCGGCGTATAAGAATCCCTTATTGCTAATAAATTTACTGCGTAAAATAGTTTGTATTTCACGGGCGCGGGCAAGATAAGCCGAACTGCGGCCATTATCCAAATCCGGCCGCTGCGCCAGCAAGCTGGCTGCCATCATCAATACATTATACATATTAACGTTATGATACAAACTAAAAGCGCGTTTAATGTCCTTGCCCTGTACCTGGTGGCCGATCCGCTCATGATCCATTTTCCCATTGACAGTATCGTAGCCATAGTAAGGATTCCCGGCCAGGGTCGTCTCGCCGCGGGTATCGCTGCCGGACAGTTTTTTCTTCTCATCCCAGGTCTTCTCCAGGTTATAATCGAGCGCTTGCAAAACCAGGGGAAATTCCCGGCCATACAGCAAGGCATCGCTGCCGGTGGTTTGAAAATGAGTATACAAAGTAAGCATGGCATAGTACATACCGTCATCCTCAGCCTTGGTCCAACGGGTGCCGACCATTTGCAGGTACTGCGGAATTTTCTCCCCCCGGCCATTTTCGATCCATGAGGGTTTATTCAACAGAAAAGGCGCCCACAATTGCAGAAAATCCGGATTCCCGGCGCGGGCCATTAACGATGTAGACATGGCGCCGTCGCGCACCCAGATCAAATGATAGATCCGGTTTAGCGCGCCAAAACAGGCGCCGCCTTCATCGATACCGGAGTAGACAATGCGCCGGTTCAAGTCCATTACCCGTTGAAAATCCTGATTATTGTATTGTATATGCCCTTTAGCCAGAACCGGGGCCAAAATGGCTTCATTGCGATCTGTTAATGCGGTCAGGCTCAGGCCGGCGAGAGTATGGATTACCCGGTCGACCTGGTACATATTTTCTTCGCCGCCGACCAACACTATTTCATTTTCAAAGATCTGTATCACCGCCCGTCCGTCCTGCAGAATGCGGAAACGGTTCTCTTCCAGTCCGGTGAAATGGATAAATGATACGATCTCTTCGCCGCGCTCGCTGAATTTTTCTGTCAACAGTCCATTGACAATCTCAAAACGGGTATGTGGTCGTACACTGATCAACAAGGGGCAGCGAGCCGCCAGGGCAAAGACATTCTCATCGGCGATATTAACAACCGTAATCGTATTCCGGGCCTGGGAGGCCGCCTCGCTTTCAATTGTGGTAACGAAAGGATCATAAGCAAATTTCTTTATATAACCGGTGCGAATATCGGGCAGGGTGAATTCCGGGAATAACAAAGTATAGTTGTCGCGGTTGGAAAAATTGCGCGCCCGGAATTCCTTGCGTCGGTAAGCATTCGGTTTGTAGACAAATTCCAGTTCGGTTTTGTTCTCATAAAACAGCAAACTCACCCGGTTGCCGCAGCGATTTTGCAGAATAATATTATGCTCACCCGGCTCGATTACCGGATCGCGATAGTAATCCGTCATAGTTTGTGCGGGTAGATCGGTCATTAGCGCTATGAATAATCCGATCCCGGCAAGAATTGATAAACATTTTCTCATTATTATCTCTTTGCTATCAAGTGATTAAACCGGGTTACCCGGCGCAGCCGGGAATTAATTAATAACTCTTTACTTCCCCTTACAATGCATTCACTCATGGAACAATTATATTACAGATTATAAAAATGGCCTCTCCGCTGTAAGCACCCGCGCAGGGTGCAATCCTTAAGATTAACAGTCAAAGAGGCCATTTTATCTACTCTACCACACACTTTACGACCAACTCTACAATTCAACTCCGGGATTCATTAACCGGGGGTTAAATTCCATGAAGCAATTATTTTATCAAGCCTGTTCTTTCTTATTCCCTTTAATCAGCCAGAAAGGTGAAAAGACAAACCAGACAACAGTAGCAATATTGGTCCACATAATATAGGTCTCTTTACTTTGCACCCCCCTGAAAACCAGGATTGAATAACCAATGATCACAACCAGGCAAATTATCGAAATCCATGGCGCTATTTTTCTAATTATATTAATCATATATGCCTCCTTATTTCAGGCTTTAGCCGGTTGTTTACGGGCGCTGAAATAACTCAGCGAAATATAGAGAACTAGGGCAATAAAATAACCCGGCAGCCATTTAAAGAACATGTGAATAGGCAGTAGGAAAACAATAACCAGCGTGCCGATCCAGGTGATAAGCGAAGGCCAGTTAATAAACATCTTGAATTTTTCAGCCCGGTATTGCACCAATCCCAATTTGGGGAACAGCCAGTGTTCGGCAAAAACCACAGCGCCGACCGGCATCAATAGTAAACCATATAAAGCAACAAAATCCAGCAGACGCATAAACACCACCGGGAAACAGGCAACAATAGTAGTAACTACACCGGCTATCAGTGTGATCCGCCAGCGCGACCAGTTTGGCGTCACCACCTGTAACGCCAGTCCCGCACGGTACATGGTGGGATTCGAGGTCGTCCAACCGGCTATCACAACCGCAACCGCTCCGGCAAAACCCGCAGCCGTAAAAGCCATAGCGCCGGGATTCATTTCCCGCGCTACCGCGGCCACCATAATTCCTGAACATACCCACGCCAGAAAATGACCCGGGAACATGCCAAATGCACTATAGAAACCATATTTCCAGTTTTTGGCAAACCGCAACACCGCCATATCCGAGAGGCCTACATGCATAGCCAGGTTGGCGAACCAGGCAAAAAAGGCAATATGCCAAAAAGTGTATTTTTCCTGCCCGGCAGTAGGAACACCATTCCATATTTTCGTTTGCGCTATATGCCAGAAATCACTCAGACTGTTAATTTGACCGAGGCTGGGTAATAATGCCAAAGCGCCGGCAATAAAAATTGCAAACAGCCAGGGTGAACAGACCGAAGAGAATTTACTCACCTTGTCAAAGCCGAGAATGGCAAACATGGTCACAACACCCCCTACAATCAGGGTAATAACCACCCAACTGATGCTATTTGGCAAAACATCGGTCAAAGCCGGAGTTGGGGTTTTAAATGCCAGCCCTATGGCCGTCGATGATACGGAGATCATGGCGCCGGCCAGCACACAATAAAGAAAAGCATTGGCAATATTATAAATAAAGGTAACTCCTGGTCCGCAAATTTTCCGTAAATACCAGTACAAAGTTAACCGGGTACGCACCGCTATAGGCGCAACCAAAAACGCCCAGGATAATACTGCCAGCAGGTTTCCTACCAGCAACCCTAAAAACAGATCAAGCGCCGCTACACCATGAATAACAAACATCGGGCCGATAACAAACTCTGTGGCTGCCACATGTTCACCGGCAAACAAACCAATAAATTTTCCCGGGCCATGCAATTTATCTTCGGTTACCGGCTCACGATCAAATTCAAATAACGCATCCAGACGACTGGTAAGGGAGGTTTTCGATTGTGCCATGCTCTGCTCTCTTGTTTAATTGTATTATTGCCAGAATTAATTTCAGACAGGCTATTTACTTCTTTCCATTTCAATTTTCTGCTGATAACCGCTTTGTATAAAAGCAGCAAATGGGTCTACTGGTAAATTCTTTTCTTGCCGGGCAACGGCAATAATCGGGCGCACATCGGCATTCAGCAACGCGCTGTTAAAATAACGGTTGGCCAAAATAATTTCATCACTATTTTGTAACTGCTGCAATACCTGCCGGTCGAGCAGGGATGCCCGCGCCAGGGAAATCTGCAATGAATCTATCGAATGCATTATTGCATGAATTCGGTTCTCCCGGGCGCTGCATTGATCTATCATATAGGCCCAGTTCTTTTTAGCGTTGCTATTGAACAACACATCCCCGCTGACCAGTTCATAGAATATGCGCGCCATTTCTCCACTGGGCTCCACCGAGTGATCGTCATCGGCGGCATAACGGGTATTAAAATGAAAACCGCACCTTATACCACTGCCAATCAGCCTGGCCACAATCTGTTCGACGTTGGTGCCATGAGGATGATGACCAAGATCGACCAGCACGCCAAAATTTTCGCCCAGTTGTTGAGCCAGCATAAATGCGCTGCCCCAGTCCGATACTACTGTACTGTAGGTGCCGGGTTCAAACAATTTATATTCGATAAGAACATTTACTTTTTTATCTATCCGGTTCTTAATCTCCGTCAATGCGGCCCTGGTCTTTTCCTGGGCGCTACGCAGTTCGATCTGACCGGGATATAAAGAGCCATCCGGTATCCATATCGTTACCAGGTCGCTGCCTATTTCACGGGCAATAACGCCGCTCAGGACAGTTTGCTCAATATACCGTTTTTGGGTTTTGTCATCCGGTGACGACAGACTGCCGCGCTGCGAACCTCTCATGAAATAGGTTGGACTAATCGAACCCACGATCAGCCCTCTTGCTTTTGCTTCTTTATTGACATGCTGTGCAATTTCAATATCGGAATCCATGCCGTCACGTGAGAAATCCCACAGCATATGCATAGCTACAGTATCGGAGGCTCCCATTAATTTGTGCACTATCGCGGCATCATCCAATTTTTCTTCAATTGTACGCGCCCCGGCCGGCGGCATATAATCGCCAAAACGTCCGCCGCCAAAATTTCCAAAAATCCAGCTGGGGATTTCTATTTTAAATTTTTTTATATTTTCTAGTGCTTTTTTAACATACCCGGTTCCGAATTCCAGCTCCAGTTGTTGTATTCCCAGGTCGATTTGCTTTTCAGTCATGGATATCCCTTTATAATGATATTATTGTTAAAAATCTACCGTATCTCTGGTCTCGATATCACGCATGTCGGTAATGATACGGCTTTTTAAACCTATTTCATGATAGATCAGTTTTGCTCTGATAACTTTATGTAAAGGTTGTTGAATTAATTCGGGCTTTTCAATTAAATCAACAACCAAATCCACCGCGGTACCGCCAATTTTATAAGGGAACTGGTACACGGTTAAAAACGGCACTCCAAGTCTGGCAACTATATCGTTATCGCCAAACTCGGTAATTTCAATATCATTTGGTATTGACAGACCCGCATTTAAAATTGCCCGCCCGGCGCCGTAAGCTACCAAACCGCCTACGCACATCACCGCATCCACAGGAATGCGGGAGTCGAGCACCTTTTGCATTTTATTGTTAGCATCTATCTCATCGATCTCACAGGCTACTACCCGTTGCGGCTCGAATTCGATGCCAAAATTCTCCAGGGCTTTACGGTACCCCCGGTAACGCCCGCGCGCCACAGAAAGAGTATCAGTTGGACCCAGAAATAAAATATTCCTTCTCCCCTTGCCAACCAGGTTCTCAATTACGCGGTAAGCAGAATTTTCATCGTCAATAGTTACTGAATGGAAATTCAAATCATCCAGCGATCGGTCGTAAGAAACAAAGGGAATGCCCCGGTCGCTGATGGATTTCATAAATTCATAGTTTTGCGTGCCCGGTACCGCATTGATTAATATACCTTCAACAGCAAGCGAGGTTAAAAACTCTAAATTTCTTCGCTCATTTTCAAAATTCTCGTCATTGACCATGATGATGGCTTCATAGCCACGGCGACGAGCCTGTTCATAAATTCCACGGGTTACCTCGGAAAAGAAAGAAATACGCAGGTTGGGTACAATAACACCCAGGAGGTAACTTTTACTACTCACCAGACTGCGGGCCATCAGGTTGGGTCGATAACCCAATTGCTCTGCCAGTTCTTTTACTTTGGCTTGCGTTTCCTTGGAAATATCATTACTGTTACGCAACGCTTTCGATATTGTTGCCGGAGTCATTCCCATTATTTTGGCAATATGCTTCAAGGTTACTTTTTTATTTGCCGTCATTATACTTTTATCCTGTCACCTTTTGATCTAGTGATAAATATATCAAAATTGGAATTAAAAATTTCTATTATAGCTTGTCTTTGTAAACTTTATTTATACCAGTTTAAATGAAACAAACGTTCTAGTATGAATATAGTTTTACTGGAAATCTTTCCTGCTTCTACTAAAGCAACACAGGCAGAATACAATAAATTTTACAGGGAAAATCTTGTAAAACATTTTACTTAAACGTTTGCGATAATCAACATAACTAAATTATCATTTTTAGTCAAGTCTTTTTTTACAAATTTTAAAATTTTTTAACTGTAAACTGGGTTTTATGAAACGACTTTTAACACAACTTTATTCTTTTTAAATTTTCTGCTTGCATAAACGTATGCTATTCTTTATCTTTTTACAATCAGAATATCCAGGTTTTTAATCCAGCTAAGGAGTAACTATGGAACCTTCCAAAACATCTTTGCCGGAAAATGCATACCGCCCCCTGAACAAGGGGGAAATGTATCAACCGGTTGTACCCGACAATAAACCCCTGCGTGAAATTTCCGCCTATTCCCTTATTTCCGGCTTGTTTTATGCCGCCCTGTTTTCGATGGCAGCCGCATACCTGGGGCTCAAGATCGGCCAGGTGTTCGAAGCAGCCATACCAATTGCCATTCTTGCGGTAGGCGCTTCTTCCTTTATTCGACGCAAAAACGCGTTGTCGGAAAATGTTATGATCCAATCCATCGGTTCCGCTTCCGGTGTGATAGTAGCCGGTGCTATTTTTACGCTGCCCGCCATTTACATACTGGGATTAGATGCCAAATTCTTCCAGATATTCTTTGCCTCCCTGTTCGGCGGTTTTCTTGGTATTCTGTTCCTTATCCCCTTCCGAAAATATTTTGTTCAGGATATGCATGGTCAGTTCCCCTTTCCCGAAGCCACTGCCACTACCGAAATTCTGGTAGCAGGTGAAGCCGGCGGCGATCAGGCCAAAGTGTTACTCAAAGCCATGGCCATCGGCGGCATTTATGATTTTATCATCGGCACTTTTTCCTGGTGGAGCGAGGTTTTTGCCAGCCGCGCTGTTCCTTTTATGGCCGGGCTGGCAGACAAGCTCAAGATCGTCTTCCGACTCAATGTCGGCGCTGCGGTTATGGGATTAGGGTATATCATCGGTCTGCGCTATGCGGCGATTATTGCCGCCGGTTCGTTTGTCTCCTGGTTCGTCTTTGTTCCTGTGGTCTACTTTTTTGGACAACATCTGTCGATAACCGTTGGTAGTACCGCCACCGATTTAATCGCCACTATGAGCGCCGAACAGATCTTTAGCACGTATGTCCGTCATATCGGTATTGGCGGCATCGCCTGCGCCGGAATTATTGGTATTCTCAAATCTTCAAAGATCATCGGCGGCGCCATGAAGCTGGCCTGGCACGAAATTACCGGCGGTAAACTGGCTTCGAAATCGAATGGCGCCCGCATGAACCGTGATATACCGATGGGCCTGGTCGGTTTGTTGATTGCACTGACAGCACTTTGTATCTTTTTGTTTTTCAATTTTGGCGTGGTCGATAAACTCAGCCATGCTGTTATCGGCTTGCTGATCGTGCTGGTTATTGCCTTTTTATTCACAACTGTCGCCGCCCGCGCAATTGCGATTGTCGGCACCAACCCGGTTTCAGGAATGACGTTGATGACCCTGATCCTTTCCTCGGTCATTCTGGTTAAAATCGGTTTATCGGGCACGGCCGGAATGCTCTCCGCCCTCATTATCGGCGGCGTGGTTTGCACAGCCCTGTCCATGTCCGGCGCTTTTATTACCGATTTAAAGATCGGTTACTGGTTGGGCACCACCCCAATTACCCAGCAGAGATACAAATTCCTCGGCACCCTGGTCGCTGCAGCCTCGGTGGGTTTTGTCATTATGATGCTGAATGAAACCTACGGCTTTGTCGGCGACGACGCCCTGGTGGCCCCGCAAGCCAATGCCATGGCCGCGGTTATTAAACCGCTCATGTCCAATCAACCCGCACCGTGGACGCTCTATATTGTCGGCGCCTTATTCGCCCTCACCCTGGAAATGATCGGCGTGCCGCCGCTGGCTTTTGCGCTTGGCATGTACATTCCCCTGGAATTAAACACCCCCATTCTGGCCGGCGGTATTATTGCCCACCTGGTCTCTAAAAGTTCAAAAGATACTGTTGTAGCCAATAAACGCCGGGAACGCGGCACCCTCATTGCTTCCGGCTTTATAGCTGGTGGCGCCATTATGGGCGTATTTTCCGCTTTCCTTAAATATGTCGGTTTTGACAAGATTTCCTGGATCGAACCAATCATCACTAAAGAATGGGCCGAAAGCAACGGCGGTCAAATACTGGCGTTGGGATTATTCCTCATTATTTGCGGTTATATTTATTGGGACGCGAAAAAAGCTGAAAAAGAATAGTAAAACATTCACCTATTTTGCACCATTCACATAATGGCTAAATTAATAATTATAAATGCTTTAACTATAAAGCCGGGTAAATACCCGGCTTTTTGTTTTTTTAAATACCCGCAAATAAAATTTTAGTACTTGACTTTTCCAAAAAAAATTCATAAAATTGAATTGTTAACGTTAGTGTTAACGTTAACAATAGGTTCATTAATTACCTGACCTCAACCACAGGAGTTTTATGCCAGTTACCCAAAAAGATATTGCCCGTAAGCTTAACCTTTCCATAATGACCATTTCCAGGGCGCTTAAAGGGCACCCGGATATTAACATTGAAACCCGTAAATTAGTTGAAAAAACTGCCCGGGAAATGAACTACTCTGTAAATTTGGTTGCACGAAGTTTGGTCCAGAAGCGCACGAATACTATTGGGGTTGTTGTGCCGGATATATCGGAACCTTTTTATGCTGAAATCGTACGCGGTGTTGAATCAGTGCTCCGCCGCTACCATTATAATATTCTGCTTGCAGATTCAGACAATGATGATAATCTGGAGCTTGAAGCGCTAAGGACCCTTTTAGAAAAAAGAGTGGATGGTTTGATTTTCTGCGCTACCGAAAAATCTTCCGAATATATCCATATACTTGAAAACATATCCATACCCTATGTGCTGATCAATAACAATCCTGTAGGATTGGAGTGTGATTCAATTTATATAGATCGTGGTTTAGGCGCCAGGAATGCACTATTACATTTGATCTCCAGTGGATTTGAAAAACTCTTTTATTTTTATTCTTTTCAACACATGGAACAGTCGCGCAAGAGCATTCAAGGATGTTTTGAAGCATTAAAAGAAGCAAACGCCCCGCGGGAAATGTTACAATTGTTATTTTGTGAAACCCATGAACTGGAAACCTATTACAAAATGGCTTTGGATAATATTCACTATCAGAATCAAAGGATCGGCCTTTTTGTGTGGGATGATGAAATGGCAATTGGGGTTTACCGGGCGGTTGTAGAAAAAGGTTTGGCTATTCCTGATCAGGTAGGAATAATCGGATTCGATGACATAAAAATTTCCAGTTATCTTCCTAAAGCATTGACCACAATTCATTATCCGAAAACCGAAATGGGGCAAAAAAGCGCAGAACGAGTTATTCAACGTTTAACTTCAGAAGAACCACTCGCAATAAAAAACATCATGCTCGATTTACAATTAATAAAACGGGAAACTACCTGACATCAAAAGCAAAAGGATGAAAAAAAATTATAACCCTTATAAATTTTAACACAACTATGGTCATGTCACAATACAATTCAAATAACCTCTCTGATGTTAATTTATTCTCCTGATCGCAAGGGAAAAAATGTGCGGTCTGCTTTTCTTTTGATGATGCCCGAATTTCGGAAAAAGACAAGGAACTTTCGTTACTGGACACATATTATATCAGGGCAACTTTTAACTCCTCTCCGGAACGCATTTTAGATCTCATTGATGGCTGGAAACTGGCTGTAAATTATAGACATAAAATTGGCAACTAAACAATGAACCATCCATGTACAGTTAATTATGCCTTTTCGCGCGGAAACGCTCTGGGAAATTATACTCTTGAAGCCATTACCGCCGAGATTGAGCAGACCAGCAAGTTCATCCCTTTAAAACTGGCGGAGTACGCCTTTAAGCTTTGCCTATCATTGTAGAAAAAAATTAGTCGGTCGTGGAAATATTATCAAATGTTTTGTGCCGCTTGTGGTGGATCGGTTCCTCGCCGGCCGGGGTTGGCTTGATATAGAAGAATTGCAACAGGGTTATCCTGTATGGAAACGGGTTGGCTTTTGGTTCTTTGTGTTGGTATTATGTTTTACAACTATTCATGTTATTTTTTGGTTATTGAAAAAAAATATTACAGGAGAAAAAATGCCGGGACCAGGATATGAGTTAGTTGGTCAGGAAGAATTAAAGCAGGTTACAGATGTTGTCAAATCCGGACATCTGTTTCGTTATGGGAAACAGGACGATCCCAATTTTCAAGCCAAGGTATTTACTTTTGAAAGGGAATTAGCAAAAAGATGTAATGTTAATCATTCCGTGGCGGTAACTTCCGGCAGCGCGGCGCTCATTGTTGCTCTAATGGCAATTGGCTTAAACCCGGGTGATGAAGTGATTGTGCCGGCCTACACGTTTGTTGCCACATATAGTGCGATCATCTTTTGCGGAGGGATTCCGGTATTAACTGAAATCGATGCAAGCTTGAACATCGACCCCAATGAAATTGAAAAGCATATTGGGCCTAAAACCAGGGTCATCATGCCGGTACACATGCTTGGCAATGCCTGTGATATGGATTCGATAATGCATATTGCTAAAAAGCATAACCTGATAGTAATCGAAGATGCCTGCCAGGCCAATGGCGGATCGTATCGCGGCAGAGCATTGGGCACAATAGGTGCTTTGGGCGCTTTTTCCCTTAATATTTTTAAAACGATCACAGCCGGTGATGGCGGGGCGGTTATTACAGATGATGACGACCTCTACATCCGCGCCTTTTCCTTTCACGACCAGGGGCATCTCCCAAACCGGACCGGGGTTGAAGTTGGCGCGCGCAGTATTTTAGGATTGAACTTTCGCATGAATGAAGTGACCGGCGCCCTTGGCCTGGCCCAGCTGCGGAAACTGGATTCGATTATTGAAACACTACGTATTAAAAAAGCAAAATTTAAATCACAAATTTCAGGGCTTCCCGGAATATCATTTCGTACTTTAAATGACCCGGAAGGCGATTGTGCCACCTTGTGTACGATAATATTTGATGATCCGCAAAAAGCAGAGCTGATTGCCAGCAAACTGAAGACCAATACGCTGGATAAAAGCGGCTGGCATGTTTACGCCAATATGGAACATATGAACAAATGGCTTCAAGAGCACAATTTACCTTATGGAAAGGGAGCATACCCTAAAACGGATGATATTCTTAGTCGCGCGTTGAATCTGAGTGTTGGCGTTGTGGATGGTGGCCTGGGTGCATCTTTTGGTATCAATATACACAGTACGGATGAGGAAATTGAAAAAACCGGGGAACTAGTTCGAAAAACTTGTCATGCTGTATAAATAAAAACTGAAAAAGCAAGAGGCCGGCAAAAGGGAAGTAAAGCCGACCTCTTTTATCTTTCTCTACCGGAGAAAAGTTCAGGATAATAACTCTTTCTTTTCCATCAAATAGATTGCCCCTTTAATTACTGTCTTAACCGTTTGCCGCTGCTCCTGATCAAGTTGATTTTTCAGTGCATTTAATGCCGCATCATCGCCAATTTTTGATAACGCTACCACCGCAACAATACGCGCTTCGTATTGCGTCTCATGCTGCACCATATCGATCAGCCGGTCCTGAATAAAATCACATCCCTGCTCAGCCAGTTTTAATGCCGCCATTGTACGTATTTCGACATTAGCATGATCGAGACGGCTTAATAGTTTGTGATTGAATACCTTGCCGTCGGCATGGTATGCCTGGTAGCCGGGATTGGCATATAGTGATGTTGAAAATAATGTAATTATTCCCACTACCAGCAAACTTTTTAAAAAACGAGTCATAACATCCTCCACACACATTATATTTATTTGCTATGTTCATACGCAACCCCTGTGCCACAGGATAACCCGTAAAGCGCATAATGTCGACTCGGCATAATTTGATATTATTCAGATATTTACAGAAAAATTTAAACTATCCCTTGATCGGTTGATTTGTGTTTTAATCCATTAACTGGTACGCTTCCCCCACCCTGGTACGAAACGTACCAGGTGGTTGTTCCCAAAGCGAGTCGAATCGGATAATAATGTCAATACCTAAGAATGGATGGACATAAAAAAAACTTGTAATAGCGTTTAATTAGTGTATATTACAAGTAGTTTTACTACCTTGAGGAATTATATTATGGATGTTCTGTGTATAAGAACAGATAAAACAAGAAGAAAAGCAATGAAAATCCTCGCAGCAAGCGGCGAGGTATTTAAGTAAC
Source organism: bacterium (assembly GCA_029561455.1). Lineage (GTDB taxonomy): Bacteria > Zhuqueibacterota > Zhuqueibacteria > Residuimicrobiales > Krinioviventaceae > Fontivivens. The sequence continues at coordinate 206,529 of JAKQIY010000065.1, forward strand.
ATAATTTTATAACCGTAGCAAACTTCGGGGACTTGACCCGAAGAGATTAAACATTTTACAATAAGGAATAGCATGAAAAAAATCTACCTGTTTATAGTGTTTGCTGCTTTTTTATCCTGTACCACCCAGGTAGAAAAAAGCAGAGAAATTATTGACCTCCAGGGCCAATGGCAGTTTGCTATAGATACCGATAAAGCTGGCAATGCGCAAAACTGGTTTCTGAAAGATCTTCAGGACACTATCATCTTGCCGGGAACTATGGATGAAAATGCCAAAGGCTTCCTGAACAAAGATACCACCACCATGCACCTTAACCGGGTATATAAATACGAAGGCCCGGCCTGGTACCGCAAAAAAGTGGTTATTCCGGCCGGTTTTAAGGACAAGCATATTCAGCTAGTCCTGGAACGGAGCAAACCCTCAAAAGTATGGGTGGATAGTACTTTTGTGGGTTCTTCCAAATTACTCCAGTCGGCGCAGCAGTTCGATGTATCGGCATACCTCACTCCCGGCGAGCACTCGATTACCATTTTGGTTAACAATGATCTGCGGCTCACTCCTTACGGCAACGTCCATATTTATTCCGATGATACGCAAACCAACTGGAACGGCATCCTCGGCAACCTCTACCTGGAAGCAAGCGACAAAACATATATAACTAACCTGCAGGTCTATCCCGATATCGATGCCCAAAAGATTACCGTTAAACTGGGAATCGACAATCAACTAGACCTGGATAGCGTCGCTATCAACCTGTTTGTTGAAAAAACCGTAAACGACAAAACCAGGCGCTTGAAAACAGTCACTTTCAAATCGATATGCCAACCGGAAATCGACTTGGAGTACGAATTAGGGGCAGAATGCAGTTTATGGGATGAATATGACCAGCCTCTTTACCATTTAACCGCTGAAATTTCCCATGGCGCTATTAAAGATTCACAAACGGTTCCCTTTGCTATGCGTAAATTTACAGTCAAAGGAACGCAATTTACTATTAACGGTCGTACCACATTTCTGCGCGGCAAGCACGACGCCGCCGTATTTCCATTAACCGGCCATCCACCTATGGATGTGGAAGGCTGGCAGCGGGTTTACAAAATTGCCAAATCCTATGGAATAAATCACTACCGCTTCCATTCTTATTGTCCCCCGGAAGCCGCTTTTACCGCTGCAGACCGGGAAGGTATTTACCTGCAAGCGGAATTGCCCTTCTGGGGCGGATTGGATGCGGATTCCACAGCAGCTATGCTGTTGGATGAAGGCTTGGCTATGCTTAAAGCCTATGCCAATCACCCCTCATTTGTCATGTTTTCGCACGGCAACGAAATTTGGAGTGGTCACGACCGGGTTGAAAAAAACATTCTGGCTCTGAAAGAATATGACAACCGTCCGCTTTACACTATGGGTTCCAACAACAATAGCGGTTATGTTGCGCCGCGGCCATGTTCCGATTTCTTTGTCGCCGCCCGCACGCCCTACGACCATGATTCTACCCTGACGCACACCCGGCTCACCCAGGCATTTGTCGATGCCCGCGACGGCGGTATTCTCAACACCCAAACGCCTTCAACGCAAGTAAAATATACTTATGCCGTATCACATACCAATATACCCGTAATTGGTCATGAAATTGCCCAGTACCAGATATATCCGGATTACAATGAAATCAATAAATACACCGGTGTATTGCGTGCCTGGAATTTGGAGGTATTTCGTCACCGGCTGCAAAAGGCCGGTATGCTCGATCAGAACATGAACTTTCATAAAGCGTCCGGCGCCTGGTCCGCTCTCTGTTATAAAGCGGAAATGGAAGCGGCAATCCGTACCAAAGGCTTTGCCGGTTTCCAGTTGCTCGATCTGCAAGATTTCCCCGGCCAGGGCACCGCGCTGGTCGGTATTCTGGATGCCTTTATGGATAGCAAAAATGTCATTTCCCCCCAGGAATGGCGGCAATCGTGTAACGATGTAGTTCTTTTGCTCGAATTCCCCAAATATTGCTGGACCAATGACGAACATTTTATTGCCCAAGCTGTGGTGGCTAATTACTCCAATCAAGCGTTAAATAAAGGACTGGCCTGGGAAATTAAAGACCAAAAAGGCAATGCCGTTCAAAACGGCGCTCTTCCGGCTATAGCCATTGCAACCGGTGAACTGACCCTGGCCGGCGAAATCAATATCGACCTGGCATCCGTCAAACAAGCTGCCAAGCTCACCATAAGCATCTCTATACCGGGTACACCTTACTCGAATTCTTACCCGCTTTGGGTGTATCCGCCGGCGGCGCCGGTTGCAAAACCGCAAGATATACTTGTTGCCGACAAGCTGAATGATTCAGTACTGCATACACTACAGACCGGCGGCAAGGTTTTACTGTTCCCGGCGACTGCTGATGTGCAGGATAACAGCTTGCCCGGACTTTTCCCACCGGATTTCTGGAATTACGGCATGTTCAAGGGAATCAGCGAATGGGCAAAAAAACCGGTATCCCCCGGTACCCTCGGTTTGTTGACCGATCCGGCGCATCCGCTGTTCAATGCTTTTCCAACGGATTTTCACACCAACTGGCAATGGTTCTCCATTATCAAAGCCGGTAATTGCCTGATACTCGACCATACCCCGGCAGAATACAGACCGGTGGTGCAGGTCATCGACAACCTGGAACGCAACCACAAACTGGGTCTGATTTTTGAATTTAAAGTGGGTGACGGCAAGTTACTTGTTTGTATGTCGCCATTGGAAAAGCTCATGGATAAACCGGAAGCCGTACAGCTTTACCGTTCAATTTTGAATTATATGAGTTCAGCAGAGTTTGATCCTGCTTATAACATAACCCATGAGGAGTTGAAAAATCTTATTTCCAATTAATTATATCCACCTGTTGATTTAAAATAATTCTATAAATTTTAATCGGATCAAGTCTTATACAGGCTTGGTCCGAATTCAATTTACGCACATGAAAACTCTTGTTGTATATTTTAATAAAAAAGTTTAATTTCATTTTACCACTGGATGATTCTATTACACGGGCTGCGATTAGTATACTATTTTCTTTAAAATTTATTTTTTACACGTAACAATAATTAAACAAACATATCAAATCGTTTAGAATTCTAATTTTCTGAAAACAAATAATAATTCATATTTGTTATCTGTTTTTATAAACTTGAAAAAATTCAAAACAAGAGGAGGAACAAATGAAACGCAGTGTCCTGTTAATCGGTATTATCGTTATGGTATGCCTTGGATGTAATCAAAATGAACAGCAAGCGTTTAAGGAGCAGCAAGTTTTAGCCGAACAGGGTAACTATTGGGCTAAATATGAACTGTGGCAAGCGTACAGCAAGGGTAAATATCAAGTTACCAAAGATCAAAACAAAGCGGATGAATTGCTTGCTGATTTAGTACAAGACGTTTACCTGGTCAGCTTTGAACCGGCCGGCGATTTTAATCCGCAAACACCGGAAGAATTATTGGAAAATTTTAATGATGCTTCGCCCTTGCGGTCGGCTAAAGAATCAATAGGCGGGGCAAGTTTCTTTAGAACTAAAGTAATCGACAACCAACTTGTCGGTTCATTTTTAACGGACGACACCACCGCTTTAAAAAATGATATTATGAATAATCCGCTTTTGCATTTTCTTTCGATTGAAAAAATGACCCCGGAATTATTTGTCGAATATGAAAACAGCATTCAGGAGACGATCAACAAATAAAACTTTAATGTAACCATTTTATAAAGTCTTACACCATTGCCGGAGGTACAATTTGCATAAGTGAACCTGTTGTATCGTATGCCTTTTGTCCAAGTATTTTATGAGAATACTTGACTCATTAAAAAACAGTTAATATCGGTCCTTTTAACAAGGAAATAAAATATGGTTCGCATCCGTCCGTTTGCATTTAAAACAATTTGTACCTCCTTTCTATTATTTTCATATTCTCTCGTATCCGCACAGAATTACGTTGCCACACATGATGCCCCGGAAATTGTTTTTACCAAAAGCAGCCAAACCCTGGGGAATACTATGACATTTGGTTTTGCAATTGCAGATGTTGATCTCGATGGCGATAACGATATATTCATTGCCAATTACAGCGATGTTGATGCCAGCCGGTTATGGATAAATAACGGGCATGGCAATTTTACACTGCATAATCAATCTTTTAGCCCCGGGGCGCCGGCTGCACACGATGTAGATTTGGCGGACCTGAATGGCGATTTGTACCCGGATATTTTCTTGGCTAACCATAATGGGACGAGTCAAATTTATTTTAGCAACGGCAATGGAAGTTATATCTTGGGTTCTCAAACAATAGGCACAGTAAACGACCACCCGCAAACAATACAGTTAACTGATGTTGACGGTGATGGTGATATGGACGCATTCCTTGACAATACTGCTGCTGCAAATAGAATTTGGCTCAATGACGGGAGCGGTTTGTTTACTATGAGAAATATCGACTATGGCGGCAGCGATTCCAACAGACAATTTCTGGCCGATTTTAATAACGATTCCTTTCCCGATCTTTTTATTAGTATGAGAACAGGAGCATCGCAAATTTGGATGAACGATGGCGCCGGTAACATGGCAAACAGCGATCAGGGATTGCCGGTCAGCGGCGATGCTATCGATTGTCAGGATATCGACGGAGATGGAGATAAGGATCTGGTTGTAGCTCATTATGCTGAAACCACTATTTTGCTAAACCAGAATAATACCGGGAATTTTTTAACAAGTTTTAATTTAGGCGAAGGCGCGATAAGATGCAAATTGTTCGATGCTGATCTCGATGGCGACTATGATCTTGTCACAACTCATGTCGAAAACGGGAACAAATTGTGGCTGAATGATGGTATAGGTCTTTTTACTTTTTACAGTACGGTTTTCCCCGGCAAAACCGCATACAGTTTAGAATGCATGGATTTGGACGGGGATAATGATATTGATGTTGTTTTGGGACAAGAGCCGGATACAGGCGGGAATTCCATATATTTTAATGAAACCATACAAACAGGGATTGGCGATAATAAGCCTTCGGCGCCGTTAAATTTTAACCTGCTTAATAATTATCCTAATCCCTTCAATCCATTCACTAGTATTAATTATTCCATTCCCCAAAACGGCTTTGTATCCCTGATCGTTTATGATATAACCGGCCGGGAAATAACCCGGATAGTGAATAATAACATGCCTGCCGGCGCACATAAAGTAGAATTTGACGGCAGCAACCTGGCAAACGGAGTTTATGTTTATCAATTAATCTCAGGAAAAAAGAGTGAAACGAAAAAAATGCTCTTGTTAAAATAAGGGAAACTCCCCTTTTATTATCCTTCACCGATGTGTTCCCTCCCATCTTTCCGTTTGGATGAGTAATTACCTGTGAAACTCTTTCTCTTTATCAATCGAACAAGCAACCTGCCACGCATTTATATCTAGCCTGTCATATCGAGCGTAGTGAGGAATCTTAAACCTTATTATAATTTCTATAGACTAGAAAAAGTATAAAATATATCTTGCATATTTCTATCAAATTTAATTACTTTACCCTGAAAGGAATGCCGATTATACTTTTTATAAAGTCTTAATTATGGATGTAAAAAGTCTTTATACTGAAAAACTGGCAAAAATCTGCCGCGAGAATGATGTAGCCATGCTTGGCGTGTTTGGTTCCGTTGCCAGGGGTGAAGCCACACAGCAGAGCGACATTGACTTTTTGGTTAAATTTTCCAAACGCAAAAGTTTACTTGCCATGGTAAGACTGGAACGCCTCTTTTCCGAAACCCTGGGTTGTAAAGTCGATTTATTAACCGAAGCGGCTATCAGTCCCTACCTGCGGGAAAACATCCTCAACGATCTCCAGGTGATATATGACGCGCGATGATGCGGTGTATCTCAGGCATATATTAGATGCAATAAAGAGAATTCTTGAGTACCTGCAGAACATCGACGAAACAGAATTTAAACGTAATTTTTTATTGCAAGATGGCGTTATCCGCCAGTTGGAGATAATTGGCGAAGCAGCCAAACAAATCTCACAACAAACCCGTAACATATATTCCAATATTCCCTGGAAAGACATGGCCGGTATGCGTGATAAACTTATTCACGATTACTTTGGTCTGGATTTAGACCAGGTATGGCTTACCACGCAAATTGATATCCCCCTCCTGCAAGAACAAATTCAACAAATAATTGCCTCGCTTGAATAGAAATTTACTAACATTACCATAACACACATGTCATTTCGAGCATAGCGAGAAATCTTGCTCCAGGCGCCCTCCCTTCCAGTAAAAAGTGTGGTCCACCTTGAGTAAAATGCCGCTATCATGAGCGACTTCATGTCTTGGATGATTTTATGTTCATAAAAATTATAGCGCTGAGGTGGCCTACACTTTTGCACAAATTTGGATTGTACCGAAGAAAATACAAAATAATTCTTGCATTTTTCCGTAAAATTTACTTACTTTATCGCCATTCGATATGGGATTATATTACACGGGTGAGGCGGGATTTCTTGTATATTATTTGTAACAAAACATTAGTGCTGATTTTGAGGTATTTTAGCTGTTTAAAAGTGATCATTATATAAGCAAACTGAAATTCTTTGATCGGTAAGAATAAAAAATTGTTGGAAGTATTAAAATTTTATAATAGAAGAATGAATTTGTTTTCTACAAGAAACAAAAGATTTTATACTATAGAAAACTATATTTGTTGGTTTAGAGGAGGAATGATATGACAACGAAAAAAAGAGTTTTCATAAGTTTCGATATCGAACATGATGAAAAAGCCAAAGTAATGCTTGCTGGACAGGCTAAACTATCAGATAGCCCTTTCGATTTTAAAGATAACTCCATTAAAGAACCTTTGAGTGGAGATTGGAAGGAAAAAGTACGTAATCGTATGGACAATATTGATGTGGTAATAATTCTCTGTGGAACTCAAACACATACAGCAACTGGGGTGGCTGCCGAGTTGACAATAGCAAAAGAAAAGAGGAAAGCGTATTTTTTACTAGCTGCATACTCTGATAAAAATTGCACAAAACCCACAACAGCATCTACCTCAGATAAAATCTATAAATGGACATGGGATAATCTTAAAAATCTTATTAATGGAAATAGATAGGCAGTAATTAATGAAACTATTTATTATTCATAGGTTTAAAGATAAAAAACAGGCTAGAATTCTTTTAAAAAAAGTCAGCCGAAAAATGAAAATAAAATTCCAACTTATTTTTCTTGATAGCATAGGATGTAAAACGTGGAAAGATCAAGCGATTGAAGCAATTTCAAAAGCAGAGGCCGTCATTGTTTACGATCGCAAATCTTGTGAAGAATCAGAAAATGCAAAATGGGAAATAAATAAAGCCGGGGAAAGTAATTTACAAATTGTGGATATCAATCCAAATGATAATCTGTCTATAGTATGTTCGAAGATAAAGCCACTTTACGATCTCGAAGAAGAGTTTGGTAAGTGTTTCAAAAGAAAAGATGGGTTGAATACGCTGGAACTATACAAGTTAATGATAAACTCATCTGAAAGTCTGATTCAACGACGGCAGAAAACAAATGCATTTTTTATATCGGTCATTGGAAGCTTTTTAGCAATTGCTGGTTTAATGGTTAAGTCTGGTGCATTACATTCAGGTACAATCTGGTTACTTTATGGATTTTCAGTAGTGGGTTTATTGTTATGTATTTCTTGGAGAAACCTCATTGATAATTATGGCAAGTTAAATAAGGCTAAATTTGATGTAATTCTGAGGTTAGAACAGGAACTTGATGCCCAAATTTTTACTGCTGAGTGGGTTTCTTTAGGGAAAGGTTTGCGTCCACACAAATACAGATCATTCACTTCAACAGAAAAAAATGTTCCTCTTTACTTCAGTTGGCTTATACTAGTTCTTACTTTTATTGCCATAGTCTGGCAATTATTAAGTAAAAATATATAATTAATTTTAAGATTGAGAAAAATAAAAGAGATACCTGAACATTGCTTTCTAAATCTGGAGATAACTAACAAGAAAGAAATGCAACAAATTGCATTAGCAAATACTAACAACTTAAGCAAAATAGAGGTAGCCAAAATGTCAAAAGGCAGAGATAGAATGGTGTTTAAACGTACAGATGGGAAATGGGAGAATAAGCGGAATAATGCAGATCGAGCATCCAGTTTGCATGACACTCAGAAAGAGGCAGAACAAGCAGCCCGTGAAATGCTCAAGAATCAGGGCGGTGGAGAACTGATTACAAAAGGTGTAGATGGGAAAATACGGAGTAAAGATACTATAGCACCAGGTAATGACCCATATCCTCCGAAAGACAAAGAGAATTAAAAAGTACAGGACTTGTTTGGCGCTAAATTGTGATTTGATAGTTATGCCTAATAAATTTTCTTTTATTATTCCCCTAAAAGGAATCAGGGTTTACCAATTATAGCATAGTAAATTTGGGGTTTAGTGACGTGAAATAATTTTGAATTATAAACTTCCAAGGAGAGTTACCTAATTAATAATCCGTATAAATTCATATTATTGGGACACTAAAATGATTAATTTTTGAAAAAGATTACTAAGACGTTATACTATAATAAATTACTATCCATTTTGGTATCACTTCTTCTTAAGCGGGTTTTAATACATATTATTGAAAGATAAGACAATGCTAGAATTATTTGTTAACTTTAGTTTTATAATTTCTATTTTAAGCATTTTGATTAGTATTTTTGTAACCGGGAAAGAAAAAGGCAAAGGTAGTTCAAAAAAATTAAAAAAATTGATTATTATATCACTTATTCTTGCACTTGTATCAACTTTAATAAATGGTTATGCAAATAAAAAAATATCAAAAAATAATGATAACCAAATTAATACTTTAAAAAATGATTTGTCAACACTAATAGATTCTGTTGAAATTGTAAACAATAAATATAAATATACACTCTTATTACTTGATTCTTCAAAAAATGAAATAAAAAAATTAAGATATTTTGCACCTCCAGCATATAACGAAATTGATAATAAATCATTATTCCAAAATGGAAAATTCGTAGGGGTCTTTAATAAATATTCTAAAAAAAAACAATCATCTATTATTGTTTTCGATGAAATAAAAAATGCCGATAATTTTGATATTTTGGAACCTTTTTTATTTGATACCTATGTTTTAAAAATTAAAGATTTTCAAGGAGATTATTTTACAACATCAAACCGAAAACAAGATGGTAGAATTTTGGAAAATGTTTCCTGTGTAATACTTAAAAAACATTAACAACTGGTTAAATTGAAAAAATCGCTAAAAATGAAATTCGGAAATATAAAGCTTTTTAAAACACATAATTTTCTGGTCCCCAATCTCCCAATTGGTTACCCCCTTGAAACAAATCTCTGATCTTGATTTTTGCTTCGACCCTTTCCAAAAACCACCAAAAGGAATCGGAGATTCCCAGCCAATGCATTCCGAATCTGGAGATTCGGAACGAGAATAGAATGTTTCGCCCCTATCAGGGTCATCTCGATACGGTTCGAAAGATGAAGCAACGAACCTACTCGATGACCGGGCTTGTTCTTTTCCCAAAATCATTGTCAGCCCTGGTCGATGACCGCTCTTTTAATCTGCGCCCATTTGCGCCATCTGTGGATAAAAACCTATGTCTCTGTTTCCCAATCTTGCAATTATTGAAAAAATAACTCTGCCTAATAACGGGCGAAGCATCCTGCTATAGAAAATAGCGCTATTTATAAATAGGTTGAACGGATGCTTCTCCCCTAATGTGGAATTTTTCATCTGCGCCCATCTGCGGCATCTGCGGATAAATACCGGCTATTCCTCATCCTGTTTTTTCACATACGCGCTTAGAATATCATTGATCTTTGTATGCCAGCCTTTACCGCTGGATTTAAAATAGTCAACTACATCCGGATCGAGGCGAATGGAGACCGGTACTTTTACAGGTTCTTTTTGCTGTCCCCGTACTCGTTTTGGTATATCGGGATGGTTCTCATTAACCGGCTGCATTTTCGCCAGCATCTCATCGGCTAGCGGCGGTGAATCGACCGCATCCCAATCGGCTTTATTTATTTTTGCAGAATGCTTTTTCATAATAGAGTCTTTCGCGTTTATTTGCTTTTCGTAAACTGATAATACGAATAATTTGTGAACGAATAGTATACACAAGCACAAATAGTTCTCTTTCAATGAAACCCAAAGCTACCCAGCGTTCCTCGCCATATTCAAAACGGTCATCACGAGCCTCAATCGCCGTATCCCATTGAAAATCAACAACGCTGCAAAAATCAACTCTATGCCGCTCAAGATTGGCGAGACGCTTATTTTCATCCCATTCGTATTGCATCAAATATAATTTACAGAGTAATTATTTAACAATCAAGTTAATTGTATATACTATTAGCCTTGTTTCTCTATTTCCCACTCTCGCGATGGCGAAACAAGATAACTCTATCTATGAACGGGAGAAGCATCCTGTTATAGAAATTATTGCTATTTCTAAAAATATTGGAACGGATGCTTCTCCCCTACGAAAAAAATCCAAATCATCCAGTCCCCGAGTAGGTTCTTCCGCTATGCGGGATTTATCTTTGCGAACCATTTCGCGGGGACGGATATGTAACACCCGCATTTTTTTACTTTGACAGGCGTCTCGATACGGGCTGGGTGTGCGCCAAGTTTGGTTTGTTGGTTTGTTTTCTGTATTTGTTCTTTTTCAGTAATCCATTTACAGCCCTACTCGACGACCGTTACAATTGCAATTCCCCTACTGCTCGATACGGGCTGGGTGTGCGCCAAGTTTGGTTTGTTGGTTTGCTTTCTGTATTTGTTCTTTTTCAGTAATCCATTTACAGCCCTACTCGACAACCGTTATAATTGCAATTCCCCCTATTGCTCAATCCCATATCTCTGCATCTTTTCGCGCAACGTCTTGCGGGCTATCCCCAGCAGCCGCGAGGCCGCGCTTTTATTGTTGTTCACCTGTTGCATCACCGCCAAAATATGCTGCTTTTCCAGCGCCTCAAGGGATTGCCCCCCGCTGTTATTCGGACTGTGTACCATCCCTCCCGCGGCCGGCGGCATCATATCCGGCATTATCAGCGGCCCCTGGCTCATAATCACCGAACGCTCGACAATATTCTTCAACTCACGGACATTGCCGGGGAAATGATAGTTCAACAACCAGCGCCGGGTTTTGTCATTAAATCCTATGATGGACTTGCCGTAACGCTCATTAAAATACTGCAAAAAATAATCGGCCAGGTAAACAATATCATCGCCGCGCTCCCGCAATGGCGGCATTTCCAGTTCCACCACATTCACCCGGTAATACAGATCTTCGCGGAACAAGCCCTCCTTTATACAACGCCGCAGGTTTTGATTGGTCGCCGCCACCAGCCGCACATCGGCGTAAATGGTCTGATTGCTACCCACGCGTTGAAACTGCCCGTCCTGCAGAACCCGCAGCAGTTTAGCCTGGGTGGACAAATTCATATCGCCAATCTCATCCAGAAACAAAGTGGACTCGTGGGCATATTCGAACTTGCCCTTTTTCTGCGCCACCGCGCCGGTAAAGGCGCCCCGTTCGTGACCGAACAATTCGCTTTCCACCAGGTTTTCCGGCATGGCGGCGCAGTTCATGGTTACCAGCGGTTTCACCGCGCGACCGCTTTTCTGATGGATCGCCCGTGCAATCAGTTCCTTGCCCGTGCCGCTCTCCCCGCTGATCAGTACCGGCACATCCTGCGCGGCCACACGCTCGATCATGTCGCGAATTTTTTCTATTCCCGGCGAGGTTCCCATAATTGCCAGGTGGTCATCCTGCGCTTTGATGCGTATCCGGGGTTGATAGTCGTTCCGCTTGACGCTTGAATCCTTCGTCGCAGTAGTAAAAATTTCATTTTTTAAACAGATATTGTGACACGCCAGGGTAACCGAGTTGATAAAGACATTGAGGATATTAATTATACCGGCGCTATAATCCATACCACTTTGCTGTTTGCCGAGACTGAGAATACCGATCACCTTTTTGTTCACAAAAAACGGAATGCGGATTTCGCAACGCTCACCCTGATCGGGGTCGAACAGCGCTAAAAATTTTGCACAAGTCCCTTCCGGAAAGGCCAGCACTTCACCGCCGCTGGCAACCGATGCGGCTACATTTTCACAATCCTGAATGACCGGCGTGGTGGTGCGTAGAAAAAATTGACCATAATATTTATCGATCAATAACCGGTAATCCGCAGTTCTGAATAACAGGAATGAAATATACACCGGCTTGAGATTTTGGGCAAGACAAGCGATGACCATGCCGGCCAGTTCGGCAAAATCATTCACATGCAACAGGTTTTCGGAAAACCCGGTAATGCCGGAAATAAAATCCCCGCCCTGTTGTTTACTTTTGTCCATATCCTTTTCTTATAATTTACCACCACAAAATTTGCAATAACCTGCGTCACTGTCATGACCTTCGGCGCTGCAAACCGGACACGCCTGAGTGGAAATCTTGATGCGTAAATGGGTCATTTCGGCGGAAACAATACCCGTGGGCACGGCAATGATCGAATAACCCATAATCATGATCAACGCAGCTAACGCCTCACCGAGCGTTGTTTTAGGCGCAATATCACCATAGCCGACCGTTGTTATCGTAACAATGGCCCAATAAATACTTTTAGGGATACTGGTAAATCCATTTTTACCGCCTTCGATAATATACATACAAGAGCCCATAATCACTACCGCCGTTAACACCACAAACAGGAACAGGGTGATCTTGCGCCGGCTGGCCCGTAACGCACGCGTAAGTTGACCCGCTTCGCCGATGTATTGGGTAAACTTTAAAACCCGAAAAATCCGCAGCACGCGCAGCAACCTTATTACCAGCAAGTACTGGCTGCCCGGAATGACCAAACTTAAATAGGTCGGGGTAATTGCCAGCACATCGACAATGCCATAAAAACTGGTCATATAGTAATACGGTTTTTTTACCGAATAGATTCGTAACAGGTATTCAATACTGAACAATATGGTAAAAAACCACTCTAATACATAAAAAATCCGGCCACACTGTGCATTTATTGCGGCAACACTGTCCAGCATAACAACCAGAACGCTTCCCAGAATACAAAAGATCAAACCGATATCAAACATTTTTCCTGCTGGCGTATCGGCTTCAAAAATGATCTCATGCAACCGGTTACGCAACCGGGATGAATGAATTCCTGATTCTCTTTCCATATATTAAACACCTTTATAATAATTTTATTGCATTATCATTGCCGGGATAGACAACCAGGCGTAGCAACCGGCATTATAGATTTATCTTATTGTACAAATTTCTAAAAACAAGCACAAGAGATTTTCGGGAAAATATTTTACCAGGTAATATTCATTTTTGAATTTCTACTTATCTAGTGATATTTATTTTTATATTCCTTATATTATTTGTATAGTATGCACAATTAAGGAAACATGATGACAATTGACATACGTACATTGATTTTTGTATTGGGTATTACCCATCTCCTCCAATTCATTGTGTTTCTATATCAATATATTATCTACAAACCGTACCGCGGTATCAAATGGTGGCTATTGTGGAGTGTCGCCGAGATTGTCGGATTTGCATTTTTGTTATTAAGAGAAATCCCCGCCATTGAAAAAAGTGCGATCATCATACAAAACGCTTCTATAGTCCTGGGAGTGATTTTTATTTATATCGGTATTATGCACTTTTTTGAAAAAAAAGAAAATCTCCGGCTGGTTCTTTCCATATATGCGATCTTTATATTTTTCCTTTTCTATTTCCTTTTTATTGACAATAATATTAATATACGCAGTTTTGCGATAGCGGTAACCCTGGCAACAATGTCTTTTATTACCATCCATGCGCTGTTGGTTTACCGGCCAAAATCGGTTGCAACAACCGCAAATTTTATTGCACTGGTTTTCCTTGTTCACGGCGGTTTCTTTACTTTTCGTGCCATTGCCATACTGCTCTTCAAAACCAACGAATCGGTATATAACTCTACTACTATGCACATTGCCATGTATACCGATGCGCTGGTATGCGGGCTGCTATGGACGCTTGCCTTTATTATTATGATCAACCAGCACCTGATTGCCGACCTGAAGGAAGCCCGGGATGAAATGCAACTGGTTTTCAACACCAGTCCCGATGCCGCCATCATTAGCCGCCTGAATGACGGGTTGATCGTTTTCGCCAACGAGGGATTCAGTTCACTAACAGGTTATGCACCAAACGAATTTATGGGGAAAACAACTCTTGATTTGGATATATGGGCCGATCCTAAAGACCGCAACACAGTTACCAAAGAATTGGTAGAAAAAGGCCACGTTGATAACTTTGCAACCATGTTCAGGAAAAAAGATACCAGTCAGGTTAACGGCTTAATGTCCGCCAAGATCATCAACTTGCAAAACGGGCCGCATATCATCAGCGTTACCCGCGATATATCGGAGTTGAAAAACAAAGAGCAAGACCTGATTTCAACCGTCGCAAGTCTGCAAAAAGCTCTTGAAGAAATAAAAACCCTGCGCGGCATTATTCCAATCTGCTCGTATTGTAAAAAGATCAGGGATGATCAGGGTTACTGGAGCCAGGTCGAGTCCTATGTATCCAAACATTCCGAAGCGCAATTCAGTCATGGTCTTTGTCCCGATTGTATCAAAAAGCTATACCCGGAATTTTATAAGGAAAAATAAGTTTTAGCTGTCAGTTGTCAGTGTTCCGGGCGCTATAATCAGTTTTTTTATTTATTAAAATCTCAACTTCTTTACAATTTTTTCTTGCTTTTTTAAATTATTATTAGCTAATTTACATAATTGGTAGAAAATTAGTCTTAAAATCTATAACTTTATATTCATCCAAAGGAGTAAAAACCGGCAGCCAATTGAAAAACCGACTATAAGCAGTCATTTCAGGAAGATCAGGCACGTTAATAATTTACCTTTGATGTAAAGTATTCAAGGCATTGCAAGGTATAAAAATCACAAACAAAATTTTACAAATTTTAATAGTGAAACCAGAACCTGAAAAAACCGAAAGGAAAATGAACTATGAGAATGGTTACAATTTTTTCACTGCTTTTTTTGTTTTCTGCATGTCTTTTTGCACAAACCAGCGAAACCGAGCCGAATGATAATGTCAATGATTCAGGGGTTATCACAATCACAGCCAACGGCACCTACACCGGCGCTGTAGTATATGATCCTTTTAATATAGATTATTGGAAATTTGCCGCCGGCACCTCCGCCCTCGATTTTAATTTTACAGATAACACATATATTTTAATGTTTCTGCTCTACAGCTATACAGATGCGGCATATACTATATATGAAGAAACCATAGATTCTTGGTTTGGTGGCGCTAATCCGTCACTGCTGGAATTAGATCCGGCAAAATATTATGCCTTACGTATCGACATATTTGACGAGTTGGGAACGTTTAATTATTCTTTTGATGTCGAAGGAGAAAGTTCCCTGCCGGTAGAGTTATTAACCTTCCAGGCGCAAGTAAAAGCAGACGGCATTCTGCTTGAATGGAGCACCGAAAGCGAAACCAATAACCTCGGCTTTATTCTCGACCGTTCAACCGACGCCGACAACTGGACGACCCTGGCTTCGTACCAAACCGATAACGCGCTGATAAGTCATGGTAACTCTGTAAGTCGCACCCAATACACATTTACGGATAAAACCATCCAATCCGGTAAGGATTACTATTACCGCCTCGCCGATGTGGACGCCGCGGGAACCATTACCCAACACGCCCCGTTATTCATTTCGGCTGCGCATGTGCCCGTTGCCACGACGATGGAAAAAGCCTATCCCAACCCGTTTAATCCGCAAACGCACATTGCCTACCAAATTGACAATGAAACGGATGTAACTATATCCGTATTCGATATGCTGGGCCGGCAGGTCAAATCCCTGTATACTGGACATCAAGCTGAGGGCGCGTATAACGTTTACTGGAACGGAACGGATGAAAGCGGCCGCCAGGCGGCAAGCGGGTCTTATATCATCAAGATGCAGACGGATCATATCACGCAAAGCCAAAAAGTCATGCTTATGAAATAAACCGCCTTGGGTTATGGGATTGCAGGGATGAAATTTAACATTCCGCAGTTTTTTCACGCTTGAATAATCCGAAATACATATACGGATTATCCTTGCAATCCCTTGACCGGGATTATTCCTTTTGTTGCACTAGTTAATCATCAACATCCCCATTATCCTTGCTTATAAACCCTTTTTTTAAAAATTTATTTTTCTATAAAAATGCAAACCTTTTAATTTTTTATTTGTCCTAGTTTATATAAAATGATCTAGCACTGTAATAAAAAACAGAAAGAAAAACCATTGAAAACCTTTATTTCATTTATTGGAATATCATTAATGCTCATCATATTGAACCAATGTAATAATCCTCAAGCCGGGAAAAAATCGGTAGACTATATCATTCCCAAGGAAAACGGACGAATTATTCTGGCTTACAAGGCATTTGAAGATTTTTTGAATACGGACCGGAGCTGGGAAAACTATCAACACCTGCTGCTGGAAAAATACCCGGAAATTCAATACCTACACAACCGCCAGTTGGAATGGGGCGCAATCGATTCTCTTAAATTTCCGCAAGAACTAAAAAATTATGATAAAATCGCAAACGCACACTATTTCACACAATATGATGAAAAATCGTTGATTGACCTGTACGATTCGGTCATTAAAAATGCTCACCAGGTATTGCCGCCGGTCAATTCCAAACCGGTGGATTTGTGTTTATTTTTCCCCTATGGCAGTTGCTTTGTTGAGCCTGGCCGGGAGAAATACACAATCTACATTTCTTTATACATCAATCCCGCTGATGTCAAAAAGATCATGATCCACGAATATGCGCACTGTCTGCATATCCAGCGGCGCCCCGCAGAACCGTTAACCTTGCGACGGGAAGTCGTTTCCGAAGGCATGGCGGTTTACATAACGACCCTGGTCGATACCGGTTTGACAATCAAAAACGCCATCCCCTTTATGCCGGCAGGCTCGGTAGAATGGTGCCTGGCTAATGAACAAACCATCAAAGACTCTATTTTGGTCGAACTGGAACACAGCGATGAGAGCATATTTCGCCGCTACATTTCCGATGGCGACTATGCCGCACCCCCGCCTGGCTTTGTGCAAAAAACCGCCTATTTTGCCGGCTACCGCATCATAGCCGCCTGCATTGCCAAAGGGATGAGCCTTGAGGAAGTATGTGCCCTGGATTCACAAACGGTTATAGAAAAAAGCGGTTATTTCACTAAAAACCTATAATTTCCAAACAAAACTTTCCACATCCACTCATTGAAAAACTACTACAAAGGCTGCTTGTATCTGACGACTGACAACTGATAGCTTTCCATCTCACGTCTGATAGCTGAAAACTGAAAGCCTTTTTAAAAATATTTTCCTCTTGAATGTATCCCCATACTTTAGTATAATATAACTATACAAATTTTATAATAGAATTTGTATAGAATTTGCTATTCAGGAGATGAGACATGAAAACACATGACATAGAAGCCAAAATTAAAAAATTACCGGACTACTTGATTCCCGAAATAAACGATTATATCGATTTTTTATTATCGAAACATGGTAATAAAGAAATTATTAAAAGTAAATTCAAATTTGATTGGGAAGGCGGATTATCAAAATTAAAAGATAAATTTACATCGGTAGAATTACAAAAAAAGTCGTTGGAGTGGCGATAATGAATCTAGTCAATACTAATATTTTTCTGGAAATTCTTTTAAACCAGGAGAAAAGTGAAATCTGTAAATCTTTTCTTACAAAAATATCGGCGCCATTAATGTTTCCGATTTCACTCTTCACTCTATTGGAGTAATTCTTTTAAGGCAAAATGAAGAGAAAATATTCTTAAAATTTATTATAGATACCTTACCAAAGATTAACCTTCTTACCCTCCCTAAAGATAAATATAATGAAATCACTAATATAAAAAAGGAATATAATCTGGATTTTGATGATTCATATCAATATTGTATTATCAAACATTATGATTTAGAACTAATTACTATGGATCAAGATTTTAAGAATGTTCCAGGTATCAAAATCCGGTTTTTATGATTGTATTGTTTTTATATACATCATTTAATTTTTCTATATGTCCCGGGATTATGAAATCCAGGGCGAGCAACACGATTTCTCCTCCCTCCGCTCATCGCAAAGACAATGTTGGCGCCGCTTGAATCTGATGGCTGACGGCTGATAACTTTCCTTCTCACATTTATCGTCTCACGTTTCACTTTTCACAGCTCATTGCTCACTTCTTATAACTGATAGCTGACGACTGACAGCTTTTTTTGAATTTTTACTGGAAAATAACGTATATTGTTCGTAATTTAAGCAGTAGTAACTGGACTATTTATTTACACAGGAGTTTTTGTGAACTATACATTGAGTGATAAATATTTTGCGCGGGGACGTGACTTTTTCGGCATTAAATACCCCATTATCAGCGGGGCGATGACCTGGGTGAGCGACCCGGCATTAGTGGCGGCGGTTTCCAATAACGGCGGACTTGGCTGCCTGGCCGGGGGGAATACTCCGGTAGCCATCCTGGAAAAGCAGATCGAGGAAACCCGGGCATTAACCGACAAGCCGTTCGCCCTGAACCTGATCACGATTGCGCCGTTGTACAAGGAACACCTGGAACTGATGAAAAAGGTCAAGCTGCCGTTTGTGATCTTTGCCGGCGGCATACCCGGTAAAGACGACATCCAGACTGTCAAAGATACCGGGGCTACCGTGCTGTGTTTTGCCTCCACCGATTCCATTGCCGAACGGATGATCCGCTATGGCGCGCAAGCGCTTATTTTGGAGGGCATGGAAGCCGGCGGGCATGTTGGTCATGTTACATTAACTATATTACTACAACAGGTATTATTCAGGGTTAAGGAAGTGCCGGTTTTCGTGGCCGGCGGCATTGCCACCGGTAAAATGTGCGCGCATTTGCTGTTGATGGGCGCGGCCGGGGTGCAACTGGGTACCCGGTTCGCCGTGGCTGCCGAAAGTAACGCGCATCCCAAATTTAAGGAAAAATTCATCCGCGCCAATGCCCGCGACGCCGTTTCCACCCCGCAGTTCGACAGTCGTTTGCCGGTAGTGGCCGTACGGGCTCTGCGCAACCAGGGCCATGACGAGTTCGCCCGTCTGCAACTGGAACTCATTAAAAAGCTGGATGAAGGCCAAATGCACCGCCAGGAAGCACAAATGAAAGTGGAAGAGTTCTGGATGGGCGCCCTGCGCCGCGCCGTAGTGGACGGCGATGTTTTACGCGGTTCCTTAATGGCGGGCCAGTCCGTTGGCCTGGTAGACAAAATCCAGCCGGTTAAAACAATTATCGAAGAACTGGTTGCAGAGATCGAGCAGGAATTACAAACCATCAAAGCGGAATTGAACCGGTAAGCGCCATAGTTCCACGGAACATTTTGTCAGTATTTGTCGTTATAATTACAGAAGCAAAACTTGTTTTTTTGGCAATTATTATGTATATTGATTAGTTTCATTACCATTTTGGGGACGAGATTGGATTCGACGGATTTCGTGGTGGTAGTGGCTGCATGTCGAGGTCCCTGGGCCCTCGTTAATAACCGGGAAAAAAATGTAATTGCAGATAATTACAATTATGCTTTAGCAGCCTAATACGCTGCTAACGTCCTTCCAAAGTTGGGCCTGCAGGGTTTTGGAAAGGGCGTCGCTCACTGCGGGATAGCCGGTTGTGATGTTTCGGCGCACACGGTGAAAATTTACGAAGCGGGGTTATTCTGGCTTTGTCCTTAGCAGCAGGAATGACCGGGATCAAGCTTTGGACTACACATGTAGAGGCTGCTATGGCCGGATTTTCGGACGTGGGTTCAACTCCCACCGTCTCCACTTCAAGCCCTGGTGAAAACCGGGGCTTTATTATTACCGGGGCTTGAAAAAGACTTAACCTTGGAAAAGTGGTTTAATATTATTTGAATTTTGTGGCCGGTTTATACTATATGGACGTTGGCCGACAGACACAAGTTATACCTTTCTGTATAAAAGGATTGCTAGTCTGTTTGAAAATTGGTAAATTTATCATCCTTAACCGACATGCTTTTTCAAACAGACCAGCAGGAGTGTAATTTTCATGGAATTTGTGCGGACAGCTATAAACGATGTTATTCTTATAAAGCCTCAAGTATTTGCCGACCAACGTGGTTATTTTATGGAAACCTATCACGAAAAGGAATACCGGCAAAATGGTATCGAAGCGTGTTTTGTGCAGGATAATATGAGCAGTTCCGTACAGGGAACGCTGCGCGGTTTGCATTACCAGCTTGCGCCATACGCCCAGGGCAAACTGGTGCGGGTTACCCGGGGCCGGGTGTTTGATGTTGCGGTTGATTTACGCCGGCAATCCGTAACTTTTGGGCAATATGTTGGCGTGGAACTATCGGAAGAAAACAAATGTTCACTGTGGGTGCCGCCGGGCTTTGCACATGGTTTTTATGTGCTTTCCGACAGCGCCGAATTTACCTACAAATGCACAGAATTTTATAATCCCGCCGCCGAACGCGGGATTAGTTGGAACGATCCTGAAATAAATATTCACTGGCCGATTGATAATAACAATATAATTTTGTCGGAGAAAGATAAAAAATTTCCCCAATTCTCCGGGGCGGAAATTAATTATTGATCACCGGCGTTATATAGCTTCGGTAATATATAAAGATTGAATCCGGTTTTACAATCTCTAACGGAAAAACCTCGTAGCTAATGTAATAAAATTTTATTATATTATTTATTGATACAAATAACCTGGTAAAAATGTGCAAAAAAACCAACAA
This sequence comes from bacterium, assembly GCA_029561455.1. Classification (GTDB taxonomy): domain Bacteria; phylum Zhuqueibacterota; class Zhuqueibacteria; order Residuimicrobiales; family Krinioviventaceae; genus Fontivivens. The sequence continues at coordinate 227,445 of JAKQIY010000065.1, forward strand.
ATAAAAAGCTGTATTCTATTGCTGTGCGGCATTTTGTTTACACTACTGTCCGGCGGCGCCGCTTTTTTGCATAACCATGATGCAGACTTTACCGAACACCAGGATTGCCCCGCCCACCAGATTGAAGCAATAACTGTTTTATTAACATTTGCATTTTTTATTCTGTTTGCTTTTCTTTTCACCGCTAACAAAAAAATTTACTTTACCCCGCTCTGCTTGCCGGTCTCCGCTTTTATAAAAACGGTTTTCCTCTATCGCGCCCCGCCCTCCCCTTCAGGTTGGTAATACTCACATCCACTATTACTAGCAATAATTATTTACAAACCACATTTTACCTGGCAGGGAAACAGGTTTATAATTTCCTGCAGGCAGTGATTATTATGTCTGCTGATTTTTATTCCTGTTTAAACATTATCAAGCCCGGTTTAAATCGGTTTGTAAACAGGAAGATTGTTATCCGCACAAAAACTGAAGGAGAATACTATGTTTAAAAGATCTTGTTCACTTGTTAATAAATTTATCATAACTCTCGGACTGATCCTGGTTGCCGGGTGTTCGCAAGACAGTAATCCGTTAAAAGCAAAAGAGACCGATCACGATCATGCCGAAGCGGCCGGTTTTCAAATTTTAAACGGTAGTGACCTGGTGGTGAAATATGAACAGGGCGTCGTTACCGGCGCACTTACATTGCAGGCCAACCAAACCAGTCCGGTTTATAACATCCTGTTCATCGCTGAAGACGGCGATCTGTTCACCCCGGCAGGCGACGCCCATACCTTTGCCTGGGAAATTGCCAACACTACCATTGCCGCAATGATCTATGCCGCTGCGGATGGAAAATGGCAGTTCAAGCTGCAAGGAGTTAGCACCGGAGTCACAACAATCACTTTCAAAATCAATCATAATGATCATGCAGATTTTGTCGGTTTGCCGGTAACGATCAATGTCGCTAATACTGTCCCCGGCAACTATTAACAGAAGAATGAATGTATGATCAAGAGTATTCTGAAAAGAATGGCTATCCCGCTCACAGGGATAGCCATCATCTTGTACTTAATTCCGGCGGTTACTCATGCCGCGACATCCGTCCCGGCAGGCAATATTGCCACGGCCACATTACAGGGCCAGGTCAGCGATGCGGAGAGCGCCGAAACAATTGGTTTTGTCAACATCCTGGTTGAAGAAGCCAACCGGTCGATTACCTGTGATGAAAACGGCGCTTTTTGTCTGTCCGGTCTATCCGCCGGAGAGTTTACTGTGAAAACATTTCGCATTGGCTATCAATCGGTGGTAAAGCGGGTAATATTACAAGCGAACAACACGACCCGGATTGTTTTAACATTACCAAAAGCCCCATTGTTATCGCCGGATATTATTGTAGAAGCGGACCGGGCCGGTTCGACCTCATCGATAATTAAACCGGCGCTGCTTATTTCCGACCGCAAGTTATATCAAAACCTGGGCAAGACCATTGCCGAAACCATCGATTATGAACCGGGCATCTCGCAGCGCACCATGGGCCCGGCACCGGCCAGGCCGGTGCTGCGAGGGCTTGACGGCGACCGGCTGCCGGTTTTGGAAGACGGACAAATTATCGGCGATCTGTCCGCCACTTCGGCAGATCATGCGGTTGTCATCGAGCCGGTTACTGCGGAACGCATTGAAATAATCCGCGGGCCGCAGGCGCTTGTCTATGGTTCCAATACGCTTGGTGGTGTGGTCAACGTGGCGCGTCACAGTATTCCCAATTCACGGGCGGAGCATAGATCGGGCTCGTTTACACTACAAAATGAAACAGTCAATCGCGGCCTGGTAGCCGGCGGTGATTTTATTGTTCCCCTGGGTGTATTTACAGGCCGGGTCGATGCCAGCATCCGCCGGGCGTATGATATTAACACGCCGGCCGGCGCTCTGCCGAATACAGGAATTGCAACAATCAATGGCTCCGCCGGTATCGGGCTGGTGAAAAGCTGGGGGAATGCCGGGGTAGCCGCCGGGGCTTTCGATTCCGCCTATGGCATACCGCCGGATCCAAATGGTGGTCATCCACGCGGTGTGGACATCGTTATGGAACGGCAACACCTGGAATCCAGGCTGGAAGTATCGACCGATAACCGGTTCATCCAACGCCTTGAATTACGGCAAAGCTATACCAGTTATTACCACGAAGAACTCGAAGCCAATGGTAATTTAGGTATGAATTTTGGCGTGGTTACACAAACCGGCGCTGTCCGGCTGTACCTGCAAAACCGGGGTGTGTTTAAGAACGGTCTTATCGGCATGAACGGGCAATACCGGGATTTTGCTTCCGGAGGATTGTCATTTACACCGGCTGCACGCGAGTTACTCTATGCCATTTATTATTACCGGGAAGCCGAATGGAGAAACGTGCAATTTAGCGGGGCATTGCGCTATGACCGGAAAATCATCACCCCGGAAGAAGAAAAATACTCCCGCAACACCGGTTTTATCCGTAAACGCAGTTTTGATGGCTATGCGGCGTCCGCATCCATTCATTACCTGCCGATGCGTTCTATAATTATTAGTGCCACTGTGCTCAGAACCTTTCGCGCGCCCGGCGTGGAAGAATTATTTTCCGAAGGCCCGCACCTGGCCGCATATTCGTACGACATTGGCAACGCCGATTTACAGGCGGAAACCGGAGTTGGTATGGAGGTATCTACAGAGTACAGTAAAGACAGGAACAAACTGCGCATAACCCTGTTCCGTAACCATATCGATAATTACCTGCTGCCGGTAAATACCGGCGAAAAAAGCTGGCGGCGGGCGGATTTGTATGTGTATAAATATCTGGGCGTAACGGCCCTGATGCAGGGAATTGAAGCATCAGCGGATATACATATATATCACAATTTCTATACATCATGGTCGCTGGGTTATGTGTATGGTGATTTCATCTATCTGAAAAAACCTCTTCCCCGTATACCGCCATTGGAAGGAAAACTGGGGCTGCATTATACACTGACAAATTTTATACTTGGTTGTACGGTGAATATCGCCGATGAACAAAACCGCCTGGGGGAGTTTGAAAAGAGAACGGCTGGCTATGCAATACCATCCCTATATCTGCAATATTATTTCTCCACAGGTTCCCTGTTAAATACTGTGACTATAACATGCAGTAATTTTACCAATACCGAATATCGCCAGCACCTGAACCGGGTAAAAGAAGTTATGCCGGAACCGGGACGGAATTTTAAAATATTGTACAAAGTTTTTCTGTAAATAAAAAAGGTACGATTGTTAATGCTAAATACAATCGTACCTTAAATATTTAATCTAGTTACAATAATTCAGTTAAAAGACGAGTAAGAGATGGATAAGCAAATCTTAAATATTATTAACCTGCTCGGCCGGAATACCCATATCAATTAACATGATGGGAATTTCTTCATCCACCCGGTAAATAATTTTGCCGTCTTCGGTAATCAGCCCTTCCTGAAGCGGTTTGTCCACAGCTTTGCCGTCTGTATATTTAACTTCTTTACGAACAACGGCGGCATTGACTTTTTCAATTTGCGCGGCTGTAAGCTCTTTAACGCCTACACGGGTCTTGGGACAACAGAGTATTTCTAGTAATTGTTTGTTAACCGGCATGTTTAACACCTCTGTTTAAATCAGACGGTTGTAACCATTTTTTTAATATTGGTTTCCAAAATCTCATCCTCTTTGGCCGGATCTTTAATGCCGACAAATTTTTCGGCAAATTTCCAGGTGCCTTTTTCGGATTTATAGGAACAGACTAATTTAATAAATTTTTCCTGCGCTACGTGACCTTTACTTAATTTTTGTTCAAAGGTCATTTGCTTCTTTGCCATGCTGCTCTCCTTTATAAAAACAAAAATATATTCAAATTATACAAGTATTGAATATACTAAATATTATTTATAAATTCAAGTCTTTCATGAAAAAACTATGGAAAAAATTAATAATTTTTTTATATTAGTATTCGCAAAAGAGTTACTACAATAGCCGGGAATAAAATGATTATAAAAAATCTTACTCTTGAAAATTACCGACGGTTTGTTAACCTGGAACTGGAATTTCCTGAAAACCTGATCGGCATCATCGGCAGGAATGGCGCAGGCAAGTCGACCATCGTTGAGGCTATTGGCTGGGCGCTGTACGGCAATCGCCTGGGACGTACCGACAAGCTGGATATCCGCACCCAGAGCGCTGATGATAAAGAGTCCTGCTGCGTGGTTATGGATTTTACTTTTAGCGAACATGAATACCGCATATCCCGAAAATTAAAGGGGAAAAATGCCGTCAGCGAGGCTGCCGTATATCGCGATGGCAACGCAGAACCGGAAGCGGTTCAGGATCGGGGCGTTAATGAATATATCGAAAATTTGCTGCAACTGGATTATGATTCCTTTACCACTTCGGTTTACGCCCGCCAGAAAGACCTGGCCCGGCTTTCCACTCTCCGGCCGGAAGAACGCCGGCAAAGCATAAACCGGCTGATCGGTTTGGATAAAATTGACGACGCCAGAGGACAGGTGCGCCAGGATCGTAATGACAAACAAAAATTCCTGGCCGGTAAAGAATCCACGCTCAAGGATATTGCCGTACTGCAATCCCGGCTCGGAGAACTGGAAAACAGCAAACGGGACAAGGATGCCGGCATTACCGGACTGGAAGGTACAGTTCGGGAAAACACCAGACAACTGGAACAGGCAAAAACCGAGAAAAACCGTCAAACACACCTTAAAGATGAATACATCGCCCTGGAAAAGCCGTTGGGAAAACTGCAATCCCGGCTGGAAGAAAATGACAAGCAGTTGGAGCGCAGCAAAACCGACCGCAGAGATATAACCGCAGCCGAACAAAAGCTGGGTGAATTACTCACCGAGCTAGCCGGTTTTGCAGAAATTATGAAAAACAAAGATCTTTTAGATCAGGCGGCGCTGCGCTTTAATTCCCTTCATCACAAACGGCAGGAACTGGAACGTTTGTCCGACAATATCAGCCGCGAAACAAAACGAGGCGAAGAGTATGCGGACAGCGCCATACACTATGCAAAGCTGGAACAACAGTTAGACGAATTGAATAAACACGAACTGAGTTTAGAGCAGCAGATTGCATCCTGTCGCTCCGGCTTGTCCGCAGTACAGGGAATAATCAAATCCAAAACCGATGAAGGGAAAAAAGAAAGCGCCCGGCTTGAACAGGTTAAAAAACTGGGGCCCGATAGCGCCTGCCCGCTGTGTACTCAGCAATTGGGAACTCATTATGAATCGGTTATCCATGATTTGGATGAACTGATTGCAAAACTGCGGCGCGAATACAAAGAATGCGCCGAAGAGGAAAACAAACAGCAGGAAACATTATCAGCGCTGGAAACAGAGTTACGTAAACTCAGGCATGACAAGGAAAAACTGGCGCGTGAATCGAGCCGCGCCCAGGAAGCGGTACAAACCGGTAAGCGTATTCAGGAAGCCCTGGAAAATTTTACCCGGCAAAAACAATTACTGGAACGGGAGATCGGTGAACTGGGGGTCGTCGAATACAATAAAGAAGAACATAATAAAATTAAAACTGAATTTGAACGATTACTACCTCTAAAAGAAAAAGCTGCCGGCTTGGACGAACGGGTTAGCCGCAAGGATAAAGTTGAGCAGCAGATCGCCGCAGTTGAAAAGCTTCTGGCTGAAACACACCAGGAAATTGGCGAATTAAAGACCAAACAGCAAAACCTAGGTTACCATGAAAACGAATTCCAGGCGGCCGGACAACTAGTCGATAAGAAAACCGCAGAACTGGATAAAGCCAGGGAAAAACTGGGCGCTGCGCGGGAAGAACTGGCCGCCCTGCGCAAGGAAATTGAAGGATTGACTGCCGAAATTACCCTGCAAAAGCAGCTCAGGGAAGATATAACTGCGATCAAAGAAGAAATCATCTATTTGCAAGCGCTTGAGGAGCATTTTGGCAAATTCAGACTGGAACTGGCTGGACGGGTACGGCCACTCATAGCCGGGCGCGCTTCGGAATTGCTGGCGTTGACTACATCGGGACGTTATTCGCTTTTGGAACTGGATCGCGACTATAATATCCTGATCTATGACGGCAACAATCCCTTTCCAATTCAGCGATTTTCCGGGGGCGAGCAGGATCTGGCCAACCTGTGTTTGCGTATAGCCATCAGTCAAATCGTCGCGGAACGCAGCGGCGGTGCGCAAATCAATTTCATCGTTTTGGATGAAATTTTCGGTTCACAGGATTACGAACGCCGCGACCTGATCCTGAACGCTTTAACCAGGTTAGCCACACAATTCCGGCAAATTTTTATTATTACCCACATAGAAGCGCTTAAAGACATGCTGCCGGTCATAATTGAAGTAGCCTTGGAAACTGAACAAAAAAGTACCGCGCGCCTGATGTAAGCATTATTGCAGAGGCGGCTTTTTGTTCAAACTTTTTAGCGATAGCCCTTCCCGTGAAGCACAAATCAACCCGACAATGACCATTGTAAAAGTATTAAGTCCATGCGCCAGGAAAGCAAAACTGAGCGCTGCATCAATCGGGACATTAAAAAATTCCGCCAGGCCGATCTGGCACAAATAATGATAAGTTCCCACATAACCCGGCGATGACGGCACTGCTACACTGATCGTGGTCAGCACCAGCAGGACCAGCGAAGCATACCAGGGCAAAGCATACAAGCGGATAAAATCGAACGCATAAAAAGCGAGATTAAATATTAAAGCATAACAACACCACATAACGACCGTGAAAATAAATACCAGGATATAATGCCGCCAATTTTGTAATGGCTTTACGCCTTCCAGGAATGAATTGCCAATTTTAATCACCAACTGGCTGGTTTTGACCGGCAGAAAATGGGTTACCTTATCCAGCAATTGCACACTGCGGGAGTGATAGATTTTCATAAGCGCCAGGATAGCAGTAAATATCAAGATCAAAATAAAAGTAATATAGCCGCTTTTTTGTACCCAGCCCGGAAAAGGAAAAATAACGATAGTTAAAGCCATAACCAGTAAAAAGCTGTAAACATCAATAATACGCTCCACGACAATAGTGGCAAACACCGCGCCTGAAGATAACGGGCTTTTTCTGCCGATAACAAAAGCGCGTAACAGTTCCCCCAAATGAGCGGGGATGAAGATATTGGCCATATAACCGATCATCAGCGCCGAGAACAAGTCCCTGTTTTTCACATTGCCGAGCGGCGCTAAAAGGTATTTCCAGCGCCACACCCGTAATAGCAGGCTGAGCAGCATGATGGCAAAAATCGGGAGCAAATAAATATAATTGGCAGTAGCAAAAGCCTGCCACATGCGGGAAAAATCTACCTTGCGAAAAGCCAGGTATAGAAACACTATACTGATGATTATGCCAATGACCAGTTTCCAATCCAGCTTTTTATTACTCATAAATCACCCTCTATTACAGTACTGTACAAAGATATGAAAAAAATGATGCCTTGCGTAACAACGTTTAAAACTTGACAACTCGCACAGGATTAATTATATTAAGGTTGAAAGTGCATTAATTTAAATAAAAATTAACACATAACAAACAGGAATAATCAATGCGAAATAACCCTCTTGGTCTGTTTATCATTCCCGACGACGGGCTGGATATGCGTTTACAGGTAGCCAAATCATTACAAATACCAACCGCTCACATACTTACGCCGCCGACGAACCAGCGCACCATAGATAATGCCACTCTTTTGGCAGAAAAATTCAATCGTGCCGGGGTTAAAATAACCGTGATGTTTTGCGGTTTTCCGGGTGAAAGCTACGCCTCTATCGACGAGGTTGAAAAGACCGTGGGCCTGGCGCCGGAATCGACCTGTACTGCCAGGTTGGAGGAATGCAAACAAATTGCCCGGTTTGCCAAACAAATGGGAGTTGATACCATAGGCATTCATTTGGGTTTTATCCCCCAGGATTACTGTTGCCAAACCTTTCAAAGATTACTGCAGGTTACCCGTGAATTATGTGATTTTTGCGACAGTAACGAGCAGCGGCTGCACCTGGAGACCGGGCAGGAAAAAGCCGAGGTGCTGCTTGATTTTATACAACAGGTCAATCGTGTAAACCTGGCGGTGAACTTTGATCCTGCCAATATGATCCTCTATGGCGCCGGCGAACCAATTTCCGCATTGCGGCTGCTGGGTCATCGCGTTAAAAGCGTTCATTGCAAGGATGCCAAATGGGCAGCGAATCCGGGTAAAGAATGGGGAACCGAAGTGCTGCAGGGGCAAGGCGATGTGAACTGGGAGGCTTTTTTTGCCACCCTGAGCGATCTCGGTTTTACAGCGCCGTTGACGATTGAACGCGAAATTACCGGACCTGAACAACTGCAAGATATAAAAAAAGCCGTTTCATTTTTAAACAAGACACGGCAAGCCTTTTAGATGCTGGTTTTTTAAGAAAATCTTGCTTTCTACATTTTTTAATAATATATTACTAGTAATTGTTTTTTTTGAAATAGCGGCAAGTCCTTATCCAGGTCCGGTATCAGGACGTGATTGAATAGACGACAGTACTGTCGGCAGCGCTATCATAAAGGCTGGCGAACTAGTATAACGAGCATTTATCTATCATAAAGCGGACTCATCATGGTAAAAATCCAAAAACATAACGCTGCGGGTTGTTTGATCGCTGTGGAAGGGCTGGATGGTTCCGGCAAATCTACGCAAATATACCTTTTAAAACGCTGGCTGGAAATAGAGCACTATAAAGTATTTTTTACGGAATGGAATTCATCATTAATGGTAAAAAATGCGACCAAAAAAGGTAAAACCCGGCAGCTTTTAACCCCAACCACTTTTTCCCTCATTCATAGCACCGATTTTGCCGACCGTTATGAACGGCAGATTTGGCCCTTGCTGCGAGCAGGTTATATTGTTTTAGCGGATCGCTATTTTTTTACCGCGTTTGCGCGTGATGTTGTCAGGGGTTGTGATCCCGAATGGGTGAAAACGATTTACAGTTTTGCGGTCCAGCCGGATATTACTTTTTATTTTCAAATTGATCCCAAAATTGCCGCCGGCCGTATCCTGGAAGGCAGACCGAGTTTGAAATACTTTGAAGCCGGGATGGATTTGAACTTGTCCAGTGATCCATATGAAAGTTTTCGCTTGTTTCAGGGACAGATTTATGAAGCGTATCACAATATGATAGATGAATTTAATTTTACCGTGATTGATGCCACCCAGACCGTTAACAAACAACAGCAACTGGTGCGGCAAATTTTACGGGAAAAAATCGACTTGCCTGCTTATAAAGAGAAAATGTGAGGAACCCGGCATGAGATTTTACGGAAAAGGCTTGCCAAAATGCCAGGTCAATGAACTGACCGGTAAACTGATCGTTATTGAAGGAACTGATGGCTCCGGGCGTTCTACCCAGGTGCGCTTATTAACGGAATGGCTGGAAGGGCGCGGTTTTGCCACAGTGAATGTCGGTTTAAAAAGATCAACCCTGGTTAGCATGGAACTGGAACAAGCCATGCAGGGGAATACCCTCAGTCCAATTACCCTGAGCTTGTTTTATGCCACTGATTTTGCCGATCAGTTGGAGAATAATATAATCCCAGCTCTCAAAGCCGGATTTATCGTACTGGCCGACCGATATATCTATACCCTGATGGCCAGAGACCTGGTGCGCGGCGGCAACCCGGAGTGGCTAAAAAAAATCTATAGCGCTATATCATTGGTCCCGGATGCTGTTTTTTACCTGGATGTATCACCCCGGTATCTGATCGACCGGAATTTCCGTAAAAAATCTACCCTGGATTATTGGGAATCCGGTATGGATATCCGCCTGTCACGTGATATTTTTGATAGCTTTATCAGGTTCCAAAGAAAACTCAAAGCCGAGTTCTCCCGGCTGCAAAAAGAATACAATTTTGCCGTTATTAACGGTAACAGGGCTCCAAAAGCCATTGCTCTGGATCTGCAAAAAAGGATTGAACCAATTTTAGGAAGCTGATGACTGATGGAAAGTAAAAACCCGGAATCCACAAAAGAAAACAAAAACAAGGCATACCGTAAAGAATTGCTAGATGAAATTGGCGCATTACGCAGCCAGTTCCGGGAAATTCTCAATCGCTACCAGGCAAATGTGGAAGCGGAAATGGTGTGGTGTATTAACAGTCTTTCCAGTACGGATCCGGAAGAACTGCCCAAAGCCGCCAAAGATAAACATGAATTGACCCAGATGCTGAATGAACTGCACAGTATCAAGATCAAACCGCAAAAGGGGCGGTTGAAGGATATCCGGAAAATTGACAAGTTGATTACTGCGCTCTCTGAAAAACTATCAGAGTAAAAAGTTGTAAACCGGAAAATTCCGGCTCATCCTGCGGGATAGTCCTTTTTGCATTTAACTAATATTATTCAGATCATTATGCCGCTAAAAGCCGCCATAGATATTGGTACGAATTCTACCCGTCTGCTTATTGCCAGCCAGGAGCGGACTCGAATCACTCCGGTTACTTTTGTTGATAGTGTAACCCGGCTTGGTGAAAATTTTGACGGTAAGGGCAATCTCACTGCGCCGGCCATGCAGCGGGTGATCGATGCGCTGCTAAAATATAAAAACATGATCGTCCAAGCCGGAGTAGCGGAAACAATCGTATTTGCCACCAGCGCTACCCGTGAAGCGGCCAACGGCGCTGCATTTATTGCCGAAATAGCCCGGCAAACCGGATTCAATTGCCGGGTAATTTCCGGTTTGGAAGAAGCCCGGCTTTCATTCAAAGGAGTTATCAGCGATATACCAGTCGCAAAAGATTGTGTGGTTTGCGATGTCGGCGGGGGCAGCACGGAATTTGTCTATACCAATTCTTCAACCGAGCCACATGTTACTAGCTTAAAGATCGGCAGCCGCCGCGCCATAACCCGCTTTATCCGTAATGATCCAATGACTGAAGACGAGATGAGACAAATCGTCACCGATATAAAAGATGAATTGCATCAGCATTTACCCGGCCTTACACCCCAAGCATGTATTTCAGTGGGCGGCACCGCTACCACCCTGGCCATGATCGACAACAAGATTTCCTGTGATAACCAGGAAAAAGCCCACAATAAAATATTAAAATTGAAAAATTTGGAAATTATTATCCGGGAATTATTTGTTAAAACTATTCAGGAACGAAAACAAATAATCGGTTTACATCCGGACAGAGCGGATGTCATTATCACCGGCGCGATAATTGTCAGGTCAATTCTGGAACATTTCAAACTGGATGAATGCAGGGTCAGCCTGAGAGATTTACTATTTGGAGTGATGTTACCCGACTAGTGAAAGAGAATAACAATATATCCCGGCAGCGCTTTGAGGCAGCTATGCAGTTAATGGGACAACTGGAACGGGAGCCGGCGCATGTCATACAGGTGAGTAAACTGGCTTTACAACTTTTTGACCAGTTGCAGCCGCTGCACAGGTTGCAGGCAGATGACCGGGATATGCTGGAAGCAGCGGCGCTGTTGCACGATATCGGTTATGTATATGGCAACAAAGGTCATAACAAAAAATCTTTACAAATGATTGTCGAAAGCGATCTGGAAGGTTGGGATGATCAACAATTGCTCATGATAGGCAATATCGCCCGTTATCATAACAATGCCGTGCCCAAACAAAAACACACTTTTTTTACGGTCCTGCCGGAACCGTGCCAGGACAAGGTGAAGAAACTGGCCGCACTTTTACGCCTTGCCGACGGTCTTGACCGTTCGCATTCGGACGCTATCAGTAGTATCACTTGCCGGATTGGCGTAAAAAGTGTCAAAATTGACCTCGAAACCCGCGGTAAAATTGTTCATGAATTACATGGTTTCAAAAAAAAGCGCGACTTGTTTTCCCTGGTTTTTGAAAGGAAAATCAAGATTGGCCGTATCGTTGATCGCTGGCATATACAATCCAGGCATTTTGCAGTTGAATAAGTGTTAAGCAAATCAATGTTTTCCTTGTAAATATCTGTACCCTGGTAATACATTCAGCAAGACTTTAGTTTTTACAGAACAGCGATAATAAAGACTATTTACCGGGTGGTTGATAAATAGCAACATATAAACAGTGATATTATACTCAAAGGAGTAAGAGGCGCCTTTTTTCCGGTTATGGAATACACAGCTATCAAAAACCCTGATCCCCTGCATATCTGGCTGCATGCCAGCCGCCCCAAAACCCTGCCGGCGGCAATAGCGCCGGTCATTATAGGCACTGCCCTGGCTTTTGCCGATGGACAATTTCATCCATTAGCGGCAATTATGGCAGCCCTGGGGGCTTTATTTATCCAGATTGGCACCAATTTCGCCAATGATTATTTTGATTATTATAAAGGCGCCGATGATAAAGACCGGCTGGGCCCGGTGCGGGTAACCCAGGCCGGACTGGTAAAACCCGCGGCTATGAAGCAAGCGTTTATAACCGCCTACCTGGTGGCGGCTTTATTTGGCGCTTACCTGGTATACCGCGGCGGCTGGCCGATTATGCTCATTGGCGCCCTATCGATTCTTTTTGGAATTGCTTATACCGGCGGGCCATACCCCCTGGGTTACTATGGCTGGGGCGATGTTTTTGTATTTATATTTTTTGGCCCGGTTGCAGTTGGCGGCGCCTATTATGTTCAGGCCCTGGAAATCAATTACTATGTGCTGCTGGCCGGTATTGCTCCGGGCTTGTTTTCTACGGCCATACTCACTGTCAATAATTTACGTGATATTCATACCGACCGTAAAGCAGGTAAGAAAACCCTGGCAGTAAGGTGGGGAGAAAATTTTGCCCGCCTGGAATACCTGTTTTGCCTGTTCACTGCCCCTCTGACGGTCATTCCACTTGTACTGTTAACCCGCGCACATTATATGGCGTTGCTCGTTTTTTTAATCTGGTTTGCGGCAATTTACCCGCTTCGCGTTATTTTTATGGAAAAACCGGGAGTAATATATAATTACGTGTTGGCAGCAACCGGCCGGTTGCTGCTGATTTACAGTATACTGTTTACTATAGGGTGGCTATTATGATCTTATCAAAAATTAATTATTATCAGTATACCATCCCTTATAAAACCCCGCTTTATATTAATAAAATCAAATCAAAGCGCCGGGAGGGAATAATCATTGAAATTTGCGATACACAAAAAAATTCCGGGGTGGGAGAAATTGCCCCGTTACCCGGCTTGCACCTTGAAACTATTGAAGCAATAACCGGACGTTTGCATGTTATCGATAATCATATCGATCGTAATACCTTGCCGGAACAACTCGATGCTTTACAATCGACAATGGAAGAACTGTTTGAAAAAATGCATTTATATCCTTCAGTAGAATTTGCTGTCAGCATGGCGTTGCTGGACTTGTCCGCAAAACGACTGCGTATTCCACTTTATAAATTATTCAAAAAAACCTGCAACGCCCAGGTGCCGGTAAACGGTTTATTAAAGGGATCACCGGGAGAAGTTCTGGCGCAAGCCAGGGAACTGATTGCCGCAGGGTATACTACCTTGAAACTCAAAGTCGGGTTATGGCCGGTTGACTATGATATTGAACTGGTAAAGCAGCTTACGCAAATTACCGGCGATAACATTAAATTACGGCTGGACGCCAACCGCAAATGGACAATGCCCATAGCCCTGAAATTTGCACAAAATATTGCCGATTGCCGGCTGGAATATATTGAAGAACCGGTTAACGAGCCTGGTGAATTCAAATCCTTCCATGAACAAACCGGTTTACCAGTGGCTATAGATGAGTCGTTACCATTTTTTACTGCCGGTAACAAAAACCTGCCGGATTGGATTGCTGCACTAATTTTAAAACCCTCGCTGCTCGGCAGCATTTTCAAAACAATCCATTACATCGGGCTGGCTAAAAAACAGAATATCAAACCGGTTATCACCAGCGTCTATGAGACCAGCCTCTCCCTTAAAATGCTGGCGCAAATAGCCGCAGCCTTTTTACCGGCCGGTACCGCCGTCGGACTCGACACCATCAAATTACTTGCCGGAGATACTTTGCAAGAGCCTTTCAGCGCCGGAGATGGTTTTACCGATGTTACAGTGGCTAGCATGCAAAACTTTGCTTTAAAAGAATTGTATTGCCTAAAAATGTAAAGGTTTTGTATGCCGGATAACCATAAAGAGATTTTGTTCCATGTCTTTACCCGCTATGCGGAACAACCGGCGCTTGTTTCAACGCGGGTAACGCTCACCTGGAAAGAATTGTACCGGCAGGTTATTGCTGCCGGTAAACGATTGGATACACTTGGTTTCAAAGAAAATGACCGGGTTGCCATATTGTGCGATAACCATATAGAATATATAATTTTATGCCTGGCATTATGGCGCCAGGGGGCTGTTGTTGTACCATTAAGTGTACGCTGGCCGCGCGGCTTGATTTCGGGCTCCCTGCGCGTGCTTGCCTGCAAAAAGCTGCTTTCCGATCCCAACCGTTTTTTCTTTGATGCCATAATTAAATACTGGCCAATTACAGATGTTATACCGGGTCTCTCACCGCTTGCTCAACCGGAACCTGGTGAAATAAATATCAAGCCGGAACAGGATTGTACAATTATGTTTACCTCCGGCAGTTGTGGCACCCCCAAAGCGGTGTTACATAGTTGGGCAAATCATTATTATAATGCACTCGGCTCGAATCAAAATATTGCTTTTGGACCAGGCGACCGCTGGCTGTTGTCGCTGCCTTTGTACCATGTCGGCGGAATGGCTATCATATTCCGCGCTTTAGCCGGCGGCGGCTGTATTGCAGTGCCCGATAAAAAGTTGTCAATGGAAGATAATATCAAACAATTGCAGGTCACTCATGTCTCCCTGGTCGCCACCCAGTTGTACCGGTTATTGCAGAATGACCAGGTAGCCGGACAATTAAGCGGATTAAAAGCTATGCTGCTGGGCGGCAGCGCCATACCCGATACCCTTGTGAAAGCCGCATACACCCGGCAACTGCCGATTTACACCAGTTACGGTTCCACAGAAATGGCTTCACAAATTACCACCACCAGGCCCGGCGACTCGCTGGAACGCTTATCGACCAGCGGAACCCTGCTGCCCTACCGGGAACTCGTGGTTAACGACCACGGAGAAATACTGGTCAAAGGGCGATCTCTGTGCAAAGGCTATGTTAAAAAACGACTGCGTGAATGTATTGACGCGGATGGCTGGTACCATAGCGGCGATTTGGGGGTTATTGACGAGCATGGCTATTTGCATGTAACCGGCCGAAAGGATAACATGTTCATCTCCGGCGGAGAAAATATTTATCCGGAAGAAATTGAAGCGGCATTATTGCAGCAAGATAATATCATCCAGGCGCTGGTGGTACCGGCACCGGATAAAGAGTTCGGTTCCCGTCCGGCGGCATTTGTGCAATATCGCGGCGCTCCTCCGGATTTCGATATAATGAGAAAAACCCTGGCTGAATACCTGCCCAAATTTAAAATACCAGTTCATATTTTTGACTGGCCGGACGGCATTACCAGCTGTAATGAAAAACCGGACCGCAAAACTTTTAAAAAATTGCTGCCCGGTTGCTTAAATAGTCAAACCCTGTAATAGTTAAAATAGAACCTGCTAATGCACCGCCTCGCTTTCCAGCTTTAAAATGGCCCGGAGCAGTTGTTCGGGCAAAGGTATTTTCTGACCACTTTTCTTATCGACAGATACACTTACTGTTTTTACAACCGCAGCTTCTTCCTGATTCGAGTTGATGAATCGGAATAATAACGTGAATGAAGATTTGCCGATTTTCTCCACATTCACGCGGATTTCCAGCTCTTCACCCACGGTGATCATTTTTCGGTAATCGGCTTCCGAGTGAACGAACGGGAACAGAAAATCTGATTTGGTTATAATGGTGCGCACATCCAGACCGGCGTGCCGGAGCATTTCTTCATAAGCGTCATGAGCCAGGTTATAGATGCGGGAGTAAAAAAGGATACCGGCCGCATCGGTATGGTAGAGCCTGACGCGAGTTTTAAAAGTAAACATAGGCGGCCTGTTATTTAAAGGCATTCTTGATGTCGGCAATTGTGGCGCCCAGCACGTGCTGTGCAATAACATCGAGTTCCGCCTCATTGCCCTGAATATGGATGGTCGTATGAACATGAGTTTTACTCTCGCCGGGTTTGAGCATCGCCGCAGCGGATGAAGATTCCAGTTCATAGAACGGCCCCATTGGTTTGGCGCCGGGGGCAGATGGCCCGTCATTATAGCTGTTCACAACATCTCCGGCAAAAGGTTGCTCCTGAATTTGCCACAGGGAATTAACGTAATCCTGCTCCTGCTCGTTAAAACTGAATGTTACCAGGGTCAATACCTGGTTATCGGCATCGTAACTGCCGGCGTAAGGCAGGCAGCGGCGCGGGGGAATTCCAATTTTACTGCGGTATTTGCCGTCGGCGCTGAAATAGATCAGGCTATCGGCTATTTTTAATCTTTCCGCCGGTACCTGGCCAAAATAAACATCGTTAACAATCGGGCCGAGTTCTTCTACCGGGCCTTTTTTAAAAGGTAAAACAATGGTTGCTGAAGGCGAGGGATTGAACATGCCCAGAATCCAAATGGATAAAAGTCCGGTCTCTTTTTTCCATTCATTGACACCGATATTGGTGATAGTATTTTCGCTTTGATGAGCCACGATCTTGAGGTTAGTGGGCATGTTAACGCCAAACAAATCACCCGCGGTTTGCGGAGTGAGCAGCCGTACCCGGCGGCTGACCAGCAGATCGAATTCCGCGCCGGAATAGTTCACCAGGTGTATGTTTTTGCCAAAGCTGATATAGGATTCGGTCCTTTCAATAATATCGAACGGCTCTTCATTAAAAGCCGGCGGGGTAAACCAGTGTTCGAGGTCAAAGGGATCGCCTTGTTTAAAATATATTGAGAACTGGCCGCCTTCCGGGCCCAGCCAGATGCGTTCTTCACCGCCATAAGGATTAAAATGCGGATTGTTTTGCCCGGCTTTAAAAAAGTCATAATTGATCCAGCCATAACTGTCGCCGGTAGAACCGGTAGCGGTACTGGTCATGACACGTCCCTGCAGGGCGGGACAAACAATGATCTGCGCCTGGCTGCTGGAATCTTTGAGGATTTCGATGGGAGTATATTTTTGCAAAAAGTCGATATCGTTTTGAAATGTCATTTTTACTGCCTCCTGTTTTGGCGCGCTGCAATAGACAAGTGTACATAATACTGCCACAATAATTGCACGTTTCATAGTTACTCCTCTAATTTTCTGTTATTAATAAGGGCGAAAGATAAATAAAGATGAGATACTGCTATATTATACTAAAGTGCGTGATTACATTCAAGAATAAAATAGTATGATCGCATTGTCAGCGCTCCCCATCCCCCTCGTTGCTTCCATAAACATATTTCCAATCAATGTTTGGAGCTTTATCTATCTCTTTTTGTAAACGTTTGAAAACAGAATTGGTTTTGGTGATTTTATTAACCGGCGCCCAGACAGCTTCAGGCAGTATCTGCCTAATTTTATCAGCGCCAGGTCCGTTCATGGAATGAATGATTATAGTGGCATCATGATTATCCGAAACGGCTATTGCCCGGGCAATATCTTCACCCGTGCCAGGGCCATCGATATCAAAATCCAGGGCAATAATATCAAAATGAAAGGCCTGGAGCAGGCGTTTCGCCCGTTCCACAGTATTTACCAATACCCAGGCATGTTCTTTGAATAAATTTTTTAAAATCTCCTGCCGTTCTTTATCATTTTCAACAATAAGAACCGGGAGGAATATTCTGCCGGTATTATCCATAGATTATTTTAGTTTTTTTAGACCTCGAATATCTTATAACACCTTTATAATACAAAAATTATGGATCATAATCCAGGGTAATTATCTCTTCCTGTTCAAAATCCCGTTTTACCGCTACGCGGATAATGACGAACCGCGAGGCGTTTGATCTCTCGTTTCCGTAAGCAGATAATTTACGAGTAAGAGCTGCCTTCTCACATCTCACGCCAATGTATACCCGTCACTCTTGAAATTTTACAATAAAATACAATTAAAATTAAAAAAATCCTTGACAATCTCTTAGTCAATTAGTATATTTACTATAGTTATAGTAGATAAATGATAACCATAGGAGATACAATGTCCATAAACGATAAACTGACCCCTGTGGAATGGGAAATTATGGAAACCGTGTGGCAACTCGGCGGTTCGCCCTCGGTGCGCGATGTACTGGCAAAAGCCTACCCCGACAGCGAAAAAGCCTATACCACCGTACAGACCATTATGAACACCCTGGTTAAAAAAGGGCTGCTTATTTCACAAAAAATCGGACTGGTAAACTTTTACACTCCGGTAAAATCACGCAATGACATGGTGCAATCGGAATTGAAAAACATGCTGTCGCGGGTATTTAACGGCTCGGCGCCGGCCATGGCTAATTACCTGCTCGATTCCCAGGACCTCAGTCTGGAAGAAATTCAAAAAATCAAAGACTTGCTTACCAAAAAAGCGCAAAAATTGCAGGATTAACATTAAAGGATAAAATATGATCGCCTTTATAAATTCGGTAGGGGAAATATGGCTTGACTATTTCGGCCTGGCGGTTTTACAGAACACATTGTTTCTGGGCTGCATTTTCCTGGCGTTTTATATCCTTAAAAAAGCTGATGCCCGCATAAAATACGCCCTGGGCGTTGTTGGTTTGATCAAACTGCTGCTGCCGCCATTCCTGCCCGCGTCGTTTCCTGTTGTAAACTATATCCCATCCGACGGCGCAATCACCATTAGCGACATGCAACCGGAACAAATACTAGTTACCAATGCCGGGCCATTCATTACCACAGCCGGAATTTTATTTTCCCTGTGGTTCATCACTAGCCTGATGTATCTTTTCATTGTTATCGTTTCCACCCTGGTCATACAAATACGTCTCAATTCCGCCCACAATCTGAGCGCCGCAAATTATAAAAAAGTGCAGCTCTACCAGTCCGATAAAATTCCCGTCCCCATGAGTGTGGGACTCTTTCCGAATAAAATCTATCTGCCCTCCTACTGGCGTGAACTGCCGCCGGAAGGGCAAAATGTGCTGTTGCAGCACGAACTGGCGCACATTGAGCGCCGCGACGGCCTGGTGTATCTACTGCAAACCATTGTCCAGGCGCTGTACTTTTTTCACCCCTTTGTGTGGCTGCTGAACGAAAGGATCAACGAATACCGGGAAATGGCCTGCGACGACCAGGCTATCCGGGATGCACAACTGACGCCTGATAACTATTCCCGCTACCTCGTGCAGGTGGCGGAAAAGATCGTCGCACCGCAGTGGAGTTATGCTTCGGTTTCGGCGCTTGTAAAACAAAAAAATAAACTACTAAACCGTGTAACATATCAACTGCAGGAGGCTGATATGAAACAACTCGCAAAACACAAAATAACAGTGGTCTTTGTCACGCTGTTCGCCCTTATGCTGCCGCTGTCGTGGTACAGTATGGCGGAAAAAGCGGTAGTCCAGGACAAAAATCCGGTTGCCACAGCAACCGATCCGCAAGAGTTTGGTGAAATTTATGGTGAAATCAGCGATGCCAAATCCGGTAATTACATTATGAGCGCGAGAGTCAGTCTGCCGGGTACAGAAATGGTCGTGGCAACGCATGATAAAGGTCAGTTTTTTATCGGTAACGTAACACCGGGTGTTTATCCTCTGGAAGTATCACGCGATGGATTCAAAAATAAAAAAATAGAAAATGTTGAGGTTTCAGCATTGCGAACGTCCAGAGTGGATATCAAACTGGAGCCGGTTCTAGTCAGTAATAAAACGCGCCTCCCTGAAGATTTTGTGCCTTATGATGTTGCTCCCGAACCGGTGGGGGGATTTAAAAAGATACAAAAAAACCTGGTTTACCCGCAATCGGCTTTAAAAGCCGGCATACAAGGTCGTGTAGTCGTCAATATTAATATTGATGAAAAGGGCCAGGTTGTAGATACAAAAATTTTAAAAAGTCTGAGTGAAGAGTGCGACCAGGCGGCCATTAATGCCATCAAAGCCGTCAAGTGGGAACCGGCTCTTCAAAAGGAAAAACCGGTAAAAGTTTGGATTGGTATACCGGTTGTTTTCAAAATAAAAAACAAGCCACTATAGTCCCTAATCCATCCTAAAACTCCGGTCAGGGAGTAAGAAGATTACTGTTAATTTCATGTACCAGTAATTAAAAATTTATGAAAACCTTTGGAGCAATAATGTCTATTACCGATAAACTGACCCCCGCCGAATGGGAAATTATGGAAACCGTGTGGCAACTCGGCGGTTCGCCCTCGGTGCGCGATGTACTGGCAAAAGCCTACCCCGACAGCGAAAAAGCCTATACCACCGTACAAACCATTATGAACACCCTGGTTAAAAAAGGGCTGCTTATTTCACAAAAAACCGGACTGGTTAACTTTTACACTCCGGTAAAATCACGCAATGACATGGTGCAATCGGAATTGAAAAATATGCTGTCGCGGGTATTTAACGGCTCGGCGCCGGCCATGGCCAATTACCTCATCGACTCCCAGGACCTGAGTCTGGAAGAAATCCAGAAAATCAAAGACCTGCTCAACAAAAAAGCGCAACAATTAGAAGGATAAAATATGATACCTTTTATAAATAACATCGGGGCGCTTTGGTTCGAATATTTCGGACTGGCGGTTCTGCAAAACACGCTGTTCCTCGGTTTCGTTTTCCTGGCTTTTTATCTATTAAAGAACGCCGATGCCCGCATCAAGTTCTCGCTAGGTGTGGTGGGACTGGTCAAGCTGTTGCTGCCGCCATTCCTGCCTGCTTCATTTTTCCCCGCTTCTAACCCGACCGGCGCTTTCATAATTGGCGACCTGCAATCCGGACAGGCGGTAATCACCACTTCCGCGCCCATGCTATCGACTACCGGCATTCTATTCAGCCTATGGATAATTACCATATTCATCTATATCGCTATTGCCATGATTTCCACACTTGTTATGCTAAAGCGGCTCGGCTCCGCTCATCATCTACCTGCGGCAAGTTTTCACAATATTAAACTGTACCAATCCGCCAACATAGTCGTCCCCATGAGTTTGGGACTGTTTCCGAATAAGATCTACTTGCCCTCCTACTGGCACGAACTGCCGCCGGAAGGACAAAATGTGCTGTTGCAGCACGAACTGGCGCACATTCAGCGCCGCGACGGACTGGTGTATCTACTGCAAACCATTGTTCAGGCGCTGTACTTTTTTCACCCCTTTGTGTGGATGCTGAACGAAAGGATCAACGAATACCGGGAAATGGCCTGCGACGACCAGGCTGTCCGGGATGCGCAACTGACACCCGATAACTATTCCCGCTACCTCGTGCAGGTGGCGGAAAAAATCGTCGAACCACAGTGGAGTTATGCTTCGGTTTCGGCGCTTGTAAAACAAAAAAATAAACTACTGAACCGTGTAACATATCAACTGCAGGAGGCTGATATGAAACAACTCGCAAAACACAAAATAACAGTGGTCTTTATCACGCTGTTCACCCTCATGCTGCCGCTGTCGTGGTACAGCATGGCGGAAAAAGCGGCGGACCAGGACAAAAAACCGGTCACAGCCGTAGATCAACAAAATACCGGCAAAATCTTTGGCGTAATCAGCGACGCCAAATCCGGCAAATTTCTCGTCGGCGCCAAAATCACGCTGGCGGGTACAGAAATAATTCTGGCATCAGACAGCAAAGGCCAATTTTTTATCAGTACCGTTCCGCCGGGTGTTTATACCCTGGAAGTAGCGTGTGAGGGTTTTATTGGTAAAAAAGTGGAAAATGTCCGTGTGGCTGTAATGCAAACATCACAGGTGGATATCAAGCTGGAACCTGGTACTGACAATGACAAGAACGCGCCGCCGCCCCCGCCATTGCCATTTGATGTTGCCCCCAAGCCGGTAAAAGGCTTTGAAGAACTGATGAAAAATGTTGGGTATCCGGAATCTGCTCTTAAAGCCGGCATAGAAGGCAAAGTGCTTGTCAACGTATTATTTGATGAAAAAGGCAATATTGTAGAGACAAAAATTGAAAAGGGCCTGAATGAAGATTGCAACCAGGCAGCCATCAATGCCATTAAAGCCGTCAAGTGGGATCCGGCCATCAAAGACGGCAAGCCGATAAAAGTATGGCTTCACATACCCATTATTTTCAAACTGCAAAATTAACATTATCCTTGTGTAGAGACAAGGCAGGCCTTGTCTCTACATCAATTACAGAATGCTGGATGGGGGTCTTTTATAATCATTATAAAATCTAAAATATTAGCCGCTCTTGATAGAATCCACGATACCTATATAACAAATACCCTATCGTGCTTTTTGAATGATGGGGTATCTGCAATGCCGTGAATTCATATACTTTGATCCGGTGCGACGAATCCTAATCCGCCAAATTACCGAAAAAACCCCATCCTACCGGCTTGAATGATGGGGTATCAACAATATCGTGAATTTCATATACCTTGATCCGGCGTAGCGAATCTTAATCCGCCAAATTACCGAAAAGACCCCATCCTACCCTTTGTCACCCCACTTGTAGGATAGGGTCTTTTATAATCATTGAAAATCTAAAATATTGACCGTTATTGAAAAAATCCATGATTCAAACAATACAGATACCCCATCGCACTGCTTGATGCTTGAATGATGGGGTATCTGCAATGCCTTGAATTCATATACTTTGATCCGGTGCGACGAATCCTAATCCGCCAAAATACCGAAAAGACCCCATCCTACCGTCTAAATTGATGGGGTATCTGTATTGTCTTGAATTTCTTGTATTGTAATTCAATGCGTCAAAATTATATCATGCAAATTACCGAAAAAACCCCATCCTACCGGCTGATAGCTGAGAACTGACAACTTGCTTTTCACGTCTCACCTATTCCTCACCCACCAGATGAATATCAAATAAATAAACCACAGGATCACAAACATCTTCATGCCCCACCACAGGTTTTTGCCACCCTGGCGAAACACTTTTTTCACTTCTTCCGAATCGAATATTTTCCCCGAAGCGACCAAACCCAATAATTTATCCCCAAACATAACCAGAAATAATATTAAAGCTATCCAGAAAAAATATCGCATATAGGAATCCGATTATTTACTTTTTCAACTTTATATAAAAATACTGAAAAACAATTAATATCAACACCAGAACCAGGGCAATAAGGTAAGAAAACATAAAACCTTCAGAGTTTCCCGGCGTTAGGCGAATGAGCTGCGGGCCCAGTAAAAACCCGGTGCCGACCGCCACTTCATTAATGGCAATATTGCGCACTGAGTGTACCGGGTGGGTGAGACAATGGAACACGGCTGAAAAACTTAATGTGCAGGCAATAATACCTAATAATATTGCACCGCTGTAAATCATCAGAGTGTTGGTTGCAAAAAACAACATTAAAAGTCCCGCCACGGCAATCAAGCTCAGAAACGGTGCGATGCGGTAATTAAACAGCCAGTTGTTCCGCCTGATATATAATAAAACCCAACTGGCCTGGGTGATATTCATTAAAAACACCACCAAGCCTTTAACATAAGGGCGCAACTCCATTAAACCGGACTGTTTGGGAAATATAGTCAAAAACAGGGAGGTGATAATAATATTTACAAAGGCCCCGGCCCAGCCACTTACCGCCAAATCGGGTTTGGTGCCAAAGGTGGTATCCACATATTCTTTTACCGGCGCTACACTCTTTGGTTTGAAACGGGTCGCCATAACAACAACCGTCAAACAAGCCGCAGCGGCAAAAAAGTACGAAGCGCTCCATGATCCCAGTTCACGAATCCACCCGCAAATAAACGGCCCGATGGCAAAGCCGATTGTCAATGAAGAAATATACGAGATGACGGATTCAGCCAGCGGTTTGGCAACCGCTTGCTGCACTTCTTTCATATAAGCCTGAAATGAATTAAAAAATAACGAGGTGCCGGCGGGTATAATTGTATAAATTATCACAACGATCAGGGTATTTTGCACAAAACCCAATACCACCGCCAGCAAAGCAACAAGACTTGCGCCGATCATGATCATGCGTTTGGCCAGGTGCGGTTTGACGATTTTACCCATAAACAGCGAAAATAAAATATAACCCACGCCATAATTGGTGATCATTATGGAAATAAGGGATAAACTGGCGTTCTGTTCGGTGGCGCGCATCGGCCCGACAAACATAAAAATCCCCACCACCATATTAATGAGCAGCGGGTATATATAGATTAACAAGTGATTCATCTTTTCCTGGTATTTTTAAGCAATTAATTTATACATTTTTCCAGAGAAATCAAACTAGAGAATAAATTTACCAGAACAATTTTCCATTAAATGCGTTTTAATGACAAAGCAACACCGATGATTAATTACCGATAAATCACCATAATATATCATTAAACAAAGGAAGGCGTTATGAAAAAAGTATTGTTCCTGTCGATTTTATTATGCGCGGCTATAGCATTTGCCGGGCCGAATTACAGCGGTGAATGGACTTTGAATAAGGAAAAAAGCGGCATCGATGAGAACGGCCCCGGTTTCAGAATGTTCTCCGGCAATCTCGTGGTGGTTCACAATAATGTCCTGACAGTTACCCGCACTGGGCTTAATCGTGATGGTCAGGAAACCAAAACCGAAGAAAAATACACTCTTGACGGCAAAGAATGCTTCAACAAAACCGAATTCCGTGAAAAAACCTCCACTGTTACTTTTTCTGCGGACGGTAAAACCATGACCATCAAATCCGTCACTAAAATGAACCGCGACGGCAATGAATTTTCTATGGAAGGCACGGAAAAATGGTCGCTGCAAGCCGACGGGAAAATATTATTCATCGACTCGACCACCAATTCCCCCCGCGGTGAACGAACCATGCAATTGTATTATGATCTCAAACCCAAGGCTGCCAAGTAGTTAACTGTTTCTCCCGGCAACCAGATCAATCAATTCCCCAAGCTGTAGTCTGGCGCTGTTATCCGGTAAAGGTAACAGCGCTTTTTTTGCATCCTGCAAACAAGTATCAACTTCCAACCGGGCGGCATCCAGAGTTTTAGTTTGTTTAAACAAGTCAATGACCGCCCTGACATCGTCAGTCGTTACCTTGCCCTTGTGCAATATAGCTTGTAATTGTTTTTTTTGCCGGTCATCGCTGTGTTGTAACGCATGAACGACCAGAAATGTCTTTTTATTGGCTTCCAGGTCGCTGCCAATATCTTTGCCTAACACATTTTCTTCGGCAATCACATCCAGTAAATCATCCTGGATCTGAAAAGCCCGGCCCAGTTTTTTACCGTAAATACGCATAGCCGCCATTTGCTCCGCCGTGCCACCGCCGAGAACAGACCCTACATGGCAGGCAACCGAAAACAATTCCGCGGTCTTTTTATCGATCATATCAAAATATTCAGCCAGCGTTACATCTTTACGCGATTCAAACTCTTTATCCAGGGTTTGCCCTTCGCATACCTGCAATATACCGCGGGAGAAATCATCCAGTACCTGCGCTAACCGGTTATGGCTGCGGCGATGCAGCATCGAATAAGCCAGCACCAGCAAGGCATCCCCGGAAAGGATTGCCACATTGCGATCCCATTTTTTATGAACAGTTTCCTTGCCGCGCCGCAAGTCGTCATTATCCATAATGTCATCATGCACCAGGGTAAAATTATGCACCAATTCCAGGGCAACGGCGGCGTCGAGGGCGTCTTCCGGCCTGCCGCCTGTCGCTTCACACACCAGTAATAACAATACCGGGCGCAATCTCTTCCCGCCGGAGGCAATGGCATAACGGATCGGTTCATACAAGGTTACTGGATTTTCAGAAGGTACGGCCTGAAACATTCGTTCAACGACCATATCCTTCAAACTTTTCATTTTAGCATCAAAACTCGGTGTCAAGGCTCACTCCCAAATACTCAAATTTAATCAGGCAAATTACAATTTAAGGAAATGAGAAGCAAGAAAAAAAAAGCTCCCGAAATGATTTTTCGGGAGCTTTTAAAAATAAATTATGTTCATCGGCCTAGCCGCCAATAACATCCTTCATATTAGCGCCGGATAGATTAGCGCCCATAGTAATTGCATTAGTCAGGGTAGCACCGGTTAAATTAGCATTGACCAGGGAAGCGCCGGAAAGATCACTGCGCACCAGGTGCGATTGTTCTAAATTACACCGGTCAAGTTTGGCGTTACGCAGGCTGGCGCGTTTCAACCTGGCTCTGGATAAATTGGCGCCCGTCAGATCGGCGTTGTCCAGATTTGAACCCAACAAAGCGGCATGGGTTAAATTAGCGCCTTTTAGACTGCTGCCTTCGAGGTTACTGTCCTGCAGATTGGTGTCTTCCAGGTTTGCGCCATCAAGGTTGGCATTATGTAAATTGCTGCCGAACAGAAAGGTTTCGCGCAGATTCGCGCCGGAAAGATCGGCGCCTTCCAGATTGGAGTTTTGTAAATGCGCGGCAGAAAGATTGGCTCCGCTAAAATTGACGTTTTTCATAGTGCCATAAGATAAATCCGCACCCGACAAATTGGCTCCTGCAAGGGATTCACCTGTCTCAAGCTTTTTTAATATTTCATCTCTGCTATATTGGGACATAACAATCTCCTTGAGATTTTTACAGTATTGCATTATAGACAATTTCAAACACTTTTACAATATATTTTTTATAAAAATTCATTAATTTGCATAACTTGAAACAGCTTCCTGTACCGATGTAAAATCCTGAAAAACTGTATCCAGTTTGGTTATTTGCATAGGCCGCCTGATGCGATCCGACAAATTCGCCAGTTTTAAATCGCCGCCGGCGCTGCGCAGGCTGGTCAGAGCGCTGATCAGCATTCCCAGCCCGGAACTGTTCATCCAGGCTACACCCTTCATATCGGCAACAACTTCAATATGCTCATCTTTAATTGCTTCATCAATAATATTACGTAAATGATCCGAATCCTGCCCGGCCATTAATTCACCGGTTATGCTGATTACCAGCACCTTTCCTTCCAATCGCGATGCTATTTGCATATTTCCTCCAATCTGTTAAGGAACAATTTATCTATTATTCATAGCGCATGGCTGTAATCGGGTCCATCAAAGCAGCTTTACGCGCCGGGTATACGCCAAACACTATTCCCACAAAAGAACAAAAAACCAAACCAATGATCACAGTCCAAACCGGAATACCGGCCGGTATGGGGGTAAGAGCCTTGACAAGGAAACCGATACCCAAACCAACTGCAATGCCAATCAACCCGCCTATTTCACTTAATATAATAGCTTCAATCATAAACTGCCACAAAATATCTTTACGCTTGGCGCCCAGCGATTTACGGATACCGATTTCTTTGGTACGCTCCGTCACCGAAACCAGCATAATGTTCATAATACCAACTCCGGCAACCAACAGGGATATAGAAGCGATGGCAATGGCAACAATCTTAACGCTGGCGGTTAATTTGTCAAAAAATTCCATAAACTGGTCATTAGAGTAAATTTCAAAATCATTCTCTTTATCGGGGGGCACTTTACGAACGGTACGTAACACGCCGATTGTTTGATCAATAGTAGCCTGGTATAATTCGGGACTCTTCGCTTTGATGGTAATATTTACTGACCTCCAGCGGCCATACATCTTTTCAAATCGGCTTATCGGAATAGCCGCCAGGTTATCCTGGCTTCCACCTAAAAAACTACCCTTGGATTCAAAAATACCAATCACTTCATATTTTTCCCCTTCAATTTTAATATCTTTACCGAGCGGCGACTCGTAGGGGAAAAGCCGGTTAATTAAATCCACGCCGATGATACAAACACTCCTGGCCTGTTCAACATCTTGATTGGTAATAAAACGGCCTTCACTTACAACATGACTGTTGTTGGGCAAAAATTCCGGGGTGGCGCCGGCAACCTGAACTATCGGTAATGTTTTTTTATCTTTATAGCGGATTTCTTTGCCAAACTCCCACACTTCAGCGCCGACATTTTCGGCTGTTGACACCCGTTTGCGAACCTCATCCGCTTCTTCGCGGGTCAAATTCTTGCGATTGCGATATTTGTTATAATCGCCGCCGCCAATTGCCGGAAATTTCTGAACCTGGAAGGTATTAGAACCCAGTACGCTTGCCTGGTTAACTACACTGTTGCGCATTCCGGTTATTAACGATTGCATCGCAATTATCGTCATAACGCCGATGATTATACCCAGCAGGGTCAATACCGAACGCATCTTGTTGGCCATTATGGCCGTTAACGACATGTTGATACTTTCTTTAAATTGCATAGTATATCTTTATTTTATTCATACCTTAATGCTTCAATAGGATTTAATTTGGCAGCCTTGCTGGCCGGATAAATACCGAAAAATAAACCAATCATCACTACAAAACCAACTCCCAGAAACGCTACCCATAACGTAATTGATGCCGGCAAGGGAGTCGTTGCCGACACCAGTTTGGCAATGCCGATAGCAAATAATATCCCTAAAAACACTCCTATTGAACATATCATCATGGCTTCTATTAAAAACTGCACCATAATATCAAATCGCCTGGCGCCTAATGCTTTGCGGATGCCTATTTCCCGGGTCCTTTCGGTCACCGAAACCAGCAATATGTTCATAATACCTATACCGCCAACCAGCAACGATATTGAACCGACGCCGATAGCGACGGCCCATAAGGTACTGGTCAAATTCTTATAGGTATCCATCAACAAACTTTGTTTATTGATGTTGAAATCATTCTCATCGTTTGGCTTTAAGCCCCGCAAACGACGCATGATGCCTGTCAACTCAATTTCCGCATCTTCAACAACATCCGGCGATATTGCTTTTACTTCGATACCACACGACCGCCATTGTACCCCATAAGTTGACTGGAATATTGTTATTGGAATATAAACATTGAGATCCTGGCTATCGCCAAAAAAAGAACCCTTTTTCTCGACAACGCCGATCACTTTGTACTTTTTTTCACCTACAGTAATACGTTCGCCAACTCCTGTAGAGTTGGGGAACAACGCCTCTTTAACGTCCCAGCCAATCACGCATACAGTTCGACGGTGCTTGATATCCGTATCCGAAAGGAATCTACCGACTTCCGGCAGCGCATTGGAAGTGATCAGGTAATCGGCATTGGTTCCCACCACCAGCACTCGTTCGCTGCTGCGGTCTTTATATTTCAAAGTCCGCCTGGTGTAAAGGGTCGGCGCCACCGCTTTGCTCAGGGTTGCCATGTTTTTTATTTTCGCTGCAAATTCCACCGGGATATTACGACGGTTTCGATACGTAAAAAACTCGGCGTCACTGGTAATGATCCATGGGTATTTATCAATAAACAAGGTGTCGGTACCTATAGCGGAGATTTGCTTTTCAAAAGACTTGTTCAGACCCTGAATCAGCGCCACAATTGTAATTACGGTGGTAACGCCAATCACAATTCCCAGGGTAGTTAATATGGAACGCATCTTGTAAGAACGCAGGGCATCAAAAGCGATTTTAATGCCCTCGCTGATATAAATGAATAATCTTTTCATGATTTTTTCATCTTTTTAGTTTACTGCTTCATCTCTTTCAATTAACCCGTCACGCAGACGGATGATACGGTCGGAATGTTCGGCAATATATTCTTCATGGGTTACCAGCACAATGGTGTTGCCGGCGTCGTGCAGGTTTTCAAAAATTTCCATAATTTCTTCACCGGTGCGGCTATCCAGGTTCCCGGTCGGTTCATCGGCTAATATAATCGAAGGATTGTTCACCAGTGCGCGGGCAATAGCTACACGCTGGCGTTGTCCACCCGATAATTCGTTGGGTTTATGATCCATTCTATCGGCAAGACCAACGCGCTCCAAAGCATCCATTGCCATCTTGCGGCGCTGACTGGCGCTGGTGCCGTTATAAATCAATGGCAATTCCACATTATGCAGAGCATTGGCGCGTGGCAAAAGATTAAAGGTTTGAAATACGAAACCGATCTCCCGGTTCCGAATCTCCGCCAGTTCATCATCCGACATTTCGCTGACATTGTGACCATTCAGCATATATATGCCATCGGACGGGGTATCAAGGCAACCCAGTATATTCATCAACGTAGATTTACCGGAACCAGACGGGCCCATAATGGCCACATATTCATTTTTCGCTAAACCCAGGTTGACGGTCTTTAATGCCGGAACCTTTACCGTGCCGCCGATTTCATATATCTTTTTAATATCTTTTAATTCGATCAACATCTATCTAGCCCTTTCTTATTCTTTCTTCTTTTCCTCGGCAAAGCTCTCATCTTCTTTCGCCTTTACTTTGCTTTCATCCTTGAGCAGGGAAGATATTGCTTTATAACTTCCTGATACAACTTCCTGACCCTCTTCAAGACCGGATAATATTTCAATGTATGTATCATCACTTATCCCGGTTTTTACCGGCGTCAACCTGGCAATTCCATCCTTGATCACAAAAACAGCTTCTTTTAGTTCCGCTTTTTCTTTCTTTTGGACATTACCCTTGTCCTTTTTTTCGGAAGAATCCGCTTTTGCCTCTGCTTTTGCGCTATCGGCTTTTGCCGAGTCGGACGGAATTTCTTTCATCGTTACACACTGAATGGGAATATAAATGGCGCCATAGTGGGTTTCGGTGCTTATATCAACAGACGCGGTCATGCCTGGCCGCAGTTTATCGACCTGATTGACGACGGCTACTTTAACTTCAAAATTGGTTACCTGCTCCTGGGTGCCGCGACCACGGGTGGTAGCGGTATGGGCTATTTCGGAGACTGTGCCGTCAAAGCTGGTATCCGGGATGGCGTCGACTTCTATTTTTGTGCTGTCGTTCAGCGTTACCAAAACCACATCATTTTCATCCACCTCAACCAGGGCTTCCATTTTGCTCAGGTCGGAAACGGTGATAACCGGGTCGGAGTTAAACTCGGAACCCACGGCAATTTCACCTTCTTCTTTGAATAATTTGGTTACTACGCCGTTTATTGGCGCAAGCAGCCGGGTTTTATCGAGATCATCTTGCGCCTGACGCATATAGGCGCTGCGGATTTTTACATCGCTCTGCGCCAGCAGCATGCTTGCTTCAGCAGCGTCGAGTTCGGCTTTGGAAGTTAATTTCTGGTCAAACAGGTCTTTTACCCTGCTGTAATCCGCTTCCGCTTTTTTTAAAGAGGCTTGCGCTGATAATACCTGCGATTCCGCCTGTTCCAACTGGGCGATATAGCGCTGCCGGTCCAACTCTACCAGTAATTGTCCCTTTTTAACAATATCGCCTTCTTCAACATGAATGCGAATGATTTCGGCTGATATGCGCGCGGCGATCTGTACATCGGTTTCAGGCTGCAAATAACCGGAACCGGACACTGTTTTGGTTATTTCACCTTTTTTCACCTTTATTGTGACAACATCAACTGAGGTGCCCCGGTTCTTTTTAATATTCACAAAAATCATGACGGCTATCAACAGCGCCAGGGCAATAATTCCGAACACTTTAAATTTTTTTGATTTAAACATTCGTTTCTCCAAAATTAAATTTTTTAATCTTCACTCAACCAAAATGCATAACTGCGGACAAAGGCGCCGTCGATATAAACCTCGGCAAGCCATTTGCCGGTCTGGGAAGAGCTTGTGGTATCGATATAATAAAAAGTAATCCATTTACCATTCCTGGAATCAAAATTACTTGTGGTTTCGGTTACTATGTCATCATCCGGATCGACCCAGATAATTTTAACCTGATGTTCACCGGTTACCTGCTCCCAGCTTAACCAAATGTAAACAGGATCATCCTGAAAGAAATCGTTATCGATAGCAACAGGTTTACCATCGTCAACCGCAGCACAAATAAATCCTTCAACAATCAGTGGATCACTATTGCCGGGC
Source organism: bacterium (assembly GCA_029561455.1). Lineage (GTDB taxonomy): Bacteria > Zhuqueibacterota > Zhuqueibacteria > Residuimicrobiales > Krinioviventaceae > Fontivivens. Next base: position 259,333 of record JAKQIY010000065.1, read on the forward strand.
TGCAAACCACCCCCGCCCTCACCTTCGGTATCATCACAGGCAAGGCATGCTAAAAACATCAGGATGATTGGCAGCCAGATAATTTTTTTCATGGTTCACGCTTACTTTTCAGTTTCAATGATACCCAAAGCTGCTTCGAGTTGGGCTTTGGCAATTTTGGCATTAAATTCAGCCTGGATCAGGTTACTGCGCGCCTGGGTCAATTCATATTGCGCCTGCGACACTTCCAACTCGGTGCCGGAACCGACGCGCCGTTTTTCCTGCTGTAACCGTAAATTTTCCTGGTAGGCGTCAATATTCTGTTTATTAATTTCGATAATATCTTTATAGGCTTCCAGTTGTAAATAATACTGCTTTACACCCGACAATAACAACCGCTTGGTTTCGGCATAATTTTCAATGGCAATATTATAATTGATAGTATTACGCTGAACCGCGGCTTTATCGGCGAAACCATTGAAAATATTCAAATCCAGACCAACGCCAATGGTAGCGCTGAAATCCTTATCCAACTCGCTGGAATAGACCCGGCCGGCATCATCATTATTTCTGTTATAATTGATGCTACCGCCAATGCTTGGTAAAAAAGCGGCTTTGGCATAATTGATATTATGCTGGTTGGCTTTAACTTCCAATTCCATCGCCTTCAGGCTTTCGTTGTTTTGCAGCGCTATTTCAACCGCCTTGGCAAAATCATAATCCGGAAATGAAGCATCCAGTTTATCCCCGACGATTTCTAATGGCGAATCGGGATATAAACCCAAAGCATTATTCAAATTGGCCTTGTATATTTCAATATTATTGGCCTGATTGATCAACTGTGTTTTATTGGAACCCAGGGTTACTTTGGCCTGGTACACTTCTGCCTGCGAGGCAAGGCCAATATCCATCATGGTCTGTACCCGATTAACCTGCTCTTCCGCTACTTTAACCGCTTCATCATAAACTTCCAGTAACCGGTATTGCATGAGTAAATTATAAAAAGCTTCTTTAACATTGGCAATAACCAGGTTACGGGTATTGACCAGGGTATGAGCGGCAGAATTTTTGGCGGCTGTAGATTGCTTGTAGCTGTAAATGCTGCGTCCAAAATCAAAAATGTTTTGATACAGGGAAATACCGGCAGAATGAGAATTCCTCTCCGTTTTATCCTGTAAAATTTCTTTTTCCTCATAAATCATTCGCCCGGTCAGGGGATCGACCTCGCCGGTGGGCACATCGGCTTTAACCACACGGGCGCCCTGGATATATTTCCCGGCATTGAATGAAGTATTAATACTTGGTAAAAAAGAGGCCCTGACTGTAGTTACATTCGTTCCTGCCGATTTAACCTGGTATTCGGCGATGCGCAGGGAGGAATTGTTTTGCAGGGCAATATCGATACATTCCTGCAATGTTAATGCTTTCGGGGTTTGCGAGAATACATACCCAGCCCCGATTATTAACATGAAAAATATTATACCCGTCTTCCAAATTATCTTGTTCATGAGAACTCCATTCATATCATTAATTGAATCGTACTAGTTTTACCTGGCGGTTTCTCACTGACCCAGCAAACCCGCAAGCCCAGCAGAAGCCAGGAACCATATTACATAAATAATGGCAACCAACGGCCAGACCTTTTTGGTCGGCAATTTGGCGCACACGGCAATGCCGATACATAAAGCAATGATCGCCCAGATGTTAAATAATTCAAATTGCGCCAACACCTTGTATAAAAAAGTATCTTTGGCGGAATCCGGCATAAAAGTAGCCAGACTGAAATGAATATTCATGGTTTTTTGGGAGATCATAAGCGGCGCTTTTATTAACATTCCCACTGTGGGAATAAAGGCGCGGTAAACAACTACTCCTAATAACTGCTCGAATTTGGCCTTACCACCCAGCACGACATTACCAAAAAACAGCCATATCGCTGCGGTTAAAACAAACATGATAATGGAAGAAATAACAACTGTTGGATACAGGCTGATTTTCATGATCTGTTCACTTTTCGCCATTGCTTCATCAATCTGTTCCTGCTCCATACCGCGCTTTTCCATTTGTTCTACGGCTTTTTGCCGCTGTTCAACAGATATAATGGGCGACAACAAGTAGGTTGTTCCCAGACTGATGATAATCAGAATTATTCCCGGTACCAGCCATTTGGGTTTTGCTGCAATTGCATTAAATGTTGCGGCAGGTGAAACAAATACACCAATTATCCTGCTTAGCAGGCTCATATCTTTTGCTTCCGCTGTAGAATTGCCATTTGCATTAATTTCCGACATTTTACTCCTCCAAAAATTTGTTTTAACTTGGCTAAAATCAAAAACGTATCTTTCCTGTAAAAGTTTCAGAAAATCAAAAAAAGCGTGCCACCCTCGCTAAAAAAAGTAATTCTACTCCATTCATAGACGTTTGGTTATGAATAGGATCCAAAAAACATCCGGTGTTTTCTGCGTAAAACTCACTTACCGGCGGCCCTGGTTTACCACAAAAAGAATTTGAAAAACGCGCAAGGTTTAAGCATAAAGCTAGGGATAGATTAAAGGGGACTCGTCATGTCTACGGCTGCCGTCACCTTGAAACACAAAGCGGGGCAGATAGTGTCAGCTATCTGCCCCATAAATTTATGCCAGGGTTTCCAGTATTTTTATTGTATGTTGATAAAATACATTTACTGATGGTACATTGACGCGTTCATCCGGCGAATGGGGATATTTGATCGTCGGTCCAAGAGAGATCATGTCCATACCGGAAAATTTTTCTCCAATCAAACCGCATTCCAGACCAGCGTGGATCGCTTCATAACGCGCTTCTTTACCGGTGACCTGTTTAAATGTATCGAGGGATACTTTAAGGATTGCAGATTCCAGGTTAGGCATCCAGCCGGGGTAACCGGGTGGCTGGTCAAGAGCAGCGCCGGCAAGCTGGGCTATAGCAGCAATTTTATCCAGTGTAGCTTTTAATGCAGCGCCATTAGAGCTGCGGCTGCTGCAATGGATTTTTATCTGTTCTTTCTCGCAGCGGATTGAAGCAACGTTGTTGGATGTTTCTACCAGGTTTTTAATATCCCGGCTCATAGCCAGCGGGCCATGCGGTAAAGCAAAGAGCAGGGATAGCAGAGTTTTTTGAGTATCCGGCGCTAAAACCTCTTCAACACCGGGGATTTCATTAACTGTCAGACCAATTGCCTGTTCAACCGGTTTGAATTCAATGCGAATATCTTCCATCGTTTTGGTAAACCATTTTTTTAACGCCGCCAGTTTTTTACTATCGATCATTATTTTTACCTTGGCTTCACGCGGAATGGCATTATGCTTGTCGCCGCCTTCAAAGCACACTATTCCCAGAGGAATTTCTTTGTTTGCCTGGTAGATCAAACGGTTAATAATTTTAAGAGCATTGCCGCGGCCTTCATGAATATTGACGCCGGAATGGCCGCCAAGCAATCCGCTTAAATGTACTTCAACCTGCTGATTGCCACTCGCTTTTATGCGTTTGATTGGGAGCTTGATATGCGAATCGGAGCCACCGGCGCAGCCGATAGAAAACAGACCAAGATCTTCACTATCCAGGTTCAACATAATTCTGCCCTTTAACCAGGTCGGGCTTATCGACATGGCGCCCACCAGACCCCGCTCTTCATCTATAGTAAATAAAGCCTCGATCGGACCATGAACCAGTTTATTATCCTCAAGAATTGCCAAAGCCGTAGCAATGCCGATACCATTATCAGCGCCTAATGTAGTACCATCGGCTTTTAACCATTCGCCATCCATTTTTAACTGGATTGGGTCTTTATCGAAATCGAATTTTTTGTCCGAATTTTTTTCACATACCATATCCAAATGGGATTGCAAAACAACAGTCTTGGCCTTTTCATGCCCCGGCGAGGCCGGCTTGCGGATCAAAACATTCCCGGTTTTATCTTTTTCAAATTGCAGCCCAAACTGCTTGGCTACAGATATTACATAATCCGCTATTGCTTCTTCTTTGCCTGATGAACGCGGTATTTGCCGAATTTTATCAAAGTATTTCCAGAGTAATGCGGGTTCCAAACCTGTGAGCACTGACATATGAACCTCCTGAAATGATTGTATATAATTCCCTTACCTGTGAATATACAACAAGTTAAATGAAAATTCAAGTAAACTCTTTTCGGAAGGCAGGATAACTGTACAAGAAGGCCATATGAAAAACTCCCCTAAGCACATGAATATTAATCAATTAACCCAAACAAGCATAAACCATGCATCAATAAAAAATAAATCTGCATTCATTAAAATCTTGTAAAAACCATGTTTATTGTATAATACCCAATCCATTACTAAAAGTAACAGGCTCAACAAATGCAGCTTTCTTCCTGGTTTTAACCACTGCGTTTGGTGAGCCTGTAAAAATAGTAGTTATTTGTTCAGGTTATCAGTTGAAAAATTTATTTTTCATAAATTGAAATGCTGCCGTTAACGGTGCCAAGCGAAATCTTGTTACCGCCGCCGTTGATTTTGCCGTCAACATTTTTATTACTCCACATTCCTTCCAATTGAAGTGGGAAATCGGTATGTATTGAACCATTCACTGTGGACATGGAAAGATCGGCTGCGGTGGACTTGGGCATGGTCATACTGATGCTGCCGTTCACCGTATGTAAGCGCATATCATTTGATAAATTGCTTTCATCAATTTCAACCTCAATGCCGCCATTCGTGGTGCCGGCATCAACAGCGCTATGCATTTCTTTGGCGGATATTTTGCCATTGACCGTTTGCAATTTTGCCAAACCAGCAAGATTAACAGTTTCAATCGTGCCATTTACTGAATTCAGATCAACCTGAACATTCCGGGGAACTTGGACAGTAAAATCGACCTGAACTGACGGATTGTGGGACCCGAACAGCATTTTAAAGAAATCTTCGCCGCGCGCTTTGGGATGCTCAGGTTGAATATAAAGCTCATCACCGCTTTTTTCAACTTTGATCTCTACCTGTTCGATAAACTCTTCAGCCCGGGACGAACTTGATGCTTTTACTTCAATAACGGCATAAATGTGAACCTCATCATTGTCCCATGATTCCACAAAAATTTTACCGTTGACATTTTTAACATTCACAGTCCCTTCTGCGGCAAGATCGACTGTTTGTTCGAACTCTTTGGTTACGGTACGTGAAAAAGCCGTCCCGGCGAAAATTAATAAACCCACAACAATCGTTGTTTGTAACTTGTTCATTATGCACCTCCTGTTATGCTTTTTTTACGTTTTAATCGGGAACAAGTTACAAAACAATAAAGCCGGTTAATTAAAAACATTAACCGGCTTTATTAATAACCAGAGATTAGAATTACGCCTTGTTCAGAGCTAACTTATTTTTAGCTGCCCTGGCCGCCTTTTTGGCTGCGCGTTTTTCTCTTCTTCGTAAAGCATACAATTCAAAAACGATATAAATAACCGGCACTTCAACCAACGTCAGAACAGTAGCGACTATTAATCCACCCATAACCGCGCGGGCTAAAGGAGCCCAGGCTTCGCCGCTTTCGCCAAGCCCCAGCGACATCGGCAACATGGCCAGAATTGTGGTCATAGCGGTCATTAATACCGGGCGCATTCTAATTTTCCCGGCCTGCATAGTCGCTTCAAACAGTTCCATGCCACGAGCCCGTAACTGGTTAACATAATCTACAAGTACAATACCGTTATTTACTACCACACCTACCAAAATAATAATACCAATCAGGGCCATAACGCTCAGGTCGGTATTGGTAATCAACAGCGCAGCTGCCACACCAATGAATGACATGGGAATGGTGAATAAAATGATGAACGGATCGACAAAGGACTCAAACTGCGAGGCCATAACCATATAAACAAGCACGATCGCCACCATCATAGCAATTGCAAGATACATAAATGATGTTTGCATATCTTCTGCCGCGCCGCCGATTTCAGTACGAAAATCATTGGGAATTGAAACCTGTTTCACAGCATTTTGTACGTCGCGTGTTACACCGCGTAAATCGCGTCCGGACACATCAATATTCAAACTGATGATACGTTCCTGGTCTTCGCGGCTGATTTCCTGCGGCGCCCTGGTATAATCGACATTGGCAATGGAGCGCAACGGCACTTGCCGACCGGTCGGCGTCATAACTAAAATGCCTTCAACATCCTCTTTTTTGGTACGGTGTTCTTTGTCAAATTGCACCCGGATATCGTACTCGTTGCCCTGGTCGCGAAAGCGCGTGGCTACGGAGCCCAGAATACTGGTGCTGACAACGCTACCGACCTGCGCAGTGCTCAGACCGAGGTCGGCGATCCGTTGTCGATCCAGGTTAATATGCAATTCCGGGGTTGGATTATCCATAGATTTTTCCGTTTCAACTACACCCTTGATAGTTTTCACTTTTTCATCAATGGTATTGATCAACGCATCGGCAACCTGCAAATCGTGTCCAATTACTTTGATCACAATATCGCCGGCGTTGCCAAACATCGTTGCTTCGCCTCGATCCGCAAACGAGACGTCTGCGTCCGGTATGTTCTGCAGTTTGGCGCGCAAATCATCTTTAATCTCATCCGCACCCCGTTTTCGTTTAGTCATACTCGGTAAACGGAGAGTTACATGGCCTTGCGCAGACGCTTTGGATGAGAATAATGCCATGATCCCCTCTCCCTGGCCAAAATTGGAAAAATTAAGTTCAGCTTCAGGAACACTTTCCATTAAAATGGTATTGATTTGACTCATGGTTCGTTCCATTTCATCCAGGCTTGTTCCCGGTGTGCGGTCGACAGTGATGCCGATATAGCCATCATCGCCTTGAGGCATAAACTCACCGCCGCGCACAGCAATAAAAACAACAGATAATATGAAAGCAACCAAAGTAGTATAAAGCACTGTTTTACGGTGATGCAAAGCCCATTTCAGTTGCTTTGCATAAAAAACGTGTAAATCTTCTACCCATTTGCCAATTTTATTACTCAGCGTTCCAACCCAGCTATCGTGCTGAAGCGGGGCTACCGAGGTAATAAAACGCGACGACATCAACGGGATCAAGGTCAATGCCACCAACAGGGAAACCGATAATGAAAAACAAATAGTAATTACCATTTCCCGGAATAACTGCCCGGCAATTCCCGGTACAAACAAAATCGGTACAAATACTGCCAGTGTGGTCAAGGTGGAGGCGGTAATAGCCATGGCGACTTCGGAAGTCCCATGGTTGGCAGCATCTACAGGTGTTGCTCCATCCTCTCGGTATCTGAATATCGTTTCCAACACAACTATCGAGTTATCTACCAACATACCCACAGCCAGGGCCAGACCGGCCATGGAAACAATATTTAACGTTAATCCGGCTTGATCCATAACGGCAAATGTAAGCACAATTGAAACCGGAATGGTAATGGCAACAATGAGCGAACTGCGTATGTTGCGCAGAAAAAACAACAGAACCAAAAAGGTCAACAAAATAGCCTGCCAGGCGGAATTGCTAAGATTGGACATTGATCGTTTGATAAAGTCGGACTGATCCCAAAACACTTCCAGCTTTACGCCTTTGGGCAATTCGGTCTCAATTCTTGAAATTTGTTTGAGCACATTCCGGCACGTGGATACGGTATTGGCATCCGACTGCTTTTGTACCATCAGCATAACTGCGGGTTTACCGTTTTCCCAAATCCGTTGCCGCTGCTCCTTAAAGCCATCTTCCACTCGCGCCACATCCTTGATGCGAATGATACTGCCGTTAATGGCGGCAACGCTGGTGTTTTCAACTTGCTCCAGGCTTTCATATTCACCGGCGGTTTGGATGGTGAACTCTTGCTGCGCGTTTTCAATAAAACCGGAGGGAATTTGCAGATTATTGGCCTGCAACGCTGCTGTTACCTGTTGAATGGATATATTATGCGCCCGCAGCCGGGCGGGATCGACCAATACCCGGATTTCACGGCTCATACCACCGGAAGTAAATGCAGAAGCAACTCCGGCAATACGCTCCATGCGCGGTTCAATATCATGTTCCGATATATAACGGAGTTCCGCCTGACCATGCAATTCAGAAGTAACCGCAAAATAAATGATCGGTTGTGTTGATGGGTCGAATGAAAAAACCATCGGCTCGGTCACATCTTCGGGCAGAACATCGCGAATAAATTCCATATTATTACGCACATCAATTTCGGCCTGGTTCATGTCGGTGCCCCAGTCGAATTCCAACATAACCAGGGATAATCCCTGTGAAGTGGTGGAGGTTATCGATTCCACGTTTTCTACAGAAGCCACTGTTTCCTCAATTGGCCGTGTTACGACTGTTTCGATGTCGAATGGACCTACACCCGTATATTGGGAAATGATGGCTATGATCGGAAATTCCATTTTTGGATAAAGATCAAGCTTGAGGCGCATCAGCGAAAACAGGCCGAATCCCACTGCAATGAGATAAAGCATTGCAAAGGTAACACCTCGCCTGACCGATACTTCGGTTATTTTCATAAGCTACCACCTTCCGTCACTATATTAATAACACTCTGATCACGCAAATTGTTAACACCTTCTACAACTATTTTTTCACCAACATTGATTCCGGAATCAACGGCAACATTAACATGGTTAACATAAGTTATGCCTAGTTTCCGTTGCTCAACGGTGCTGTCTTTAACGACAAATACATAATAATTTTTAACCACTTCGTCTTTACCGGCAATCCGCTGCAGAGTGGTGTTTTCTACCGTGGCGTATCTTGGTACTACGATTACATTTGCCAGTGAACCGGTAATAACATTGACCCTGGCAAACATGCCGGGTTTTAACTTTTTACCGGGATTATTGATGATGACCTCGACTTCCGCCATGCGGGTCAAAGGATCGAGTACCGGGCTGATCTTGACAACCTTGCCCTCAAACACATCATTCGGGTAACTTTTTACTGTTATCTCAGCTTTTTGGCCAATAGCCAGTTTGCCCAGGTCTTCTTCGGTAGCATCGAATTTAATTTTCACTCTTTCCATTTGTACCACAGTAACCAGGGGCATAGCCATACTGGCCATATCGCCGGCTTCAAAATACTTTTTACCGATAATGCCGCTGATCGGCGCTTCGACCACAGTATCTTTATAATTGGTCTTGGCCGTATTGACGGCAGCATCGGCTTGCAGTAACTGCGCCTTGGCGGCTTCATACTGAGTTTTAACGGCGTCATATTGCTGCTTGCTCATGGCATTTTCCTGGTACAGACGTTCAGCGCGGTCAAACTCGGCCTTTAAATTGGCTTCCTGCGCTTGTGCGGCCGTTAATCCCGCCTGAGCTTGTTCCAGGCCGTTCTTTATGGTCGGGGCATTGATCTGGGCAATGGGGTCGCCTTTGGCAACATAATTACCTTCCTCGACAAAGAATTTTTCAATGCGATCAGGCACTTTGGAAAAGACTTTGACTTCAACTTCGGCGTTTATATCACCGTTATAAGTAACAGATTTTACAATTTCACCCAAATTTACCGTCTCAACCTTAACCGGTATTTTGGCTTCTTTTTTGGTTTCAGTACTGCTGCAATGCAGGGAAAAAACAGCGGTAATGACAATTAAAACTAACGCAAAATACTTTTTCATTAAATGATCTCCCATCTATTTTTATTATAATACGTTTTCAAGCATACCGGCAACCTTGCGTAACTGGTACCGGGCCATTTGATACTCATAAATCGAGGTTACATAATTCAACCGCGCCTGTCGCAGGGCAAGTTGCGAATTGAGAACATCCAACTGGGTATTGGTGCCCTCCTGGTACATCATATTTGCCAGGCGCAGCGCTTCTGTAGCCAGCCCAACCGATTGATCAGCAGCCTGGAATTTTTCACTGGCTTCTTTGAATTTATTATACGAAACTTCAACTTCGGCCATAATCCCATCGGTTACCTGCTTTTCAGTATCCAGCATGATCTTGTGATCTAAACGGGCTTTTTGATATTGCTTGCTGTTTTTAAATCCGGTAAATAAAGGGATCTGCAAACTCACAGCCGAGGTAAAGCCTTTGCTGAAATTATTCTGGGCCAGTTTAAAATCATTGCGCATATCCAGGTACGAATAATCGGTTTGGAAAAACACCTTGGGCATAAAACTGCTGCGCGCGATATTGACGCCTTTTTTAGCGATATATTCCTGATCCTGCAAAACCAGCAGTTCAGGGCGTAGCCGCATGGCCATTTCCTGTACTTCCTGCAGCGTCATTTTACCAAAATCGTCATCGGCATACAAAAAGACGCCTTCGACTTTGATCTGCTCATCGCGGGGCAAGCCCAACACCGTGCGTAGTCCCGTCAGCGCCGATTTGTTATTATTACGAGCCGAGATCACCTGCGGTTTCAGGTTAGCGACTTCCACTTCGGCGCGCATTTTATCAAAACCTGAGGCGGAACCGACATTGTACTTTTTGGTCACAACATCCAGGTTGGCTTCAGTTTGCGCCAGGGCTTCCTCCTGCACATGCACAATTTCGCCGGTCACCAGGCAGGCATAAAAAGCATTGGCCGCCTGGTAAATAAGGTTCTGTTTTTTGGATTTCAGATTTTGCTCGGCGCTGCGCTCTACGGCATAGGCGATTTGAATACCGGATAATCCGGCGCCGCCCAAAAATATCGGCTGGGTAAGGGTTGCGCCATAAGAAAAGGTATTTTCCATGCCAAAGGAAATCTGTACATAATCCGGCATATTGGCAAAATCCGGAAAAATCTCACCGACTGACGGCGGCAACATCATTTTCAAAAAGTTGGGCATTGTATTAGTTTGAATTTCCCAGGCATGCTGCAAGGCAGCCGAGCCATTCACCTGCGGTAAAATAGTGGAATAAGCCTCCCAAACACCGGCTTTAGCTTTGGATAGTTCTTTTTCCGCCATTTTCAGTTCCGGGTTGTTTTTTAGCGCCAATTCTACACTTCCGTCCAGGGTTAACACTCTTTCCTGGGCATGCACATTCAGAAACAATAGAGCAGTAAACAGTCCGGTCAAAAGCAGTTTTTTAAGATGTAATGTCATTTTTTTCTCCCGCTATAACAATTTTTTGTAACACACTAGTTAGCTTTATTTTTAATACCATATAACAATATCCCGGCAAGATTTTCTGCCAGTTCTTCCGACAAAATCCGTTCTTTTTTGGCAAACTGCTGCATAATAAAGTGCATAAAAATTCCCATAAAAACATGGGCGGCTATCTCTGGTTGTAAAGACTTGTCAAATTCACCCGATTCGATCCCTTCACGAAACAAGCCAACAATAGTTTGCTCTTTTCTGCCGGCCATAACTTTAAAATTCTTCAGGAAATCCGTCTTTTCTGCCGAGCATGCCAAATTGGAAAAAAATTTGGTAAACTCGGGAAAAAGCACACAGGCATGAAAAAATTTTTTCATAATCAACGTCAGCTTTTCACCGGCAGTAATCGGCATTACAATCACTTCATCCAGAGCCGAAAACAGGTGCGATACACCGGTTTCCGCCAGTTCCCGGTAAATGCCTTCTTTGCTGCCAAAGTAATAATAGATCATCGGTTTGGAAAGCCCGGACTGCTCGGCTATTTCCCGCATCGAAACGGCATTGTAACCTCGTTCTGCAAATAACCGGGCGGCCGCAGTAAATATCTTTTTTTTTGTATTATATTCAACGCTATTTATATCAATTGGTTGTTGCACTTGTTCCTCTTCTCATATTTTTATTTACCGAACGGTAAGTATATGAGACGTGTATTTTTGTAAAAAGTTTCAAAGAAAAAATTTTTTTCTAGTTTTTCAAAACTGGGCGCTTGAACTTTTTTCTGATCTGCTTTAGAACTGAACCCGGTTATTACCGAAACTAAATAGAACAGAAATCAATATTTAAGTTCGTATTAAAATATTTCGAAAGAGGATTCTCACAACTCTGCAAGATTCCCTGGTTTACTTCCCGGAATGGTCAATTCTTTAAACCGATAACAATTCCACATCGGGAGTTGAAATTTTTATTGTAATGCTTTCAATTCAGTTTGATTTCGGAGATCGTCCTTAATACTCTAGTTTAATCATTACGCGCCAATATCCCATAAAAATAGAACTTGATTATTTCATCGGCGACTCCACCGGTTGAATCATACATTTTGAGCAAATTTTTATCTTTACCGGCTTCGAATAAAATATTAAGCATATAATTGATGAACTCTGGCTTTATATCCGGCCTGATATCACCGTCTTTCTGACCCTGTATAAAAATATCAATGAATTCCTTCATGAAATATTCATGCTGGGTATCCAGCAATTGCTTAACTTCGGGCAACGGATTTTGCACCAGTTCGTGCCACAAGTCCAGGCACATGAATTCGGTTTGTTTACGTTTCATATCTATTAATAGTCGTACTTTATCAGGGAATTCAATATCGGCTGTGACAATTTTATTAAAATCTGTTATCCCTTCCTCAAAAAGGGCTTTTAATAATTTTACGATCAGATCGGTTTTATTCTGAAAAAATTTGTAAAAAGTCATTTTACTAACATTAGCCGTTTCGCAAATTTCCTCAATCGCAACCCGGCGAAGGCCATACTTGTAAAATAATTGTTGAGCGGCATTCATTATCTGCTGATATTTTACATTTGCTGTTATTTCATTTTTTTCATTCACTTACGATACTCTTAAATACTTACGTTTTTTTATTTTTTTACAATTTCAGTATATTAATACAGAAAACGTATTAATAAAATGCAAGTGATTTTTAATACTCGATTGTAAAGTAAACCCCTTTTACCTATTAAAATTTATTTCTCCTGGATTACTTGAACAAATATCCTTTTTAACGCCCCGGTGGTTTTCCATGTAGCTATGCCAAAGGGCCGGGATGGCAGCACCTCGGCGCGCAGGGATAGCTTTTGTTCACCTTTTACAAAATTGACCACTTGCTGACTATCGATCCATGCCTGAATGCTATCGGTTGTTACCCGCAGACGGATATGATACCAGCGATCCTGCGTAAAACGCTTCATCATACCGGTGGCATTCTCCGAGGCATCGCGGCCGTCGATGCAGCTCAAACCTACAACCGTGCCGCCCCAGCCGCTGATAATAAGGCTGCAATATTCTTCTCCAACCGGAAAGGTCATGCCGCAAAAGAAATCATTCCCCTCGATGCGTTTGGCATCCAGGGTCACTTCATAGTCACTCCTGGGGAAACTATCTACCCACCGTATGCCCGAACAGGTCACGCCTTTTTCAATAATTATAGTACTGTCCTGCACTGTTACTTGTCCGCCGCCGGTAAAATCCGATACTTGCCAGCCGTCAAGCGAGACCCCGTTAAAAAGTGACTGCTTTACAAGTACATCCGTTTCGTTGTCTGGAATATCATCGGCCGCCGTTATTCCGAAAAATCCCCCGCAAATTATAATAATAAAAATAATTGACCAGAATCCAGTTTTCTTCATATTATCTCACCAAAAGCAGGATGAAGCTGAAACCAGCTTCATCCTGTAATAGATTATATTGCCTGGCCGCCGCGTTCTTCGGTACGAATGCGGATGCATTCCTCCAGCGGGGTGATGAATATTTTCCCATCACCAACCTTGCCGCCGCCCGGTGACTTGGCAGATTTGATAATGGTATTTACGGTAATATCCACAAAAGCATCGTTCACGGCAATATCGAGCCTGATCTTGGGTACCAGGTTGGGTATAACCTTTTTGCCGCGATATATATCTTCATCAACCTGGCGGCCATGCCCGGAAACCCGGCTGACCGTGATGCGCGTAATTTCGGCTTCTATTAACGCCTCACGCACCTGGTCCAGTTGATCTTCCTGTATTATGGCGGTTATCAGTTTCATAATTTTATCCTCTAACTTGGGTTAAGCATTCCATAACCATGTTCGCCATGGTAACTGCTGTCCATTCCGGCCATTTCTTCTTTAGCAGTGGACCGGAAACCGACAACTTTATCAAGCACAAAAACCAGAATGAATGTAACAATAGCATCATAAGCAATAGCCAAACTGACTGCAACAGCCTGAACGCCTAACTGATGCCAGACGCCCCAACTGCCGCCGCTTATTGCTACAGCGTCTTCCATCCAGCTTTTGCGGATAAAAAATGATAACATGATCGCACCAACAATACCGCCAACGCCATGCACGCCAAAGGCATCGAGACTGTCATCATAACCGAGCTTGTTTTTAACAACAATCGCCTGGTAGCAGACAAAGGAAGCAATGGCGCCCAATGCCATAGCGCCGGCCGGCTGCACAACTCCCGCCGCCGGGGTTACCGCAACAAGACCTGCCAGAATACCGCTGGCAAATCCTAATGCTGTGGCTTTACCCTGGTGAATACCTTCAATAATCATCCACATTAATGCGCCTGCTGCCGCGGCTACCTGGGTTGCGGTCAGCGCCTGGGCGGTACTTAATCCGCTGGAAATACTGCTGCCGGCATTGAACCCAAACCAACCGACCCACAGCAAACCGGCGCCGATCATAGTGATAACCAGGTTGCTGGGCGGCATAGCAGTAGAGGGATAACCACGCCGCGCGCCAAGGTAAATTGCGGCAACCAGTCCGCTTACACCTGCAGAAATATGAACGACTGTGCCGCCGGCAAAATCGATAGCGCCTTTGGCGCCCATATTGAACAAAAAGCCATCCGACGCCCACACCCAATGACACAGGGGATTGTAAACCAGCAGCCCCCATAACGCAATAAAAATACAATAGGTTTTAAAACGTACCCGCTCGGCAAACGCCCCGGCGATCAAAGCGGGTGTAATAATGGCAAACTTGCCCTGGAACATGGAAAAAACATATTCCGGGATGCCGGCTTCCATAATAGAATTGTCGATACCGGCAAGAAACAGGTACTGCATATTCCAGCCGATCCAACCGCCCAGCACATTGGGGCCAAAACACATGCTGTACCCGCAAATGATCCACAGAACACTCATAATTCCCATGGCCGCAAACGAATGCATCATCGTGCCGAGCACGTTTTTGGTACGTACCAGTCCACCGTAAAACATAGCCAGCCCGGGTATCATCAGCAAAACCAGGGCAGTGGAGGTCAGCATCCAGGCGGTAGCGCCGGTGTCTACTCCATCGCCCTGCAGGGCAAATGCGGAATTGGCAAAGACAATGACCAGTAAACAAATTGTAAATAAAATGACTTTTTTGTTTTGTTTCATAGCGCCTTCCTTATTAAATTCAGGTTAGTGTGATTTAGTGTTTCCCGTCGGTTATAAAATACATAAAATGTAGATATTTTCAAATTGTAAAATTGTGTACCGGATAGATAAAACATATTACAGCCAGGTTCATATTTTAACAAGAAACTTAATAATCAGGACATCTCAGGAAACAAACCCTTCATCATTACGTATAGCTTTATGAATTCACACCAACTATTTACATCAAAAAATCATAAACCAGGGAGTATAAAATGAAGAAACTTTTACCGCTTTTTTTATTGCTTCTTTTATTAACAAATACCCTGATGGCCGGTGAAACCGATTCGCTGTCTACCGGTTCTTCCCCTGCCCTCAACCTCAGGATTAATGAATGTGGTCTGAGTATTGGCAATTCCAGCCGCCATACCGGGCTGCGTATTAACCTCATCGACAAAAATCTGCAGGAAATTAACGGCATCAACATTACTCTGTGGAAAGCCGCTAAAAATCCCACCGGCACGATCAACGGCCTGGCTATTGGTTTAGCGGGCCCGGAAGCGCATGAAATCAATGGAATTGCCATTGGCGGCGTAGGCGCAGGCGCGGATTATATTAACGGTTTTTCATTTGGATTGCTTGGAACCGGCGCGGGTAATGATATTACAGGTATTGCCATTGGTGGTCTGGGCGCCGGAGCCGGTGATAATTTTTCCGGTTTTGGCATGGGCTTGCTCGGCCTGGGCGCCGGGAAAAACTTTAAAGGTATAGGCCTGGCCGGTTTGGGTATTGGTGCCGGTGAGAACTTTACCGGTTTTGGCCTGGGTCTACTTGGTATTGGTGCCGGGGAAAACGCCACAGGCATCATGCTTGGTGGATTGGGCGCCGGCGCTGGTGAAAATATGAGCGGTATAGTAATCGGCGGTCTGGGCGCAGGTGCCGGTGAAAACCTGACCGGATTGGTGTTTGGCCTGTTTGGCGCGGGCGCCGGTGAAGACCTGACCGGTATTGCCATTGCCGGGTTAGGCGCCGGCTGTGGCAGCAATTTGACCGGCTTGGCTTTCAGTCCCGTGGGAGTTGGCGCCGGTGATAAAATTAAAGGAATTGCCATCGGCGGTTTGCACGTGCGCACCCCGGAACTGGTCATCTTTGGCGCCAGCAGTTACCTGAAAGCGGAAAAGCTGACCGGCGTCGGCCTGGGCGGCCTGGTAAAAACCGATTACAGCAACGGATTGACCATTGCTCTCATCAATGTTACCGACAATCTCAATGGCGTTCAGCTAGGAGTTCTAAACTGGGCCGGTAATAATGCCAAATTTTTACGGCTGCTTCCGGTAATAAACATGCACATATAAAACCAATCCAATCCCCTTATAAAATATAAAAAGCCCGGAACTAGCCGGGCTTTATTATTTATGCTAATCAGGCTGAAGCAATATATTCTTTGATGCTTTCAGCAATGGTATTCCAGGTCCACAACCGTTTTTCAT
This sequence comes from bacterium, assembly GCA_029561455.1. Classification (GTDB taxonomy): domain Bacteria; phylum Zhuqueibacterota; class Zhuqueibacteria; order Residuimicrobiales; family Krinioviventaceae; genus Fontivivens. The sequence continues at coordinate 275,956 of JAKQIY010000065.1, forward strand.
CATCGCTTTCCAGCATGGTTATGCGGAATCCGTAACGGCTGCAACAAAAGCCGGTCAGCGGCACAACGCATATTCCTTTTGCACCCAGCAGGTAATACACATATCGTTTATCCGGCTTTACATCCTGCACATGCTCCTCGATGAATTTGCGGATTTGCTCGTTTTCGATTGCCAACCTTTGCCGGTCATTCAATACTCCCTCGTTAAACAGAATGGACATATAGAAAGCGCCTTGCGGCCGGGTTACATAGATCCCTTTAACCTGCGAAAAAATGTTATATGCTTCATTCACACGCTTTTCAAACATCTTTTGCCGCATTTGCAAGTGTGGAATATAACGCGGATCGCCCATCACCCGTGGGATGGAATACTGCGGCAAACTGGTTGAACATACCTCGAGCATTTTCGCATTGATCAGGCTTTTGATATAGCGCTGAAAATCGGGATAACGCTGCTGGTTAAACACTTCGATCCAGCCGCAGCGCGAACCGGGCCAGGGATACTCTTTTGAAATACCACGCAGGGCAATGCCGGGCACCTCGCCGATCACTTCGCTGAGGTGTACGGATTTGGCGCCGTTATAAACAATGTGCGCATAAATCTCATCGCACACCACAAACAGCTTGTAGCGCCGGGCAATATCCACCATTTTCAGCAACAACTCTTTCGAATACACCGTACCCGTCGGGTTATCGGGATTGATAATGAGCATACCGGCAATGGAATCGTTGTATTTTACTTTATTTTCCAGATCAACAAGATCGGGCATCCAGTTTTTCTTCGGGTCCAGTTCATAAGTAAGATGTTCGTAGCCCGAATGGGCAGCTTCGGCGGAAGAATGCGTAGAATAGGCGGGCGACGGTCCGATCACCCTGGCTTCACGCTTGAGAAATCCGAACACCTTGGCCACGGCATCGCCGAGGCCGTTAAAAAACACAATGTCGTTCATGGTTACCTGGCAGCCGCCGCGTTCATTCACTTTTTGTGCCAGAAATTTCAATGTTTCTGTAACACCGCGGGTGGCGGCATAACCATAGGTACTGTCCTGGCTCACCAGGTCGATAATTATTTCTTTAATCCAGTCCGGTAGTTTTTCGCCTTTCTGGATCGGGTCGCCGATATTTTCCCAGACAATGTCCAGGCCCATATCCTTCAATTGCACGCCAACATCGACGATCTCGCGGATTTCGTACGAAAGCTGGCTGGACCCTTCGTGTACAATGTTTCTACGCATTTTTAAACCCTTAGATATTGAACCGTCGGCAGGCTGTTGCCGGTCGTTTACCGGTATTTTTCTGCCGTTAAAAAACAATAATATACTATAATTTATAACGTAATGCAATGCAGAAAAGAAATTTCCCTGGGGTTAATAATTGCTTCCCTCCTCGGACGGGGTCGAAGATCCGCCAAAGGCGGAGATGTTCCCCATGCCGTACATTAAAGCCGGACATTTTGTCCGGCGATAATCCAAAACGTACCTAAAGCTCGGACCGGGGATGTTCCCAGGTCCGCTCATTTACGCCGGACATGCTGTCCGGTGTTAATCCAAAACGTACCTTTCTGAACATTATTGTAACAGTTATAATCAAACAATCGAATCTTTGTAAATATGCGTATATTGCATACTTTTCAGAATTTATCTCTTGCTTAATTTTCGGGGTATATACCCCGTCTATTTTACGCCCTGAGGAACATCCTCAGGGCGAGTTAAATTAAAATTCAAAATAATCATTAATAGATATCTCCCAAAGTGGTTCCTATTATTTCCTATAATGATAAATATTTTTACACGAACAACAAACCCATGAACCTGATAAATATACTTGAAGCCTTATCAATGCTTTTTCTTTATCATAACAACGCTGACAATACGGACCTTCTTTGCCATTTGCATTGTCAAGCCAGTAATATGGAGCTTCATATCTTAGATTACCTTTAATTTCCAATGCTTTTTCTAACTCATTAATTTTTTCATCTTTTTCAATTATTATTGTTTGTATGTTAGCAATGTTAATTTTGGCATCCGCAAGAGCTGTCATAAGATCTGATAATTTAATATTCATTTCAGCATTCTTTAATGATGAATTGATATCAATAAGATATTTTGCAATATCTACTGCAGTCTTAATGCCAGACAAAGTGGATGATATCATTGTTAAATCAGTCATGATTTTCGCCTTTCGTTATTAATAGAACAATAATAATTTAAGACATGAAACTTTGAGTGATAAATAATTAATTTTTATTAAAAACGAGCAATTACATTAAATGAATCCTGAAAAACATTAAAAAATGCGTAATTCTTTACGTTTGGAATATGAGTGCTTGGATATGCAATTCCATCAATTTTATGGTATTTACAACACTGAGCAAAAAAATTCGGTACCAAATATTCTGTTTTATAAGGACTATCATATTGAGCTGGTTTATTACACAATTCGAAAATAGGAGCAACAAGTTTTGATATATCAATTATACATAAAGCTCGTTTAAGTATAACTTTGATTATTGTGATTTTTTTACAACTTTTATCATCAATACCAAATTCAGCCTCTACAGCCTTTTTTTTATCAGAAAAATATAATGTTTGCAAACCATGTGGATTGAAGCGGCCTTGTGATGGTTTACCATAAGGAGCAACAAACATTTGATTATTAACATATGGAATATTTTGATTTTGTTCCCAAGGCCTACCGCGAAATAATTTTATATTATTAATAGTTCTTTTCTCAATTGTGGGAATATATTTAAATAATTTTTGTCCAATTTTATGTTTTGTTCCTAACATTGGTTTGTCTGATAAAAAATCAAAAAAATCATCTGCATCTTTATTACTAATATTTAATAAGACTTGAATTCCTATAAAATCTTTTAACATTTCAATTGGGAATGTATGCTTTAAATCTTCTTTTATTGGATAATGATAATCTCGGCATAAAATATTTGGTTGCCCTGATTGATTAATGAGGTCAATCGCTAATCTATAACTTGAATTATTTAAATCTAATTTATTGGAAAGATTTTCCCAAATTGGTCTATGAGGTTCGTACCAACCAATAAGACCACTATTTAATTCTACAACTGGCTTAATCTGTTCCCATAAATTATATTTTCGATAACTATCATTATCAAAAATATCTAATAAGGGTTTATAACTTTCATCAAAATATGGATATAGAAATCGTTCTATTTCTTGTTGTTTCCTAATGTTTTCTAAAAAAGTAACATTTTTTCTCACATCATCGGGGGGGTAAATTGACTGAATTGATGCTCTTTGTTGTATTAAATTGTCAATATCTTCTGGGCAAACCTGCTTTCTTTGCTTCGCAAGTTCCTTTATTTTTTTCATATTATTATGAAAATTGGTATTTTCCAAGAAATCACCCATAAAATAATGAGTTAGTATTTTTTTTTTTTGTCCCATTATCTTGTATAGATATGAACAAAGAAATAGTGTTATTCAACCCAAGACTCCCACCTTCCCACTCATCACCCTATATATAAAAAATTCCGCAATAACAAGCAACAATTAATTCAAAATTATTATAATTTCCCCACATAAAAAAATCCCCTCCAACCCCCACATACAACTTGCAAAATATAAAATATATTACTACTTTATAGTTTCTACCCTAAATGTAAAAAGTGACAGTTATTATTGAATAATCATAAATTCATTTTCCTCAAGGAGAGCGAATGAAAATAGCAGTCCCAAAAGAAATTATCCCCGGCGAACAACGGGTGGCGCTGACGCCCAATGTTATCGGCAAGCTGGCCAAGTCCGGATTTGAGGTCGTCATCGAAACCGGCGCCGGCGCAGAGTCCGGTCACCCGGATGCAGATTATCAGGCCGCGGGCGCAGCTATCGCCGCCTCGGTTCAGGAATTATATAAAGACGCGCAGGTCATCCTCAAAGTGCGTCCCCCGGCGCCGCACCCCGTCAGCAAAAAACATGAAATCGAACTCTATCCTGAAGGCGCGGTATTGATCTGCTTCCTGGAAATTCTGCGCAACCCGGAAATTGCCACCCTGCTCGCCAAACACAAGGTCACCGCATTCAGCATGGACACCGTGCCGCGCATCAGTCGCGCGCAGAGCATGGACGCGCTGTCGTCCCAGGCATCGGCAGCCGGTTACAAAGCCGTGCTCATCGCCGCCGAAGCATCGCACAAATTCTTCCCCATGCTCACTACCGCCGCCGGCACCATTCCCCCAGCCAAAGTGTTTGTCATTGGCGCGGGCGTAGCTGGCTTGCAGGCCATTGCAACCGCCAAACGCCTGGGCGCTACTGTGGAAGGCTTTGATATTCGTCCCGCCGCCAAAGGCGAGGTAGAAAGTTTGGGCGCCAAATTCGTGCAGGTAGACCTGGGCGAAGCCACCGAATCCGGCGGCGGCTATGCCAAAGAGGTTTCGGAAGAAGCGCGTAAAAAAGAACACGAAGTTGTCCATCAGCATGTTGCCGCTGCGGATATTGTTATTACCACCGCGGCCGTGCCGGGCAAAAAAGCCCCGTTGCTGGTCACCTCCGATATGGTTAAAGCCATGAAACCCGGCAGTATTGTCGTGGATATGGCCGTGGAACAGGGCGGCAACGTGGAAGGCTCGAAACCCGGTGAAACGGTGCAGGTCAACGGCGTCAAAGTAATGGGCCCGCTCAACCTGCCCTCTAAAATGTCCATCCATACCAGCATGATGTACGCTAAAAACATCACCACGCTGCTGGCGCTGCTGGTAAAAGATAAGCAAATGCAAATTGATTTTGAGGATGAGATCGTCAAGGGCAGTTGTATTACCCACAACGGTGAGATCATCCATGAACAGACCAAAAAATTATTGAATTAATACAGTATATCAGGAAAGGAACGTGCCATGCCTGAAGGATTGCTCATAGGCATAGAAGTTTTTGTGCTGGCGATGTTTGTCGGCTTTGAAGTGATAACCAAAGTGCCGCCGACGCTGCACACGCCGTTAATGTCCGGCGCCAATGCCATTTCCGGTATTGCTATTATCGGCGCCTTGCTGGTTGCCGGCGGTAAAAACGACCTTGTGGATACTATACTTGGCGTTATCGCCGTAATTTTTGCAATGATCAACGTGGTCGGCGGTTTTATGGTAACCGACCGGATGCTGCAGATGTTTAAAAAGAAACCCACAGAAAAGTGAGAAATGAATTATGACTACCATTATTGAATTATCATATATCCTGGCGGCATCGCTGTTCATCATCGGCCTCAAATACATGAGCGCCCCGGCCTCAGCGCGGCGCGGTAATTTGATTGGCGCCATCGGCATGCTGCTGGCCATTGTTGTTACCCTGCTGGATCGGCAGATTGTCAGCTTTACCTGGATCATTGTCGGTATGGTCATCGGCTCGGCTGCCGGCTGGGCATCGGCCAGGTATGTTAAAATGACCGCCATGCCGCAAATGGTGGGACTCCTCAACGGCTTTGGCGGCGGCGCTTCGGCGCTGGTGGCGGTTGCGGAATTCCTTAAACTGGCGAAAAATCCCCCTCTGCCAATGGACAGTTCCATTACGATCATTCTCGGTGTATTTATCGGCGGCATTACACTGACCGGTAGTTTTATGGCCTATGCCAAACTGGAAGGTCTGGTATCCGGCTCGCCCATCACTTTTCCGTTGCAAAAACCCCTTAACGCTATACTTATACTGACTATTCTGGCGCTCTCGGTATACCTGGTCGGCTGGACGCCCAATATGCTGTTCTTTTGGATAATCGTAGCCATATCGTTAATTTATGGGGTGCTGTTCGTTCTGCCCATTGGCGGCGCTGATATGCCGGTGGTTATCTCTTTGCTCAACTCGTTTTCGGGGTTGGCTGCCTGCGCGGCCGGTTTTGTGGTTGAAAACAACGTATTAATCGTCTCCGGTTCGCTGGTTGGCGCGGCAGGTTTGATCCTGACGCAGATCATGTGCAAAGCCATGAACCGTTCTTTGACCAATGTGCTGTTCAGCGCTTTCGGCACCGGCGATAGCGCCGCTGGCGCTGCCGGCAGCACCAGCGATAAAACCGTCCGCTCGGTGGACTCGGAAGAAGCGGCTATGGTCATCGGTTATGCGCAAACTGTGATTATTGTACCCGGTTACGGCATGGCCGCCGCCCAGGCACAACACGCCGTGCGCGAATTGACGGAATTGTTGCAAGGGCGCGGCGTAGAGGTGAAATTCGCCATCCACCCGGTAGCGGGACGTATGCCCGGCCACATGAACGTTCTGTTGGCAGAAGCCAATGTGCCCTATACCCTGCTGCACGATATGGACGATATAAATCCAGAATTCCCGCATACCGATGTGGTGCTGGTCATCGGCGCTAATGACGTCGTCAACCCGGCGGCGCGCAATGACAAAAGCAGTCCAATTTACGGTATGCCGATTCTGGATGTGGACAAGGCGCGCAACGTGATCATGATGAAACGCAGTTTAAATCCGGGTTTTGCCGGTATCGAGAACGAACTGTTCTACAATCCCAAAACTTTGATGTATTTCGGCAGCGCCAAAGAAAAAGTGCAGGAACTGGTTGCCCAGGTAAAGAAATTATAAAATATTGCTTGTAAAAACCCGCAACGTTCTTGCGGGTTTTTTGTTTTAGGATGTTACATTAATATATCTCCTCGTCCAACAAATTTTTCCATTCCGGTTCGGTATAGCCCAGGGCGGATGTAAAACGGGTCCAGGTGCGTTCGACCAGTTTATGCAGGTTATTGTCACCCCCCTCTTTTACGGCTATTCTACCTCCGGCAAAAGTTTCATGTCCGCCGGCAAAACGTTTGTTATCCACCAGTTTTAAAATAATGCGGTGTGCATGGATCTTTTGCTGGGCGGTACGCAATGACAGGTATAGACTATTTTTATAGAATCCGGTCACCAGCGCCCAACTCATGCGCTCATAACGTAGCAGCATATCAGCTACTTCGGCGATCAGTTCAGGCGTTTCCACAAAATCCAGGTGCGCCACTATGACATTGCGATACACCCGCGCGTGCTTTAAAGCATACGAGAGTGTGTTAAAATAAGAACGCCGCAGTTTCGGAAAGCTGATCTTACCCAGTTTGCGCAGGCTGGAGCGGGGATATACGGCCAGATATGCTTTAATATCCCGGTCGCTGGCTTCGCGGTTCAGTTCCTGGGTCTCGGTACGGATAGCATACGCCAGGGCAGTCGCCAGGTTAGCTTTTAAGGTTAAACCGCCGGCAATATATAATTCAGTTAACAATGTTGCTGTTGCCCCAACCCCGGTATTGTTAATGATCACATCGGCTTTGGAGGCGGCGTGAACCGGGTGATGATCGAATACCAGGTTACAGCGCGCGTCGGTCGGTAAAGAGTTGTTGCCGCGGCCCGGCTGCGTATCGATCAGTGCGATACGATCATACCTGCTCATATCGACAGTATCGATCTTGTAAACCGGAATGCCTAACAACCGCACCATAGTGCGGTTCTCGGCGCGAGTCAGCAGCCCTCCATAAGTAATTATGACATTACTATGATACAGCCCCTCACATATCTGCTTCAAAGCAAAAGCGCTGGCTAGCGCATCGGGATCGGGATTATCATGCATCAAAATCAACAACGACATCCCTCCGTCCAACTGCGCCGCTAGTTCCTGAAAAACCTTGCCGGTGTTGGCAGTTGTTAGTAATATTTTCAAACCTGGCTCGCTTTAATAATATTTATTCCGCCGGACGAGAGCGGGTTTATATAAATAAATACGTACAGTCAAAACCAATTATCAGGAAGAATTATTTCCACCCTGCCATCTTGACACTGTATTTGACTATTTTTCTTATTTATCTGCCATTTTGACAAACTAACATTTTTTGCTATCAACTTAAGAAAAGCATATATCATATTGTAATTATTAATATTAAATAAATAACAAAAATCTTGGCACGGGTCTTGTATAATACTGAGCAGAAAACAAAAGAAACAGCAAATTCAATATAAAAGGAGGTTTATATGTTTCTCGTAAAACGTAACAATAACTGGAACGATTATTATCGTATGCCCCGCATGATCGATAAATTTATGCAAGATTTCTGGAATTCACCGGTTAGCGCCAATGTGGGAGAAGACTCGGTTGTGTGGAATCCCCGTATCGATGTTAAAGAAACCAAAGACGCTTATGAAGTGATGGCCGATCTGCCCGGATTGAAAAAGGAAGACATTGAAGTTTCACTGCACGAAAATGTGCTGACCCTGAAAGGGGAAAGAAAACAGGAAGAGAAAAAAGAAGGTGAAAACGAATATTATATGGAACGTACCTACGGCAGCTTTTACCGGTCGTTTGAAATTCCCGCCAAAGTGAAAGCGGAAGATATTAATGCAACGTACAAAGACGGCGTTCTGCGGCTGACGCTGCCCAAAGCTGAAGAAGTGAAACCGCGCGAAATTCAAATCAAATAATCAAGCCCCCGTAAGGGGGTTTTTTTTTGCATCCTTTCCCGCCTTTTTACATCAAATAGTTATTGTTTATTTCAACAAATTCTATTATACTTGATCAAGATATCCCGCACTATCCTGATCTAAAAATCGAGAGATTTATGAAAAGACAATCGTTCAAATGGATACTCTTGCTTTTCTCCGTAGCGCTGTTCCTCATTGCACCAATCCTCCTGCTCATTCCGCGACCAGCCAAGCAATCCGATCCATGGAGTAACCTGCCAACGCGGCCAATCCACACCAATCATGCGGATTTGATCAAAGGAGAGTTTGCCGACGGTTCTGCCGTCACCCGGCGCTGCCTGGAATGCCACGAGGATGCCGCTGTACAGATCATGAAAACTTCGCACTGGACCTGGGAAAGCGAGCCGGTCTCCATTATGGGTCACCCCAAACCGGTGATACTGGGGAAAAAGAATGCCATCAATAATTTTTGCATTGGTATTACATCCAACTGGCCGCCCTGCACTGCCTGCCACGCCGGCTATGGCTGGGCCGACAACAGTTTTGATTTCGGCAATCACGAAAATGTCGATTGCCTGGTGTGTCACGACGGCTCTGGTCAGTATGTCAAGGGCAATGCCGGCTATCCGGCGGAAGGCGTCGACCTGGTTGCTGCAGCCAGGAGCGTAAAAATTGCCACCCGCGATAACTGCGGCGGGTGTCATTTCCGCGGCGGCGGCGGCGACGCCGTCAAGCATGGCGATCTCGACGGCAGCCTCTACTTTCCTTCGGAACGCATCGATGTGCACATGGGCAAACACAATTTTATTTGCACCGATTGCCACGTCACCCGCAATCACGATATTAAAGGCCGTTCCATTTCGGTCAGTTTTCATGCCCAAAACCAGGTCTATTGCACGGACTGCCATGACAAAAACCTGCATGCAGACGAGCGTATTACTGCCCACGTATCGACCGTTGCCTGCCAAACCTGCCATATCCCGGAGGCGGCTCTAAAAGAGGCTACCAAAATGCACTGGGACTGGTCGGCAGCCGGTCAGGATTTACCCGAAGACACCCACGAGTATTTAAAAATCAAAGGCCGGTTCGTTTATGCTAAAAATATCCAGCCGGAGTACTTTTGGTACAACGGCTCGGCCACACATTACATTCTTGGCGACAAAATCGATCCCGACGAACCGACCATGCTCAATCCACCAAATGGCGATATAAACGACCGTAATGCCAGGATATTTCCCTTCAAGGTCCATACCGCTAAGCAGATATTTGATGCGCAATACAATTACCTGCTCGTTCCTAAAACCTACGGCAAAGGCGGCTTTTGGACCGAGTTTGACTGGAATCAGGCGGCAAAGCTGGGCTCTGCCGATACCGGCCTGCCCTATAGCGGTCATTTTGGCTTTGTCTCAACGGTCATGTTCTGGCCAATTACTCACATGGTGGCGACCAAAGAAAAAGCCTTGCAATGTATAGACTGCCACAGCGACACTCAAAAATCCCGCATGGATTGGACCGCTCTGGGTTACGACGGCGATCCAATGTTCCGCGGCGGCAGAAAAACCAGTAAATTATAATAAAGGTGGCCTGGATGATGAAACGATATAACCTGTTATTCCCGGTTCTATTGGGCGCAATCTTGTTTGCCCAGTGTTTATTTGCCCAACCTCAATCCATGCACCCGGCGTTCCCGCTGCTGGACGGCAACGGTAAAAACGTACTACAATCCGCTCAACCGGTCTCAACCATGCTGACCTGTGGCAACTGCCACGACACCCGCTATATCGAATCCCACAGCGGGCATGTTGCCTTTGGCCTGTTTCCGCTCAATACCCAGGATTCCACCGCATCGCCGCAACACTGGAACCGGACGCTCTACAACTTACTAACAATGAACATGAAAAACCCCGCTACCGGCAGCGTTGCCAATCAGCTCATGAGCTACGGCGCCAGACACGTTGGCGGCGGCATGGCAGTGTACAGCTCTACAGGGCAACGTCTCGATAATATTCCTGCGCAAACCGACAACCCCGAAACCTCATATTGGGACATGAACGCCGGGCAGATCGCTGCCTGGAACTGGCGCGAGTCCGGTGTGGTAGAAATGAATTGCTTTATCTGCCATATTCCGGTAATAGATAACCAGGCCCGCCAGGCTGAACTTGCCGCCGGTCGTTTCGCCTGGGCAAACACAGCCACCCTGGCGCGCGCCGGCATTGTAAATAAAACCGCGGTTGGATTCGCTTATAACAAAACCAGTTTTCTGGCCGACGGCTCGGTCGATCCGGACAAAATACGCATCAGCGATCCCGGCAATGATAACTGCGGCAGTTGCCACGGCATTGTTCACAATGCCGCCACCGATATTCTCATCTCGCCGGGCTGCAATGCCGCGCAATGGGCAACTGAAACGACCGGGCAGATCATTTCTCCGCAAAAGATCGCTGTCAGCGGCATGAACCTGGTCAATAAAAACGACCTCACCCGGTCCTGGGATATTCATGCGGAACGGCTGGTGGAGTGTGTGGACTGTCACCATTCTGCCAATAATCCCGCTTACTATCAGGAATCTGCGTCTTCCAAACCACAGCACCTGAACTTTGACGCCCGTAAAATGAGTATTCAGGAATATCTCTATCGCCCCAGCCACCAGTTTGTACGCGGGCAAAGCTGGCAATTATCAACCTCCACCCAAACCGCCAATACCATGCGGCGCTGCGAATCCTGCCACAACGCCGAATCAACCCACGCCTGGCTGCCTTATAAAAACCGGCATTTTAACGCTCTTGCCTGCGAGTCCTGCCATATTCCCAAGCTCTATTCGCCAACCCGCCGGCTTGTCGATTGGACCGTCATCAACGATCATGGGCAGCCGCGCACCGAATGCCGCAGTATCGATGGTAAATTTGGCTCGCTCAGCACGCCAATTTATGGATACGAGCCCGTATTGCTCGGCAGGATTGAACCGGATGGCCGGCAGCGGCTGGCTCCTTATAACATTATATCTTTATGGTATTGGGTGCATGGCGCCCCGGAACAGCCGGTTACCCTGGCGATGTTGCAACAGGTATATTATCCAAACGGTTCCCCCGCCAATAATGTTCTTGCCTCACTCGACGCCAATCAAAATGGCGCCCTCGATGATGACGAATTATGCCTCGATACCCCAGCCAAAATCGACCTGGTGGCAAATAAACTGGCGGCGCTCGGCCTCAACTCGCCGCGTATAAAAAGTGTTCTGGCGCCCTTTGCCATTCACCATAATGTTGCAGGCAGGGAATGGGTTACCCGCAATTGCGAATCATGCCATAGCAACCAGTCGCTCATCACCAGGCCATTTCTGCTGGCTAATAATTATCCGCATAACGTACAGCCGGACCTCATCACTACCGGAATTCTTGATATGAATGGCTCATTGCAGTCGCAGGAAGGCGGCCTGGTGTTCAAGCCATCGGCGCGCGCTGCGGGTTTCTATATATTGGGCCATGACCGTGTAAACGGCGTCCAAATCGCCGGAGCCGCATTGTTCATTCTGGTATTACTCGGCATTTCTGCACATGGTTTGTTAAGGTATATTGCTTCCCGCAAACTTTTAAAAACCAAAGAAAAAACCAAACAGGTTTACATGTACACCGCTTATGAACGTATCTGGCACTGGCTGCAAGCCCTGGCAATTATCGGACTCATCTTTACCGGTTTGATTATTCATTCGCCATCGGTGTTTGGCGTGTTGAGTTTTAGTTATGCGATATATCTCCACAACGTCCTGGCGCTTATCCTGCTCGTCAACGCCTTTTTATCAGCTTTTTACCATTTTGCCAGCGGCAAGATCAAAATGTTTCTGCCCGAACCGGAAGGATTTTTCAGTCAGGCAATCGATCAAATGTTATATTACCTGAGTGGAATCTTCAAGGGTGCACCGCACCCCTTTGAAAAGACCCATGACAAAAAGCTGAATCCGCTGCAAAAGCTCACCTACCTGGTGATCCTCAACATATTGCTACCGGTGCAGATCATTACCGGCATATTGATCTGGGGCGCGCAGCATTGGCCCACTATTGCTGCAAAACTGGGTGGACTTTTGTTCCTGGTTCCCTTCCACTCCCTGGTAGCCTGGTTTTTTGCCGCATTTCTTATTCTGCACATTTATCTGACCACTACCGGCCATACGGCTACTTCCAGCATTAAAGCCATGATCTCCGGATGGGAAGAAATCAAAAAAAGTTAATTATATGAAGGATTATTGTTATGACCGATAAAAAAACCATTGTCTCTTCGGCCAAGCCCTATATGAATCCATACCTGGCCGGAATTCTATTGGGAATCGTTTTATTTGCGGCTTTTTATTTGACCGGTAACGGTCTCGGCGCATCCGGTGGTCTGAACCGGATTGTTGTATATTTTCAAGATTTACTAGTACCAGAACATATCGACAGAACGCCTTATTTGCTCGATCTGGCCGGCGGCGATAAAAATCCGCTCGATAACTGGATCACTTTTATGGTCATTGGTACATTGCTGGGCGGCTTTCTCTCCGGCATGCTTCACAAACGAGTCAAACCGATGACCGCCAAAGGACCGAACATCTCGGTGCGCTCGCGCTGGCTGCTGGCATTTATTGGCGGCGCGCTGATGGGCTATGGCGCCCGTTTTGCCCGCGGCTGTACATCGGGACAAGCATTGTCCGGCGGCGCAGTGCTCTCAGCAGGCAGTTGGGCCTTTATGTTTGCAGTATTTGCCGGCGGCTATGCCCTGGCCTGGTTTGTACGTAAACTCTGGAATTAATAAAGGATTGTAATATGGCTCCGTTTCCGTTAGAAATATTTTTTGGTAAATTTGGGGCTTACCTGGTTTACCTGTTTATTGGTATGGCATTTGGCGCGGTGCTGGAAATGGCGGGATTCGCTCATTCTCCCAAACTCGCCGCCCAGTTCTATTTTAAAGATATGACGGTTCTCAAGGTCATGTTCACCGCCATCGTCGTCGCTATGACGCTGATAGTCCTCGCTTCCGGCCTGCAGTTGCTCGATTTTTCGAGACTTTGGGTCAATCCCACCTACCTGTGGCCGGGCATCATTGGCGGCTTGATCATGGGTTTGGGATTCATCATCGGCGGGTTCTGCCCCGGCACCTCGCTGGTCGCCCTAGCCACCTTGCGTATCGACGGCCTGTTCTTTTCTCTCGGCGTACTGACAGGTATTTTCTTCTTTGGCGAGACGGTAGACAGCTTTGCCCGATACTGGAATTCATCCTACCTGGGCCGATTGACTATACCGGACTGGCTGGGACTCGGTGCCGGACCGGTTGTGGTTATCATCGTTCTCATGGCTTTGTTCATGTTTTGGGGCGGCGAACAATTGGAAAAAAAATTCGGCAACCTCAATCCACCTGCCCCGAAATGGAAACTCCCTGCCGCCGCAGTTTTATTGCTGGCTGCAATTTTAACCGTTTTTATCGGCCAGCCGTCGGCTATGGATAAATGGAACAAGATCGCTCCGCAAAAAGAAGCAGCACTCCTGGAACGTGAAATCCAGATACACCCCGGAGAATTATTGTCTCTAATGAATGACGAGACTAAAAACCTGGTGATGCTGGATATGCGCCCGGAAACAGATTATAATATATTTCATCTCCGCGATGCTAAACGAATTACAAATGAAGAATTATCGAACCTGGCAATAGATTTGCTCAACGAACCGGCCAACACGGTCATCGTTCTAATGAGCAATGATGAAGAACCGGCAACCACCGCCTGGAAAATTCTCACCGCCTCCAGCGTACCCAATATCTATATTTTGGAAGGCGGTATAAATTACTGGCTGGATATTTTTAAAAATAATGAATTCACCAAATCCTGGGATCCGCAGGCAAGTCGCAACGAAGTACTGACGCATTCTTTTCCGGCAGCCCTGGGCTATCGACATATTGCCGCCGACCCGGATTATGATAATTTAAAAGATAAACTACAATACACCCCCAAAGTGAAACTGGTCACCAAAGTGCGCCGTCAGGGTGGCTGCGGATAATTTCTATCCGGCAGCGCTGCTATGCAACCCAGGCTGTTTACCTGATTTTACAAGCCCGTATTATCACAATCGATAATACGGGCTTTAATATTTAGCAGTTGTTAATTACTGAAGGGGAGTAACCGGGAAGCCTCTACGGAACACCTGCATTTTACCATTGTCGAATTTAAGCCGGAACGATACCAGCAACACCTGGGCGGTGGGATTATTTTCGCTATCGTAAACACTGGTTTGCACACCAAAGCGGACGGACTTGGATTGCCCGGAAGCCAGTTCCATGTCTAGTTTGCCGACAGTGCCCAGTTCCTGTCCGATTATTTCTTTTAAAAGTTTTGGATTGCTCTGGATTTCACCCAGGGTAGGCGCAACCATAAATGCCTTGTAATCGGGCACAGAACTAAGTATTTCGCTACCTGCCAGCGGTACCAGAAAGCCCATACCGTCGGTCACTTTTTCGATTGCGCTCAATTTTACAGCATCCGGCCCCTGGTTGGTGACGGCAACTTCATAAATAGCCAGGTAACTCCATTTTTCCGTTTCCTGGTCAAATACCGGGGTCATCAAGGTATTGCGTTCCTCGATCTCTATATCGGCAAGCGCCAAGCGGGCAGCATGACGGGCGGTAATTAACGCCAATCCTGAAACGATCAGCGCAACAGCAATTAAACAACAGAATATTATTGATTTTAAATTCATCGTCACCCTTTCTGTACTAAAATTGTTTTTCTCGGTAAATTGATCACTATCAGTTTAAGAAAAAATGCTCACAAATTCAAGGGGATTTGTAAGATAAAAGTTGTCAGTTGTCAGCTATCAGCTTTCAGTTATCAGGTGTTACAGAAAGTTAAATTGGAAAAGAATGAATAAATAATCCAATGCGTAAATGTCTATAGATCACAGCGGGATTTACCGCAGCGCGTTACTATACGCCCGTTCGCGCTGCTCTCGACCTGACCACCCTATGACTGTTGGCATTTATTTATATCTCTCTTCACCAATAGGCCACTCCCGCTTAACGGGTTGGAAATGTCTGTGGGACGGGAACTGCTGCTCCAGCAAAACCTGTTTATTTCCCCCTTGCTCCAATCGGAAATCTGAATACCGCGGCAACAACCGTGTCTTGTCGCCCTGTTTCCGGCCCTACTTGATCACACTGGCTTTTTTATACTTTTTCATCGCTGCTTCTTTGCCCCGCGAAATGATAAAATTCAGAGCTTCTTCGGCCCCGGTAAGAAACGTATCAAAATGTTCCTGCTCTTCCGGTGTGAACTTTTTCAGCACGTATGCCGCAACTTCACCTTCGGTCGGTTTGGAAATACCCAGCCGCAGCCGGTAAAACATATCCGTTCCCAAGCGCTGAACAATCGACCGCAAACCGTTATGGCCGCACAAGCCCCCGCCATATTTTAATTCAATTTCCCCATAATTCAGTTCGATATCGTCATGCACCACCAGCAAATCATCAGGTACAATCTTGAAAAACTGTAAAAAATTCTGCACCGATTCCCCACTTTTATTCATAAACGACAACGGTTTTAAAAAATACACCTTGCCGCCCTGAAACATCTGTACAATATACATGCCCTTGAACTTGGATATCCATTTAGCGTTCTTTAATAACTCGCACCGCTCAGCCAAAAGCCAGGCAATATTATGCCGGGTATGCTGAAATTCCGCACCCGGGTTGCCAAGAAATACTATAAACTTGATCATATTCTGTCTTCCATATTCAGTAAAAATGAATTCCTATCCATAAAGTTAAATTATATTTTATCCGGTTTGATTTCAATTATTTTGCTGCCCTCCTGCCAGATCACATGTAAAGTAAAGGGTACATTTGCAGTTACGTTTATTACCGGTTCCACGGTAGCTTGCTTCCGTTTCTGGCAATGGAGATCAACAAGGCCAGATACACCAAAAGGATATTGTTTTATTCCATGGTCATCGAGTAAACGAACATCCCAGGTCAGGGTGTTATTCGGTACATCCGCCCTGATGCCTAAAATATATTCCAGGAAGATAGCCGTTCCGGACAGTCCACCTTCGCCGACAAAATTGCGGCGGCCGCTGCCAGTTAATTTTTCCGGTGAATAATTCTCCCATATAATTCCCGTATCTTTATAAATTTTAACCACATTTTCAACATGATTTCTGGCAATCGCAAAAGCAAGAGAATCCTGATGAACTTTGGTCAACCCGCGCAAAACGGAATAGTTTGTCATAGCCCACACCGCTCCCCGCCAATACCCGCCATCAACCGGGTTATAGGAAAGATTATCGGCTGAAAGCGAAGGAATGCGGTGCGGGCGGTTAAACTCTGTGGTATCGGATAAATGCGCTATAAAACGCGGTAACTCGCGTTGCGGAACCACGTCTGCGAGCAATGCCCAAAAAGCTCCAATAGTCTTAACATGTGATTGACTCCCATCCCGGAACACATCATAATACATGACCTGCTGCGGATTCCACATTTTTGTATTAACCAGTTCGGTGAGATCCAATACAGCTGCTTTAATATCCTGTACATCCTGAGAACGTTCCAATACCTCTGCCATTTGTATTAAAATCTTACCGGCGACAATTTGCTGTAATGTAACGTCAATCCACGACATGTGACCATGACTAAAAGCGGGATTAAATCCTGCCGGCAACCTGGGTTGATTATCCATGCCACATCCCCAGCCGCTGGAAAAATAACTGCCATCCTGCCATGTCCGGTAGGTGCTGTACCACTGGTAATTAGCTAATAAAACAGGGAATATATTTCTTAACCGCTCTAAATCGCCAATATTTGTAAAGTACTCCCATTCAGCCCAGGGGAAAATATTTATCCCCGCGCTGGAAGGATCAAATCGTTGAAAAGCATCATTACCGTTGGAACCGCGTATTTCCCGGCAAATAAAACCGTCCTTGTGCTGTTTGGCATAAAAATTATCCAATGTTTGTTGAAAATTAAAAGCGCGATATGCATAGCGACAAAACAATACCATATATCCACAATCTTCTGTGAAAATATTATCATTAAAAGCGGGATCGATATAAGGTCTAATAAATCCGTTATTATTATTGCCTAACCGGATATTAGCAAAGGCTATTTCCCAGGTACGCCAATAAAGGTCTATAATATCCTGCCTTGCCGGCCATATTGGTTGTGGTATTTTTCCCTTTATCTCTACAAAAACCGGAGTAGCGGATGTATCGGCAACTTTATTGAGGAAAATATTTTCCTTTACATATTTATTCGGCACATAGGTATCGAAATATGGCTGCCCTAGCAAAGTTCCACAAAATGTGAACAACATAACATTTACAACTTTAATACAATTTCTCACTTTTTTATCCAGTTACTTTCAGTTAATTGCCTGATGTCATGCAAAAAATTAAATTCGCTTGTTTCAAAATGATATTGATATACTCATATTAAAGCTTGTAGTTTTCTTTTTCCCACCCTCATCGTTAACCAGTTCGGCAAAGCCGTGACCAATACAAACGCCCAACAGCGCTCCGGTCAGTACATCCGAAAACCAGTGCTTGTTGGCATGAATGCGCTGGATGCCGGTAAGGGTTGCCAGTGTATATGCCGGTACCCCGGCACGGTTGCCATACAATTCCTGTAGTGCAGCCGCCACACAAAAAGCGCCGGTACTGTGCCCGGAAGGAAAAGAAAAATCATTTTGCTTTCCCGGCCGCTCACGCCGAACAACAGTTTTTAATACATACGTCGCCGCCAGATTAACCGTCCATGCTTCATTGAACACCTGCAGGCGATCATACATCTCGTCTTTGGAATGCCCGCCCGTCAGGTAGTCGCCCAGTATATAACTGTTGCCGAGCGCCCAGTCAACCCCTTTACCATACCAGTCCGCGGCAAAAGAAACATGCCTGGTCAACAATCGTCCCGTAAAGCGATGTTGAATTTGTCCATCCAGCAAACTAACTCCGGCAATTCCGCCGCAGGTCCAGGCGAGCAGAGCTGGTTGTTCAAAACTGTTTTGTACACCATCCCCGATATGGCGCATATAATGACCATTACCGGATGAAAAAGCAGCGTCGGTCATACCTGCAAATATAACACATATAATTATTAAATACAAATGGTTATATTGAACTTTTCGTGGCAGCATAAATTATCCGAATGGAGCTATAATATAAACATTTTTAAATACTTTTTCAATCCGCTTTATTTCGCTCTGCAAAAACAACAGTTTGACGTTAGGCCCGGCATCGATGGTAAAATAGACCTCAACATTTTGCTCCCGCAATTCCCACACATGTTTAAAAATGGCGATTGTTTCCGGCAGCCAATACAGCACCGGCGGCCATGCATCCAGCATGGTGGCGTGCATAGCCAAAGCGTTAGATTCCGCGGTTTTGCCCAAAAGCGCAAAATCCTTTTCACGGATAGCGGTTTTTAAGGCAAGCAGGTCTTTTTCTACTTTACCCGGCCATTGTTTGTAGAGTAGCGAAGTCTCTGTCGTCCGGTTCATGGCGTCGCGGGAGCTGTGCGGTTTTTCCTTTTCAGTCAACATAACAACGCCCAGCCGCATTTCCGGCCAGGAATCGGGCAGGGGTTCGGCATAGCTGTCCATACCGTCGGTGAGTTCGCCGGCCCGCCATTCCACAAAACCGTTATACAAAGACCGGCAGGCGCTGCCGCTGCCCAGCCTGGCGAGGATGGACAAGCTTTTGGAATCAATATTCAATTGTAATAACTCCCGCAGAGCGCAAACCAATGCGGCAAACCCGGACGCCGAAGACGCCAGACCCGCGCCGGTGGGAATTGTGTTAATGGTTTCGACCTGAAAAAACCGGCCGGGCAATCGAAACAGGTCTAAAAATTCCGTCAAGCGCCGGGCAAAAGAGCCAGCGCCGTCAACTCGTTGTCCATTAAGGGTGATTATATCCTGTTCTTCAGTTAATGACAACACCGTTTCCGTGCCGAGTGCCCCCAGCGAAACCGATAAACTGGAGGTAATCGGCAGGTTAAGCTCTTTATCGCGTTTACCCCAATATTTACACAAAGCAATATTGGCTGGGGCAAACGCCTTGCCCTGCGGACGAATACTGCGTTCTTCAATGTGCACCAGTTTTTTTACAATTTCTGCTCTAGTCAATTGATAGCCCTGTTTCTGAAAATTCCAAAGGCAGCACTTGCCAGGGTACCCCTGCGCCGGTCAATTTACCCACGCCGATCACACAATCGCCCAGACCGGAACCGGAAATTTTGGAACCGGTGATACCCGGTTCAGTGCGCAGGCGATAATTGATCTCGGCGAGCAAATAATTACTAACGCCAATCGCGTCCATCAGACCCTGGTTGATACTAAACAATTCGCCCAAATATTTATAATCTGCTCTTTCAATAGCTTCCGTTGCAGCGGTCACGCTTTTATCCATTAAATCATAAATTCCTGAAAACAATTCCGGGGAGCGGTTATATTTCTCTTCCACAATACCAATCACTTTGGCAGTCGCCAGCTTGCTACCGGAATTGATCACAGTTAGTGGAAAATCGGTTCCAATCTTTTTTACCGACTGTGGCTCTTTTTGATAACAAAGAATGCCGCCATACACACTGGCAGCCAGGTCCGCACCGGAACCAGCGCCCTGGACTGCTTGTATGGTCTGCATTGCCGTGTCAAATACTTTATCGGGTTTAATTTTTCGCCGGCTAAGGTTGAATATAGCACCCATTACGGCAGCGGTAACGGCGGCTGAAGAACCCAAACCTAAATCGGCGGAAAAATCCGCTTCAATTTGCATGTCCATGCCGCAGGATAAATGCTCCTGCTCTTGCTGCAACGCTGTTAAAACAAAGCGGAAGGCAGGGATGATTTCAATATTATCCAGCCAGGTGCTGTATTCGCCCAGCGCTGAAGTTAAATGAATTTTACTGTCCTTTCTTGCCTTGCAGGTAACGGCAATACGCCGGTTCACTGCGCCCACCAGCGCTTTACGCCCATGTAGAACCGCATGTTCTCCCAACAGCATTAATTTGCCGGGCGCTGATACCCGGAACGATTCTCGCCCCATTTTTTTCTCCCTTTATTGATAATACTTTGTATCCAAAGTCAGCGCTGCTTGTTTCAACATTTTCCTCACAAAGCGCCAGCACAATACCCGCCTGTTCTCCTTTTACCGAACCAGCGCCGGATATTTTTCCCGCTCCACCCTGCTTTTCCATTCCGGCTATGAAATGTTGCACCATCTCCGGCACTACGCCAATTGTACATAATAAACGATGATTTTCTCTCATACATCGTGTTAATTCGCTTTTATTCCTGTCTGAACACGCTTGTTCAAATGCATCGGTTACGGCTTGAAAATCCTTCCAGATAGAGCTGTTGCGGAACCATTGCGCTACCTGCGCCACACTCTCGCCTGTCGACGCTGCCGGGGCGCCGGTATTGACAATGGTAAATGGAAAATCCGGCATTGGCAAACGGTGCGGCTGTTTATGCCGGAACCGGCAAAAACCGCCATGCAGGGCAATATAGGGGTCCACCCCGCTGGAATGGCCATGCTGTAAATTTTCCGTTTCAAGCGCCAGGTCATAAAATATTTCCGGTGTATCCGATATATTAAAATATGCCGCCAGCGCTGTGATCAGGCTGACGATGGTTGCCGCCGAAGAACCCATGCCGCAGCCGGCCGGCACTGTCGATTTGATTGTTATAGTTAACCCGGCAGGGATTTTTACAGCACACCTGTCGAGCATTGAAATATAAACATAAACAAACAAATCCACCGGCGTTGTAACGATCTCGGTTACATTCAGCCGGCCCTGCGCGAATCGTTCATAGTTATATCGTAATAACCGGTACCTGTCGCGTATTTCGTCCATTGTAAAAGAAGCAATACTGTGCAAATCCGGCAATGAAAATACTATCTTTTGCTCGTCGGCGATGTCGATTTGGGCCGACGAATATTCGTTCACCGCCATGACCAGGGCAGAATTGCCATAGACAACGGCATGTTCCCCGCTTAGAATAATTTTACCGGGCGCTATCGCTTTCAAGTTTCTGGTATATCCGTTTGTGCTCTTTTAAACCGGCGAACCGGAACAACCCGGTTTTGTTCCTGGGGGTTAAATACTCACCGCCGTCCTGCGGTATAGAGTATAAATAGAATTTTTTATATTCTTCATAGTTTAATTCTGTCCGGTTCTGCAAAAAGGCGCGGTGCTGTTCGGCAAGCAGGTACTGCTGATAACCCGGTAAAACCTGGCCGCTAAAAAACTCGCCAACACAGCCGGAGCCATAACTGAAAAATCCGATCTTTTTCCCTGCCAAATCCTGCGCCGAGTTTTCCAACAGCGCCATCAGCCCAATATACATAGAAGCAGCATACGTGTTGCCGATAATTTTTATATACTGCAAGGTTTCGTTAATTTGCCCTAGCAAATACTCTTCGCTAAAATCTTCCCGTCCGATATGTTTGGCCAGGTGGAAATGGGCCTTTTCGCCCATACGGCTGAAAGGTAAATGATAACAGAACCGATAAAAATCATCAAACCGGCTGCCCGACCGGTCGGTATATTGCTGCCAGGCTTCGTATAACGATTTCAGATACATTTTTATGGAAAATTTCCCGTCGACAAACGCTTCTTCACGGTAATTGGGCCGCCAGAAATCCATAACATCTTCGGTATAAATACCGGTTTCCTGGTCAAAAGCAATAATTTTAGGTTGTGAGGAAAGCACCATTGCCACGGCGCCGGCGCCCTGGGTTGGTTCCCCGGCGCTGCCCAAGCCATAACGGGCGATATCCGCAGCAACCAGCAACACCTTGCGATCCGGGTGCAACAACAGGTATGGCAGCGCCAGTTGAATACCGGCCGCTGCGCTGTAACATGCTTGTTTAACTTCCAGCACCCGGCAATTGCGGCTCAACCCCAGCATGCTGTGTACATAGATACCGGCAGATTTGGATTGATCAATGCCGGATTCGGTGGCAAAAATGACCGTATCGATCTTTTCCGCATCTACCTTTTGAATGACCTGGTAAGCGGCGTTGGCAGCCAGGGTAACGACATCTTCATCCGGGGGTGGCGCCGCCATTTTCTCCTGGCCAATGCCATGATAGAATTTATCTACCGGTGTTTGCCGTTCTTCCGCCAGATTCTTTAAATCAAAAAAATAGTGAGATGTATAAAAACTTATTGCTTCAATACCCGCTTTCATTGTCTCCCTTTTCACAAGCCTTCATCCCATTTGAGTATTAATTTTTTATTATTCTGCATTGATTTTACATTTTTCACCCCGGTCAAAAACATGGCAACCTTGAATTCCTGCTTCAGTTTCTCGATAACGCTAATCACCGCCTCGGCAGATTCCATCGCCGGTTTCAAGAACGGTTTGGCAATGCCGCACAACGAAGCGCCGAGGATCACAGACTTGGCCATATCTACACCGCTGCGAATGCCTCCCGAAGCAATAACCGTTATTCTCTGCTTGAATTTTTCCAGCATGGTCAAAGCCAGCGGGGTGGGTATGCCCCAGTCCTGAAACTGGGTACCCAGTCCATAATTGTTGTTACTGCGGAATTCCTCGATCAGGCTCCAGGAGGTTCCGCCAGCCCCGGCAACATCGATATAATGAATATTATTTTGCATCAACAATTCTACATCATCATCCGCAATGCCGGCGCCAACTTCTTTGATAATGACCGGGCAGGATAACTGTTCCGCAATTGCACCGATTTTTCCGGCCAAACCGGAAAAATCGACATTGCCTTCCGGCTGGATTGCTTCCTGCAGCGGGTTCAGATGCAGGTACAAGGCATCGGCTGCCACCGCATGCACAGCTTCGCGGCATTCGCCAAGTCCGAACCCGTAATTTAATTGTACGGCGCCAAGGTTCGCGAATAACAAAGCATTTGGCGCATAGCGGCGAATAGCAAAACTGTCGCGCGCACCTGGACTGCTGAACATAACCCGCTGTGACCCGACGCCCATTGCCACACCGGTTTCCTGCGCCGCCAGGGCGCAATTCCGGTTTATTTTCGCTACCATTTCATTGTCACCACCGGTCATGGATGAAATGAGCAATGGAAAAGATAATTTTTTTCGCATGAACTCTATACCGGTATCGATATCGTTGAGATTGATTTCCGGCAGGGCGCGGTGTTTGAGTATAATATTATCGAAATAATTTTTATCCCGGTCAATTCCCTCCCGGGAGTTTATGATCTGTATATGTTCGGTTTTGCGGACATTATTCAAATCGTGCATTAGCGCTCCAGCTTTTCATGAGTGCGCATTAACTCGCCGCGGTTGGTCAGGGCAGCCATTAAAGACAATTCGCCGCATAATACAGCCGCCGCGGCAATCACCGCCAGACGCTGCGCATTCCCCCCCGCTTTCCGCTGTTCCAGGCAGCCCAGGGCTTGCAGATTATTTCTAACAAAATCCAGATCTTTGCCGTTACCTACAGTTCCAACGATCACATTCGGCAGGGTAGCGGCAAAATAAAGATCGCCATTCCTGACCTCGGCATGAACCGTGCCCTGCGAGCCTTCGATGATATTGGCGGCATCCTGACCTGTTGCCAGATAAAAAGCCAGCAGGATATTAGCAAAATGAGCATTCGCGGTGCGAATGCCGCCGCCCAGCATGGTTCCCAACAGATTCTTTTTTATATTCAACTCGACGATCTTTTCCGGAGTGGTTTTTAAATACCGGCGACAAAGTTTTTCCGGAACAACTAATTCGGTTATCACATGTTTACCGCGTCCCAATATACCATTTACAGCTGAGACTTTTTTATCAACACAATAATTGCCTGAAACGGAGAGATAACGTAATTCCGGTCGTTCCGCCAGTAGCCAGTCGAGAAAAGCATCGGCGGCTTTGGTGGTCATATTATGGCCGGAAGCATCTCCGGCGTTGATAGCGATACGGATATACAGCAGGTTCGCCGCATTCTCGCATTTTACTTCAATAAACCGGGCATAGCGGCTGGTGCTTTCAATGATACTGCGAATCGTTTCTGTTTGCGCTTGCAAAAAATGCTTAACCGCCAGGGCTTGTTCCGCATCCGGTGCCTCGACCAGCACAGAGCGCGTCATCCGGTCATCGGTAATGACTGCGCGAATGCCGCCGGACTGCACCGATACCCGCGCACCCCGGTTGGTGGATGGCCATAACGGCGTTTCAAAGGTAGCCAGGGGCACCATGATCTCTTCATTAACCACCGGGCCGGTGATTTTAACCGGGCCGATGGTCTGCATGGGTATGGCGGCAATGTTAAGCATTGATTCGGGCATAAGTAAAGTAGTAATAGTTATCTCGGATGTTTCACTAAATTAACCCATTTTTATGATTTATTCAAGCGAAAGATAGCGCTAAAGGGTAACAGATTAATTTTTCCTGTTACGATAAAGCAACAGGGTTTAAATAACGAACTTTATTTTCTTAAACTCTACAAGAACACCGGGGACATGAATATGGCGCCTGCTTAAATAGCTTTTTCGTAAAACCGATAGGTTTTGTATATTTTCGCATCCAGGTCTTCCAGCGCTTTGATCATACGCGTATTGGTTTCGACGATAATGGAGCACTCGGATTCCGTGAAACCCATTTGTACGCCTTTTTCAACTGTATTTAAATAAAATAATACGTCCAATCCCTTATTACGATGCTCTTTCAATACCCCCATTGCTATAGTGCGCAGCCGTTTGATCTTTTTCATTTCCAGCATGATCTTGATTATTCCGAATGGGAACAACCTGCCATTGGCTTTTTTGATAGCAGGATTGGCATCGAGCAGGGTCAGGGAAAAACCGATACACTCGTCTTTTTCAAATGCAAAATAACTCAATTCCGGCACGGCCACCAGTTTCAATTCTTCCGCCATAGATTTCAACTGCCCTGGGGTGAGCGGCACATGCCCCCAGTTCTCCATCCAGGCATCGTTAAAAATTTTTCCTACCCGTTGAATAGCCACATCCAGCTTTTTCAAATCCATGTTTTCAACATGAAAATCCTTGTTGTTCAGCAGCCTTTCCCGTACTTTATAAAACACCGGCCTGATCTGCACATCTTTATTCACCTTGAACGCATACCAGTCAATCACCTTGGCAAACCCGGCGTTGGTCAGCAGATCATTATAATACGGGGGGTTGTACGACAGCATGATGACCGGACTGGAATCATAGCCATCGACCAGCATGGCGCATTCGTCATACGTGGTAAAGCTGAACGGGCCAAGTATTTTGCTTTTGCCTTTAGATTTCAGCCATTCAGCGGCTTTAGCAAACAAGGCGTTGGCTGCTTCCTGGTCGTTAATGCACTCAAAAAAGCCAAAAAAACCGGTATTCGGGTCATGATATTTATCCCATTGCCGGCTGATGTGCGCAGAAACCCGGCCGGCGATAACGCCATCTTTGCGGACAATAAAATATTCCGCCTCGCCGAATTCAAAAAATACACCTTTTTTTTTATCAAGAAATTTTAATTGTTCGGAAAAAATCGGCGGCACCCAATATGGATCACTTTTATAGATCTGTCGGGAAAAATAGGCAAACTCTTTTAACTCTCGCCCGCTAACAACTCTGTCAACAGTATAACCCATAGCGCTCTCCCTTGTTACAATGACATAAACCTTATCCGTAATAATGAATTACCTGGTTATTTTCTGCATCATGCAATATCTGGTATAATCCTGAAACGATAGTTATATACTCTGCCGATAGACTGTAATATGGTTACAAATAAACCGGCTTTTTACAGGCAAAAGTAAATTTTTTATTGAATTTTTGGAAATAATTTCATATATTGATTAGTTTTTCCAGTACATTTAAAAAGAGAGAGGTTAAATGGCACATCACAAGTCAGCCTTGAAAAGGATTCAAACTAACGCACGTGATAACGAAAAAAATAAAGCGTATTTATCTGCTTTAAAAACAGAGCTTAAAAAAGTGCGTACGGCAAAAAGTAAAGATGAAGCTGTAATTCAGTTAAAATCGGCTGCGTCGCAGTTGGATAAACTTGTTAAAAAGGGTATCATTCATAAAAACAAAGCGGCTAATCAGAAATCCAGGTTAGCGATTGTTGTTAACAAATTACAGTAATATTCTTTAAAAATTTTAAAAACCGGGTCTGGTATTTTGTATCATTCCCGGTTTTTTTATTGTATCAATAATTACTTTTTAGTTTG
Organism: bacterium; assembly: GCA_029561455.1. Lineage (GTDB taxonomy): Bacteria > Zhuqueibacterota > Zhuqueibacteria > Residuimicrobiales > Krinioviventaceae > Fontivivens. Next base: position 302,559 of record JAKQIY010000065.1, read on the forward strand.
CAGCATATAATTCGGGGACTCGTGGGTTATTTCTATATCATGTGGATGGCTTTCCAACAGACCGGCCGAGGTGATTCGCATAAAGCGGGCCTTTTCCTTTAATTCCTGTATGGTCGCTGCGCCACAATAACCCATTGCCGACCGCAATCCGCCTATCATCTGGTAAATAACATCGCTCACTTTGCCGCGATAGGGTATACGGCCTTCTATTCCTTCCGGAACCAGCTTTTTCACATCCATTTCCCCTTCCTGGAAATAGCGGTCGCCGCGCCCGCCGCGCATTGCCCTTATCGAACCCATGGCCCGGTACACTTTGTAGCTTCTGCCTTCATATAATATGGTTTCACCGGGACTTTCTTCCGTACCGGCCAGCATATTACCTAGCATAACCGAATCCGCGCCGGCAGCTATGGCCTTGGCAATATCGCCGGTTTGTTTAATGCCGCCATCGGAAATAAGCGGAATATCATGTTTGGCGCATACTTCAGCGCAGGTCATTACCGCCGTTAATTGCGGTACGCCGGTGCCGGCAACAATACGGGTTGTACAAATGGAACCGGCGCCTATGCCCACTTTGACCGCATCCGCTCCGGCGGCGATCAAATCTTCAGCCGCTTCTGGAGTAGCAATATTTCCGGCTATTACATCGACATCCGGATAATTCTTTTTCAAAAATTTCACAGTTTCCAAAACGCCTTCGGAGTGTCCATGCGCCGTGTCGACCACCAGCACATCAACCCCGGCGTCAATCAATGAGGCAACGCGTTCGCTGGTGTCGCGCGCAACGCCAACGGCTGCACCTACCAACAAACGGCCATGCTTATCTTTGGAGGCATTTGGATATTTCTTGCGATTTTGAATATCTTTGACGGTGATCAATCCCTTTAAACGCTGATCTTTATCAACAACAAGTAGTTTCTCAATACGATATTTTTGTAATATTTTTTCCGCATCATCCAGCGACGTCCCGATTGGTACAGTAATTAAATTTTCACTGGTCATCAGGGTTGAAACACGCTTGTTCAGGTTGGTTTCAAAACGCAGGTCGCGGTTGGTCAATATACCCACTAATTTTTGCCCGTCGACGATTGGAATACCGGAAATTTTATAGCGGGACATCAACTCCATAGCTTCGCTGATCTTGCGGTCTGGCGATAGCGTGAACGGATTGATGATCATACCGCTTTCCGATCTTTTTACCTTGTCGATTTCTGTGGTTTGTTCCTGAATTGTATTATTTTTGTGCACAATCCCGATTCCGCCTTCACGCGCCAAAGCTATTGCCAGGTCCGATTCAGTTACCGTATCCATAGCAGCGGACATGATTGGAATTTTCAGGGCGATCTTGCGGGTTAAACGAGTTTCGACTTTGGTTTCTTTTGGTAATACTTTCGATTTATTCGGCACCAGTAATACATCATCAAAAGTATATCCTTCACCGATTATTTTTATCATCTCTTATCTCCATATAATACGCCTTTTACAGCGATTCACACCCAGGTTAATATTCTTTACCGTAAGTTGTATTAAACAACAGCCTGGTTAATAAAAAATATAACCGGGTTTTTTAAGAAAAATTGATTATTTATTTTAACAAAATAATTAATAATAATCAACCAATTTTTCATAAATCATAACTGGATTTGTTTACATAGCGATTAGTAAAAAAACCCCCTGTGTACAAATATACTTTATAAAGATCCCTGGGTACGAAACTCGTTGTATAACTTTAATACAGCCGGAACATAGTCGCGGGTCTCAGCCCATAAAATGCTGTTATTTCTGTCCGATGCCAGCCATAATTCAGCTATCTTGGGGCCGCCATTGTATGCTGCCAGACCGCCGTCTTTTTCATACATGTTAACCATTTCACTCAGGTACCGGCAACCGAGGCGGATATTAACAATTGGATCATATAATATATTATCGGTGGTCCATTCAATGCCTTCTTCAGCAGCCAGGAAAGCGCCGGTTGTCGGCATTATTTGCATCAGGCCAATGGCGCCGACACGGGATATGACTGTAGGATCCCACGTCGATGCACTTTCATGAGTGATAGTAGCCGCAATAAAATCGATATTCAAATTGGGATACTTTTGGCTCATCAGGTATATTTCGGTGGCTATTGCAGTTTTTTGTTCCTGCGGTATCGTGCGGTTATACCGGGATATAATATCAGCGACCTTGTTGATACTCATGGTACGTTGATTGTCAATTGCTGCTACAACAGAATGGATTTGTAAAGTTTGCGATATTTCACCTATAGTATTGGTTTCGCTTTTTAAAATGTCGCTGATATGATATAAAAACAGAGTCAGAAAGGTTGTAAAAACAAAAAGTACTATCATCAACTTTTTATTCCGGTTATTTATCTGATTCGTTTTCATTATGTCTCCCATCTTTTCTATATTAATTCACCACAATTCATATTCATATTCTGCTATCTTTAATACAATATTTATGCCATGTATAAAAACCAGGTGTGAGCAAAATCATAAAATCAACAACGACATCATTTATTATATTTCTATTAAAAACAACAAGATAACATTAATGTCCAACATTAAAAAATTAAATTTTCATCCCCTTTTTCAAGTTAAAAAAGCAGCTGTGGCATAAAGTGCAGAAATAAGCGGCAATTATCTCATCATGGTACAGTCAGTGTACCGTTATAAAAATATTTTACAGTTCAGCTTGACATAATAAAAAAACTTTTGTATACTAATCAGGCAGAATCGCTGCCTCTTCCACAATCCTGCTCATTAAAAAACGGGAGGTTCTTGCATGCGGGAAATCAATTACAATGATCTAGTTGCCAATGTGGCAAAAATTTGTATTGACGCCAATTATAATCTGGGGCAAGATGTAATTGATGCGTTGCAAAAACACCTGGCGACGGAAGAATCGCCAACCGGCAAAGCCATTCTCCAACAAATTATTGAAAATGCCGCTATTGCCAGGGAAGGAGTTTTCCCCTTGTGCCAGGATACAGGTTTTGCAGTATTTTTTGTCAATCTCGGACAGGAAGTTCATATTAAGGGAGGATCATTAAACGATGCGATAGCTGAAGGAGTGCGTAAAGGTTATGGCGATGGTTTTTTGCGTAAATCCATAGTCGCCGATCCCCTGCGCCGGGTGAACACCAAAGATAATACCCCGCCCATCATTTGGACAGAAATTGTCCCTGGCGACAAACTGAATGTAACCATTGCTCCCAAAGGCGGTGGCAGTGAAAATATGAGCGAAGTAGCCATGCTGACCCCTGCCGACGGCGCTGAAGGCGTTAAAAAATTTGTCGTTGATAAAGTAAGCCGTGCTGGAGGAAATCCCTGTCCCCCGGTAATTGTCGGTGTAGGTATAGGTGGCACTTTTGAAAAAGTAGCCTGGCTGGCAAAAAAGTCTTTGCTGCGCCCGGTAGGCAGCCGCAACCCCGATCAGTTTTATGCAGATATGGAACTGGAACTCCTTGATAAAATCAATAAACTAGGGATCGGGCCGCAGGGATTAGGCGGGCGTACAACAGCTCTTGACGTCCACATCGAGGCTTACCCGTGTCATATAGCCTCCTTGCCGGCTTCGGTGAATATTCAGTGCCATTCCGCAAGACATAAATCCTTTGAACTATAATCACACTAACAAGGAAAGAGATAATGGCTGAAATTATAAAATTGACGACTCCCCTGGATGATAGCCAGGTTAAAAAATGCCGCGCCGGCGACAATGTGCTGATTACCGGCCCGATATATACAGCGCGCGATGCTGCCCACAAAAAACTGGTCGATTTATTGGATGCCGGTAAACCCCTGCCGGTTGATCTGACCGGTCATTTAATTTATTATGTCGGGCCCTCGCCAACCAGGCCCGGACAAGCCATTGGTTCGGCCGGCCCGACCACCAGTTACCGTATGGACCCGTATGCCCCCAAAATACTGCAGGCCGGTTCAAAAGGAATGATTGGTAAAGGTGAAATGGGTAAAGGTGTGGCAGATGCATTACAAAAATATACCGGCGTCTACCTGACATCTGTCGGCGGCGCCGCGGCTTTGATCGCAAAATCCATAAAATCCAGCAAGGTGGTTGCCTATGAAGAACTTGGCGCCGAAGCTATCGTTCTGCTAATGGTGGAAAACTTTCCGGCCATCGTTTCACAGGATTGCTACGGCGGCAACAGCTTTGTCGAAGGCTTGAAAAAATACCGGATCAACGGTTAATGATTATTGTTTAATGCCGCTTAAATTAGCGCCTATTAAATTGGCGTCCTTAATATCGGCGCCGGTCATGTCGGTTTCCCGCAAATCGGCATTCCACAAGTTTGCGCTTTTTAAATTTGTATTCGCTAACAAGGCGCCGATAAAATTTACACGCCTAAAATCTGCACTCCAGCAATCGGCGCCCCGTAAATTTGCCTTGCGCATATCAGATTCATGGAAATCGACCCGGCGTAAATCCGCGTCCCGTAAATCGACTCCACGTAAATCTTCTTTATAAAAAGATAACCCCCGTAAATCCACCTTTACACCGGGATTCTTGCTACGCCACTCGTTCCAGTGTTTTACTCCTTTAGTAAAAATCTGAACTTGATCCTCATTTGCCATAACTGCTTTAAACCTCAAGTGAGTAAAAACATTAATCTATGGATAGTCTGCTGGAAATTTCTTTACTGATTTTAAATTCATAACCTGTATATCTTTCTTTTTCTAATATAAACATTTATTTCATTGTACACAACAGTTATTACATTTTTAAAAACCCTATTTCAGCCATATCAATTATTTTTCAAACTGTTGGTTTAGGCGGATTGGGAATATTCTCCTGGGGAATATATTCCCTGGCAGTTTTTAAAACTGTGGCGCCAGCATGATCTTTTTTAATCCGCATGGTTTTTAAAAATATATCCTTTTTTAATAACTGAATGGCAAAAGAGGGATCGACACCTTTGGGGCACACATCGGAACAGGTGCCGGCAAAATGGCATTTGCTCACACCCTGCTCGTCATAGACAAACTTTTGCCGTTCACTGCACCCCTCATCACGCGAATCGGAATTATAACGCCATGCCTGCGCAAGCGCCTGCGGGCCGGTAAACTTTTCATCTGTCGCCATGGTCGGGCAGGCCGACAGGCACAAACCACATTTAATACAGTATGCAAATTGAATATAGCGAGTCAATTCATCGGGGGACTGAAAATATTCGCCCGTGGGCATATTTTGTTCCGCTATATCCCTACGAATTAAATACGGTTTGACTGATTTATGTTTCCTGAAAAACTTTTCCAAATCCGGCACCAGGTCCCGGATTATTTCATAATTGGGCAGCGGCTTTATGACAATTCTTTTTTCACTGAGATGTAATATCTGGTTACTGCACGCCAGTCGCGGATAACCATTGATAAACATCCCACACGAACCGCACACACCCATCCGGCACGAAGAACGCCAGGACAAACTGCCATCGAGGTTTTCTTTTATCCAGTGCAAGCCGTCCAACACGGTCATACCTTTACTTACCGGGACCTCAAATTCCTGCATCCGGGGAGTAGTATCGGTTTCAGGATTATAACGTAATACCTGGAAAATTACCGGTACTGTTTTCCCGGCCTGATTATCTTCATTCATATCCTCTTCTCCTATTTCACAAAAATAAAAATTGCCGTATACGCGCCATACGCAAATAATATCAAGCCGCTAACCGTTAAAACGCCGGCAATTACTTTTTCAATGACGTGGGATAAATTCATTTCATTAATGATATTTTTCAAACCATATAATCCATGATAGAGCGCTGCTCCCAGCAGAATGATATAAGTAACCATAAAAAATGCCTGCCGGCTGCGGGCAAAAACGGAAGCGGCGTCGATGGGCTCCCGGTAACCAATACCGAGCCATGCCAAAATACTGTCAAGATGCATTATAAACATATGCAATCCCAGCAGAAAAAAGATAATCGCTCCGGCCAGCAGGTGCAATAACCATAATTTTGATTCTCGCATAATTTTCTCCTATTCCCCTAAAAGATAAAAATCGAATCCGCCCAGAATAATTATCACCAGGGCTATAATCATTAAAACAACCAAAGCCGGGCGCTGCCGCCGCACTGCATTTTTATAAGGAATGACCGGTCGTTGCGGTTTTCCCATCCAGCACCCTAGTTCGGTAAACAACAACCGCAAGCCGTTGAGCGCATGATAGGCAAAAGCTATAAAGACCAGGAACTCACCCGCCTTAAAAACAGGGCTATCAAAAAGCGCCATTGTCCGCGTCCAGGCCGCTTCGCCCCATATCCGGGAGCCGGTGGCAAAAATATGCAGGATAAAATAAAATAAAATTCCCAACCCGGTAATACGATGCAGGGTATAAGCATAACGTTCGGCTCCATACCGGCCGCCATACACCCACCCGGCAATTCCCAACCGGTTCTTTTTATGTTGAACAGTTTGCAATTTCTTTTCGTCAGGCATTGTTAACTCCTCACATTAATATTTCCGTTCGACCGGTTTCCAGGTCGTTATATTTACCGGTTTATAAGAGAGTTCCGGTCCTTTAGCGCTATAAAACGCCAGGGTATGTTTTAACCAGTTCTCATCATCCCGCACGGCAAAATCACGCCGGGCATGAGCGCCGCGCGATTCGGTGCGCACCAGTCCCCCGGTGACCGTCACTTCCGCCAGGTCCAGCAAGTTTTGCAGCTCCAGGGCATGGATCAAATTGGTGTTATAAGCCAATGCCTTGTCCTGTACCTGGATGTTTTTATATCGTACCTGTAATTCACGGACGATCTTTAACGCTTCTTCCATACCGTCTTTATTACGGAACACTCCCATATTCATATCCATACAGGTGCGTAATTCACGGCGTAACTGGTAGAGATTTTCCGTGCCGTTGCTGTTGCGCAGCAGATCGAGAACCCGCTGTTGTTCTTTAATAAAGGTTTGTTCGGAAAAGGCCGGCAAGGTTGAGACTTTTTTACAATACTGCGCGGCAAGCGCTCCGGTTATTTTCCCCCACACCAAACATTCGGCTGTTGAATTCGACCCCAGTCGGTTGGCGCCATGCAGACTGACACAGGCCGCTTCGCCCGCTACCCAAATTCCCGGAATACGGGTAGCGCCGTCGATGTCGGTCTCTACCCCGCCCATAGAATAATGTGCCACCGGGCGGCAGGGGATTGGTTCATGGATCGGATCTATATCGTTATATTCCAGGCACACTTCCCTGATCAGCGGTAGCCGGTCGTTGATCTTGTCGGCGCCCAAATGCCGCAGGTCGAGATGAATATAATCCAAACCGTTCGGGCCTTTAAAACCATTGCCTTTCTCAATTTCCATAATTTCCGAGCGCGATACCATATCGCGCGGCGCCAGTTCCTTCTTTTCCGGGGCGTACTGTTCCATAAACCGTTCGCCCTTGTTATTCAACAGGTAACCACCCTCACCGCGGCAGGCTTCGGTCATCAGAATTCCGGAGGGCACCAGTCCGGTGGGATGAAACTGTAAAAATTCCATATCTTCAAGCGGCAGCCCGGCCCGGTATGCCAAAGCCATACCGTCGCCCGTTACAGTTTGCGAATATGTTGTAAAGCCAAAGAGTGTGCCGCCGCCGCCGCTGGCTATGATCAAACCCTTGGCCCGGATAAACACAAACTTGCCGGTCGTCATATTAATTGCGGTCAAACCGCGAAACTCTCCGCCTTCAACTATAATGGCCGTAATAAAAAATTCATTATAATGGGTAACATGTTCATATTTTGTCAGGGTATCGTAAAGGGTTTGTAATTCAAAAAAGCCGGTCTTGTCCGCAGCCAGCACCGCGCGGGGATAACTGTGCCCGCCAAAGGGGCGCTGGGCGATCTTACCGTCATCCAGACGCGTCCACGGTATACCCCAATGATCCAGTTGCAATATTTCATCGGGAATGATGCGGACAAACCGGTCCACAACATCCTGATCGGCAAGAAAATCGCTGCCCTTTACGGTATCCCATGCATGAAGCTCATAACTGTCGCCTTTGTCCATCCGCATCACCGCGGCTGTGCCCCCTTCGGCAGCCACAGAATGCGCCCGCATCATTTGATTCTTGGTCACTACTGCGATATCAATGTCGCCTTTGGCTTCCCGTGCAGCTTCAATTGCCGCACGAATTCCGGCAAGCCCGGCGCCAAAAATAACCAGGTCATGACTTATTATCTCATGCATGAGCACCTCCAATAATTATAATAGGTAATTTTGTTAAAAAAGGTGAGACACCAGAGGGTGGTAAGGTATTTCCGGGAATGTTGCTTATTTCCATCATAGGTTATCAATACAATAATCCTGTTTTTGACGATGGTCTGTTAACAACCCGGCCTGTACAAGGCATGTATAAAGATATAGCAGAATTTCTTCCCAGTCAAGGAAAATTGTTCATAAAAACGATTATTTGGATATAAAAAATTCACTCGCCTTTTAATTTTACTTGCTTATTCTTTTTTTGTTTAATATTATGTTTTGCAACGGAAATTATAAAATTTCTGCACTGCCAATTTCATATACCGACATGGAAATACGCTATGGATGTTTATTTTGAACGACTTAAAAATCGTTCCCGCGAGCTCGGCAACCATTACCGTAAATATACTGCCAATATTGATGCCAACCTCAACGGGCTTATGAACCGGCTGGAAAACGCCGGCGCTGTGGAAAGAGTCCATCTCTGGGCTGCCGCCCATGATTATAAGGAAGAGATGTCCATTATTGCCGATATTGGCAATACCTTGCAGGAAAAACTTGAGGACCTGGGGTGTTATTTCGCCATTCAGTTTCTGCAAATGAATATTAACGCCCTCGACGCTCTGATGCTCGAATTGACCAGGAATGAAGATAAATTATATATCTATAAAAAATTCATGCTTCGCACCGGTCACGATTTCCGCATGCTTACCGCTGCATATATGAAACAACTGTTGAGATTATACCTTCCTCCCAATGAAAAACTGAAATTTGTCTTTTTAGGGGTGGGCACCCGCTCGGATCAGGATGATATCGATATTGGTGTTGTTGATAATGGCGAAGAGTACCGCGACATTTTAAATCGCTGCATCGGTAAAATGAATACCGAAATGCTTAAAAAAGCCATCAGTCTGCATTTTCACATCTCGGAACATGTGGGCAACCTCTCCTCCTATTCGGCATCTATCCAGGAATACAGCGAGCTTCTCGATAAAGAGATACATGATTTTGTTATCATCAATGAAATGCTGGGCGCCGCGCGCATCCTGGGCAGCCGGAAATTGTTTTTCGAATTTACCCGCAAGATCACCTCGCGTTATTATTTTTATGGCCCCGAACATGACAATATAAAATTTCATGAAGGTTACCTGCGCGGTATTATCGGCGAAGCCCGCTCGTTCATGTTACAGGAACTGCCCCACGATACGATCAATCCCAAAGGTGACGGCTTGCGCATGATCAAGGGACTTCTCTTTGCCGCTAAAACCATCTTCCGGTTGCGGCAGGTCAATGCCTGGGCTACTCTTGATTCCCTGCGCTATCACGATAAATCACGGCGCGCCCTGTATAATGACCTGGAATGGCCGCTCACATTTCTGGAAATTTTTCGCTACCTTTACCAGTTGCTTATAGCCCAGGAAGAAGAAATTCACCTCGGCGACAAAGCCGGACGCGATAATCTCGCCCGGGTTGCCGAAGTAATGGGTTATCGTTCGGTTGGCGTTGCTACGGCGGCAAACTTTCTTATTACCGATTATTATCAAAACATTCTGCAAGCCAAAGATACCCTGAAAAACCTGCTGCCTTATTCGGCGCGTCATCTGGAATCGATTACCCTGTTGGGAAAAGTTTTGCATCATAAAAAGGTCGCCACCTCCGGTGAAAAAAGAGTGGGTAACCTGGCGCAACGTTTTATTCAGGATACTCAGTTTTTCCGTGGCACACGTTACTGGGATGATATCATCGCCGTTATGCAGCAAAAGGACGGTTATATCCTTATCAGGATGGCGAATGACATCACCGCCCTGAATGAGGAACAACAAAATGAAATCCTCAATAAATTTGTCGATTGGGGGTGGAACTCGCTGATCTCTATGCTGTCCCTGTTACATCTAACCTATACGCATAAAGACAAGCTGCGCGACCCGGATATTTTTTACAAATTAAATGAAAAATTTCTAGCCCGCTTAAAGTTGAGCGAGGAAATAGTTCGCCGCATAAGTGTGGTTTTTACCCATTACCCGGATCTGATGAATAAATACATATCCCTTTTAACCCTGGAACAACAACGCAATTTATATTCCTTGCTGGATTATAATGTGTGGGAATCGACTGTCAAAACTGCCCGTGACCGCCTGCGTTTCCTGTTAAAACTGCATTTCTCTACCGACAAATACTATAAATACCGGATGCAAAATGTGCTGCAACTGCAACCCAAATATATTAATCACCTTAATAATTTTCAGCGGTTAAACCTTATTGCCAAAGGCAGCCTGGCTGAAGTGGAACGCGCAAAAAACATCCGCCAAAAATTGGCCAACCTGAAATTCTATTTTGATTTTGAGTTCTTTCGTATCGGCATGGACGCGCTCGATGGCAATTCTTCAATTGGCGTTTCTTTTCAATTTACCGAATTCTCGGATAACTATTTACGGCTGGTTTTTGACGCCTGCAAAAAAGAAGTTGATGAAACCCGCGGAGAAAAAATTGTTACCCAGGATCTGCTGGGCGTTTTTGTTACCGGCGGACAAGGGCAAATGCAGGCTTTTGATGATGATTATGATCTCATTATTCTGTTAAATTCAGATGATAAAAATATGTATGACTATTGCTCGGCAATCATTAAAAGAATGCACCAGGAAATTTTAAAATGTGGTATACTGCCGCATTACCGTTTGGCCGACTTTACCGGTTCTTATATTTGCTCTTTTTTACAATTAAAACAACTATTGGCCGATGGTTCCGCCGAACGCTTTATCGACAAAGCCCAACTACTTGGCGCCCGTATGATCGTCGGCAGCAGTATATTGCAGGATGCTTTTGCCAAACAGATTCTCCAACCCTTTATATTCCATAAAGAACAAGCCTTTATTAACGACATGCTGAACGAACTGGAATCACGCCACTTGCATTCCTTTGAAGTCAATAACGATGAAATCAATCTCAAAGAAACTACCGGCGGCTTGCGAGATATTGAAATATTACTCAGTGTTATCCGTACCAAATATAAAATTAAAGAGCCGTCAAATTTCAGATTAATGGTAATTTTACAAACCGTACTGCCCGACCTGGCCGGAGATTTTCAAAAACTATTCCGGGTATATGAATTTTTGAGAAGGATCAGAATTCTGAACCGGCTTACGATTGCCGCTGAAGATACCATCAATATGAATTATATGGGAAATGTTATCGATAATTTAAACAGTAATACCAAAAAAGAATATACCCCGACCATGCTCATTGCCCGGCTGCATGCTACCTTGCGTTCATCCGACCGGACTATAAAAAAAATTATCCAAAAGGTTATTCTGCCGCACTAGGGTGGGCAGAATAACCTCAAATAATACCTGCTTAGAATGAATAAGATGCTGTTACAATAAGGCCTTTAACACCAATATTAACGTCGTTTTCAATTGTCTCACCCAAAATTTCGTATTCAGAAGTAAGGGTGAATAAATCAGCCCGGTAACCGGCATTAATACCCAACCCGCCATCAAAACGATAGCCCAAGCCTAAATTGATTGTTGCCAGGGTGGTGGAAAGATCACCATTATCCGTTGTATTCGTTCTTCCCTGAGCCTCGAATGTGGTTTCATTTGTCAGCGTTCCTCCCATACCTGCTAATGATCCAAATAAATAAAGACCTTCGGAACCAATCGGGACTACCGCTGAAACTCCCAATCCATATAACGGGCCGCTCACCGCATCTTCATAAGAAATATCAACCATTTCATACAGCGGATAGCCCCAATTATCATAACCGGCATCGAGCGGATAATCTTCAATATTCATCTCTGTCGACCATTTCAGATATTTTACGCCAAGAAAAATATTGATATAACGATGTACACGGTATCCCAGGGTAAAATTAAGATCATTGCGGCTCATATCAACTTCTTCATTAACTTCCTCCAGTCCGACATTGTATTCTTCCACCGGGAAGGAACCGAACAACAGCGATGCGCCAAAATTCACTTTGCCATGGTTGATGCTGATATATGGACCAACCGAATTACCGGAACCAATATCAGCCAGTTTGTTGCCATCTTCATCTTCATAACTATAAGCTGCATTCCACCAGGAGCCACCGACTGTTACTATTGTACGTTCCTGGGCAAATACAACTGTCGCCAGCAGCATTAAAATAATGCTTATTACCAACTGATTCTTTCTTGTAACCATTTTGTCCTCCATTAGTAATTTAGAAAACCGGCGGTGCTTCTACCGGAGCTTTTTTATCGTCTTTTTGTGGTTTAGGTTCAACGGGTTTATTTACTGTTGTTTCTTTTTTAATACTCACAGGGGTGCCGGTCAGTCGCACTTTATCGCCCAACCGTATTGTTTCACGGGCATTAAGTATCTGCGCCTCGGCATATTCTTTTTTAACGTTAATAACCTTGATTATGCCAATCCGGTCTTCTGATCGCCCCACGGTACTGCCGGCCAGATCGGTAATAACATCGCCAACCCGGATCACTTCCAATGCCTGATCTTTTTTAATGCCATGATCGGCGCCCAAATCGATAAGCACAACATTCTGCGCTACTTTGATCACAGCGCCTTCCACAATCACCTTTTGTGATATTTTGGCAACCAATTCGCCTATCGCCGCCGGCAGGCCGTCTTCGCCATTGTTACTTTTGGTATTTTCAGCCAATTCTAGCGCGCCGGTTTCCACATCGACAAGCCGGGTATTGATGATATAGGTCTGTCCCAACCGGCTCACACTGCCGATCATGATCTTTTCGGCATTCAATATTTTTCCGATTTCAGCGGCTTGCGACATATCGGTAACACCGGTCATCTGTAATTCCTGCTCGGACAAGATCCTCAAAATTGCCTGTCGCTCGATCACATCAAAGCGATTGGTGTTAAACAATTCAGTACTCAAAATATCGGCTACAGCATCTGCCGATTCCTGACTTAGATTTTTAGCTTCAAAATTTAAAACCGCTATTTTAGTTTTATTCTGGGCATATAAAAAGGATTGACTAACAAACAAAATCAGGATCACTAATGAAACACGCATTGTTTTCATTTTATATCTCTTTGGTTTGTTATCGGTTGTATCGAGTTATTTACACAGAAAATATAAGTACAACTTGAATACGTGTCAAGCGGTTTTTGGAATCTTGTGATATACAGCAATTTTTTGTTTTACCGAATTTGATCCGGCTAACAATTTTAATATTATTCAGTAGCAGCGCTATAAACAACAGGTAGGTAATTGGGTTTATTCCCGCCGGTTAATAACTGTTATTTTCGCTCTCGATAAATTCGGCAAGCTGTTTGCGCAAAAATAGCCTGGCCCGGTGTAAATTAGATTTAACCGCTGCCAGGCTCATACCGGTCATTTCTGCGATTTCCTGTAGAGATTGTCCTTCAATATCTTTTAATACAAAAACGGTACGAAATTTTGGCGCCAGTTTGGCAATAGCCCCTTCCATTTCGCGGCGAAGTTCATCATTCATGATTGAACTTAATGGATTGGCAGTAACAGACTTGTTAAAGGTTTCCAGGGTATCCTTTTTAACCTGGGAATCTATATCATCGAGACCGCTGACCAGCTTTTTTTTACTACGCAGCCGCATCAGGGCATAATTGGTAGCTATCCGGTATATCCATGTAGAAAGTTGAGATTCCCCTTTAAAATCCGGCAAGGCTTGAAAAACCTTTAAAAACGTCTCTTGTAAAACGCATTCAGCTTCATCAGTATTAGCTAACAACCGTAGGGCAGTATTATAGACCAGTTTTTCATTGCGTAAAACGATTTCGGTCAGCGCAGTTTTATCCCCTTGTTTGGCGCTTTCTACCAGTTCAGCTTCTGTATTATATTTTTTTGACATTCCGTCCTTTATCTTGAAAAGTTCAGGAATGTCAAAATACCAAAAAAATATTACTTTATCAAGTTTTTTCAGAATTCATCAACCAGGTTATGCAAAATGAAGCACACCCTGGTCAACTTATCTTATTTCATAACTCGTTTCAATTTCTGTCGCTTTTTTCAACATGGCAGAAGCCGAGCAATAGGTGTTTTCCGATAGCTCTATAGCCCGTTTCACTGCTTCATCGGAAATATTTTTGCCCCAAAAAATAAAATGAATTTTTACTTTGGTAAACACCCGCGGATGCTCGTCACGACGTTCAGCTTCTACATGGCATTCATAATCATCCAGGGCAATTCGTTTCTTTTTTAATATCGATAAAACATCCATCGAGGTACAGCCGCCGAGCCCCATCAGCAACAATTCCAGGGGCGTTGCGCCGCCGTTATGTCCGCCATTGGCTTCTGAAGTATCCATAATCACCCAATGCCCCGAATCCGCCTTGCCGGTTAAAGTAAGATCCTTTACCCGTTTTATTTCTGCTTTCATTTTTTCTCTGTCTTAATATGATAGATTGATAGTTACTTATCTACCTGAATTTCTAAATTGAGTTTAAAGAAATTAAAATTTGACCTTTATTGAACGATAGGCAGTGTCCCACTATTCATTTTCATGTATTTTGTAATGAATAATAGTATATTTTTTTAAGTTATTGCCTTAGTGGGACACTATCCATCCTATATGCTGTCTTCTGGTGATAGATAAGCATATTCTACAATAAAGCTTTGATATCGGTTTCAAATACGCTTTTATCCTGATAACCAACATACTTTTTATAAATATTCCCGTTCCGGTCAATTAAAAACGTGGTCGGAATGCTGGTTATATCGCCAAATCCGTTTACGATTTCTTCATTCGCCAGGGCATTGGGATAATTAATTTGGTACTCTGCAATAAAGCTAGTCAATGCCTCGGTTCCTTCCCGGCCAAACGCCACGCCAAGAATTTCCAGACCCTCGCCCTGATATTGGGAATATAATTCAATAAAGTGCGGTATTTCAGCTTTGCAGGGCGGGCACCAGGTATCCCAAAAATCCAGCAACAGTACTTTTCCCTTATAATTATCCAACGATATTGAATTGCCGTTTAACCCGCTAACGGAAAATTCAAATGCCGGCTGCTTTACTTCAGTTTTTCCTGTTCCTTTGCAAGAGATAACTGCCAGGACAAAAAGGGCTAGCAGCGCCAATGTCACTAGTTTGAAATTATTTTTCATTGTTTCTCCATCAGTTTTTGGTTACCATTTTTATCAAAATAATTTGTGATTAATATACTTACATGTTTCTGTAAATATTCCATTACATTGCTATTTTTACAATTTTGCTCAAGCTCTGCACATAACCGGTTCATTAATAATACAGCAATATCACGGCTTTTGCAAGCATTAATTCTCTCCTCAATCTGGCCGCAATATTTTTTTATTATTTTTAATTCACTATCCATTTTCACCTCATTATTTTGATGCACAAGGCCGGAAAAAAGATTCATCTCCTATTAAAAAAAGAAAAAGCATAAAAAACATAGCTTTTAAAAATTAATTTCTTTATTTTACTGGTATAATGGCATAACCTGGCAAATAAAACTGTTCTTATATGCAAAATATAACAATTAATCAAAAGCAGGAATTTATAAAATGAAAAGTTCAAAATCTCTTACAACCAGTTTTATATTGACAATTCTATTCTTTGCTTTTACAATGCAGACCTTTGCCGCCGAGCCCCTCATCCCCGATGAAAAAACCCGCACCGACCTGGTGAATTATTATGACAGTATCTGCCAATGGATCATCAAAGCGGATTTACGCAGCGGCGAATTGAAAATTACTGAAAAACGCCGCACCTCGATTTTTATCAACAGTAACCTGGCGCGAGTGCTGGTTGCCGGTTATGAAATAACCGGGAAACAGGAATACCTTGAAGAAGCGTTGTTGTGGTTCGACCGTCTGGTGAGTTTACAACAGATCACTATCGCTTCAGATGGCCGGGAAGCCGGTTGGTGGGGTGATTTTACTCCCAAAGATAATATATATCTTGGCGATGCCGGCACCAGCGCCACCGCCCTTGCCGTGATAGTTCGCTATGCCGACGGCGAACGCCGTGAAAAATACATGAAAGCCCTGGAACTCTATGCCAACTTTGTTATTTATGGCACCAAAGAAGATCCCCAGGGTCTGAACCGCGGCGGTTCAAACGGCTGGATCATCCGCGAGGGTGAAAATGCCGGCGCTATCGGCTGCGGTTATTACAAAGGCGAATTATCCCAGGCGCCTTATACAATATCGACCAGCGTCACCGGCGCCGCCTTTTTTTCCTGCATGTACAAACTGACCGGTAATCGCGAGTACCTTGAAATTGCTGAAAATGCCGTTAATTATCTTTTAAATGTGCGCGATCCATTCGGCGAGTTTCCCTATATTTTACACAATTTTCAGCTAGACGAATGGCCGCTGGATACCATGAGCTATATGGCCGATGGTATTATTAGCTGTTATATAAATTCCGATGACGAAGAATTCAAAAAAAGCGTCGGTAAACGCATTGCCCGCAGTATTCAGTGGCTGCTTAATCGCCAGGAAGATAATGGTGTGTGGGGCGAAATGCGCAGCGAAGATCAGCAACGTAGCCAGGGTGTTTTAAACCTGCTGGTTTGGTATTATCATGACATTGCACACTATCCACAAATTGCCGCAACCATTCGCGCCAATTACAATTTTTTCCTCAATCCCAAAAATTCCAGCTTTTTTGGTGTAAATGAACTGCCCATTACTACCGGCTTTGTCGGGCTTGGAATTGCCGAAGTCATTGAACCCGGCATTACCTACCGCCTGGTGAATGAATAATACTATATGTTCAAACGAATTATCACCCACAGTGATTTTGATGGTGTTGCGAGCGCCGCGTTGTGCTCGCACACCATGAACATTAGCATAATCACTTTCACCCAACCGCGGATAATCAGTGATGCGCTGATTTCACTCACCACAGAGGACATTGTTTGCGATTTGCCCTACCCCCTGGAATGTGGTATGTGGTTCGATCATCACGAAGGCAACCTCGAAGACCTGAATTATCGTAAAATCGACCCGGCAACAATTGCCGGTCGCTTTGCCGTCAAAGATTCATGCGCCCGGGTGGTCTATGAATATTTTTTAGAAAAACAAACCCTGCCCGACTTTTTTAAAGAACTGGTGGATGAAGCCGATATTATTGATTCCTTTAATTATTCAAGCATTGAGGACTGGCGCAGGGAAACACCGGGGAAAATAGTTGACGCTGCCATCAAAGTTACCGAAGACAGCCAGGAAGTAAAATGGCAGTTTCTGAAAAGCCTGGTCATGCTGCTTAAAGAGAGACCACTGAATGAAGTAGCCAAATTACCGGGTATTACAAAACGATACCGGAAATACCTCGCCGAAGAGCAGGAAATGATGAATAAAATCCGCACCGACATCACATTCTTACCGCAAGATGAGAACCAGCAACTGATGATCATCGACCTTACTAAATACAATCGCCGCCCGTTTATCATGAAAAATCTGGCATATATGATCCATCCGCAAGCGCTGGCGGTGGTTCAGGTAAGTAACTTGTTCCGCAATAATGTCAAGTCCAATGATCTATCGTTTTCCATATCGCTCAGCGTTAATTTAAATTCAATGCAGCACAATAAAGATGTAGGGGAAATTATGCGACAATTGAATATCGGCAATGGTCACGCCGGAGCCGCCTCAGGACTTGTCTATGGCGATTCCAAAGAGGATATGCTGAAAAAAAAGGCCAAAACCCTGGAAAGTATTTATAACATATTCATAAAACAATAACCCCCGATTTATCTTTAATACGTATCGCTTTCTTCGCCCATAATCAAAGATACCCGTTCAATTCCCTCGCGGGCGCTCAGTTCGCTGATAAAGGCTTGCTGGTCGTCCTCCCGTTTAAAACGAATGCTGAACGATACTTCAAGGAATTGTCCCAACCGGGCGGAACGCATATACATGAGCGAATGTTGGGAAAGATACTTTTTAAAAACCGGCAGGTATGGCTGCTCATCATTTAATTCGGCCTGCATCCAAAACCGTAAAATCAATTCTTTATGGTAAATGTAACCATAATTGGTATAATATAAAATGAGTATGATGATACTTATTAAAATTGTGCCCACCATTGCCAGCATAATACTGCCGGCGCCAACAGCCATTCCCGCAGCCAGCCCGAAAAACACAAAAGCAATATCGCGGGTATCTTTAACGGCAGCGCGAAAACGGATGATCGACATGGCGCCCACCAACCCAAACGCCCGCGCCAGGTTATCGCCAATGATCATTATCACAATAGCGGTTACCATGGTAATAATAACAACAGTATTCACAAATGAGGAAGAATAGGAATAGCCTTTATAGGTGATCCGGTACACTGAAGAAATAATAAAACCCACAACAAAAGCGATGAGAATATTTATTACCGCATCAAAAAAATAAACATTTGTTGTATTGGTAAAAAGGGCATCGTAAACATTTTGTGCAATTCCTGTCATTCCCATTCCTTTACACACTCCTCACGCAAGCAGGCATTTTTCTATGCTCATACAATATTTTGAAATTGATTGCGGGCTCACTTTTAACTCATGCACCAGTTCCCGCATCCACTTGGGCATAAAACTGTCATATTTTAATTCCAGAATACACTGGGTATCAACAACCGGGATCAATATGCCATCCTGAAAGATCGTGCTGATTTTATCACATTTACGCGATCGTACGTTATAATCGATTGTTAACCGTACGCGGTTATCCAGCTTGCCGATAAAAGCATCGCGGTTGTAAACAATTAAAACTACCGGTTCAAGCTCCAGCTTGGAAATATTATATAAAAACTTGCTTAGCACCAGGGTGCCGTTTATTTGCTTTAACACTCCCCAATCCCGGTTCTCGGGGTTGAGAAAGTTTTCTATCTCGGCAAATGTATACTTGGCGCGTTCTTTGACTACTGTTTTACTGAAACGCCGCTTAATTTCTAAAAATCCAATGGCATTAGGATCATATTCATTGTACACACGAATGCGCAGTTTACGCCGCACCGGCAGACCATCGAGTTTTTGATAATAAAAATCCAACTGCGGCGAATCAAGATAGATACTGCGGATGATATATTGTTGATTGGCAAGATCGGCGCTATATGGATCAAGATCGGCATAAGGCCGGATAAATTCCTTTATTAGCGGTACTTTATCCAATGGTACATAGTATTTAATTTCGGAACGCCCTTTTATGCTTTTTATATTAACCATGCTCTGTCTTGTCAGCTTTATCGAAGTAAATAATTATCCCATTCCATTTTTATCAGGGAAACAAGATCCATCTTGCCGGCTTTAATTTTTACATATCCTGTCATTCCCGGTAAAATATCGGAAGAGTTATTTGCTATTCTGGCTTTGGCAATATAAATAGGCATTCCATAAATCAATTCCGCTTTGTTACCTATACTTAAAACCCGTGTACTATCTACGCGGCCACGGAATCCATTATAATAAACTTTAACCGGTAAATCCGGCCTGATATACCTTAACTGGTTTTCACGCAGCATGATCTGCACAACCATTGTATCCACTTTATTGACCAGGCATAATACCGTACTGTCAAGCAGCGATTCACTCACTTGTCCGCTGATCGGGGCGGTTATATACTGTGATCTTAACTTTTGCTCCAGCACCTGAATCTGGTTTTCGTAATCTTCCAGTTCATTTTGACTTTTCCTGATCTCTGCGGACTTTTCTCCGGTTTCGACAACCTTGACGCGCGCCTCAGCCAGGGCGACATTTACCTTGTAAAGATCAAAAGTAGCCTGGGCTATATCCATCTCGTTATCACTGGCTAATTTTTGCCCATATAGTTGCTTAACCCGCTCATACTGGGGAGTAAAATTAGCGAACTGAGCCCTGGCATGGTTTAGGGTCTGTATAGCTTCTTCCCGGATTGCCGGCTTTTCACCTGTGGTCATAACTTCCACATCAGCTTGTGCTACATTACGTAATCCCTGAAGCTGCGCCAACAAGATCTGGTCCTGAAAAGAATAAACCCTGGCAACAATATCCCCTTTTTTAACCAGGCCGGTTTGATAAATGGTATCGTTAATAGTATAATGAATGTAATCCGGACGGCTGATCTGCAAAAGATTGAACTGCTGGACCATGTTTGAATCATTTCGTTTGATCACTGAAAAAATTTTGTCCGGTTCGTTTTGAATGACTTTCCATTCGGCCTGGGCAACAAAACGGCAGGGGGTTTTAAGAAAATGATCAAACTTGATTAAAAATGTCAGCGCGATCAGGGCGCAGCCAAGAACTCCAAAATAGAAAATATTATACCTGGTTTTTCGTTTCATTATACCCGATTTCTGCAAAAAAATACCCGGTTCACACCCGGGTTGTATATATTATTATTCAAACTAGTTTACAGATGTAACAGTAATAATTAAATATAAATATTTATAAATATCAAGATAAATATTTTCAACGCATTTTATGGATGGCATGTCTTCCAATGGATGTCTTTCAGTATATTCAGCTATGTTAACGAAAATATAATCAAAAAGTTCCGAAAGTAAGCTAAATAATTATTTTAACTGTATTTGTATTTTCATATCTTTTGGTATATTAATGACTACCGCAGATGTTTTATTTAAGGTAAACTCTAACATTTAATATTTGTTATTAAATAGTGTATGTAACTTGTATACCTGATGGCAGGATTTTTCAGTCGTAGTATTTTTTTAAAAATTCTTTTCCAGATTGCCAAAAAAGCAAAAAGCCCGATATTATCGGGCTTTAAAGCTCCGGTGGTAGGACTCGAACCTACAACCTAGTGGTTAACAGCCACCCGCTCTGCCGGTTGAGCTACACCGGAAAAATGAATATTAATTTATACTTTTTTCAAATAAAAGTCAAGTGATTTATATTCTTTTACTGATATATTCCGGCTATTTTTTTCACTATTTTTCTTGCCCGCGCATTGCGTTCAGGTTCGGGTCATCGCCAAAATATAAAAACCGATCCATCAGTTTTACATAACTGCTCCATTTTTTATGTTGACTTTTTTCCTTATCATATATACGGTCAAAAGCATTTAATTTGGAATCAAGTTCATCAGCATAATACAATATTAACGATTCCCGGCACATGGGCACCACCGGCGAACCATGCTCCAGTTCGCCCTGGTGCGATAAAATCAGGTGTAGAACTTTGTTGGCCAATTCTTCCGGAAACTTTTTATTTCTCTCAATAAACCCGGCAACAATATGGTAGCCTATTGAAATATGGCCCAGCAGCCTGCCCTCATCCGAATAATCTATAAAATAGCCGGTTTTGTATTCACGAATTTTGCCAATATCGTGTAACAGCGCCCCGGCGATCAATAACTGCCGGTCAACCTTGAGAACCTGCATGGCAATACTCTCAGCAAAATTACACACACCCAGAGTATGTTCCAGCAAACCGCCTTCATAACAATGATGCCAGAGTTTACCGGCCGGCGCCTTTAATAACGCTTTTCTGATGGTTTTATCATTATAGACCGACAGTAACAAACTGCGCAGGTTTTCATCTTCAACAGTTCCGATCTTTTGGAATATTTTATCCAGGTTCTCCTGCGGATCACATGTTCCGGCGGGAATTAAAGAATCGGAATCGACCCTGTCATTAACTTGAGCAAGACGGATTTTTTCAACTGATAAATGCAGCTTCCCCTTCCATTCGATAACTTGACCTTTAACTTTAACAATATCCCCCTCTTTTAATAACTTGAGCATCTCATCGACTTGCTTCCACAAGGTGCCAAAAATTCGCCCCGATGCGTCACCCAATTCGAGAGACAAGTATAGCTCGCCTTTTTCAGCCTGCTTGCGGCATTCCGCTTTGCGCAATACAAAAAAGTCTTCAATCGCCTGACCCGGCTTGAATTCTGCAATCATCTTGCACCCCACTAATTATCACTGCCGATAAAATCCGGCTATATAGTTATTGTATAATCGGGATAATTCAGGGAATGGCTTTTACCGGTCGCGCGTTGACTTGTCATTTCCCCTGGCTTTATCATCCGTTGATTGTGTATCCTTGCGGCGTTCAAAATCACGGCGGTTATCGGTTTGTTCGGTTTGGGTTGTGTTTTCCGGGGTTTTTTTACTTAACCCGGACTGCGACGGCATCACCGGGATCGGGGTTATGGCGTCACTGCTATAACCGGGGGTTACACCCGGTAAACGAGCCCCGGTCGGGTCTGCGGATTCAGTTGCATTGACCGGGAAAAAATCAAATTCATCCTGCCACCAGGCGGAATTGGTATAAAACTGCCAGTCGTAATCATTTTCCACTGCAGCCGGTAATACAGAGCCAGCTTGCAGCGTCCCATCCGCATGACATTCCGAGCAACTGCCGGCAATGCCGCTATTACTCCGGTTTATGCGTTTACCCTGCGAATCAACAAGCGGATGCGTAAAACTGGTGTAACACCCCGAAGTTAATGCAGCCCCTGCCAGTAAAAGGATGAAAATTTTCAGTTTGCTTTTCATAACTTATCTTATTGTTCCATAATACACAAACTTTATAATTCTGTTTATATCGGTTACTTTATTTTCTTTTGCTGCCAAAATATTCTTGAAATCAAATTCGATAAACATATAATCGGTAAATGCCCAGCGGACACCAGCGTTGAGATAGCCTTTGTCGTCATTGTTCTTTCTCATCAGGTCGTCATTAGCGGCAAAGTCATATTCAGCAATAAGCGCAATATCGCGACTCATCATGGCGTCCATTCCTATAAACACCGTAGGACTTTTATCCTCATCGTTATCTTCAAGACTGTAATTGATACCACCATGCAACCCCATTTTAAGCAAAGAGCTATAACCTTTGGAGACAACGCAGAAAAAACCTTTTGATTTGACCGAGTAACGTTCCGACAAAACCTGGGGCGCATGTTCCGAATCGGGCGAGGGTTCGATTTTATCCCAATAGGGGCCATACCCCTGCGAATCGAAACCTAAAACCAGCGCCGGCATTACCAGGTCTTCCTCGAGCATGCGGTACATAAAATGAATTCCCGGGGCCTGGTTCCAATCAACATTACCGCTGCCGATAATATTGGCGCCGCCAAACGATATACCAAACATAACTTTGTTAGAAATACCTACCGATAATGCTCCCAGGGCGCCGCCCTGTTCAAACAACCGGATGCTGGTATTAATATCGCCGCCCTGTAAAATGCTGGCGGTCGGCGCATCGACAAGTTGCACAGGTTTGGAAAAATAAGAATCCGGATTTATCCCCGGCAAGCGTTTGCTGCCCAATAATGTTCGGTCATCTAACTGGCTTGCCGCCGGTTGACAAAATAACACCAGGAGTGCGGAAATAAGCAAAAATTTTATTGAATAATTCATGTTATACCCGGTTATCAGGAGTGATTTTTCTTTAATTTACTATAAACACCTGTTAATGTCAATATTATTAACGCCGGTTATTAAAAAATAATTCAAAAATTTTACAACACCACAAACACAGATAAACCGACGGAAATAAGAAATATTGTCCGGGGATCATCAAATACCGGTCCGTTCGGCAGCATGTGGATTACTTGCGCATTAACGCGCAACAGGGCGGTCTTGCTGATTCCTGTACGCGTTCCCAGCCCCCCCGATATAACCGGACCTGAATAGGTTTTACCGGAAGGATCATCTTTTTGAGTAAAGCCGTCTATCCAGAAACCGACCAGGCCGGTTGCATAGACGCCCGGCGCGGTTCCCAATTCCCGGCCCCGCTGCCGGCGTTGTAAATAATCATCGGGTACGACGTCAAAAATACGGTATGAAAATCCGCCCATTAAAATTGAAGAAACGTTTACATCATCATGCTGAAAATTAACCCGTACCAGCGGCTGAAATTCCGTTGCCAGTTTTCTGCTCATGTAATAGCCAACCACCCATTGTAAATCCAGGTCGCTGCCGCTGCTATCTTTTTCGGAATAAGCACGGAAAGAAAACATGCCGCCCGTATCAACAGCGCCCTTGCGCTGGGCAAACAACAAATTACCGGCAAACAGTATAATTATTAAAAAAAGCATCAATGTACGCTTGAACATACTACCTCCACATACCAAACTTGTCCTAAATTCAGACGGCGTTATGAAATTACACTTGTAAATATATGCAATTTTACTGAATTAATCAAATTATGCAGAAATTAAAATGTTTTCGTTACCCTATCGCTCAGAGCTTGCCTGATGTTTGCCTGCAATATTTTAAAATATTAAATTTGCATATACCGGCGAACCAAATTTAAGTCAGAATCAACAACAGAATACCGGTTAAATCGATAATAGAATAAAGAGAGTATAGAAAACTACAAATTTTGCAATTCATTCAGCCGGGTATTGAGCACATCGAGATAATGCAGTGACCGCTGCATAAACCGGGGATTCTTTAATGTTTTCATGCGCAATAAATATTCAGCTTCAATGATCTGCTTCATCAGGTCGTCTTTAAGTATGATCTTGAAAGGGCAATCCGGGTAACGTTCCCAGAAATCATCATACAGAACAAATGGGGCCGGTATTACATCCCAAAACTCGCGCCACTTTTTTGTCGAAGAGTCAGTCAGGGCAAGTTCAATGGTTTTATTTATTTTTACTTCATTATTCTTTTTAATATACTCGACCATACCGGAGTATTTTGTGTACAAACGCTGTAACAAGGTCTTACGTTTTTCCAGGTCTTTTTCTTCATCGATCTGTCTTTGAATATGCCGAACTTCGGAAAGCCATGAATTTTCATCAAAATCAATTTTCTGTAATTTATAACGCAGTTCCAGCCGGGTCCAGGAGCCAATGGGGTTATCATTATAAACGGCAGGTGCATATTCTACCTTGCGCGAAAAACTTACAGCGGCGCTGTCCAGATCCTCGCTGCCGGACGAGCGTAAAATATTTACTTCCAGCGGTTTTCCATCTTTATCGACAAAGACGCCCACCAGCACATCACCCTCAACTTTATTGAGTTGTGCGCTGAGTGGGTAATCCAATTCCCCATCAAAGAGCACTTTGGGCGCCTTGTAATCCCCTTTAGTTGTGGCGCAGCCGCAAATTAAACTGCATAACAGCAGGATGCCATACCGCGCCACTATTATACCAAATCGTCTTTTAATATTACCCTCGCAATCAGAATCTGATGGATAAGGTACCGACCAGTTTATTAAAAGTTACCTTTTCAAGAGTTGGAGAATATGTCAAATTATCGGTGGTTTCACGTTCCCAACTGCCATGCGTCAAGCCGAAATCAACCATCACCTGCTTGTCCAGCATCAGGCTGGCGCCGGCAGTCAGGTATTCCTTGTCCGGCGTTACATTTGTATACTTGTACGCCGAAGGATCGTTATAGTATCCCGCCCGCACCCGCGCCTTGATGACCGGCACATACACTTCGGCGCCGAGTCTTATTCTGGTAACCGATTGCAGCTCTTTTTTGATTTTGCTGTTTATATCGGCCTTGCTGACACCATAACTGGGGGCGTCGGTCTTGAATTTAGCTTGCGTCCAGTCTTTGAACTCGACGCTGCCGGAAAGCAGTATATTGATCAGTTTGAATGAACCGCCGACCGCCAGGGCATAAGGCTCAACAAATTTGTATTTGATGCCTTCGCCGCTTTGTTCATCGACATATTGTTCATCAGCCAAATCATAGGTTTCGGTTATGGTTTGTGACCAGCTTTCATTTATAGAATACTGCGTTGGGAAAACAACCGTGGCGCCGAGCCGGATTGCCCGGTTCATCTGGTACAATACGCCCATCTTTAAACTGGCGGCGCTGAAATCGGAAACAATACTCTGGTCGAAAACCCAGTTATTCAGGTCCGACAAAATCCGGTAACCCAGCGAATCGTCATACGGGGGGGTATTATAATAATCATATATATCCGATTCAATGAATTTCAGATTGTAATCATCCTTGCCGCCGATAAAATTCAGCGAAGCGCCCAGCATGACATTTTTTTGTACTTCCAAAGCGCCGGAGAGGGTGAACTGATTCAAACTGCCCTCTTCGATAATAGATTCGTCCTGTTGCAAATCGCCATAAATATCTGTAGCATATTCATCACCCCAAATCGGCATAACATTGTCGGCATACGCGGTATAATCCTTGTTAAAGCCGGTTATTTCCAGGGCGGTATCGAAATCCCTTATTTTATTATAGCCAACGCCAAATACCAGACTGCCCTGGTACGTGGGCACCGGGAACACAAACCCGATCGAATTAAGCCGCGTGAAACTGGTCTCGCCTTTCATGTCAGTCGCTAAAAAAGTTGCATTATTGGCATACTTGTTATGAGAAAAACCGATATTCATTTCCATACGGCGTAACTGTCCCAGGCCGGCGGGGTTCCAGTAGATTGCGGAATAATCATCGGCAACGCCGAGGAATGCGCCGCCCATACCCATTGCCCGCGCCCCGATACCGGTCTCTTCACCCAGGAAGAATATTTCCTCTTGGGCAAATAATGTTGTAACACCTGCCAGCGCTATCATTATCGTCAATATAAATAAACTCTTGCCTTGCATTTATTTCTCCTTTCATCCCTGTTCGGCAGAACCGGTTATTTTTTTACTATCTTTTTCTTCCGTTGCTTGAACTGCTGCCTGACGATTTGCTGCCGGAAGAGGAACTTCTGCCGCTCGATGAACTGCTGCCCGACGAACTGCCGCTGCTTTTGTTACCGCTATAACTGGAGCCGCTGCTTGAGCTTCCGGAATTGCCGGAAGAACGATTGGATGAACTGCTCGAACGCGGCGTATATGACGGACTGCTACTGCGGGTGCGTCTTTCCACAGTTCTGGAGCGCGACTCGGAGCTGCTGCTGCCGGAATTGCTTTTGGGTCTGGACACCGACTGCCCGGATTCACTGCCTGAACTACCCTGACTTGGAGTTTTCACAGTTGAGCGACGTACGGTAGACGGGGTGTCCGAGACGCCAGTTCGGCTGCGGCTGGAAGAAACCTCGCCGGAGCGCGTGGTGCGGGCGACCGGCTGCCGGATCGATCCGGTTGCGGTATTGTCGTTATTTGTTCTGATCGCTGCCGGTGTTGTTACATTACCGGTTCTGGACGCGCGCGTCGTCGTTCTGCGGCTGATATTTGTCGACCGGTCGCTGCCGGTATCCATACGGCGCACCGAATTGGGTGGATTTGTGACCAATGTTCTCCTGGAAAAATCGCGTCTTACCGCCGGTGTATTGTCATGAGAGGAACCTTGTCCGTAATAATAATGCGGGTAATACGAGTTGTGATAATAATGGTGTCCTCCCCAATAGGAAACCGGCGCCCAGTAATACGGGTCGCGCCAGCCGTAATAATCATAGCCATACCAGGGATCCCAGCGATGATGATACCGCCACCAGTAATAATCGGAACTATAATAAAACGGATCATACCGCCAACTATTCCAATAATAGGGATCTGCAAAACCACCGGTTACATAAACATCGTGATCATACTGATGATACACAACCTGGTAATTTGCCGATTCATCACTATCCTCATATTGCTCTTCGCTATTTTCATCATACTCGGTATAATAATCATCCTGAGCTGTCGTTTGTAAATTGGGGTTTCCCACACGGGTATAACACCCGGCGAGCAGGGCAACAAAAAACAAGCTGCCTGCAATCAATATGAATCTTTTCTTATATAACATCATGACCGCCTCCTTCTATAAAAGCGTCCGGTATATATAATGTAGTGCTATTAATTCTGATATATACCGGTCTGTTGTAACAATATACTAATCGGGTCTTAATCAAGCAATATTTAATTTTATCCTTCTGTGCCGTTAAACTGTTGCTTCTTTGTCTATTGGACGTATTCTGTATTGTTTTTGTTTACATGAGCAATTAAATTTCATCATGGTTATGGCGATTGTTTAAAACTGTAAACACAACTGGTCCACATTTCTATATTGCGGTTGTCGGATCGCGCCGGAATATAAGTGCTCTTGTAGGCAGCAGCTACAGCCAGTTCACGGCATTCCTCGCTGCCGGTGGTATTTCCGGCCATTACTACATCTACCACCCGTCCGTTTTCATCCACCTTGAGCAGTAACTTGACGCTTCCTTCAACACGTTTTTTTTGTAACTCTTCAGGATACTCCGGCAGTGTTTGCATCAATGGGCGCGGCGGAATGGTATCGGCCTTGCCAATGGTCAACCCGCTTCTGCCAAAAGGTGAATCGCCCAAAGTCCATCGCACATTCGTCTCATCAATAGTATCATCTTCGGGATAGACTTCGTCCGACGGCACCGGAATTACCGGCCGTGAAGGCGCAGGATTACCATGCCGCAGCCGCTGTTCGGTCGCCGGAATATCTTCAACTTTTATACTGATTTTTACTGCGGCAAGTTCCGGTTGCTTATTAACGAAACGTTTGGGGATTATTTGCAGGGTAAAAATTATTAACAAAAGGGTAAAAACAAGCGCTCTCTCGACATGAACCCGGTGGGCAAATTGATAAAGTTTTTCTCTGGTGCTCATAAAAGGCAAAGCGGCAGTCATGGGGATACGGACCGCCGGGCTTCTTTCACTATTATTTATTCAGCATTATAACATATCATTTGAAAATAAATCTGAAAAATGAGTATTACTTTCTGAACCTGAAAACCATACAATTGTGAGAGCTCTTATAATATGCAGTCCATTCTATCCGGGTTTAGTCACACCTCAGATAATTTCAACAGCGCCGGCGCGAATCCAGCCAATATTACCGTCCGCCAGCTTTATTTCAAGATAATCGCCGCTTTGTTCGGAAACCACTACCTTGACGCCTTCATGCAATGTAAAAATAATTGTATCACCTTGTGACGGCGAACTGGTGGCGTCTACTTTGTCGACGATCACGATTCCATGCTTTACATGGATATCCGAATTGACTCTTTGCAGGAATAACAAACTGGTAAACAGTAGCAGGACTAGTACAGGAATAGCGGCAATTTTGGCAACTTTTTTCACAACCATAGACCGGGATAAAATTCTTACAATAACAAACACAATAAACAGTACATAAAATACCAGCGTAATATAACCCAGGTCGCGTATATTGAAAAGACCGGCCAGCTTATTCCAGAAACGCACATAAAACAATTGCGGCGGTTCATTGATCTTGTCGACAATCCGCAGTTGGGCGATGTCCAGGTTATATTGAATATCAGGGTCGCGGGAATCCAGTCGTTTGGCGCGTTCATAATTGAGTATACTGCGCCCGACCTGTCCGGTTTTATAATAACTGTTACCCAGATTATAATACAATTCAGCGCTCATATACCCCGTATGCAGCGCCAATTCATAGTATTCCACAGCTTTATTATAATCGCCGCTTTGATAAAACTCATTGCCCTTGTTAAAATCTGTAACCGCTTTTCCAACTTCAGCTTTGGGAGCCAGTAACAGAAAAATCCATGCAATCGTTGCTATTTTCATATTACAATGCTTTTTCCAGGTTGATAATTGCTTCTTTGGCTTTTTTGAACATGTCCTGCATCTGCTCCCGGCTCATATCGGCTGGAGCAAAACGCTGAAAATCACATACTTGCAGTAATTCCTTATACTCTTGAATCAGAGAATCATCAAGCTGCCGTTTTTTCAACAATTCTTCCAGTTCATCGCTGATGATACCGGCCTGGGCGAGGTTGAGCTTGTCTGCCGCAAACCCCAGCAAAGCGTGGGATATTTCAGCGAAAAATTCTTTTTGTGTATTTTCGTCCAGTAAACTTTTAGCGCGGGCCAGTTTTTTCATAGCCATAGTGTTGGCGCGGCGGCTGCGTGCATAAGCAACATTGGCGCTCAGTTTGGTTAAATGACGATTATAACCCACCGCCCCGGCCAGCGCCAGCAGCGGCAATAAAATAGCGGCAAAAAATAAAAACTGGTTGTAAAATTTAAAACTGCCGGGGATCAAATTCCGGGTCGTCAATTTGATGAACCGTATGTCCTGCCCCACCAGCCGCACCTCTTCCTTGCTCAGACCGGAGCCCATAGATACCAGTTCGTCGCTTCCCTTTTCTACTGTTAATACAAATTCCGGGGTGGTCAGGGTTTTGTAAACTTTGCCATAAGGATCAAAATAACTAAACTCAACAGGCCTGATGCGCTGCTCGCCAGGGAAACGGGGCACCAGCACATATTCAAACGTTTTATTGCCGCTAACGCCATCATTGTTGCGAACAATATTTTCGGTAGTTTTGGGATCGTATTGCTGAAAGTCCGCAGGGATTACCAAATCCGGTTTGGGGATGATCTTGATGTTACCGGTTCCGGCGATCTTGATCCTTAAAGTAACAGCTTCGTTGGTTTTTACATGGCTTTTATCCATAGCTGCATCCATATCGAAACGCCCGACGCATCCGGAGAAGTTGGCCGGCTTACCCTCTAGCGGCAATGGCAGCACATTGATCTCCAGGGGTTGTGAAAATATAGATTTTCGTACAGTGCGGGAGAAAAACGGGTCGTCAAAAAAACTGTCGAATATATCATTACTGCGCTTTTGCGTAGAAACACGAATATTGCAATCTATACCCAATGAACCGATGGTTTTTTTACCGGGAGAAGCCGGGAAAAGGATGGTCTTTTTAATATCGGCCAGAACGAACTTTTTGCCATTAATCGTCTCTTCCCACACCGGTGGCTGATTGCCGATTTCTATTTCTTCCGCCCAAAAACCGACCGACTCGGGTAGTTTGTTAATGCCATAATTAGTTAAATTAACCTTGGCGCTTTTGTAAATGCGAAATGAAACTACCACCGGCTCATTCTGGTAAACGGTGCGTTTGGCCGGTATCGCTTTGATGAATAAATCTTCACCGGTGTCCACTTCGGAACCCGGTGTGGGCGCCGGGGTGGCCGGAGTCGCCGGAGCCCCTGAATTGATCACTGTTATCGTTACCGGCTCGGATGCCGCTTCATTATTTTTATAACTGATCTTGATCGACGGTATGGTACACGTGCCTTCCATTGCGGCGATATAAAAATAAACCTGTGATTTGGTAACCGACATTCTGCCATTAATGAACTGAATATTTTGGGAATTGCCGCCGCTGCCGGCCAGCTTCAAATAATCACCCAAATCCGGCGGAGCGGGATAATCCACCTTGTTGGCGCCTTCGCCGGATAGTTCAATGGTAAGCATTAACTGCTGGTTAACGGCAACGGTTGTCCGGTCGACTACTGCACGGATGGACAACGGTTCCTGCGCCGGCAAAACACCGCTAAACATAAATATAAACAGAACTGTAATAAAATATATTTGATGATTCCTGTTTTTCATAACCCTGATCACCAATCTTTAGATACGGATATATTACCCTGCATCTGCTGCTTGCGGGCTTCTTTCATTTTTTCTTCATCTTCATTCAAAGAATTTAAAATCCGCTCGGCGTCCTCTTTGGAAATATCCTGCGGTTGAGCCTGCTGTTGTTGCTGCTCTTGTTGTTGCTGTTCGTCCTGCTGCTCCTGATCTTGTTGTTGCTGCTGTTGTTCCTGTTGTTGCTGATCCTGCTGCTGTTCATCCTGGTTCTGTTGCTGCTGCTGATCCTGGTTTTGCTGTTGTTGCTGCTGTGGATTCTGCTGCTGTTTTTGCGCTTCATCTTTTAACTTTTTACGTACAAATTCCAGGTTATACTTGGCGTCTTCATCATTCGGATTCAGCTCCAGGGATTTTTTATATGCGGCAATCGCTTCCGGCAGTTTATTCAACCTGTACAATGAATTACCCATATTATAATAGGACTGCGCCTGTTTCAGCACATCATCGCTGCTTAACGATGCTTCAAATTCCTTGATCGCTTCTTCGTACTTGTTTTTTTTGTACTGGGCATCGCCGATATTGAACTTGAGCAGCGGTGATTCCGGGGCGTGCACCTGCGCATCAATGTATTTATTCAACGCCTCGTCATACATTTCTTCAACGTATAACTTGTTCCCGGCTACTACTTTTCTCCTTAACGCTTGTCCATACACACACTGAAAAGCCGTAAAAAAAATAATTATAAATATAAATACTCTGTTCATAGTTCCATTACTCTACATAAATCGTCCGCGCCATTCCTGCTTTACTTTACGCCGTTCAGGAATAACAGTTTCAAGTACTAATAACAAAATTGCCAGACCCAAAAAATATTGAAAGCGGTCTTCAAACTGGGAAAATTTAAGCGAGCCCAACTGCTTTTTTTCCATATTTTCAATATCATTATATATTTTATCCAGTTCATCCTCGCCGCTGGTTGCCCGGAAGTATTTGCCGTTAGTTTGCAGGGCAATTTTCTCCAGGGTGATCTCATCCAGCTTGGAGATAATGACCTGGCCGCTTTTATCTTTTTTAAAGCCCATACCAGCCGAACCCTCGGCGCTGGCCGGAATCGGTTCGCCTTTGGGAGACCCAATGCCTACGCAATAAATAATTATGCCCTGCCGTTCAGCCTCTTCCACATATTTCATAACCTCGCCCTGGTGATCTTCGCCGTCGGTGATCAAAACCAGAACTTTGTGTTTTCTTTCTTTTTGGTCGAATGTTGCAATGGCTTTTTCAATCACCTTGCCCAGGGCAGTACCCGGAGTGGGAATCAGATCAGGCTCCATAATATTTAAAAAAATCTTGGCGGCGCCATAATCCAGGGTGAGCGGGCATTGCACAAAAGGCACGCCGGCAAAAGCGATCAGACCGATGCGGTCACCGCGCAGCCGGTCGATAAAGCCATTCACTTCATGCTTGGCCTTGGCTAACCGGCTAGGCTGTATATCTTCAGCCAGCATGGACTTGGACACATCCATGGCAACCAGAATATCGATACCTTCGCGCTTGACTTCCTCAAGTTTTGTGCCGATCTGCGGACGAGCCAGGGCAATAATTGCACATGTAACCGCGCTCAATATTATAACAATTTTCCATACCTGGCGGGCGCGGCTGGTGCTGCTGCTCAGTTTTTTCAACAATTCCAGGTTGCCGAATTTTTGCATGGTATGCTTTTTCGCCCTGAACGCAAATATGAAAAATATCACCAGCGCCGGTACAAGCCATAAAAAATAAAGATAATATATATTTGCAAATCGCAGCATACTTTCCTCGTAAACACTAACCTCAGGGAATTTTTCTAAAGCGCGTATGCGCCAGTACAATTTCTGTTAACAATATCATAATGGCCAGCAGCAGGTAATTGATGAATAGCTCTTTGTACCGGGTATATTCTTTCACTTCAATTTTGGTTTTTTCCATTTCACCAATTTCAGCATAGATCTTTTCCAGGCTGGTCTCATCGGTAGCGCGGAAATACTGACCACCGGTTATCGATGCCATTTGCTGAAGTAAATCTTCATCGATTTCCACCGGCACTTTGACATAACGCTTGCCAAAGATCGGGTCGTCGTAAGGATACAATGCTTCGCCCAGTTTACCGGCGCCGATGGTATAGACCCTTATATTATAAGCTTTTGCCACTTTGGCGGCGGTAACCGGGTCCAACTCGCCGCGGTTATTACGGCCGTCGGTCAATAATATCACCACCTTGCTCTTGGCCTTGCTGTCGCGCAGCCGGTTGACGCAATTGGCCATAGCCATGCCGATGGCGGTGCCATCCTCGATCATCCCGATATGAATATCTTCCATAAACCGCAGCAATATGCCATAATCGAGAGTCAACGGGCATTGGGTAAAACTTAATCCGGAAAACACCACCAGGCCGATACGGTCGTTGCTACGCCCCTTGACAAAATTGGCGGCCACAACTTTGGCGGCCTCCAGGCGGTTCTTGGGTTTGAAATCTTCAGCCAGCATACTGCTGGAAACATCCATCGCCAGGATAATATCGATCCCTTCGGTGATGATCTCCTCTTCGCTGCGTCCGGATTGCGGCCGGGCAAAGCCAATGATCAGCAGGGAAATGACCAGCAGCCGTAAAATAAACAGTATATGACGGTATTGTTTCCACGGCGATTTCTTGACGGATTTGATAATTCCCAGGTTCGAATAGCGCAGAGTGGCGCCGCTTTTATTATTACGTTTAATATAATAATAAATCAACACCGGGATAACGGCAAAAAGCGCCAGAAATTCAGGATTGGCAAAACGAAACATATCAGCGCGCCTCCTCTGTTTCCGAATCAACTGTGGTGGTAACGACGCCGTTGCTGGCAGTTGCCGGTTCCGCAACCGCTTCACCAGCCGGAGCAGCGACTTCAGGTTGCGCCATGATCATTTTCGTCTGTTCCACAAAATCAAAAGCCAGTTGGGTAATAATGTTCGTTTCTGCCGGTTCCGGAACATATTTGGCAAACTTGACCAGGTCGCAGCTTGACAAAAATTCACCGGTCATATCAATATATTGGGTTTCAATTCGTTCATCGCGCATTTTATCCAGCAATTGCGAGGTGGTCATTTCCGGTGCATAAATAAAGAACCTTCCTTCAATATAACGGCGGATTATATCCGATAAGCGGATATAATACTCTTTAATCTGTCCGGTTGCCAGCAAATCGCTCTGCGCCAGTTCCTGTAATTCTTCCAGGGCAGTCTCATGCACCGGGCGCGGCGGTTTTTGCCGGGTTGGCAGTAAAGCTTTGCCTTGCCGGCGGCGCCTGAGATAATAAATCAAAACAACCACCGCGGCAACGACCGCAAGCAGGATCAAACCTGTAATTATATATTGCCGGTATTCACGGGGCGGGGTTAACGGCGCTTTTATATCCCGTATATCGCCCTTTTCTTCCGGATTCAGGCTTTGCACCGTTATAGTCAACGGTTCGGTTTTGATGAACCGCACAGTGGAATCGGTTGTAGTAGTGTAACCGATTTGCAGTTCCGGTATGGCAAATTCCCCGGTATCAAAAGTGGACAACAAGTAATTGGTTTGCGAGATTATCTTGCCCTCTTTTTGCGCCGGTTCCAAAACTTTATAATCGCGAATTTCAAACATACCGAGATTGGCGGCTAATTCCGGCATTTGCACGGCTACATCCGTATCATGCGTTACAATGACGGAATACTGGAACACATCGCCA
Source organism: bacterium (assembly GCA_029561455.1). Lineage (GTDB taxonomy): Bacteria > Zhuqueibacterota > Zhuqueibacteria > Residuimicrobiales > Krinioviventaceae > Fontivivens. The sequence goes on from JAKQIY010000065.1 coordinate 337,721, forward strand.
ATCAATATTGTGCTGCGATCTACCTGCGATTCAACCGTGATGCTCCCCTGGGCAAACAGGGAAGCAGCGCTCAGCATCGCCAGGAGCGCTGCCAGGGTTATTATCTTAAATATGCCTTTTTGCATATAATGTGTCGTAACTCGTTACTGGTTCATAAACTATCTGTTATCTTTAATCGGTCCGTTACTATTTACCGTTATTGGACACGGCTTTCATAGAATTTTACGCCTTCAGCGCGGATCATCTTTTCGATCAGTCCTCTATATTCCTGTTCATAACGCTGCTGCATCAGGGCTTGCTGTACCTGTTGCTGAACATCGGCAAGGGGTTTTTCTTTAACGACTTTGCCGTCTTTATCTTTTTCCGAAAAATCGGCAATATGGTCGCGGTAATACAGTTCAATATCGCTTTGCGATATTTCTACCTTGCCGGCAACCCGTTCCTGCAATAATTTTCTTACCATGAGCGATTTTTTCGCCTGGAACGCGCCTTCAACAACATCCTGGTCTTTTTCAAAACCGGAGCGTTTGGCGGTATCGTATAATAATTCTGTAGCTACATATTCACGTAAAAAATCCAGCTTGCGCTGCGGGTCTTTGAGTTGATCGCGGAAGCTGGGCGGGAGTTGTTCAATCTCAAAATCGAGGTCGCCCTGGGTAATTTCACGGTTACCAATTTGCGCCACAACATTGCCGGGGCGTTTTTTACGCACCGCAGTTGGATCCATCTGCACAGTCTCATCGAGAACCTGCTGAGCGTCTTCAGTCAATTCCAGGCGTTCCAGGCAGGCAACGATCTTTTTATTGACTTCCGGCATCAGGCTGTTATCGGGGTACAGATGCTTGATCTTTAAATAATATGTAAGGGCATTTTCATAGTCTTTTATTCTGTCAAAATAAGTGTTGGCAATGATATAATTCACATTGGCGCGCTCGCGTGCGTCGATAGAATAATCATCAAGATAGCGTTGATATTCCTGGATTGCCTGCGGATACAGGGATTTGTTGATCAAATCGCCCGCATATTCACGCAGCTTGTCGGCTTTAACGGAACCTTTGTTACCTCCACCGCATCCGTTTACAAATACCGTAAACAGAACGGCGGCTGCAACCGCCAAAACATAAACCCTTGCCTTTTTCATATATCCTCCGGACCTTTATAATATTATCTGAAACGCTTGGCTCGCATACGGAAAAACCGGATCAACGGTTCGATATAAGATTCATCCGTGCGAATATCTATATAATCAACATTAAGAGAACGGAACAACTTTTCCCGCGCCTGAACAGCCTCGGTAGTTCGCTGTGAAAACTCGGAGCGAACGGCAACATCGGTCGTATCGACCAGGAAAGTTTCGCCAGTTTCCGCATCTTCCAGCTCAATGAAACCGACGCTCGGCATATCTATTTCACGGGGATCGGTTACCGTAATAGCGACAATATCATGCCGTTTATTGGCAATTTGCAGGGCTTTTTCATAACCACTGCTGATAAAATCCGATACCAGGAATATAACCGCGCGCCGCTTGGTAACCCGCGATAAAAATTCCAATGCGGCGGTGATATTGGTCTTTTTCCCTTTAGGTTTGTGGAACAAGATTTCCCGCACCACCCGCAACACATGGGCTTTGCCTTTTTTCGGCGAAACAAATTTTTCCACTCCGTCCGAAAAAATGATCAAACCCACTTTATCGTTATTTTTTATTGCGGAAAAAGCCAGCAGCGCACAAATCTCGGCGGCAATTTCTCCCTTCATTTGCGAATGAGTGCCGAAATCGCCGGACGAACTGACGTCGACCAGCAATACCACGGTCAGTTCCCGTTCTTCTTCAAATACCTTAACATACGGGTGCCCGGCGCGCGCCGTCACATTCCAGTCGATTGCGCGAATGTCGTCGCCGATTTGGTATTCCCGTACCTCGGAGAATTCCATACCGCGACCCTTGAACACCGAATGGTATTCGCCGGAAAAAACATCATTAACCAGGCCGCGGGTTTGAATTTCTATCCGCTTTACCTTTTTTAATATTTCCTTTGGAATCACGTGACTTTACTATATTTAAATGATCGGTTCATAGTTAATAAAAATCATGGGACTTCAATTTTATTCAACACTTTGCGCACCACATCCTCGGCAGTAATTTCTTCCGCTTCGGCCTCATAAGTAACGATAACCCGGTGCCGCAGCACATCGAGTCCGATAGAACGGACGTCTTCGGGGGTTACGTAACCGCGCCGGCGCAGGAAGGCATGAGCACGCGCCGCCATACTCAAATTGATCGAAGCGCGCGGCGATGCGCCATAGGCTATCAACTCTTTCAGTTCACCCAGCCCAAATTCTTCAGGACTGCGGGTAGCAAACACGATATCAACAATATAATTCTCGATCTTGGGATCGATATACACTTCGTGTAATACTTTTTTTGCCTTTTCAATTTCCTGCGGGGTAACCACCACATTCACCTGCGGCAGTTCGGTTCTGGTCATGCGGCGCATGATCTCCAGTTCTTCTTCCCGGTTCGGGTAACCAACCGACAGCTTTAACATGAAACGGTCCACCTGGGCTTCCGGCAACGGATAGGTGCCTTCCTGCTCGATCGGGTTTTGAGTGGCCAGCACCAGGAATGGTGACGGCAGCTTGAATGTTTCTTCGCCGATTGTAACCTGCCGTTCCTGCATCGATTCCAGCAAAGCCGATTGAACTTTGGCAGGCGAACGGTTGATTTCATCGGCAAGCACCAGGTTGGCAAATACCGGCCCTTTTTTTACGGAAAACTTGCCGGATTTCGGTTCAAAGATCATGGTGCCGATCAAATCGGCCGGCAGCAGATCGGGGGTAAATTGAATACGCTGAAAGCGGGTGTCTATGATCGATGACAGGGTTTTGACGGCCATTGTTTTTGCCAAACCCGGCACACCTTCGAGAAGGATGTGGCCGTCGGCAAGTAAACCGATCAACAACCGCTCGATCATATATTTTTGGCCAACAATAACCTTGCCGACCTCGTTCATGATCTTTTCAACAAACGCGCTTTCTTTTTGTATTTTTTCGTTGATTGCTTTAATATCGAAGTTCATTGATCCTCCAACAAAACTCCATGTGTTTAATCTTTATATTAATTGATTGATTTCCTCAAGCCTGTTTATTCCGTAGCGCTATAATATTCTCTTTCACCAATCCGAATAAACGTTCCAGTTCGCTCTTTTCCGCGTCGCCGCCGGAAAACTTGATCACATCAGCGCGGGATAATACTTCATTCACATCTTTAACCAGGTGCTCGTCGGCATGTTTTTCAGTCAATTCCCTGACCAGTTCTTCAGTAGTCAAGGTATCAGCAGGCAGGTTAAATTTTTCTGCCAGAAAACGCCGCAATAAACGCGATAGCCGGTTAATGGTTTTACCAATGTCCAGGCCCGGATCATCCAGGTTAAAATCTTTTAATTCTTGCAGATATTTTTCTTCCATGGGCACGGCTTTTTCCGCTTTCAGTTGCGCCTGGCGTATTTTTTCTGCCTTACGTTTTTGCAAATAGATAACTGTAAAAAACGCCACCCCGGCCAGCATTATTATTATTGCCAACCAGATGATCCAGCTTTTATCACCCGGTTCCGGTATGGGATCCAGCACTTTGATTTCAATGCGGTTAGTGGACAAGCTGTAATCGGTATCGGTATCCATATCGGTATAACGGATTATTACGCCCTCGATATACCCCATACCCAATTCCTGGGGCTTTAAGGTGAACACATAATCCTGAATGGCGATATTTCTGCCATTTTCACTGGATACTTTATTGGACGCAGAATGCCCGGTAATTTCCAGGTTGTTTAGAATCGGGTTATCGAACTGATGAACCTGGTATTTATCAAGATCGCCATACCATTTGATGCGGATCAGTAATTCCAGGGGACGGTTCAGCGCAACTTGATTTTTATCCACGCTGGCGGACAAGGTGATTTCACCAGGCTGCCGTACTGCCGTTTGTAAAGTATCATCCCCGCTTGTTTGTGCAATTAGAGATGTGGATAGTACAATCATTATCATCCCCAAAATGCACATCCACCGACAATGCAAGCGCTTCATTAATTCTCCACACTTTTATTACGTTTCTTCATAAAAAAGCCGATTTGTGGCTGATGTTTCACCAAATCTATCGGCTTTAATTATATCAAAATTTTTTAAATAATATGATCTATTCAACAAATTACAACCAAAACCGGACGCACTAAATAATACTGTTCCTGCCCCCAAACGGAACTATTTTTTCTTCTCAGTTTCTTCTTTACCAAAATTCAATTCTATTTCGCTAATATCCTGGCCTAAATGATCCAGTTCCCACTGCACCGAAGGCGCCAGTTCATGGTCCGGATATTTCTGTAAAAATTCGTTATACGCTTCTTTGGCTTTTTCCAGGTCATTCAAATCGTTTGCATAGCGGTAGCCGATCATAAACTGGGCCTGAATGACCAGTTGGCTTTCCGGATATTTTTCAATTAACGTTTTGTATGCTTCTATTGATTTGGTAAAATTCTTGGAATTGCTTGCATACAACCCGCTCAACTGGTAAAGGTTTTGATCTGATTTGGGGGAATCGGGAAACTTTTTAACCAATTGTTCATAAACTTTGATTACCTGGTCCCACTGTTCCTTGTTTTCATAATCGAGCGCTTTGGCGCGTAATTGTTCTTCAGTTAATTTCTCACCGCAGCCGGCGATTACTGCAACGACTAGTAAAGCAATACCAAATCCGAACCATCTTTTCATGTAAACAACCTCCTGAATTTTCTATTATTCAACTGCCTTACAAATGATAAGTTCCCAATTGAATTTAAAATGTATCACCTTTTTCACTCAAAATCAAGAGAATTCTCCCTAACCACGACACTTATCGTATCACCGGGTTTGAAAGTTCCCTCGATTAGTTTTACCGCCAATGGATTGACAATGGTTTTTTGTATCAATCGTTTTAACGGGCGTGCGCCAAATGAAGCGTCATAGCCATGCGCTGCCAAAAAGTTTTCCGCTTCAGGTGTTAACTGTATGTGAATATTATTAGCCTTTAGCAGGTTATCCACATTCTTCATTTGCAGAGCCATGATTTTTTTCATGTCCTCTTTTGTCAGGGAATGAAAAACGATAATGTCGTCGATGCGGTTAATAAATTCCGGCCGCAGCTGCGCTTTTAACAAACCCTGAATATGATCGGTTATTTCTTCATGGATAGCTTCCCGGTTGACATCATTAACCAGGGCCGACTTTTCCATTATATATTGCGCGCCGATATTGGAGGTCATGATAATGATCGTGTTTTTAAAATTGACTGTCCGTCCTTTATTATCGGTCAATCGCCCGTCATCGAGCACCTGCAATAATACATTAAACACTTCAGAGTGGGCTTTTTCGATCTCATCCAGCAATACCACCGAATAAGGCCGCCGCCGCACCGCTTCAGTCAACTGTCCGCCCTCATCATAGCCGATATAGCCGGGAGGCGCGCCGATCAACCGTGATACGGAATGTCTCTCCATATATTCGGACATGTCGATGCGCACCAGCGCTTGTTCATTATCGAATAAATACTCGGCCAGGGCGCGGGCTAGTTCGGTCTTGCCAACACCGGTAGAGCCTAAAAATATAAACGATCCGATCGGCCGCGCGGCATCCTTCAAGCCGGCCCGCGACCGCCGGATGGCATTAGCCACGGCAGACACGGCATCCTTTTGATTGACCAGCCGTTGATGGATGCGTTCTTCGATATGCAGCAACTTTTCTTTGTCGCTTTCCAGCATCCGGCTTACCGGAATCCCGGTCCATTTGGCTACAACTTCAGCGACATCTTCCTCGTCGACCTCTTCCTTTAACATTTTCCGGTCATGCTGCAATGTAACCAGTTTCTGATTGGCGGCAGAGAGCTTTTTATCCAGTTCCACAATTCGCCCATATTTGAATTCGGCCGCTTTGGCCAGGTCTCCTTCGCGTTCCGCTTTTACAGAATCGGCTTTGGCGGCTTCGATTTGCTCTTTAAGGGCGCGAATTTCAGAAATGATCGTCCGTTCCTGCGCCCAGTGGCCGCGCAGTTCAGCCTGCTCCAGGCTCAGGCGATCAATCTCTTCGCCGACCTGCTCCATACGCTGCCGGGATGCGTCGTCCTTTTCCTTCTTTAAGGCCTGGCGCTCGATTTCCAGTTGTTTCAGCTTGCGTTCCACTTTTTCCAGGTCTTCGGGCATACTGTCGATTTCAATCCGCAGCTTGGCGGCGGCTTCATCGATCAAATCGATGGCTTTATCCGGCAAAAACCGCTCGGTTATATATCGTTCCGAGAGGTTGGCTGCGGCAATTAAAGCGCCGTCCTGAATACGCACGCCATGATGAACTTCGTACTTTTCTTTCAGACCGCGTAAAATCGATATGGTATCTTCAACCGAGGGCTGATCGACAAATATCTGCTGGAACCGCCGCTCCAGGGCGGCGTCTTTTTCGATATGCTTTCGATACTCATCCAGGGTAGTGGCGCCGATACAACGTAATTCACCCCGCGCCAGCGCCGGTTTAAGCATATTGGAAGCGTCCATAGCCCCTTCGGCGGCGCCGGCGCCCACCAGGGTATGCAATTCGTCAATAAATAAAATGATCTCGCCGTCGGTTTCGCTTATTTCCTGCAACACCGCTTTAAGACGATCTTCAAATTCACCGCGAAACTTGGCTCCGGCAATGAGCGCGCCAAGGTCGAGAGACAGGATTTTTTTGGTTTTCAGATTTTCCGGCACATCGCCCTGCACTATACGGTGCGCTATGCCTTCCGCAATGGCGGTTTTGCCAACGCCCGGCTCACCGATCAATACGGGGTTGTTTTTAGTGCGGCGCGACAATACCTGTAACACCCGGCGAATCTCTTCATCCCTGCCAATTACCGGGTCCAGTTTGTCGCGGCGGGCTAGTTCATTCAAATCGCGCGCATAACGTTTCAAAGCCTGGTATTTGCCTTCCGGATTTTGATCGGTAACCCGTTGTGTACCGCGTACCTGCTGTAATACTTTTAACAACAGGTCATAGGTCAGTCCGGATTCTTTGAGTAATTTGCCGGTCCCCGACTTGTCTTCCACCAGTCCCAGGAAAATATGCTCAATACTGACAAATTCATCATGCAAACGGTTGGCTTCGCGCTGCGCCGAATCAAACAAGGTGTTGGTAGCATTAGCGAGATGGATTTGCCCGACTCCACCGGTTACACGGGGCAGCCTGGCAAGGTGTTCTTCTGCGCGGGTTAATACCAAAGACGCTTCAATTCCGGCAATCTTCAACATATCGCGGGCAATGCTTTCACGTGGTTCCAATATGCCCTTTAGCAAGTGCACGGGGTCGATCTGCTGATGATTATTCTCTGTGGCAATTTGCTGCGCCCGTCCTAACGCTTCCTGGGCTTTGATCGTCAATTTATCAAATGATAACATATCTTAATCCTGCATGCCGGGACTTTATCAATCCCTGCGTAAATCTATATCCACTCTAGGATATTAAGCAAAGGCGGGGATGAAAAAAATCCTCGCCTTATTCAATTGTATTATCTAACTTTTTAAACTACTTTTTATCATCAACCACTTCAAAATCAGCTTCTTCTGCATCATCAGCCTTGCCGCCCTGAGCGGCTTCACCGTTGGCCGCGCCGCCGGTAGCTGGACCCTGCGCTTGTTGCGCCGAGGATGCCTGGTACATCTGCGTTGCCGCATCGCTCCAGATCTTGCTCAGATCTTCGACAGATGATTTGATTTCGTCAACATTATCGGTCTTTAATGCTTCCTTAACCCTGCCAAGCGCTGCTTCCAGTTTATTTTTTATATCGCTGCCCAGCTTGTCGGCATTGTCTTTGATTTGCTTTTCGGTTTGGTAAACCATTTGATCAGCATGGTTGCGTACATCGATCACCTCGCGGCGTTTTTTATCTTCAGCCGCATGGGACTTGGCTTCGTTGACCATTTTTTCAACTTCATCTTTGGACAGACCTGTAGAAGCCTCGATATGGATCGACTGTTCCTTGCCGGTAGCTTTGTCCTTTGCGGAGACATTTAAAATACCGTTAGCGTCGATATCAAATGTAACCTCGATCTGCGGAATACCTCGTGGGGCCGGTGGAATACCATCGAGATGGAAACGGCCAAGCGTACGGTTATTGTTCGCCATTTCGCGCTCGCCCTGCAATACATGGATCTCAACTGAAGTTTGGCTGTCCGCTGCGGTGGAGAATACCTCCGATTTCCGGGTAGGAATGGTGGTGTTCTTTTCGATCAACCGGGTGGTTACACCGCCCAGGGTTTCAATACCAAGCGACAAGGGGGTAACGTCCAGCAATAACACATCGGTTACATCGCCGGACAGCACTCCGCCCTGAATTGCGGCGCCAACCGCCACAACTTCATCCGGGTTAACGCCTTTATGCGGTTCCCTGCCAAACAAACTGCGAACCATGTCCTGAACCTTGGGCATACGGGTCGAACCACCAACCAGAACCACTTCATCGATATCTTTTTCAGTCATGTTCGCATCGCGCAAAGCCGTTTTGCAGGGTTCGATGCAGCGCTGGAACAGGTTATCGCACAATTGTTCAAATTTGGCGCGGGTCAGGTTCATATTCAAATGTTTTGGGCCGGTATCGGTCGCAGTGATAAAGGGCAGATTGATTTCCGTTTGCATAGTGGTAGACAATTCGCATTTGGCTTTTTCCGCCGCTTCTTTTAAACGCTGTAACGCCATCGGGTCTTTGGAAAGATCTACGCCTTCCAGTTTGATGAATTCATCGACCAGCCAGTCGATAACCCGCTGATCAAAATCGTCGCCGCCCAGGTGTGTATCACCATTGGTGGACTTGACTTCAAAAACGCCATCACCCAGTTCGAGAATAGAAATATCAAAAGTACCGCCCCCCAGATCGAATACCGCTATTTTTTCATTTTTTTTCTTGTCCAGGCCATAAGCCAGAGAAGCCGCGGTCGGCTCATTGATAATTCGTTTCACTTTTAAACCGGCAATCTCGCCCGCTTCTTTGGTGGCCTGACGCTGGCTGTCATTAAAATAAGCCGGTACGGTAATTACGGCTTCGGTTACCTTTTCACCCAGGTAATCTTCGGCGGTTTGTTTCATCTTTTGCAGAATCATAGCCGAAATTTCCTGCGGCGAATATTCTTTATCATCTATTTTTACTTTGGCCACATCATTTTGGCCTTTGATGACCTTGTATGGTACTTCTTCAATTTCCGTTTTTACTTCATTGAACCTGCGGCCCATAAACCGCTTGATGGAATATATAGTCTTTTCGGGATTGGTGATAGCTTGCCGCTTGGCCACCTGGCCAACCAACCGTTCACCCGATTTACTGAACGCCACTACCGACGGGGTCGTGCGGGTTCCTTCGGAATTCTGAATTACTGTCGGTTCGCCTCCCTCCATAATTGCTACACAGGAATTAGTCGTTCCAAGGTCTATTCCAATTATCTTTGCCATTGAGTTTTTCTCCTTATCTCAAAATATATGTAAACACACTGAATTTTCTATCTTGTCTTGCCTTTATTTGCAACATATATGCCATAGCGCTAGCCACAGGAACAACACTTTTAAGCACAAATAAAACAGGCACATATACCAAGTCGATAAATGTGCCTGAAAACGATAAAAAAACTTGCTTTTTAAAAACAAACTGCCAATTTGTCAGACATTGTGACAAATTGGCAGTTTCAAATTAGTTGCTTTCAACCGCAGCCGCGGGTTTTTCTTTTTCCTTTTTGGTTTTGTAATCGGTTATGTAAAACCCGCTGCCTTTGAATATCAGCCCGCTGCCCCCGCTGATGAGCCGCTGCACCAGACCGCCGCAACGCGGGCAGTTCTGTAACGGTTCATCGGAAAACTTTTGCAGGGCATCAAAGGTGTGGCCGCATTGACTGCATTTATAATCATACGTTGGCATTACTACTAGTTCCTTTTTATTTCTCTTTGGGTACACGCAGAGCTTTGAAAAATTTGGAGTCGCCGCTTTTTAACATTAATAAAGCCAGGTCGTTGGACTGTAAACCACTGATGATTTTGTTAAACTCTTTAACATTGGTTACAACCTGCCGGTTAACGGAAATGATCAAAAAGCCTTCGCGAATCCCTTCCCGGTCTGCCACAGAACCCGGCGTTACTGAAACAACCAGTATTCCTTCATCGTTGGTATAACCATAGCGTTGGGCAAGTTGGGGGGTTAAATTTTCCACTTCCAGGCCCAGCTTGTTCTTGTCGCTCTTTTCATCGCCGGTCGTTTTGCCGGTCAGTTTATCAATATCCCGCTCGCCAAGGGTTACGGTTAAGGTTTTTTCTCCATTATCGCGCCAGACTGTAAGTTTTATTTTACTATCCGGAGCTTTGGAGCCAATCAGCATGGTCAACTGGTCACTGGTTTCGATAACCGTGTTATCCAGTTTCAACACTACATCGCCTTCCTTTAAACCACCTTTAGCCGCCGGGCTGTCATCAACAATATCGGAAACCAGGGCGCCTTTGGCATCTTTTAACCCAAATGCTTCGGCCATATCCGGATCCAGGTTGGTAATTACCACACCCAGCCAGCCACGCACGACATGGCCTTCTTTTATCAACTGTTCCATAACATTTTTAGCCAGGTTAATCGGTATAGCAAAGCCGATACCGATATTCGCCTGACCAACTATGGCCGTATTAATACCAACCAGCTCACCGCGCAGGTTAACCAGCGGTCCGCCGCTGTTGCCGGGATTGATCGCCGCGTCAGTTTGAATGAAATCTTCATACGTAATACCGGAACCGCGCATCAGGCTGGTTCTGCCTTTGGCGCTGACTATGCCGGCAGTCACTGTTTTATTCAAATCCGAGGAAAACGGGTTACCGATGGCCATAACCCATTCTCCTACTTCAAGGCTTTCAGAATTACCAAGTTTTACCGGAACCAGGTTAGTTTTATCAATTTTGATTACCGCTAAATCGCTTTCCGGGTCTTTGCCAATGATTTCAGCGCCGTATTCCTTGCCTTCCAGGGTCACAGTAATCTCGTCGGCATCCTTGACTACATGATTATTGGTTAAAATATATCCGTCGGCATTGACAATAACGCCCGAACCTAAACCGCGCCGGACCTGGTCTTGCTGTTCCGGCATACGGAAAAAGTAACGGAAAAACTCATCGTCCATGAATGGATTTTGGTTTTTTACTATAACTTCACTGTTTATGGTTACTACAGATGGACTGACCTCTTTAGCTACCTGCACAAACGCCTTGCTCAGGCTTTCCAAACCCTGCAACTCTGCAGAAACGGGAGTTGTAGAGCCGAGGATGATTTCATTTTCATCATTGTTCGCCGCCAATCCCTTAAGTGTCCAGTCCAGGTTGGATGAAATGACCAGACCGGTTATTACACCTATAAATACAGCAAATAAAAGCAATAATGTCAGTTTGTTCGATTTCATATTTTGTCCTTTCCTGATCTATATAAATGTTTTTGTATTTTTTTAAACAACACGATCAACTGCAAGTTCCATTTTCATGATTATTTTTCTTGTAAACAATTGTCGTTTTTTTGGTTATAATTCTATTCCTTCCTCTTTAGCCAGATCCTGTAATAACTCCCTGCTCTTTTTACCAAGATTTTGTGGAACCTCGATCTGGATTTCCACAATGTGGTCGCCGGTCTGGCCGTTATTGCTTATGCCCATACCTTTAAGTTTGAGCAGTTTACCACTGCCGGTTCCGGCCGGTATTTTCAGTTCAACCGTATTGCCCTGGAATGTTTTCACCCGCACCCGGGAACCCAGAGCCGCCTGTACCATATTAATGGCGGTCTTGCTGTACAAATCCAGACCGCGGCGTTCAAACATCGGGTGCTTTTCAATCTGTATTGTCAGCAGTAAATTGCCATTTGCACCGCCGCGTGACGACGGTTCACCCAACCCTTTCAGACGTATGGTTTTTCCATCTTCAACCGCTGCGGGTATATTTACGGACACGGTTTTGCTTTTCAAACCATATCCGGAGCCATTGCAGTCCACACAAAATTGACCCGAGCCCTGACATTTTGGGCAGGTCTCACGGTATTTCAAAGTAACAACATGTTTACCGCCGGTAATTGCCAGTTCAAACGGTATAGTGATGCTGGTTTTTATATCGCTTCCGGGAGTACGGCTCGGACGGCTATCGGTTGCCGATTCACCGGCGCCGCGAAACAACTGGCCGAAAAGATCGCCAAATCCTTCAAAAGACGTGGTTCGTCGTCCACGACCGCCGCCGAATGTGGAACTGAAATCCTGAAAATCAAAACCGCCGGTTCCGGAAAATCCACCCCGCTCGCCAAAAGTACTGCCGCCGGCTCCCAATTTACGCAACTGATCGTATTTTTGTTTCTTTTCCGTGTTACCTAATACACTATAGGCTTCGGAGATCTCTTTAAACCGGGCTTCATTAGCTTTATTATTGGGATGCGTATCCGGGTGGTTTTTCTTGGCCAGATCGCGATAAGCTTTTTTGATCTCACTTTCCGTAGCGCTTTCCGACACTCCTAATATTTTATAATAATCTTTATCTAACATCTTTGTCTTTCGTTTTAGCTACTTTAACACGCGCCGGACGTAATAACTTTCCTTTAAAAGTATATCCCTTTTGCCAAACCTGTAGTATTTCTCCATCAGTCGCAGTGTCATGATGCTCTACCAGTACTGCTTCGTGCAGATCGGGGTCAAATTGTTCTTTTTCAGCGTTGATCAATTCCAGTCCCATTTTTGTTAATGCGGCATTTAATTTATTATAAACCATCCTCACGCCTTCAAAAGGTAGCGGCTGGTTTTCATCCACATGATGCTGAAACAGGTATTCAAAATCATCGACAACAGGCAGCAGGGTATTCATCACTTCCCGTAATGAATAATCATGCCATTCACTTTGCTGCTTTTCGACTCTTTTTTTATAATTGATAAATTCAGCCTGTAGTCGTTGTAACTGTTCCAGGTAATCCGGTTTCTTTTCTTCCCGGATTTGATCTTGCATATCCGTCTCAGCTTGACCATTTGCTTCAGGGATATTTTCCTGCTTTATATTATTTTCACTATTATTACTATCCATAAACCCTCATTTTTTCTTATCCGCAGTGATTCAGCAACATTTTCTTTTTAGCACTAACCAATATGCAAGAGATATGCCACAGAGAAAGGAAATCTATAAAACAAATGTTTATATATATTTATATTAAGATAATTAATCGGGGATATAATTCTTGACAGCCTGCTCAATCCAGCTGTCTGCCATTTTGACAGACAAAAAAGGAGACTTGCGTCTCCTTTTTTACAATCAACTATTCTTTGTGTCAGTTTAATCCCGACCCCGTAGCATGACTAATCGTAGTAATTGAATAACCGCCATTGCCGCGGCGGCGACATAGGTTAAAGCGGCAGCGTTTAGTACTTTACGCGCCCCGGATATTTCGTCCGACCGCAAATAACCGCCATTACTCAATTGCGCCAGGGCACGGCTGCTGGCATTAAACTCGACCGGCAGGGTGACGATGTGAAACAATACCGCGCCGGCGAATACTATAATACCTATATCCAACAGGGGTTTAAAACTCATGATCAAGCCGATAAAAAACAACGGAATGCCGAGGCTGGAGCCGATATTGGCAACCGGAAACACACTTTGCCGGATGTTGAGAGGCACATAGGATGTATGATGCTGAATAGCATGACCCGTTTCATGCGCCGCTACGCCCAGCGCCGCCAGGGAGGTGGAATGATATACATCCGAGGACAAGCGCAGCTTTTTGCTGCGCGAATCATAATGATCAGTTAAACTACCCGGTACTTCTTCAACTATCACATCATTGATGCCATTGCGCTGTAATAAACTTTTTGCCGCCTGGGCGCCGGTCAGTCCCGAAGTGGAACGGATTTTACTCATTGCCGCAAATGCGCTTTTTACCTTGAACTGCGCATATATAGATAAAATTACAGCCGGGATTAATAATAACATGGTCGAATCGAAAAACATATATAAACCTCCATCTTTCTTAAAACTTCTCTATTTATACTTGTACACCTGAAACTATCATTTATTCATTGTAAAACACCAGGCAATTGACCATATAAATAACACCATAAATTGGTCATTTTTTTGTTCTTTTCTTATTTGATGCCGGTCGTTTCATAAAGTTTCACCTCACCGGCCTGCCGGTTATGCCGGATCACCAGAATTTGCTTTATAATTACGGAATTTTTTCCAGACTTTTTCTTTAAAAAAGGATGGATATAAAAAAGTCAAACCCAGCGCTATTAATACCATTCCGGGAATGACCGGCAAGACCAGACCTAACAAACCGACGATAATTAATGGAATAGCAATAAAAGGTTTGCCCTTGCGAAAAGCCATGATCTCATCTAGCAGTTTTTTTGCCATGGTTAGCCCTGATTTATTCCAAAATCATCTTTATTTCGTTTAACAGATCTTCGCGTTTTGTTAACCGGGTTAACACTTCCCGTTCTGCAGTTTGAATATATACTCTCTGCTCTTGTTGAGCAACCGACCGGCTTATTCTTACCTTTTCCAGCGCTGTGCGGTCGATAATAAACAAGGCAATTAACAGGATCACACATACCAGGGCAGCCAGATAACCCATTCCCGATGACCCGATATTACGGAATAATGCAACAAATATCCCGCCGCAGATCAACAGGTAAAGAACCGGCATCGCCAGGGTTAACCATTTGCCGACCTGGGTGCTGCGGGCCAGGCGTTTTCGGGTTTGAGCTATTCTATTCCGCAATGCGCTGATCGCTGCATCTTCGACGGATATCTGTTTTTTAATGTGTTCTATCCGGGCGTCTTTATGCATGGATATCAATTCCCGCACCACCTGGGCATTTTTAAATTCCGGCCTTTTTTGCAGGGCAATAGAATTATACAATTCCGCCTTGCGCAAATCGCCGTTTTTTAATTCCCGCAGCGCCGCTTTATAATAGAAAACACCCGGCAGCCATTTCTTATGTTCCGCCAGTTTGTAGCCGAGTTTTAACGCTCCGGCTGTCAGAGCAGATGTTACCATAGAAAAAAACATACCGGCAACCATAAACTATTGTAAAGCCAAAGCCCGTTCCAGGTATTCAACCGCTTTGGGGTATTTCTCCCGAACCTGATCCCATTCCTGGTTGGTCAAATCTTTAGGCTCTTTACCGGTTACCTTTACCACGCTATTATAAGCCATTTGGATCAGATCCCGGTTAGCATTCATAATACCCAGCGTAGCGCCGGCGATTTCCATCACGCCATTCACAAAATCGATCCCTGTAGCGGCTTCAAGACCGCGCTCGGCAATAAAGCCTGCCAATCCGCCTAGTGCGCCCTGGGTTATCGTCTTTTTTATTCTGTCATTCTTGTTCATTATTTTTTAACTCCTCGTCTTGCATAGTCTTTAAGGATTTTTTTATCAATTCATCCTTTTTACGGACGATACTCTGTAAACGTTTTACCTCCCGTGCCAGTTCCCGTTGCCGACGATTACCGAATAATAATCCATAAACCTTTTCCACAACAATAGTAATGCTGAGAGCGATAATTATACCAAATGCAAAACTGATCAGATCAAGATGCATAATAATATTTCCTGCAAATATATGAGTTATTTGGATTTTATATATTTAACCATCACCAGACGGTTACTGTTGACGCGATCCATGTAATAATTCACTTCATCCATAGACCGCTTTATAATTGGAATCCCCATACCGCCACGCATGCGGTTGTTTACAGCATTCCTGGCATCGAATATCTGCAAATCTTCGACCCGAAATCCATCACCCCGGTCATATACAGTTATAACCATCTTTTCCGGCAATGTTTCCACTCCTACCCGTACAGTTTTACCAGGATCGGAATGATATGCATGTTCAATGACATTAATGCACGCTTCATAGACACAAATCTTTATTTTATTAATATCGGTATCCGAAAAACCGGCCTCACGCGATAAATTGACAACAAAATCACACGCCTTGTATAACGAATTCACATTGCCGGGTATTTCAATAAAATGGGTATCATCATTTCCCGGCAGATTCTGATGCAGCGCAGAAATCAATGGAGATTCCTGCGCGGGTTTGACCGGTTCCTTAATATCTGATACCCCCATAGCCGGTATTTTATTCATTCTCACCGTTGCCGGGGTCGCCTCGGACAAATAAGAAAAAGGTTTGAAATGTTCAATGTCTTTCCAGGCCAAAGGTTGCAAATTAATGATCGTCATATTTCCGCCTTTGCGGCGAACCCGCGCGGTTATTTCAAACAATGCCACTACAAGGCTTGGCGGTAATTCACCAAGATGTTCAAGATCGAGCACAAAAAAAAGCGCTTTTTGTCTTAAAAGCGTATCAACGTTAGACAACAGTTCCGGAACCAGTGAAATATCATTCACATCGGCGCGGGGAACTAGTGTAACAGTCGCTGCTTTCTTGCTTTCCCGGATTATTTCGATTATTTCGTTTTCCATTTACCAGCGGCAGTTTTTTATGTTACAGCTAAATTTCTCTTGATGACTTTGCCCAGAAAATTTTTGGGTAAAAAATCCACAAACTCGATAAAGCGGGGGGTTTTATATTTTGCCAGTTTGCCTCGACAAAATGTTATTATCTCTTCCGGCGTTGCCTGGTGATTTTCTTTTAACACCAGGAAGGCTTTGACGCACTGACCATAGTATTTATCCGGTATACCAATAACCGCTGCCTCGGACACACTTGGATGTTCTATTAAAACTTTTTCCACTTCACCGGGATAGATATTTTCGCCCCCGAAAAAGATAATTTCTTTTTTTCGATCAGCAATAAAAAAATAACCGTCTTTATCTACCCTGGCAATATCACCGGTTTTCAACCATCCCTCGCGGGATAATACCTGTTCGGTTTCGTGCGGCATTTGCCAGTAACCAAGCATAACCTGCGGGCCTCTCACTTCAATCTCACCGGTTTCTCCCACGTCGAGCGGTTCGCCGGTTTTCAAATCGACTATCCGGGCTTCGGTACCCGGCCAGGGCAGACCAATGCTGCCTTTTTTATTAACGCCAAAGATTGGATTACAATGAGTGATTGGAGAAGCTTCGGACAAACCATAACCTTCAACCAGGCGTCCACCGGTAATTTCTTCAAACTCATTCTTTAAGGGTTGCGGTAACGGCGCTCCGCCGCTGATACAAACCCGGATGGATGAAAGGTTAATTTTGGTTTGCCGCGCAGCATTCACCAGCGCCGTATACATAGTGGGCACACCGGGGAAAATGGTAATTTTATAGCGCTGTAAATCGCTTAAAATTTTATCAACCCGGAAACGCGGGTGCAGTATCATGGTCGATTGACTATAGATTGATAAATGATGACATACAGTCATTCCGTAACTGTGAATCAACGGTAACACCGTCATGATCACTTCTTCACCGTCCTGAAATTGAGTGATCCAGACCCGCGCTTGTATAGTATTGGCAATAAGATTTTTATGGCTTAGCACAACCGCTTTGGGACTGCCGGTCACCCCGCCGGTATAGATCATAACCGCAGGATCTGTGGGTTTTACATCCTGCTGTGGTTGGTCCAGAATCCCTTTATTTAACAATTCCCGGAACAATAAAGTATCGACAAAAAACGGCGTTTTGTCGCGTTCCATCTCAAATTTCTTTTTAATCTGCAGCGCCACATTCAGGAAAAACGGCATATACGATTCAATACCGGCAATAATAATATGCGCCAGGTCAAGTTCATAAATGATTTTTTTTATCCTCGGCACTATCCGGTCGAATAAAATTGCGACTTTGGCGCCGCAATTACGCATCTGAAATTCCAGTTCCCGTTCGGCCAGTAACGGGTTGATCAATACATTTATTGCGCCAAGCTGCAATACCGCCCAATAAGCGATAATAAATTGCGGTATATTGGGCAGGGCAATGATTACCCGGTCGCCCTTGTTTACATTCAAAGATTTCAGACCTGAGGCAAAACGTGTCACAAGACTATTCAGGTGCCGGTATGTTATTTTATGACCGAAATACACCAGCGCCAACTTTTCAGGCTGCTTTTGTACACTCTCGGTCAGCAGACTGAACAGGTTCATATCAGGTATATCCAGCGTTTTGGGAACACTGGCTTCATAATTTTTAAGCCACAATGCTTCTGTCATTACCATCTGATGAATTTAATTCAATATTAAATATTATTTATCAATATCTACATACCGTTGGTTTTGCGTTTTTTTTCTGTTTGTTATACGATATGTTTTGCTTTTATTTCCAAATTAATTTCAACATTATATTAACAGAAAAAATTCTCTGAAAAACAACAGCCTGTCCGCTTTCCGTTTAATCGGATCAACGGCAGGTAAGTGTTTATCATATACCCTGTAAATGTTCATTTGATATAAACAAGCCCGGATGTTAGTTATCCTCATTGTTATCCTGCTCTAAAAGTTACCAATCCGTTTTTGGGCCTGTTCACAATTTTTGCACCTTTTTCACTATTCATAAATTATAAAGAAAAACATAAAAATCAAGTAAACAATGAACCAGTTTCACTATTTAGCCGTAATTCTGGTATTATTAGACGAAGTAACAAAAATTCCTTTTTTGCCAACCAGGGGACATTTATTTTCACAAATACCGCAACCGATACACAATTCTTCGTTTACCCATGGAAACTTGACGGTTCGCATGGTTCCGTCCAGTCCCCGCGCATCGTGAAGATCAAATTTGATAGCTTTATCCGGAACCGGACAATGTTCTTCACAGACAAGACAATCTTCCTGGCTATACCAGGGTATACAGCGGGTTTTATCAAAATGAGCGGTGCCCATCTTAAACTTTTGTTTTTCCTCCAGGGCCAGTTCCACAATAGCCCCGGTTGGACACACCTTGCTGCATAAAATGCAGTTAAACTCACAATACCCCATAGCTGGAACTGAAATGGGGGACCATATTCCTTCCCACCCGGCTTCAAAAACTGCCGGCTGCAGGCAGCCGCCGGTGGTTGAGCAAACCCGCACACACTCCTGACAACGTACACAGCGGTCAAGGAAATTCTTTTCATCCACAGCTCCAGGCGGACGAATGACAGCAGCGCTTTTGGTATCCTCACCCGATGCCGTTTTGAGCAGAGCCACACTCGCAAGCCCGGTAAAGCCGGCCTGCAACAAGCGTCGCCTGGAAAAATCTATATCGTTGCTGCCACGGTTTTTACCAAACTTGTACGATACGGCATGTGGTTTACAAACAGACACACAATCCGCACATTCAATACATTCAACCGTATTGTTAATTGTATAATCATCCTCGATTGCATTCATTTTGCAACCGGACTGACATTTGCCGCATTTTGTACAGCTTGAGGAAACATAACGCTTGATCAAACGATACCGGGAGAACAATCCCAATAACGCCCCCAATGGACATAAATTTCGGCACCAGAATCGTTTAGAAATCAAACCCGGTAATAGAATTGCTGCAAAAAATAATACTACCGGTATTGATGATAAAAATTCGGGGCGCCCCACCGGCATAACAGTTTTTTGTAAAAAATTATAAGCGCTGTAAACCTGCTCTTCCATCGCCCCGGTTGTGAATGCAAAATCAAAGACGCTGTTGACCAGGAATACAAAAGCGGGGTATATAACCAACGTTACTACCCGCGTCAATATAACAATCGGGTCAAAAAACCAGGTTAATTGCAGGGAAAGCAACGCGGCGACCACAATAACAACCAGTATAAAAAATTTAACCGACCGGAATACCACACTATCCCGTTCTTTACGCCGGCGCTTTTTTTGCCCCAATAATCGGTCATTTATATCAATAGTCGTGCCTAGCGGGCATATCCAGCCGCAGAAAAAACGCCCTAACGGTATGGCCAGTAATAAAAAAATCAGCCCCGGCAGTGCGGTAACAAGCACCGAACGCGAAGCTATCATGGTAGTTAATGAAATTAACGGACTGGTATGAAAAAAGAGATCAACAGGTATACCCGTTTCCAAAGGATAACGGGTCTGCAAAAATAACAGGATAAAAAAAAGCAAGAATAGTAATTGCGATATTCGTCGCAAGAGCTTCATATCATTTTCCCGCAACTATGGTGAACTGCTCAGGCCAGGCTTAAAAGATCAATCCTTGGTTAACCGGCTAAATCGATCTCTTTAATTTTTACAGTAGTCAGATCCAGTTTACCCATACCGCGTTGACTGGCATCATAAAGATACGGAATATCAGCGGGTTTGGCGCCAAACAAGGTTACGGCATAAGCATCGGCAGCTACCCGGTCGGTTGCGGCGATCATGATCTTTTTTTCTTCAACATCTGCCAGGTTGCCGCCGGTAGGACCGTTACGCACCAGAATTCGCCATGCATCGATTATCGTAAGCGCCGGTTTTACTACAGTATTAATATCGACGAGATTCGTATTTATTTCTTTGTGAATATTACCACGATTGCCGCCCATAATTCCCATCATATTTTTAAAGCCAAGGGTATATTGAGAAATACCATGCACTTTGGCAATAGGCATGTTAATGAACACATCAAAATCCAGCACATCGCGGTACAATGGCCAGGATTTTAACAGTTTACCTTCAGGTATGGGCACTTCCTGAAACCGGCTTTCAACAATATGCCGCACTTCTGCGCCGGCGTTTTTTGCAGCTTCTTCAATACCACTGTTCTTGTAACAACGCTCAGCCTGGTTACAGGTACGGTCAATTACCCGCACTCTTTTAGCGCCGGCAGCTAAACACATTTTTACTACTTCTGCAACAGCATCGGGATTGGTATTGGCGGCTTGTTCAGGATTCCTGTCCCAACCGATATTGGGTTTTAATAGAACTGTTTGTCCTTTTTTAACGAATCTGGTCATTCCCCCAAGTTCTTCTACCGCTTTACGAACCAGATCAGCGGGGGAACTGTTTTTGGTAATAACCAGTTCCGGCATGTTTACGGTCGCTGCATTTAGACCTACTCCTGCTCCCGCTGTTGATAACAGTAAACCGGCGCTGGCGCCGGTTTTGATAAAATCTCTTCGGGTTATATTTTTCATAAAAAATACTCCCATATTAAGAAAAAGCCTGCTTTTACGCAGGCTTATCATTATTGAACTTTATTGAGTAAATCTATTTCATATTGGGCATTTTTCCGCCAGCGGCTGTCTTTGGCGGCTGCTTCAAAATATTCCTTGGCCTTGGCAGTGTTGCCTAATTGTTTGCAGGCTACACCGGCTTCAAAATTAGCGCCGCCTTTGTAACTACCTGGTTTTAACAGGCATTTTTCAGCAGCAGCCAGGGCTTCAGTATAATTACCTAATTTATTATTCATAGTTGCCAACTGAAAATTGGCGCGGTCATAATCGGCTTTAATCGCCAATGCATTTTCAAGAGCCAACACAGCTTGTTCAAGTTCGCCATTATTCATTAGCGCTTCACCCAGCATCGTAAAAGCGCGATAATGTTCCGGGTCTATTTGCGTTGCCATACGAAAATTCTTCACAGCACTGGAGAAATCTTTCATATCATTATAGACCAGGGCAAGATTATAAATTATAGAGGCATCCTTTTGATCAATCTCCATCGCTTTTTGATATGCCGCAATAGACTCGGGATAATTTTTATTATCTTTATATGCGGAACCCAGCGCCGAAAAAGCCTTATCATACGAAGGATCTATTTCAACTGCTTTATTAAATGCCGCTATTGCCTCGTCCAATTTTCTTTGTTTGACAAAAGTCAAACCCTTGCCATAATAAGCTTTAGAATAACCGGGGTCGAGACTGATCGCTTTGTCATAAGCTGCCAATGCTTCATCAAACTGACCTTTTTTGAATAATGTGTTGCCGTCATTATAGGCGCGTTTGGCATTGTTGATCTTTTCCGTTAATGCGACATCGGAATTAATTTTATCACTCAGAACTTTTAATTCCGCTTGTAAAGAATCATATTCTTTTTTCAGTTTATCATACTCGTCTCTGGTAATGCCTTCCTGGCCCATTTTGGCGCGAACTTCATTTGCCTGTTGTATTTTTTGATTATACTGTTGTTGTAAATCCTGCGCCAATACGTTGCCGAACACAAAAAACAAAACCCCGATTAAAATACCGATAATTAAATTTTTCTTACTCATTGACCTTTTCCCTTTTTTATTAACCCTTACTATTATCAAGTGCCGAAGGCGGGATTTGAACCCGCACGCCGGTTAAGCACTACCCCCTCAAGATAGCGTGTCTACCAATTCCACCACTTCGGCTTTGCTTTATTATTGCTGTGGTACCGGATTCGGATTTGCAGCCGGTTCGGTTTCCAAAGGAGTTGCAGCTTCAGGTAAAGTACGCGCGGGAGACGCCATTTGCCGCTCACGTTCTCTTTCGACTATACTACGGTTATCTACGCTTCCTTTAGTAATCATACCAAGTAATAATGCGATCAACATAAACAATGTTGTTAGTATCGTGGTTATTCTCGTCAGGAATGGAGCGGAGCCACGGCCGCCAAACAATGTTCCCATAGTATCGGCGCCGCCGCCAAAAGTTCCGGCTAAACCGCCGCCTTTACCTGACTGGATAAGAATAACAAATACCAGCAAACCAGCGACAATAACAAACAAAAAAATTAACACATTATACATTTATTTTCAACCTTTCAAAATGATTTTTTGTTCTCTATCAGGCGTTCACAATTCCAAGAAAAGAATCTGCTTTCAAAGAAGCGCCGCCAATTAAACCACCATCAATATCCGGTTGCTGCAACAGCTCTTTGGCATTTTCCGCTTTCATGCTGCCGCCATACTGGATTCTGATCGAATCCGCAAATTTTTTATCATACATACTAGCCAACAGGGTTCGTATCATTTTATGAACCTGCTGCGCTTGCTCCGGGGTTGCTACCTTGCCGGTACCGATAGCCCAAACCGGTTCATAAGCGATAACAATAGTAGCAGCTTCTTCTTTACTTATACCAGCCAGGGCGCCGCGAACCTGTTTTTCAACAACCTGATCAGTTATTCCGCTTTCCCGTTCCTTCAGAACCTCGCCTACACAAATTATTGGCGTTAGCCCGACGCTTAATGCTTTTTTTACTCTCTTGTTGACTGTTTCATCAGTTTCGTTAAAAAACTGGCGACGTTCTGAATGACCAATTATTACAAACTGACAGCCAACCGCTTTTAACATGTGCGCACAAACTTCACCGGTAAAAGCGCCCATATCTTCCCAATATACATTCTGTGCGCCCAAAGCTACCGGAGTATCTTTTATCACCTGGTGTACGGCATACAAGTCCGGGTATGGCGGGCATAGTACCACATCGACATCAAACTTGTTATATTTTTCCTTTATTTCTTCTGCCAGTTGAATTGCTTCAACGACAGTTTTATTCATTTTCCAATTGCCCGCTATTATCCGTTTTCTCATAATGACCTTTATTAAATAAATACCGGGCCGGCGGAAACCGGCCCATTTTATAAATTTTACATAACTGGTATTAAAAAAGTTCCCGAATTATAAAGACGCCATTTTAACCAGCAGATCGGCAACACGACATGAATAACCCCATTCATTATCGTACCAGGATACTATTTTGACAAATTTGCCTTTGCCGCCCAATACCATAGTGCTTAAAGCATCAAAGATCGAAGAAGCAGGGTTGTGAACGATATCAATAGAGACGATCGGGTCTTCGGTATATTCCAGAATGCCCTTCATAGCGCCATTTGCCGCTTCTTTCATAGCCGCATTAATATCTTCTTTGGTAACTTCGGTTTTCAAGATAGCGGACAAATCAACGACCGAGCCATCCGGAGTCGGGACGCGCATGGCAAATCCATCCAACTTTCCCTTTAATTCAGGAATAAC
Source organism: bacterium (assembly GCA_029561455.1). GTDB lineage: Bacteria > Zhuqueibacterota > Zhuqueibacteria > Residuimicrobiales > Krinioviventaceae > Fontivivens. The sequence continues at coordinate 361,615 of JAKQIY010000065.1, forward strand.
TTTGCCGACAGCTTTGGCGGCGCCGGTGGTCGTCGGGATGATCGATACAGCGGCAGCGCGGGCGCGGCGTAAATCGGAATGCGGCAGATCCAATACCATCTGGTCGTTGGTATAGGCATGAACAGTGGTCATTAATCCGCTTTCGATACCAAATTTATCATTCAATACTTTGGCTACCGGGGCAAGACAGTTGGTGGTGCAGGATGCATTGGAAACAATTTTGTGTTCCGGCTTTAATACACTTTCATTTACACCCATAACGATGGTGGCATCGATCTCATCTTTGGCCGGTACGGTGAGGATGGCTTTTTTGGCGCCGGCAGTTAAATGCTTGGCAACAGCATCACGGCTGCGGAAAACGCCGGTGGATTCTACAACCACATCAACTTTAAGAGCAGCCCAGGGCAGCGCTGCAGGATCTTTTTCAGCAGAAACTTTAATTTTCTTGCCGTCAACAACAATGCAGTCACCGTCTACAGAGATACTTTTATTGTAAACACCGTGTACGGAATCATATTTCAGCAAATGAGCCAAAGTTTTGGCATCGGTTAAATCATTGATCTGTACTACTTCAACGTTCTTTCTTTCCATAAGATTACGGAATACCAGTCGGCCAATACGTCCGAAACCATTGATTGCAACATTAATCGACATTTTATTTCTCCTCTAACAAAAATTTATGTTTTATATTTTACCGTTTACACCAAGAACCCGTAATTTATGTTTAACCATCTGTTTGATCGCTTCGCGGGCTGGAACGAGATATTTGCGGGGATCAAAATTGGCCGGATCTTCAGCAAAGGCTTTGCGGATCGAAGCAGTCATTGCAAGACGCAAATCCGTATCAATATTAACTTTACAAACCGCGCCCTGAACCGCGCGTTTAATCATATCTTCCGGAACACCTTTGGCGCCGGGCAATTTGCCGCCGTACTTGTTACACATATCGACAAAATCCTGTAATACTGAAGAAGCGCCGTGTAAAACCAATGGGAAACCCGGCAAGGCTTCTTCAATTTGTTTCAGACGTTCGAAATCCAGCTTGGGCTCGGTTTTAAATTTATAAGCGCCATGACTGGTGCCAATAGCTACCGCCAGTGAATCACAACCGGTGCGTTCAACATATTCTTTAGCTTCGCGCGGGTTAGTGTAAATTGCATCCAGATCGGATACACTGACATGTTCTTCAACGCCGGCCAAACGACCAAGTTCGGCTTCTACCGGTACGCCGCGGGGGTGAGCATAATCTACTACTTTTTTGACCAGGGCAATATTTTCATCAAAAGGTAAATGCGAACCATCGATCATAACTGATGTAAAACCGCCGTCAATACAGGATTTGCATAGTTCAAAACTGTCGCCATGATCCAAATGAACAGCTATCGGTAAATCGCTGATCTGCAGAGCCGCTTCGATCAGTTTCATCAGGTATTCGTGACGAGCATATTGCCGCGCACCCTTGGAAATTTGTAAAATTATCGGCGATTTTTCTTCTTCTGCAGCTTCAACAATCCCTTGAATAATTTCCATATTGTTCACATTAAAAGCACCGATGGCATAACCGCCGCCATAGGCTTTTTCAAACATTGGTTTTGTGCTTATTTTTGGCATTTACGTTCCCTTTATTGTCTAAAATTTTATTGTGACTTTATATTTTAAGCTTTAGAAACAAGTTTATAAAAATACTGATATTTCAATAAAATGTCAAGAATTATTCTAGGCGAGAGCGTTCAAATATAAACTACCATGATGTTTTTGCCGGATTTTTTTAATTTTCTGTCTGGACAAATACAGGCAAAACCGGCAAAGATTCAATCAACATCTTTATCTATTCGGGTTACAGAAATAGCAATAATCCGGCGCGCTCCGGCAGCGCGCAATACCCGCGCACATTCATTCATAGTACTGCCGGTTGTGACCACATCATCGACCAACCCGATACTGACATGTTCTGTTGTTAACCCGTCAATTAAAGAAAAAGCGCCGGATACATTTTTCATCCTTTCATAACGATCTTTACTCGCCTGTTGTTTGGTGCGGATATGGCGTTTTAACATCTCACGGACGGGGATGCCGGTGTGATGCGCTATCTCATGCGCCAGTAATGCGGATTGGTTATAGCCCCGCTCTCGGTATCGTGAAGAGTGCAAAGGAACCGGCACAAGGACATCGATGGGCGGCATAGCGGCGCTGTCGATAATTGCTCTGCCGATAGCTTTTCCAAAAAAAAGCGCCAGTTGCGGTGTATTGCGATATTTGAACAAATGCACCAAGTGTTGAACCTTACCATCATATTGAAATACGGCCAGAGAAGCGTCAAACCAGTGTTGTGACTGACGTAAAAGTCCTGATTCGTTTATACTGATAAATGAGGGCTGAAGACGCTGTAATGAGTTCTCACAGATGGAGCATAAAAATTTCGCACTACCATTTAATCGTTCATGGCATAAAATACAGTTTGGCGGGTAGACAAAATTGAGCAGGGATTTCCACAGTGTTTTCGTAATATTTTTAACTATAGATAGAAAAGCAAGTATCTTACCCACCAGGATCACCGCTACTTTACAATGATAAAAGATATTATACCTTAATTTATAAATTGAGGTTAAAGAAATTGAAATTTAACAATTATTGAACGATGGGCAGATTCCTATTTATCATTTCAGCTATTTTTGTAATAACTATTTTTAAATTATTCAACAATTTATCGATGTAGTGTGGGACACTGCCCATCCTACATGTCAATAAAGTATTATCAAAAATAACCTGTTCATACCCGGCCCTGGAACAATGGTTGTCCGGGTTTACACCCGGACAACCGTCATCACATCAATTAAAACTGGTATGAGAATACAAGTTTCGGCTCAATTCTTTCCTGTGGTTTATATTCTTTGGAATTGGGTGAGGTTTCAACATAAGTCCAAATGTAATCCATATAAAGGATCAGGTATGGCTTGATTTTATAACCGAGGCCGACGCGGGCAACGCTGCGGTTATCCAGCGTAAACACATCTTCGACGGTTTCTATCTGCATTTTATCATAGGTGGCATGAGCAGCAATAGCCGGCACTGCATCCGGAGCATCGGCGGCAAAGTGTAAAATACCACTATGTTTGACGTCATCCAGGCGGCTGAACATACCCAGTAAACGAACTTTATTGCCCATGAGATTTCCCATCAACTCGCCAAACACACCCTTGGTATCTTCATTAATGCCTTTCAAATAATCAATTTTATGCATTCCGGTGGACTGGTAACGTTCAACTTCATAAAAAGCATTAAAGAAGGAAGGCACAAATTCTTTACCCAGCCAGCGGCGTTCCAATTTGGCGGATAAATCGATCAATCCTGCCAGGTTACCCAGAGTTACCATAACGCCAACCGCCTGGCCGCTGCCATAAGTTTTGGAAGTACTGTCGATAGTGCTGAAACCGGAAATTTGCGCCCAGTCATAATACAACATGGAATTTAACAGACCGGACTTGAATAATGGTAATTCCGCATCCAGGCCGAATACGGAAGCAGCATCATCGGTATCGATGCTGGCGTCTGGATCAAAATCGCGCGCATAAGAAGCGCCCATAGCAAAATTTTTAATTATAGGAATATCCACAACACCGGTCAAGGGACGGAAATAGCCGCGTCCGGCTATCAATTCGGAACGTCCCAAATTACTGGTTACTGTTTCAAAACCGAATTTGCCGAAATCCAGGTCAAATGCCAAACCGATTTTACGGTTATCATAAGAAGCTTCGTTGGTATAGTAATTGACGATGAAACCATGCCCCAAACGCGCGGCATCCAAAGTTCCAACCCTGGCGTAAACCGGATCCAGTTTATTACCCCAGCGGATATAACGGACAACCCGGAAATAATCATAACTCTGGTCCCAATCTTCCTTGCGAATTTCACCGGATTCTGCATTGTACAACAGGTTCACATTCAAACCAATACCAAGTTTTCCAAAAGCCAATTCCGGTCTGAAATTGAGAGTAAAATAAGTCTCTTTGCCGCCGTCTTCATCAATGACGGCCATACCTATTCCACCCATCATCAAACCGCCTTCCTGTCCCATATACCCCAACCCGCCATCGGCATACTGGGCAAAACTGATGCCCGTTAAGAAAAGGACAAACAAAGATAACAGTACGACAGTTTTTTTCATTTTTTTGCTCCTTAGGATTTTTCCACCTGTTAATTGTGACTTAATTACGACTATTCGACAATATTATTCTTGCGTTATATCACATTTTATGCAATTCACCGAAAACAGCAAATGGGTTTAGAAATTACCATAGATCATCCATCCCAGGCGGTATATCAAAATGGGTCGCCCACTGGAAATGGCCCTGGCCTCCTTGCATGGAGGCTTTATCAAGCAACAATAAGCGTTTGTGTTCCAGTTCTTCAGCAGCGAGGAATTCAAACATTTCTTTAACTTCCGGTTTGACCGATTTTAGCGCGGCATGGCGATAAAAATCATAAGCCTTTTGCTCCGCCTGGATGCTCAGGTCAACCGCTTCTGCTGAGGTCATAGAATCTGTGAGTAGATTTTTGCCGATCTCAGTCAACCGCAAATTATCTGCCGGTTGGGTTCCACCGGATAGCTTTATATACAATTCTGCAAGTTGTTCATAATGACCGGCTTCGATAGTAGCCAGGTAACGGAACTTGTTGACCAGCGCGGCAGATTTCATGATCAAAGCGGCATTTTCATAAAATTCCCGGGCGCCATTTTCCCGGTTGATGGCCAGTTCCAGCGCTTGCAGCGGTTTCAAGTCCTTTTCATCGTCCGGTACAAACCCGGTGAACAAGGCCTTTTCAAACATTTTATTGAATTCAGGCAAATCGCCGGGTTGCCGCGAGCTGATCAACTGCCCGTCGACGCACACTGCTTTATCTACATAAATAGCACCGGCGTTTTTCACATCATCACGAATGCCCGCATAGCAGGTCAGGGTCACTTTGTCAAGCGTTCCGGCCGATATTAATACCTGCGGCCCATGACATATCGTTCCCACCGGTCGGCCTGTAGCCCAGAATGCCCTGACAAAATCCAGTACGGCATCATTTATACGCAGTACCTCCGGGGCGCCCCCGCCGGGAATGATTAACCCATCATATTCTTTTGCATTTACTTCGCCTATACTTTTATCGGGAACCAGGGAGAATTTGTTATTTTTTCCCAAAAGCGGCGCTTTTTCCGGTCCGAGCAGATCAACCTCTACTCCCCTGGTAAGGAAATAATCACGCGGACCGGTAGTTTCTTCCTCATGAAATTTTGCGGCTAGTAGCAGCGCAATTTTTTTGGTTTTAGCCAACATTACCTCCCTGACGCTGTTTTGAAAAATTTTTATCCGGTATCAATTTAAAACTATTTAATTTTAAATTTGCAACACCAGTATACAACGCTTAATTCTAACTCATGATAATTCGTTACCTGACTATTTACTTGCGGCTATGACTTTCATGCCGCTGCAATAAAATGATCTCATCGCGTAAAATGGCAGCTTGTTCGTAATCTTCATCAAGAACAGCTTTTTCAAGTTCTCGTTTCAAACGATCGGAATCCGAAAGCGGTCTTCCTTCTTCAATCTCATTGGCCCATTGCTTCAGAAATTCGAGTTCAAACATATCTTCGTCGCTTTTATCGGCAAATTTTTTATAAAATTTCTCGATGGTAGCTATTCCTTTGCGGATATGCTTGAGTGCTTCATCAAACCGGGCTGCTTTTAAATTCATAGAAGCAAGGGCACGGGTATTCATCATGAGCACATACGGCCGGTATTGCTGAAAGCTCCAGATAATTTCTTTATTGTTGGAAAATTTTTCAACAAAATCAAAAACCTGCAAATTACGGGTAGTATCACGGATGACCCGTTGAAAATCTTCCAGTTTCATCAAGGCAAGGTAACGGTGATAATACTGAATAGCCTCTTGTTGTAACTTCATACACTCGCCGGGCGTCAGATAAAATTTACCCTTGGTACTGTCGCTGGCCTTTTTTTCATAATACGTCAAATAAGAATCATGACGGGCCGGACGCTTTCCATCCGGACGGCCATCAAGTTCCATTTGTAAAATACCCAGGTCCAGCCGTAATTGTAATTTCGGCTTGCCATCAAGGCCGGTAATAATGCGAACGTTAATATCATCGACCAGGTATTTCCACTTTTTCATGATCGGTCCGATATCTTCATTCATTCTTCACACTCCCGACAAAATATAAATGAACAAGATATACTAATAAATCACGTTCATTATTTAAAATACTGTACTGCATTTTTAAACAACGCCAGGCCGTCGCCTTCGGCAGCTAAACCATTGCGCGTCCAGAACGGACTGTGCGTGGGGTCGATGTTGCGTTCCGGGTGCGGCATCAAACCCAATATCCGTCCCGATGGATCGCAGATGCCGGCAATATCATGCACAGAGCCATTCGGATTCCAGGGAAAGGCCGGTTTCTTGCCATCCGGCGATATATATTGGAATACGACCAACTTGTTATCAATCAGGTATTGTAATGTTTGGTCATCTTGGGGCACAAACTTGCCTTCCGTATGGGCAACAGGGTAATGCAGCGTTGCTTTGGAATTCCGGGTAAACACACACGGGCTATCGTTCACCTTCAGGTAAACCCACCGGTCTTCGTATTTACCGGAATCATTAATTGTTAAAGTAACAGTCTGTTGGGCGGTAAAATCTACTACCGGTAACAAACCTGCTTTAACCAACACCTGAAAACCGTTACAAATTCCAATTATTAATTTTTTATCATTATAAAATTGATGCAATTTTTCAGCTAATTTATACTTTAACTGGTTTGCCAGCACTTTGCCCGCGGATATATCATCACCATAGGTGAACCCGCCGGGAATCGCCAGGATCTGGTAGTTTTCCAGCTTTACTTCGCCGTTGAGCAGCCGGTTGACATGCACCAGGTCGGCCCTGGCGCCGGCTTGCTCAAAAGCAAATTTTGTCTCATCATCACAATTCGAGCCTGCGGCCCGTAAAACCAATACTCCGGGTATCATCTTACCATCCAAGTGTTTTTTGCCACGATTCTTTTAATTTATAAATATCTTCTTTAACCAGCGTTTTACCGTTTTCTCCCCTGATAACCAGGGTAGTATCCTTGTTTACTACACCGATATGGGCAAACGGACAACCGGCAAGGGCTTTTTCAAATTGTTGTTGTTTGCCGGGCTGCACTTCGACAATAAACCGGCTGTTGGATTCGGAAAACAGGGCAAAATCGTCGCGCAAGGTCGTTGGTTCTTTGGGAAGCTGCGACAGGTTTATTTCAGCGCCCAGCGCGCCGGCAAAGGCCATTTCCGCTAGCGCTATACCGATTCCGCCTTCAGAGCAGTCGTGACAAGCGCGCACCAGCCCTTTATCGGTTGCTGCGGACATGGCAGTAAATATCTTTTTCGCGCCGTCAAGATCGACCTGGGGAACCGTAGCGCTGCTCTTGCCAAGAATATTGAAATAGTGCGATCCGCCCATTTCGTATTTTGTTAATCCCACACAATATATCAAATTACCGGCTTCTTTCAGATCCATCGACACGGCTTTGCGTGCATCGGTCATGACCGATATGGCGGAAATCAACAGCGTCGGCGGAATGGCGATGCTTTCACCATTTTCAGTCTGGTATTCATTGTTCAAACTGTCTTTGCCGGAAATGAACGGTGTTTCAAAAACTTTGGCGGCGTCATAACAGGCGTTTGCGGCGCGCACCAGTCCGCCCATGCGATCCGGTTTGTCCGTATTGCCCCAGCAGAAATTATCCAGAATTGCGGTCTGTTCAAGACTGCCACCGACTGCGATCACATTACGCAGCGCCTCATCAATAGCCGAAGTCGCCATGTGATATGGATCGATCAACCCGTAATTGGGATTTAAACCGTTCGCCAGGATCACGGCCTTGAAAGAACTCATGCGGGGGCGGGTAATACTGGCATCGCCGGGGCCATCGCCGGCGGCGCCGACCAGCGGCTTGAGCGCGCTGCCACCCTGCACTTCATGATCGTACTGCTTTATGACCCATTCCTTGCTGCATACATTGGGCGCGGCCAGTATTTTATGAACATAATCACCGAGATTCGCCGGTTGTGGAAATTCGGCTTCTTTAATAACCGGTTTTTCCCATTTAGCTTTGCGTATGGTCTTGGGCAGTCCCTTGTGCAAAAAGTGCATATCGAGTTCGCCAACCATCGTCCCTTTATAAAACAAGCGAATTTTCTTGTCGTTAGTAGTTTTGCCGATTATAGTGGCTTCAACATCCTCAGCGGCAAACAATTTCAGGGTTTGTTCCACCTTGTCCTGCGCAACAAAAATAACCATGCGTTCCTGCGCTTCGGAAATCCAGATCTCCATATAACTCAGGCCATGATATTTAAGCGGCACTTTATCCAGTTCAATTTCCGCTCCGGTGGTTTCCGCCAGTTCGCCGATAGCGGAAGACAAGCCGCCGGCGCCGCAATCGGTAATGGCGCGATACAAACTTAAATCGCGCGCCTGCATCAGGGTATCGACCAGCTTTTTCTCTACGATCGGGTTGCCGATCTGCACCGCGCCGCTCCAGGTATCCTCACTTTCGGTATGCAGTTCGCCCGAAGACGCCGTTGCGCCATGAATACCGTCGCGCCCGGTGCGTCCGCCGATGACGATAATAGCGTCGCCGGGAACGATGGTCTTTTCGCACTTGTCCACCGGTATCAAGCCGACATTGCCGCAGTAAACCAGGGGATTGCCGATATAGCGCTCGTCAAAAAAGATCGAGCCGTTGCTGGTGGGAATGCCCATGCGGTTGCCGTAATCGCGCACGCCGCTGACCACGCCCTGCATCACCCGTTTGGGATGCAGCACGCCTTTGGGCAGATCTTCATACTTGATATCCACCGGGCCAAAGCAGAACACATCAGTATTGATCACCGGCTTGGCGCCCAGCCCTGTGCCCATCGGATCGCGGATGACCCCGCCGATGCCGGTATTGGCGCCGCCATAGGGTTCCATTGCCGAGGGGTGATTATGGGTTTCAACTTTGAAACATATATTGTACTCATCATCAAAACGAATGATACCGGCATTATCTTTGAATACCGATACGCACCAGGGTTTGTTCAATTCGCTGGTTACTTTGAATATGGTATTTTTTAACAGGTTATCGATAACCTTCCCTTCCCATTCAATCTTGCCGGTAAGGGACTTGTGACTGCAATGCTCGGACCAGGTTTGCGCCAGCATTTCCAACTCTACATCGGTAGGTTCCCGTCCAATATCCTGAAAATGCTTTTGGATGGTTTTCATTTCTTCAAGATTCAAAAACAGGTCGCGATCCCGGCTGATCTTGAGCAATTCATCGGCATTGGCCTGGCGCAGGGGCACATGCACAAGGTTAAAGCGGTCGTCACCATGCGGTGCAAATAAAGCCTCGCCAGGCTGTAACACATGTTCAATGACTTTGTTCATCAACAATTTTTCAGTGATAAGGCTTTTTTGTTCCTCTGTGAGGGAACCGATAAATATATACCGTTTGGCGGTTTTAGCTTCGGTAATGCCGGTAATACCTAAATCCGCTATCCCTTTCAGGGTAGTCTCCGCCACCATGTCGGTAACACCGCGGTTAAAGGTTATTTCCACAGACCATTGTTTTGCATCCGTATCCCGCTCAAATTTCCGGTTGATCAGGTAATCCTGGGTAACGTTATCGGCCAGCAAGTGCCCGGCAATTTTTATACTGTTTGCTTCGGATAGTTCGCCCTGTAAATAAGTGACAGGGAACGAATAAACCTTGTCTATTGTTTTTACTCCCAGATCATGGGCGCCGTTTTTTATTTTGCGCCCCTCGAAATCCGGGAAAGCAGGTTTTACAGCCAATTCAATTCGTGTTATCAATTCCAATCCTGATGTTAAATTTTATGTCAATAAAATTATATAAATTTTAACTATATTTCCCTGCAAAATCAAGAACATTATGATATTATTTTAATATATACAACAGAATCGCAGGACAACTAATTTCAGCTGGATTAATTCACTCTATTAATCCATAAAATTCCAGGTGAACCCCCAGCGTAACTGCGATTTGGGCAAATTCCATCCATAAACCCGTTCTACTTCCAGCGCCGGCAGGTTTTGCATGGCTATGAACAAGGTCATTGTTCTGACGACACAAGTCAATTGTACAAACGGCACGACAGCCGGGCCAAACAGATTAACGCCGAGCGGATACTGGGCAAAGTAATACTCCGGCGCATAACTTTCACCCATGAACATAGCCCCTACCCGCAGCCGGGCGTCAAGATCATGGTGGAAAAATATATGGTGGTATTGAATGTATCCCTTTCCCCAAATCGTTGGCAGGTTGGTTATATCAAAATAGGGATCATCACTCATGATAGCGTTGTACCTGCCCTTGCCGTGTAATGAAAAATGTTGACCAAGCGGACAGGTAACAGCAAAATCGACTGCAAAACGGCTATGCTCTTGCTGGTTGATCCACAAGGCTGTGCTGTCGCTGGCGTACAGGGCTGCCTGGTCGGTTATGGTGTTTAGTGAGGCGGCGACGTAGATATCGATGCCTTTAATGTTACTGTTGATACCCAACCCACCCTGGGTGTAATTCGTAACCTTCAGTGCGGGAGTTCCCTGGGCAAAGGGCCCATTACTATATAACGCCTCAAAAGACGGGGCCAGCCGCTCTCTGGTTACCCAGCCCAATAATGTCCATTGCGGTGCCAACCGGTACTCCAAACTCGCTTCCGGCTGCCAAACCAGGCCATAGCCCTTGTCAAACTGTGCCCGCAGCCCGGTGTTAAAATAATAATGTTCATTTTTATGCAGCGCGGCATTGAGCCAGGCGCCGGAACTACGCCGGCTATGTCTTCCCCATTCGCGGCTGTTCAGGTGTCCGATCTGCCACAATACCCCGCTTTGCAGTGCCAAAACGCCAAACTCTTTTTGCCATTGCGCGGTAACCCGTGTGCCCTGGTATTTATGCAAATTATCGATACCGGTATGCCGGTAACTGCCATACAACTCTTGCTTGTAAAATGTCTGCTGAATATTTACGGATAAAGACCGGCCCCGGTTTAACCGCAGGCCATGGTCGCTGCGCCGGTCGGTCTCGTGGGGAATGGATACTTGCTGCATGAGCAATGGTTGAAGCAAGGGGATATCGACTTCGGCGAGGTTATGCAGGTAAAGATACCGTATACTCCATTTATTGCCAATCCGGCGGTCGATTTTCAGATTCAGTTTTTTGGCGTCGTATTCGCTGTTATTAAAGGTTCCGCTGTACCCTTTAATAATACCACCCATATTAATAGATAATCTATCCGAGCTTTTAATGCCTAATCGGGCGTCAATATCGTCAAAACCGTTATGCCCGGTGCGGTACGATACCATGGAGCGGATGGGTAACCCGGCCATATCTACTGAATTAACCTGCAACGTTTGACCGGCCGGGGCATTACCGTAGCGACGGTCGAGCCCGGAAGTGATGATCTGCATGTTGGCAACGCTTTCCACCGGGATCATGTTCATTTCAGCCAGGCCGGTGAAAGGATCGTTCAAATACAGGCCGTCGTAATAAAGGTGGAATCCGCCTTCAAGACCGGAATAAAGCGAGCCAAAGGCATTTTGACCAACGCTGCCGCGGTCATAATAATAAGCGCCGGGCAGCCAGTCGAACACATCGCCAAAACAGCCATAATCCGTGCCTTTGTATAAACTAGTATCGGCGATGACGGAGTAAACCAGTGACCTGGCCGGTTCATCCACAATGAGATTCTCCGCAGGCGCGGACGGCATGACCGGCGCCGTCGCCAGGCTGTCCGTTGTTGCCAATGAATCAGGGGGAACCGGGTAGACGACTCTATTACTATCCGCAGGGGGTTCGCCGGACAATGGCGATTGCATAGTTATCACACTGTCGGCAGCCTGATCGACAGTGGTCGAATCCTGCAGCATTGCCGGATGAGCCGCTGTTTGGGCAACAGCCCCGGACAGAGAACAACTCAATATTATGAGGATGTAAAAACCAACTCTGTGCATACGCGCTATTTTCATTTATATAAGTATTCCGGTATATGCGGCTGTAAACGATACATGATTATCGGCACAATCACGGCAAAGATCAACGTATTCACAGCAGCATGGGTCAGGTAAAAAATCATGCCACCGGTAAACAGGGCCGCCATGCCGCGGTAATCGAGATCCGCCAGAACAAAGACCAGGCTTAGCGTAGTCAACACATCATAAACCAGGGTAACCAGCAATCCGCAGCCGGCCGCGTAGAGGGAGATGCGTATCCCATTCTTCTTTCGCGCCCATAGTTTTTGAAACCAGCCGCCAACCAATCCTGTGAAACCAAAGGCAATGATCTGCGCCAGCAATAACGGCAGCGCCGGCGCGCCATAAGGATTAAACAATGAAAACAGAAACTCGGTCAGCACGCCGATGAGCAGCCCAAACGCCGGGCCCATAATGTAACCGGCAATAAACACCGCCGCCGTGATCATTTCCACATTGGGTATGGACAAGAACAAATAGCCGATCCCGACCGCCAGCGCCGTCAGCATGGAAGCCAGAATGAGCTTTTTCAAGCGTGATTCTTTCAAATTATCCGTCACAAAGAACCGACCGGATGAACCGGTCTATTAAATATCCAGCAATTATACGTAATCAATAATAATTTGGTTCATGTATATTATTTTTTGCTCCCACCCAGCAAATAAACACAGCTTTTCTGCCGGATAATTTAGGAAAAGCCTACTGGATTATCAAGTCTTTTCCCTGCGCCGGGTCAAATAAATTACCATCAACTCAAACCGATGCCATCGATAGCCGCGCCGCAAACAGGACATTTGTCATTTTTAATATTATTTTGCAGAATGGAAAAGCCATAGCGCTCGATCAACAAGGCATGGCACAGGTAACAATACGTATTCTCGCCGGCGTCGCCCTGCACATTGCCGCTATACACATAACGCAGCCCGGCGTCAAATCCGATTTCCCGTGCGCGCCGCAATATCTCGATCGGCGTTACCGGCAGGTCCCGGCACAAGTATTGGGGATGAAAGCGGCTGATGTGCCACGGCGTTTCCGCGCCCAACTCTTTACGGATGAATTTGGCAATCTCCCACAAGGTGTCTTCATTATCGACATAGGTGGGCACCACCAGGGTGGTCACTTCCAGCCAGATATTCAGCTTTTTATACAATAGTAATGTGTCCAGCACTTTTTTCAAATCGCCGCCCACTACCCGACGGTAAAATTCCTGATCCCACCCCTTTAGATCGATATTGGCAGCCAGCAAATAGGGAGCCATTTTTCGTAACGGTTCAGCATTGATATAGCCGTTAGAGACGAAAATAACGCCAATACCTTTTTTAACCGCATGTTGCGCGATATCAAGGGCATATTCGTAATAAATGGTCGGTTCGGTATAGGTGCAGGCAATGGTTTTGCAGCTATAGCGGTCGGCCATGTTAACTACCGTTTCGGCCGGCAGGGACTGCCCCGCTATCTGGCCGCCTTTGTTGTGCGGCGCCTGCGATATATCGCAATTCTGGCAAAAACGGCATTTGAAATTACAGCCCACCGTAGCAATGGAAAACGACTGCGAACCGGGGTAAACATGGAAAAGCGGCTTTTTTTCTATCGGATCGACATGCGAGGCAATCGCCTGTTCAAAGACCAGTGAGTATAAAATACCCTGGCGGTTTTCGCGCACCCCGCAGATACCGCGTTTGCCCTCGGTTATTTTACAATTGTGCGGACATAACAAGCACCGCACCTGGTTATTTGCCATTTTTTCATAAAACTGCGCTTCAATCATTTTTCACCCACACGATTATTCCACAATTCAGAAAACCGGAAATAATTCCTCTATTGTTTGAATATCTTCCGGGGCGATGCTGAACCCGGCCGAACCGAGATTCTCTTCTACCTGGGTCACCCGCCGCGCACCAACAATTGCCGAGGTTACCGCCGGATGTTTTAACACCCAGGCCACCGCCAATTGACCGATAGTCTTGCCATACTTTTCAGCAATCGGCCGTAATTTTTCTACGCGCTGCATGTTTTCGCTCAATTTGGGCTCGCGGTATTCGACATTCTTTTTGCGCCAATCGTCGCCGGCCAGTTTGGTAACATCGAAACTGCCGGTCAACATTCCCGAAAACATGGGACTGTAAGCCACAACCCCGACTCCGTTTGCCAGGCACCAGGGCAGCGCCTCTTTTTCAATGTCGCGCCGGAACAGGTTGTACTGCGGCTGTAAAGAATCGATATGGTGAATTTTTTCGCAGCGCTCCAACAGTTCAACGGAAAAGTTGGAAACGCCCAGCCAGCGGATTTTACCTTCTTTTTTCAGTTTGACCATCACTTCCCAGGATTTCTCGACCGGGACTTTTTTATCCGGCCAGTGAAACTGGTACAGATCGATAGTCTCAACCTGCAAGCGCTTCAGGCTGGCTTCCACTTCATTGCGGATATTTTGCACGGACAGGTCGTTGCGGAACTGCTTTTTGCTGTTCCAGGCCAGGCCGCACTTGGTTGCTATATATACCTTATCGCGTATGCCTTTGATCGCCTGGCCGACAATCTCTTCGGAATGACCCAGGCCATACACGGCGGCGGTGTCGATCCAGTTAATGCCCAGGTCGATGGCCTTTTGGATTGTGCGAATGGATTCCTCGTCGTCGGACTGTCCCCAGCCCCAGGCCCAGGGTCCGCCAATTGCCCACGAACCCAGTCCGATTGCGGTCAATTCCGGCCCGTTACTGCCCAGTTTCCGTTTTTGCATTATTACTGATCCTTTACAATTTCTTCATTATGTTTTTTATCCACAGATTACGCAGATTCCCGCAGATGAAAGGTCCGGTCCTCGGTTTGGGTCGCCTTACGGAACGCCTCATATCGTGACATGCGTCATCGATTTGTAGGGGTGAAGCATCTGTTCCGTAATTTTCTGCAAACGTATTCATCTCTTTGCAAAGATGCTTCACCCTTACTGAGAGGCCCGGTCGTCGAGTAGGGTCGTATATATTATCTGCAAAAGAACGAATCCGGCCATACAACAGCGAAATCTTTAATATGCAATTCCGGCCCATATCGAGACGTGCGCCACAAATTTGTAGGGGTGAAGCATCTGTTCCGTAATTTTCTGCAAACGTATCCATATCCCGGCAAAGATGCTTCACCCGTACTGAAATGCTTGTAAATTCGGCTTTCTTGTCCGCGAATAAAAGCGTAATTACTATTCGGGGACCGGTTTATTAAAGAAGAGCAACGGTCGTCGAGTAGGGCCGTAAATATTTTCTGCAAAAGAACGAATCCGGCTATACAACAGCGAAATCTTTAATATGCAATTCCGGCCCGTATCGAGACGTGCGCCAAAGTAAAAAGCCTCACGGTATTTTTAGAGCTGTCCCCTCGATACAAAGCACCGCTCCCGCAAGCGGGAACGCTGCTTTTACTCGGGGACCGGTTTATTAAAGATCAGTAACGATAGTCGGGTAGGGCTTTAATCAAGCCTGCTGCTCTAGGAATGCTCTGCTGCCCGCCGGCTTGTCATTTCGAGGAGCGAAGCGACGAGAAATCTTGCTTCCAGCGTTTATAATCCGGCAAGGGGCAAAAGCCCCTTGTTCTATTAATTGCTTTCACGTCTCACGTTTCACATTTGCTGCTCGCCCTGGGAATCCATCCCAGGGCGCAATTAAAACAGGACATATTGTCCTGTAAATTTCAATTGTACAAAACACAGGTTCATATAAATTGTAGGGTGGGTCTTGACCCACCGCCAGGATAACCTGTAGTATCCTGCTCGCCCTGAGAATGCTCTGCTGCCCGCCGGCTTGTCATTTCGAGGAGCGAAGCGACGAGAAATCTTGCTTCCAGCGTTTATAATCCGGCAAGGGGCAAAAGCCCCTTGTTCTAATAATTGCTTTCACGTCTCACGTTTCACATTTGCTGCTTGCCCTGGGAATCCATCCCAGGGCGTTCATTAAAACAGGACATATTGTCCTGTAAAATACCGCAACCCGTTATTGCCCCAGCATCCCCTGCGGCGCCAAAAAATAAACCAGCAGCAACGCCGGAATACCTACCAGCACAAACGCCAACACCGCCGCAGCGATGCCTCGCCCTACCGAAATCCGGTTCACTTCGGCCAGGCCGATGAACAGGATCATCAGGTACCATATCGTTATAACAAAATCAACTGCTGTAAATAATTCAAATAAAAACGACAACGCCGGCTGGGACTCGATAAAGGTTTTGCCGGTGGTGAACAACTCTTCCCGGAACAGGATATATTTAACGCCCCACAGGGGCAGCGTATAAACGATCGGCGCCCAGGACCAGGCAATGACCGCGCGCACCTGCTCCCTGGTTGCCGTACCGCCTAACCGCGCCGAGGTCCAGTGCATGACAAACCCGCTGATGTATAACGACAACAAGCCGCCCATCGGTCCGGCCAGCAGGCAAAGGAAAATTAATGCGCCAAAAGAAAACATATCGCCCATGCCGCGCGCATTGGCCAGGGTTTGGCCGATGCCGCCCAGTATTGCTAAAAAGATCACCTGGTAACGGGGATTTGTGTCCACAATCCGGCGGATGGTCTCTTTGGGCCTCAGCCAGATCGTTGACCAGGGACTCGGTTCTATTCTTTCATTCATGATTCTTTCCGTTCTTCAATTCTACAAGCGCAACAAATTCGGCAACCTTGTTCCGAAACCGGGTAAATAGTGAATTATTCATATCCGGTTCCAGGCCATATAATATACTATCCACCAGCGCCCGGTAATACCATTTATGCTCTGCATAGCCCCGGCCCAGCCGCGCCCATAAAGACTCGCCCAGTTCGGCATAATCCGCTACAATGGAACTGATATTGTGCAGCTTGTCCGCACAGGCCACGTACTTGACCGGCAAAGGCGCAGTTTTCAGTCTTTCGAGCAGCGCCTGTTTGCGCGTTTGCCAGGAGCTAATCGTTTCGTCATCAGTGCATTGCCAAACGATTGCCGCGACCTGCGCGCCGAATTCCGCTTCCAGTTGCTCTATTGTTACCGGCGTATCCTCCACCACATCATGCAGCAACCCGGCGATGACCGTATCCTCGCCGCAGCCCTCGCGCAGCAGCAGCATAGCCACCGCAAAGGGATGGGTGATATAGGGAATATCCGTGCCCTTGCGTTTCTGTCCGTCATGCGCCCGCGCCGCAAACATGATGGCCTGGTTCAATTTGTCCATACAATAACTTTTATCTGCTGTCAACCGGTTTTTTATTTACAAGTTACATGACAAACATAGAAATTCCTGCGTTAAGAATCAAGATGAAAGATAGTTGAAAGTGGATTTTTGTGAGGATAGGTTTTTTGAATAATCATTCAGCTATCTGTAAACAGTTGTGAGATGTGTAACGTCAAATGTAAGACAATAAAAGATTATTAATTTTAATATCATCATAAATTTTCATTATTGACAATTTGTAATTCTACACGTTGGTAGGTTAGGTCTTTGGCACAATATCTTTACTTAAAAACATGACAATTCGAGCGGAGCGATAAATCTTGCTTTAGGGTAATGATCGCCCTGAACATCCATGTCCGGGGCGTAAAATGGAGCAGGACATCTTGTCCTGCCGGGTCGCAAGCCCGCTCTACATGTTGAAAGCTGATAGCTGACAACCGACAACTTTATAAAAAACTTTTCTAGCTTATATAAGCAAATTTTCTTTATTTTAAGCGCCATTAAATATGGATTAAATAACACGGGTGCGGTGGGATTTTCTTGTATATTATATTACTTGCTATTAAATATTTGGGTTGATTTGAATAGTATTGGCAATTTTTAAGTGAATTGACATAAAACAATCAAAATTAAAATTATTAGCAAATACTGGGATGCGAGTTTTTTTAGTATTACAGCATACACTGAGGATGCGTGCTTGAAAATACAAAAATCATCTTTTTCTTTTAAGAAAGTTTACTATATGAAGAAAAAAGATTATTTGTAAATGGAAGATAATAATTATTAGCCAAAACTTGAACATCTTTAAAGGAGGATCCAATGAAGAAAAATTTTAATCTTTCTGCCGGTATTGTTTTATTAATCACTTGCCTGTTTATTACCAGTGTAGTCAATGCTCAGGAAATGTCATCCACAGTAATTAGCGACAAATCAGAAAACACTCAAGCAATGCAATTCCACATTTTTGATGGTGTTGCAGCGTCTTATTGTATGCCGCTTGTTAAACAGTCTCAATTGCGTTTTACAATCGACCTGGCATTTAGCTCGGATACGAAAGATGGAGATACTAAACATACAAATTCAGACACGAATTCATCGTATTACCATAATACGAACAGTTCTCAATCCAACACAGAATATTCAGTTAATTTTGTCGCATCATATATTTATCTGTTAACCTCAAAAAAAGATGTTCGTCCGTTTCTTGGTTTGGGTATTGTTGGCGCTTATGGTAAATCGACATATAATAATAATACAAACAGTAACAGAACAAACTCAACACTTAGCTATGATGAAAATGAAAATAATTCATCAACCCTGGGAATTGGATTAAGAGGTACTATGGGATGTGAGGCTTTTATTACTTCAAGGGTTAGTTTGCTGGCAGAATATCAAATATCAGTGCTTCGCAATTGGAATGATAGTGATTATTGGAGCAAGTCTACCAATGAGTCTTCTTTTGATCGGTATACCTCAACGTCTAGTTCAGACGGATGGCAAATCAAACTTGATTCAATTCGTTTGGGACTCGCAGTACACTTTTAAAAGCGCTGGCTAGCAAGCATCCACTGTTCGGACTGGGTCGAAGATCCGACACAGGCGGAGTTGTTCCCCAGTCCGCACAATAATGCAGGACATCTTGTCCTGCCGGGCCGCAGGCCCGATTTACAAGCAATTCGGAATGGCTTATGGTCTCACGTCTGACGTCTCACGTTTGACTTTTAACAACTGACAGCTTTTTCAAAATATTTCTTGCATCTATCCGCAGAATAAACTTACATTCTCCATATTCGATTATAAAGAATTACATTATACGCACAGAGGATGCACGTTAAATGAAAAATCTCACCAGGCGTCAAATATTCACAATAATATTAATCTCTATCACCGTAATTATTCATCTGGTTGGCCTGGCGCGCTTTCTGAATGATAAATATGCGATTTTATACAGGTCCTATTTTTCAGACATTATTATTCCATTTTGCTTCTATTTTATTGTTTCAATAGCCAAAAAACTAAAAATACCAAGAACAAGAATAGCGTATTTTCTTTTTGTATTTATCAGCTGTGTTTTAGCTGAGACAGGGCAGTATTTCGGACTGCCAATCCTTGGCCGCACCTTTGATTACCTGGATATTGGCGCTTATTTATCAGGAACTGCAAGCGCCATAATTGTTGATATATTGATATTTGGAAAAGATCAAACAGCAATTGAATAAAGATAGCTACTGAAAAAAAGTTTGCAGATTGAGTTTGTTGCTTAACACCTTTATATATCATTGTCATTTCGAGCGGAGCGGGAAATCTAGTTTTTCAGGGTTATCATAATAAAAATTCCTCGTCGCTTCGCTCCTCGGAATGACAAGCAAGGCTGCTCGTTACCCTTCGGGTTGCCGGGCCACAGGCCCAACCTACACACTCCCGTCCAAATTGTCCAGACTGTCCACTTTTAAGTTGTAATTCAAGGGGCAAAAGCCCCTTGTTCCAAGCTGCACAATGGCAAAGTAACTTATCCTGCCAGGCGGCAGGCACGTTCTACTCGC
This sequence comes from bacterium, assembly GCA_029561455.1. GTDB lineage: Bacteria > Zhuqueibacterota > Zhuqueibacteria > Residuimicrobiales > Krinioviventaceae > Fontivivens. The sequence continues at coordinate 381,420 of JAKQIY010000065.1, forward strand.
TGAGGGTTGATAGCTTACTTCTGCTCGGACTGGGGATATTCCCCAGTCCCTCGACATTGGACATTTTAAGAAAAAAATAATGTATGTTGCATAATTCACTTGACATTACATATATTATTTTGTATCTTCCAGCATTACATTTAATTTGGAGGATACTATGTCTACAAAAATTTCTGAAGAAATATTAA
>JAKQIY010000004.1 GCA_029561455.1 bacterium
TTGGTCGTTCCCAGCAGTTTAGCCGCTTTGGTCTGATTCCCTCCCGTTTCTTCCAGGGCTTCGATTATTAAGGCTCTTTCTTGGGCCTCAATAACAGAAGACAGCTTGCTGCGCTCTTTTTTATTCAACCCGCTCCCCCGCAACTGTAATGAAGACGGTAAATGTGCGCAATCTATTGTATCCGTTTTAGTCAATAAGACAGCGCGTTCAATACAGTTCTCCAATTCCCGCACATTGCCCGGCCATTTGTAAGAAAGGAAAGATTCAACGGCGGCCGTGGAGATTCTTTTCACTTCCTTTCTCATTTCCTTGCTGTATTTCATGACAAAATAATCGGCCAACAAAATCACGTCACTGCCTCTATCGCGCAGAGGGGGCAGATAAATGGGGAAAACATTTAATCTGTAAAATAAATCGGCGCGAAAACGACCAGCAAGAATATCCTGCTCCAGATTACGGTTGGTGGCCGCGATAACCCGCACATTAACACTGACCACACGCGATGAACCCAGCGGTTGAAAATGCTTCTCCTGCAAAATACGCAACAGCTTTACCTGCGCGGCGGCGGAAAGCTCGCCTACTTCATCCAGAAAAATAGTACCCCCGTTGGCTTCTTCAAAACGGCCACGCTGTTGCTGTAACGCGCCGGTAAATGCCCCTTTTTCGTGGCCAAATAATTCGCTTTCGATCAGTGTATCCGGAATAGCCGCGCAATTTACCTGAATCAGGGGAGATTCCCGGCGTGAAGAGTTATTATGTATTGCCCGGGCAATCAACTCCTTGCCCGTTCCTGTTTCACCGGTAATTAGAACCGTTGTATTCGAATCGGCCACCTGCGCCACCAAGCCGAATATTTCCTGCATAACTTTGGAATGACCGATAATATCCATCGCCGGGGCGCGGTTCTGACCAACAATTTTACGAAGGCGTCTATTTTCTTCCTCCAGCGCACGGATATGCACAGCTTTGGCCATTAACTCGGCAACCGAAGAAAGCAATGCCAATTCTTTATCCAGATTTTGTACCTGCAGGGCAACTTTATCGGCAGACAGGACGCCAACAACGTTCGCATCGTATATGATCGGAACACACAAAAAAGACAATTCCGAGCGGTTTAAATTACGGCGCGCGCCGGTGCGGTCCAGAAAATGCGCTTCCTGCCCGAGATTGGCTACAGCCATGGGACGGCCGGTCTCGGCCACTTTACCCGTAATTCCTTCCCCTGGTTCATAAGTCACTTCGAGACCGTCAATATTCACATCATGGGCAATATCCAAACACACTTCATTTTTTGCACTATCCACCAATGATATCATTCCGCGCTGCATACCGAAACGTAAGCTCATCTCTTTAAGCACCTGCTCCAGTTGATCCCGCAATTCAGCGGGCTTGGCTAAAATCAGGGAAATAGCATGCAGGGCGGCAAGCTCTTCATAAGTATGTATGTTCACACTATTTTTTCCTCCAACGGATTTTTTGACATCTTAGTGCCAAAGGCACGATATTTTTATAATGGTATTTTGTTACAAATTTGTTCTAATAGCAATTAATTTTTTATTACTGGATATTTTTATTGCAAAGGTTAAACCAAGATAACTACATTTTTGTAGAAAATTTTATATAAACAAATATTCCTATTTCTTCATTATTTCTCGTTTACACATATCATTTCTACAATTTTAAGAAACAATTATAATAACTTAATTAAGCCTGAAGCTGTTTTTTAGCATGATTGTCAGCTTTTTTGTGAAAGAAATGAAAGAATGCTATCCATTAGTCGGTTTATTGATTTGTATCTTTCCGGCCCGATGGACAGTATTTTTTTCTCCGTTTGAACATATGCGGATGGACGCAATTCGTTGCGGCAATTGTGGATAATTGCTCGTGCCAATTGCGGTGTTGTCTCCAGATGAAACTGTAACCCCATGACGGAATTACCCAGTTGAAATGCTTGGTTTATACATCCCTTGCTTTTTGCCAGGCGTGTTGCGCCGGCTGGCAAGTCAAACGTTTCGCCATGCCAGTGAAACACTTTCAGCGATTCAGGAAAATAAAAAACAGATTTATCGATTGACGGAATTCCGTAAACGGGAAACCACCCGATTTCCTTCAGGGGATTCTGGTAAACTCTTGCCCCCATTACATTGGCAATCAATTGGGCACCGAGGCAAATACCCAAAACAGCTTTATCGGATTTGATTGCCTCATAAATAAATTTTTTTTCATGAACAAGCCAAGGATATTTACCTTCGTCGCTTACGCTCATCGGGCCGCCCATAATCACCAGCAGGTCAATATCTTT